>NZ_BAKX01000003.1 GCF_000614585.1 Porphyromonas gingivicanis JCM 15907
TTCTTCATGGGGCACCCTCAAAAGGGTGTCTCAACGTCTTAATAGTCTTACTGACTGTCTTTGTATAGATGCGCATCAATACTTTCTCTTTCTGTGCTATTTTGCAAAGTCTTAATAGTCTTACTGACTGTTTGGGCGAAGTTTTTAAGAGACATTCAGGGCTCTGGTTCTAACGTCTTAATAGTCTTACTGACTGTCTTTGTATAGATGCTAAAGATAAATATCTCGGAAGGTAAAACTTTTATCAGAGTCTTAATAGTCTTACTGACTGTCTTTGTATAGATGCTCTACAAAGACTCAATAAAATTGAATACCTTAACATTGGTCTTAATAGTCTTACTGACTGTCTTTGTATAGATGCAGTGTTTCGGCTTTGGCAGGTTTTGGAGGTGCTATCAAGTCTTAATAGTCTTACTGACTGTCTTTGTATAGATGCAGGACTGGAAAGACTGCGAAGGATCTTCCATTCCAGAAGTCTTAATAGTCTTACTGACTGTCTTTGTATAGATGCGTATAGAGTGCAACACAACGAGTATCAAACTCTAATTGTCTTAATAGTCTTACTGACTGTCTTTGTATAGATGCCCTTAAAGAAGGGAACAAAACGTATGACTACATTTCGTCTTAATAGTCTTACTGACTGTCTTTGTATAGATGCAATCTGATTACCAGTAACTTACGAATTTTCATTTTCGTAAGGGCTTTATAACAAGCCTCTTGCATATCTTCGAAAATGCCCCTCTAAAACTGTTCTTATATGTACATTATCCTCGCTTGGATAGGATGTATCTCTCTGGAAGACAAAGGTATATAATTGTTTTGAATTTTCGAAAATCTCTGTTGTAAAAAACAATAAATCGACATTTTCGAAAAACAGATAAAATGGCACTTGATAATCAGATAGTTATATTTCGAGAAAAGGCTGTTTTTTCGAAAATCGAACCATTGAAACTCTGATTAGTAACATTTTCGAAATTTGGGAAAATTAGGGTTTTTCGTAAGGACCTCATATATAAAGGAATAGAGATTTTTGATGAAATTATTTTTTTCGAAAATGCTTTTGCTCTTGAAGAGCGTTTAATCCTCTTTTTATTACGGGTTGATGGTTGGTGAAAGCTATAATGCTAACTCGCCTAACCATTAACCCTTTTGATGCAAACCATCTGTGCTTTCTTACAAAAGGTATAATGCAAAGAGAGAGACACCCTTTTCCATTGTCTCGTATCTTTTGGAGGGTGGGAAGATAAATAGTGTTGTTGAAGAAAAAGAGGGTATTGGTGATGCTTTGGGGCGTTGCACCCTCTAAGCCCAAATTGCTAAAAGTAGGGCAGAGGGCTATCGTCGATGTTTTTTGCTTTGTCCTTTCTGCTCTCTTGAATTTTGAGTACGAGGGGTGTGTTGCTCCTCTCTCTTTTTGAATTCTTGCGTAGGGCGTTTGAAGTCTCTGGTAGAGTGTTGGGACTCTTGTAGAGTTCGTTGGGCTTCTTTAGCAGATGGTTTTTTGCTCCCTCTCAAGGGGGAGGAGTGCGATGCACGAGTCGAAGAAGCAACTTTGTGTGTAGTGCCAAAAAGACTCTCAATAAGGTCGTAACGATTCATCTGCTTTAGAGAGCGGATTAGCTCGCCCCTTTCTTCGGGTTTGTACCAAAAGAAGTAGCGTTTTTGTCGTCTTTTTTCTTCGGGAGTAATGGCACAGTAAACTCGCTCCAAGGTGTAGGGGTGGTAGCCTGTATAGTAGATTTCAGTTGCCAGTGTCATCGGTGTGGGGGTAAAGTCTTGCACCTGTTCTAAATGAAAGTTTAGTCTCTTAGTGAGTACTGCCAGCTCCGCCATATCGGCTTCGTGGGAGTTAGGGTGCGAAGAGATAAAGTAGGGGATTAGTTGCTGCTTGAGTCCGTGCTTACGATTGATAGTTGTAAAGATATTGGTAAAGCGTTCGAAGAGAGCAAAAGGGGGTTTACGCATAATTTCGAGTACCCTGGGAGAGGTATGTTCGGGAGCTACTTTGAGACGTCCTGATGTGTGCGAAACAATGAGACTCTCCGTATAACGCTCTGCCTCTCTGCATAGTTGGGGATCTTTGTACTCCTCTAAAAGCAAATCGTAGCGTACACCACTGCTGATAAAGCTCTTTTTTATGCCTGCGATATTATCGATTTTTTCCAACAAATCGTTAATCGGCTTATGGTTGGCATTGAGGTTACGACAAACGTTGGGAAAGATGCAAGAGGGGCGTGTGCATCGGGCGCAGAGTTCTTTCTTGATGCCCTCCATACGATACATATTGGCAGAGGGGCCTCCGACGTCGCTTAGGTAACCTTTGAAATCTTCCATCGAGGCGATTTTTTTGACCTCTTGGAGTACCGAAGTTTCGCTACGCGAGGCGACAAATTTGCCTTGATGGGCAGAGATGGTACAGAAAGCACATCCACCGAAGCATCCTCGATGGAGATTGACGGAGTGCTTAATCATCTCGTAAGCGGTTATTACTTTGCCTTTATAACGAGGGTGAGGGAGGCGCGTATAAGGTAAGTCAAAAGAGGCATCAATCTCTCCTGTGGTCATCGGGGGAAAGGGGGGATTGACGATGATTACTCGGTTGCCACAGGGTTGCACTATACGCCGAGCGTGATACTTATTGCTCTCCTCTTCGATATGTCTAAAGTTCATCGCCTGCTTCTTCTTCTCCTTTAGGCATTCTTCATAGCTAAATAGCTGGAGGTCGCCCTCTTGAGGAACGTATTCTTCTTTAGGTATGGCATAGGTGGTCTGTGGTACATCTTTCATAGAGAGGAGCGATTCTCCTCTTTGTAGTGCTTGAATGATGTGGCGAAAAGGGAGTTCCCCCATACCATATATGACCAAATCTGCAGGACTAAGAATGGAAATACCCGGGAGTAGTTTGTCTTGCCAATAATCGTAGTGTACCAAACGTCGCAGGGAGGCTTCGATACCTCCAAGAAGGACAGGCACATCGGGGAAAAGCTCCTTGAGAATGCGACTATACACGATAGAAGGATATTCGGGACGCATATCGATGCGTTTGTCGGGAGTATAGGCATCTTCGCTTCTTAGTCGTCGTGCAGCGGTATATTTATTGACCATTGAGTCCATAGCCCCAGGCGATACGCCAAAGAACAGGCGAGGCTTCCCTAACTTCTTAAAGTCTCTCAGATCATCGCGCCAGTTGGGTTGAGGTACAATGGCTACTCGAAGCCCAAAAGACTCTAAATATCTGCCCACTACGGCAGCACCGAAAGAGGGGTGATCAACATAGGCATCTCCGCTAAAGAGAATAACATCTGCCTCTTCCCACCCTTTGGCTTCCATTTCCTTGCGAGAAGTGGGGAGAAAGTCGGTTATTGCCACGTCCCTTGCCATACGAAACAATCGGAGAAAAGAGCCGTGTCCAAAGAGGGAATAGATTGCGTGAAGATGCCGTAGAGCGTAGAGCCAGAACCAGACATGGAGGCATAGTCCGCACCCAGAGCATAGAGGTGTTCTTTTATTTCTTTCAGGCGTGGATGCTGGGCAAAAAGAGGCTCTTCAAAATCGTTTATGAAGAGTTTGCTCCATTCGGGAAGGGGCTTTTCGAGGAGGGTAGTTAGACTATTTCTTGCTTCGGGATGACACTTTATAGCACTATATGCCTCTTTGGTAGAGATGAAAATCGGTGGTTTTATAAGTAAAACAGTTGCCTTTTGGATAGACTTCGGGAGCGTAAGAGGAGTTAAACGCTCTCCGATGCCCTCGCCTAACATAGGCGTGTTGTAAATGAAAAAGGGACAGTCCGCTCCGATACGTTTGATGAGAGAGAGCATCGTCTCAGTAGATAAGCCCAGATGAAACATATCGTTCAAGGCTTTTAGCGTAAAGGAAGCATCAGAAGAGCCCCCACCCAGTCCAGCTCCAAAGGGAATCTTTTTGAGTAACTCTATCGAAACAGGAGGGAGGGCGTATCCTTCCTCACGAAGCAGTTGCAGGGTGCGTAGTACGGTATTTTCCTCTTTTTTGCCTTCAATAGGAATACCATTTTGTAACCACTCATCAGCCGTTTGTGATGGAGATAGGGGTATTATTTCGATTACATCGCACAGTCCAATGGGTAGAAAGATAGTCTCTAAGGCATGGTAACCGCTGGGAAGACGTTCAAGGATGCGCAACCCTAAATTGAGTTTAGCATTGGGGAAAATAACCATATTCTTATTCTATTGAGATGTTGGAGGGGGGTATAATGCTCTCTACGATGTGTTTTGCTGCTCTCTCTGAAGCGGGTTGCTCTCCTAATAAAGAGCGTAGTTGATGATAGCCTTCCATGATGGGATAGGGGGCGTCTAACACCTCTTGTAGTGCGAGGCGAAGGTTAAGAGGTGTAGCATCGGCAGCGAGTAACTCTTTGACTAAAGGTCGGTCTAAAATGAGATTGACCAAAGAAAAGTAACGTATCGGGAAGAGATGTTCAAAAGCCCAATTCATCCATCGAGCCCCACCAGCTCTGTAACAGACCACTTGAGGTGTGCCAATCAAGGCTGTCTCTAAGGTGGCTGTACCCGATGTTACCAAAGCGACCTTTGCACCTGCCAGAAGGGTATAGGTACTATTGAATAAAATTTCTATAGGATAATCGTTGGGGATAAAGGGGCGATAGTCTTCTGTAGTTAGTCCTGGTGCGCCTGCTATGATGGGATGTAGGTGAGGAAAAGAGGTGCGTAGCGTTTCGACCATTAGAGGTAGATTGCTCTTGAGTTCTTGACGTCGGCTTCCCGGTAAGATGGCTACCAAAGAGTCTTTTTTTTCGCTGGGTATAGAGGTGCATTGAGCTAAAAGCTGATTCTTAAAGACCTCTTCTCCATGCTTTGCATAATAGTTACCCACAGCATCTATACAGGGGTTGCCTATATAGAGCGAAGATATGTTGTGCTGTTTCAAAAAGTCTTCTTCAAAGGGAAGTATACAGAGAGTCTCGGCGCAAAACTTGCGCAATGTGCGCACTCGTCCCTTTTTCCAAGCCCATACTTTGGGGGGGATGTAGTAGACGAGGCGTGTTTGTGGTAAATGTCTATGTACGAAAGGGAGGATATAGCGAAAGTTAAAGCCTCCGAAGTCTACGGGGATAACTACATCGGGGGCAAAGTCAAGTAGTTTTTTTTGTACCAATTTTCCCTTTTGTTGTATAGAAAAGAAGTTTCGAACTACCTGCTCAAACCCCATGAAAGCAACATCTTTGTAATGTACTATGGGAGCGCATTGGGCAATCTCTGCCATCTTATCTCCTCCCATAAAAGCAAACGCAGCCTCTGTGTCTCGAAGCCTTATGGCTCTCATAAGATGGGCTGCGTGTAGGTCTCCCGAAGCCTCTCCAGCGATAAGAAAGTAACGCATAGGCTAAAGGATGAGGTTTATGCCTCGGTCGAAAGTAATTCGTCAAACGGATTCTTGCGTAGTTCTTCCAAAAAAGAACGGTCTGTCATGTCGATGCGAATGGGCGTTAGAGTGGCATATCCTGCCTCCAACAAATCCCAGTCTGTATTCGGTTCGTTGTTCGTTTTAACCTGCTTGCCAGAGAGCCAATATACTTTTTGACCTTTAGCATTTTCACTCTCCACAAATTCATTAACGAAACGCCCCACGGCTTGAGGACAAATCTCTATTCTTTTAGGTTGAGATTTGGGAAGATTAAGGCTTAGTAATGTATGTTGAGGAATAGGATTTTTGAGCATCCAGCGTGCTACTTTGGGGGTATATTCGGCTGCATAGCTCATTTCGGCATTTTCTCCATGGTCGTTTACCGATACGGCAAGGGCAGGAATACCTGCTATACAGCCCTCCATTGCAGCACCAATGGTACCCGAATAGATTACGCAAATACCATCGTTACGTCCATGATTGATACCCGAAACGATTAGGTCGGGCTTTTGGTCGGTATAGAGAATGTTTAGTGCCAGCTTTACACAATCGGCTGGTGTGCCCGTAGAGCGATACCAAGTGCACCCCTCCTCTTCTCTCATCTTAGTAAGTCTTAAAGGAATTTGCGAGGTTATTTGTGCCGAAGCTCCTGAGCGAGTCCATCGGGTGCTACCACTACAATCTCACCTAAAGGCTTTAAGGCATTGGTTAGAGCTGTAATCCCTGGGGCATGTACTCCATCGTCATTGGAGACAAGAATCTTAATTCTTTTGTCCATTAGAGTTTGTCTCTTAGTTTTCTGTTTCGGGGATAATCTTGTCTAAACGAATAAGAAAGCGAAGGGAAGAATAGGGCTGTATGTTACCCTCCTGCTTGCTACCATAAGCTAAGTACCAAGGGATTATGACTTCGGTATAGTCTCCCTCCACCATGTTTTGTAGTGCAACTTGTACTCCCACTATCGAAGAGCCTTCTTTGCCACGGTTGAGCGTGAGCCTTTGACTCTTCTCTTGGTCGAAATTGCCCTCAATAAAGGCTTTACTCCCTGCCAAAAGATAGCATTCATAGTGTACTAAAACTCTCGAAGTTTCGATGGGATGTTCCTTGCCTTTTCCTTTCTCAATCCACTTCATATAGATGTAGGGAAGCAAACCATCTGTCGATTGCTTGGAGAAGTCTTTATTATTAGCGTAACTATTGAAAGCATTTTCATTTTCTCTTCGCCACTCTTCGACGGCATCTATCTTCTTTTGGCAAGAAGAGAAAGATATACTCAGCAACAATGCCACACCTAAAAAGGTTGTGAGTGATAGACCCCAACTTTGGAGGCGGTTAAACTTATTTGTCATCAGCTATTTTTCTAAGCAGTGTACTCATATCTACTTTTGCCATTATCTCCTTGCGCAAGTCGGCAATGGCTACGCGATGTTGTTCCATAGTATCTCTGTCTCGGATAGTTACCGTGTTGTCTTCCATTGTTTGGTTATCTATGGTGATGCAATAGGGAGTGCCGATAGCATCCTGACGACGGTAACGTTTGCCGATAGAGTCCTTTTCATCGTATTGGCAAGTGAAGTCGAAACGGAGGTCTTGTACCACCTCTTTGGCTTTTTCGTCCAAGCCATCCTTGCGTACTAAAGGTAGTACTGCCAATTTTATCGGAGCCAGTGCCGCGGGCAGGCGGAGTACAGTTCGTGTCTCTCCATTGTCGGTTGGCTCTTCGCAGTAAGCCCCACACATAATAGAGAGAAAGAGACGGTCTACACCGATAGATGTCTCCACTACGTAGGGTACGTAACTTTCTTCTGTGGTAGCATCGAAGTAGCGAAGTTTCTTACCACTATATTCTTCGTGACGCTTGAGGTCGTAGTCGGTGCGGCTATGTATCCCCTCTACTTCCTTAAATCCGAAAGGCATTTCAAACTCTATGTCGGTAGCGGCATTGGCGTAGTGAGCCAATTTTTCGTGGTCATGGAAGCGGTATTTTGTATCGCCCATACCCAACGCTTTGTGGAATGCCATACGAGATTGTTTCCAGTATTCAAACCACTTCATCTCCTCGCCCGGAGCCACAAAGAACTGCATTTCCATCTGTTCGAACTCTCGCATGCGGAAGATGAACTGACGGGCAACGATTTCGTTGCGGAAGCTTTGCCGATTTGTGCAATACCGAAGGGGAGCTTCATGCGACCTGTTTTCTGCACATTGAGGTAGTTTACAAAAATACCCTGTGCTGTCTCTGGGCGTAGGTATATTTTAGAAGCCCCTTCTGCCGTAGACCCCATTTCTGTGGCAAACATGAGGTTGAACTGGCGAACTTCTGTCCAATTGGCTGTTCCGCTTATGGGGCAGACGATTTTCTTATCTATAATAATCTGACGTACTCCTTCCAAATCGCCTTCTGTTAAGGCTTTTGTGAATGCTTTTAGGGTAGATTGGTACTCTTCTTTATACCCCAACACTCGAGGGTTGGTCTCCTTATAAAGCTCTGCGTTGAAGGAGTCGCCAAAACGCTTAGCAGCTTTTGCTACCTCTTTCTCTATCTTATCTTCAATTTTTGCCAAGTAGTCTTCAATAAGCACATCGGCACGGTAACGTTTTTTTGAGTCCTTATTGTCGATAAGAGGGTCGTTAAAGGCGTCAACGTGTCCAGAAGCTTGCCAGATACGAGGGTGCATAAAGATGGCAGAGTCTATACCTACCACGTTGTCGTGTAGGAGGGTCATACTCTTCCACCATAGAGTCTTGATGTTGTTTTTGAGTTCTACGCCATACTGTCCGTAGTCGTAAACTGCCCCTAAACCATCGTATATCTCTGAAGAAGGAAATACAAAACCATACTCTTTACAGTGAGAGATGATTTTCTTAAACAAGTCTTCTTGTTGCGCCATATCGTAATAATACCAATCTTTTATCTCAATTAAATATATGTCTACACGAAACAAAGGTAAGCATTTCCTTTGTTAGAATTGAATAGAAAGGAGGTTATATTGGAGGGTTAAAGCATCGAAAAGGAGCAATTTCCCAGTCAAAGTGTCGGGTAAATCTAAGAGGGTTTTGATAACTTCAGTGGCCATAATGGAACTAATGATGCCTACTGCGGCCCCAACTACAGGTATCTCTCGCTTCTCTTGATGGAGGTCTTTTTGAGGGAAGAGTTGCCGATAACTGCCCGACCCTTTATAATGAAAGAGGGCAATCTGCCCACGCCACGAGTCCACCGCTCCGTAGAGATAGGGGAGCGAGAGTTGCTCTGCTACTTGATCCATTATATAACGGGTAGAAAGATTGTCGCAACCGTCCACAATAATATCATACCCTTGGGCAATTTGCACCGCATTCTCTTCCGTAAAGCGTTCGTCAAAAGAGCGGATAATGCAGTGGCTATTGAGCTTTTGCAACCGCTTTTGCGCCGTTAGGGATTTGCTTTGCCCCAAATCCTCCTCAGTGTAGAGTATCTGCCTTTGTAAGTTAGAGAGAGAGACTTTATCGAAATCGACAATCCCAATCTCGCCAATCCCCGAGGCTACCAAATAGTAAAGTAATGAAGAACCCAAGCCTCCAGCACCCACTACGAGCACTTTCTTGGAGCGAAGCCGTGCCTGCCCCGCCTCTCCTATCTCGGGGAGAAGTATTTGCCGAGCAAAACGCTCTTTTTCGCTTTCGTTCAAAGGGGTTGGCGTGTTCATCGTTTCTACTTATTCGTCTATCGGGGTGCGAAGTTGAGAGGGTATCTCTTTGGTCGAAACTACTCCCATCTCTTTCAGTTTCTCCAATCCTCCTATTAAATTACCTCTACCTGTCATTAGCTGTCCTTTGGCTTTGGCTATGCTTTCACTGGCGGAGTGGATTTTGCGCTCGGCGTCGAGGAGCGTTTCGCTATAAGAGCAAAACTTGTCGTAAAGGGAGGAGGCTTTGCGGATGATCTCTTCTACATTTTTTACTTGCCTATCTCTCTGCCACATATCTTGCGCCATCCTAAGCGCAGCGATGAGGTTAGAGCCATTGATGAGTATAACTCCCTTTTTGTAAGCATACTCCCATAGCGTTGGAGACTCTTGTAGGGCAAGGGTATAGGCAGGGTCGTTGGGGATGAAAAGCATAACGAAGTCGGGCGCCTCGGGTAGGAAGTGGTGATACTTTTTCTCCGATAGCTCCTCGATATGCTTACGCACACTCGCCAAGTGAGATTTGGCATACATAGCCCTCTCTTCGTCGGTCGTGGCTACAATGTAATTGCTGTATGCACTAAGGCTTACCTTGCTATCTATAATCATTACGCCCCCATTGGGATAGCGTACTAATACATCGGGGCGCAGTCCCCCTCGGTTGCCCTCGGCAGTTATGACATCGCCCTTTTCATCTCGGAGGGTTTCTTGTACAAAGTACTCACGATCTTTGGTCAAGCCACTATGTTTGAGGATATTTTCTAATATCATTTCGCCCCAATCTCCCTGCACTTTAGAGTCTCCTTTAAGAGCTTTGATCAATTCTGACGTCTCTTTGCTCATAGCCCCACTGCGCTCCATAAGGTCTTTAATAACGTTTTGGAGCGAAAAGCGTTCTCGGGCCTCTGCTTCGTATGTAGTCTGTACTTGCTCTCCAAAGCGTTTCAAATCTTCTCTCAGGGGCTTTAGGCTCTCTTCGTTTTTGCGGGAGAGCATTTCTCCTCGCTCTTCGAAGATTTTAGTTGCCAACTCTTTGAACTGACTTTGCAACTGTTCGGAGATAGAGATAGACTCTTGCTGTGCCGAACGTACCTGTTCCGAGAGGTGTTCGGCTCTTATTTGAAGTTCAGAGTAGGCTATTTGTGCCTTTTGATACTCCTGTTGCGCTTGGCTAAGTTCTGCCTCTTTTTGGGCTAATCGACTCTCGCGCTCCGCTAAGGTTTGGAGAAGATGCGTATGATTAGCTTCAAGAGAGAGTTTTTCCTTCTGCTTCTGATAGAGTTTGTACAGAAGGAAAGCTACGGCAACGATAAGAAGAAGTATGAGAGCAAGGGAGGCGTAGTACATGGGGCTTATCTCCTACAAGAGGCTAATATCTTTTCTACCACTTCAAAGTTCATATCCTGACGCTCGCCCAGTATAGTGCCTCTCTCCTCGAAGCGCTGTACTAACGTGCGTTCTATATCTTCTCCGATGCCCGCTTCAGAGAGTCGAGTGGTAAAACCTAACGAACGGAAAAACTCTTCGGTACAAACAATCGCCTTTTCGATGCGGCTCTCTTCGTCGCCCTCTGTTATGTTCCAGACCCGTTCTGCATATTGTAGCATCTTCTCTCTTTTGCCCAAAGTACCCATAATGCGGAGCGTACCGGGTAAAACGATGACCAAAGAGTGCGCATGGGCTATGCCTGTGAGAGCAGTAAGTTCGTGTCCAATCATGTGGGTAGACCAGTCTTCCACCACGCCCCTTCGGATAAAACCGTTCAAAGCATTCGTGGCGCACATCATAAACTCGGCACGAGAGTCGTAGTCGATGTTGTCAGTATCGAGCACCTTGGGAGCTATCTCTTTAATAGTAAGGAGCAAACCCTCTGCCCAGCGGTCCATAAGTAGACTTTGATTGGGCCATGTTAGATACTGCTCTATAACATGTACGAAGCTGTCTGCCAGTCCGCAAGCCAATTGATACTTAGGAAGCGTGTAGGTAACCTTGGGGTCTAAGATGGAGAATTTGGGAAATTGACCATGAAAGGGGAACTTCTCCTGCGTTGCCTGTGAAGAGATAACACTACCCGCATTCATCTCGGAGGCGGTAGCGGGCAGGGTTAAGATACACCCCAAGGGTACAAATGGTCCCTTAGCCACGCCCGAGAGAACGATGTCCCATGGGTCTTTATCGACCAAGATACCTGCCGATATGAGTTTACAAGCATCGATTACAGAACCTCCACCGATGGCTAAGACCCAATCGTTTTTGTCTCTGCGAGCTTGCTCTATAACGATTCGGATGGTTTCTACCGTAGGGTTCGACTCAATGCCCCAAAACTCACTATACTCATAGTCTTGGAGAGCGGCTACAACTTGGTCGTATACTCCATTTTTGCGTACGCTACCTCCACCGAAAACGAGTAACGGTTTGCTGTTTTGGGGTAATACTTTGGAGAGTTGAGCTATGCTGTTTTGTCCAAAAATAATCTGTGTGGGATTGACAAACTTGAAATTCTTCATAATGAATGACTATAATTAAATCGGATTTGATGTCCGTACAAAGTTACGTTTTTGCTCCTATTTCTAAAATATTTGGCGAGCCACTCTGAGCTCTTTATAGAAAGACAAGAGAAGAAGCCTTTTTGTTTAGAGGCGCAAGAACTTTCCTTCTCTTCCTGACACCTCGTACAACGCTCTTTTTTCTTTGACTGTCTGCTAAGAAACGTTTTTCATATTCATGTTGCGAGAGGATGCCTCTTCCTTTTTCCGAATGATGATTTACATAAAAAAGCACCCGAAACGATACTTTTCGTTTCAGGTGCAATACGCTATTTGTGTTGCAAACTCGCCTTTTAGTTGGCGGTGGATAACTCCTTATAGAACTATACCAAACACAAGTTGAGGAGTACCTATTGAATGACTAACAGCCCCTTTTTTGCTCTCTACTTTAATCATTCTGCCTTCTAAAGCATACCCCAAGCCAACATAGTACATCCCGATATAACGGCGTAGGTCTACGCTAAAATGAAGTCCCCAACCATGTTGAGCTTTATTGAAAGTGTCAAATGGTGCGGCAAGAGGGGTATCTTTTTTGTTCAAGTGACTATTGAAAAGGTAAGTATAACCTACAGAAAGAGTAGCATTGGCACCCCATTCTTTCCAAGAGTCAAGGCGTTTGTTTAGAGAAATAGAGGGACCCACAAATAATTGGTTAAATGCTCTTCCTCGGGGTGAAAGTAGGCTTTGCTCGCCCAAGTGCATCTCTTGGGTCGATACTTGCAATCCAACTTTCCAAAAGTCATTTAGCCATCCCTCTACTGTCATAGTGGCAATGGCAGTGTGGGGTGTGAATAAACTGTGTGGCATAGACATAGAGCCTACTCCTCCCCTTAGGTTTATGTCCAAACGAGGACTACTCTTTTTCTCTTGGGCTTGCATAGAAGAGGTTAGACCACAGAGGGCAATAAGAATTGCCAAGAATAAGACTTTCTTTTTCATCGTGATATGTATTTTATAAGTTTTTGTGCTTTTGTTGGAGTTCTTCTGGTTACAAAGGTAGTATATATGCAATATATAGTTGTGTTTATTCCTAAATTTTTATTTGGTTAATAAGAGTCTTGCAATGGTTTTTATGAGAGGGGGTAAGAAGAAGCCTTTTTGTTTAGAGGGGCAAGCATGGATCTTTTCTTAATTTACCGATAAAGCCACTTTCCAAAAGGTATAATGCTTACGACGGAAAGCAAGGAGGGTTTTGTGAGTTTACACGGATGGTTTTGAGAAAAAGGATTATAGCTAAGTGGCATAGCCTCCAAGAGCTTTTTGAATGACTACATAGCTTTTGACCAAAATTGTTGTCGCTTGATGGAGGGGAGATTGGCTTATTTGGGGGAGAATGTTGTTCTAAATGCATATTAGGCTCTATTTCTTTCTTGAATAGGGACTGATAAGAGCTTTTTTCTGAACGAAATTTATTGTCTGTATACCTATGGTTGGGTATTTAGCAGCCTGTTGATATGAAGTATCTTTGCATCTGATTTTAAGAAACTAAACTATTTAATCAAAATTCTATGAACAAGTTTATAATCACTTGTGCATTGCTCTTTGTCTCTATCTTTCAGATGGTAGCGGAGGGTAGCACTCCCCCTTACAAGAAGAAGCCTCTGCCTTCGGATGCCAACGTGGTAGGGCATGTTATTGATGCTCTTACAGGAGAGCATGTACCTGGTGTAACTATTCAAATCAAAGGCACTACTTTCGGCACCAGTACCGATGCTACGGGGCATTACTTTCTTCGTAACATAAAGCCTGGAGAGATCACCCTCGTAATGCGTGGAGTAGGCTACTTGAGCCAAGAACGTACCATAGTAATACAGCGCAACAAAGTTGTCGAAGTTAATTTTGAAGCGGAGCAAGATGTGGTAAGTATTGATGAAGTGGTGGTAAGTGCCAATCGACAAGCTACCTTGCGCCGTTTGGCTCCTACCATTGTAAATGTTGTTGACGAAGAGGTGTTTAGCCGTGTCAATGCTAATAACTTGGCTCAAGGTATCATCTTCCAGCCCGGTGTACGTGTAGAAAACGACTGCCAAAACTGTGGTTTTAACCAAGTGCGCATCAACGGACTTGATGGTCGTTATACGCAAATCCTTATCGACAGCCGTCCTATATTTAGCGCTTTGGCAGGTGTGTATGGTATAGAACAGATACCTACCAATATGATAGACCGTGTAGAGGTGGTACGTGGTGGTGGCTCTGCCCTCTTTGGTTCTTCTGCTATCGGAGGTGTGGTGAACATTATTACCAAAGAGCCTACGCGCAATAGTTTCAGCTTCGGAGAGTCTTTGACCTTTACAGGATTGACCGCTCCTGACAATAACTTGAACCTCAACGCTTCTATTGTAACAGACGACAATAGAGCAGGAGCGATGGTATTTGGTCAAGCTCGTTATCGCTCGGCATGGGATGCTAACGGCGATGGGTACAGTGAATTGGGAAAGTTGAACGGTCGTTCTATCGGTGCTCGTACCTTCTTGCGCACGTCGGACTACTCCAAATTGACCGCAGAGTTACATACTATTCAAGAGTATCGTCGTGGTGGAGACCATCTCGACTGGCCTGACCATGTAGCAGGCGTATCGGAGCGTGTAGACCATAGTATATATAGTGGTAATATGAAGTTTGACCTTTTCTCCTCGGATTACAAACATCATTTCTTGGCTTATGTTTCCGGTCAGCGTGTGAATCGTAATAGCTACTATGGCGGTATTGGTGAGCATCAAGATGATAAGGGCAATCGTTTGGGACAATTGGGGCATCCTATCCCTGGAGAACTATTTGGTATTAACTACGGCGTAACGAAGGGCTCTACCTATATGGGAGGTGTACAGTACTCTTACGATATGGATAAACTCTTCTTTATGCCTGCGCAATTGCTTTTGGGTACGGAGTATGTGTACGACCATCTCAATGATATTATGCCTATTCGTAACTGGTACACAGAAAAAGATGATAAGGGCAATCTCATACAGCTCTATCCCCCCGTTGATCAGCTCATTCATAACTTGAGTGTCTTGGGGCAGTTGGAGTGGAAGAACGATAGGTTTTCGCTCCTCTTAGGCGGTCGTTTGGATAGTAACAGTGCTGTTCGCAATAAGAATGGCAATGTAACACCTATCATAAGTCCTCGTGCTACTCTGCGCTACAATCCAACGAAAGATGTCAATTTCCGCTTCTCTTATGCCAAAGGTTTCCGTGCGCCTCAGGTGTTTGACGAAGACCTACACGTAGGTGTGGTTAATGGAGATGTACAACGTGTTACCAATGTGGCAGGGCTCAAACCTGAAACAAGCCACGCTTTCAACCTCAGTGCCGACCTTTATGGCAACTTCGGAGCGGTTAAAACGAACTTCCTTATTGAAGGTTTTTATAACCAACTGAAGGATGTATTTGTAACTGAAAAGGTAAATGTGGAGAACGGTATCACCAACTTTAATCGTATCAATGGTTCGGGAGCCAAAGTAATGGGGGTAAACCTTGAGGGTAAATTGGCATGGAATATATTCCAATTCCAAGCAGGTTTTACTCTTGCCAGCAATAAATACGATGCCGAAGAGGAGTGGGGAGAGATAGCTACGCTTGATGCTAATGGATTGCCTCAATTCGAGCTCGATGCAGAAGGAAAGGTAGAGACTGTTTCTACCAAAGGAAAGTCTACTCAAATCACTCGTACTCCATCGGCTTATGGATACTTTACTTTGGGCATCGAGCCTGTGAAAAACTTCAATATAGCTCTTACGGGAACTTATACAGGGTCTATGTATGCACCTCATGCGATTGTACTTGGCACAGAACAGAACGAATTTGCCAAGAGTCTCTCGGCAGAGCAAATAGAGGATGCTTTCAAGAAGGCAGGCTTTGACCCCACGACAACAGAGATTCCAGAGGTGCATGCAGATCGTTTGGTAAAAACGCCTTCGTTCTTCGACCTTGGATTTAAGTTCTCTTATGCTTTCAATATCTTCTCAACTGACTTGGAGGTATATGCAGGTATGAACAATGTATTCAATGCTATTCAGAAGGATTTCGATTTCGGTCCTGACCGAGATAGTGCCTACATATATGGTCCTACTCAGCCTCGCTCCGCTTACATGGGCTTGAAGTTCAATTTCTAAGATAATGTTCGATTAGGATAGTAGACTCCTAATAAAACATTGTGATACAATAAAAGGCGTGCTACCGAAGAGTTGCACGCCTTTTCTATTGAGAGGGCTTCGACTAATACTTTCTATTAGAGAATTTTTAGCGAGCAATTTGGAGGCGATGCACCTCGTTTGTGCCCGATACTTTAATAATATAATTGCCTACAGGAAGTGATGCCACCGATAGGGTAGCTACCTCTTCCGAGAGTATGCCTTGTGCTGCTACATCTCCCAAAAGAGTGTAGATGGTATAGCTCTTGCCCGAAGCTCCTGAGATGGTAAAAGACGTAGAAGCTACGGTCGGATAGATGTGTACGGCATTGACTGCAACATCAAGGATACTACTATCGTCAAAGCCTGCATAGGGAAGAGGTTTATCTCCTCTTGTATTGGCATCCAATACTTTCCAGCCCTTAGATTTCAGCTGATCTACCTGTGCTATGGTGCAGCGATTTTCTTCCTTACCAACAGAGAGGTCTACTACCATAAACTTTCCTGGAGTTGACTTGAGTAGAGATGCTACAATCTTACCCATTGCTTCTTTCTTGATGTTGTTGCTGTAGCAGAAGACTGTATGTAGTTGGGTTGAGTTGAAAATGATTTCTTTGAGTTGATTTTCTCCTCCTCTGAAATCTTCTAATTGTGTACAATGTTGTAAGTCAAGTTTTTTGAGCTTATTGTTGGCACAGTAAAGAACTTGGAGAGATGTGTTTTTAGAGAGGTCTAATTCTTCTATTTTGCACCTTGTTACGCCGAGTTTGAGAAGATTGGGATTCTTTGACAGGTCTAACTCCTTAATGGGAGTATCCGATATTGTCAATTCTTTGAGAGCTGGGTTATTAGAGACATCCAAAGTGCTTATACCCGTTTCATCCAATTGTAATGCAAAGAGGTTAGGGTGCTTGCTTACATCAATTTGGGTTAGAGCGGTGCTACCTACACAGTCCAACACTTGTAATTGGCTATTTTCGGTAGAGAGTTTCAGATTTTGAATGTCGTTTCTCTCCAAATACAGCTTTCTTAACTTAGGATTTTTAGATAGATCAATGCTTTTTATATTGTTGAACTTGAGCATTATTTGGTCTAATTCGGGGTTGTTGGATAGGTTGACATCCTCTAATATATTGTTGGGAGCCCAAAGAGTGGTTAAGTTCGGTAGAGCAGAGAGATCAAGTTTTGATAGGTTACATTCACCAGCTGCAAACTCATTGAGGGCAGGTACTCTGCTCAAGTCGAGGTCAAAATCTCTGTTCCCACTGATGTTTAGTGCCTCTAATTTGGATAGATCTCCCTCGGGAAGAGAGGAGAGGCTTGTTCCTCCAATGTCCAGTTTGGTTAGTCCTGTAATGCCTTTTAGGTCGAGTTTAGAGATTCTTCTATTCGAAGCAATGCGTAATTCCTTTAATTTATTCATGCCTAATAGATTGATCTCTTTGAGCTGATTCTCGTTCAAATTGATTGCCTCAAGAAGCATATTGCCCGATAAGTCTATAGCTCGTAGTTTGTTGTAGTGTAGCGCAAGTTTTATCAGACCTGGATTTCCTTTTAGGTCTGCCTTAACAATACCAGAGTTACCACAGAATAGAGTGTGTGCAGGTCCATAGATGGAGAGAGTATTGCCCATACGAGGCCCCGTGAAGCTACATAGTTCACTCTCGGGAATTGCGTTTTCATCACTCCAAGCTTCTTCGGGCTCTCTTGTTCCATTTCCATTTAGATCGACCCAAACTAATGGGCGGTCGGCCTCTTCTGCTCCAAGTGTTACCATCCAGAGAGGCATCTCCTCCTCTGATTCCAAAGTTATTTTTTGAGTGGTGGTTTGAGCTAAGGCTAAAGGGGTAGCTATCATACTTCCCCAAGCAATGGTTAGCCAAATACGTAGTGCTTTTTTCATAATCCTATTATTCTTGTTTATTAAAATATTAGCCTGTGTGGTTTTATAAAGTCTGTTCTTCTCTTTGATTATGGCAAATATATCAAAATAATTTATTTATAGAATCTCTTTTTATAGATATAATTATCCAAACAATGTTGTTTTGTTGGTTAAAAGAACTCAATAGGGCTCTTTTAGATTTGTTTTTGAAGCTTGGAAAATAGATTTAGAGATTGTTGTATAAGGTTCAAACCTAATATGACGAACTCCTAGCACGACTTTTCAGAATGATGTAATAAATGAGAAGAGTGTAAGGTGGATGCAAAGCAAATTTTCGGAATATGTCGAAGCGAGTAGTTTTTTCTTCCGAGATAGGTTTGTTCCCCAAAAGATGTATCTGTTTAGTCTTCCTCGACTTTGCTTAAAAAAGTATATTTGCTCTATCAAAATACCCTTTTAAGTAAACTTAATGAGTACAGAGATTCACACAAATGAGTTCCCTATAGAGGAAGAAAGTAACTCTCAAGAAACAGAACTTGGTTTCAACTCGCTACCGAATAGAGAAGGAGAAGAAGAGCTCACAGACACGCTCTCGAAAGAAATACAAGATGCCGATAGCCTCTCTACAAACGTAGAAGGGGGCGATAAAGATCGCATCCATTCTCTTACGAATATGTATCGCACATGGTTTCTTGACTATGCTTCGTATGTTATTCTTGAGCGAGCCGTACCTCATATAGACGATGGACTTAAACCTGTACAGCGACGCATACTGCACGCTATGCACCTCTTTGAGAATGGACATTTACATAAGGTCGCAAAGATTGTAGGGCAGACTATGGCGTTTCACCCTCATGGTGATGCTCCATTAATGATGCCTTGGTACAGTTAGGACAAAAGGGGTATATGGTAAACACTCAGGGAAACTGGGGTAATATATTGACAGGAGACGAAGCAGCTGCTGGTCGTTACATAGAAGCAAAGCTATCTCCTTTGGCTTTGGAGGTGCTTTTTGACTCCAAATTGACCGAATGGAAACGCTCGTATGATGGTACTGCTTTGGAGCCAGTTTCGCTCCCGTCTCGTTTTCCCCTTCTTTTGGCACAAGGAGCGGAAGGGATTGCAGTTGGGCTTTCTTCCAAAATTTATCCACACAATCCTAAAGAGCTGTTAGAGGCAGCCATATCCTACTTAAAAGGAGAAGACTTTGTTCTTTATCCAGATTTCCCAACGGGAGGGCTACTTGATGTAGAGCGTTACAATGATGGACACAGAGGGGGTAGTCTTAAAAGTCGAGCTAAAATTGAGCGCATAGGAGAACGTTTGTTGAGCATCTCTGAACTTCCCTATGGAAAAACTACCGCCACACTGATAGAATCTATCCTTAAAGCGAATGAAAAGGGTAAAATAAAGATTAAGCATATTGACGATATGACTGCGGCGACCGCTGATATACGCATCCAGCTGCCTGCAGGAGTATCGACCGATAAAACAATTGATGGATTATATGCTTTTACAGACTGTGAAGTATCTCTTTCGCCCAATGCTTGTGTAATCAAAGATGGTAAACCTCTTTTTTTGGGTGTGTCAGATATCCTTAAGCACAATGTAACTCGTACGCAACATCTTTTAGAAGAGCAACTCCGATATCGTTTAGGCGAACTTACCGATAGTCTTCTTTCAGCTTCGCTTGAGCGTATTTTTATTGAAAATCGCATTTATAAAGACCGAGAGTTCGAAGAAGCTGCCAATGAATCAGAAGCATTAACACACGTACAGCAACGCATTGAAAAGATCGAAGGTCTCTCTTTCGTTCGTCCTATTACTCAAGAAGACCTCAAACGACTGTTAGAAATTAAGATGGCACGCATACTACGATTTAACATCGCCAAGCATGAAGAGCTCATTGCAAAGCTCTCCAAAGAGGCGAATAAGGTGCGTAAAAATCTTGCAAACAGCACTCAATATACTATCGCCTATTACGAACATCTTCTGAAGGAGTATGGAGGCTCTTGGGAGCGTAAGACCACATTAAGTCGCTTTGGTACTATAGAGGCGGTAAAGGTTATAGAAACCACTGAGAAACTTTACATAGATAGAGAGGGTGGTTTTGTGGGAACAGGGCTTAAAAATGCAGAATACGTAGCTGAATGCTCTCCCATAGATGACATTCTTATAATCTATAAAAACGGGACCTACCTTATTACGAAAGTAGAAGACAAAAAGTTTATCGGAAAGGGAGAGGTGCTGTACATCAATCGCTTTCAACGTAATGATGTACGCACTATTTATAATCTCATCTACCGACAGGGGAAAAAGGGACCATATTTTATAAAACGATGTAGTATAACTGGCATTAATCGAGACAAAACCTACGATCTTACAGATGGCACGGACCACTCTAAAATTGTCTATTTCACAGCGAACTTTAATGGAGAGGCAGAGGTGGTACGCATTACCCTTAAACCTCAACCTCGTATGCGTGTATTGGTTTTTGAAAAAGATTTCAAAGAGGTCCCTATTAGAGGTAAAGGTACGCGTGGCAATCTGGTTACTCGTGCCGAGGTACAACGCATAGCCTTAAAGCAAAAGGGTGGATCTACTCTTGGAGGACGTAAGGTGTGGTTTGATCGAGATGTACTACGCCTTAACTACAATGAACAGGGCGATTATATTGGAGAGTTTGAGGCTAACGACCGTCTCTTAGTAATCCAAAAAGATGGCACTATCTACACCACAGACTTTAGCGAGAGCAACCACTTTGCAACTGACGTTGTACGTGTAGAGAAATACGATGCTCAAAAGATTTGGAGCGTGGTGTATAAGGATAAGCAACAAGGATTTTTCTATCTCAAAAGATTTTCGATGGAAGACTCAACGAAGCCTGTATTGATGCAGGGAGAGGAGAATGAGCTGGTTCTCTTCTCCGATACTTACTATGCTCGCTTTGGAGTGATTTTCGATGGACATGATGCCGATCGTCCCGAAGAAATAATCGAAGCTGCCGATTTTATAGGTCTAAAAAGTATTCGTGCCCGAGGCAAACGCCTTACAACACGCAAGGTAGCCTTTGTAGAAGAGCGAGAACCTCTTCGCTATCCTACACCTACTGTTGCGGTCGAGCCTATATATGAAGGTGAAAGTGAAGAAAATCGAGAAGATACGGATTTGCAAAAAGTGGAAACCTCAGAAACGCTGTTTGAAGATGACTTTCGTGCATAAACCTTAACTTGAACTAACTATGAAACTCCGTATCCTTCAATTCTATCTACTACTATTAGTGGGAGCTATTTGCACATCGTTATCTGCACAAAACACTCCTTCGAGTAGTTCGTACAGAGCTATATCTGTTGGTGTAGGAGGGGCCATTCTCTCCGACGAATACTTAACCCCTTTGCGATATGGAGGTAGTATATATGGGCTAAGGTGGGAGGAAGAAAAAGCATTAAAACTATCTCTCCCTATACTTTTACACTCAGATGCCTCTTTTGCTTATGCCACCGTTCTAAATCCTGCTTACACAGCAAAGATGGATTTTATCCGAGGAGAATTTCAAACAGAAGGTCTCTACTTATGGCAGCTTCCCTATGGTGTTAAATTCGCAACAGGTCCGGGAGTACGATTAACTATGGGGGGGAGACTTCACTCTCGCAATGGCAATAATCCTGCTACTCTTGATGCCAAGGCGGACTTGACGATAGGGACCACTATCGCCTATCGTCTTCCTTTCGAGACTTGGCCTATAGCTTTCCGTTGGAGAGTTACCTATGGGCTTATTGGACTATCCAATCATTTGGCTTATGGAGAGAGTTATTACGAACGGGAATTTATACGTAATGGAGTAGCCCGTTCTTTCCTTTTCACACACCCCTTCAATCAAAACTACTTTGCTACACGAATGACGATAGATATTCCTCTTTGGAATTTATGCACGCTACATGTGGGGTATCAGTGGTCGTATGATAAGAGTTCCCTCAAACGGCGCATTCGTTCTGCTGAGAGTCATATGGCATTCATTGGTTTCTCCTTGGAACAGTTAACTTTTAAGGGACGAAAAGCTATGCGCAACGAAACACACAGAACTCTACTTTTTGATACATTTCAGTAAAGAACCCATACTATGAAACATATTATATTCGGTCTACTGCTCCTGCTTGCTCTTATGAGTAGTTGTTCTACCCGAGGTGATTATGACCCTTCGCCACAAAGGAACTATGATGCCCTTTGGAAGATTTTAGATGAAGGGTATTGTTACTTTGATGAAAAACTCCCAAAAGACTCTACTTGGGCAGACATGTATCAGAAACATCTCCCGAAGATTTACGCTGGCATGACACAGGACTCGCTCTTTGATGTTATGTCGGAGCTTCTTGCTGAACTAAAAGATGGACATGTAAATCTCTTTGCCTCTTTTGATTTAAGTCGATATACCCAATGGCACAGTAATTACCCCAGCCACCTGAATACAAAAGTGAGAAGTCTCTATTTAGGAGATAAATATCGTATAGCTGGCGGATTGTATTACACGCCCCTACGATATCTTAATCATGAAAAAGATAGTATAGGTTATATCGTATATAATAGTTTCTCTTCGAGTATAACTCTCTCCAATGTTGCATCGGCATTCACTCGTCTTAAAGATTGCAAGGGATTGATAATAGACATTCGTAATAATGGAGGAGGACAGATTAATTACTCCTCGCTTTTAGCTGCCCACTTTGCTCCAAAGCGGATTCTAACGGGATACATGCGCCATAAAACAGGACCAGGACATCATGATTTCTCTACCCCATCGCCCGTCTATTTAGATACGTTAAAGCAGGGGGTAAAATGGTTTCGCCCTGTGGTGGTTTTGGTCAATCGAGGGGTTTATAGCGCTGCCAACGATTTCGCTGTGGTTACTAAAGAACTTCCCTACGTAACTCTTATGGGTGATAAAACAGGAGGAGGGGGAGGATTGCCCGCAAGCAGTGAGCTTCCGAATGGATGGGCAGTGCGTTACTCTTCTTCAATATTGACCGATGCCCGAGACCAAAGTATTGAGTTCGGGATTGAGCCACACTACTATATCTCTCTTAAAGAAGAAGATATAGCTCAAGGAAAAGATACCCTTATTGAAGAAGCTATTACCTACATTCACCGTAAAATTCAAAAAGCAAAGCGTACAGGATACTACGAGAAATGAAACTTTAATATGCTCTATTTTTCTCTCTACGGGCAGTAGCAAGGAGTGTTGTATGAGTTTCAAAAAGTTTGTTTTTAACGTACTTTTTATGAGATTGAGCAGAATGTTGCAGTTAATGCTGTAATCTGTCCCACAGATATTCTTCCTATTTTCAGAAAAAGTATTACCTTCGCAACCGAAATAACGCGGATGTGGTGTAATTGGTAGCCACGCTAGACTTAGGATCTAGTGCTGAGAGGCGTGAGGGTTCGAGTCCCTCCATCCGCACCACTGAGTGGTAGACACTCGGAACAGCCCTTTCTTTTCTAAAGAGAAGAGAGGGCTGTTTTTGTTAGCTCTATTTGAAAAGAGAGTTGTTCAAGGAGCCTGTTGAGAGCTATTTTAATACCACCAGACTTTTGGGCGTTATTACGCAATAGGTTTTATAAAAGGTAATTCCAAAGATAGTAGTCCTGAAAATCTGTAAACATATGAAAGAGTAGTCCAATAGCCATAGGACGCCACCACCAGCTCCACCCCCATTTTTTATAGGGCAATAACGTCATTATAAAGTAGATAGCAATAGCCCAATAGGAATGTAATGGGTGAAAATTGATACTACAACGATTGGGGTCAAACATAGGTACTGCAAAAAGGTGGTCTAAGTCTACCAACATCGTTGCCAACATTACTAAATAAACCCTCCAAACGTTCTTTTTAGAGTAAAGATAAGCTATTAGTAAAGGAGCTAAAAAATGTAAGCTATAATGTACTATTGTTTGGAGCGTCATCTGTTTTTACTATTTATTATTGCATTACAGTCGTCAAAGGTACTACTTCAAGGACTAAAAACTATTGTTCAAAACACCTGCCTTGCGCCTTAATAAACATTATGGAAGTGTTGCGAAAGCTCTTAGACACGAGTTCGCCACACACCATAAACTCTCCAAAACCATAAAAGTATAGGAGATCTACATTTACTAATCCTTAAAAGTACATCCATAGGGAAAATAGACTACCTTTGTCCCGCAGAGAATAAAGTCCTATCTAAACAAGGTAATCGAATTTATGAATAGTGGGCAATTAATCACTCCTCTGAAGAATTTCATCAGTCGCCGACTCGATTCTTCCGTGCTGCTTTTTATAGCGTCTTTAGCGGCCATCTTTATTGCTAATAGTCCTTTTAGTTCTTTATATCAATCCTTCATCGAATATCCTATATTCATCCAAATAGGGAATTTTGAGTTATTCAAACATGGGGAACATACGATGACGTTGCTAAGCTTTGCTAATGATGTCCTTATGGTACTCTTTTTCCTCCAAGTAGGTTTGGAGATTAAACAAGAAGGCTTGGTCGGAGAGTTGTCTTCGGCACGCAAGGCGATATTTCCCGTAGTAGGGGCAATGGGTGGAATGATTGTTCCCATCCTTGTTTTCTTTCTTTTTTGCTCTCATTCGCCCGAATCAAGAGGTATGGCTATTCCTATGGCAACAGATATAGCGTTTGCTCTGGCTGTCCTCTCTTCTTTAGGTTCTCGAGTGCCACCTGCTCTAAAAACTTTCTTAGCCACTTTGGCTGTAGCCGATGATATAGGTGGCATTATTGTAATTGCTCTGTTTTACAGCACGCATCTTAACTTAGTAATGCTCTTATGGGCTATCGGAGTCTTGGTAGTACTCTTTCTTTTGGGGCAACTCGGTATACGCAAATTATGGTTATACTATTTGAGTACTTTTGTGGTGTGGTATCTTTTCTTGCAGTCTGGTATTCATACAACTATTGCAGGCGTATTGGTCGCTTTTGTAGTTTCTGCTCGTCCTTCTATCCCTACTCAACGTATGGTACTTTTGATACGAGGGATGTTGGGGCTTTTTCCTGAAGAAGAGCAAAAAACGGCAGGACGAGCTATTCTTCTGCCTCATGAGCAAGTGGCTGTGGTCTACACTATGAGTCAAACAGTCCGCGGAGCCGTAAATCCCGTGCAACGTATGGAGTCTCAATTAGCCCCTATTGTAAACTTTATTGTCTTACCTCTATTTGCCTTTGTAAATGCTGGAGTTGCTTTCGGAAACATCTCTACTGAACAGCTACTGGATGTACCCTTAGCTATCTCAGCAGGGCTTTTCATCGGTAAACCTTTGGGTATCTTTACATTCTCCTACCTCTTTTTGAAGCTCACAAAAGGGATTATGCCGGTTGGAATGACTACAAAAAATCTTGCTGCACTCTCTGTATTAGGAGGGATTGGGTTTACTGTATCGCTTTTTGTAGCATCCCTTTCTTACGGGCAACCTCAGTATGCAACCCTCCTCAATGAGGCCAAGATTGGTATTTTCGTCGGGAGTATTGTATCGGGGCTTGTTGGCTTCTTTCTTCTTAAAAAGTTCTTACCTCAAAAGGGTAGAGCCTAATATTGCTACACACGTGCTTGTTTTGAAGCGTTAAATCGAAGCGAGGTTTTCTATATAGAGCTTATGCCTTCTTGTAAAGGTGTAGGCTCTTTTTGTATGCCACTTCTATATACTTATGCAGCTTAAATGTTTGAGTTTATAAGCATTGATACCAGCTAAACAAACCATCGTTGCAAACTGCCCCAACCATCTGTGCAAACTCTCGAAAGGATTAACCCTTTTTCTCATAAGTATCATAGGTAAAAAAGTTCTAACAGCTACAATTATTTTCCTTATATAGAAGTTCTGTATTCTTTGCATTACTATTGACTTTTGACTTAACTATGCTTCTATCTCTCTTCTTTTTCAATGTCTTATAGTTATAGAATCTGGAAATTCTTGCAAGAAGATTATTGTAATAGGCTTTTTTAGTTCACACAACAACACCTATTTGCCACTTATAAAGCATTCGCTGAAATCTTTTTCTTATATTTGTCCTGTAAATGTTTAGGATTTCTATGAAACAATATAATACGTCTTTCCATAAGCTCTTTTTCATAAGTACCTTGTTACTTACGCTCTCTATATCTCAAGCGCACTCTTCAGAGACAGATACAACTTTGCCCCTCTTATCAGCAATAGAGATGGAGTTTGCCTCGGGTACAGAATTTCTCCCCTCTAATGGAGTAGCTGTTACTCCCTCGGAGGTCATTATCTCTCTGCCGTTTGAAGAGCAGACTATTGTCATCTACGATATTACAGGTAGAGTTTGGTACAAAGGATTCTCTTCGGGAGAGAAGCAAATTTATATTAGTCGCTCTTCTTTACCCTCAGGACTTGTACTTATAGAGATAGTCAGTAAGGAGAAACAGAGACGCGTTATCAAAGTAAAATTATAGATATTCACTTACCACTCTAACATTGGGCAGTGCTCAGAGTAGAGTGTTTTTCTTTTTGTTTATATGGGAATCATAGCTCCGAACGTAAGCACTGAAACAGGAGTGCTGAAGGTCGTGGTGTTGGGCCTTCCTGATTCTTTAGGACCTCAACCTACCTTAGAAGAGACTTACGATGCAACAAGTTACCAATCTGTATTAAAGGGGATATACCCTTCTGACGAGAGCATAAAAAAAGAGATGGATGCCCTCCACTCTCTGCTTCTTAAGCATAATGTACGAGTGCTTCGTCCAGATCTTATACAAGATTACAATCAGATTTTTGCACGCGATGTTGCTTTTACCATAGAAGACAAGCTCTTCGTCTCGAATATGATTGAAGACCGTAAAAAGGAGACCGAAGCTTTTGCCCCTATATTTCATGCTGTACAATCGGATGCCATAGTTCATCTTCCAGAGGGGCTACACATCGAAGGAGGAGATGTTTTGCTCTATGGAGAGTATTTATTTATCGGCTCATGTCGAGAAGAAGACTTTGGGCGCTACAAAACTGCTCGAACCAACAAGGAGGCTATTGAATACTTTACTCGTCTCTTTCCAGACAAGAAAGTCATCCCTCTAAAGCTCAAGAAGCATGATCAAGACCCTACAAAATCTGTATTGCATCTCGATTGTGCTTTCCAGCCTATTTCTAAAGGCCGAGCGGTCGTTTATCCTAATGCCTTTGTAGACCCTCAAGAGTACCAAATTATAGAAGACATATTCGGCACGGAAAATCTCTTTAAGGTTACCGATCAAGAGGCTCGAGCTTTAACGACCAACTTTGTATCGTTAAACCCCGAAACGGTTATTACCGAAGAACGTTTCGAACGACTGAATTCTTTTCTTGCCAATGAATGGAAGATGCAAGTGGAACGGGTACCCTACCACGAGATTTCTAAAGAAGGAGGATTGCTTCGATGTTCGACCTGCCCTCTGTTGAGAGAATAAATGCCAAAAGAGAAGAAAGTATATACTTGTATTTCCTGTGGTGTTTCCTATGCTAAGTGGCAGGGGCAATGCTCTTCTTGTCACGAATGGAATACGCTACAAGAAGAAACTATTTATCCGACCTCTACACAACCCAAAAGTGCAGAGGTCGTTAGCCGCCTTATAGGAGAGACGGCACACCAACAGCCCAAACCTCTACGTACACTAACCGCAGAGGGAGAGGAAAGGTTAGATCTCTGTGATCATGAGTTCAATCGGGTCTTAGGCGGAGGTTTAGTGAAAGGCTCTTTTACCCTATTGGGAGGAGAGCCAGGCATTGGCAAATCGACCCTAATACTGCAAACAGTAATCCGTATCCCTAATATAAAAACGCTCTACGTTTCGGGAGAAGAAAGTGAGCATCAACTTAAAATGCGAGCAGATCGCCTCGGAGGGCGAGAGAGTGAGGTGCTTATTTATTGTGCGACTTCTTTAGAGGAGATTTTAGACAAAGCTAAGAGCCTTCAACCAGATCTTTTGGTCATAGACTCTATACAAACCACCTATACACAACTCTCGGATAGTTCGCCTGGAAGCCCTACTCAAATACGAGAGAGTGCCAACCTATTACTTCGCTATGCCAAGCTCAATCACACTGCTGTAATTGTCGTGGGGCATATCAATAAGGAGGGAAGTATTGCGGGTCCTAAGGTATTAGAACACACAGTTGATACCGTACTCCAGTTTGAGGGAGACAAGCACTTCCTATTTCGTATTCTTAGGAGTTCGAAAAATAGGTTTGGTAGCACTAACGAATTGGGTATTTATGAAATGAGAGGAGATGGACTCAAGATCATAGAAAATCCTTCGGAGCTTCTTATCTCTCCTAATATGGAAGGGCTTAGTGGTAGGTCGGTAGCGGTAGCTTTAGAGGGAGTTCGCCCCCTGCTCATAGAAACACAAGCCTTGGTAAGCACCGCTATATATGCCAATCCTCAACGGTCAGCGACAGGTTTTGACCTCCGACGGATGAATATGCTCTTGGCAGTTTTAGAAAAGCGAGCAGGTTTTAAACTTATCAAACAAGATGTTTTCTTAAATATCGCAGGAGGCATCCGCATTAACGACCCTGCCGTAGATCTATCTGTTTTGGTAGCTGTTCTCTCTTCTGTATTGGATAGAGCTATACCAAGTACCATGTGTTTTACGGGGGAGATAGGCTTATCGGGCGAGTTACGAGCTGTAAGTCGTATCGAACAACGTATAGCAGAGGCCGAGCGTATTGGCTTTACTGATATTGTTGTACCGGCAGGTAATGCTTCTGCTATAGAACTATCTCATTATCGCATTCGAGTACATTACTGTAACAATACGGAGGAGGCCCTCAGAGTAGTATTTCAACACTCTTGATGGAGTCGCTTTTCGCTCTTACTTAAGGGGTATTCGACATAAAAAGGAGTTTTTCTGTGGATAAAGTATGGAACTTATGGCACGGTTGTAACAAAAAGAGTGAGGGCTGTTTGCATTGCTATGTGTTTCGCCGAGATGCTGAGTTTGACATAGATTCCACCTTTATTCGCAAAACTCGATCTTTCGACCTCCCTATACGTCGTAATCGTAGAGGAGGCTACAAAATACCCTCAGGAACTTTGATGCTGACCTGTTTCTCTTCTGACTTTTTCATAGAAGAGGCAGATGCTTGGCGGATAGAAGCTTGGCAAATGATAAGGATGCGCCGAGATCTCCACTTCTTTATTATAACGAAACGTCCTGAACGCATCATTTCTTCACTTCCTTCCGATTGGGGTAGTGTAGGTTATGAAAATGTAACCATCTGTTGTACCATAGAAAATCAAATACGTAGCGATGAGCGATTACCTATTTTCCAGATACTTCCTCTTCCGCATAAAATGATCATCTGTGAACCCTTGCTTGAAAGTATAGACTTTCATGGGCAACTCTCTTCATGGTGCGAAAAAGTAATCGTTGGAGGAGAGTCGGGACCTCAAGCACGCCCCTGCCACTACGAATGGATACTTGCCATCCGAGAGCAGTGCCTACAAGCTCGTGTTCCCTTCTATTTTAAGCAAACGGGAGCGAACTTTCACAAGGAGGGTATTGCCTATCAGATAGCTCGCTCACTGCAGTTGCAACAAGCACAGAGAGCGGGCATTGACTATCTTCCATAGCATTCGAAGTAAAGAGCGTGAAGCCAACTCTCTCCAAAAGCCCAGTCTCAAGAGATTTCCTTGCCTTCTATTATGCGATAGAATTGCCATGTTCAGAAAAGATTAGTTCTCTTATTTAGACCTTTGGTTACATAGTATTTTTAACTACATTTGTAAGACAAAGTTCATCATTAATTGTATCAGACGTTATGAATGTTACTCTTATTTGGTTTATAGCGGGCTTAGTTCTTTTCCTGCTAGAACTCTTGACCCCAGGCTTTGTGCTTGCGTGCTTCGGGGTGGGCTGTGTATTGGCCTGCATACCCGCTTTCTTTGGAGGAGGCATTTTATTACAATCATTCTTTTTTGCTGGGGGGGCTATCCTCTCTCTCTTTTTATTGAGGCCTCTGCTGAATAAGTATAGTAAGAAAAAGCCTCAAGCTACAGGTGTCGAAGCCTTAACAGGACGTGTAGGACGTGTGGTGCGACCGATTGATGGTAACAAGAGACAAGGGCGAGTAGCGGTAGATGGGGATGAATGGTTAGCTCTCTCTTCAGATGCTAATACCTATATAGAGGAGGGGGCACGAGTTGAGATAGTGGGCCATGAAAGCATTGTCCTTATAGTGCGTCCTATGGTGGAATAACCGATTTTATCTGAATATTAAACGATTAAATAAAATATTTTTATGAGTCCAACATTGATTATCGTCGGGGTTATTGTGTTATTGGTAATCTTCTTTGTATCGCAAGGATTAACCATTGTACAGCAGTCGGAAACTATGATTATAGAGCGTTTAGGACGCTTTCATAAGATTCTAAACTCAGGCGTTAATATCATTATCCCATTTATTGACCGCCCCCGTGCTATGGTGTGGCGCTATACTTCTCAAAGTCCTAAGGGGACGCCAGTAGTGCGTTTTAGCTCTATCACCCACATTGATCTTCGTGAAACGGTGTATGACTTTGCTCGACAAAGCGTTATCACTAGAGACAATGTAGTTACAGAGATCAATGCCATTCTCTACTTTCAAATAGTAGACCCTATGCGTGCGATGTATGAAATTTCGAATCTTCCTGTAGCTATTGAGATGCTTACACAAACCAGTTTGCGTAATGTAATTGGAGAAATGGATTTGGATGAAACACTTACCAGCCGTGATACTATCAATAGTAAACTGCGTGACATCTTGGACGAGGCAACTAATAAGTGGGGGGTAAAGGTCAATCGAGTAGAACTCCAAGACATTAATCCACCACGAGATATTCGTGATGCTATGGAAAAGCAGATGCGTGCCGAACGTGATAAACGTGCTCAAATCCTTACTGCAGAAGGACAGAAAGAGGCCGTAATACGTGAGTCAGAAGGTATTATGCAGCAGTCTATTAACCATGCAGAAGGACAGAAAAAGGCGGAAATTCTTGCTGCCGAAGCAGAGTCTCAGGCTAAGATTCTTAGAGCAGAAGGAGAAGCAGAAGCTATTCGAAAGATTGCAGAGGCTGTGTCAGGTACAGGGGCAGAACCTACTCAATATCTCATTGCTATGCGTTATCTCGAAGTGATGACTCAAATGGGAGCGAACAAAAACGATAAAGTTATATTCCTTCCTTACGAAGCTACAGGTATACTATCGGCTTTGGGTGGTATTAAGGAAATTGCAGGAAAAGGAACTCTCAATACGATTCCTCCTTTCAAACCCAATCTGTAATCTCTGAATAGAGTTTTATGGAATATAATCAAGATAATTTGTTAGACGTTTCTATCGTTATACCTCTATACAACGAAGAGGAATCTCTTAAAGAATTGCATGACCGTCTTCGGACGGTTATGCTCCAAGAGGGGTTCTCCTACGAAATTATCTTTGTAGACGATGGGAGTACTGACCTCTCGTGGCAAGTAATTTGTTCTCTTAGAGAAAGCTATCCTGAGGTACGCGCGCTTCGTTTTGCGAGAAATTACGGCAAGTCCGCTGCCTTGCAGTGTGGTTTTAAGCGAACGAAAGGGAGATTAGTGTGTACGCTGGATGCAGATTTGCAGGATCAGCCTGAAGAGCTTCCCGAAATGTGTCGCATGATTAGAGAGGAGGGCTACCACTTGGTAAGTGGATGGAAACAGAAGCGTTTCGACCCCAAGTGGCGCAAGAATATCCCCTCTAAGTTGTTCAACGCAACGGCTCGCAAGGTCTCCGGTATCAAAAATCTACACGATTTTAACTGTGGGCTCAAAGTCTACCGACGTGAAGTTATCGATTCTATCGAACTCTACAACGATATGCATCGCTATATCCCATATTTAGCAAAAAATGCTGGATATGGGCGCATTGGAGAGAAAGTTGTGCAACATGCTCCTCGCAAGTATGGCTACACCAAGTTTGGTTGGAGCCGTTACTTCAATGGGTATTTAGATTTGCTAACCTTGTGGTTTTCGTCTCGTTTCGGACGTAAGCCTATGCACTTCTTCGGCTTTATTGGGAGTTTAGTTTTTCTTATAGGCTTTGTTGCGCTCGTGGTAGTATTGCTCTCCAAATTTATAGCTCTTACAAGAGGCATTCCTGCTTCTTTAGTAACAGACAGGGTCTACTTTTATATAGCCCTCACTGCTATGGTTATAGGTACTCAGCTTTTTTGTGCAGGTTTTATAGGAGAGCTTCTCTCACGCCAAGACAGTAATCGCAATGAGTACAATATCAGAGAAGAAATCTAAAACTCTTTATGAAACTTACTCGTTGGTTCTTTAGGACAGCTTGCTTTATCCTGTTAGTTGTTAGCAGTGTATCTTGCTCTTTTGAGAAACAGAATACTCAGAAGAGTTATTTTACTGAAATGGGAGAGATATTTCATACTCTATTTCATGTAAAATATGCCTCTAAAGAGGAGCAAAGTGATGCTATTAAACAAGCCTTGCTACAGCTGAATCACTCCGCTAATCCATTTGACTCTACTTCTCTTCTGTATGCGATAAATAATAATACATCGATGGAAGTCGATAGTATTTTTACTTATCTATTCAATGAGGCGAAGCGGTTGTCCGAACTGACCCACGGTACTTATGATGTTACTGTTGGTCCCTTGGTCAATATTTGGGGCTTTGGGTTTGAACCATCTCCCTATCCTCAAGGAGCAGTACCTAAGGAGGCTATTGATAGTGTTCTAAATTTTGTTGGTTTTCAGAAGATAGTCCTTCGAGACAATAAGATTTATAAGGAAGATCCCCGTCTCAAAATAGATTTCTCCTCTATAGCTAAAGGATTTGCTTCGGACTTGGTCGCTCAGGCTCTATACCAGCAGGGGGTAGAAGACTATTTAGTAGAGATTGGGGGCGAAATTGCTTTCTTCGGATCCAATCCACAAGGTAAGGAATGGACTGTAGCAATAAGGAAACCTGTCTTAGATAGTGTTGGTTTAGAGCATTACAACGATCTCGAAACCATCATCGCTTTGCCTTCTTCTAAAAAGAAAGGAGGCTTAGCCACTTCTGGTAACTATCACAATTACAAAACGCGTGAAGATGGTACCATCTACGCTCACACCATTGATCCCATCAGTGGCTATCCTGTACAGACAGATGTACTGAGTGCTACAATCATTGCCGAGAATTGTGCTTGGGCAGATGCCTTGGCTACAGCCTCAATGGCTATGGGGTCGAAGCGAGCCGTAGAACTTCTAAAAACACTTCCCAACGTAGACTATTTCTTCATCTTAGCTAACGATGCGAAAAAGGAAGAGGGAATTTATCACTTCATAGCAAGCCCAACTTTCAATTCTTATATTGTAGAGTAGGGTTTACCACTCTCGTGACAAAACCTTTCAAAGTAACTATCTGTTCTATTAGAAGAACTATTGATTTTATAATATTATAGAACTATGAAAATTGGAAAAGTAGTAAATCAAGCTATCAACAAACAGATTAACCTTGAGATGTGGTCTTCTAACCTGTATCTCTCCATGTCTATGTATCTACAGTACCAAGGGTATGCAGGTATGGCTAAGTGGCTGATGAGACAATCTAAGGAAGAAATGGACCACGCCTACGATATGATGGACTTCGTAAATCGTCGTGGTGGCTGTGTAACTATTCTCCCTTAGCAGAAGTGCCTACGGAGTTTGGATCTGTTGCAGATGTGTTTACTAAAGTATATGAGCATGAATGCTTAGTTACCTCTAAGATTGAAGAGATGGTAGGTATTGCTTCTCAAGAGCGAGATATGGCTTCTCAAGACTTCTTCTGGAAGTATATTCGCGAGCAAGTAGAGGAAGAAGATACCGCAAGTAGTATCATCGACCGCATCAAACTTTCAAGAGAGCAGAGCCTCATCTTCTTGGACGAAGAGTTGGCTAAAGTGTGAGATTCTTTAATTAGACTTAACCCATAAATCATAAGCGACACACTCTATGCGATTGTTTTTCACAGCATTTCATAGAGTGTGTTCTGTTTTTCGATGACCAACTCTCTCTCTGTATCTAATAAAACGCTTGCTCTAATTGTGGCAATGCCTAAAGAGGCTTCCCTCATAGAGTCTTTTCTTCAAGAGGTAGAAACTATTCAAGTAGCGGGACTAAAGGCTCTTGTCGGGCAACATAATGGTGTTAAGGTTGTTTTAGCTTTGTCGGGAATTGGTAAAGTAGCCGCCGCAGTAACGACAGCAGAGGTAATCCGTACCTATGCCCCTGACTACATCGTGAATATAGGAGTAAGCGGAGGTATTCACGAGTCTGTGGAACAGGGTGATATTATCATAGCCGAGCAAGTTTGTTATCATGATGTTTTTTGCGGAACAGAGGTTGCTTGGGGGCAAGTGCAGGGTTTCCCTCTGCATTTTCTCTCTGCCCAATCGTTACTTGAGGTATTTCAAAAGACCTCTCTTCTCTATCATCAAGGGTTGGTGGTTTGTGGCGATAGATTCTTAACTAATACAGAAGAATTTGAGTTTATCCGTACTACTTTTCCTCAAGCTTTATCCATAGATATGGAATCGGCAGCTATCGCGCAGACTTGTTACATATATCAAACTCCTTTTGCTATTATCCGTGCCATCAGCGATACCCCAGGGAGGGGCGATAGTTACCAACAATACTCCTGTTTTTGGGAAGATGAATCTTTGCAACGAAAGGTGTTTCAACCTATTTTACAATTACTAAACAGCATAACACAATAAACAGCTATACGTATGGACAAAATACCCAGCTTCGAATTAGATCATATTCGCCTCAAAAGAGGGATCTATGTTTCTCGTCAAGACCGTTGGGACGATGTAACAATCACTACTTTCGATATCCGCATGAAAGAGCCTAACAGAGAGCCTGTGTTAGGTGTTCCCGAGTTACACACCATAGAGCATTTGGCGGCAACCTATTTGCGTAATCATTCTGAGTGGAAAGATAAGGTGGTGTATTGGGGACCTATGGGATGTTTGACGGGCAACTATCTACTGCTTAAAGGAGACCTAACCTCCAAAGATATTCTTTCATTGATGCGAGAAACCTTCGAATTTGTTCGGGATTTCGAAGGAGTAATCCCAGGAACAGAGCCAAGAGACTGTGGAAATTGCCTACTGCACAACCTCCCTATGGCTCGCTACGAGGCAGAAAAGTATCTTCGAGAAGTACTCAATGTAGCCACGGAAGAGAATCTCGTTTATCCCAAGTAAGAAATTCTATAAGCTTCTAAAAGCCTGGTTTAATGGATTTTTTCCAAGGCATTTTTAGAATGCTCTATAATGCTTGTATAGGCGGTGGTATTAAGGTTACAATTTCAGCCGAAGAGAATAATTGTATTTTAGAAGGCCTTGAAACACCGTTCATAAGAGTAAAAATCCTTCAGTGGAACAATTCCACTGAAGGATTTTTACTTTAGTGCTTGAATGGTTTTCAACTGCAATTTCCCCTGCAAACAGTAAGGGTTGTTGCTATTCTTGATAGAGCTCGTTGAGGCGCTGTGCTACTGCTTGACCTAATTCGAACGCCTTCTTGAGGTCTGCCTCTTCGGGGGCGCCCATTTGTTCCAGAGGTTCACCTACAATCTCCCACTTCAACTCTTCCATGATAGGAACGATCTTGCGAACAGCTTGTCCTGCCCAAGTACAAGAGCCAAAAACGGCACAGATATGATCCTTAACTTCACGTAAACGAATCATATTGAGTATGTTCAGTATGGGCATATAAATTTCATTACTATAGGTAGGGCTACCCACAATAAAGGCACGATAGCGGAAGAGATCTCGAAGGATGTAAGAGGGGTTCGTGCGAGATACATCGTGGCATACCACGTTTTTGATGCCCGCAGCTCCCAAACCTCTTGCTATGGTATCTGCCATTACCGTTGTATTACCATACATGCTACCATAGAGTACCACAGCTCCCTTTTCAGTTGCATAGCGACTAAGTTGGTCGTAGATAGCATAGGCACGCTCGAAGCCGAAATTAGTCCAAATAGGACCATGAGTAGAGCACACTTTATCTATGGGGAGGTTGAGTTCTTGGAACTTCTGCAACGCCTTTTGTACAAAAGAGCCATACTTCCCGACAATGCAAGCGTAGTAGCGGTACATTTCTTCATAGAAGTGTTCAAGGTCAAGTTCGCTATCTATAATGTGACCATCCAATGTGCCAAAGGTTCCGAATGCATCGGCAGAGAATAGTACTTTGTCGGTCGAATCATAGGTAAACATAACCTCTGGCCAGTGTACCATAGGAGCCATCACGAAGGTAAGTTTGTGATGTCCTGTGTCTATGGTATCGCCCTCAGCTACGGTTACGAGATCAGTAGTAATATCGGGGTAGTAGCTTTTTAGCATAGAAAAAGTTTTCTTGTTACCCACTACTTGCATATTGGGGTAGCGACGTTTGAGCATACCGATAGAGCCACTATGGTCAGGCTCCATATGATTTACAATTAGGTAGTCGATAGGTTTGTCGCCTATGACGCGCTCTATTTGTCTGAAAAATTGCTCCGAATAGCAGATGACAACAGTATCAACTAATGTAATTTTTTCATCAACGATGAGGTAAGAGTTATAGCTCACTCCATAGGGAAGAGGCCATAAACTTTCGAAAAGATCTTTGGTACGGTCATTGACACCTACATAATAGATAGAGTCCGTAATACTTATTTGTGGAACCATTGTCTAAAGAATTACTATATTGTTTAATTACTTTTCTTGCGTGTTGTGGTGTATAAGTTGCTCCCTATACTTCTTGGGGTCGGCGTAGGGCACGTATTATTAGATAGAGTCCTGCTGCGATAAAGGGTATGCTTAGTAGCTGACCTTGGTTTAACCCTATGGCCTGTACCATATCTGTTTCCCAAGGTTCTTGAACTAATTTGACACTCTCAATGATGAGGCGTGCGATAAATGTGCCGAATAAAAAGAAGCCAACAATAAGACCTGGGCGATGGCGAGCAGCATCTTTTTTCCAATAGAGCCACATACAAACTCCAAATACAACGAGGTACGCTAACGCTTCATATATAGCTGTGGGATGGCATCCCAATGATGTATTCAGACTCAAATACTCGGGTGAACGCATAAATTGAAATCCCCAAGGGAGTGTAGTGGGTCTGCCAAATATTTCGCTATTCATAAGGTTACCAATACGTATCAGTGCCGCTACTAACCCAACGGTACTGCTAAACGGTCTAAAGTCCAAATCATGGGCTTATGGCTTACTTTGCGAGAGTAAATCCAAATAGCAATAATAATCCCCAAAGTGCCTCCATGGCTTGCCAAACCTCCTTCCCAAACTTTGAATATCTCTACAGGGTTGGCTAAATAGTAAAGAGGTTCATAGAAGAAACAATGTCCCAAGCGAGCACCGAGTACAGTACCGAGTACTACGTACCAAAATAACTTATCGTACCAGTTTTGCGGTAATTGCTCCTTTTTCCAAATACGAGCCACAATCCAAGGACCAAGGAAAAAGAGTCCGAGCCCAAATAAAAGCCCATACCAGCGCACCTCCCTACCGAGGAACGAGAATAGGGCAGGGTCTACATCCCATAGTATAGTATTTAGTATAGATGACATAATCTCTTATATTATACCTAACATAATTTCTTAATCCATTGTTCTCTCTCTCCAGGAAGCATGTCTATTGGCGCTATTTCGGGGAGTGTATAGGCACCAGAAGGCATTCGTAAAGCTGCTCTTGCGGCACATACCATAACTTGAGCAGTGAGAGCTGGATTGTTGATCTTCATATCGAACGAAAGAAGTTGATTGTGCGTAGCGCCCGAAACTCCCTTTCGGGTCATGTGTACGCCATGACCCATATCGATTAAGGTATCTACATCATCGACTATAAGCACATGCGTTTCATCATTTTTGAAGTAGTCGTCGCTCTTGATGCGTTGTATCACATCTGTGGCAGAGTAGCCTCTTGGAGTTCTACATATACCATACGGCGGTGGATACTGGTACCTATAGGTATGGTCATAGATAGAGCTTTTTTGACCCCATCAATAGCTTTTACAGCTACGGTATGCCCCATACTCATGCCAGGACCAAAGTCAGTATAGGTAATCCCTTTAGGTACAATAGCCTCCATCATAGTACGTACTATCGAATCAGTTCCTGGGTCCCATCCAGCAGCTATTATTGCAGTGGTATTATTTTGGCAGGCTACTTGACTTAGGGCGTTTCGTAAAGAGACAATATCGCCGTGTATGTCGAACGTATCCACTGTAGCAATACCACGAGACAAAGCTTCTTTTGCATATGACTCTACCGAGCGAGTTGGTACGGCGAGTAGTGCTACCTCTACATCTTCCAAGGCTTCGAGCTATCTACAACAGATATACCCGACAGCTCTTGAGGTTGTTTTTCATTGGGATAGCGACGCACAATGCCCACAAGTTCGAAGTCTTCGGCTTGGTTAATAGCTTCCAATGTATATTTACCGATGTTGCCGTATCCGACAATGGCTACTCTTATTTTTTTGTTCATAATGCAGTGCTTATATTTTTCTTTATGCGTATGGGCTTAAAAATTATGGATTAGTATCCAATTAGGTAAATGATACATTTTATTACTACTGAGCATTTTTCGTTAAAGCAATTGTTTGAGATGATTCTTTAGAAGTATGGTGCTTACGATAGGCAAGTGTAAAATGTCTTCTAAAACTCTCCTCTAACTGTTGTTTGACCAACTCCATAGATGTCGTGGACTTCATCTCTTGTTCCATAGATGTTACTCCCTTGTTGGTAAAGCCACAGGGGTTAATCCATGAAAAATAAGAGAGATCGGTAAATACGTTCAGAGCAAATCCATGCAGAGTGATGAAGCGAGAGGCGTGTACTCCAATTGCACAAATTTTTCTTGCTTTGGAAGTATTAGGTTCTATCCATACTCCTGTTGCTCCTTCCAAACGCTCGCCTACAATACCATTAAGGAGAAGCGTTTCGATAATGCATTGCTCCATAGTATAAATATATTGTTTGATGCCCATGCCAAATTGCTCAAGGTCAAAAATAGGGTAGCCTGTTATCTGTCCTGGACCATGGTAAGTGATGTCTCCCCCTCTATCTATACGATGTAGTTTTACTCCTCGTTGGGATAAGAGTGCTCCCGAAAGGAGCATGTTTTGCTCCTTGCCATGCTTGCCCAAAGTGAAAACAGGTTCATGCTCACAGAAGAGCAGATGATTGTCTGCAATAGTTTTGTTTTGTTTATGGAGGATAGCGGCTTCAAACAGGCTCTTTTGCAATTCATATGCCTTTGCATATTCGATATGTCCACAGTCTTTATAGGAGTAGGGCAGGTGTGAGTCTAAAGAATCAGAAGATTTTTTGCCTTGATATATATATTCCCCTTCTTTATTTGCTTTTAGATGCAACCCATCGAAAGAAGCCTTAATTCCTTCGGGTAAACGAAGGTTCATCTCTTCTGTGCAGGGAGCGTGGTGTGAAAGGTGAATGAGGTAGGTTTGTCGGACTCCCGATTGGATGGCCAATTCAACAGCCTCTTCGATGGTTTGATGTGTGGGGTGGGGTTTTGTATAGCGTAGCCCGTTGATGAAAAGAGTGTCTGCTCCCTTTATTTTTTCTGTCTCCTCGGGTGCGATGCTTTTGAGGTCTGTTATGAAAACAAAGTTCTCTACACGAAATCCCAATATGGGAAGTTTACCATGCCATAAACGTATGGGAGTAAAGGTAAGCCCCTCCACCTCAAAAGGAGCTTCGTCAATAGTGTGAAGAGTTAGCCGAGGAGTTCCTGGGTAAGGATGGGGACTGAAATAATAGTGTAGACGATGCCGAATAGAGGCTAACACTCTCTCCTCTCCATATATAGGTAAGTCCTTTAACCATGCTATGGTGCGTAAGTCATCCAATCCGCCTATGTGATCGTAATGCTCATGCGTTAAAATTATGGCATCCAAAGAGTCAATGCTTTCCCTAATAGCTTGCTCACGAAAATCAGGGCTACAATCAATGAGAATACGCTTGCCCTCTACAGTTTGTAGCAGAACAGAGGTTCTGCTCCTTTTGTCTTTTGGGTCTTTACTTAGGCAAGTAGAGCAATAGCAACCTACTTCTGGAACGCCAGTACTTGTACCCGACCCCAGTAAAGTAATAGAGTGCAGCTTATTCATAAATTGGCTATGAGGAAGATTGTTTTAAACAGATTGTGGAGGTAAATAAGGGTGTTTATCCGATATATCGTACTTCTGGGGTTAGGCGAATAGCAAATTTATCGTAAACTATATCTGATAACTCTTGAGCAAAATCAGCTATTTCTTTTCCATCGGCCTTCCCAAAATTGACGATGATGAGAGGTTGCTGGTTATAGGTCCCCACATTCCCTTTTTTGTATCCTTTTAGTCCAGCTTGGTCTAACAACCATGCTGCAGAAAGCTTTATCCCCTTCTCTGCTGGGTAATAAGGAATATTGGGATATTCTTTGGAAAGTCGCTGATATATCTCAAAAGGTACTACTGGATTCATAAAATAACTTCCCGCATTGGGGAGTTCATGAGGGTTGGGAAGTTTTGATTGTCTAATCTTGATAACAGCCTCTCGGACTTGTTGTGGAGTAGGCTCTCTGTTCGAAAAGTAGGCTTCCAGAGCTTGATAGGACAAGTTTACTTGATTACTTTTGGAGAGCGTAAAGAGTACATGAGTAATGACATGGTTTTTATACATTTCTTCCTTAAAGATACTGTATCGATAGCCATATTGACAATCTGCTTTGGCAATCAGAGTTTGTTCTCCTGTTTTGAGGTCGAATGTTTCGACGCAATCAATAAACTCCTCAATCTCTGCACCGTAGGCACCGATGTTTTGTACAGCCGCAGCTCCAACCGTACCAGGTATCCATGAAAGGTTTTCAATGCCATTGTAGCCGTGTGCCAAAGCCCATACCACAAAGTCGTCCCACACTATGCCAGAGCCTACTCTAAGAGAGACGCTCTCCGATGTTTCATTAAGAACCTCAATGCCATTTATCTGAGAGGAGAGAATAGCCCCTCGATAGTCTTCTAAAAAAAGTAGGTTACTACCCTGACCTATGGGGAGGAATGGCAGACTTTGGAAATACTCATCTTGGGACAAACGTTTTAAGTCCTCCAAAGAGGAATACTCGACCCACCAATCAGCCACAACACTTATTTGAAAAGTATTGTGGCTGACCAAGGATTCCTTTTCTCGGATGTTCATTTAGCGAGTCATCTCTAAGAGCCAAGCATCTTGGAATTGGGGCGCAAACTGCTGTTTGATTCTTTCTCTGCTTGTTACGGCTTCGTCACGAGTAGGGAAACTAGCCACAATAACGCGAATCATACCATGCTCATTTTCTGCCAAGACGGGTTTAAATCCAGCATTTTCCATGCGCTCTTTGAGGGATTGAGCATTGGTTTTGTTTTGGAAGCTACCGATTACAACGCTATATTTCTTCAAGCGATTGACATCTTCTCCATCGACAGCACTAAGTCGCTCTCTGCGAAGAGATACAGAAGATTGTATAGGTTTTGAAACGATAACGTTAGCATCTGTTGCTTCAGGTGCCTGATTTGAGTCCTGATTTTGAGCGATTTCTCTTTGTTTAGCCTGTTCGTAGACTTGACGATAAGTACTTTGTTTAGGTTTACAAGAACCCAATAGGGCGATAACTGCCAACGATGAAATTAAAAATACTGACTTTTTCATGTTTTGAGTACTTCTTTGGATGTTATTTATACTTTCATTCTATTTCTCGCAAAGGTAGTTAGTTTTTGTCAAGTATGTGACAGACCTTTGGAGTATTTTGAGGATTCAGAATATTGATAAAAGCTCTTTCAAATCTTTGATAATATGTAGAGGCTCAGCTTTGCTCTGTTGAGGAAGAGGATTTTCTTTTGGATTGAACCAAATGGAAGGAATAGAGGCATTGTGAGCACCTTCTATATCGGCTTCCCAGCTGTCTCCAATCATGATTGATTCGCTTCCACGAGAATTGGTAACTGAAAAGGCGTATTGAAAAATCCCTCTGTGAGGTTTGTTGCACCCTGCATCTTCACTCAATATAATACGGTCTATATATGGAGCAAGACCACTTCGATTGATTTTTGCTGATTGTACTTCTCTAAAACCATTGGAGAGAATGTAAATACGATAGTAACGGTGTAAATAGGAGAGTACCTCAATACCTCCAGGCACTAAAGCTGTCTTGGTAGTTGTACCTGTCAGAAAGTCGTTGTTGAATGAGAGTATGGCATTATCATCCCACTCTTTTATGCCTGAGAAAAGTTTTCGGAAACGCTCCGTTTTCAGCTGATGCTTGTTGATACGTCCTTGTCTATACTCCTCCCAAAGTCCTTCATTGATGCTCCAATAACGTTGCCAAAAGGTCTCGTAGTCGGAGATGTATTCAGACCAATTGTGTTTTTTATACACTTCGTACATACTCTCTTGGCTATTTTGGTAGGTAGCCCAGAGAGTGTCATCCAAATCTATAAAGAGGTTTTTTATCATAATCTACGGAAAAGACGAGAAAGGTGTACGAACAGCCTTCCTCGTCTTTGTGAATATTTGCTCAAAGAGCCAAGTTAAGCATGAAAGGTATTAGTAAATACGTACCACTAATACTTTAGAAAGGCTCCAGAACTCTTGTTGGTTAGTAATTTCAAGGGTTAGTTGCTTGTCCGCTCCTGGTACCAATTCGTAGCTACTGGAGGGGTGGTTGGTGAGCAACTCTGCCTTCTTGGCATAGAGAGGTAGACGACTGAGTCGACGAAGATCTATCTGAGTGAAATAGTCTTTGGTGTAAGACTCGGTGGCAATTTTACCATCTACTAAGATTTTCATCTCTTTTAAATCGTTCTTAGTACCTACACAATAGCGTACAGTATTAAGGGCTACCTCTTGAGAGCCAATCTTCTCTTCTTGTTGCTTCTTCGAGGCCTCTAAGTTGCTAACATTATCACTAAGCTCGCCTACCATAGCATCCAAATTTTCGATTACTACGTTCTTGTGTTGTAACTCTTCGGTCAAACGTTGTATCTCTTTGGTTTTTGACTCAAGTTGCTTTTGTAGAGCCGAGATTGTTTTCTGGAACACACTACCTTTCTGCCCTAAGTCCTTGATTTTTTTGTTTAGGAGGTCTATCTCTTCTCTGTTGGCTTTGAGTTTTTCGCTAATCATACGCATATTGTCTTCTATGCGTCTTTGATGACTCTCTCCAATTTCTCCACTAATAGGGCCTGTATTGATAATACCCTCCATAGCATTGATGTCTTGGAAGTTGCTGAGAATACCGCCAATAATTTGGTCCATCTCTTCGATTTGAGCTTGTAAGGAACTATTCACGGCGGCTATAGAATCTGCTCTCTGATCGGCCTGCTTGCCTCCTTTACAAGAAGTAAGATAGCCAGCGGATGCGATTGTACAAGTAAGTACCGTTGTCAATAAAATCTTTTTCATTCCTTCTCTGTTTTAAATGTTTTCTATTTTCAGTTTTACTCTTGAGAGTATTTTTTCTCCTCCTTGTGTACTTTCTTTTGGGGAGTTCTCCCAGCAAAAAGCAGTACGAACTCTCCACGAGGGGTAGTCTCGGTAAAGTGGTCGATAAGCTCTTTGAGGGTCCCCCTTACGTATTGTTGATGGAGTTTGGAAATCTCCCGACAGGCTACTGCTCTCCGTTCTTCACCCATAAACTCGACAAAGGCTTGTAATGTTTTGAGAACTCTGTAGGGCGATTCATATATAATGATAGTACGCTCCTCCTGTGCCAATAACTCCATTTTAGTTTTTCTCCCCTTTTTTTGAGGTAAAAAGCCCTCAAAAACGAAAGACTCAGTAGAAAGACCCGAGGCTACCAAGGCTGGAACAAAGGCCGTTGCTCCAGGCAAACACTCTATCTCTATATTGTGCTTTATGCAGGAGCTTATTAAGCAAAATCCAGGGTCGCTAATGCCTGGGGTACCGGCATCCGATATGAGAGCAACATTTAGTCCTTGTGCTATGCGCTCTACGAGTTTGTCGGATGCCTTGAACTCGTTGAACTTATGGTGGCTCTCCAAGGGTTTATGGATGTCATAGTGCTTGAGTAGTACGAGAGAGGTGCGTGTATCTTCTGCCAAAATAAGGTCGGCAGAGCGGAGTGTTTCGAGCCCTCTCAATGTTATGTCTCCCAAATTCCCTACGGGAGTAGGCACTATTGTTAGTTTTCCAGCACTCATAAAGCCTTGTAGTAGCGTAGTCATTCTTGTAAGAATATGCGTTCCAACAACTATCTGGCGCAAACTTACAAAAAAACATCGGGTGTATTATTCTTTCGGTGTGTGTAAATTTCTCTTTTAACGCCTTTTGGACCTGCGTTTTTTACCTTTTCTTTTGTTCTTTTTTGCTTTGTTCTTGGATGGAATGAGTAGCTTTTGACCTACTTTTAGTGTTTGATTTTGTTCCCTAATACCATTGGCTCTCATCAAACTCTTTACTGAAACTCCATTTCTCTGGGCTATTAAAGATAGGGTTTCGCCCTGTTGGACGGTGTGATAGCGAAGGGGAGAGATGTCGTTGCCTATTGTCTCTTTTTCTCCCATCTCTGCATTCCGTACGCTCAGAGAGTCGATGGTTTCTTTACCTCCAGAAGCCAATAGTAACGCTTTCTTTTGCGCCTCTTGGCTGAGGCTGTCTAAGCGACGGTCCAATCTTCCTATTGCAGGGAGAGGAAGATATACTGTACAAGGAGCGATATGCCCTGGAATAGAATTTTTCTTGAACTGAGGGTTGAGTAGCATGAATAGATCATGGCTCACTTCTGCTGCTTTAGCAATAGTATAGGTGCTGTATGAGTGATGCAGGTGTATGGTGTCTGTTGCCAAAGGAAGACTCTTTTCGGCTGGGCAAAGATGATGGTCTACGTGGTAGTGCATAGCATAAAAAGCCCCGATGAATAGCGGTACATAGCTCCGAGTTTCTTTGGGTAAATAAGGAAATACTGACCAAAAATCGGTGCGCCCTCCCGAGCGATAGACAGCGCGGTTAAGCGTTCCCATACCACAATTGTAGGCAGCTATCGCCATAAACCAATCGTTGTAGATGCGATGAAGATCGCGTAGATGACGAGCTGCGGCATCGGTGCTACTGATGAGGTCTAAGCGTTCATCAATCAAAGAGTTGATGGTTAGTCCGTATGCCTTGGCTGTGGGAAGCATAAACTGCCATAGTCCCGAAGCTCCAACGGGCGATACAGCCGTAGGATCCATAGCGGACTCTATAATAATAAGGTATTTTAGCTCAAGGGGTAAGCCATACTTATCCAAGATGGTTTCAATCTTCGGAAAATAGTAATCTCCCAAACTTAACATAGCAGGGATGAGTGCTCTACGACGGGTTAGGAATATATCTATACCCTCCGAACCAATGAGTTGTAGGGGATCTCCATTGTCGTGGGCAGGCGCATAAGGCGATCGCGGAAGACCATTTCTGAGGGGGTGGGGTCTTTGGAAGTTCCTTTACTGCAGGGCATTCCTTCCTCTTCGTTGGTGGCATAGCCTTTATGCCACTTGCGTAGGAGAGTGGTAGCATCGGCATCTAAGCTGTGGGGAGTAACAATCTCCGTAGTACGTATTTGGGTCTCCTTTTTTGTTTGAGTCCATCCTATATCTGCTCCGAGAGAAGAGAAAAGTAGCCACAGAGAGGCAAGTATGAGAAGACGAAAGCGCATAGAGCGGTAGTTAGAAGTTTAAGCGACAAGAAATAGCGGGAAGAAACTCCGCCTTTTCTGGAGAGAAAGATGTTGTAGAGGGGGCTACTACCAACGAAAGGTTGGGACTTACTTCAAAGTCGAAGAGTTCGGCATCTACATAAGCATCTATAAAGGAGAGAAGATATACTGCCGCCGAAACGATGATACTTAAATCTCTATTACGACGATAGAGTTCGCTTCCCTTCTTGAGTCGGTTTTGTATATTGCCATCTCCAACGTAGTCTTTCGGGTCTGCTCCTTGAGGGACAAATCCTTTCCAAGAATCCTTTTCTAAGGGATTAGGATTCATAAAGTCCACATAGGCAGTATGATACTCGTTGTAGAGACGGCCGTTCCAAGTAATGGCATAGAGGCACGCTGTGGCAGCTCCTAAAACGATAGGTATTTTCCAATATTTACGGTTGTAGAGCTGTCCGCCTCCTGGTATGATGGCACATATAAGGGCGGTGGTAGAGTTGGGTTTCCAAGCCTCAGATGTTCCTATCCAATTCTTCGCAGTGGGGTACTCGGGCAGTAGGTTCGAAGAGGGAGGCGTAAGCTCCGTAGTGAACCCTTCAGCTGTTGTTGCGAGAGAGTCTGAGTTTATCCTATTTTCTTGGGCATAACCCGCCCCACTACCAGCTATAAAAAGTAGTAAGAGTGTACAGACACAAAGTATATAGTGTGATGAAAAAGATCTACTCCTATTTTTTCTCATCTATTGCAATGGGGTAAAAAATTAATGACGCTCTTCAAGTAATTGAAGGATGCGAGCCAAATCTTCCTCTCCCTCAAAATGGATGGTAAGTTTACCCTTGCCCGATTGGTTGCTAACTAACTGTACTTTGGTGGAAAAGGCCTTGCTTAACTGGTCGCAAAGAAGCGAGAAGTCGGGTTGTTCTTGTCGATTGTTCTTGCTCTTATCTCTTTTCTCTTCAAGTCGAGCCAAGCGTTTTACCTGATGCTCTACTTCTCGTACACTCATCTTTTGAGTGATGATTTGGGCATAGAGGGCTAACTGTTTTTCGGGAGCCGAAAGCGAGAGCAGAGCTCTGGCATGCCCCATATCAATTTTCTTTTCGGTGAGTCCAAGCTGGATTTCCGCAGGTAGACGCAGTAGTCGTAGGTAGTTGCTTATGGTAGCTCTATTTTTTCCAACTCTTTCGGCAAGTTCTTCCTGTTTCATTTGTGTAGCCTCTAATAAACGATGGTAGGCAAGGGCTATTTCGATTGCATTGAGGTCTTCTCGCTGTATGTTTTCTATGAGAGCCATTTCCATCATAGACTCGTCGTCTGCCGTTTTTACATAGGCAGGTATAGTGCTTAGTCCAGCCATTTTGCATGCACGCCAGCGACGCTCCCCCGATATAATCATATAGTCATCGTGAGCTATTTGACGTACTGTAATGGGTTGTACCAAACCGATATTACGTATAGAGGTTGCCAGCTCTGACAGACTATCGTCGTCGAAAAGGCGTCGAGGCTGTTCTGGATTGGGACGAATACAATCAATTAGAATTTCATTTATCGAAGAGGAGCCTGCTGCATCATCGAGCATGGCACTAAGACCTCTTCCTAAAGGGCTATTTCCTTTTTTCATAGTAATAATTATTTCGTTTTCCCCATTTTTTCTTGCCTTGTGGCGATAGTCTTATTGAGGTTATGGCGGATGAGTTCTTTGGCTAACTCTAAGTGATTAATCGCTCCTTTACTCTCTATATCATATAAGATAACGGGCATACCATGGCTTGGGGCTTCGCTGAGCTTGACATTGCGTGTAATTACGGTTTCAAATACAAGTTCCCCAAAGTGTTGCTTCATCTCATTGTAAATCTGATTAGCAAGGCGCAAGCGACTATCGTACATCGTCATTAGAAATCCTTCTATTGCCAGTTGTGGGTTTAGCTTGCTTTTTATAATGCGTATCGTTGAGAGCAGTTTGCTAATCCCTTCGAGGGCAAAGTATTCACACTGTACGGGTATGATTACAGAGTCGGCAGCTACAAGGGAGTTTACTGTTATTAGTCCCAAAGAAGGAGAGCAATCAATTAATATATAGTCGTATTTGTCAGCAAGGGGACGTATTACACGGCGCATAACCGACTCTCGTTGGTCAAATTGCAACATCTCAACCTCTGCCCCTACAAGGTCTACGTGCGAAGGAAGTAAATCAAGCGTTTCTATCGACGTAGGTAGAATAATTTCTGAGGGGTTTTCTCCCATCACCAAGCACTCATAGATGGTCTTATGTGTTTCTTTCGACAGCGCTCCTAAACCAGAAGTTGCATTGGCTTGAGGGTCGGCATCTATGACTAATACCCTTTGTTCTAAGGTCGCCAAAGAGGCTGCCAAATTGATGGTAGTAGTAGTTTTTCCCACCCCTCCTTTTTGATTTGCTAAAGCTATGATTTTACCCATAATCCTGTAATCAATTCGTTGTCAAAGCTAATCATTTTAGAAGAGATATTCACTTAGATGTTGATAACTCGTGCTGGAGGTTAGAAGGAAAAGATAAGATTATATTGGATCTAAAAGTCCCTTTTTAGTTTCTGCAAGACTCTGATAATTGGACCTTTAATACAGAAATTACGAGAGAGTTCTTAACTAATTCCTTTCAAGGGGTACGTTGTTAAGTTTTCAAGTAACGAAGGGTAGTTGGAAAAAGGTATATGCCTTTCGATTAAAACCTATAATGCTTGGACTGAAAACCTATAATGCTTTTTTTGCAAACCATTATACCTCGTGAAGGCAAGGGTGTTGAGATTTTCTTTCTAAAACTCTTACCATAATTTGAAAAAGTGGCTTGCAACGAATTTTTGCAAGACTTGGCAGGATAGTATTGTTGTACAGTTTGGGGTAGGGAAGAAGAAGGGAGAAGCGCACAAGGATATGCCCCAACCTAAACTTCAATAATAACACAATCAGTGTGGAAGAATGTAATAGCTTTTTTGAAGAGTTATTGTAAATACCTCTTGCTGCGTTGTTAATTGCTATTTGAAACTCTGTTATGCGCTTCTATATGCTACTTGTTTTGAGGGGTGGAGATAGAAGAAAGGAGAAACTTTTTCGGTGCTAATATCCTTTGTATTTAGTTCATTTATACTATCTTTGCCTCTCGTGGAGGGACCCATAACTAAGACCTCTTTTATGTTGGGATTACTACTTTAATATCAAACAAATAACGATGAGAAAACTTTTTCTTAGTGTTTTCCTGCTCTTTTGGGGAACAATGATGCTCACGGCTGGTCCTGTGAGCCCTAAAGAGGCTCGTGCTATTGCCGAGCGCTTCTTTTCGAATAGTGCACTTAGAAGTGGTGGAACTATTGAACTCACTTATACTCACGCTCCTCAAGGTGCTTTGAGAAATGGCTCCGAGGTACAGCCCTACTATTATATTTTTAATAGAGGAACTGATGAAGGTTTTGCTATTGTGGCTGGCGATGATAGAATGCACGAGCTATTGGCCTATTCGGATAAAGGGCATTTCGATATGAGCAAGGCACCAGAGCATTTGCTTTGGTGGCTGGGGCAGTACGATATTCAAATCAATGCTTTGCTACAAGCACCTTGGAGTATAGAGACAAATGCTCGTTCTACGACTTCTACTACTACCTTTAGAAGTAGTAAGTCTCCTCTCTTAGAAGGAGAGCAAATTTTATGGGATCAGGATTATCCTTTCAATAGCAAGTGTCCAAAAGACCCTGTCACTGGTTCAAGAACTTACACAGGTTGCGTGGCTACAGCCATAGGGCAAGTGATGCGTTATCACAAATGGCCCGATGCAGGAGTGGGTAGTCATTCCTACATAGATGAAACTTACAAAGACCAAGGTAAGGCGGTAGAACGCTCTGCCACTTTTGGTAACCCTTATAATTGGGACAATATACCAGCTAATCCTTCTGCAGGTATTCCTTCTGCTCAAGTTCAAGAGTTAGGTCAGTTTTTGTCAGACGTAGGTATTGCTGTGAATATGCAGTACTCTTCTCAAGGAAGTGCTTCTTGGGAGGCTCACGTGGTACGTGCACTCAAGGAGAACTTTAAGTATAGGAAAGATCTAAAATTAGCTTTCAGAGTTCAGTATGAGTTGCCCAAATGGAAAGAACTTATCCAAAAAGAGTTAGACCAGAACAGACCTGTATTTTATTGTGGCGCAGGTACTGGCGGGGGTCATGCCTTTGTCTGTGATGGTTACAATGCCGATGGTAAGTTCCACTTTAACTGGGGGTGGAGCGGTAATGCTAATGGTTACTATGAGCTCACTGCTCTTAAACCCGGAGCAGCTGGCATTGGAGCTGGTTCTTTGGGTGATTACTCTTTGAGTCAATCTATTATTCTTAATGTAATGCCCGATAAGGGAAATGGCAATGTTACTGGAGAAGATTTTGGCCCTAACATTTCTCTTCGTGCCAAAGTAGATGCCAACAATAAGTTGAATATAAAGGCTACTCTTATGCACCAAGGAGTGGATGGAGCTAAAATATACTTCCGTCCTACGCTCTATAAGGGAACAGAAGTTGTTAAGACTGGAAATCTTTTCTTGATAGACAAAATGGTTCTTCAAGAACTCTACCAGATGAATTCAACCGTTGACCTAAATGGTCTTGCCGACGGAGAGTATGTACTCTACATAGAACATTCTTATGAAGAGAATGGAACCTATAGGAAAGTAGAAGAGGTACTGAATGAACCCAGTAGAGCAAGAATAAGTATAGCGCAAGGTAAAGCTACCGTAGAGGGCTATAATGTATGGTTTACTCCTCTCAGTGTAAAGGATGTAGAAATTAAGGGAGATGAGGTAAAAGCTTTTGCTCGCAACACCATAACTCTTACGCTTGAGAATAAGGGCGATTATGAGTTCTATGCCCCTATTCGTCTTTATGCTTATGATCGAGATCTTATGCCTTCTCCCGAGTTTTTGGTACACACGCCATTGTCTCAAGTAGGTAATGAAACTCTCATTATGATACCTAAGGGAGGAGAGTTGAAAGTCCAATTCTCTGGTGTGGTTGGAGTTAAAGAGGGTGGTAAAGTTGCTTTCTGCTTGCAAACACCTGATTTGGATCCAGAAGACCCCTCTACTGATTTTGGGTACTATCAAAGACGTTTGGGCAATTCTCGTGTGCGTCTCATTGAGAGAGACTTTATTGCGAAAGCTCCTACTACTCTTATGAGTCCTGGAATTACAGCTGTTGAGGTTGATAGCAAAGAAGTTGTAAATATTTACACCAAAACAGGCTTGAATGCGCAGGGTCCAAAGTTTAAGATTACGAACTTTGGTCGTAAGCATACTACCTCTACTCATGGAAATATTTGTGGCGTTGTTTATGCCAAGCATCCACCTACGGGGATATACTTTGTTGCCGAAATCTCCAGTAACTCTTTTAAGGGAGTGGTTGATCATGGGCAGACCATAGAATACTCTCCTACCTTTACGGGTAGCCCCATGATTGCTCCTTTCTTGGGTTATGAGGGGGTTATGGTAATTGCTTGTATGCAAAGATTTGGTAATGGTGGTTTGACGCTCGGACAGGCTACTTTTGGAAGCATAGAAGTACCCATTCGTTTTGTGAAAGATACTGCAAGCGATCGCATAGTACCAGTACTTATCAATAGTGTATTCCCTAATCCTGCATCTTCAGAGTGTACTGTTAGCAATGAGAGCGAGATAGCTTCTGTTGATTTGTTTACACTAACAGGAGTAAAAGTTCGTACTTTTGAGGGTAATGGTGCTAATACATTGCTTATCAATGTTTCGGATATTGAAAATGGAACTTATTTGATGGGGGTACGTTCTACAGATGGTACGCTTCAAAGTCATCGCCTTATCATACAGCATTAAAAGAGCTTGAAAAGAAAACTCTTGAAGAGTTTAATCTAAAGAGAAAGCCTGTATCTCATTTTGAGGTACAGGCTTTTTTGATATTGTTTTTGATTGTTGTTGGGGGGCGCAAATATCTATATCAACGAAGCTGTGGCGAAAGCTTGAACAATACTGCAATCGCTATGAGGCAAGTTCAGATTAAGAGGGGGCTTGCACAATCACAAGGAGAGTATAAACATTCGTATACAGTAGCGATAACCTTTTTGTATCACAACTACTCTGGAATATAATTATAATAGTAGAGGGGCTACCTCATTGCGCAGAATACTAAGAAGTTCCTCTAAGGTAGTGGCTTGAAGCATACGTATGCGGAGAGGGCGAAAGTTGGGGATACCTTTGAAAATAGGAGTAGCTGCTAAGTGTCGGCGCGAGTGGAGTATTCCTCTGCGCTCGTCTAATTTGTTTATGTTGTTCTGTATCATAGTGATAAGAGTTTCTAAATGGTCATGTGCTGCTTTAGGAGGGAGGGGCTCTTTATGATCCAAATAGTATCGCATCTCCTCAAATATCCAAGGTTTACCAATAGAGGCTCTTCCGACCATAACAGCATCTACACCATAACGATCGAAAGCCTGGTAGGCTTCTTCCGGAGTGGTTATGTCTCCATTACCTATAATAGGGATGGTAATGCGAGGATTATTTTTTACTTTGGCGATATACTCCCATTGGGCATGACCTGTGTACATATCACTACGGGTGCGTCCGTGGATAGTAAGACCTGCAATACCGCAATCTTGAAGAGCTTCAGCGAGTTCTTCTATCACAATGCTTTGATGGTCCCACCCCAAACGTGTTTTCACTGTGACGGGTATCGAAGAGGCTTTTACTACGGCGCGCGTTATTTCTAACATTAGAGGGATATCTTTTAGCATTCCACTGCCTGCACCTTTGCCAGCAACTCTTTTGACGGGACAGCCGAAATTTAAGTCTAAAAGTTCGGGACCCGTGGCTGAAACAATCTTTGCTGCCTCTGCCATACTCGCTACATCTCGACCATATATTTGTATCACACTGGGACGTTCTTCGGGGTGTATGAATAGTTTATTCAAAGCCCCCTTTACAGAGCGAATTAAAGCATCGGCACTAATAAATTCACTATATACCATAGAGGCTCCAAACCCTCTACAAAGAAGGCGAAAAGCACTATCACTCACATCTTCCATAGGAGCAAGCAGGAGAGGCTTCTCTCCTAAATCAACCCCAGCTATCTTCATATCTTTTTTTTCTACAATTCGATTAAAACTCAGTTGCAAAAGTAAGATAATAGGACCAAGAATATGCCATGTAAGTACTTCCTGACTGATGTAATATTTACGAAATCTGTTGTGTAGAGAATTTTTATTATAAGGGTCTGTAAAGCCTTTGTCTGAATAGTTGAAATATGCCTACTTTGGAAAGTTGGAAGAACTCCTATTTAGCATCTTAAAAGAAGAAGTAACCTATGTTGAAAAGCATAAGTATTTGAGCAATATTGCTTACTTTTGTGTGATATATAAAAATACTGTTATTAGAAGAAAAATGATGACTGCTAACGAGATACGTACTGCTTTTTTGGACTTTTTTGCCTCCAAGCAGCACCACATAGTTCCCTCTGCACCGATGGTGGTCAAGGGAGATCCCACTCTCATGTTTACCAATGCTGGTATGAACCAGTTTAAGGATATTATCTTGGGTAATGCGGAAGCTAAATATAAGAGAGTAGCCGATGCGCAAAAGTGTCTCCGTGTAAGCGGAAAGCATAATGACCTTGAAGAGGTGGGGCACGATACTTACCACCATACAATGTTTGAGATGCTAGGCAACTGGTCTTTTGGAGATTATTTTAAAGAAGAGGCTATTACTTGGGCATGGGAATTCTTACATGAAAAGTTAGGTATTCCTGCTGACCGACTCTATGCAACGGTTTTTGAAGGAGCTTCTGACGATGGCTTAGAAAGAGACCAGGAGGCAGCCTCCATTTGGGAGCGTTATTTACCTCAAGAACGCATCTTGAATGGTAATAAAAAGGATAACTTCTGGGAAATGGGAGACACTGGTCCTTGTGGTCCTTGTAGTGAAATACATATTGACCTTCGCTCAGATGAAGAGCGGGCTGAGGTGTCAGGGAGAGATTTGATCAATAGAGACCATCCTCAAGTGGTAGAGATTTGGAACTTGGTATTTATGCAGTACAATCGCTTAGCCAATGGCTCTCTCTCCTCTTTGCCCCATAAAGTGATTGACACAGGCATGGGGTTTGAGCGTCTCTGTATGGCTATGCAGGGCAAGCGTTCTAACTATGATACTGATGTCTTCCAGCCTATCATACAAGCTATAGCTAACCTCTCAGGCATCCCCTATGGTGCTAACGAGAAGAGCGATGTGGCAATGCGTGTTATTGCCGACCACGTGCGCACCATTGCCTTTGCTATAACTGATGGACAGCTCCCCTCTAATGCCAAGCTGGTATGTGATTCGCCGTATATTGCGCCGTGCTGTACGTTATGGATATACGTTCCTGGGGCGTAAAGAAGCCTTTATGTATGCTCTGCTCCCTGTACTTATTTCTTCTATGGGGAGTGCTTATCCCGAGCTTAAGGCACAACAGGAACTTATCGCCAAGGTAATGAAAGAGGAGGAAGATAGTTTCCTTCGCACTTTGGAATCTGGGATAAAACTTTTGGATAAAAAGATAGAAGAGTTAGGGAGCAAGGGTATCCTTTCAGGTCATGATGCTTTTGTTCTTTATGATACATTTGGCTTCCCACTCGATCTCACGGAACTCATCCTTCGAGAGCATGGGATGCAGTTAGACCAAGTAGGCTTCGATGAAGAGATGGCACAACAGAAAGCCCGTGCTCGCAATGCTGCCCAGCTCGAAACGGAAGACTGGATGGTACTTCACGAAGGGGAGTCAATCTTCGTTGGGTATGACCAGACCGATGTAGAGTGCCGTGTGTTGCGTTATCGCAAGGTAAAGCAGAAGAACAAAGACTTTTATCAAGTAGTACTTTCGCACTCTCCTTTCTATGCCGAAATGGGAGGACAAGTAGGCGATAGTGGCTATCTGATGGCAGAAGATGAAACTCGCTATCTCATCAGAGATACCAAACGAGAGAACAATCTGCCCGTACATTTGATGGATAAACTTCCAGAAGATTTGTCGCAAACATTTCATGCCTATATCGATACCGACCGTCGTCGTATGGCAGAGGCTAATCATACAGCTACACACTTATTACACAAAGCCTTGCGAGACGTGTTGGGCGAGCATGTAGAGCAGAAAGGGTCTTTTGTGAGTCCCGAGGTGCTTCGATTCGACTTTGCCCACTATAACAAACTTACTTCCGAAGAGATTCGTCGTGTAGAAGAGATTGTATCTTCCAAAATCCGTCAGAATATCACCCGTAAGGAGTACCGCAACGTACCCATCGAAGAGGCCAAGAAAATGGGAGCCATGGCTCTCTTTGGCGAAAAATATGGAGAGGAAGTACGTGTGCTCCAATATGATGATTCTATCGAATTATGTGGAGGAACCCATTTACCCGCCACGGGAATGATTGGTACTTTTCGTATCGTTTCGGAGTCTTCTATTGCAGCAGGTATCCGTCGTATAGAGGCTTTGACGGGTAGTAATGCAGACCGCTATCTGTACGAAAAGGAGGATACTTTGGCAGAGATAAAAGCTCTCTTTAATAATAACCCTAAGGTGGTGAATAGCATCCGTAAACTTATCGAAGAGGAGACCCAGCTGCGCTCTGAGATAGACTTGTTGGTACGCAAGCAGATGGCTCAGAAAAAGGCGGCTATCCTAACGCAACATGACTATATTGGTTCTATCCGCTTCCTTTATTTAGAGGGAGAGTATCGTGCCGATGCAGTGAAAGATATTGCCTTCCAATTGAGAGGCGAATTGGAAGAACCTTTCATCTTCCTTGCTGCTACCCAAGAGGGAGAGAAGTGTTTGCTCTCAATCGCTCTATCCGATGCGGCAGTTGCTTTGGGGGCAAATGCGTCTAATTTGGTACGTTCGGCTTCGTCCTTTATAAAAGGAGGAGGGGGAGGTCAGCCTCACTTTGCTACGGCAGGAGGAAAAGATATAAGCGGTCTTCCCAAAGCGGTAGAGTATATCAAACAAGAGATTCAATCTTTATAAAAGAACTATTATGAACTCCCAAATAGCTGTTCGCGAGGGAGCATTGAATCAAGAAGCCCTTATGACTTTACAGTCTGAGGGCTTCGATCGTATGTTACTCTTAGAAGATGCCGATATGGCTCTCGCGTCAGAACCATTATTGACTCCGCTTTACCAGATTATTTCTTCTGAAGATAGATTACGTATAAAAGCTGGAGAGGAACATAAGGCTTTTGCCTCTCTAACGCAAATACTGGACTGGTTGCTGGAGCGTAGAGCTACGCGCTACACCATACTTTTGATCGCAGGCGGAGGAGCATTGCTTGATATGGGAGGTTTTGCTGCTGCGATCTATAAAAGGGGTATTCCTACAGTTTATATCCCTACTACGCTTTTGGCAATGGTTGATGCCTCTATTGGAGGAAAAACGGCAATCGATTATAAGGGAGTGAAAAACCTAATCGGTGCTTTTTCCCTACCGCATAGGGTGATTGTAGATCCTCTTTTCTTGAGAACCCTTGATAGTAGAGAGCTAATAGCAGGATATTGGGAGCTGGTAAAGCATGCCCTTCTTTCTGGGAAGGAGGCTTGGTACGCAATCCTTTCCTTTGACCCCATCAATCGAACTGCACCATGGAGTGATATAATCCAAACGAGTATAGAGACTAAGCAGGTCTATGTCTCCACCGATTTATATGATCTTGGAGTGCGTCAATACCTAAATTTAGGCCACACAATAGGTCATGCTTTAGAGGCTTATTCTCATAAAGTCGCAACCCCGAACCGACCTCCCTTACGGCATGGAGAAGCGGTGCTTATTGGACTTATATGTGAGCTTTATATAGCGCATGCTCGTACCTCTTTTCCTATCGAACCTGTACGTCAACTTATTTCTTTAGCTAAAGAGTTACAATCGCCTTACCTTTTTTCATGTAAGGAGTATGGAACACTTATCGAATATATGTATGCCGATAAGAAGAATAAGGGTGGTAAAGTTACTATCATCGCTCTGGAAGAGCTGGGTAAACCGCTCAGAATAGAGATTAGTGAAGAAGAAATCAAAGAATCTTTCGATTTTTATCGAGAAATATTTGGTCAGTAAACTATTTACTACTAAATTTGCAGTCGCAATTCGGGATGTAGCTCAGTCCGGTTAGAGTACGCGTCTGGGGGGCGTGTGGTCGCTAGTTCGAATCTAGTCATCCCGACTTTTTAGAGTAGGTGTAGTGTGTTAAGATGCTATACCTACTTTTTTATTTTCTCGTTTCTGTTTATTTTGCAGGCTGTGCACCCTTGTAGACTCTCGTAAAAGAGTTACTTCTTTTTCAATCTCTATTATACTTCAAAGGAAAGATATTATTCGTAGACTCTTGAAAGGTGTTTTATTCTCTTTTTTTACTCTCTTTGAGGGTAAACTCTTTCTTTATGAACTATCGTACAAATCTTGAATACATGATGATAAAGTATAACTCTAAAAGAGTTAGTTTGATAGGCTTTTTGGGGAAAAAGGTCTTACAAAAGGCTTCTTGTTATGACCTTCTGTAAGACCTTACTGTCTGTGCTCGATACTAAAAAGAAACGTTAGAGGAGATTAGAGGCTACCTCGCTTAATTCACTACGTTCTCCTTTGATGAGGTTTACGTGAGCAAATAGTTTTTGCCCTTTCATCTTGTCTATCATGTAGCCAGTCCGTTGCTCTCCGCATCGAGGTAAGGAGAGTCAATCTGCTCTACGTCTCCCGTAAAGATAATTTTCGTACCCTCTCCTGCACGAGTAATAATGGTTTTTACCTCGTGAGGGGTAAGGTTTTGCGCCTCGTCAACAATTACCAAGACTTCCGAAAGACTTCTTCCACGGATATATGCTAAGGCTTCGATTACTAAGCGTTCGTCTCTCTGGAGCTCTTCCAATTTGCGCTCTTCACTTCCGCCTCGTCTTTGTAAACTTTTGATGAAACTAAGATTGTCGAAAAGAGGTTGCATATAGGGGGTAATCTTCTGCTTTTCATCGCCGGGTAAGAACCCTAAATCTTTGTTGGCAAGTGCAACGATAGGGCGTGCCATAAGGATTTGTCGATAGTTTTCGGACAAACTAAGAGAAGCGGCAAGAGCCAATAGTGTTTTTCCCGTACCTGCTTTTCCCGTAATACCGATTAGTTTAATGTCGGGGTCGGTAATAACATCGAAAGCAAATGCTTGTTCCGAGTTACGAGGGGTAATGCCCGAAAGTGTTTGTTTGTTTACTTTGACAATCTTTTCAGAGAAAGGATTGTAGCGCACCATAACACTATTGCGCTCACTCTTTAGAATGAAGCACTCATTGGGTTCTAATTCTTGGTGGAAAGATAGTTCTTCTACATCTATTCCATGAGGTTCGGAGTAAATTCGGTCTATTAAATCGCCATCGACACCCTCAAACTCTTCGTGTGCTTTGTCGAAAAGTTTAGAGGTAGAGACTTTATCGTTGATATAGTCTTCGGCACGCAGTCCGAGAGCTTTGGCTTTCATTCTGAGGTTTACATCTTTCGTAACCAAAATGACAGGCTCTGACGGTAGCTCATCTTTTAGCGAGAGAGCTACTGAAAGAATTTTATGATCGGCAATCCGTTCTGAGAAGGCTTGGCAAACTAAAGGATGTGATAAACCATCTATTTTGATGAAGAGTCGTCCCATATCATCTCCCAAAGAGATACCTTCGGTAAATATCTCTTGTTTACCGTATTCGTCCAATCGGCGAACAAAGGAGCGAGCATTGTAGTTGATTTGTTCACCACCTTTTTTGAATTGGTCAATTTCTTCGAGTACGGTTATGGGGATGTAGATGTCATTTTCTTCAAACTTGTCGATGCATTCATAGTCGTGCAATAAAACGTTAGTGTCCAAGACAAAGTTTTTCTTGACACTCCCTTTTTTCTTTTTGTCCATAGCTAATTGGATTTATTATTTGAGTTTTATTTTTTTTGGTGTAGATTCTTTGTTGAGATTTTATTGTTCCCGAAGAGGAATGCTCCCCTGTTCTAACTTGTGTAGCCACCAAGCAAAAGATAATCCGTTTATAGTGGTGGGTCGCCAAGAGGTACTCTTCTTTACTTCTTCGAGCAAGGTTCCGCCCATTAGATGACGAAAGCCCAAGTCATCGTGTCGGGGAAAGTATCTTTTGCGTTGGGAGAGTTGGTACAGTAGAAACGAACGTAATAGTTGTTTGAAACGGAAACGAGGCGAACGAGATAGAGCGTATTCTGACGCATCGTCTGGGAAAGCTATCGAATGCCTTCGGAAGTAGTCGTCCGAGAGTGATTCATAAATCCTTTTTCCTACCCGAAACTCGGGATTGAGGTAGGCGGTATAGTCTATAAGATCTCTATCTAAAAAAGGCATCCATACGGCGGAGCCATGATAAGACCATGCTCGAGCGGAGTTAATAATGTATTTAGAGGAAAGCTCCAAAGTACGAAAGGCTTCCAATCTCTCTTGGGCAGAGAGTTCTTTGGGGTAGTGAGCCAGTATTTCTTTATGTATTTCCACCATCTGAGATACTTCAGCTTTAGATAAAGCCCTGTTGCCCCCCTCATAAAAGGTAAGAAAATAGGCGTTGATATCATTGTACTGCTCACTTTCTATCCATCGTTGATGTATTTTTAAACCACATAGCGTATCGCCATTGTGTCCCGGAAGTACATAGGTTGAGTGCCTTCGAACCACTTGGAAGCCTCTCGTGAAGAGGTGTATTCGGCAAAGAAATAGCCCGAGGAGAGGCCACTCAGGTGTCTAAAGAAGCGAAGTACCTCTTCATCTTCTGTATAGCCTTTGCGCGTGTAGTGCGGTGGTAGTGTGGAGACGAACCTATGCTCAAAACCTAAACGTCGGGCTATCTCTTGAGCTTTCTTTATAGTGGCGGTACGAGGGGTATGCCCATAGGTGAGGGTAATAGGAGTGGGGAGGTTCCGCTCTTTCAAGGCTACGGCTATAAGACGTGAGTCTCTGCCGTCCGAGAGAGGTAGCACAATGGGTGCAGAGTCTATAACTCTTGCCATTCTGTCAAAGGCACATTCTAAACGCTCTTCGAACCCTTTTTTAGCCTCTTCGAAAGAGAGTTCCGCCACGGCATAGCGTTGGCGAGGTATTTGTGCGTAGGGGATTAGTGTTACCTCTTTAGTGTCATCTACATACAGGGCACATCCCGAGGGAATGCGTTTGATTTCGGAGTGTAACGTATGCTCTTCGGGAGTAAAGCCCCACTGAGAGAAGAAAAGTCGAGTGCTCTCCTCCACTTGTAGATGTTCTTCTCCCTCTCTTAAAAGGTCAAAGCCATTGTCGCTGATGTATAGTTCATCCCCATAAACCCGATAGTAAAGAGGAAGGGTAGAGCGGTGGTCTACTGCCATGTATATATAATGCTTCCCTTCGATGGTAGGCACTATCTGACAAGTACACCAGGAGCCATTGAGGGCATCTATTCGTTGAAGAAAATCTTCCAGACTCTTGATAGAGAGGAAGTACTTATTTAGTTCGGCTTCTTTTAGTAGACGATCTTGAGCATCAAAGGCAATTCCGAGAGAGAAAGATTTGTTACGCTCTTTATTTTTGAATATTACGTTCATAAAGTATTACCAATCGAAATAAATAAAGCAAATACCCTACCTGCGTCAGAGCGGTGCAGCCGAAGAAGAATAGGGTAAACTCTTCAAAGTCGAAGATTTGAAACCCAACGAGGATAATGGTCGTATAGAGTAGCAAGAGGATAATTTGACTCCACATATTGCTCCGTTGAAAACCTAAAATATCGGGTATTACATTCAAAATTGAGGAGAGGAAGTTGGGAAGTAACATAGGTAGCATACAGCGGATAATATGCGCCGAAGTAAGCCATTTATGCCCTACAAAAAAGAGGACAAGGTAATCCATACTCCAAGCCAGAAGTAGAGCTAAAGGAATACCTACTCCGAAAGTAAGTAACGTTAATCGTCGAACAAGTGGGGCAATGGGCACTTGCTGTTGCACCTTTTCACTCATTTGTTGAAAGTAAACACGCCCGATGTTTTCAGAGATAAGATTGAGAGGTCTACGTGCCAGCATAGTGGCCATAGTGAGAAACCCTACCTCTGCCACTCCAAACCGCCAAGGTAGAAAGAGTACCAGCACTACCCCCAAAAGAGTATTGACTAATGATTGGGGTAGAGAGTAGCAAGGGAAATTCCTATATTTAATACCCAAAGAGAGAGATTCCGACAGAGAAGAGAAGCCCTTATGGTAAATCTTTTTAATAAAGGGAGTATAGGGGGGCAGGGCAAGAAAGGTCGCTCCAATGGAAGAGAAAATAAGCCCCCCTACCGAAGGGTGAAAGCTACCCCAAATAACTTTCAAAAGATTGTTCCCAACACCATTTATAGACTGAGAGAGAGAGAGCCGATTGAAGCTCTTTTCTCGAAGAGCCACAGAGGCAACAAGAGCATAGAAAGAGGTTGTCAGTACAAAGAGCGGTAGCAGTAGCACATAGCTACCTAAGGCTTGATGAGGAAATAGAAGATAGATACCTCCTGCTACCGACAAAGTAAAAAGGGAGAATAGAATCGTAAGGCGTATGCCTAAGAGGTAGAGACCAAATGCCTCTTGATTTGATGGAGCGATGACTATTGCTTGTTCGTAGCGACCTGTGGCAATTATGGCAAGCACTCCTCCCCAGCTAAGAAACGTACCCAAAACACCCATCATTTCCTCATTATACTGTCTACCCACAATCATAAGTAGTAGCAAGGCTACTGCTTGCCCAAGTACACTTGAGGCTATCAGCTTTAAGGCATTGTAGGCTATGATGTTCCGAGGCTTCATACTTTGAGGTATAGAGTAGGGTAAAGAGATAATTATTTCTACTCTATCAAAGGTAATAAAAAGATTTTTGCTTTATTAAAGTTCGTTGTAATGTCTTGATAGAGTCTCTTGCAAGGGCTTCTTTTTTAGCTGTTTTGAGGAGCAAAGTGTGCCATCGTAGTTTGCTCTATATTGTAGCGTTCTATTGTTTGCTTGCTCGGCTTTTGATGGAGGGGCTTTACCCCTTTCTCCATTTTCTATTATAGGAGTCTGAGAAAAGGGTTATACCTTTTGCTCGAAACCATCCGAGCAAACTCTCAAAACCTACATACCTTTTGAACGTTTGTACGGATGCTTTTGATAGCCTTTTATAGTGCAGGTTTCATCAGGTCGTAGTCCCATTGCAGAAAAGGTAAAATGGTAGAGAGAGAAGCGAGTCAGGGCAGGATATTTAGTTTTTGGTATATATAGAAACTTGTACATATCGAAAATAATGCTACTTTTGCACCTTGTCGTAATAGAGTGTGGTATAAATTATTATAAATAAATACAATATAGCATTATGTATTGGACACTTGAATTAGCTTCTTCTTTGGACGATGCACCATGGCCAGCATCAAAAAATGAGCTTATAGACTATGCTCAACGTTCGGGAGCTCCGTTGGAAGTAATTGAGATACTCGAAGAGATGGAAGATGATGGCGAGGTTTATGAGTCTATCGAGGAGATTTGGTTGGACTACCCTCGTAATGAAGATTTCTTCTTTGACGAAGAGGAGTATTAAAAGGTCGCTTCCGATTTTATCTTTTTAAGAAAGAGCCTTGGGTTTTTCTTCCTATATAAATAGGAGTGGGCCTGAGGCTTTTCTGTTTAGAGGTGTCTGTTGTGCTCTTTACATAGGGTAGGTCGCCTCTTTTTGTGTACTTTTGATACTCAAAAGAGATAAAACCTTTCCTCCCCCTCGCCTCTATGCTTAGCGGTCGAGGGTAAAAAGCAAAGAGGAGAGTTGTAGAAGCTGGGGTAGGATGCTTAATTGTTATGGATATTATATTAGTAGGCTACGGACGAATGGGTAAGGCTATCGAAAGATTAGCTTTGCAGAGAGGGCATATTGTTGTGGAGCGATACGATGCTCCTACAAGCAATGTTTTTCGAGATACCCACCACTTTGAGCGAGGAGATGTTTGTATAGAGTTTTCGGTACCCCAAGCTGCCGAGATTAACTGTTCGCACTGTTTGGATATTGATATGCCCGTTGTTTCGGGTACTACAGGATGGTTAGAGGGTGTACGCACCTTGCAAGAGCGAGCCAATAGAGAGGGTAAGTCCTTCTTCTATGCCAGCAATTTTAGCTTGGGGGTGAATGTTCTGTTTGAACTCAATCGTCGTTTGGCTAAAATTATGGGAGAGCAAACGGATTATATACCCTTTATAAAAGAGACACATCACATACACAAACTCGATGCTCCAAGTGGTACAGCACTCACCTTAGCAGAGAGCATTGTGAGCAACTCTAATCGTTTTTACTACGAGGGGCTCTCCAACTCTTTGGAAGGAGAGCGTTTGGAAATAGAATCGGTCCGAGAGGGCGAAGTGCCAGGTATTCACGAAGTCGTTTGGCGTTCTTCGGTAGACAAGATAAGCCTCTGTCATGAAGCCTTTAGCCGTAATGGGTTTGCTTTAGGGGCTATATTGGCGGCAGAGTATGCCCTTACGCATAAGGGAGCCTTGACGATGGAACAAATGCTCGGATTTTAGTAATGAAAAGAAGTAATACAAATTTAGATATGGCTACAAAGGATAATAAAAACCAACAAGAAAACACGTCTTCTAAACCTTCCAAACTCAGGTATGGTATAGGAATTATAGTGGTTATTGTCTTTATCATCTTTGCTATTTGGGCAGGTTGGGGATGGTTTTTCTTCCTTCCTCTCATCGTTGATTACTATTTTACTCGTAAGATTAATTGGTCTTGGTTTAGATCTTTGAAGAATCCTTTCTTGCGAGAGATTTTTTCTTGGTTAGATGCCGTTCTTTTTGCCGTAATAGGGGTAACGATTTTGAATATCTATTTATTTCAAAACTTCGCGATCCCTTCCTCCTCTTTAGAGAAGACGCTTTATGTGGGGGATTATCTCTACGTTAATAAGCTAAGCTACGGGCCTCGTATGCCTATAACTCCTATTGCTATTCCCCTTACTCATAACACATTTTTAGGAGGAAAGAGTTATTTGGATAAACCATCGCAGAAGTATCGTCGTTTGAAAGGTTTAGGACAAGTAGAGCGTAATGACTTGGTCGTTTTCAACTTTCCCGCAGGAGATACAGTAACTGAAAAGGTTGTAAACCCCGATTATTACACGCTCAAGGCTCTGTATGGACGGGAGAGAGTTTGGCAGATAAGGCAACTTTTGAAGGTATTTTACAGACCTGTGGATAGAAGAGATCATTATGTAAAGCGTTGTGTTGGCTTGCCGGGAGAGACATTGGAGCTTAGAAACAATGATTTGTATATCAATGGAGCTAAACAAAAGGCTCCGAAGTTTGTACAGTTCAACTACTATGTACAGACCGCACCACAGGGATTGAGCGAGAGAGATTTTGAAGTGTTAGGTATTAGTAAAGATGACCAACAGCTATTAGGGCATCCTCAATCTATGGAAGAGGTCAATTTCCTAACTGCTAAGGGATTTGATGTACAGCTTAACGAGGGAAAAAGTCTCTTTTACTTGTTGCCTCTCACACAAGAGATGAAGCAGAAGTTAGAGTCTGACCCCAAGGTGTTGAATATCCTTATCGAGACTTCCGAGCCCGGATTAATGTATCCCGTTGAGTATGAAAACGGCTGGACACGTGACAATTATGGCCCTATTCTTATCCCTAAAAAAGGTTTGACTATAACCCTTACACCAGAAAATGTATATCTATACGAGCGTTGCATTACGGCTTTTGAGGGGCATACGCTTGTGGTAACTTCAGAGGGGACTTATACCATAGATGGCACACCTCAAACAGAATACACCTTTGCTATGGACTATTACTTTATGATGGGGGACAATAGACACAACTCTGCTGATAGTCGCTACTGGGGCTTTGTACCAGAAGATCATATTGTGGGTAAGCCAGCTTTCCTTTGGTTATCTTTGGACAAGGATAAGGGACTCTTCAACGGCAAGATTCGTTGGAAACGAATGATGCGAACGGTTCATGATTGGTAACAGTTCCTCTCGAAACACTAAGCTACGTCTTATAGCAGTACCATTACTTCTTTGTATAGTAGTGGTGCTGCTACGTCTTTTTGTGTTATTTGTCTACCAGATGCCTCAAAGAGAGTTGTCGGAGTCTTGGTGGCAAAGAGTATCTTTTATGCAAAAGGTGGGTACTCCACAGAGAGGAGCACGAGCCTTGGTTGATATTTCTTCGAGTACAGCCTCTTTTTCGATACCTTGCTATATAGTGGGTGTTCCGAAGGATACTATTAGAGTACATCAGGGTAGGCTCTATGTAAATCGAAGAGCCCTTCCCTTCTTTAGGGTAGATACTACTCTTTCTTTGTACTATACTCTACGAGATAAGGAGTATTGCTCCGTAACCTATCTTACTGAGCCTAACGACAATTTACATCTGATGTTTTCGATACAACGCAGGCAGATAATTGGTTTTTCAAATCCTCACTAAAGAGCTTTCTTTACCCTGCCCTCATCGCTTATGATTTTATCTACGGCTTACGCCCCTCCGATACAATATTTCTGTAAACTAATAGCTTCTCCCGTTTTCTTGGAAGCACACGACCATTTTATCAAGCAAACCTATCGCAATCGCTGTAGGGTACTTGCCAGCAATGGGGTTTCTGAATTGACTATTCCTGTGCAGCAGGGAGCTTCGGAGCGATGTCCTATTAAAGAGGTGCGTATATCCGATCATGATAATTGGCGTACTCGGCACTGGCAAACTTTGCAGAGTTGCTATGGACTCTCTCCCTACTTTGAGTACTATGCCGATGATATTCTTCCTTTTTACGAACGGCGGTATAATTTCCTTTTTGACTTTAATTACGAGCTTATGCACTGTATAGCTCGTCTGATGCATCTCTCCATAGAGGTTATCCTAACGTCGGAGTACGAAAAAGAGTACCCTAACGACTTTCGTAACGCTATACGTCCCAAACGAGAGATAAAGGACCCCGCTTTCTTTCCCGTAAACTATTATCAGACATTGGCTTCGGGCGGAGCATTTTTCCCAAATTTGAGCATTTTCGATTTGCTCTTTAACAAGGGACCTGAGTATATTTATTTTAAAAAGAAGCATAAGCACTTCTGATATTAGATTGGAAAATATTTAATTAGGATTTCGAGCAAACTTTTCTTCGTTTCACACTTAACCCTATAAAAATCGAAAGGTTAGAGTTTTTCTCTTACTTGTTAATTCTGTTTCTTTTCACGATTTTAGTTGTTTGTATATATTTGTTTTGTAGTTAGTTAGCTTGTTTTACTTACCTGTTCATAACTAAAAGACTCTAAGTGATTGAGTATAAAACGAATTATAACAATATGCTACCTCCTTTCTATTAATCCTATTTGGAAACACCATATTATTGCTTTAGTTTTGCAGGTGAAAGAAGAACGATTGGGGTACTCTATCTGCTCTTTCTGAGCCCCTTGTTTTCGTTCTAAAAAACTTAAAAATCGACAGCAACGGACGGATGGAACAGAATAACGTTATAGAAGTATGGGATGCTTGTCTAAAACGTTTTGAGGCTTTGATAGAACCAAAAGCATTTGGCACATGGTTCTTACCTATTAAACCTCTTCGTTTGGATGGTGCCTCTCTTACGGTACAGGTGCCGAGTGCTTTCTTCTGTGAGTACATAGAGGCTAAGTTCATGGCAGAGATACGCCTTGTCTTGCCAGAGGTTTTGGGCAAGGAGGCGAAGTTGCACTATCAGGCTGTGGTTGATAGTTCTTCTTCCAATACTTCATCTGGTTCTATTTCCTCAACTTCTTCCTTAAAAGGAGAGTTCTCTAAGAGTGAGGCTATTCTTGAGAAAGAGCAAAAGGTCGTGTCCAATACGTGGCAAACGCACCTCATTCCTCAGCTGTTTTTTGATAAATTTTGTCAAGGAGAATCGAATCAAGTGCCTGTTGCATTGGCTCAAACCATCTGTGAATCTCCAGGTAATCCTTCGATGAACCCTTTCTTTTTGTACGGTCCTCCGGGAGTGGGTAAAACGCACTTAATGAATGCTATTGGTTGGACTATTGCTCAAAAATATCCAGAAAAGCGTGTACTCTACATTAGTACATCTCAATTTTTAGATCAGTTTGCCGCTGCCAGTAGAAACCACAAAGTGGGAGATTTTATGCGCTATTATCAGCAGGTAGACGTGCTCTTAATAGATGATATACAGGGGCTTGCTGGCAAAGAAAAGACACAAGATGCCTTTTTTGATATATTCAATCACTTGTTTAATCTGCAAAAACAGATTGTGATGACATGTGACAAAGCTCCAAGTTTCCTTTCGGGTATGCACGAGAGATTAGTTTCTCGCATCAAAGGTTCTCTTTCTACCGAAATATCTCGTCCAGATCCACAATTGAGGCGTAAGATACTGGAGTACAAAATGGATATAGAGGGAGTCTCTCTCTCGAAAGAGGTGCTTGACTTTGTGGTAAAGCACGTAGATGGCAATGTGCGAGAGTTGCATGGAGTATTAACTTCTTTGGTCTTCAATGCTGCCGTAACAGGTAGAGAGATTTCTTTGCCCTATGCACAGGAGATAGTGCGCCAAACGGTACGTATAGAAGATAGAGAGGTCAATATAGAACGTATCCAAAAGATAGTTTGCGACCTACTACATGTCAATTTACAGGATTTGCAGAGCAAGAGTAGACGGCAAGATATAGTCCAAGCACGCCACCTTGTTATGTTTCTTTCTAAAAAGTACACAACGGATTCGCTATCGGCTATTGGAGAAACCTTAGGAGGGCGTAGTCATGCAACGGTATTGCACGGTTGCCAGACGGTAAGTAATACCATTTCTATCAACCCTCAGTTTGCAAGTACGGTAGCCAATATTGAGTCGCAGTTACGGGTGTAGTTGCTTGCTTTTTCTAATCATTGAGTAGAAATAGGTTATATAGAGAGGGGAATGACCATTATACCTTTTTGGAAAAACCATTAACCCTTTAGAGCAAAACCCTTATACCTTTTGGTTGTTACCCTTATACCTTTTGCCGTGTGGCAATATCCTCTTCTAAAGAAGCGAAGGAGTTCTTGTTTTTTGAATCATAGTTCCCATAACTATAAAGTATTATGACACCATTTGTACACTTACATGTTCACTCTCAGTATTCAATACTGGATGGTTTAGCTTCGGTCAAATCTTTGGTTAAAAAAGCCAAGAAAGATGGGATGAAAGGGCTTGCTCTAACCGACCATGGTGTTATGTTTGGGATTAAGTCCTTTTCGGATATTGTAAGAGATGAAAATGCCTCCGCCAATAAGAGCATTAAGGAAAACAGAAAACGACTCCAAGAGTTGAGTCAAAAAGATAGTTTGACCGATGAAGAAGTTGCGCTCAAAGAGGAGTGCGAAAAGAGCATAAAAGAGGCAGAGGCTACGCTGTTCAAACCTATTTACGGATGCGAAGTCTATTGTGCACGGCGTAGTCGGCACGATAAGGACAAGAATATGCCCGATCCTTATAACCCCAATCGCTCTATTGATAGAAGTGGTTGGCATTTAATTTTATTGGCAAAAAATAAGACGGGCTATCAGAATCTTATAAAGATGGTTTCTTTAGGGTTCTCGGAAGGTGAGTACTACAAACCTCGTATCGATAAAGAGCTACTTGAAAAGTATCACGAGGGGGTTATTGCCTTGAGTGCATGTTTAGGGGGAGAGATACCTCAGCATATTATGGCAGGTCGTTTGGATGTGGCAGAAGAAACAGCTCTTTGGTTCAAGAAGGTGTTTGGAGATGATTTCTACCTCGAGATACAATTACACCGCACAGACAATCCGCAGGCCAATAGGGAGACTTACCTCAGACAGCTTGAGGTTAATGAAAAGATATACGATTTGTCGGAGCGCTTAGGGATAAAGGTTGTGGCGACGAATGACGTTCATTTTACCAATGAAGAGGATGCCATAACGCACGACCGATTGCTCTGTGTCTCTACGGGGAGGAGTGTAAACGATACCTCTCGTATGCGTTACTCTCAACAAGAGTGGCTAAAGACACAAGAGGAAATGAACGAAATCTTTGCGGATCGCCCCGAGGTACTATCCAATTCTTTAGAGGTTTTGGACAAAGTGGAGTATTACTCCATCGAAAACGACCCATTGATGCCCGATTTCCCTATACCAGAGGGGTTTAAGGATAGCAATGAGTATCTAAGGTATTTAACTTATGAGGGGGCTAAAGAGCGATATGGAGATCCCGTTCCCGAGTCTATAAAGGAGCGTATAGACTTTGAACTAAAGACTATTGAGTGGATGCAATATCCCGGTTACTTCCTTATCGTGCAAGACTTCATTCGTGCTGCTCGCGAGCAAGGAGTGTGGGTAGGTCCCGGTCGAGGTTCGGCAGCGGGTTCTGCCGTAGCTTACTGTCTCAAGATAACTAACTTGGACCCTCTGAAATATGGATTGCTTTTTGAGCGCTTCCTTAACCCCGACCGACAGTCATTGCCCGATATTGATATTGACTTCGATGATGAGGGGAGAGCCAAAGTATTGCAATGGGTAACAGAAAAGTACGGAGAAAATAGTGTGGCGCACATTATCACTTTTGGAGAAATGGCTGCCAAAAGTGCTATCAAAGATAATGTCCGTATCGAAGAGCTATTGCCTAAAGACGGTGATTATATATCGAACTTCATTCCCACCCGTATCAATGCAGCTGACTTGGATCGTTTGAAAAAAGATCCAGCCTTGGAAGAAGATTTCCAGAAGAATAAAAAGAAAATTACCATAGCAAAAGCAATTGCCCTCTCTCCTCAGCTTAAAACAATCGCCCACGGACCTGACGAAAAGTTGAGGCGTGTGCTGAAGTATGCCCAGCAGATGGAGGGTACTATACGAAACTCAGGAGTACATGCGTGTGGTATTATTATCGGTAAGAGTGAGATTAGTGATGTCGTTCCCACCATTATAACCGAAGATAGTAAGACTAAAGAAAAGATACTTGTAACCCAATATGAAGGAGGACTGATTGAGTCTACGGGGCTTATTAAGATGGATTTCTTGGGGCTTAAAACGCTCTCCATAATGGCAGAGTGCTGTGCCCTTATAAAGAAACGCTACGGTATAGATATAGATGTAGACAAAATACCTCTTGATGACCCCGAGGTATACGAACTCTTTAGTGCGGGCAAAACGATAGGTCTCTTCCAATTCGAATCTCCTGGTATGCAGAAGTATCTTCGTGAACTTAAGCCCGACCGTTTCGAGTTTCTTATTGCCATGAATGCACTCTATCGACCTGGTCCGATGGATTATATTCCCACCTTTATTGCTCGCAGACATGGTAGAGAGGCTATTTCATACGACTTACCCGTAACGCAAGAGATCTTGCAGGAGACTTACGGCGTTACAGTATATCAAGAGCAGGTGATGCAACTATCACGATTATTGGCAGACTTTACTCGTGGAGAGAGTGATAACTTGCGCAAAGCAATGGGGAAAAAGAAGATTGAGCAGATGGAAGTGCTCAAAAGTAAATTCCTCGCAGGGGGTAAGAAAAATGGTTATGCAGAGGAAGTCTTGCTTAAAATATGGGCAGACTGGGAAAAGTTTGCCGAATATGCTTTTAATAAGAGTCACTCTGCGGCTTATAGTCTTATCGCCTATCAAACAGGGTACTTTAAGGCGCATTATGCTCCCGAGTTCTTAGCTGCTTGTTTGAGCTGTAACTTGAGTAATGCCACTGAACTTTCCAAGATATTGGAAGAGTGTAAGGCGATGAATATAGAGGTACTCTCGCCCGACATTAACGAGTCGGAACAGAAGTTTTCGGTAAATAGTAAGGGCAATATCCGCTTTGGTTTGAGTGCTATCAAAGGGATTTCGGAAAGCATAGTACTATCTATTATACGGGAACGGGAGGAACATGGTGCTTACAAGGATATATTTGACTTTGTAAAGAGGATGGCAGATAAGTCGCTTAACCGCAGTGCTATTACTACGTTTGCTCTTTCGGGAGGGTTGGATAGTATGAATCTTTCCAGAGAAACCTATTTTGCCCCCTCGGTAGAAAATCCACAAGAAGATTTCATAGCAGCCCTTTTGCGCTATGGAAACTATGAAAAGAGTGAGAGTGAGGCACGTACGGGTAACCTCTTTGGAGAGGTTGAAGAGATGCAAATTCCTCATCCGACTCCTCCTGAAACCGAGCCTTGGACCGATATAGAGCGTCTCTCAAAGGAGGCGGAATTGGTAGGTTTTTATTTGAGCGCTACTCCTTTAGACCCTTACACGCTGATCCTTGATAAGTATTGCAATACGAAGATGGCAGATTTTCAGGAACTCCCCGATTTACAGGGGCGTAACCTCGTCTTCGGAGGTATGCTTACTTCTTATTTTGAGGGGGTAAGTAAGAAGAATAGACCTTATGCCAAATTGACCTTAGAGGACTTCTCAGGCCAGTATTCCTTTTTTATATCCGATCAGATATATAGTGAGAACAAGGGATTGCTTTCGAAAGGAGCTATGCTACTCTGCAAAGGTTCGGTAGAGCCAAGACAGTACAGACCAGAGGAGTTGGAGCTATCTATAAAGAAAATCTCCCTTTTGGACAACATTAAGGATACGCTTATCAAGAGGATGATTGTAACCATAGAGGAGACACAGATAAGTGCCGATTTTGTTGAGCGACTGGTAGAGGTTGTTTTGGGAGGAGAGGAGAGTGCCGAAACTACCAAAGAAAAAAACTCAAAAGGTGGATGCGAACTTGTAATACGTGTAATAGGTCGTCAAGGACGTTATTCTGCTAATCTTATCCCTCAGTATCTCAAACTGCGCAATGGAGATGCCGTTGGCAAACTCTTAAACGAGTATTGCATCGAATATCGAGTAGAATAGGTATATTTGTAGGGCAAATTAGAAATCAATATAAACGAACAAATAGTATTTACAACTATGGCAATGGAAATTACAGACAGCAACTACGCTGCGTTATTGGCAGAAGGTAAGCCAATGATTCTTGACTTTTGGGCTACTTGGTGTGGTCCTTGTCAGCTTATCGGTCCTATGATTGAAGAGTTGGCAGAAGAGTTTAACGGACAAATCATCATCGGTAAGGTAGATGTAGATAGTAATACTGACCTCCCAGGACAGTTCGGCATCCGTAACATCCCTACTCTTATCTTCATCAAAAATGGTGAAATCCAGAAGAAACTCGTAGGTGCACAGCAAAAGTCAGTTCTCGTAGAAGAGGCCAAGAAATTGCTTGCCTAATCTCTCGGTAGAGATAGATAAAGAAGAAAAGGCTACGCAGGAGGAAAACTCTTGGCGTAGCCTTTTCTTTGCTGTCGGTATTGTATATCCTCCTGTGGGGGAGGATCAACTCCTTTTTATTGGATATTTAGCGGTTGCTTTCGAGCATCGTAACGAGCCTCTACAACATTCCAGTCGATTATATTCCACACTTTTTGGAGGTGCTCTCCTCTTTTGTTTTCATAGTCGAGATAGTAGGCATGCTCCCAGACATCAATCCCTAATAGTGGGATTAACCCTTGAGTAACGGGGTTTCCAGCATTGGGTTCTTTGACTATTTCGAGAGCACCTGCTTTATTGCAAGCCAGCCAAGCCCAGCCTGAACCGAAGAGGGAAAGAGCTTCTCTCTCAAACTCTTTTTGAAACCTTTCGAAACTGCCATAGGTGTGTTGAATGGCTTCTGCCAATTTCCCCTTAGGTTTGCCCCCTCCATTAGGACTAAATTGGAGGAAGTAGAGGATGTGATTGAGGTTTTGCCCTGCGTTGTTGAAGATATTTCCACTGGACTCTTTGACAATGCTTACAAGGTCTTTGTGAGCATAAGGAGTTCCCTTGATGAGTTTGTTCAGATTGTTTACATAGCCTTGTAGGTGCTTGCCGTGATGAAGCTCTACAGTTCGTTGGCTAATGACAGGTTCGAGAGCGTTGGTAGCATAGGGAAGTTGTATCAGTGTGAATTTTTCATCCGTTGTTTTTGTGCTGTTCCCCTGCATAGAGATAGAAGTGCTTTCGTTGCTTTGTAGGGTAGAGGTAGATTTTTGGGCATATACAGATTGTACCAAAAGAGTGCACAATGCCATTAGCACGATTAGTTTGTTCATTTTCTTTTAGGTATTTATTTATTACTCTTCTCTATAACAACTGCTTGCGCTAAAAGGTTTATCAGATAGGGAATATAGAAAGGTTCTCTTATTAGCGTCCGAACTTGTGAAAGAGATGTTGTCAGAAGATTATTAAAGGGAGGGTAAATGGTTTCAAAAGGGAATATAGCGTTTTTCGAAAATCCTATTAGGGTACTGTTTTTTCTTTAACTGTTAATAAAACTTGCACATGCCATATCATTTACTTACCTTTGTGGTAAGAAGAAGAGATCTTTCACACTTTGTGACTTAGTGACTAAAATAAGAGCCACATTTGTCTAATTGGGAAACTCATCAATTATATTGTGTTTACCGAAATGTTGCTATGACTAATGGCGGGCTACCTTAGAGTAGATTACAAAGGTTATGGTACGTTCAAATCCTGTTAGTAGGAGTTTTCACAATTCACAATGTGGCTTTTATTTGAGTTCTCTTCTCTTTCTTTTCCTTTATTCCTTGTATATTTTTCCCCTGCTGTGCGCTCTCACTTGTTTTTTAGTGTAGAGTTTTCTTTTATGTACACTCTTTACCATTCTACGAACGGGCACTCATCTCGCTTCGTAGGGCTGAGCTGGCATTTTCTTACGGTAGACTTTCGTTTATGCTATCTGTCAATAAAAAAGCATACCCTCGGAAGAGAGTATGCTTTCTATTATAGTGAAACATTTTTCTGCTTGATTTGATTAGCTCAGTCCATCAATTTGTCCATTAACAATATCCATATTAACGGCTTGAGGCACTTTAGGAAGCCCAGGCATACGCATAATATCACCCATAATGATAACGAGCATTTCAGCACCACGGTTGATTACGATGTCTGCCACCTTGAGTTCAAAACCCTCCACAGCTCCGTAAGCCTTGGCATCTGAAGAGAAGGAGTATTGCGTTTTAGCAATACATATTGGGAAGTGCTCTAAGCCCAATTCTTGTATTTTCTTTATTGCCTTAGTGGCTTTGCTACTGTAGGTTACATTGGAGGCTTTATAGATATTACGAGCTATTTGCTCTACTTTCTCTTCGAGAGATTGATTCAAATCGTATGCGAAGTGGAGTTCTTGGGAAGGTTTCTTCTCAATAGTGTCTACTATCAATTGAGCCAATTCGGTAGCCCCTTCTCCACCCACAGCAAAAGCATTGTTTACGGCAAAGCCAACAGATAGATTGTTGGCACAGTGTTGACGTACCAATTCGATTTCCTCGTCCGTGTCGGTTGCAAATTTGTTGAAGCATACGACTACTTCTTGTCCGAACTTTCGTAGGTTTTCCACATGGCGATTCAAGTTTTTCAGTCCCTCTAAAAGCCCCTCTTTGTTAGGCTCTTTTATTTCCTTTTCATTAACTCCTCCGTGCATTTTAAGTCCTGCAAGCGTGGCAACGAGTACGGTGAGTTTAGGGGCTACTCCTGCTTTTCGGCACTTGATGTCATAGAATTTTTCAGCACCCAAGTCGGCACCAAACCCAGCCTCCGTAATTACATATTCGCCGTAAGACATTGCCATTTTGGTTGCTAATATCGAGTTACATCCGTGGGCGATATTTGCAAAAGGTCCTCCATGTATAAAGGCAGGGGTATGTTCTGTGGTTTGCACCAAGTTGGGTTTGATGGCTTCTTTGAGCAAAATCATAATGGCGCCCGCCACTCCCAAATCTTTTACGGTAAACGGAGTGCCATCTTTTCTGTAACCCAAGAGGATATTTTCTAAACGATAGCGAAGATCTTCAAAGTCTGTTGCCAAACAAAGGATAGCCATAATCTCCGAAGCAGGTGTGATGTCGAAGCCCGTTTGGCGAGGGATACCATCTGCGGAAGTACCCAGTCCCGTAATAACGTTGCGCAAAGAGCGGTCGTTCACATCCAAAACACGCTTCCAAAGTACTTCGGAAAGTCCCTCGCAAGTATTTCTATTTTGGTAGATATAGTTCTCCAAAAGGGCGGTAATCATATTGTGGGCGGAGGTAATAGCGTGGAAGTCTCCTGTGAAGTGGAGGTTGATTTGCTCCATAGGAAGTACTTGTGCGTATCCCCCTCCAGCAGCTCCCCCTTTCATGCCAAAGCAAGGTCCTAAAGAGGGTTCGCGTAGGGCTACAATAGCCTTTTTGCCAATCTTATTAAGCCCTAAAGAGAGACCAATAGAAACTGTCGTTTTACCCACTCCGCTCTTTGTTGGCGTGATAGCGGTAACCAAGATGAGGTTGCTCTTTTCAATTTTCTCGGGGCGCAGAGCGTCGAGATTAACCTTGGCGATGTAGTGTCCGTAGGGTTCTGTATGTTGGGATGAAATGCCTATTGAGTCTGCAATTTGCTGAATAGGTTTCAGCTCTATCTCTCGGGCTATTTGAATATCTGGCTTCATAAGCGATAATACTTTAATATTGATACTTCTTGTGACAGGCTACTGCCACTATCTCTTCCACAAATATAATCTCTATCTCTTTGAAAATATCTATGACTATATACACTTTATGAATAATGGAGATAGCAAGATGCCTTATTAGGGTTGTTGCCTATTATCGCACTCGCTTTGTTAATTGTCGACACTTAGGTTGGGTTATCTACTTGTTGAGCTTCGCTCTCTTTTGCTCTCAATACCCTTTAAGAGATAGTTACTTCATTATAGTACGTAAATCTGCTTTGTTCTAACCTTGCGTAACCCTTGTGATTATGGCATTTCTTAATGTGAAGGAGAGTACTTTTTTTCAGAAAGAGTATTAGGTAAGGATAGGCTTGTGGTTTTTCTTCAAATCATTCTTGCTTAGTATCAAAAAGGTATAATCCTTACAAGAGTTTGTACATACCCTTTGGAGTGCAACCTATAATGGTTAGCTCTGAAAGCATTATACCTTTCAATACTTATTGTATAGCTTCTCTTTTTACCCCCTTACAATAGCTTTTTAGGAGTGAGGGAACACTCTCTACGAAACTTAGATATAGAGCTATCCCTTTTAAGGAGAGGAGAAGAAAAAAGGGTAGCATTTCTAATGAAACACTACCCCTGTATGGGAATGAAAGGATAAATAATAGACTTATTTCAACGAGTTAAAAGCCTCAGATATAGAGGTGGCAATTGCTTGCATCTCCTCTTTTGAAAGAGCTGGGGTTAGTGTATATCCTAAGCACATATCTTTCTCCTCATTGATGGGGATAAGATGTATGTGAGCATGAGGTACTTCTAAACCTACCACAGCTACGCCTACCCGTTGGCAAGGGATAACCTCTTTAATGGCTTTTGCTACTTTTTTTGCAAAGAGAGTAAGTCCCGAAAGGGTATTGTCTTCGAGGTCAAAAAGATAATCAACCTCCTCTTTGGGTACAACCAAGGTATGTCCTTTTGAGGTAGGGTTTATGTCCAAAAAGGCATAAAAAAGGTTGTCTTCTGCCACTTTGTAGGAGGGAATCTCCCCCTTGATAATACGACTAAATATAGAAGCCATAGGTTTATCTCCTTAGAATAAAGCTACTCTTATAGTGAAATTTCGAGAATTTCCAGTCTCAAAAGACCAATGGGGATCTGTATTTCGGCAATTTCTCCTACTCGTTTTCCCATAAGTCCGCGTGCAATAGGAGCGGTGATAGAGAGTTTTTTCTCCTTAAAGTTTGCATCTGCTTCGGGTACAATTGAGTAGGTAACTTCGGTATTGTCGTCCAAATTACGCACGCGTACCTTAGTAAGGATTTGTACTTTGCTGGAGTCAATCATAGACTCATCGATGATACGTGCATTGGCAGCTTTGGTTTTGAGTTGAGAGATTTTTGCCTCAAGCATACCTTGAGCTTCTCGAGCAGCATCGTATTCTGCATTTTCCGAGAGGTCTCCCTTGTCGCGAGCTTCTGCTATTTGTTGAGCTATTGCAGGGCGTTCCTCTTTTTCAAGGCGACTTATCTCTGCCATTAGTTGGTCGAACCCTTCTTGGGTCATGTAACTATATTCCATATAATTGTGTTTTTTCTTTTTTCAAAAACAGGAGTGCAAGAGGCTTTTGCTTATCCATCCTTTGCACAAAAAGAACAGTCTACCCCCTTTTTACATACTATCAAACGGAGGGTACTGTTCTCTCTTTTCCGCCGCAAAGGTAGTCAAAATGTAGCAATCTGTATTACTTTTAGTGTTTAACGGTGTGTATATTCTTTACATTTCTTGTCTCTTCCTGTCCGTTATTTGTATTATGTGCGCTTTTTTCTATTAAAAATAGGGTTCTTTATCCTATTGAGGTCGGTTTACTGCGGGAATATCGATTTTATTTACTTATTTTGTAGTCAAGAAGCGAGATAGCTGTCGAATTATTCGATGACGGCAGGGCTTATTTCCTTTTGAGAAGATATGGAACAGACGAACAAAACATCTAACGAAGAAGTTCTTGCTACTAAGAACGAACTAACTGAGGGTGCTATGGAGCAAACCCCAGCATTTAAGAGCTATACTCCCGAGGAGATAGAGGCTATGACTTGCCCTGAGATTGTTGATGCCATTGTGCTGATGTCTCAGCAGGATGTATTACCTCCCCGTCGAGAGGTCGATGCTTTGAAACGTGCTTTTGAGAAGAAAAAAGCTGAATATGCAGATGCCACCGATGAAGCTAATGTAGCCCTCCTTGAGCAGGCAGAGATACAAGAGAGTCGTCTCAAAGATCTTTTGCAAACTTATAAGGAGCGTTACAAGCAACAATTGGAGGAGGTGCAAAAGGAGCAGGAGAACAACTTTGAGAAAAAGATGGCTCTCATAGCTACGCTTCGTGAGATTGTAGAGAGCAATGCAGACTTTCAAACCATTCGTACTCGTTACCATGAATTGATGGAGTCTTGGCGTAGTATTGGTCAAGTACCCGAGAGTAAGTACTCCAATATGCAACAGGAATTTACTCTTTGGACGGAGCGTTTCTATGATCTGAAGCAAATCAATGATGAGTTCCGTTCATATGATTTTAAGAAAAATCTGCAAGCCAAAAAAGATCTCATAGAGCGTGCCAAGGAGCTTTGTAATTGTACCGATGTGGTAGAGGCTTCGAAGGAATTGCAGGAGTTACACCGTTTGTGGAAAGAGACAGGACCCGTTGAAAAGGAGCTTCGAGAGGAGATTTGGCAGGAGTTTAACGAGTTTTCTCGCACTATTCATAAGAAGCGTCAAGAGTTTTTCGATAATCGCTTAGCACAAGAAGAGGCTAATTTAGAGGCTAAAAAGGCTCTTTGTGAGCGTGTAGAATCTTTAGATATCGAAAAGCTGAAGACTATGCGAGCTTGGCAAGAAGCAACAGAAAAAGTCCTTGCTGTCCAAGCCGAGTGGAAAACAATTGGTATAGCTCCTAAGAGCGATAACGCTTCTATTTACGCTCGTTTCCGTGCTGCTTGTGATTTCTTCTTCGAAACGAAGGCTTCTTTTTTCAAGCAAACAAGAGAGGAATACAGCGAAAATATCGAGGCTAAGAAGCAGATTGTCGCTGAAGCCGAAGCCTTGGCAACCAGTCAAGAGTGGAATAAAACAGCTGATAGACTTAAAGCCCTGCAAGCCGAATGGAAGAAGATAGGACCTACACCTAAGAAGGTAGGCGACGAGCTTTGGGCTAAGCTACGCACAGCATGCGATACTTTCTTTGAAGCAAAGAAGAACCAAACTTCGAGTCGTTCCGAAGAGCAACATAAAAACTTGGAACTCAAACGTGAGATAATTGCAAAGATTGAGAAACTTACTGAAGAAGGTGAGGAGGGAAATCCACAAGAACAACGTGAACGTCTCAATGCTTTAACTGCCGAGTTTAACGAAGCTGGACATGTCCCCTTTAAGGAAAAAGAAAAGATTTACAAGGCTTTCCATAAGGCCGTGGATAAGGTCTACGAAAAGTTGCAAATATCTCGTAACCAACAACACATAGAGCACTTTAGCGAAAGTATAGAGTCGCTTGTACAGAGCGGTGATGTGCGCAAGCTAAAGGAGCAGTTGGAACACCTCTATCGTATAAGAGAAAGAATAGAAAAGGAGATGCAAACTACCTCTTCGAGTATAGAGCTTTTCTCCAGTACGTCTAAGTGGGGCGATAGTATGATTAAGGAGATTGAACATAAGAAGCAACGCTTAGATAGGGATTTTGCAGTTATAAAAGAGAAGATAGCCCTGCTGAGAGAAAAAATTAAGGAGGCACAAAACTAAGGAGAGTTCCCTTACTCGGATATTTAAAGGAAAGTCTATCGAGACCATCGATAGAGTAGCCTTTTGAAAAGAAATAGAGGGGATAGTCTCTTCCTAAATATTTGAAAAGATCTTTGGAAGTGGAGTTACAATCATTTCCAAAGATTTTTTCTTTGTCGAACTTATATGAATAACATGGTTAGAAAGCTACTATGCCGTTTTTCTTGGGGTCTATTTTATAGCATTAAGGTATGAAACAAGAGAGTGTAAAAGAGGTAAAACCCCGTCTTTTATTGACAGGGGCAACAGGCTTTATTGGGAACTATTTGCTTAGAGAGGCACTCCGACAGGGATATGAGGTGTGGTGTGCCGTTCGTAAAGAAACCAATCGTTCTGCCTATAAAGATTACCCTATCCATCTATTAGAGTTTGATTTCTCATCTGTAGAGTCAATGAAGCGTACTTTGGCAGTTGTACCCAGAGAAGTGGATACACCTCCTTTTCATTACGTAATACATAATGCAGGGGTAACCAAGGCTACAAACATCGAGCTGTTTAGGATAGCTAATGCCGAGCAAACCCGTAACTTTTTAGAGGCTCTTAGTGCCTTCCCTCATCCGCTTAGGTTTCTCTTAATGAGTAGTATGGGTAGCTATGGGCTGAACCAGACCTCTCTCCCTATGAGTGCTTCTATGCCTCAAAAGCCTCATACAGAGTATGGAAAAAGTAAACTTTTGGCGGAGCAATATACGCTTTCGAGTGGCATATCGGCAACTATTGTTCAGCTACAGGCGTGTATGGATATGGGGATAAAGACTATTGGATTACAGTCAATACAATGCGTAAGGGATGGAGTTTCTTGGCTGGCTGTACGCCTCAAAAACTTTCTTACGTTTATGTGAAAGATTTGGTTGATGCAGTTTTCTTTCTCATTACCCATCCCAAGTCTGTGGGAGGGCGTTATATTGTGTCGGATGGTAAAGGGTATTCAGATGATGAGTTTACCAAAATTTGTTGTCATCTACTGAAGAGAAAGATTCATATCCTTCGAGTTCCTCTTCCTCTCATTTATGTAGCCTGCCTTATAGGAGAGTTATATGGCAAAATAACATCTCAGCCTATAGCCCTAAATAGAGATAAGTATCCGATTATAAAACAGCGTAATTGGCTGTGTGATATAACCCCATTAAAGGCTTTAGGCTTTTCGCCCAAATACGATTTACAAGCAGGTTTGGAAGATACTTTCCGAGAAGCGGGATGGTTGGATTAGAGCTTTTTGATGTTGCAAATAAAAAAGGAGACTACTCAAAGGTCTCCTTTTTTTGTTCCCTGGGAAAGTAGTTGTGAAAGTCTTTAGTCAGATTCTTAAATCATTATAGCTCCTCATCATCCTCGTCCACTTCTGCCTCTTCGTCTTTGTCGGAGGGGGCGAGTGAGAGCATATCGAGATACTCGCTCCATTCGGGGTCTATTTCATTGTCAAACTCTAAAGGGAGCAGAGGTAAATCCTCCAAGGCTTCGTTCAAACGCTCGAAGAAGACTTTGTCGGTTCGTGCATAGAAAACCCAATACTTGATGCCACCTCCAAGGTGATTGCCAGTGAGGATGGCAAGTTTGTCTTTTTCCATCTTAGGGCGTAGGAGCTCTTCGATTTGTCCGATGAGTCGTTCTGCTTCACGGTTAGGCATTCCTTTCCCGTCCGAGGAGTAGGTAGTCGTATTTCTATGCGGTGTTTGAATTTACCCGATTGAACAAATTGTTCGATGTCAATTCGCCCATTGATGATTACCATAGCATCATTGGCATCACTACCTATCGTGGTAAACCATTTATCTGTAAGTACCATATATTTTCGTTTTACTCTTTTGTTGTTAGTCTTATTGTCTTTGTTGTTCTCTCTTCAGTTTTTTGGAGTGTTGTAGCAACTGTAGAGAGTTTAGGAGGTTTTGTGCTATTGAGTAGGAAGCCATAGCTACGCTGGATAGAGGATCGAGGTACATTTGCGCCATCCAAATAGCTAAACTTGAATTCTTTTGTCCTAAGCTCTGTCCTAAGGTTATACTTTCTCCCAAAAACTTTTTGCTAATCCATTTCCCTAAGGCAAATTGTATTAAACAGGCTATGATACCCACTCCTCCGAGAAGAAACATTGTGGGGATTGCTTGGGAGGTTTGAGCTTGCATATAGTCTACCGTTTTGGCTATAATTATAGCAAGTGCAGCAACCCAAATCCAAAAAGATAGGGCAGAGAAAGAGAGTATTTGATCTCTAAACTTAGGAGCTTTAGCTCGAAGAAGTTGGGCAAAGAGTAGAGGTGTTATGACCAAAGGAAAGACGTGGACAAATATTGTGGAGGCTGAGTTCCAAAAGGAGATATCTCCCTCACCTACAATGGCAAAAAGAAGAGGGGCTATGAAAGCTATACCAACACTGGTAATAAGCACATAAGTAGTACCCACAGCAATACTCCCCCCAAGAATACCGATAATGACTGGAGAAGCAGAAGCCGCAGGACAAATAAAGCAGTTAAAAGCTCCTTGGGCTACGCTTAACGGCATAAAGTTTCTGAGTAAATAGTAGCTCCCCATAGAGAGAATTATCTGCACAAGAGCTAAGAGAAAATGAACGGGAGCAGGTTTTAACTCTCGAATGCGTAGTTTGAGAAAGGTAAAAAAGAGCATTAAAAAGATGAGATAGGGTACTGTTGGTGCTAAAAGGCCAATCCAACGATAGAAAAATACCCCGACAACTATGGCAATGGGTAGACTATAATCCTTTAGTCTACGCATAAAATTAGGAGGTGCAAAATATCTTTTGTTGAACATTGTACGAAGAGGAGATATAATTGCAATAGGTCTATGAGAGAAGAGGTAGGAAAAAGTCGATCTTAATCGAAGAGTTTATGAAGAGCATCTAACCTTTCTACCGATGCTTGGGCTAAGTGTGGAGCTTTTTCTCCCCATAAATGCCACGCTTTTTTACGAATAGTTTCGTAATCTTTTTTCTCTCCTAAGCGGGTTTTTGAAAAGAAGCAATCGGCATAACAGATTAGTTTTTCTTCCAAAGATAAAGGAAGGTAGCTCCGATCATTGGGAAGGCATAGTTTGGATAGGAGTATTTCTTCGGGAGTAATACCTGAGCCTGTGTGACGTTCGCATATTAGAGCGTGTCGTTCTAATCCCTCTCTGCGAAGTAGAATTGCTCCCAAGTAACCATGTCTGTGATACGGTTCTCTTCCGAAGCAGGATATTTCGGGAGCATGGGTCAGGTAGATGCCGATGTCGTGTAGCATAGCTCCTTCGTAGAGAAAGGGGGTGTCGATAGAAAGTTCGGGATGCTTTTCAGCTATTGAAAGAGCTAAATCTGCCACACTCAAACTATGCTCCATGAGGATATGATGAACTCGACTGCCTGGAGTGTAGTAACGCTTGATAATCTTGTACACATCCATACTTTACGTAGATTATAGGGTAGGAAAGCGATGAAAGGATAAGTCAAAAAGAAGTTCTATTCTTTATCGAAAGAATAAACAGATAAATGAAACAGAACTAATCTATATCAAAAAAGAAGTGGCATCCTCCCCTCTTATGGAAAGAAGAATGCCACTTAAAAACTTTAGTGCTTTGCTATCTTAGCATACACCTTGTGCAACCATAGCCTTTGCAACCTTCATGAAGCCTGCAATGTTAGCACCCTTAACATAGTTGATGTAATCGCCTTCGCGACCATACTCAACGCATTGGTCATGGATGTCTTGCATGATTTGGTGCAACCACTTGTCTACTTCTTCGTTGCTCCAAGAGAGGTGAGCTGCATTTTGGGTCATTTCAAGACCAGAGCAAGATACCCCACCAGCATTAACAGCCTTACCAGGAGCGAAGTTTACTTTCTTTTCTACGAAGTATTCGCTTGCTTCTGCTGTACATCCCATGTTAGAAGTTTCTGCTACCAATGTAACACCATTAGCAACGAGCATCTTAGCATCTTCTTCGTTCATTTCGTTTTGGATAGCACATGGAAGAGCAAAGTCTACCTTTTGTTCCCAAGGCTTCTTGCCAGCGAAGAACTTAGCGTTAGGATACTTCTTTACATAGTCTGCTACTACGTCGTTACCACTTGAGCGAAGTTCGAGCATAGTTTGGAACTTTTCAGGAGTGTTGATACCATCTGGGTCATAAACGTAACCATCAGGACCAGAGATAGTAACAACTTTGATACCAAGCTCAGTAGCCTTGCGAGCTACACCCCAAGATACATTACCGAATCCTGAGATAGCCATAGTCTTGCCCTTATACTCGATGCCAAGTTGCTTACACATATTTTGTACAAAGTATACAGCACCGTAACCAGTAGATTCTGGACGAAGACGAGAACCTCCGAATTCAAATCCTTTACCTGTGAATGTTCCTGTATGTTCACGAGCAAGTTTTTTGTACATACCGAACATGTAGCCTACTTCACGACCACCTACGCCGATATCCCCAGCAGGAACGTCTGTATCTGGTCCGATATTACGCCAAAGTTCTTGTACGAAGCTTTGGCAGAAACGCATGATTTCTGCATCTGTGCGACCCTTAGGAGAGAAGTCAGAACCTCCCTTACCACCACCCATAGGAAGGGTTGTAAGAGCGTTTTTAAAGGTTTGCTCGAAACCGAGGAACTTCAAAACAGAGAGGTTTACAGTGTGGTGGAAGCGGATACCACCTTTGTAGGGACCAATAGCGTTGTTGAACTGTACACGATAACCAATATTTACATGTACTTTACCTTGATCATCTGTCCAAGGCACACGGAATGTAAATACACGGTCTGGCTCTACGATACGCTCGATGATACCATGCTTCTCAAACTCTGGATGTTGGTTGTAAACATCTTCGATAGAGAGAAGAACTTCTTTTACTGCTTGGAGAAATTCGCTTTCACCTGGGTGCTTGGCCTCCAATTGGGCCATAATTTCATTTGTCTTCATAAAAGAATTTAAAATAATAATGAAGTATTTCGAGTGCAAAGGTAGGAGATATTATTACATTGGGCAAACTCTTAGACGCTTTTTCTCACTTCTTTTTTTCTCTCTTTTCCTAAGAGGGTTTTATTCCCCTTCTTATCCTCTTTTTATGGGGACTGGATAGCTCTGTTTAAGAGGTAAAGAAGACTGCTTTAGAGGAGGATGCAAAAAACTCTCTCTTATCCGAAGAAGATAGGAGAGAGCTTTTACTCCAACTCAACATCGCACGAGAAGTTGTAGTGCCTTGACTCTCTCCTCACGATGCTGGTGATGCACTATTTATTGAGAGTCCTTGGCTTTTTGGTCGCAATGACATTGCCAAGCCCAAGCCGAGCGAAGAGTTTCTTCGGTAGAAATGGTTGCATGCCAGTTCAATTCTTCATTAGCCTTGTGAGCATCTGCCATACCGCTTCGATGTCTCCCTCTCTACGGTCGGCATAGCGGTGAGGAACTTTTACGCCTGTTGCCTTTTCAAAAGCGTTGATTAGCTCTAAAACACTGAGCCCTTTGCCTGTGCCGATATTAAATATATCGAGCTGTGGAATGGAGGACTCTGAAAGGAGCATCCTATTTAGGGCTGCTATGTGAGCTTGTGCTAAGTCTACCACGTTGATGTAATCTCGTATGCAACTGCCATCGGGTGTGTTGTAGTCTGTCCCGAAAACCTGCAACTCTTTGCGGATACCTGCGGCTGTCTGAGTGAGGAAAGGAACTAAGTTTTGAGGTACTCCATTGGGAGCTTCGCCGATGAGAGCCGAAGGATGCGCTCCGATAGGATTGAAGTAGCGCAGTAGGGTGGCTCGGTAAGAGGCTCCTGCGTTTATGGTGTCACGAATGATTTCCTCATTGATTTGCTTGGTATTACCATAGGGAGAAGTGGCAGGTAAAATAGGGGCACTCTCATCTACGGGCAAATGCTCGGGCTGTCCATACACTGTGCAGGAAGAAGAGAAGACTAAAGCCTTTGTGCCGAAACGCTCCATACACTCCATTAGGGTGATGAGAGACATTATATTGTTGCGGTAGTAAAGAAGAGGCTTTTGTACCGATTCGCCCACCGCCTTACTCGCAGCAAAGTGAATAACGGCATCGATACTATTTTCTGTAAAAACGGTCTCCATAGCCTTCTTATCGTTGCAGTCTATGGCATAAAAGCGAGGTCTTTTGCCACAAATCTGTTTGATAGCATCGAGTACTTCCTCTTTAGAGTTACTTAGGTTGTCTACCACTACCACCTCGTAGCCTGCTTCGTAGAGGGCTACTATGGTGTGAGAGCCGATATAACCTGTTCCTCCAGTTACAAGAACTTTCTTATTCATGATTAGTTTTTATATAGTGTATGGTTAATGTCTTCAATATAGTCGAGTATCTCTTCTCCTCCCCTTTTAGTGTTGAGGAGGTGTAGAAAAAAGGTGGCAGTTCTTCCCAACTCTCTAATAACTTCGCCTTATAGCGTTCGATAGACTCCTGTAATTTGAGCCCTGAAAGTTTGTCTGTCTTTGTCATAACAATAGAGAATGGTACGCCCCACTCTCCGATCTGTTGGATAAACTCCAAGTCAATAGCTTGAGGCTCTAAACGGCTATCTACCAAAACAAAAAGGTTGGTAAGTTGCTCACGAGAGGTTATATATTGCTCTATCATAGAGCGAAAGGCATTTCTCTGCTCTTTGTTGCGCTGCGCAAATCCATAACCGGGAAGATCTACCAAGTACCAAGTGTTGTTAATGATAAAGTGATTGATGAGTTGTGTCTTTCCCGGTTTAGCCGAGGTCATAGCCAATTTGGAAAACCCCGTAAGCATATTGATAAGTGAGGATTTGCCCACATTGGAGCGTCCTATAAAGGCATATTCAGGCAGATTACCCTCTGGGCATTGATTGCACCGCGCACTACTTTTAACAAATGTGGCAGTTTTTATTACCATGGTGAAGTCTTTTTATAAAGTGCAAATATACATTCTTAATTTTAGAGCGAGTTACATAACAGGGCGCACACTCTCTCTGAAACCTTATTGTCCCTTTATAGAGTGAGAGCAAAGGGCTTCGTCCAGCAGTACTATGGCGGTCATAGCGTGTACTACGGTTACCCCTCGTATCGCTACGCAGGGGTCGTGCCTTCCCTTACCTTTTAGAACACTTTTTTCTCCGTTTATTGTTATGCTTTCTTGTTCTTTGCCAATGGTAGGTGTAGGCTTAAAGATCACTCTAAAAGAGATGGTTTCTCCCGTAGATATTCCTCCTTGTATACCTCCCGAATGGTTGCTTTTGAAAACTATATTCCCCTCATCGTCTATGCTCATGGAGTCGTTAGCTTGACTCCCTCTCATTCGAGCTAAGGCAAATCCATCTCCGAATTCAATTCCTTTGGTAGCATTGATGGAAAGCATCGCATATGCTAATCGAGCGTGGAGTTTGTCGTATAGAGGAGACCCCCACCCAGCAGGAACACCTTTTATATGGCACTGCACGATGCCACCAATACTATCGCCTTGGGTAGCAGTTTTGAGTAAATATTGAGAGAAACGTTCGTTTGCCTCGGGGTGAGGACAACGGGTGGGATAGGTGTATGCCTCTTCGAGGGAGAGTTGTGATAGCTCTTCTGGCGTTAGACTTTCTTCTCCGAGAGTAATTATATGAGGGTAAATTTCGATGCCATACTTTTGACGTAATATTTGTTGCGCAATAGCCCCTGCTACACATCGCACAGCGGTCTCTCTTGCCGAGGCGCGTCCACCGCCTGCTTGAGGAGGTAAACCATATTTGCAGTGATAGGTGTAGTCGGCGTGAGAGGGGCGATACACATCTGAAAAAGGTTGGTAGTCTTGACTACGTACATCTTCGTTGTTGATGACGAAGCCTATAGGGTGTCCCATAGTAGTACCATCGGGCAGAAGTCCCGATAGAAAATGCACGATATCAGCCTCTTTACGAGGTGATACCAAAGAGGAGGTTCCCGGGCGACGATATTGCATAAATCGCTTTATTGCCTCTATATCAATCCGTATTCCCGAAGGACACCCATCTAAAATACCTCCAATTGCAACACCATGCGATTCGCCAAAGGTGGTGAGTCTGAATATTCTGCCAAAAGAGTTCATTTACAATTAACCATTAAGAGATTATTCCTTTCGATACCATTACTTGATGCTTCGCTCTCTTTGTCGTTATTGATAGTTAGTTGCACTTTCGTACTCGAGGGCATTTTTACAGCCCCAACCTTACGTTTAGTCAGAGTTTTTGGAGCAATGTTATTTAGCGTCCACCTAAAGGGGAGAGCTATCTCTCAAATAATGAATTGAAGAGTTTCGTAGAAAGATTAGGTGCTTTTTGAGGAGGATTGGTTACTCTCTTTGAAAGCCAATCTTTCAATCAATAAGGGGTCCTTATCCCTTTGCTACGAAACCTTTAGTTCTTTTGTCTCTGACCTATATACCTTTTTGTTAAAACCATTAATGCTTTTTCGAGAAACCTATATGCCTTTTGCGATGCTTATGTAACGGTCTCACAAATCCTTTCCAAAGGTAAAAAATAAACCCTTAGAGCGATACAATTCAACTCTAAGGGTTCCCTTTTATCTTCTGTTGCTTTTTAGCCGATTAGTGGCAGCTACAACCACCTTGAGAAGAGCAGCATCCGCCTGATACCTCTTCGCCACTATGACATCCGCACGAAGCATCTCCTCCATCATGGCAACCACATCCGCATCCTTCTTGAGGGTTCATCATGGCCTCTATTCTCTTACGATCTTCCTCCGTAGCAGGACGTTCTTGTAAAATCTCTCCAACGAAATGAAGTGTCATACCCGCCATTGGGTGGTTGAAGTCCATTACAACCTTGTCCGAAGTTATTTCGTGTACAAGCCCTTCTACACGTTGTCCGTCTGCTGTCATCATAGGCAACATATTACCTTCGATAACATTTTCGCTGTCGAACTCTCCCTCCTCGTTGCAGAATACCTGACGATCCAAAGAGAGTACCAAATCGTCTCTTCTCTCTCCGTAGGCAATGTCAGGAGTTAGTTCAAAGTCAAACTTATCTCCCATAGAGAGTCCATTTAATTTTTCTTCGAAGGCAGGAATCATCATGCCTATACCGTGCATATATTGCATGGGACTCTCTTTGGTAGCTTGCTCTACCATATTGCGTTCATTGCCGATACCAGCGTATAAATCGTAGCTGCATTCAACGAAATGCTCTTTATTGATACTCATATTTTTTACTATCCTTATATATACTTAAATGTGTAACTAAACTCGTTTCCTATAATCGGAAAACGGAGCAAAGATATAACTTATCTTCGTTTTGGCTCATTGCCTTTAGGCTTTTTTCTCTGTTGAGACTCGCTTTTAGTCGTTGGATTGTCTTGTTTTTTTCGCATCAAACTGCGCCCAAACTTACGTTGAGTATGTTCCAAAAGCAATACTTTTTCGGGCGAGATATGCTGGCAAAGTCGTGTGTAGTACTCTTCTACGAGTTTGCTCTCTGCTATCTTCCACTCTGTACGTTGTTTGAGGTGGAGTAGTACCTCCTCTTGGGTTACCTCTTTTTTGTCTCTAAGTTGTAATGCTTGAGTCTTATATTCCTTCCAAAGGGCTATTCGTTTGGTGTCAAGCTCATTGAGTAGGGTGCTTACTACTTCGCACTCTTCATCAGAGAGACCCAATTCTGTGCACACATACGCATTGCGTTGAGCAAGGCAACGAGGAGGGGTTTGAGCCCGTAGTACGAGACTTATACTTGATAGTAAAAGAAGGGTGAATATAGTACGTTTCATAAGGGGTTGATAGTTGTTTTTAGTGGGAATATAGAGAGGTTTCTAACCAGTTGTTTTCAAAGTCTTCCGCATACTCGCTGGTTAGAAATTCGTAGTAATCTTGCTCACTTATGGGTTCAGAAGATAATTCCTTAGCCATCATCTCTTCTTTTTGCTGTGTTCTTTGCTCCATTATGGACTCACGAGTGTAGTTAAAGAGACGAAATATGCCGATAGTAAGCAGAAAAGCTGCTGCCAAACCGAGATAGGGACGTAAACGTACCCATAGAGTAGTGGAAGAGATAGATTCTCCTGCAGAGACAGAGCTCAGCGCATCTTCCTTCTCAATAGTTGCCATAACACGTTGGCTTATCTCCTCGAAGTAGTTGTCAGGTGTTGTATAGTGCTTTTTGCTTTCTGCCGCAGAGCGTAGAAGTTTTTCTTCTAAATCCATAGGATGCTTCAAAATAAACTGAAAATAGTATTTTAGTATATAGGACAGAGAAGGGGTGAGTTCGTTTAATGATGCTCCTCTATATATTTCTTTATCTTGTTCACAGCATGGTGATAAGAGGCTTTGAGAGACCCTTCACTTATACCTGTAAGTTCCACAATATCGGCATAGGTTAGCTCTTCATAGTAACGGAGAAGAAAAACCTGTTTTTGTTTAGGTGGTAACGTATTGATGGCATTTTGTAGCAACACCTCTGCAGCATCTCCATCGAAATAAGGGTCAGAAGCTACATTCTCTACGAGGTAACGATTGTCATCGTCTATTTCTATAGAGAGCTCTTTGACCCGTTTTTGCTTATTGATGTAATTGAGAGATTCGTTTATAGCAATGCGATAGAGCCATGTATATATCTTGGCATCGGCTCTGAACTTATCGATAGATTTCCACGCCTTGAGAAATGTTTCCTGAACAATCTCATCAGCCATATTGTGGCTCAGTACCATACGTCTTACTTGCCAATACAGAGAGGCAGAGTAGGTAGATACCAATTCCGAGAAAGCCTCCTTTTTTGTATTAGGGTTCTGTATCCGATCAAAGAAATCGGCATCGAATAGCTGGGGAGTTACACTTTTATTCATACAATAACGTTACAAAAATAGGTTTTAGATGTTGGATGTCAAAATGAGACCACGATACACTCTCGGAAAAAGTTTTTTATAGACTTATTTTACCCTCTTTCTTCGAGCCATGCCAGTAGCTTGATTCTCTATACCTTTATAATATAAGAGTAAAGAGTATCTTTGTGGGGCTTTTAGCACAGATTAGAGGAACAGCCGTACCAGTTCCTAATAACTAAGAGATTTTACTATACGATAATAAAGATGAAACATGGTTTTGTAAAAGTGGCTGCAGCGGTGCCTTATGTGCATGTGGCAGACTGCTATTATAATATTGAACGCATCAGCGAAATGGTGCATCAGGCAGATGCTCAGGGGGTAGAGATTGTTACTTTTCCAGAACTCTCTATAACGGGGTACACTTGTGGCGATCTTTTCCTGCAACCTTTTCTATTGGAAGAGGCTAATGTAGCACTCTGCAAATTGGCAGAAGATACTGCCGATACGGAAACTCTTATTATTGTTGGGATGCCAGTTCGTGTCGAAGAGAAACTTTTTAATAGTGCTGTCGTACTCCAAAAGGGGCGTATATTAGGAGCTATTCCCAAGACTTATCTTCCTAATTATAGGGAGTTTCAAGAGAAACGTTGGTTCTCGCCAAGTGATGTGCTCCAATACAAAACCGTGTATATAGGCGATCACGAGGTTCCCATTGGACACAACATCCTATTCCGTTCAGGAAAGGTCGGTATAGGTATTGAAATTTGCGAAGATATGTGGACGCCCTACACACCCGGTACACGTCTTAGCTTGTATGGGGCACATATCATCTTCAACCTCTCTGCAAGCAATGAAAATGCAGGTAAACATAACTATCTACGATCTATCATTAGTGGACTTTCTTCGCAAGGCTTGTGTGGATATGTTTATACTTCCAGTGGCTATGGAGAGAGTTCTACCGACCTCGTTTATACAGGTAAGGCTTTCATTTCGGAGATAGGTAAGGTTGTCAAGGAGATGAAGCGCTTTGAGTATAAGGAGCGTATGATAATTAGTGATATAGATGTTTCTCATATTCAGACAGAACGATTGCTTAATAGTAGCTTTAAGGCAGCAGTTTCTCATTTTACTCAAGAGACTATCACGGAAATTCCTTTTTCGCTTCGCTCCGATGAAGCATCGGCTCCCGTAGATCGTCCCATAGAGCGTAATCCATTTATGCCTGATGGGGTTAATCCCGATGAGCGATGCGAAGAAATGTTTGAGATACAAGTGTGCGGTTTGATACAACGTTTGCGCCACATGAAAGCCCAGCACGCTGTGATTGGTATTTCGGGAGGGCTGGATTCTACATTGGCTCTCTTGGTTACAGCCACTGCTTTTGATATACTACAGATCCCTCGAGAGAACATCGTTGCGGTTACTATGCCGGGGATGGGGACCTCTTCGAGAACTCTTCACAATGCTCGCACGCTGATGGAGGAGCTAAGGGTTACGCAGAAAGAAATAGATATTACGGAGAGTTGCTTGCTACACTTTAAGAAGATAGAGCATAATCCTGAGGTACATGATACAACCTTTGAAAATGTTCAGGCGCGTCTGCGCACACAATTGCTAATGGATATGGCAAATCAGAAGAATGCCCCTGTTATTGGTACGGGAGACCTTTCTGAAATAGCCCTGGGCTGGTGTACCTACAATGGAGATCATATGTCTATGTATTCGGTCAATGCCACTGTTCCCAAAACGTCTGTGGCTCTTATTACCGCTTGGTACGCACGCTTTAGAAGTACATCCGAACAACTTTCTAAGACTTTATTGGATATTGTCGATACACCTATAAGTCCAGAGTTGTTACCTTCTACCGATGGAGAAATGGCGCAAAAGACACAAGATATTGTAGGTCCCTATGAACTGCATGACTTCTTTATCTATCATTTCCTCTTCAAAAAGTGTGAACCCAGTAAAATATTCTATTTGGCTCGTGAAGCATTCCATGGAAGTTATTCGGCTTCTGTTATAAAGAAGTATATGCTCCTCTTCTTCCGTCGCTTTTTTAGTCAGCAGTTCAAGAGAAACTGTATGCCCGATGGCCCTAAGGTGGGGTGTGTGAGCCTCTCTCCTCGTGGTGAATGGCGTATGCCGAGTGATGCCGTTAGCACTATGTGGATTAGAGAAATCGAAAACTTGTCTGAGGAGTAAGGGTTAAAAAGGTATTTACTTGCTTTGTCTCAAAACATTGACTACCTTTGTAGACGATAGAGGTAATTAAGGAGCTTTGAGTTTTGACTTGGAGAGTTTTTACCTCTTTTCTATTAAATGGTTGACTATATAAACAAGATAAAATAAAAGGTAATTTCAGCAATGAAAAAGCACAATTTCAATGCGGGACCCTGTGTCCTCCCAAAAGTTGCGATAGATGCAGCTATCGAAGCAATCCGTGATTTCGACAACACAGGAATCGGTATTCTCGAAATTTCTCACCGTACTCCCGGTTGGGAACGTATCATGAAGGAAACTGCTGACCTTTGGCGCGAATTGCTCAACATTCCTGATAACTATGAGGTAATGTTCTTGGGTGGAGGTGCCAGTACACAGTTCTTCACAGTTCCAGCTAACCTTATGGGCAAGAAGGCTGCATTTTTGCAAACAGGTGTTTGGGCTAAAAAGGCAGCTAAAGAGGCTAAGTTGTATGGAGAAGTGGAGATTGTTGCTTCTTCTGAAGACAAGAACTACTCTTACGTTCCCAAGGGTTATACCATCCCTAAAGATGCAGACTATTTCCATATTACAACTAACAATACTATCTACGGTACAGAAATTCACGAAGATATTGATAGCCCTGTAACATTGGTAGCAGACATGTCTTCAGACATTATGAGCCGTCCTGTAGACGTTAAGAAGTATGGCTTGATTTACGGTGGTGCTCAAAAGAACGTAGGGCCAGCAGGGGTAACTTTCGTAATTGTTCGTAAAGATTTGATTGGAACAAGCGGAAGAGAAATTCCTACAATGGTGAATTATAACACTCACTGTGGTGGTGAAGAGCGTGACAAGTCAATGTTCAACACTCCTCCTGTATTCTCTATCTTCGTGATGCACGAAACCTTGAAGTGGGTTAAATCTATCGGTGGTCTTGAAGCTATGTACAAGCTCAATAAGGAGAAGGCAGAGTTGCTCTACAACGAAATCGATCGTAACAAGATGTTCAAGGGAACAGCTGCTAAGGAAGACCGTTCTTTGATGAATGTTTGCTTCGTGATGAACGAAGAATACAAAGACAAAGAAGCTGAATTCTTTAAGTTTGCTTCCGAGCGTGGTATGGTAGGTATTAAGGGACACCGCTCTGTAGGTGGATTCCGTGCAAGTATCTACAATGCTTGTCCTCTTGAGAGCGTTAAAGCCCTCGTTGAGACAATGAAGGAATTCGAAAGCATGCACGCATAAATTCATTCTAACAAATAACACTTGCTCTATAACCTAAAGTCTTAAAGATGGGGTTATAGAGCACTCTTAAAATATCGAGTAAGAAAATTATGACTAAAGTTCTTATTGCAACTGAAAAACCCTTTGCTGCTGCCGCAGTACAGGGTATCAAGGGAATCTTCGATGCAGAAGGTTTTGAGACCGTTCTTCTTGAAAAATATACAGAGAAGAGTCAGCTTTTAGAGGCTGTTGCCAATGTTGATGCTATTATCATTCGTAGTGATATCATCGATAAGGAGGTTTTTGATGCTGCTAAAAACCTAAAGATTGTAGTTCGCGCAGGTGCAGGTTTCGATAATGTAGATCTTGCAGAAGCAACAGCTCACAATGTGTGTGTGATGAACACTCCAGGACAAAATGCCAATGCCGTTGCAGAGCTTGTGATAGGACTTTTGGTGTTCAATGCTCGTAACCGCTTTAACGGAAAGTCAGGGAGCGAATTGATGGGCAAGAAGATTGGTATCTTGGCTTATGGTAATGTGGGTCGCAATGTAGGTCGTATTGCTAAAGGCTTTGGTATGGATGTTTACGCCTATGATGCTTTCATCCCTGCAGAGGCTATTAAAGAGTCAGGTGCAACACCAGTAGCATCTGTTGCAGAGCTTTTTGCCAACTGTGACGTTGTTTCTCTTCACGCCCCAGCTACAGATGAAACGAAGAAGTCGATTAACTATGAGCTCTTGATGAAGATGCCTAAAAATGCAGTGGTTATCAATTCGGCTCGCAAAGAGATTATTGATGAGGAAGGTATTCTTAAGGCATTGACAGAACGTACAGACCTCGTTTACATAACTGATATTATGCCTGGCAATCATGAAGCTATGCTTGCTTTAGGAGATCGTTATTTCTCTACTCCTAAAAAGATGGGAGCGCAAACAGCAGAAGCAAATAATAATGCTGGACTTGCTGCTGCCAATCAGATTGTAGGTTTTATCAAGAGAGGTGAAGAACGTTTTAGAGTAAATAAATAAGTAAATGTTTGAACAAAGGCTGGACATTGTAGATAGAATTGTATTCTACTTTGTCCAGCTTTTTAATTTATAATCATATGGCAAGAATTAAACCATTTAAGGGGTTACGCCCTCCCGTAAATCTCGTAGAGAAAGTTTCTTCTCGTCCTTACGATGTATTGAGCAGTGAAGAGGCGAGAGAAGAGGCTAAGGGTAACGAGATGTCTCTATACCGAATCATTAAGCCTGAAATAGATTTTCCTATAGGTACCGATGAGCATGATGAATGTGTATATGAAAAGGCGGTAGAAAACTTCCAACTCTTCCAGAAGAATGGGTGGCTCGTAGAAGATGAGAAGGAAAACTACTATGTATATGCTCAAACAATGAATGGCAAGACTCAGTACGGTCTTGTAGTTGGAGCTTGGGTAGATGATTATCTCAATGGAGTAATCAAAAAGCATGAGCTAACTCGTAGAGATAAAGAAGAGGACCGCATGAAACATGTTCGTGTAAATAACGCTAACTTGGAGCCTGTTTTCTTCGCTTATCCCGAAAACCAAGAGTTAGACTCTATCGTTGCAAAGTATACTGCTAATGAGCCAGTGTACGATTTTGTGGCAGATATTGATGGTTTTGGTCATACTTTCTGGATTATAGACAAAGAGGAAGATATTAAGCGCATTACTGAAATATTTGCTACGTTCGAAGCTCTTTATATTGCCGATGGTCATCACCGTTCAGCAGCTGCTGCTCTTGTTGGGGCAGAGAAGGCTAAGAATAATCCTAACCATAAAGGCGACGAAGAGTATAATTACTTTATGGCTGTTTGCTTCCCAGCTAATCAGCTTACTATTATTGATTATAACCGTGTGGTTAAGGATCTTAATGGCTTGAGTGATGAAGAGTTCTTGTCAAAGTTGGAAAAGAACTTTACAGTAGAGCTTAAGGGTACAGAAATCTATCATCCCAGCAACCTCCACAACTTCTCTCTCTATTTGGGTGGTAAGTGGTATTCATTAACCGCTAAGCCTGGTACTTATGACGACAACGACCCCATCGGTGTATTGGATGTAACTATTTCTTCTAACTTAATCCTTGATGAAATCCTTGGCATTAAGGATCTTCGTTCGGACAAGCGCATTGACTTTGTTGGTGGTATCCGTGGATTAGGCGAATTAAAGAAACGTGTAGATAGTGGGGAGATGAAAGTTGCTTTGGCTCTCTATCCTGTTACAATGAAACAAATTATGGATATTGCCGATACTGGCAACATTATGCCTCCAAAGACTACATGGTTTGAACCTAAATTGCGCTCAGGTATTGTAGTACACAAGTTGGACTAATTGGAGCTTGATAAATGTTTCAAAAAGGTGCTTATAGTTTTATAGGCACCTTTTTTGTGTTAGTTGTGGAATGATGGGGGATGAGAATTTGATAATAAGAAAGAAAACATTGGTGCTTGATAAAAGTTTTTGAGGTTAGAAAAAAGCCTTGCTGAGTCGGTAAGAGGCTTGTTCTCAAAAATTTTTAGGACATTATCTTTTAGGACAATAAACAGCTAACAAGTTTACTTTTGAGAAACAAGGACTCCAATAAAAAAGAAAAGAGAGTCAAGAAGGATGTAGCATTCTCTCAAATGTTGACGACAATAAAGTACTATACAACACTCTTAAAAAGAGCTTAGGGGGAGTTGTTCTTTTGATAGAATTCTTTGAAAAAATAGTTCTGTAATTTTTTATGGAGCTGTTTAGGAATTTCCGGCACCCGAGTTTTTTGTTTTGAATAGACTTTTTCGTACCTTTGAAGCTGAGTTGAGAGAGATAGCGTTCTCTTTTTAACTTGTTTTCTATCTAAGTTGTTTGGCAACAGTGTTGGTGTTATATTATATGGGGCTGACATGGCTTTGACAGCGTGACGAAGGGTAGGTAAGCATGTAGTGAGTTGTTGCTCTCTCACTTTAATCTCAAGCATCGAATTTTTTAGTTGGCGAAAATAATTACGCTCTCGCTGCCTAACCGAAGTATAGTAAGTTAGCTTGCTTAATCTGATCCGATAGGCTCGGACGAGACGTTGCCCAAGACTCTTGCTCCGAAGTTCCTTGAGTAAGGCAACGCACGTATATCGGGGTTCAGCACCACTCTTTCCATGAGGTGGTTGTCTGATTTAGATCATGGAATAAGGGTATCTCTTTGGTTGCCTTTCCCGTAGGAGTACCACGAAAATTGTAAGCAAGGCTAAACATGTAGAAAGCATATTCATTCCGCGTTTGGACGAGGGTTCAATCCCCTCCAGCTCCACAATCTCTCTCTTTCTTTGGGAGATAATTCTAATCGGTATACGAATTTGTACATAAAGATGCTTCAAGACAATGAGTTTTTGAAGCATCTTTTTTTATGTTCTAAGTTGGTTTCTTTAGAGATTACCCTCCATTTCTATTTTCTGAAAACCTTTTTATCTCTCTTTTGCTACTTTTTGAGATTATTGCAGAGGCATTATTTGTCGGTCGACTGTATCGTAATGCGAGGAGTTCCTCCTGTGTGGGCACTATATTCAGGTGCATAGGCACTTTGTAGAGTAGCAATTCCTGCCGTGTAAGATCCCGAGCGGACTACGACTTGCTCGTACTGCAAAAAGTGTTCTCCTCTCGATATGTGCTGGAGGTAGAAACGTGTTTCGGAGTCTCTAATCTCACGGTAGTAGTCGATAGATTTATTCCATTTATAACCGCTGGTCTGTTCGACAGGTTCACAACCTCCGATACGTGTGTCGATGAGAGCAATGAAATCAAAATCTCTATCGCACTTGATATGTAGTTGGGTAATAATCCTATCGCCTACAGAGAGAGGAGTTTCTGCTGTTATGGGGATGAGCTTTTCTTCTCCCGCCTCTTGGTGACGAACGAAAAGAAGACGATTTACCGAGAGAGAGGGTAAATCATGGGGAGCGACCTCTTCAAAATCTTGATAGAAGGAGGCATGTACACCACCCCAAAGTTGCTTGTCTCTTGCGCTCTGTTCTACCTTCACTGGGAGGGAGAGGTCTAAAGATTCTAAAGGTCGAGTTATTTGTACCTCTTCTCCCTTTTGCAAGAGAGTACCTCCAGTTCTTAGTGGGAGTGTGATAGAAATGGTATCAAGGGAGTAATTTGCCTTATCTTTTTCTTCGTTTGAAAAGAGGCTTTCAATAGCCCATATCGAAGCAAGAGGGGAGTCCCAAAGAGTAGTACGCTTTTGATTTACTATCCAGTGTTTCATAGCATTGATAGTGCTTTCCCGACCTCCTATGAGGTTAAAGAGCTCCATTGTGATAAGTTGCATACGCATAGAAGGGCTATACCAATGATACCTATTGTTTAGTCCTGCAAAAAAAGCTCCTTTCTCGTTGTTTGGGCTTAGATGACTTTCTAAAGAGCGAGCCATTTTTTCTGCCTCTCTGTGTGCTCCTGCATGGTAAAGAGCCATAGCAGAGGATGGCAATAAGCTAAGGGGGATGCGCTGAGCCTCCTTTTTCAATAGTGTAAGGGCATAGGAATAGAAGTCTTTTTCTTTCGAATCTTCTATTTCCTTGGTTGCTCTAAAACGATGATGTAAGTAGAGGTATTCTATAGCTGGGTAGAGCATAGCCTTGTTAGAATCTGCTTTTTTTATTTCAGTATCATATCTTTTTAGCAAATCTTGCACATACCCTTTCCAAGCCTTGGATAGCATCTTTTGTACAACTTCTCTCTCTTGTGTATTGGTTAGGTTAGGAGTTATGCGTCCTAACATTTCGATGATAATCGGTGTCAGATAGGGTGATTCGCTCATTCCCTTGTACCAGATCCAGTGACCGCTATCTTGTTGCATCTTCTGGAGGTCGGAGAGAAGAGTTAATAATGTTTGGGAGGGAGTCTCTGTCCATCGGAGTAGTGCACGAGTATGTTCTTCTTCTGCTTGAGCAAAAGACTTCCAAGGCGTTTCTTCCAGTGGCTGTTGTTGAGGTAAATTGGTAGTAGATAGGCGACCTGCTTCTTTTCCATATCGAAGTTGCATTTCTTTCCATTTCATCCAATTTTTAATAGCTGGCTTTTGAAGTAGTCTTTTGAGTGTTGATTGGCTATAAATAGAGGCTAACAAATCAACTGAATTGACAGACGATTGCATCGAAAGATATGGGAGTGCAAGTAGAGTCAATAATTCGGCGTTACTTACTACATTAACAGTTAGGAAAGCCCCTTGGGGTTCTGTATTTTTAGGGAACAACTCTTTTAGCGAATAAAGATGAGTGCGCTCTCCTTTATTGACGATAGGGAACGCCTGTTGTATATTTTTACCTGCGGGGAGTTGAGAAAGAAGGTGTTGTTCACCATCGGAGAAAGCTCCTGCTTGGGCAACAATGCGTATCCCTACTATTGGATAATTAGAGGTAGGGTAGTAGGCAAATTTGAATGCCTCTTGTCTGTTGGCATTTAGTATAAGGCTCTGTTCGGTGCAATATAAAACCGAGTCGGTAGAGGGTTCGAAAACTTCAAAAACGACACGTGTCTCTAATGACTCTTCAGTAAGATTGCGGATAACGCCTTGTATATGTGTTTCGTCTCCGATGCGAACGAATCTGGGCATCATAGGCTCTACGCTGAACTTCTTGTATGCCTCAATATAGCGGTCGTGGTTGGTGTAGTTTAGGTATGGGTCGTAACTAAAAATACATAAACGCCAGCGAGTGATACTTTGGGGCAAAGTAGCGCACCAAGTAAGTTTACCTTCTGTATCGGTTTGTAGATTGGGGTAGAAAAAGGCGGTTTCTGCAAAGTTGTGTCGTATAGCATTGACACTTTTCTTAGCTTGATTTTCGTCGAAAGTATCGCTGTCGATGCTCTCCACAGCGTTTTCGATCTCTGCCCAAGAGGTATCTTTTCTTCCTTTTTGTCTTAATGCAGATTTGCTTCTGCCAGTTCTTGTACTTTCTAATGCAATAGGCATAGGTTGGGGATAGAGATTGCCCGTATAGAGTAGGGAGCGCACCGTAGCCGTGGAGAAATAGAGGGGTTGCACGAGGGTATATTCAGGTAATGTGTAAGGAGCTATGTAGTCAAGGGCACTATCATACATCCAAACCATACTCTGAGCGTGGGCAAAAGGCTTTTGGTTAGGATACGATAGTTGTACGCTCCATTGCTCTTGACTGCCTGCTATAACCCTATCTCTGAAGCTGTGCCACGTTAGTGTCGGATTTTGAGCTTTTTCTTCTCTTTGGAATGAAATCCTTTTTTCTAATAGCACTCCATCTTTTACGGTGTAGAGTAGCACGTTTATCTTTTGCACCTCATATTCTGGGGCGAGAGGCTTAGAAGGGAGGGAGATGTGTAGTCGTTGTAGGGTGTTACGCCCCATCAAGGGAAGTTGCTTTAGCTCCTCTGTACCTCCTTCGTGGGAGACGAGGTAAAAAATGGGTTGCTTATCGCTTTGCGAAGCGATGTATAGTTCGGGTAATTTTTGATCCGTGAACGAAAGTCGAGGTGCAAAAGCCCAAAGGTCTTTTCCGAGAGTTAGTTTTTTATCTCGAAGGGAGAAGATAACAATCTCCTCTGGAGTACTTTCTATTACTTTTCCCGAGGGTAATGTGTAGGAGAATGAGAGGTAATACTTTCCCGAGGGTAACGAGAGCCAAGAATCGGGTAGGGCATGCTTTTCATAACACGATAGCTCCCCTCTGTAGGCAATAACTCCTTGATCTGGAGAGTCTTTTCTTAGTTGATATTGTACAACTCCCTTTAGAGTTTCTCCTTCGTGATTGGATACTTTAAGTTGGAGTGTTTCTCGCTCTGCCTTTCCTTGCTCTTTAACCCAAGTCGTGCTACCGATATACTCTAAATAAACCTCTTGGTCGCCTATGGTTAAGAACTTCTGTTCTGTTTGACTTTCGCCCGAGGGGGCTATTACTGTAACTTCACAAATGTAAGTATGGTATTGAAAGGGTTTTTCGAGCTTGCTTTCTTCTTCGCTCTCTGTAGAATAAAGGCTTAAATCTTCGAGGGGAAGGGAGATAGCGAAAGAACCATCTGAGGCTTCGATGGCAAACTTACCCTCGTTAAGTAGCTCTCTTTCGGAATGGTTGTAGTCGATGTACCTTGCCCCCCAAAGAAACTTTTGTCCCAATAGTTTATAGCGTACTTCTGCCCCCTTCAGAGGTTGTCCTGATAGAGTCTGACTGGTGCCTTTTAGCATTACAGTATCTCCTACCGAGTAGCTACCTTCCAAAGGGAGTAGAGTAACTTCAAAAGAGGGGCGTTTGTACTCCTCTACTTGTAGGTAATAATTCTCTAAGAATTTGCCTTGGAGTGTGTTTATTGAAAGTCGGTAAGTCCCTCTTTGACCTATGGAGGGTAGAGTCAGAGAGCCTTGTGCCATTCCTATACTATCGGTAGATAGCTTTTGGCGAATAAGCTCTTCTCCAGAAGGTGTTAATAGGATAAGTTGAAGCTCTTGATGGGGGAGTACTTGAGCCTCCTTTCGTTGATACCCTACTTGGTAGGCTATTATGACGAATTGAACCTTTTGTCCTGGTCGATATAACCCTCTATCGGTTATAATCTCTGCTTTTTGTACACGTTTGCCGAACTCTAAGCGAGGTTGCCCACCATACAAGTAGGTATTGATTTTGAGTAGAGGTTGGGGCATGCCACTCTCTTTTTGAATAGCTTTAATCTCTTGGCTTAGGGGCAGACATCCCAGTTTATCGGGGCTAACTTTTTTTAATAGCGTATAGGGGGCTTTTTCTTTGTACTCCTCTTTGTGCCACAGTTTGTAGGGCGATGTTATAGGGTTACCGCTCCAGCCCTCTAAGAGTTGTAGCATCTTTTGGTTAGAGGCAAGTTCTATTTCTACGGGTAGGTAGTCCACTACTTGTAGGTCAAAGGTTTGCACTGCTTCGGAGTCTTTTAGTTCATTGGTCGAGAGTCTTATCCGATAGTCTCCCACGGGGAGATTTTTCAGAGATATAGTGTCTAAAGATAGAGTATAGGGCTCTTGTTTAGAAGGTTTTACGAGTAGGGTAGTATACTGTTTTTCGAAAGTTTGTAACTCTTTTTCATTTTCATTGTAGTGGCATTGCAGTAGAGTTAAAGTGTACTCTTTAATCTGATAGCTTTGGATATACAAATGAATTTCTCTGCCTACAAGCAGAGTTGAGTTGGATAGGTCTGCTTGGCTGTAGGGTTGCTTTAAGGTGATGGCCAGTTGTTGCAACTGCTTGCTGGGGTTAGATGCGTGATAGGCATTGTACTCTTCGATGAGCGCGATAGCTCGCGCGGGTTGCCCTTCTGAAGCGAAGTACTCCACGGTTTTTACGACCAAAGGGTATGCCCATTTTTCTTTGTAGATAGTAAAAATAGACTCAGCTAATTGCTTCTCTGCTTTATGAATGGGGGCAGTACCTACATGGTACTGAATGGAGCTATTGAGCCATTCAATCAATCTTTTTTCTTGTGGGTAGTGAGAAGTTAAGAGGTCAATTTCTTGTTGTATAAATCGTGCCCACTCTAAACGCTCTTTTCGCTTTAGGTTGCGAGCAATACCACTCCAATTTACTTTGTCTAAAGCGAGATACCAGTAGGGGGTACCCTGCTGAAGCAACTCTTGGAGCGATTGGCTCGAGGTGCTATACCTTTGAAGAAGAGCCTTTTGTCCCTGTTGTTCTTTTACTTTTGTGAGTAGGAGGAATAGGTTTTTTATCTTTTGACTTACGAAAGCCTTGTAGTCTGAAGAACTCCAATACTGAGGTTGAAAGGGATGAACTTCTACCGTGAAAATCTCTTGAGGCGATAGGTAGAGTTGAGAGTAGTGATGTAGTTGAAAAAGAAGCCAAATTATCTGTGCAGATGGTTCAAAAGAGGAGATCGCTTGGTTAGTGCGATGCATATCTTCGTAGAAAAGAGTCAGAGGGTCGCCCCAATCTTTCTGTTTGAGAGCCTCCTTTTTCCCCTCCAAAAGTTGGCAGATAAAGTCCACGTTTTGGAGGTTGATAGCGAGGGGAAGGGTGGCATCAACTATAGCAATTACTTCGCTTGGGAGACGCTCTTCTTGTGCTTTTTGTAATTCTTGCATCTTCTGCTCCAACACTTGTGAATGTTGAGCCAATAAGGGTATAGAGCTAAGTACCATTACAAGCAGTGTGAGGGGATAAATTATCGAACGGAAAGATTTCATAGGCATCTGATGGATAGGCAAATGTTTCTATTCTAATAGAGATTACTTATCTGATGTTCGAAAGATACAAAAAGGATATGAGTAATAGCCGTCTGAGAGAGAGGAACGAGTTGGCTAAAACCTATCTTTCGTCTCCTCTTGGTAGATTTCTTCAAAGGATTTGAAAGACGGTTTCAAAAGGGTTAATGGTTACACTCGAAAGGACTAATCCTTTTGAGAGTTTGTACAGATGTTTAGGGTTACAAGGGTTAATGGTTACATCATCTCTCTATATCGTTTTTTGAGAACTCCGATAAAGCCCTTTTTACCTCCTGTTTGAGGTCTCGATAAATGGGAGTACCTTTGTAGGTAAGATGAAAAAGTATCGGTTGCTATCGTTTCTCTTGTGGGTCTCCCTATGGAGTTCCATTACTTGTTCCCTTTGGGGGCAGGGTTATCCTCGTATAATAGAACCCTCTCGCAGGGCGCAGGCGGAGAGAGAGGTGGAAGAGCTCCTGTCTCGGATGACGCTTGAAGAGCAGGTAGGGCAACTCATTATCCCCGTGATTTACCCCTCCTCTTCCGAAACTGCCATTCAGAGGGCTAAGGCGGAACTTAAAGCCTCTTATGCAGGAGGTATTCTCTATCAAAAGGGAGAGGCTTACGACCAATGGGTAATGAATCGAGCCCTTCAAAGGGAGATGCGCATACCTCTGTTGATAACTGCTGATGCCGAGTGGGGATTGGCAATGCGCCTCTCTAATACAATACGTTATCCTCGTAATATGGCACTTGCAACGTGACAGAAGAAAGCTTACTGTATGCTTTTGGAGTTAGTATGGCACAGCAATGCAAGGTGATAGGAGTTCACGCTAATTTTGCGCCTGTATTGGATATAAACAACAACCCTCGCAATCCCGTTATTGGCACACGTAGTTTTGGCGAAGATAAAACGACTGTAATTCGTTATGGGTTGGCATATTCGGAGGGTTTGGAGCATGGAGGTGTGCTCTCTGTAGCTAAGCACTTCCCAGGGCATGGTAATACTTCGGTCGACTCGCACCATGCTCTCCCCACGATCATCGGCAAGAAGAAAGACTTAGAAGAACTCGAATTGGCTCCCTTTACCTCCTACTTTAATCGTGGATTCGGAGGGGTTATGGTAGGGCATCTCAATGTGCCTTCGATGGACAAATCGGGTACTCCAGCTTCAATGAGCAAAAAGATTACGACCACACTGCTGCAGGAAAAAATGGGATTTAAGGGACTTATTTTTACCGATGGTATGCAGATGAAAGGAATGCAACAGAAGGGGATGCATCCTATTAGTGTACGTGCTTTCCTTGCGGGCAATGATTTCCTCTTGGGACCTATCAATGCTGCAACCACCCACAAAGAATTGCTCCAAGCAGTGCAGACTGGGGTAATAGATAAAAAGGAAGTTGAAAATCGGTGTCGTAAAATACTTCTCTACAAATGGTATTTGATGGGAGGCTCTCTGAAACCTCTTGATGTGCCTACTTGGACGCAAGAGGAGTTTTATACCCAGCTCAATACTCCAGAGGCTCGCACCTTGGCGAACGAACTTTGGTGGCAGTCCATCAAAATAGTACGTGGCGAAAATGTTCTCCTTCCCTTGAGTAGGAAAAGTAAACGCTCCTACGGTGTGGTAGATATTTATGCTTCTGCACAAGCTCCTAAAGAGTTTGGAAAAACGTTACGAAAGATAGGAGTGCCTATAACTAAACAGCTACAGCTATCTGCTAAGGCTACTCTTCCAGACCAAAATAAGAATTTAGACGAGTTGGCAAAATGCGATGTAGTTTTTGTAAATTGTTTTGTAGGTAAAGGCTCTCCTCATAGTGCTTTTATAGCCCAAATAGCGGAGCGTACACAGGTGGTTTTTACCCTCTTTACTTCGCCTTATGCCCTGTCTCATTGGCAGTCTACTCTCTCTCAAATCCAAGGTGTAGCTTGTGCTTATGAGGCTAATGAAGAGGCACAGAGAGCCGTCGTGGGGCGTTACTTCAATATAGATCCTAACGATGTAGAGATAGTACAAACTCCTCCCAAGGAAGTGAGAAAGGGGGCTACGACATCCCCAGTATCTCAAGGCGATAGTCGAGTAGTCTCTACTACGGAAATCTCTACTCGAAATTTTGCCTCTTTGGAGCGCATCGTACAGCAATCCATAAGAGAGCGAGTATTTCCTGGGTGCCAAATCGTAGTGCTCCACAAAGGGAAGAGCGTGTATAACAATGCTTTTGGTACTACGGAGGGTACGCTCTCTTCTACTTCGGTAGGTAAGAATACGATTTACGATGTGGCGTCAATTACTAAAGCCTGACCACTACTCCCATAGTGATGCAGTTGGTTGCACAGGGAGTATTGAAGCTCTCGGATCGAGTGGATAAATATATCCCCGAAGTGAAGAATACACCTGTTGCTCGTATTACTCTTAAAGAGCTTTTGCTTCATCAATCTGGGCTTATTCCTACCATTAACTTTTATGTTGATTTACTTAACCCCTCTTCCTACGAAGGCTTTCCTCTATTCTCTTATCGAAGTAAATCGGGTTGGAAGCAGATAGCTCGCAATACGTGGGTAAATCCTGCTATACAGTACGATGAAAGTAAGGTGGCAGAGGAGAAAAGCCGAGAGTTCTCCATTCCTTTCGGTAATCATCTTTATTTGCGTAACTCGTTTAAGGAAGAGATGTTGGAAAAGATTGCTATGACTCCCCTCAAATCGAGAAATACATACCGATATAGTGATGTCGGTTTTATTCTCGTTGGAGTAATGGCGGAGCGTGCCACAGGTAAATCATTAGAGCAGTTAGCACAAGAGCTGCTATACGAACCTATGGAACTACACTCTTTGGGTTATTTACCATTGAAAAGGTTTTCAGAGTTAGAGATAGCTCCTACCCAAGAACAATGCTTTCTAAGAGGTAAAGTGTGGGGTACTGTAGATGATGAGACAGCTGCTTGCCGAGGTGGAGTAGCAGGCAATGCAGGTCTTTTTGCCACAGCTACAGAATTGGCGGAGGTAGCTCAAATGATTTTGGACAATGGCTCTTATCACCAACAGCAGATAATACCTTCTTCTGTGGTGCGTCAGTTTCGCTCTACAAGAGGTGTAGGAGGCAGGCGTTCGCTTGGCTTCGAGATAGGACGTCCAGGAGTGAATATACCTGAGGTTGCCTCTCTGCAAACCTTTGGGCATAGTGGTTTTACGGGATGTGTTGTCTGGATAGATCCTTCCAATGAGTTGGTCTTTGTATTCCTTTCTAACCGTACTTATCCAACTCGACTCAACAATAAATTAATTTCTCAAAAAACGCGCCTCACACTGCTCGAAAGCACCTATGAGGCTCTGGGCATAATTAGTTAAATCACATTATTATGATACATGTAAATAGCGAAGAGCACTGCGTAGAAAACAATCGCTCCTTACTAAACTTTAGCTCTACCGTATGGTATGGAGGCGACAATCAGTTGCTTACAGAGCACTTAATCCAACTGCTTCCTGAAAGCATTCAGCACTATCCCGAACCCGATGGTGCTACTTTGCGTAAGATGATTGCTCGTCGTCACGAGCTTTCGGAGCAGAACATTGTTATAACCAACGGACCGACTTCGGCTTTTTACCTTATAGCTCAAGCCTTTGCTGGCAAAAAGGTGTTGATACCTGTGCCAAGTTTTAGCGATTATGAAGATGCTATGCGTCGCTACAATTTCGATATACGCTTGGTGTCTAACTTGACTCCAATAGAGGAGTGGCCTTTGGACGAAGTTGATTTTTGTTTCCTTTGTACGCCCAACAATCCTGATGGGCGTATTATGTCTCACTCGGAGTTGATTCGCTTAGTGAGCAAGCATCCTAACGTAAACTTTATCATAGACCAAGCATATGCCAACTATACCACTACCAATCTCTTAAAGCCTGGGGCTTCTAAGCAGTACTCCAATATTATTACTGTGTGGAGTTTTAGTCATACCTATAGTATCCCCGGTTTGAGAATAGGCTATATTGTGGCGAATAAGAGTATCACCGAAGAGCTTTCAAAGTATATTATCCCTTGGTCTGTCAATACGTTGGCTATCGAGGCTGCGAAGTATATTCTTATTCATCCTGCTCAATTTACGCTCCCTATTAGAAAGTGCAGAGGGCTACACAAGAGCTTATCTCTAAGCTGAGGGTCTTTGATGATTTGGAAGTTATCCCCAGCGAGACAACTTTTTTCTTAGTACGCTTAAAGACGGGCACAGCAGCTCAGTTGAGAGACTATTTGCTTACAAACCATAATATATTGGTGCGAGATGCCAGTAACTTCCATGGTTTGAACGAATCCTACATCCGCATAACAGCCCGAGACGAAGAGACTAATAACATACTGGTCAAAGCCATTGAGCAGTGGATTGCCGAGAGCAAATAAATCTTCTTGCACTACCTGTTTTTGAGTGAGTTTATTGCTTCGCCTCTTAAAAAGGAGAGAGAAAGGCAGACTATTCAAAGTCTTTGTGTCGGAGAGAGCGTTGTTTGTACTCCAAAGAGTTGGTTTTTGAAAATAAACCTCAGTTGACTAATATATAGGAGACCGTATTTCGGTCTCTTGTTGTTTTTGATTATGGCTATAAAAGTCTACCGATATAAGTCCCACACTTCGTCTGGAGAACTCCTGCGAGCTATTGTTGATTTTGTCTATCCACGCTACTGCGCAGGGTGTGCTAAGCGACTTTCTCTTAACGAGTATGGAGTTTGTCCCTCTTGTTTCCTTACTTTTCCTCGTTTTGTTGAGTTGACGGATAAGGCTTGGGAGCGTTTGCAGGGTACGACTTATCCTATACAAGGATTTTTGGGTGGCTATCGCTTTGAGAAACTCAATAGAGTGCAAGCTATGATACACAATGTAAAGTATCATAGACATGCCGAGGCGGCAGTTGCAGTAGGTAGAAGTTTAGCGTTAGAATTGGGTATTTGTAAGGAAGATTTTGACCTTATCATTCCTGTACCTATTACTCGTCAAAGGGAAGCAAAAAGAGGGTATAATCAAAGTTCTCTTTTTGCTCAAGGTATAAGTATGGCTACGCAAATTCCTGTTGCAGAGCATGGACTAAAACGTAGTAAGGATAGTGAAAGTCAAACAACTCGCTCTCGTAAAGAGCGTCTACAAGCGATGAAAAATACTTTTCAGCTGGGAGTAGACAGTATAGAGAAGGGGAGTCGTATATTGCTCTTGGACGATGTCTTAACTACAGGGGCTACTTTAGTTGCCGCAGCAGATGCCTTAACAGAAGCCTATCCACAGAAAATAGTCCTTATGGCTGTTGCCGTGGATGTTTGAAAAATGATAGAACTACTGAAAAGTTTTGGAGAGATAGAAACACAAAAGAGAGAGAGGAGGTAGTAGCACTTCTTCTTGGTACCATCGCATGGGCTTCGAAGCTCTTAAAAGAACTTTTTGCAAGACTTTGCAGAATACTGTAATCGCAACGATTACCGAGAATAGTGGGGCTGTGGGTACTTGCTCTGCCCAGATGAATAACTGTACTTTAGGCTTTAGAAAGCATTGATACATTGAAAGAAAGGGGAATACTCAAAAGTAGAGGAGCGTCTGAATGTTCATAAAAATGTCGCAAGAGCGCTACTATGCAATAGCCTTATCTTACACACTGCTTACTTGGAGTGTAAGCAAAAAAGAGGTCGCCTACCGAATCGGTAGACGACCCTTTTTGTATAAAAAATACTTTGCTAAAATTACTTGATGCCTAAGCGAGTTTTTACTTTGGCTGTAATATCCATAGCATCTTTACCCACGTAGAGCAACATAGCAGACTCCACTACATAGGTACAACCTACTTCGTCGCCTACTTTCTTGATTGCTTCCATAACTTTTTGTTGGATAGGAGCAATAAGCGTTTCTTGTTGCTTTTGGATGTCCTGTTGCATTACTTGGACAGACTGTTGAATGCGGTTTTGCATATCAGAGAGTTCTTGTTGTCTGCTCTTACGGATAGCTTCAGAGAGCTTTTCTTGTTCTTTAGCAAAGGCTTCCAATTTCTTATTGTACTCTGTTTGCATAGTTTGTACCTCTTCGGTGTACTTAGCATCCAGCTCTTGCAAACGTTTCTGAGCAGCGGCACTTTCGGGAAGAGCCATCATAATCTCCTGAGAATTCACATGAGCAATCTTGTGCTGCGCCAATAGCACCATTGGCAAAAGAGCCACAATAAGGCTGATAATAAGTTTCTTCATTTTGTCAATCAATATTTAATCTAATGTTCTTGTTCGTTTTACTTTTTTGAGTATCCCATTTTTTTAAGCACTTGGTCGCTAATGTCAATACCAGGGTTGGCATAGATGATACCGAAGTGCCTCGGTCTAAAACGAGTTGGAAGCTATTTGCTTTTGAAATCTCCTTAATGGCTTCCCAAATCTCGTCTTGGATGGGTTTCATCATCTCGGTGCGTTTTTTGTAGAGTTCGCCTTCGGGACCAAAATACTTGGTCTGCAAGGCTGCGGCTTCTTGCTCCTTTTTTACGATTTGCTCTTCAGACTCTTTCTTTTGTTTGGCAGAAAGAAAAACTAAATCACTCTGATATTTTTTGTAGAGTGTTTCTGCCTCTGTCTGTAGTTTCTGTACCTCTTGTTGCCACTTCTTAGAGATTGTTTCTAACTGCTCATTCATCATTTCATAGTTAGGAATGTTTTTCAAAATGTATTCCATATCTACGAGAGCATATTTTTGAGCAAAGGAAATCATTCCACAAGAGAGGAAAATGATAAGTGAAATAAGGATTCGTTTCATTGTTAGTTTACTATTAAAGGGTAAAACTTCTGTGTTCTTTTAGTAAGACGAGCTAAACCTCTTAGGGTTGCATACTGGTTGTTAAAATTCTTGTCCCAATATAAAGTGTACGTTACTTCCTCCACGAGTATTTGAGCCGTCAGGTCTGTCAAATCCATATCCCCAATCAAGCCCCAAGAGTCCAATCATCGGTAAAGTAATACGCACCCCGACACCTGCTGAACGTTTCAAGTTAAACGGATTTATATCAGCGATATTGCTCCAAGCATTTCCTGCTTCGAGGAAGGCAAGAGCCCATACGTTAGTTTGTCCTTGAAAGAGGATGGGTACTCGAAGTTCGGTAGCTAAGCGAACGAAAGCAGTAGCATAATCGTAGTTACTTCCTGCAATACTACCATTGCGGTAGCCTCGTAGACCGATAGATTCGTTCATATAGCCTCCTACATAGCTACTCATACCATCTCCTCCCATGTAGTAAGTGCCAAAAGGAGAACGTTTATAAGGATTGTAAGAACCTAAGATACCGATGTCGAAGCGGTTCATCAAAACGGGAGTGTATTGCACTATCTGCGGATTTGCCAAAGGAGTGAATACCTTACCCGAAAATCTCCATTTGTGATACTCTACAAAACGATAACGATCGGCAGAAGGTAGACGAGGGTTAGAGTAGTCTATTTTATCAAAAAGGGAGTAGGGGGGAGTGGCCGAAACGGAGAGGGAAAACTCTGATCCTCTTCTCGTGTAAATTGGATTATCAATAGATGAGCGAGAGAAGGTTACTTGGAGGTTGAGGTCATTGGCAGAGCCATCATGAAAGCCTTCAAAGGTATCGTATACCCAGTCTCTTAATAAGTAGTAATTGTAGTTGAGCGATGTGGTAAAGCGGAACCAGTTGTCGGGCCAATTCAAACGTTTTCCGTAGGTAATCGACCCACCTAAAATTTGTAGCGACTGGTTGGGATTGTAGGCTTTCTCTAATAGAGTGCCTTCGCCATATCCTCCTCCATAGCCTCCATATCCGCCGTAACCGTATCCTCCATAGCCATATCCTCCATAATTGCCATAACCATAGGGATTGTAACCTATAGCTCCTATCTGATTGTTGTAGAATTTAGTGTCCAAGGCTGTTTGGCGAGAGTAGAACAAACGAGTGCTAAAGAAGTTCGGGCGCTTACCTCCAAACCAAGGGTCCATAAATTGGATGCTATACTGCTGATAGTAGCGACCGTTTGTGGTGGCACTTACAGCCAAGGTTTGTCCATCTCCTTGCGGTATAAATCCCTTATACATACTGGGATGGAAGAGGTTATAGATAGAGAAGTTGGTAAACTGAATACCAACACTTGCTATAAGTCCTGCTTGACTCCAACCGAAACTAAGCTCAAACTTATCGCTTCGTTTTGCTTCCAGATTATACTCAATATCCACTGTCCCATCTTGTGGGTTAGGAACAGGTTTAGGGATAGATTTTTCAGGGTCAAACTGATTCAATTGATTTAAGGACATCCAAGAAGTCATCAAATCTTCCTTGCTGAAGAGTTTGCCTGGTTTAGTAAAAAGCTCTCGGCGAATAACGTTGTCATAGACTAAATCATTACCTTTTATGAGCACCTTATTGATGGTAGCTTGAGGACCTTCTACTACACGGAGATCAAGCATTACAGAGTCTGCTGTAACATTGGTCTCTATGGGGTCGATGTGTGCAAAGATGTATCCATTGTTGTAGTAAAGGTTGGAAACAGCATCTTCGTCAGAGAGAAGGCGACTTTCCAACTTCTTTTGGTTGTAAAGTTCTCCTGCTTTGACACCCAATACTGCCATTAAGTAATCGGAAGAGTATTTTGTATTGCCGACAAATCGGAGGTCTTTTATGTAGTATTTCTTGCCCTCATCTATTTGGATGCGTATCTTTACTCGCTTGTCATTGCCCGAAACAGGAGTTACTTCTTCCGAAACGATTTCAGCATCTCTGTAACCCGCTTCGTGGTAACGAGCTACGAGTTTTTCCAAATCGGCTTTGTATTCGGTTTCGATATACTTTTTGGGGCTAAATATCTCTACAATGCTCGACCAAAATCTACCTTTTGATAGGTTGAACACTTCATTGGTCTGTTTCATAGCTGCTCTAAGAGCATTGTCCGATAGTGCCTTATTGCCTACGAACTCGATATTGTCGACCTTTATTTTGTTTTTCTTGTCAATATTGACGGTAACTAATACATAACCTTGTCGGGACAAATCGGTTTGCTGCTGTACCTCAACAGCCATATTGCTATACCCTTGTTCTTCAAAGTACTTTTTTATGATTTGTTTAGTGCGGTCTACGATGTTAGGGGTTAATTGCATTTCGGCACGAAGCCCTGTGCGTTGCTCCAATTCCTTGCGTTCAGATTGTTTTACCCCTACGTAGTTAATAGAAGATATTTTAGGGCGTTGCTTAAGACGAATTTCTACCCAAATGTCGCTTCCTTGCTCTTTGGCGATTACTACCTGGGCATTGTCGAAATATCCATTGCGCATAAAACGACGCACCGCATCGCTGAAAGCAATACCGGGAATCTCTACTACATCTCCTACATTAAGTCCAGAGAGACTGATAAGTACAGAGGAAGCATAGCCTTCGCCTCCAAGAATCTTGATGTCGGCAATGCGACGACTCACAGGGCGTAAGTAGTCAACTTGAAAAGGGGCAGAAGGTTTTTGCAGGGTGCTATCTTGCTGGGCTTTTACCGCAGGAGAAGCTATTGCTATAACCCCAGATAAAAAGAGTATTTTGAAAAGACTATTTTTCTTCATAAAGTATATCTTTAGAGGCAATCTAACTCCTCTTTTAGGTCATTGTTATCTTTGGCATCAATCCTTCCAAATCGTCTGTGACGTAAGGCATAACTATCTAATGCCTCTTGTAAATCGCAAGCATCGAAGTCTGGCCATAGTGTTTCCGTAAAAAAAAGCTCAGTGTAAGCCAACTGGTAAAGTAGAAAATTGCTTATTCTCAGCTCTCCTCCCGTCCGTATCAATAGGTCTGGATCGGGGATATCTTTTGTCGAGAGATAGGGTTCTATGGCGTTGGCATTGCTTAGCAAGGTAGATGTTTTCACTTTGCCACTCTCGATCTCTTGCACTGCACTATGTAGTGCGTGGTTAATCTCCCAGCGAGCAGAGTAACTGAGTCCTACTATTAGGGTCAAAATATCATTGTTTGCTGTTTTGCTTACCGCATCCAATAGCTTACGACGAGTACTCTCGGGCAGACGCATAATATCTCCGATGGGAAAGATGCGCACCCCTTGAGCTGACAATTCTTCTGCATAAGTATCTAAACTTTCTGCCATCAAAATCATCAAAGCCTCTACTTCTTCGCTGGGTCTCTGCCAGTTTTCAGAGCTAAAAGCATAAACAGAAAGATATTTTACACCCTGCTTGATAGCTTCGGCTACTGTCCTATGAAGTGCCTCCACACCAGCAAAGTGTCCTTTGGAACGGCTCATGCCTTGCCGTACAGCCCAACGACCATTACCATCCATTATAATAGCAACGTGACGAGGTCCTAACTGTGTATCTACTTGCTTACTTGTCATTATTGCATCGGGTAGCTTGTTTCTGAAACTCGTAAGAAATACCTAGCATCAATCGCACCATACCATCTCCCCCTTTCAATAGAGACGAATTGACGTGGTAAGGGTTGCGGAGAATTTTTGAGGAGGTAGAAGAAGTATCTAATCTATCGGAGAAAAAGTGCGTTCCTTCGACATAGGCAAAAAAGTTCAGCCGATTTCTTAGTTTATACTTTATACCTAAAGCTAAATTTACTCCAGGGTGAAGTAAGGCTTGGGAGTGCTGTACACTAAATCCTAACGTAGCTCCAGCCGCAATGTAGGGGGTAAGGCGACGAGTTTGTAGAAAAGGGAACTTGTCACTATACGGATAGAAGTTATACTCCGAACGTAACACGATACCCACTCCATGGAGTGTGAATGAGGCCTGACTTCCGTTGGGAAAATGGTTACCTCTAAATCTTTTGGAGTTCCCATTTAGTTGGAAATAGTTCATGTATCCTGAAAAAGCAAGTCTCAAATTATGATTGTAACGGAAAATACCTTCTAAACTTGCTCCCATAGCTTTGAACGGATTGCTGGGGTTGGCATCTCCCAAATAGGCAGTTGCTCCACCCGAAACTCCGACTTCATAACGATACTCTTGCGCTTTCATTTGTATGGAATAGCACAAGACTCCGATAAGTAGAATAGAACTATACCGAAAGAGCGTCATTCGTAGCTTTGTAATAGGTTCCGTTTTGATTTATCCTATTCGGTGTAAATACGAGGTGTTCCTTTCCAAATATCTACAGGAATGCTCCCATCTTGTAGCATGCCGCCTAAAAGATAGAGAGTGTGAGGAGTGGCAAAATAGCCTATTAAATGTTTAGATCGAATTCCAAATGGAGTAGGAGGAAGCATTAAAGTTCCATTGCCCTCAGTCCAAGCTACCCCTTTGTCGTCAGAGAAGAAAACTTTCATTTGTGGGTTAGCCTCTGTAAAATGGGCGGGAAAGAGGCAATACATCCGTCCTATTGTTTCATCGTATAGAAGAACAGGCTCATGAACACTTACTCCCAAATTACTCCCTTCTGGAGAGGGAAGGCGTAGCCAGTCTTTTCCAGAGGTGGAGGTCCATGTTTGAGCTTTTTGAGAGGTGCCGTTTTTGAGGTGAGAACCCACAAGTACAAGCATTGGGTGCTGTGCTACTTTCATAGATATGGATGTGAAATTTTCTATGGGGAAGTCCTCTGGAACAAGTTCTCCTGATACAACGGACGAACCTTCCAATGTCCCAAAATGGAGTTTGTTGGTTGAGCCATTGCGAAGTATAAGGGCAATGGTTGACTTCTTCTCTCCTGGTTCTACGAAGGAGCCTAAAATAGACACAACACTTGATCCGATGTTCGCAGAAGCCCACTCCGTAAAGTCTGTCGATGACAGATAGAAATCGTCGTTTTCAGTGAGTAAACAAGCTACTCCAAAAGGAGTTATAGTTACATCCTTTACGCTTCCCTCAAGTCCTGTTGTATTGATAAGTGTCCATTGACTGGGATTGCTCTTAGAACTCGCATATACAACTGTTTTGTTCGCCGTGTTGCCCACGAAGAGTAAGAGTTTATCTTGATGCTCTTTCAAAAGGAGCTTTTTCACGTTTGTAAGGTTAGGAATTTGTGCTCCACTAACAACTTGCCAATTGAATGTTTGAGGGTCGTACGAGTAGGTTCTAATATCTAACTTGTACTCTTTATTCATATTCTTGGCAGAATTGGAGAGTTGAATGCTAACTCCCTGCTTCCAATTCACAAAAGAAAGAGAGTCATTGCTACCAGAGGTCTCTTGTTTCCCTCCGATGATGAATTTTACCTGTGCATCGCTATGGCGAGCTAACACTACTTTTACTGAGTCTAATGCCAAGTCCTTAGGCAGGAGATGTGCATTGTAAATAATTCCTTCACGGTGATCTATTGAGAAGAACGTGTTTTTTAGATTAGGATTGTCTTTGTCTTCAATACGTAAGGAGGTTATCTGTACCGATTCTAAATCAGGATTCTTTATTTCCTTGGGAGATATACATCCTCCTAAAAGAAGCGTTCCTAAGAAAAGACTGCAAAAAGCAATCTTGGTTACTATTTTATAGTGTAAACTCATACTGCTTACCATCTTAATTATCTACAAAGATAAGATTTATCACTGATTAGAAAATTATAGCCCTAAATTTCTATTCCAACCCGTGTTGCATCTTCCCAGAAGAGAGGGTAACTCTTGCTTACAACGCTGGCATCGTCGAAATGGAGGTTATAGCCTTTTAGCAAAGCTATAGACCAAGCCATGGGTAAACGATGGTCTTGTAAAGTACATACAGAGATATTCTCCTCGGAGGAGTTTTTTTTACCTCTCCACATTATAGAACTTGAAGTCTCTTCTACTATGAAGCCCAATGATTGGGCAACATCGGAGAGTGCGGAGAGGCGATCCGATTCTTTCAAACGTACCCCTCCTATTTGATTGAAAAAGAAAGATTGTCCTTGCATAAGGACTGTTACAAATAGGGCGGGGAACAGATCAGGATAGTCTTTGAGGATAGGTTGGTAGAGTAGAGGGGTGGAGGCGGAGACTCTTTTTAGTAGTATCCCTCCGTTTTCTATATAGTGTGTTTGTACTCCTAAAGGAAGCATTAGATCAGCCACTTTCTTATCACCTTGAGTATCGAATTTAGTTAGATGTGGAATAAATAGCCTCGTTTCAAGGGGAAGTATGGCTGTCCATCCATAGATATAAGAGGCTGCACTCCAGTCCCCTTCTATTTTTTCTCCCATATTCATTAAAGCCTCTCGGTTATAGGGTTTGTTTTGGATAAGAACCCCTTCTTTATTCAGAGTGAATAGTGCTCCAGCTCGATGCATCATACTTAGAGTCATTGCAATATAGGGCTTGCTGGGAGCATCTGCCGAGAGAGGAACAAATAGAGGAGAGGAGAGATAGGGAGCTATTAAGAGAAGTGCGGTAATGAATTGACTGCTTAGACTCCCTATTTCAGGTGCTATATCTCCTCCTCGTAAGGGGTGCAACGAAGGGCTTACTACCAACGAGGTGGAGGATACTTTTTCATTGCCCCAACTACCAGATACGTTCGCACCCAACTCAGAGAGAGCTTCTATCAGTGGCTGTAGGGGGCGTTGTCGCAAACGCTGTGTAGCAGAAAAAGATACCCTCCCTTGAGTCGTGAGAGAAGCAACCGCTAAAACAAAGCGAAGCACTGTACCTGCAGCACCCACATCAATGATACTTGTTTCGGAACTATTGGCTTTTTGTAGGTTCGTTTGAGGAATGCTTTCAAGTGCTGATAGCATTAGATTTATATCATCGGGTATTTGAGCTTTTTGCCACCGAGCATAAAACTTCTTTTTGACAAATGGTAATACTCCTGCCAAATAAGCCATAACAAAGAGACGGTTGGTAAAGCTCTTGGAAGGAGGTAGATGCTGTATAACGATGGGAGACATATCTCTATGCAAGCAAAAAGGCTTGGTTTATAGAGTTTGACTTGACTGCATTTTATAGAGACGAGAATAGGCTCCACCTAAAGACAAAAGTTCTTGGTGAGAGCCTTGCTCTATGATGCGCCCTTTGTCTAAAACGCAGATAATATCGGCATTGACTATGGTGGTCAATCGGTGGGCTATAACGATAGTGGTGCGGTCTTTCAAAAGATTTTCAATAGCTTCTTGTACCAAGCGTTCAGAATGATTATCCAAAGATGAGGTTGCTTCGTCCAATATTAAAATAGCAGGGTTTTTTAGAACAGCACGGGCAATACTCAAGCGCTGTCTCTCACCACCGCTTAATCGACAACCTCTATCGCCAATGTTGGTGTGGTATCCCTCTGTTAAATTTTGGATGTATTCGTGAGCATTGGCTATTTTGGCAGCATTGAGTACTTCCTCTTGGGTGGCTGTTTCTGGAGAGAAAGCTATGTTGTTGTAGACTGTGTCGTTAAAGAGTATGGGCTCCTGATTGACGTTGCCAATGAGGGAGCGTAGGGCATCTAAATCTACCTCTCGGATGTCTGTTCCGTCTATTGTGATGCGACCTTCGGTAACATCCCAAAACCGGGGGATAAGGTCTACCAACGTGCTTTTTCCCGCTCCTGAAGCTCCTACGAGCGCTACTGTTTGTCCTTTTTTGATGGTTAGATTGAGGTCTTTCAGAATCCATTTTTCGGGAGAGTATCTAAAGGATACGTTTTCGAGTCGAATCTCTCGGTCGAAGTGGAGCGGTTTAGGTTGCTCTGGGCTTTTTATCGGATTTTCAATATCCAAAATCCGTTCGATACGCTCCATGGAGGCCATACCCTTTTGGATAGCGTAGGAGGCACGACTAAGCTCTTTGGCAGGGTTGATAATGCTGTAAAAAACAATTAGATAGTATATGAAAGTTGGGGCAGAAATCATACTTGTACCCTCTAAGATGAGACTACCTCCATACCACAAAATAATGGCTATTGTAATTGTTCCCAATAATTCACTAACGGGGTGTGCCAGTTGTTGGCGCTCGTAGACTTTTGTAACAACCTCTTTGTACTCCTCGTTGGTTTTGTGAAAGCGTGTTTTTATTTTACTCTCTGCACGGAAGGCTTTAATGATGCGTAGACCTCCAAGCGTTTCTTCTACTTGAGACATCAAGGTCCCCCACATATTCTGTCCCACCAGACTCTGGCGTCTTAGCTTTCTTCCTATTACTCCCATAATATAGCCAGCTGGAGGGAGTACAACGAAAACAAAGAGGGTAAGTTGCCAACTTAGGGTAAAAAGTGCTATGAGATAGATGAGCAGAAGGATAGGATTTTTAATCATCATATCCAATGTCTCTACAATAGTCCACTCCACGTCTCCGACATCTCCTGAGATGCGAGCCAATATGTCGCCTTTATGCTCTTCAGCCATAAAGGCAATGGGTAATGTGGTTATCTTGTCGTTGAGCTTGTTTCTCAAATCTCGCACCACGCCTGTACGCACGGGGATAAGACTCCAAAGTCCGAAGTAAGTAACCGTTACTTTTAGTAGAGTCATCCCTATTAAATAGAGACATAGTACTATGAGTGTCGTACTGGCTCCGTAAGAGGCGATAAGAGTCTCTATGTAGTAGCTGAAATTATTGGTTAGGGCGTTACCCCATTCGGAGAGTGTTTTTATACCCTCGTAGGGTATGCTGTCTAAGGGAATGTATTGATGACCGCCTTCGCTTAATCCAAAAAGAATTTTCAAGATGGGCATAATAAGCGAGAAGGCCAATAGGTTGAGCAGTGCTGCGAGGATATTAAGTACTACGCTTAGCCATAGATAGGCTTTGTAGGGCCAAACGTAATGTTTTACGATGCGGAAGTAACGCTTCATTTCAGTGTGTCAATAATTTTTGTCTCAAGATTTCTATTTTGCCTTACCTTGTTAAGAAAGTCTTCAATGCAATATATATAGAGCTTCTCAAGAATATTCCACAAAAGTACACTTTTGGCAAGAGATGACGAAAGGGCGCTAGCGGAGTTTGAAAAAGGGCAACGGGGGGCTTAGGACGGCTTGAGGGAAAAGAGGCTTCGATAAGCTGTAAGGAGTTTGTGGAAGGGCGACAGTGAGGGACATGATGCTCCCTATACATAGAAACCTATTAGACGATACTTTCAAGAGCCTACCTCCTCGATGCAAAACCATATGAGCAAACTATAGAAAGGTTCTGTGCAAACCTTTCAAACCTTCTGTGTAAACTATTCAAAGGGTTATGGGTACTGAAGAGCAAGAGAATGGAGTAAGAAAAAAAGAGTCTACATAAGAGAAAGAGAGGGGTAAAGCAGAGGGCAAAAAGGGTAAAGTGAAAATATATCAATGAAATTAGTTAGCTTTGCATTTGCTGAAAATTTTGAACAATGAAGTACGTGTTGCTAAAGAAAACTTTCTGCCTGTTGCTAGCCTTGCTTTCGTCTCTCGGGGCGTTATGGTCGCAGGCAGATGTGATTCGTTATTCAGCAGTGGAGTATGCTTCTCAGGGTATTGTTTATTATTTGCCAAAGAGTTTGGTGAAGGTCTCCCTGACGATTGAGAAGATGACCTATACACCTGGGGAGTTTTCTGCGTATGCTCCTATTCTTTTCGGCAAAGAAATTTCAATACAACCTCAGACTTCTTACCAGATAAAGAGTGTCCGACTCTCATCCATTGGTGTGCCTGACGAAGAGCAGCAGTATATCGTCTCTTTTAAGGCTTCGAACCCTTTTAGTTATGTAGCTCTTACCAAAGAGGGAGTCATAGCTGGTATCAATACTGATGGAGTGCCTTCTGTTGGAGAGAAGGAAGCTCTTCTTACTGAGGGTAGTGTGTTGCCACAGAACAACCTTGCCCTACCCCGAGAGTATGCCTTGGCTACTTCCAAGCTAAACGTGCCGAAATAGTAGCAGTAAAGCTCTTTGAGATGCGAGAAGACCTCTTGGAACTTATCTCAGGAAAGGCGGAGAATGCTCCTCGAGATGGGGCTGCCTATGAGCTGGCGGTGTCGGAGCTTAAAGCCCAAATAGCTGGTTTAGAAGCTCTTTTTGAAGGGGCTACAGCAACTACAACCATTCATCGGGATTTCTTTATATCCCCAGAGGGAGCTATTAATAATCGTACCTTAGCACGCTTTTCGGTGCAGGAGGGTTTACTTCCCGCCAATAGTACCAAAGGAGAGCCTATCACCTTTAACCTCTCTCCTACAAGGAGTTTACAAGAACTCTCCCCCGAAGAGATGGAAAAACGAGAGCGTAAACTCAAAGGTATTATATACAATGCGCCTGGTATAGCGGAGGTAACACTTCGATTAGACAGGAAGGTTATTGCCAAAGAAGACCTCCCCATAACTCAGTTGGGCTATAGAGTCTCGTTAGAAAATCAAATTACAAAACCCAAAGAGGGCAATGTGTGTGTTCTGTTTGATGTGAATACAGGAGCCATTCTCTCTCTCTACAAAAAAGAATAATTCTCACATTAATAATTAAAAGTATGGCAAAAAGTCACCCGAAAGGCTAGTTGTTCTAGCCTTAGCGAACATGGGAGAACGCTTTGGTTACTACACCATGTTGGCGATTCTAACTCTTTACATGCAAGCCAAGTTCGGCTTTTCTTCTGCAACCACAAGTCTTATTTATGGGACTTTCTTAGCACTCGTATATTTCTTACCAGTGTTTGGAGGTATTGTGGCCGATAAATGGTTGGGCTATGGTAAGACTATTTTGATCGGTATCACGGTCATGTTTGGTGGTTATCTTCTTTTGGGTATTCCATTTGGTACGGGTACCGAGGGGGTTATCTTTATGGCTCTATCCCTTGTTTTAATATCCGCTGGTACGGGTATGTTTAAGGGTAACTTGCAAGCCTTGGTAGGAAAACTTTACGACAATCCTCTCTATTCCAAGAGTAGAGATATGGCGTTTTCTATTTTCTATATGTTCATCAACATTGGTGCTTTCTTCGCTCCAAGTATGGGGAACGCTATTACTAACCATTTCCTACAAAAAGAAAACTTCTACTACGATGCAGCTATCCCTAAAAATTACGTAGCTCTTAACGATAAGGTCGTAGATGAAGCCCAATTTATGGCAGAGTTCCAAGCATCTCACCCTAAGTATGCTACTGAAACCGCCGAAGAGCAGGCTAAGATGATTGCTAAGGCAAAGAAGAAACAAGGGTGATTTTCCCTGCTGACGAGGCTGAAATCCTTTTCAATCTTAAGCTCGCAGGACTCCATCAATATACCAAGGCTGGGGCTGTTACAGACCCTAACCTCACGGTTACCGATGCAGACTATGAGGTTATGGCAAGCCGTAATATAGCAGATAATGAAGCTAAGGCAGCTATTCGCGAACGCATTACGCAAGCAGAGGTACCTGCTGAGTTCTTGGCAAAGAGTGATTCTGAAGGTTTTGCCAAAGACTTTGGTAAAAAGTACGTAGCCACTACGCTCTCTAAGTCTTATAGCTGGGCTTTCTTTGTAGCCTGTGGTAGCTTGATTATATCTATACTTATCTTCGTTCTCTTCCGTAAAACTTGGAAAGAGGCCGATGTTACAGCCAAACAGGCTAAAGCTAAAGCCAGTCAAGACGGAGCTGGAGCTCCAATGTCTAAGAAGGAAGTTAGCGAACGTTTGCTCGCTTTGGGGCTTGTGTTTGCTGTGGTAATCTTCTTCTGGATGGCTTTCCATCAAAACGGATTAACCATGACATTCTTTGCTCGCGATTATACAGTAAGTAAGGTTACGGCAGATGGTTATATTCCTTTCTCTCTCCTTATGCTTTTACCTTTAGTATGTCTTATGTACGGGGTATATCTTTCTATCTTCGGACTCCTTGGAGGAAAGAGAAATCCTAAGACAGGTTTGCTCCTTATAGTGTTAGGTATTGCAGGTCTCATCGGAGGTTACTTTGTAGATATTAAGCCTATTGCTGATGGCTTGAGAAGCATTACTCCTCAAATCTTCCAGCAGTTTAATCCATTCTTTATCATACTATTGACTCCTGTAACAGTTGGTTTCTTCGGTTATCTTGCCAATAGAGACAAAGAACCTTCTGCTCCTCGTAAGATTGGTATCGGTATGTTGCTCGCTGCTTTGGGCTTCCTCGTACTTTTGGTTTCTTCTATTGGATTGCCAGCACCCAGTGATATTAAGGGAACGAGCGACGTTTTGGTTTCTCCTAACGTACTTATCGGTACTTACCTCGTACTTACTTTGGCGGAACTATTCCTCAGCCCAATGGGACTCTCGTTCGTATCTAAAGTTTCTCCTCCACAATATGCAGGTTTAATGCAGGGTGGATGGCTTGCAGCTACTGCAGTAGGTAACCTCCTTGTAGGTGTTATGGGAGCTTTCTGGGAAAAACTTTCGTTGGTAGCTTTCTGGGGTGTACTTATTGCATGCTGTCTCTTATCGGCTGCATTCATATTCTCTGTAATGAAACGATTGGAGCGCGTTACTGCTTAATCGTAGCACCATAATTTATCACGCCAACCTCTCCATAGGTGCTCTTTATAGGAGTCCCTGGGAGAGGTTGCTTTGTAATCAACCAACCCTTAACGAATAATGCAGGAAATAGTAGAGAAGATAATTAATGGTTATGCCCTTTCAAAAGAAGAGGTTATAGCCCTTTGGAAAAATACTCCTCCCGAAGAGCTTTACGAGATGGCTCATAGGATTACTCAGCAAACTATGGGAAAAGGCTTTGATACCTGCTCTATCATCAATGTCAAGAGTGGTAACTGCCCTGAAGATTGTAAGTGGTGCGCCCAGAGTAGGCACTATACCACAGGAACAGAGGTCTATCCGCTTTTAGATACTGCTACTTGCGTGGCGCAAGCGAACTACAATCGAGCACAAGGTATAAAACGTTTTTCTTTAGTGGCAAGTGGTCGAAGTCTTTCGATACGAGAGATAAAATCGCTCGCAGAGACCTACAAGGCTATTCGCTCCGAGAGTGATGTCCGTTGTTGTGCTTCGCTGGGTTTGTTAGATGAGGAGCGTTTACGTATCCTCTACGAGGCTGGGGTTAGTACCTATCACTGCAATATGGAGACAGCACCCAACTTTTTTTCTAAACTCTGTACAACGCATACGCAAGAGGATAAATTGGAAACGATAAAAGCGGCTCGCCGTGTGGGTATGAGAGTATGCTCTGGGGGGATTATTGGTATGGGGGAGAGTATGGAAGACCGCATAGACTTTGCCCTTTTCCTTCGAGATATAGGTGTTTATTCTATCCCTATTAACGTATTACAACCGATAGCAGGTACACCGCTTGCCAAGGTAGCTCCTCTTTCGGCAGAGGAGTATCTTACTACGGTGGCTCTCTTCCGCTTTATCAATCCGAAAGCCTATTTGCGTTTTAGTGGTGGACGCATTCAAATTCCTATCTCTGTGGTACGTAAGGCTATGTATATAGGTATCAACTCTGCTATTACGGGAGATATGCTTACAACTATAGGTGCAAGAGCCGAAGAAGATATGCAACTCATCAAAGAGATGGGGTATAGTAACGAAATGGAAACTACTTGGGAAACAGAAGATAGTATATGACAACCGAAGAATTGTTACAGATAGATAGAGAGCATCTATGGCACCCTTATACTTCTACCATTGACCCTTTGCCCGTTTTTCCCGTAGAGCGAGCCGAAGGGGTACGCATCTATTTGGAGGGAGGAGGTATCCTAATTGATGGTATGAGTTCTTGGTGGGCAGCTATCCATGGGTACAATCACCCACAACTCAATAAGGCTATTGAGCAACAGTTGCATCAAATGAGTCATATCATGTTTGGAGGCTTTACGCATCGTCCTGCGGTAGAGTTGGCAAATAAATTGCTTCCGCTTCTCCCCAAGGGGATCGATCAGATTTTCTATGCAGATAGCGGTTCGGTAGCGGTAGAGGTGGCATTGAAAATGGCTATTCAGTACCAGCATAGTAGAGGAGAGGGAGAGAGACAAGCCTTCGTTACTATACGTTCGGGTTACCATGGAGATACATGGCACGCTATGAGTGTATGTGACCCAACAACGGGTATGCACGCCCTTTTCGGACGGGCTTTGCCCCAACAATACTTCTTGCCTCAACCTAAGAGTAAGTGGGGTAAGGAGTGGGATCCCTCGGATCTTGACCCTCTAAAAGATTTGTTGCAAAAAGAGGGATCTCATATCGCTGCATTGATCGTAGAGCCAATCGTACAAGGGGCTGGAGGAATGTATTTCTACCACCCCAACTACCTAAAGGAGGCATTAGATCTTTGTCATGAACATGGAGTACTGGTGATATTTGATGAGATTGCCACAGGATTTGGTCGTACGGGTACTTTTTTTGCTTCGGAACATGCACAAGTTGTGCCTGATATCCTCTGTATCGGCAAGGCTTTGACGGGAGGGTATATGACGCTCTCTGCTACTTGTACACATAAAACAATAGCTGATACCATCTGTTCAGGAGAGGCGGGATGTTTCATGCATGGACCCACTTTTATGGCTAACCCTTTGGCGTGTGCCGTGGCTTCCGAGAGTCTTTCGCTACTTCTTTCGATTCCTTGGCAACAAAAAATAGAATCTATGGAGCAACAGATGCGTGACGAGTTAGCACCAGCTTTCGCCTTTCGTGGAGTGGAGGAAGTACGAGTTTTGGGTGGAATTGGAGTCATCGAAACCAAAACGCCCGTCAATATGGCACGTATGCAACAACGCTTCGTGCAGGAGGGTGTGTGGGTGCGTCCCTTTGGTCGCCTCTGTTACCTAATGCCTCCCTATATTATTCAAGAGGAAGAGTTGAGTCATTTGACGCACAGCCTTGTAAAAATTGTACGTGAAGAGTTCGACTAATCCTTATTTTTTCTAAGACTTTTTACCTCATTCTTTAGTGCAAAATATAGCATACTTATACCCTTGTCTTCAAAGAGATAGAGTTATCATATAGGAGTGTACTCTGCATTTTTTACATAGAGAGACACTTTATAGAGACAGTTAAAAGGGAAGTCAAATATCTCTCTTTAGAGAGTGGCTACTCTGTTTTATTTGCCTTACTGCAAATCCTCTGTACAAACATTGCAAACCTTCTGTGTAAACCTTCAAAACGATTATAGGTTTTGGGACAGAGGGTTATAGGTTTCGAATGGGAGAAGCCGTTAGAGCTTCGATAAGGTTTTGTAAAGGTGGATGAATAGACCTTGGAGCTTGTCTTTTATTAAATAAAGTAATAGCTTGAGTAACCCACCATGCTGTATATTTATCTTATGATTTTGGATAACTTTGTAGGGTAGAAAGCAACAATCAAAGTGGAGTACAAAGCACAAGATACAGGATATTTTACCGAACAATATGCGGGCTTAGACCGCTCAAGGGGGCTTCGAGCTTTTTTGTTGCTCTTGGCAATGACTCTTTTTGCTCTATCGATAACTAATTTGTGGGCGATATACGCTCCCCCGAAGGACTTATTAGGGCAACTGTTGCACTCCGCATTCTCTTCTGTTCTTACCTTTGGGATAGTTCCCTTTCTCTTTACTTACGTTCAGATACCCAAAGGGTTTCGATGGAGTTATTTAGGATTGCAACCTATGCGAAAGCTCTCACGAGCTCTTTGGATAAAACTTTTTATAGGCACGCTCTTTGCCTTGGTTTTAATCGCAGGCACTTCCTATGCGAGCAATTATCTAATAGAACATTGGAGTGGAGTGTGGGGAGACTATTTGAGAACCTTACAAGAGCGGATTGAGGAGGCTACAGCTTTCATAAAACAGCCTACAACATTGGGCATTGCTATTGTTAGGATTGCGGTTATTTCTTTGCTAACGGGGGTAGTAGAAGAGTTGTATATGCGAGGAGTACTACAACCTTTACTTATTCGTACAACGAAGAGTGTACATATAGGTATTCTACTTACAGCCCTGATTTTCTCGTTGTTACACTTGGCTCCTTCGTACCTTTTGCCTATTTTTATCTATGGATTGCTTTTTGGTTACTGGAGACACTACACGGGCTCTCTTTATCCCAGTATGCTGCTACATATACTGAATAATTTATTGACCCTCTTAGTCTCGTGATTATGCCGTACGCTCCAGATTTTCTCCATACTTTGGCAAAGCGGGTCGTATCTACATCTACCGATCGACTGTATGAGCATTGCTTTGTTTTTCCTTCTCACCGTGCGGGAACTTTCTTTAAGCACTATATTAGTCAGATGCTCGATGTTCCTGCTTTTGCTCCGCAGGTTATTACTATTGAGGAGTTGGAGTTTCGCTTATCAGGTCTGAAGCAAGCGGGAAAAACTTATCTTTTGTGTACCCTTTTAGAAGAGCTGTATCGTCTACGGCAAGAGAGGCAACCCGAGTATACTTGGGAGGCGGGTATTGTTGCCATGGATCATTTTGAGCGAATACTTCGAGATTTCAACGATATAGATCTCTTTTTAGCTCCTGCCGATAAAATATTTCGTAATATGGAGCATCTTGAAGAGCTGACTTCAATAGACTATTTGACCGAAGAGCAACGTGCCACTATTGTACAGTTTTGGGGGACACTCCCCAGCTCCATAGGGCATTCCTCTTCGCTTTCTATGGGAGAGGAGTTTAGCTCTATCCTTTCGGAAATGGAGCTGCTCTATACTCGTTTTCGTGAGCGATTACAGAGAGAGGGGGTAGGATATCAAGGTATGATGGCACGGAACATCGTAGAGATGGACGAAAAGCTCTTTGTGGAGCATCTTGCCACTTTCTTGCAACGAAAGATTAAGCATATTACCATTGCGGGTCTTTACCAAATAACCCCTGCCGAACGTCTCCTGCTACAACGCCTTAGTCAATACTCTTCTCTTTTTTCCATAGAATTTATTTGGGAAGATCTTCCTTATAGTGCCGATACGAGACTAAAGGATAGTGAATGGAGCAAGATTATAGCAACGCTCTTGCCGAAAATAAAGCCTTCTTTGGAGGGGAGGTTTTGAAATCCAACATCCCTCTTACGCTTCCTGAGATAGAGATTATAAAGACTTCTTCCGATATGGGTAGAAGTCGAATAGTACCTACTTTGCTGCAGGAGATAGAGCTTCTTGATGCCGAAGCGGTAAACAACCTGCGCTGTGCCATAGTGTTACCGCAAGAGAAGGCTTTAGTTCCTCTTTTGGAGGCGATAAAACCTATCAAGAAAGATATTAATATCACGATGGGTTACCCTTTGAGCAATAGTTCTACAGCTATATGGGTGCGGCGTTTTATCGATTTGCATCTTAATGTTCGCTGGCAGGGAGCTAAGGTTTTATTGCCTGCCAAGCTCTTAAAGGTCCTGCTCCGCCATCCGATGACACGCTTGCTTTTGTCTGAAAAGGAGATTATCGCCTTAGAAAACCTCTTAAAGAATAGCTTCTACTATGTGGACTTTGCTGCTATTCAAGCGTTGAAAGAGGTGCAAATATCCTCTCTATTACGCCTCTTCCTTACTCCTTTGAGTCAAGGAGTAGAATTGCTATATACTTTACAAGAGCTTTTAGAGGCATTGGGCAAGAAACTTTATCTAACATTACCCGAAGAGGATGAGGAGACGTTAAGACACTTTGCCCAGTTGGAGATAGAGTTTACGCAGACTTACACTACTGTTGTAGTGCAATTGCTCAATATCGTAGAGCCTCTGCAAGAGCCTCTTAATCTTACGATAACGGTGCGCTTGTTACGTCAACTGGTAGAGGGAGAGAATACGCCTTTTGAGGGTGAGCCTCTTTTAGGTTTGCAGGTAATGGGTTTTTTGGAGTCTCGTCTTATCAATTTTGATTATCTCATTATCCCCGATGCCAATGAGGGTATGCTTCCCAAAGGCAAGAGTAGTACTGTCTTTGGCTACATACCCAATGCGCTAAGGATAGGTTATGGGCTACCGACCTATAGGTTTAATGATTATATAGAGAGTTACCACTTTTACCGCCTCATTAGTCGTGCTCGGCGTGTCTACTTTGTTACGGGGAGCAGTCAAGACTATGAACCTTCTCGTTATCTAAGGCAGATGCGCTATCTACTTGGTTATCCTATACGAGAGCGTTTGGTGCAAATTTCCTTGACTGATAGTCATACCCCTCCGATTACGATTAAGAAAAATGAAGAGGTTATAGCACTCTTGGAGCGTTATATGGGAGAGGCTTTACCTAAACAGCCAGCTCTCTCGGCGAGCAGTATCTATGATTTTGCTCAATGTCCACTCCGTTTTTATTTCAAGCATCTGTGTGCCATAGGCGATCCTGAAAAGGATGAAGAGTTTCTCAATGCAGGAAAGTTTGGAAGTATTGTACACAATACGATGCAACAGCTTTATAAGCCTTTTGAAGGTCAGCTCTTACTCAAGCAAGATATAGATTACTACTTAGACCCTAAGGGTGGGTTACAAACGGTAGATTCTATTATTAGAAAAGAGTATGCCTTTATCGTACTCAATAAGGAAGCTCCCTCCGCCCACGATATAGAGGGTATTCATGAGGTTTACTGCCGTATGGTGCGTAAATATGTTTGTGCTATTTTGGAGCATGACAGAAGGTATGAAAATCTTACCTATTGTGCTTCGGAGTATTCGTTTCTTTTCTCTCTTCCCTTGGATAATGGGCGCCGTGTGCGCATCAAAGGTTTTATAGATAGAGTAGACCAAGTAGAGGGGGGTACTCGTATTATTGATTACAAGACGGGAAGCGATAAGGGAGTTTTCCCCACTATGACTTCTCTCTTTTTTCCTACAGATAAGGATAAGGCGAGTAAGGCTATCCCTCAGCTACTCCTCTATGCCTATTACTGGTATGCACATAAGGATAGCTCTCGTCCCATCTTGCCTACACTCTATGCTCTCAAAGAGTTGAGCAAAAATCCAGCGCATCCCATCCCTCCTTTAGATTGAAAGAGTTACCCAAAAATGAAACAGAAATAAAAGATTTCAGAGAGGAAACTATTGTTCATCCCTTTACCGAGGAGTTAAAACGCTGTTTGGAAAATCTTTTTGACCCTACACAAGATTTTTCTCAAACCCCCATTTCAGATTTTTGTACCTACTGCTCCTATAAGGATATTTGTGGTAGATGATGAACGAAAATAAAAAGACTTTACAATGAATACGATACAAGAAAAAATCAAAACTCTATTTCTAAATCCCTCCACACCTTATGGGGCATATCCTTTTGATAAGATAAAGCAAGAGGTTTACGGGGAGGTTTTCACCGAGGCAATACGACTTTATAGGGCTGAGTTTGAGGCTCTGATTACTAATACAGATGCACCCAATTTTGAAAATACGATTGTTGCTTTAGAACATTTGGGTGCAGCTTTGGAAGCTGTTGAAGGAGCTTTTTACAACCTGCTCCACTGCCATGGAAACGACTTTATGATGGAGCTGGCAGAGCAACTATCGCCCGAATTGACTCGACTCTCCAACGATGTTTCTCTTTCGGAAGCCCTCTTTGTTCGAGTAAAAAAGGTTTATGATGAACGAGAAAAGTATGACTTGGACGAGGCTGATCGTCGCCTTTTAGACAATTGCTATAAGGGGTTTGTGCGCAGTGGTGCCCTGCTTAATGAAGAGGATAAAAAGCGTTTGCGAGCTTTGCGTGAAGAGTTGAGCCGAGATACTCTTACCTTTGGGAACAATGTTATCAAAGAGGAGAACGAATTTAGACTATATGTACCCAGCGATGAGGCATTGAAGCTACTTCCCTCAGCGCTACTTAGTAAGGCTCGACAAAGAGCGCAGGAAGAGCGAGGAGTAGAGGGGTATCTTTTCGACCTTTCGTTCCCCTCAATACAAGGTATTATGAAGTTCTGTACATCATCGGAGCTTCGTCGAGAAATGTTTTTAGCTAAGGCTCAACTTTGTTGTAAGGAAAATGAGACCAATAATACAGAGATTACTCGACGTATTGTAAACAATAGACTGAAAGTAGCTAATCTGTTAGGCTATCCTACCTATGCCGATTTTGCTTTGGAGGAGCGTATGCTCAATACCCCTCAGCGCGTATTAGACTTTTTGGAGCATCTACGGGAGGCTTATATCGAGCAAGCTCGAGGAGAGATAAGTCAGATTGCCAAACTCAAAGAGGAGGGAGAGCTTGAACCTTGGGATATAGACTTTTACTTTGAGCGTTATAAAGAGCAGCACTATGCTATCTCTCAAGAGGAGTTGCGCCCCTATTTTCCCTTAGAAAAAGTGATAAAAGGCGTGTTAGGTTTGGCAGAAAAACTCTATGATATCCAGTTCAAGAGTGTTCAGCTCCCTGTTTACGAGCCAGAGGTTTATTCCTATGAGGTGTGGGATAGAGAACCACAACGTTTCATAGGCTTACTTTACTTAGATTTCTTCCCTCGTAAGGGCAAGAGAAGTGGAGCTTGGATGAATAATCTGAAAGAGCAAAATGGCGAACAACGTCCTCATATCCTCTTAGTGATGAACTTTACTCCTCCTTCAGAAGAGCTCCCTTCGCTACTTACCCCAAATGAGGTAAATACATTTTTACATGAGTTTGGACATGGTCTTCATGGCTTGCTTAGTCAGTGTAAATATACTTCATTGAGTGGTACTAACGTAGTGAGAGACTTTGTAGAGCTACCCAGTCAAATTATGGAAAATTGGCTAAGAGAGCCTGACTTCATTCAATCTTTTGCTCGTCACTACAAGACCAATGAGGCGATGCCCGTAGAGTTGTTGAAGAAGATGTTAGAGGCAGAGCAATATCCCGTTGGGTATAGCATGTTGCGACAGCTTTCTTTCGGATTTTTGGATATGGCTTACCATACTCGTCGAGAACCTCTGGAGGTTGCTTGTGATTTGGAAGCATTCGAACGCGATGCCACTGCTTGGTACGTATTACTCCTCCTCGTCCTAAGGGGTGTATTATGAGTAACTCCTTTGGGCATCTTTTCTCGGGTGGCTATGCTGCAGGATACTACGGGTACAAGTGGAGCGAGGTATTGGATGCTGATGCTTTTTCCCTTTTCTTGGAGAGAGGAATTTTTGATAGAGAGACGGCTCGAGCTTTTCGTAAGGAGATATTGGAGAGAGGAGATACAGCTAAGGCTATGGAACTCTTTGTTTCTTTTAGAGGAAGAGAACCTCAGATAGAAGCTCTTCTTAAGAGAGATGGGATTGTTGTAAAATAAGATTTTGTAAGGTGGCACTCAACTATCTATTTTTACTGTTCATTTTAGGCGGTGTGTTGTTTGGCGTGGTAACGGCTCTCTTTTCGAATCGTCCCGATGTTTTTCAACAGATTGTTACAGCTATCTTTGACCAGTCGACCAATGCTATACAGATAACTATAACCTTGACAGGGATACTCTGTTTCTTTATGGGACTGATGAAAGTAGCTGAGAGGAGTGGTGCTATGGAGCGTTTGGCAGTGAAAATAAGCCCTCTTTTGAGTATGCTTTTTCCCTCTATCCCCAAAGGACATCCCGTTTTGAGCAGTATATTTATGAATTTGTCTGCCAACCTTCTTGGTTTGGACAATGCTGCGACTCCTTTGGGATTGCAGACTATGAAGCAGTTGCAGGGTATCAATCCTAATAAGGGGACGGCTTCCGATGCGATGATTATGTTTATAGCCCTTAATGCCAGCGGGCTAACTATCATTCCCATAAGTATCATTGCCTTTCGTTTAGAGGCTGGAGCAACCAATCCTACAGATGTATTTTTGCCGATTCTTTTGGCGACCTTAGCATCAACTCTCACGGCGATAACGTTAATTGCCTTGAAGCAGAAAATCAATTTGTTACAAAAGCCCTTTTTATTTCTCTTAGGCTTTATTGCTCTTTTGATAGCGGGAGTAGTTGTGTTGCGCAATAGTTTGTCTTCGGAGGTGTTTGCTCTCTATACAACTATGTTTGCTGCCTTGCTCCTTTTGGCTATTATATCATTGATTTTTATTCGGGGTATTCGAGCTAAAATCAATGTCTATGATGCTTTTGTAGATGGAGCTAAAGAGGGTATTGGTACAGCTGTAAAAATTGTTCCCTATCTTCTTGCTATGCTGGTGGCGATAGGGGTTTTTAGAGCATCTGGAGGTATGGATGTTGTTATTGAGGCTGTTCGGTGGCTTTTTTCTCTCATTGGGGTTCGTACAGATTGGATAGAAGCTTTACCCACCATGCTTATGAAGCCTCTTAGTGGCAATGGCGCGAGAGCTCTTATGGTAGATGCGATGCACACTTTTGGGCGGATAGCTTGGTCGGACGTTTAGCTTCTATCGTACAGGGAAGCACCGATACAACTTTTTATATTATAGCTCTCTATTTTGGAAGTATAGGCGTCAAGAAGATACGCTATACGGTGGGAGTTTCTCTATTGGCAGATTTGGTAGGAGCTATTGCAGCTATTGTTATTACCTATCTATTCTTTACACTATAATATATTATTTGAAACACAATGAGTGTATATTATTTTAGCGAGAGAGGACAGAAAGTGCCTCCCATTCACCGTTTAGTAGTACGCCGATGGATACGGGAAGTAGTTCATAGATGGGGACGAGAACTGGGGACTATTTCTTATCTCTTTACGAATGATGAAGGAATTTTGGAGACCAATCGTCAATACCTCGACCATGATTATTATACAGATATTATCACTTTCAACACCCAGGTAGATGAGCAAGATGACCGTGTTTTTGGCGATATTGTTATAAGCCTCGATACGATAAGGAGCAATGCAGAGAAGTTTGCCACAGAGTATGCCGAAGAGTTGCACCGTGTATTGATACATGGTATACTGCACCTCGTGGGCTTGGATGACCACACCGAAGAAGAGGAAAAAACGATGAGAAAAGCCGAAGACGATGCTCTAGCCTTCTAAAGAATCTGCTCAACGGAACTTCTTTATTGAGAAATTGAACCGGAGAGGGTGGAAAACTCTTTAGTTTATATAGACCCTATCACTATATTTGTTTAACTTTGAGTATAAGATGTACTTAAAAAAGGAGGTGGATATGTCACAAAAAATAAAAGTCTTGCTCACAGGTGCTGGGAGTAGCATAGGGAGAAACATCCTAAAAACTTTACTTGTCCACAAGGAGCAGTTCGATATTACTGCATTTGATGTTAAGAAGGGAAAGACGATGAACTTCTTAGAACATTTTAAAGCAGAGGTAAAGGTTATCTACGGAGACTTGGCCATACCAGAAGAGAGCATCGAGGCTACAACGGATAAAGATTTTGTTATCCACTGTGGGTATCTATCCGAATCTGCCTCTAATCGTAATCCTCGATTGGCACAAAAGATAAATGTAATGGGTACTCGCTACTTGGTAGAGAATTTGGAGTGCTACTCTCCTTCTTGCTTTTTAGCTATGATATCGACTGTGGGAGTATATGGAGATCGTCTCCGATCGCCTATGATTACGGTAGGAGATTTTACAGCTCCCTCTATAGGAGATAGCTATGCTCTTTCTCTCTTACAAGCAGAAAAATTTGTTCAGGATAGTCGTTTGGAGTGGACTATCTTTCGCCCAGGGATTGTTTTAGATACAGAGGAAAGTTTCTTGGATAGCTCTTTCTTCAAAATGCCTTTGACCTCTCACTTGGAGTTTGTACACATTCGAGACTTGGCCTTTGCTGTGGTGAGTAGCTATGAGCGTAGAGCTTCTCTATGGAACAGGACTTTCAATGTAGGAGGAGGAGACCTTTGTCGAGAAATTTATCAAAACTTTGTTCAAAGGCTCATAAAGATAGCAGGCTGGGGTGATATAGATTTTCCCGAACGCTCTTTTGCTACGTATAATAGATATGGAGGGTATTTCTCCGATGGAGATGCCTTGGAAGAGATAATGCATTTTAGGGCACACACATTGGAGCACTTCTTTGAAGAGTTACAGAAGTCTCAAACTCTTATCAGTCGCCTGACAACGAAGGTATTTGGGGACTTGCAAAAGAAGAATTTTTTAGCTCAGAGCGAGCCTTATAAGGCTTTCAAACAGAACGATGAAGAGAAGTTAAGACTCTATTTCTAAGTTTTCTTCCTTTTCTTTGACAAATAAGTAGCACTTTTTTTGACTTGGGTAGAGTTTTCTACCCAGTCTTCTTTTTTTTAGTTTTTATGCTTATATCGGGTAAATTATTTCGTTCCTTATTACTTTTTATAGCTCTCTTCTTTATCTTTTCCTGTACACAAGAGGGCACATCCTTTAGGCGTGTTGCACTTGCTCCAATAGACTGTGTAGACCCTTTGGTTGGGAGTCTTTCTCTGGGGCAGAAGCCTCTTCCTGCCATCGTACAGCTACCCCATGCACTGCTCTCTATCAGTCCTATGAAGGCAGACTTTAGAAGTAACTATATAGAGGGTTTGCCTTTAGTGTCATTTTCTTCTATGGGGGGAACGCAACTCTATTTTTGTCCGCTTCTCTCAGACTCGACTCAAACCGATTATACACCCCATTATACTTATGACTATGAGGCTATAACACCTTATAGCTATCAAGTTTTTCTCGACAAAGAGCAGGTGCATTGTAGTTTTTCTCTTCAAGAACGAAGCGGTATTTACCTTCTCGATTTTAAGGAGTCTGTAGCGCAGGAGCGTTTGTTGCAGTTTCGTTCTTCTGAAAGTGAAGCTATCTTTCGAGTAGACTCGCTCAATAAGGTCTATGCTACCTTTCCTCTCAAAGGTCGAGGAAATTTGTTCCTTTACTTAGAGGCTAATTTGCCGTTGGAAACAAGTGTGCCCCAAAGTGAAACAAGGCAACTGCTCTTAAAAGCACCTACAGGTTGTGAAGAATTAGTTGTGCGCTATGGTATCTCTTTGATAGACCATGAGCAAGCGCAAAAGAACTTGGAGCGAGAGATACCTTCTTATGAGTACAATGTCGTTTCCAAAGCTGCTCGTAACGTTTGGAGTACCTCTTTAGGGCGTATTAAACTTGAAGGAGGTACTTTTGAGGAGCAGTCTATCTTTTACACAGCTCTATATCGTTCTTTGACAGCTCCCGTTTGCATTTCGGAATATGGGCGTTACTACTCTGCAATAGATGACTCCGTGCACAGTGACGAGGGGGTGCCTTTTTACACTAATGATCGTACCTCTGAATCTTTTCGATCATTGCATCCTCTCAAAACACTTCTTTTCCCAGAAATAGAACAACAGATATTGAACTCCTATATTCGGATGGCTCATAAAGTGAATAATAAAGAGCTTCCCGCTTACCCTTCATTTGGGGGTGATATTGCCACTGCATTGGATAGAAATAGAATGCTCGAAATCTTTACTGATGCTTATAGCAAAGGATTGACAGACATAGATATACAAACTATATATCAAGTAGCAGATAGCTATATAGATAGAGACCTTTCCGATGCCTACGACCGATGGTGCTATGGGAAAATAGCGGCTTTTAGCGGACGCCCTATTAAGGAAAATCAAAAGAAAAAGATGGAGGTTGTAAGTTCTCCTTCAATCTCTTTAATATATCAATTAGAGCCTTACAATATAAGAGAGATAATAGACCGTTCTGGGTCGGTAGAGACATTTGAAACACTCTTAGATCAGCGGATGTCTTCCGTTCTGTTAGAGCCATTAACAGTACACAATATCTATGGTTACTACCTCTACTCCTTTACCGATAATCCTGCCAAAAGTCAGAAGATAATACGTCATATACTTAAGAAAAACTGCCGTCTTGACCCTGCAGGCTTCCCAACAACAGTTGATGGAGCTTCTTGGGGGGCTTCGGTCGTCTTCTGTATGTTGGGCTTTTATCCTGTTACTCCAGGTTCAAGTGAGTACACTATTGGCTCGCCTATCTTTACCAAAGCAACTTTGGATCAAGGGGGAGGACGCTACTTCGTATTGGAGGCAGAGAGAGCTTCGGAACGAGAAAAGTATGTAGGGGCTGTACTCCTTAATGAGCAACCGCTTAAGCAATTGCATTTTTCTCACAAAAGTATTGCTCAGGGAGGTAGCCTAAAGATGAAAATGTATGCTAAGCCCTACAAAAATTAGATTTTTTGTGGAGGTCGTACAGAGTTTGTGGAATTTGAATAAGACTTCTACTAATACTTAAAAAGGGTGTGGCATATAAAAGGTTGCCACACCCTTTTTTAGGGTCTTTTCAACTTCTTTCGAAGTGAAGATTATAGGAAGCCAAGTTCTAATTTAGCTTCGTCACTCATCATATCTTTATGCCAACTTGGCTCGAAGGTAAGTTCTATGTTGCATCGTTCAACCCCTTTGACACTCTCGGTCTTGAGTCGTACATCTTCGAGTATAAAGTCTGCCGCAGGACAGTTGGGGGCTGTTAGGGTCATAGTAATGGTTACCACTCCGTTCTCCTCAACATCTACTTTATATATAAGCCCAAGGTCATATACATTAACGGGTATCTCGGGGTCATATACGGTACGTAACATGCGTACTATATTCTCCTCAAGAGCCAAAAATTCATTGTTCATAATAGATTAAAATTTAGGGTTAATCTCATCGATTAGTCTCTGACAACCTGCAAATTTATCAATAACAAAGAGTAGATAGCGAATATCAAGAATAATACTTCTCTGATAGTTAGGAAGATATTCTATATCTCCTCCAACACCTTCCCAGTTGCGGTCGAAGTTAAGTCCTATAAGTTCTCCTTGGGCGTTGAATACGGGACTTCCGGAGTTACCTCCTGTTGTGTGTGTTGTGGCACAGAAGTTAACGGGCATGGTGCCATCGGTATTTGCATAGCGTCCGAAATCTTTTCGGTCATAAAGCTCCTTAAGACGAGGTGCAACCACATACTCCCAGTTATTGGGGTCCTCTTTTTCCATAACTCCATCCAGTGTTGTTTTGGCTTCATAGGCAACGGCATTGCGAGGGATATACCCCTTGATTTGTCCGTAAGTAAAGCGTAGAGTAAGATTGGCATCTGCGGGAAGTTTCTCTTCACCTACCATAGCCAACCAAGAGCCGATGTAGTCTCTCTGTGCCTTGGCCAAAGGAGCATCGAAAGTTGCCATTTTACTCATAAGAGAGGTATACTCTGTGTGTACTGAAAGGGCAAAAAGAGTCATCGGATCGGTAAGTAGTTGCTCTTTGTTCGGTTGCTTCATAAAGGTTTCAAACTTCTCTTTAGAGGCGTAGATAGAGTGCTTAAAGATATTCTCTATATAGGTTTCGACAGAACCTGCTTGGGCTACTCCAAGGCGGATAGCTTCTGGTTGTTTCTCCGGAGCAATACGTTGGGTATAACGTTTGAGTAGAGCGGTCGCAATGGCTTGATCTACTCGAGGGCTGTAGTCTGCGTTGTAGAAAGAGGTGAATTGTTTACGTAGGTTGTCTAATCCTTTTTGGCGTATAGAAGCATTGTCCCAAGAGTTGATAAGCTCATCGGAGGGGATGGGGGCTTGACTAAACTCTATGCCGACAAGTATACCTTCCAAAAGGTAACGTTGGCGTGTGCGGAGATCTTTGCGCTGAGCTATAGATTTAGAAATAGCTTTTACGGCATCTTGGGTTATGGGGTTAGCTCTGCCTTCTGCCCAACGGATAACCTCTTGTTGCTGTTGGAGCTTGGTGTTGTAAAGCCCTCTCTGACGAATAGCCCAGTTAGCCCCTTGAGCGCGTTTGTAGCCGTTTTGCGAAGAGGCATATTTAGCGGCATACATAATGTTAATTTCTTCGTTAGAAAGCATCTCATGGAGCATCACATCTTGGCGTATGCCTCGCATTTCTATACGGATGTTGTTGTCTATTTCGCTCCATTCGGTTACTTCGTCAGCTGTGAAGAAGCGGTAGGTAGTGCCAGGAAAACCCATAATGAAAGCAAACTGACCTTCCTGTACACCTTTGGCACTCACAGGTATAAACTTTTTAGGAGTATAGGGTACGTTGTCTTTAGAGTAGGGTGCAGGGTTACCATTGCGGTCTACATAGAGACGGAAGATAGAGAAATCACCCGTATGACGTGGCCAAGCCCAGTTGTCTGTATCAGAGCCAAACTTACCGATAGAGCTGGGAGGAGCTGCTACTAAACGCACATCAGAGAAGACTTTTTTGGTAAACATGTAGTAGCGATTACCTCCGTAGAAAGCCTTTATTTCGTAGCGATAGCCATAGCGAGAGGCTGCCTTTTTGCCTACAATCTTGGGAGCTAATGACGATAGGTACTTGGGCGAAAGGTAGTCCATGCTGTTGGGATCTTTGATTTTCTTTAGCTCCTTCTTGATAGCCTCTGTAACATCGTCCACTCTATCTATAATTTCCGCTTCGAGTCCTGGGTTAGGAAGCTCTTCTTGGAGCGTATGGCTCCAAAAACCATCTTGTAAATAATTGTGCTGTACAGTACTATGTTTTTGTATTTGGTCATAACCGCAGTGATGGTTGGTTAGTAGTAGTCCTTGTGATGAGACTAATACTCCAGAACAACCCCCATCGAAGAGCACTACAGCATCTTTGAGGGAGTTACCCTCGGGATTATAGAGGTCAAGGGCTTCGAGCTGCATACCCAAGCTCTTCATACGTTCCATTTGACCGTTAATTTGTTGCATTAACCACATGCCTCCGTCTGCATACAGTGCGGTAGAGACTAAGAGAGCAAGGATTGGAGTTAGAAATAATCTCTTGTTCATAGATATAAAATAAATGATTTGTAGCTAATTATAGTTTTATTGAGGGCGAGAGGTTGCTATGGCGAGTTGAGAGTTGTAGTAACGCTTGTCCCCCGTAACCTCTTGACCTATCCAATGAGGAAGTATAGGCGTATCTGTTGGAGAAGATAGCTCTACTTCGGCAAGGATAAGCCCCTCTAAGATACCATGAAAACAATCGACTTCCCACATAAAACCTTCGTAGGGAATATAGTATCTCTCTTTTTCTATTGAGCCGATAATGGGGGTGCGGAGCAGTTGCTCTGCCTCTTCTTTTGAGAGGGGGTATTCCTCTTCTCTGCGCACTAATCCATCTTCAGAGGATAACCCTTTTCGAGTGAAGATAGCCTTGCCATCGATGAGGCGTAAACGGAGAGTTTCTTCCTTGTTAGGGCTGTGCAGGTAGAACTGCCGAATCTCAGCTGAGTGCGTGGCTTCTTGCTTGAACTCCTCACTAAGCACCAAGAATTTGCGTTCAATCTCTACTCCCATTGTACTCTTGTTTGCCTTGTTAGTGAATAGTTACCAAGGTAGCCCCAAACCCATACTCTTGAAAGGAGGCATCCTGTGCCGAGGCCTTGGGATACTTACGTTTGAGTTCATCTAAAATAGCTTTGCGAAGTACGCCTTCGCCTTTGCCATGTATAAATACGATTTTTTGACCTTTGTGGTGGATATGCTCCTTCATAACCTTGTGAAACTCGTCCAACTGGTACTGAAGGAGGTCGCCTGCCGAAAGCCCTTGCGTGGTGGTGAGTAGATGAGAGGCGTGTAGGTCTACTTCGATGGGTTCCTCTCTTTTTTTCTTAAGAGGAGTATGGTGTAGGGGTTTGCTCTCTTTTTTATCTCCCTTTTCGGTGATGGACTTACTGCTCTCCATGGCTTCTTTGAGAAGGGTAGGAGATACCTCTTCCCGTTTTCCCTTTGCTTTGTCTTTCTCAATCAAAGCTACTATAAGGGCGTCTTCATTGAAGAAGTCATTGTCGGTAAAGCAGTGTCTTTTGAAAAATTTGACCCCATCGGGTTTGAAGTCGATAGAGTAGGGCTCTTTGAGAGCATATTTCTGTCCTTTCTTGTAGGGTACAACGCTTAGGTGGATACGCTCCCTCTCGGAGAGTTCCGATAGGGAAAAAGTGTCTATTAGGAGCTTGGTATCTCTTTCTATCTCGCCCGATGCTACTAAGCGGTAGGTGCCATTGGACTGAGCTAAGGCATAGGTGAAAAAGAGGTGATAGTTACTGTCGTTGATGAGATAACACTCCATGTCTCCGTTACTGAAGGTGGCGTAATCTTCTGGAAGCCAGGCTAAGTAAAGGGATATAAGTTCTCCTTCTGGACGCTCGGGTAGGAAGAGATGGGCGGGAGGAGGAGAAGAGATCTCTGAGGTTACTTTTACGCTTTTCGAGAGACTCGATTGCGTTCCGAGGCGTGCCTCTTTGCGACGCATCTCTTCCTCTTTTATTTCTTGTGGAGTGCGGTAGGCAGGTATGAAAGTATCTTTTTCACTTACTATAACGCACTCATGGATAGGAGTTGGTAGTTCGAAGCCATCTTCGCCTTCTACCCAAGCCACCTTACCTACTATACGACGTACTATACCGCCACCTTTGCTATTTAGGAAGCGCACGTTATCTCCAACTTTTAACTTCGCCATTGCTACTAATATCTCTAATCAATATTTAGAAAAAGTAGAGATTCTGATGAAACTCGCACGATGAGCTGGAGAAGCTATTTTATGCGCTTTTCTCTTTTAGGATTGTCGTTACAGTCCATGGGGAACTCTACTGCCTTTCAAAAGTAGTGCTTTCTTTTGACTTTGTCGGGGCTTGAGTCAAGAGTTTATTTTAATTAGAAGGCGTTGATTGTAACTATAAAGAGAGGTAAAAGTTTTTTGAAATATAGTAGTGTCCCAAAGGATAGTGTTTTTTAATAATGGATAGCTTTACATGAGTTCTTTAAAGATGACCAGGAAAGTCTCTGAAATAGTGTTGTAGAAGGTGGTTATGTGGGCTTCAAAAAGTCTGTTGTAACGGACTTGCGAAAGATTTAGCAGAATGCTGTAATCAAGGCGCAGAAACGAAAGGCAAATAAAGGGAATATAAAAAGAGATATGAACTCTAACTTGAATATCAACAATAACGCAGTGAATACGGTTGTATGCTGAGGTTTTCTATGGAGTAACCTTATGAAAGCTATCTCCAAAAGAAAAACCTCGAAATGATACTATAAATCATTCCGAGGTCTCTTCCCTTAGAGGTTCGTGGCGGATTCGAACCGCCGTAAACGGTTTTGCAGACCGGTGCCTAACCCCTCGGCCAACGAACCAACATATGAGAGCGTTAACTCAAATCGTTTGCAAAGGTAGCAATTATTCTGATACAACCAAACCTTTTTCGTCTTTTTACTCTAAAAAGTTTGCTCTTATAGCTATAGAGAGAGCAATCTATCTTTTTACTCCTATTGTATAATAGAGAGGGGAAAGACCTCTTATCCTTCCTTATGTAACCATTAATACTTGTATGTAAAAGGGTTAATGGTTTTGCACTTAAGGGTTAATGCTTAGAAGAGAAAGGTATAATCCTATTGAGTCTTTTACTTATAAAAAGGAACTTTTTTGCTTATTGTATTGTATGTCAAATTCTTAAAGGTTGGGTGTGAAAGTGTCTAACTCTCAGAGTGCTGCTGTCTCAATTGTTACATCCACAGAGATATGCTGAAAACAAATCAAACCTCCGTGTACCGAACGATATGTATGGGGAACATAGAAAAGGAGACGAAAGAAAAATCTCTCGTCTCCCTATTTACTTGACCTTTATAGCTTCCTCTTCTGCTCCTCATTAAGATACATGGTGGAAAACTATAAAGGGGGCAGGGAAAAAGGTTAAGAGTCTCGAAATAGAAAGTCCTATGCGAGACTATCTTTTACAGTAGTGCACTACTTGGCTCTGTGGAGTACTTTGAGCACGTTGCCGTTGCTGAGGCGGATGATATTTACCCCCTCTTGCAGTTCGGATATGCGATGTCCATCCACATTATAAATTGCCACAATAGTAGCTTCCTCTTGTGCTAATACGTCATCGATAGCAACATCTTCGCTACCTTCATATTCGTTCCACTGTTCATTTTTATACTCTTGAGGTATCCAGCCACGGATTTTGGCAGCAGCGACCTGTTTCTTGGTACAAACATTTCCCTCAGGATACTCTTCGGAATCAGTAAAGCACACCACATAGAAATTTCCTTTTCGCTCCTGATTACTTCGATCGGGGAGAGAGGATATGAGTATACCCATATTTTGGCTCTTAATAGAGTTGCCGAAACAAGCGAGATCTTTGAGTTCTCTGTTTTGAACCACATCAAGCTGTGTAAGCTGATTGAACTCGCAATTGAGCTGTTCGAGCTTTGTGTTTTTGCTCACATCAAGTTGTGTAAGTTGGTTGAATGAGCAATCGAGTTCGTTGAGTTTTGTATTTTTACTCACATCAAGCTGAGTGAATAGGTTGCCCCAGCAAATGAGTTCTTCGAGCTTTGTGTTTTTGCTTGCATCAAGTCCACTGAGTTGGTTGTTTGCACAAGAGAGCCATTCGAGATTTATGTTGTTGCTAACATCAAGCCTATTTAGCGGATTATTTGTGCAATTGAGTCCTTTGAGTTCTATGTTTTTACTCACATCAAGCTGAGCTATTTTGTTCTTTGCACAATTAAGAACTTCGAGTTTGGTATTTTTACTCACATCGAGTTGAGTGAGCTGATTTTTAAAACAAATGACTCCTTTGAGTTCTGTATTTTTGCTTACATCGAGCAGTGTTAGTTGGTTACTAAAGCAACTGAGCTTTTCGAGCATTGTATTTTTACTCACATCAAGTTGAGTGAGCTGGTTGTCTTGGCATTCAATCGAAGTTACATCTCCTTTGATGGTGATGCGTCCATCAGTCGCAGTTAATGTGTATGTCTTACCATCTTTAAGAGTGGCGCCCTCTACGGTGAATGCTCCATCAGCTTTTATTTCTAAGGTGATGGTCTCGCCTACAGCCTTTTTGGTTGTCATCGTGATCGCCCTATTATCAATAGCCTCACTTCCCTCATACTCACTCCACTTTTCATTTTTATATTGTTGAGGTATCCAGCCTCGGGTCTTGACAGCAGCTACTTGTTCTTTGGTGCAGACATTACCCTCTGGCTGATTGGAGTCTGAAAGGTCTATCACATAGAAATTTCCCTTTTTCTCCTGACTACTTCGGTCGGGAAGTGAGGCTATGAGCGCACTCATATTTTCCTCATTAATAGAATTAGCTGAGCAGTTGAGCCATTCGAGCTTTTGATTTTTTTCAAAGTTGAGCCGAGAGAGACTATTGTTGCTACAATTTATAGCGGATAGAGTTGAGCATGAACTGGCATCCAACGCAGTTAGTTTGCTCTTCCCAACAGAGAGTTTCTTTAAATTACCCTCAATAATCACATCGGACGAGAGTACTTTGAAAGTTCCATTGCTCAACTCTTCTAACCCATCATATACCAAAGGATTGTCTCCTTCTGCTTGCAACGAGATATTTTCGTTTATAGGCGTTTCTGTAGTAAAACTCAAGGTAGGATAGCCATCTATTCCAGGATATTCGACTGACTCTGAACCTTTAAAATCGTACATAACAAAGCCTTTTCTTTTCGCTACGGAAACAAGGGTTTTGCTACACTCGTTTTTATGAGGAGTATTACTCTGTTCACTATCTACGACAAAGATGTTGATGGGCTTTTCTGTATTATTGGGTAGAGATTTAATAAACTCATACATAGCTCCTCGATCCAAACGATTGTTTTGTATATGGATGCCTAAAAAAGAGGCTTGAGAAGATACCAACAAAGAGGTAAGTTCATTGTTGTAACAAGAGAGTGTATGTAACTTATGGTTGTTCGATAGATTCAATTCTTTGAGCTTCCCATTATAGATATTGAGTGTTTCCAATAGAGTGTTTTTAGAAAGGTCGAGTTGGCTGAGTGCATGTTGGAAGCCATGTAGTACTTCGAGCTCCGTATTAGCAGTTAGATCGAGCTCTTTCAAAGAAGGACATTCGTGTATGTACAAACTTCTCAAAGCGGAATTATCGGACAAATCTACACTGCTGAGAGAGGGACTCTTGCTACAGTTCAGCAACCTAAGGTCTTTTTTCTTTTTTAGGGATAAAGAGGTTAAGTTGTTTTTACCGCATGCAAGATAGGTGAGTTTATTGTTATTATTCAAGTTAAGTGTAGAGAGAGAGTTACTTCTACAATCAAGCGATTGGAGTTCGGGAGCTTGAGTTACGTCCAATGCTGTTAGCTTTACATCGCTACAAGTAAGCTCTGTAATATTGCCTGTAATAATGATTTCCTGAGCAGTAACTTCGTATTTATATTCACTCAGTTTTTTAATACCCTCGAAAGTTACGGGATGTTTTGACTTTTCATTTACCCAAAAGTCATCACGGTTAATTTTGGTCCCCACCTTAAGTTTTGTGGTCATAGTTACTCGGTGTTGAGCAAAAAAAGGAGAGGCATAAATTGAACTCAAAAGAGCAATTAGCAGGGTCTGATAAACGACACGTTTTTTAATCCAATGGTTCATAAATGTAGTTTTATTTTAAGGGTTCATAATGTTGCTTTACAACGGTAGAAGGATGAATTCTTTTCTGTATGTAAGTAAGTTGAGAAAGGAAATGACCCTCCAAAAATAGGTTGTAGGATTTTCTTTGAGACGAAGATAATAAAAAATTAACGCATAGAGCCTACTTGAAGAAAAAATATTTCGTTTATTTTCATCTGCTTGTTTTACCTTTTTAAGTATAGACTCTTTGGCGTAGTTGGGGGAATTATTTTTGTTCTTCGCCGAACAAATTATTACAACCTTTTGCAAAGTGTTTCATACTTAAACTTTGCGAGTTAATAATCTTATGGGCAGATATCAAAGGGCATGGGCTATGTCTGTTACCGATATAATGGTATCTTTGTGTCTCGTAAAAGGACAACCTTATAAAATGGTTTGTAAATGAGATTTTTTAGGTCAATTATAGCAGGAGAAGGACATTTTATTCACAGTTTTTGGCTATTGTCAATTGCAGTTTCGTTTTTACTGCAATCCTCTTCGTGCGAAAAGCGAGTAGATTCTGCTCCTTCTGTGTTGCATTTAACGACTGTTACTTATGGAAAAACTTTGGTTCTCCCAGAGGAAGGGGGAAGGCAGAGTTTACGTCTTACATCTCCTAAAGAGTGGACTTTGTCCCTACTCCCAAACGCAAATGGGTGGTTGCAGATTAGTCAAAAAACAGGGACAGCAGGAGTATATACTATTGCGATAGAAGCCTCTAAAAACGAGGAGTCTCAGAGAGAAACTTATATCTATTTGCAGAGAAATGATAACCTTCTTCGAGATTCAGTGCGCATTATACAGCAAGGAAAAGATGGTGCTGGTGAGTTAGGAGCGGAGCATATATTTGGAGATATAGATTTGATTGAGTTGCCTCGTTTAAGTGGAGCGAAAGAGGACTATTTTGTAACTCATAGAGTGGAGGCAGGACGAAGAGTAAACTACTCTCTAGAGTATCATACCCCCTTGCGCCACGCTCGGTGGGTTTGTTTCAGTTTCGATGATACGACTAAAGAGGTTAATACAGAGCGTTCGGATGCATGGGGGTGGGATCCTTTTATCCCCACTGATTTTGAGGTAGGTAAGCTTGATTTCAAAGGTTTTGATCGAGGACACTTAGTGGCTTCTTATGATCGAGTTTTCTCTAAAGAAGCCAATATGCAAACTTTCTACTATAGTAACATGAGTCCTCAACGCGCCAAGTTTAATCAAATCGCTTGGCAGCAACTTGAGCGTGCTGTGCAGGACTGGGTACGTACTCCTGGCTTTGCAGAAAAGATGTATGTTGCCAAAGGTGGCACTATTCGTCCAGGGGAGTATGAGGGGCGTTTGAATGCAAACAAAATAGCTATCCCCAAGCATTATTGGATGGCTATTGTAGTTCAAAAAGGAGATAGCTGGCGAGGATTAGCTTTTTGGATTAGTCACAGTAGTGATAGTAAGAAGAAGGGGGGATTGGCTCCTCTTACTTGCTCTATTGACGAATTGGAGCATCGCACGGGCTTGGATTTCTTTTTCAATTTGCCCGACGACATAGAGCAAAGTGTCGAGGCTCAAATACCATCAGAATATAAAAAAGAGTGGCCTGGATTATAACCATGGGCTTACTTCTGTAGATATAATCTTTCGAGACAAATAAGGAAAACAATGAATTTGATAGTTGAAAAGCGTTATTTCTCGCCTAATGTGGCGATGTTACGCATTCAGGCACCCCGTATTGCTAAGGCACGAAAGGCGGGGCATTTTGTTATTGTTCGTGCAGACGATCATAGCGAACGCATCCCCTTAACGATAGCTTCTTCCAACCTTGAAGAGGGAACGATAACTTTGGTTATACAAGGTGTGGGTACTTCGTCTAAAAAGTTGATTGCTTTGGAGGAGGGAGATTACGTACACGATGTTGTGGGACCTTTGGGCAAGGCTACAGAAATTGAAAAGGTTGGTACGGTAGTGTGTGCTGGAGGCGGGGTCGGAGTTGCTCCATTGCTTCCCATTGTAGAGGCTTTTCATGCAGCAGGTAATAGAGTTATCGTTGTCTTAGCTGCTCGTACCAAAGAGCTTGTTATACTTGAAGAGCAAATGCGTCGTTCCAGTGACGAAGTTATAATTATGACCGATGATGGCTCTATGGGACAAAAAGGCTTAGTTACCGATGGGATAGAATCGGTTATAAAGCGAGAAAAGGTAGACAAGTGTGTTGCCATAGGTCCTGCTATAATGATGAAATTCGTGGCTGCTTTGACTCAAAAATATGATATACCTACAGTTGCTTCGCTTAATACCATTATGGTAGATGGTACGGGGATGTGTGGAGCTTGTCGTGTTACGGTAGGTGGGCAGCGTCGTTTTGTTTGTGTAGATGGTCCTGAGTTCGATGCACACGAAGTAGACTTTGATGAGCTTTTGATGCGTCTGAACTCTTACAAAGATCAAGAGAAATAGGATAGAAGTTGTGTAGATTGAAAGAGAAACAGCATAATGAATACCAATGAACTGATTACCGAGCGTCGCAATCAAGAGTGGCGTGAGACGCTTCGTAAGAGTCGCTCGGCCAAAGAGCGTTCTGCTATTGAACGTGTTAAGATGCCAGAATTAGACCCTTCTTACCGTATAACTTCTTTGACAGAAGAAGTGAATACAGGTTTGACTGAAGAGCAAGCTCTTTTAGAAGCCACTCGTTGTCTTGACTGTGCCAAACCTACCTGTATGGAAGGGTGTCCTGTGGGCATTCATATCCCAAGTTTTGTTAAAGAGATAGAGCGAGGTCGTTTTGCCGAGGCAGCAACTATTCTTCGAGAGACCAGTTCTCTCCCTGCCGTTTGTGGTCGTGTTTGTCCTCAAGAGCGTCAGTGTGAGAGTAAGTGTATATATCACTCAATGAAAAAAGAGCCTGTTGCTATTGGATATTTGGAGCGTTTTGCTGCCGATTGGGAGCGTGTTAATGGCACGATGAAAGTCCCAGAACTTCAGCCTCGTAACGGTAAAAAAGTAGCCGTTGTAGGTAGTGGTCCAGCAGGTCTTTCCTTTGCAGGTGATATGGCTAAGTTGGGCTATGAAGTGGTCGTATTCGAGGCTTTGCATGAAATTGGTGGGGTCCTAAAGTATGGTATTCCAGAGTATCGTCTGCCTAACGAGGTAGTTGATGCTGAAATAGAGTTACTGCATCGTATGGGAGTATCTTTTGAAACGAATACTATTGTTGGAGCTACACTTTCGTATGATGATATTCATGATATGGGTTTTTCAGGGCTTTTCGTTGGTTCGGGGGCAGGGTTGCCTAACTTTATGGGCATTAAAGGTGAAAATTTAGTGGGAGTTATGTCTTCTAATGAATATCTAACCCGAGTAAATCTTATGAATGCTGGAGCTGAAGATAGTGAAACTCCCGTTTTTAGGGGGCGTTCGGTAGCGGTTATAGGAGGGGGAAATACAGCCATGGACTCTGTGCGTACAGCCAAACGTTTAGGGGCAGAGAGAGCTATGATTGTATATCGTCGTAGCGAAGAGGAGATGCCCGCTCGTATAGAAGAAATAGCCCATGCTAAGGAAGAGGGAGTTGAGTTCCTTACTTTGCATAATCCTGTGGAGTATTTGTCTAACGAAAGAGGGCGTGTAAGGTCTATGCTTTTACAGAAAATGGAGTTAGGAGAACCAGATGCTTCGGGTAGAAGAAAACCAGTCGCTATTGAGGGGGCTATCGAAGAGGTTCCTGTAGATGTGGTTATTGTCAGTATAGGAGTTTCTCCCAATCCCCTTGTCCCTAATGCTTTTAAGGGCTTGAATGTCTCTTCTAAAGGTACTATTGTAGTGAATGAAAACAATGCTACTGATTTGCCCGATGTATATGCTGGAGGCGATATTGTGCGAGGAGGAGCGACTGTAATCTTAGCTATGGGTGATGGTCGTAAGGCAGCCTCTTCAATGCACGAATACCTCTCTCGTTTGTCCTAAACAGAGCTGGAGGTAAAGTATGTTTGCGCATGTCTTTCTGCCCCTCAAATTGTCGGATAGCTATCTCTATAGTGTACCCACAGAATTTTCCGAAGAGGTCGCAGTAGGCATGCGCTGCGTAGTACAGTTTGGCACTAAGCGTTTTTATGTAGGAATAATTGCCTCCCTGACCAATGATAATAGCCAAGCAAGGGGTAAAAGGATAAAGCCCATACTTTCGCTCCCCGACAAGTTTCCTATAGTAACACTCGAAGAGATTGAGTTGTGGAAGTGGGCTGCTCATTACTATATGGCTACTCCCGGAGATTTTCTGCGAGCTGCCATGCCTATTACGCTTATCCCACAGAGTGAGACTCTTGTTTATTTGCATCTTGAGAGAGCCGAGGTAGAGCTCCCTCCAGAACAAGCCGAGGTCGTGGAGCGTCTGAGGACTATTTGTAAAAGAAAGATACGCTTCGATTTATTGCTCTCTACTGTAATAGGAGCAAGAAGGATAAAAATTTTTGAAGCTCTTTTGGAGCGAGGGATACTCTCCGTAGAGGAAGATATTCATAAGGCTTCCAATACTATCGGTACACGTTGTGTTGGTTTTACAAAGGCCTATAGAACCGATGAAGCTATCGCTCTGCTCATGGATGAACTTCGAAGAAAGCCTGCTCGTTTACGACTAATTCAGCAACTGATAGCTTTGCAAGAGAAGGAGAATTTAGGCTTCGATGGTTGGATTCCAGAGAGAGTTTTGACCCGATCGAAAGAAGCTCCTCGTCAAGCCCTGCGGCATCTTGTTACAGACAATATATTAGAGGTTATTTATCACTCTGTTGTCCAGCACAAGGGAGAAAGCTTTTGTTATGACTCGATAGAACTCTCGCTCCCTCACAATAAACCAACACTTTATATTGCTCCTGACTATCGTCGAGAGATGAGCTATCTGGGGCGACATATTCAGAGTACTATATCTAAAGGTAAAAGGGTGTTACTTTTGCTCCCCCAAAGTACCAATGTGGATGGAGCTCTGGAAGAAATACAGATGCAATTAGGAGTACAAGGAGTTACTACCTACCTTTACACGAGTACACTTTCCAGTCGAGAACGCTCTGCTTTGCGGTATCGTCTTCTTGAGACTGAAGAACCGATGCTTATTGTCGGTAGTCGTACTGCTTCGTTGCTTCCAGCACATCTGTGGGGATTGATTATAGTAGCAGAAGAGCAAGACTCTTTTTACAAACAGCAGGAACCTACTCCTCGCTATCATGCTCGAGATTTATTGATTGTTCGTGCTCACAAAATAGGCATACCTATACTCTTGTCATCGGTTACTCCCTCTGCCGAGAGTTTTTACAATGCTATGCAGGGCAAATATCACTGTATCAATGCTTCAGAACCTATTCCTAAAGCTTCTTTGGAGATGGTCGACTTGCAGTATGAACGCTCTACCCAACGTTTGCAGTATGGAAAGCTTTTTACTCATCCTCTAAAGGAGGCGATTACTCAAACTCTTGCGAAAGGCGATAAGGTGCTTATTCTTTCTGCCCATAGGGGCTTTGCTCCCTATGTTTTTTGCAACCGTTGTAGAGAGAGCTTGAAGTGTATTCATTGTAGTGTCAGCCTTACTTATCACCAAAAAAGGCGAGCATTAATTTGCCATTATTGTGGATATATGCTTCCTTTCCCTACGCAATGTCCTAAATGTACGCATATGGGAGATATGATTGCTGTTGATACTTTAGAATTAAAGGGCTTTGGTTCTGAACGAGTAGAAGAGGAGTTATTATCTCTCCATCCCGATGTCTCTATTACGCGAGTAGATATTGATACCTTTCGTACCAAGGAACAAAAAAAGAGGTTGAGGGAGAGTTTGGAACGCGCAGAGGCGAGTATCTATGTCGGCACTCAGATGTTGAGACATTTTTTACCGATAAAGGGAGTGCGTTTGATAGGGGTAACCCAGCTCGACCAAATGCTCTCTATTTCTAATTTTAGAACAGATGAGCAGGTATTCGACCTTCTGTATCAGCTTATGGCAAAGTATCCAAAGGCTTGTCTTTTACTCCAAACATCAGACCCCGAAAGACCTTTATTGACGTTGCTGCACGAACCCCAAAAGAGAGAGGGAGAATACACCTCGTCGTATACTCTTTTTATGCAACAGCTTTTAGAAGAGCGACGTTTGACTCATTTCCCGCCCTATGTGCGACTGATTAACATTATTGTAAAGGCTACACAAGAAGGTGATGCTGTACTCGTTGCCCAGCATCTATCCTCTTCTTTGCAGGCTCACACCTCTTTTTTTAGTTCTGTTAGTATCCCTATGAAGCCTTATGTTTCTCGTGTTAGGCTAAAATATATTCGCCAGATAACTCTTCGTTTGGACCCTAAAGCCTCTTCTGTTGGGGTACGTACCCTTCTAAAAGAGACTATTACTGCTCTTGAAAAACAACTTTTACAAGCTCGTAGAGTTACTATTTTATTCGATGTAGATCCGCAAGGGTAATCTTTGTTAGAATGTAATTCTTGTGCCAATAGTTCTTTTGTAGCTTTGTTTTTCGACCACTCTTCTCAGAGGTTTTCACTTAATTTCCATATATTTGTGTCCTAAAATAGCCATTGCCTTCGGGCGAGTCTCCTATTGCAATAGGTTGATTTGTCTATTGGGCGTAGTATTGGTAGATAAATAAAATAAGAAAAATGAATTCGGTTCGGGAACAGAAAAAAGAGGGTTTTTGGCGCAAAGCCTTGTATCTCTACTTAGATGGCTTTAGGACACTTACTCCTACATCAAAGACCCTTTGGATTATTATACTTGTTAAGTTGTTCATTATGTTTGCCATTTTAAAGGCTTTCTTCTTCCCCAATATTGTTAAACAACAGGGTGATAAGGAGCAACAAGCCTCCTTTGTAATGGAGCAGATAACGCAACCGAAAGAGTACAAGTAGTCGCATCAAGCTCCTCTCTGACTCTTGAGAGGAATTTTTATAAACAATAACAACAAACTAAATGATATAAGTATGAATATTGAATCTTTACTCACTTGGTCACGGGCACAATTTGCTCTGACAGCATGTTATCACTGGCTGTTTGTGCCCCTTACGTTGGGATTAGGCGTTATCATGGCTCTTGCAGAGACACGCTACTATAGAACCAATGATCCCAACTGGAAGCGCTGGGCACAGTTTTGGCAGAAGTTGTTCGGTATCAACTTTGCTATTGGTGTTGCCACAGGTATTATTTTGGAGTTTGAGTTCGGAACTAACTGGTCTAACTATAGTTGGTTGGTAGGAGATATCTTTGGAGCACCTTTGGCTATCGAAGGTATCTTAGCTTTCTTTATGGAGGCTACTTTCATTGCTGTGATGTTTTTCGGTTGGGATAAAGTAAGCCGTCGCTTTCACTTAGCTTCTACTTGGCTTACCATAATCGGAGCAACCATATCTGCTGTGTGGATATTGGTGGCAAATGCTTGGATGCAAGACCCTCAGGGGATTACTTTTAATCCTGCTACGGTGCGTAGTGAGATGACGGACTTTTGGGCGGTAGCCCTTTCTTCTACAGCTATCAATAAATTTTGGCATACTATATCTTCTTCTTGGGTTTTAGGTTCTGTTTTTGCCTTGGCTGTGTGTGCTATTTATTTGATTAGAAAGGATACAAAACATAGAGCCTTTGCCCTTGCAAATGCTCGTTTAATCGCACCGTTTGGTTTAATTGCTGCTCTTGTGACTGCTGCCACGGGAGATACTTCTGCATACAATGTGGCACAAAAGCAACCCATGAAGTTGGCGGCTATGGAGGGACTTTATGAAGGAGGACTCTCTACCCCCGATGGAAAGAGTCGATGGTACAGGTGCCCCTCTTTCTCTTTTGGGAGTATTGAATCCTGATAAAATGAAGAGTGGAACGACCGCCTCTGAAGAGCCCTTCTTTTTTAATATAAAAGCTCCTGGAATACTCTCTTACTTGGCTACACGAGAGTTGGATGGCTATGTACCTGGTATCAATAATTTGCTCGATGGAGGATATTATTTACCCGATGGCACTATAGCCCTTTCTGCTGAAGAGAAAATGGCAAGAGGTCGTATAGCTCTTGGTGCTCTGAGTGATTATCATAAGGCTATGGAAGAGAACGACAAGGAGGCTATGGAATTTCATAATAAGACTATTCAAGAGCATTTTCCCTACTTCGGTTATGGCACATAAAGGATAGAGATGAGCTGGTACCTAATGTGCATATAAATTATTACACATTCCGTATTATGGTAGGAAGTGGAGTCCTCTTTATTCTTTTGTTTGTTTTGGTATTCATTTTCGCTCGTAAACCAGAAAAGTATGCCAAAATGAAGTGGTTACATATTTTGTCTATTTTCTGCTTGCCTTTGGTTTATTTGGCAAGTCAGTCGGGCTGGATTTTAGCAGAGGTGGGGCGTCAGCCATGGGCTATACAAGATATTCTCCCTGTACGAGCTGCGGTTTCTTCTTTAGAGGCCTCTAATGTGATTGTCACATTTACCCTTTTTGCGGTTCTCTTTACTATTCTCCTTATTGCCGAACTCAATATTATGGTTAAGGCGATTAAGTCAGGGCCTGAGCATTAATTGACAACCCTCGTAAGTTATAAGAAATAGAAACATCTAATTAGTTTTAATGATGGATTATTCGATGCTACAACACTATTGGTGGTTATTGGTCTCTCTCTTAGGAGCATTGTTGGTTTTTCTGCTCTTCGTACAGGGCGGTCAAACCTTTATATTCCCTTGGCAGAAAGATATTACCCTTCAAAAGATGATTATTAATTCAACGGGACGTAAATGGGAGTTTACCCTCACTACGCTGGTAACTTTTGGAGGAGCTTTTTTTGCTTCTTTCCCTCTTTTTTACTCCACGAGTTTTGGGGGAGCTTATTGGGTTTGGATGCTTATCCTTTTCTGCTTCGTGATACAAGCTATATCGTACGAGTATCAATCGAAACGTGGTAATGTATGGGGTAAAAAGACTTTCCAAACATTTCTCTTTATAAATGGTGTACTTGCTCCGATTCTTTTGGGAACGGCAGTATCGACCTTTTTTACGGGAGCTAACTTTATAGTTTCTAAGAGGGCTATATTCGATTTTGTTGATACTCCCGGAGTAATTTCTGCTTGGCAACCTTTCAATGGAATTCAATTACACGGATTAGAAGCTGTATTAAACCCTTGGAATCTTGTTTTAGGATTGGCTGTTCTCTTCTTGGCACGAACCACATCCTTGCTCTATTTTATCAATAATATAGATGATAAAGAGGCAGATAGAAGAGCGCATAAATCATTGCTTCCTAACGCTCTTATCTTTGTGGTTCTATTTGTTGCTTATGTAATTTTCTTACTTACAAAGGAGGGCTGGGCAGTAGACCCCAATACAGGAATTGTCTCTATCGAGGCTTATAAGTATCTGCATAACTTTTTAGCTATGCCCATAGTGCTTATTCTATTTTTAGTAGGTGTCCTTTCTGTGTTAGCAGGTATTGGGATTACGATTTTGAAGCCCTCTTTCCGTAAGGGAATATGGATAGAAGGCGTTGGCGTGGTGCTAACGGTACTTGCTCTGCTTTTGGTAGCTGGCTGGAATAATACTGCCTACTATCCTTCTATGGCAGATATGCAAAGCTCGTTGACTATCGTTAATAGTTCGTCAAGTTTCTATACGTTAAGGGCTATGGCTTATGTCTCTATTTTGATACCCTTTGTACTTGCTTACATCTTTTACGCATGGAGGGCTATTGATATACGAAAGATAACTCGTAAAGAGATTACAACCGATGATCATACCTATTAAGAGATAGCTATCTAAATTCACAGTTTTTTCTACTATAAAAACTCCTTTCGAGCTATTGGGCTTTGAAGGAGTTTTTTTGTGTTTTGTCATAGGAGACGGAAGGTTTAATGGTTCGCTTTGTAGGGATTAATCCTTTTTCTCAAAAGGATTGATGGTTGCAAGGAAAAGGATTATACCTTTTTTATGTTCGTAATAGGACCTATTGTGTTGCCCAATAAAAAGCTGTCGTTACTGTAAGTGGAACATAATAGAAAGGATCTAATAAGGGGTGAAAGGAGAGGGCAGATGAGTTAGGTTGTAAAAGGTTGAGAGAATATGTTTTATGAGTTTTATCTATCTTAGAAAGACTGTTTTCTTGTTTGTATAATTCAAAGATTATGCTAACTTTGCTCCTCGTAGTTTACCCTACTTGGGTAGGTAGTTCTTGGCAGAACAAATATGGACCGAAATTAGCTAAAGAAAAGAACTTATTGCTAGAATAGAGGAAAGGAAGAGTTCTGATGGATAAATACTAGTAAGGAGCTTCTTGTGTTGAATTGAATTTTTAGAGAGAAATCCAGTAACATTTATAGATGTGATGAAAAAAAATAGATTATTGCTCACTAAGGTGATGGGAGCTTTTTTGGCTTCTTCACTGTCGATGTCTGCCTTTGGTCAGATATCATTTGGGGGTCAACCTGCGAGCTTTGAGATACCTCAGAGTGCCTTGCGTTCAGATTTGGCTCCGCACACAATCCATGTATTACCCAATTTTAACCCTGATGATGTGCGTGCTACTTCTGAGTGGAATGCGCAGGAGGTGGGGGTACGTCCTCTTACAATTGGTCAAATCATCAAGACGGATATTGACTTTGCACGCGATGCTCAGAGTATGAGTTTGCCTGATGGACGAGTAATCTATCGTTTAGCAATAGATACACGTACAGCCAAGGGGGTTGCTTTGATGTATGATGACTTCTTTATCCCCAAAAATGGAGGTGAGCTTTATCTATATACACCAGACCATAAGCAGGTTTTAGGTCGTTATACACATGAAACCAAGCCTACGCATGGCTCCTTTGCTACAGAGCCTCTCTTTGGTTCTTCGGTGATAATGGAGTATGTGCCTGCAGCGGGCGGAGAGATGCCGAACATCCTTATCTCAGGAGTGGCTTACATATTTGCTGAGAATGTATTGCGTGATCTATCCGATCCTGGAGAAGACAATGCCGATGAGACTTGTCAGATCAATGTTAATTGTACAGAAGGGGCAGATTGGCAAACCCAAAAAGCAGGTGTCGTGCAGATGTATATGGTTTCAAGAGGACGTTATAGTGTCTGTTCTGGAAACTTGTTAAATAATACTGCGGGAGACTTTAAGCCATTGATTATCTCAGCTGCGCATTGCGCTGGATTAACTGGTACATTCGGTGTGTCTCAGTCTGATTTGGATAAATGGACCTTCTCCTTCCATTATGAAAAACCGGGTTGTAGTAATGGTCAGCGAGCTCTTCCTCGAAGAAAAACAATGGTAGGGTGTACGATGAAAAGTTTCCTTCCTATTAGAGGGCAATCTGATGGTCTTTTGCTTCAGCTGAATAGAGAGATTCCTCTATCTTACCGTGTTTACTATAATGGTTGGGATAGGACTGGTACTCTGATTTCCAAGGGAGCTGGTATTCACCACCCTGCAGGTGATGCAAAAAAAATAGCGATTCTTGACCAACAGGTGCAAAATGCTACTTGGAGAGCTCAAGAAACAGGTGGAGTTGATGCCCACTTCTTCTTTAGATATAAGTTAGGTTCTACCGAAGGAGGATCTTCTGGTTCTTCTCTTTTCAACGAAGAGAAGTTGGTTGTTGCTACTCTAACTGGAGGTGCAGGGGCTTGTGCGAGTGCTACTGAGTATTATGGAAAGCTACAAGCGCACTGGGATCGCTATAAACAAAGTGGCAAGCCTCATACACAGATGGCTTCTTTCTTAGACCCAACGAATAGCAATGTAAAGACTCTTAAAGGTACTTGGCGCGAAAATATGCGTCCATTAGACCCCGTTAAGGATCTTAGAATAGTACGTGAGGGAAATGATGTTAAAGTTACTTGGACACCTGTTTCCACCGATAATATACCTTCTGAATGGAAAGTTAAGTATCGTATTTATCGTAATGGACGCTATTTAGATGGTAAAGATGTTACTGAGGGTTCCTCCTTTGTAGAGCCTTTGAGCGATGCTTTGGCTGGAGATTTTGGTAATATCGTCTACGGAGTACAGGCTCGCTATCTTTACAATGGGGCTGTTATCACAACAGAAAACTATGGAGATGCTGATATTGTCGACTTGGGTATCTATGCTGGGCGTACTGTAAATACTATTACTCCGAAGGTGGAGAATAATACATTCGGTTCTAAAAAAGGTAAATACCTTTCTTGGGGAGCAGCCAATAACGTTCAAGAGGTTTCTCTCTTTGGTTATCCAAATTCTATGAGTTTGGCTCCTTTTAATCCAAGATACATTAGTGCAGGCTTGTTTGGACCTGTGCCTGCCACGCCTCCTGCCTATGCGGTAGTAGCTTCCAAATATCCTTCTTACTATTTCCAGAACTTTGGCAAAGGAGATCATTACATTTATGCTGTAAGTTATATTCCTACAACTAAGTCGAAAGATGATTACAAGATTTTCATTCGCAATGGGGAGTATAGTCAAAAGAATATCTATGAACAGGCTTTTAGTGTACCCGATAACTGGAAAGCTGGTGAGTGGGTTACAATAAAACTAAAGAAGCCTTTCAAGATTTCTAATCCTAATAAGTCTCTTTATGTTGGCTTTGGAGCAAGAAATAAATCTGGTCGTACTACCCCAGGTGTAGCTCAGGTAGAAGGAAGCACAGATGGAAGTATGCTTTCTTTGGATGGGTTAACTTCCTTTGATGAAGGTCGTTCCTTCCATGACAGAGATGCTTGGGCACATTCAACACAAGGCTACTTAGCGATGCGTGTGCTTGTGTCTAACACAGCTTCTTCTGCTTCTGATGAAAATGTTCAAGTGTTCTCTAAAGGTAAGCAGCCTGTTCCTTTCCCTGAAATAAAAGGCTATCGTGTTAAGAGAGATGGGGTCGTTATTGCTGATAACTTGCAAGTGCGTGAGTTTACCGATGAGGATGGTACAGACAATAGTAACTATCAAATCGAAGTTATCTATGACGAATCTTCATTCATTGTTGGAAATCAAGAGGTAGAAGCCATTAAGACCTTACCTTATGTGTTCCCTTCTCGCTTAGCTACAGATGCTACTCTTAACATATCAGATAATAGTAGTGTTACTAAGGTGCTCGTTTACGCTATGGATGGAACTCTTGTTTATAGCGAAGTTACACCTGCTGAACGCGTTTCTTTAGCAGAACTTGCTTCGGGAACTTATCTTGTGGTACTTGAAACTACACAGGGTAGAGTATCTCAACGAGTAATCCGTTAGGGCAACTAATCTGCATTAAATATTAAACCCTCATTCCTTAGTACTAAGGAGTGAGGGTTTTTCTTTTCTGAATACTCTGAGAAGATAGCGAAAACTCTTAATCAAGAATTTATCAAGAGGTCGGTCGTAAAATTACCGTTTGCGTATAAATATGAAACTTAAATGCGCCAACAGAGTGGGCAGTAGTCCGAACTCTTTGCGCATAATGTGAAAGCGTTCTATAAGAGAGTTTAGGTGATGTTTATGAGAAAGTCCTCCTTCGAGATAGTTGACGATTACTGCGTCTATCCATAGGTTGTGTTGAGAGCGAGCCAACATCCTTATGCACCAGTCAAAATCTGACGAGAGTCGATAGTTAAGATTGTAGGGTAAGGCAATGCGTCGAGATACAATAAAGGCTTGATGACACACCAACATCCCTTTCAAGAAATCTTCCTTTTTTAATGTTTTGGGAGGTCTTAGACGACGGAGGGAAATATCTTTTCTTTGGCTGTCTACAATCATAGTATCTCCATAAACAATGTCAGGTGTATTTGGGGTATGATTTTTTTCAATCTGTAAGGCTACTTCTTCTACGGTAGTTGGAGTGCGAAGAGAATCCCCAGCATTGAGAAACCAAAGGTAATCTCCAGTAGCTTTTCTTATACCCTTATTCATAGCATCATATAATCCACGGTCGGGTTCGCTCGTAATAATGGCTTGAGGCGTATATTGACGAACCCAATCTAACGTATCGTCCTTTGAAGCCCCATCTATAACTATATACTCGATGTTGCGATAGGTTTGCTCTTGCACACTTTTTAGAGTAGGTACAATAGTCTCAGCTGCATTGTAGCAGATGGTTATAATAGATATTTTTACCATAATAGTACTCTGCTAACGAAAATCGATTAGCCTCTATTGTGTTTCCTTTGTACGATTTACCCTTCTTTTGGGAAAGAAGTTGCATAAAGAAGCATCTGACAATTTTTGCAATCAAATTGAAGACGGATGCGTTCCTCTCCGTGCATTAGAAAAAGAGGCTCTTCAAAAGGGGCTTTTTTCTTGCTCTGTGTGCAGTAGCCCAAATGTCTCCGAATGCAGTGACGGCATATCATTAGAGGAACCTTATTTATAGGAAAGAGTTCAAAAGCAGGAGTTGGATTTTCCACCCCCCATATACGATACACGGCTTCTGCTTTCTGATTGGCTATATTGTTAAGGTAGGATGTCTCTTTTTGAGCGAAAGGTCGTCCATTGGCAATAGGAGGCCGATGTAGCACTTTAGCTCTATGTCGGATAGAAAGGATTTGTTTAAAGGACTCAATAGCCTCCCTTTTTAGTTCAGACACTAAAGAGAGAGGAATAAACTTTCCAGAGCAGTCTACTCTTATTGAGAGGGCTTTTAATCCTGTTCCTCCCAATTTAGAGAGAGCTTCTTTAACTCTTGATTCGCAGGGCTTTTGTGCCTCTTCTAATAAATGAGGTAGGGTTATTTTAGAGTAGATGGAGGGAATAGCACAGTCTCTAATTTCCAGAGAGAGACCCCAGCTGAGGGTTTGGAAAAAAAGGTTTACAGAACGCTCTCGAAGGGAGCTGTCGGATTGTTGGAGTAGCTTCTCAAAAACAATCGAATAGTTTCTGTATAATTTTATTCCAAGGTAAAGGTTTTGAGGATTATCTACTATGAAAGAAGTCGGAGATAGTACTTTGTTTACACGACTTCCTTCCATCTTCCCATCTTTTGTATAGAAAGCTAATCCATCTCCATTTGAGAGAGTGTGTTCGTTTTGAAGAAAAATGATGTCTCCTTTTATTTGGGCTACCTGTCCAATTGGTTCACCTTCGGACTTGGGACTTTCTGGTCGAATAATCAACTCCTTAAACGCTCCTTTACTTAATTGATAGGAGGTAGCTCCTCGAGAAAAACTTTTTTGAGGGTCTGGTATAAAGCGAAGAGTTGTTTCTCCTTGTGAGGCTCTGCGGTAAAGGTGTGGAGATTTTGCTATGATTTGGTTTAGCAATTGACTATAATAAGCAGTCGTATTTCGTACATAGGAACTGCTTTTTAGACGCCCTTCTATCTTAAAGCTAACCGCTCCAGCCTCAACCAATTGTTCCAAGATGGATGATCTATTTAGATCTTTCAGTGATAGAAGATGGCTATTTTGGGCAAGAACTTTCCCTTTACTATCGATTAGTGTGTAGGGTAGACGACAATATTGAGCGCAATTACCCCGATTGGCACTGCGCTTTGCCAATGCCTGAGAGATGTAGCAATGACCACTATAACTAACGCAAAGCGCTCCATGGACAAATGTCTCCAAACGAAGTTGGGGAACCGATTGTGCTATGATTGCTGTTTCTTCCACAGATAGTTCGCGCGCCAAGACAGCTTGTTCAAAGCCTACTGCTTGTAGTAGCTGGAGCTGTTGTATGGAGTTATTATGGCATTGGGTGCTTGCATGTAGGGCAATGGGCGGGATATCAAGGGCTAAGATACCCATATCCTGTATAATAAGTGCATCTACACCTATCAGATACAATGCTTTAATAAGATGCTCCACTTCCGCAAGCTCGTGGTCGTAGAGTATAGTGTTTAGGGCAACATATACTTTCGCTCCAAAAAAATGGGCTTGGGTAACTAACTTTTCTATATCTTCAAGAGAGACTCCTGCCGCAGCCCTTGCTCCAAATTTAGGAGCCCCTATATAAATAGCATCTGCTCCTGCCGACAGAGCACTCAAACCACACTCTAAGTTGCCTGCAGGAGCAAGAAGTTCAAGGTCTTTGGGTTGTTGAATCACAATCTTGTGTGTAGAGGTTGAGAGATGGAAGAGGTTAGAGCTTTTCCCCGAAGGCAAGGTCTCCGGCATCTCCTAATCCTGGTACTATATAAGAGTGCTCGTTCAGCTCTTCATCTATGGCAGCTACCCAGAGGGTTGCATTAACCGAGGGGTCTATTACGCTACAAAGGTAGTCCACAGCCTGACGACTAGCTATAACAGATGCAAAATGAACGCTCTTCGGTGTACCTTTAGAGAGCAGAGCGCGGTAAGCTAACTCCATAGAGCCTCCAGTTGCGAGCATAGGATCGGTTAGTAAGAGGACTTTGTTCGTTAGGTCTGGACAGGCAATGTACTCGATAAAGATGTCGAACTTAAGTTTATCTTTGTACTTTCGATAGGCAGAGACAAAAGCATTCTCTGCGTGGTCGAAATAGTTTAAGAAGCCAGAATGAAAAGGTAATCCTGCTCGAAGTATAGTTCCGATAACTACATTGTCAGCTAAACGATGGTTGTGAGCTGTAGCAAGAGGAGTAGGTACTTCAGATAACTCATATTTAAGACGACGACTAATTTCGTATGCCAAAATCTCTCCTGTACGTTCTATATTGCGACGAAAGCGCATACGGTCTTTTTGGATATCTATGTGGCGCATCTCTGCCATATAATCGCTCAGCAAAGATGGTTGCTCTGAGAAATTAATAACCTCTACCATAAAATTGTTTTTTGAATTGTTTTTCCGGACAAAAGTACAATAACTTTTTACTATCCTACGTTGGTACTCCAGATAATGCACATAAAGATTTTGATGATGAGTTCGTTTGTTGGGTGGCGAAACCAATATAATTTGCTTGCTATATTGCGTGGTTTGCTCTTTTTAATGTTCTTCTTTTGTTCTGTGTTACCTCTATCTGCCCAGAAAGAGGTGCCTATGAGACGCCTTATGCCGATTACCGTACTGTGCATTTAGGTTTTCATGTGGGCATGCATACCCAAGATTTGGTCATCACTAATAGTGGCTTTGTACGCAATCCCTCCACTCCTGAAGCTCAACCTCTTTATGCTACCGTTGCTAACTATACACCAGGATTCTCCGTCGGTTTAATAGTGGATTATACCATTGTACAGAATTTAGAGCTTCGGTTACAGCCCACTCTCCATTTGAGTGAGCGTCAAATAACCTATTCGAATGGCAAGCAGGAGATAGAACGTTTAGGCTTTCGTTCTAATATTATAGAAGTACCTGTGATGTTAAAGTATGCTTCTCGTCGATTAAATAACGTGCGTCCCTATATTATATGTGGAGTTTATGGTGGTTTGCAGGTAGGGCAACGCAAAATGGATGCCGTGCATTTTAAGACTATGGATTATGGTATTAGAATTGGAGTAGGGTGTGATTTTTATCTCCCTTTCTTCAAACTCTGTCCAGAACTATCTTTCTCTTATGGCTTGCCAGATGTTATCGAGCGTAACAGACCTGATATTTGGGATGATCATCGTTATGATTATACACAGGCGATGAGTAGAGCTTCTTCTCGAATGATATTGCTCACTTTCAATTTTGAATAACTTAGAGAGTCGATATTCTTGATTTTTTTTCTTCTTCCGATAGTATTTTTGAAGGATTCTCAGTAGGTTTTAGGGCGTACTCCAAAAGCATTGAGATAGTGCTTTGTCTCAAAGACTCCCTGAGAGGGGATATAGATAGCAGTTACAATGTCGAATCGGATGGGTAAAGCTATTCGGTGCATTCGAACGTAAATATTTGCCGCACGGATGATATGGCTTTGTTTACTTCTATCAACACTCTCCAAGGGAGACACAATGAAGCTTGAAGTTCGAGTCTTGACTTCAACGAAGATAATCTCACGTCTATTTGTAACAATCAGATCAACTTCTAATTGCTTATATCGCCAATTTTTCTCTAATATGCGGTAGCCTTTTTGCTCCATAAGGGTGAAAGCTACACGTTCTCCTTCTTCCCCCAATAGGTTGTGTACAGCCATAGAGTAGGTCTAATCGATGGGGGGCTGAAAGGAATCGATGTGTCTTTTCTTTTTTTCTTCCAATATTTCTCCTATAGGAACTAAAATCCCCGTCTCCTCTACATCTCCAAATTCGTAATTGATAGCTGTTCCTAACATTAAAAGTTTAGGCGATAGTGAGATATAGGCATTGATGAGCGGAGGAATATTGATGCCAAATTTGCGTATCTCTTGCTTCAGTACGCGATAATCTGTATTTAGATCGTTGGCACTGAAGAGCCTTTCTACCTCTTCTTTATCAATGTCAATGGATAGAGGTTCTTTGGGGTAAATGAGCCGTTTGTCATCATGAAAGTACTTATTCATGAAGTAGAGGATAAGGTTGCGACAGTAGCGGTCGTACGAGGGGTACATCGTTATTTTTCCAAAGAAATATAGGTTCTTTGGGTGGATAACAGTGAGGGCACCTAACCCGTCCCAAAGATTGTCTAATGCAAATATGGAAAGTTTACTTTGATGAGTAGCTTGAAACTCTTGGGTAACAAATGAACGCCCTAATTCAATGGTGTAGGGAAGGTAACTTTCTATAAACTCTTCGCTGTAGTCGAACATATGCGATGTGGCAAGCAATTTAGCTCCCAAAGGACTTTTTAGAATATCTTTCCCTTGAATGTATCTATAGCCTCCTATAATAACTTCCTCTTTGGGATTCCAAACAATGAGCTGTTTATAGCCATCGGGATGTGTGTCGAACTCATCAACATCAGATGCTAAACCTGTACCTCCACCTCCTGCTCTGAAAGCGTGTTCTCGTAGGCGTCCAATTTCTTGCATCGTATGTGGTGCTTCGGAGGCAGAGAAGATATAAATTTCATTTTCTGCCTTGTTGCTGGTACGTAACAAAGGGATGTTAGATAGTTCCTTACGAATAATATCTTTGGGAATAGGAGGAATAATTGTTTGCATAGATTAATATGGGAAATAAAGAGGTAGCTGTTTTTTTATTTATAAAGTTGGTAAACCTTATCTCGGAGTTCTAATGCCAATTCCTTACTGCTTTTTGAAGAGGTTTGGAGGAGAGTATAGGGAACGGGTTTCCCAATGTGTATTTTATAATGAGCTCCTTTAGAACGGAACATCTCATCGGGTAAAAGAGCGGTCCCTATGTTGAACTTTATACCTAATTTTCGACGAATACGTTCTATATTGTAGAAATGGCGTGTATTGTATCCCTCGAAATATAGAGGAACTATGTCTCTTTGATGTTCTAAGCTCATACGTATAAAGCTCTTTTTCCATTCCAAATCTTGTATTTTGCCATCAATGTGGCGAGAGCATACTCCTGCAGGAAAGGTTACAACGGGTAGAGGCGACGATAACTCTTTTTGTAAACGCTCTAAACTACTTCGAGACTGTCTGCCTAATGTGTTTACGGGAACGAATATCTCCTTGAAGGGTTGTAGATTAAAGAGTAAGTCATTAACGATATAGCGTATGTCCGATTGATAATGGCTTCCTAAAATATGAGTCAAGCATATACCGTCCATCCCTCCCAAGGGATGATTGGATATGAAAAGAGCTCGTGGATTATCAGGTAAATTCTCTTTGCCAATAACTTCGAGATGGATATTGAAGTAATTCACCAAAGCACTCATAAACTCTACCCCTTGTAAATCTTTATAGTGGTCAAGGATATAATTAATCTCTTCTTGATGAATTAATCGCTCCAAGATGCGCACTACCCAACGAGGTAGCTTTTTCCCCCACTTAGAGGAGATAATATTACCAATGTTAATCTGTTGAGCTTCGTTATGGCTTCCTACATTGCTCATTAGTCCTTCGTCTGTTTGCTATATGGCTTTGACAACTCTACCCAACATCAGTAGAGATACACCATAAACCCTGTTTAATGCACACAAAAGTACAAAACTATTAAGCAAAAAAAGAAGACTTTTAAAAAGTTGCACATTAAGGGATTTTCGTGCAAAAAACTACTCTTTTTCTATTATTGGTTCTATAAAAATTAGAAAAACAGATGGGATAAATGCTTTATAGGAGGATGAGAGAGCTTTGCATAAACACTCAAAAGGGAATGTAAAAGCAGTCTTTGGGGATAGGTTGTTCGATGAAGGTGAGATAGGGCAGAGAAGTAGAGTTCATGGGAGAATAAACTAATAGAAGTTGGAGATTGAATATAGAGAGCATACCGTAAGCTTCATTTATTTTCACTTGTTCCCGTTATAGGGGCAATTTAGTAGAGAATCGAATTGTCTTTGTGGAACTTTTTTATAACAACGCAATAATTGCATTTTGTAGAGAAAGTACTATGAGAGAATATAAAATATGTCGGACTCGAACTACTTCTATTGCTGACTTACAAAGGTTTTATAGGTTCCTGTTGAAAGCATTAATCCTTTCGGAAGAATCCATTAATCCTTTTCCCGAAAACCTTCCGAGTAAACTCCTCCAACCATTGATCCTTTTTGTTTGAAAAGATTATATCTATCAAAAAAGCTTACCTAAGCCTCTTTATTGGAACTTAGTAGTAATGGTTAGAAAGGAGTGTGAGAAGTCTTTTGGAGATTGAATGGGCGATAGTTACTTTGACAGTAGTAAGAGGAAATTATTCCTTTAGGAGAGAGGTGGTGGGGAGCGCTTGAGAGAGAATAGAATTGTTGATACTATCGGGCGTTTTCGATACTCTGGAGAGTTCCAGTTTTTCAATAAGAAGGCTATTGTAGAGGGCCGGAGTTGTAACAGTCTGTTCTATACCGATATTGAGTATGCCGCTGGGGTATGTCTTATCGAACTTAAGAATCAGTTCATACTCTGTGCGTCCATCAATGGGGCAGGATTTGTGTATTTGTAGTGTATCTGCCACATAATAGCTCATGGAGAGCTTGGGCAAATCTTGTAGTTGTCGAGAGATCATAGTATCGGGAAGTCCTACAATACTTGCCCTTAGAGAGAGCTGAGTCTCCTTGAGTATATCGGCTTTTATATGCGCTGTATGTAGTAGAATAGCCTTATCTCCATAGATTTTGATAAGTCGAGGATAAGCGTCCTGTGGAATGGCTGAGTTGAGTTGAAAGAAAGAAAACTCTTGAAAGTACTTCTCTACCTGACTTTGTGCAATAAACAGATTTTCTCGATGTAGGGTGCGTAGCTTGTTGCGAGTATTTTCCGATGCCTTACGAGCTATATCGGCATAGAGAAGGGGATTATTTTTATTGTAGTAGAAAATAATACTATCAAAATCCTGAGGTGTCAGCCCATATTTTTGAAACAGAGTTTTTTGCAGGGCTAAATGTAGTGTATCATTGCTAATGAGAGGAGTTGATTTGATAGCCTGCTCCATAGTGTACAAATCCTCCAGACAGCTTTGAAGCTCCTTTCTACTTAACTTATTTTCCCAAGCGTTATCGGAGCAGGAGAGGAAGAAGATACTCCCCAAGAGAATGAAAAGGGAATAAACAAACAGCGAAAGATAGCGCCTCATTGTCAATGTATAATTGTAGTATTAAAGAGAAGTATTGGCTTCTTTCTTGTCCCTCTTCCTATTAAAAAGATGCTCTATGGCAAAGTTGAGTGTATTGCGATAGAAAAGGATGAGAAGCACTATACCTACCGATATGCAGGAGTCCGCAAAGTTGAAAATGGGGTCGAAGAAGGTAAAGTGTTTACCTCCTATCCACGGAAGCCACTCGGGGAGATAACAGTCGATGAGAGGAAAGTAGAACATATCTACCACTTTGCCGTGCAGGAAAGAGGCATATCCTCCCTCTGGTGGAAAAAGGGTAGCTAATTGTCCCTCGCTGGAGGAAAAGATAACTCCATACAAAAGACTATCGACAATGTTACCAATGCCACCTGCTGCTATTAGACCTAAGACTAAAAGAAAACCTGTTTTGAATAGTCTTTCCCGAATGAGGCGGTATATTAACCAGCATAGGACTCCCATAGCAACAATCCTAAAAAGACTTAGAAAAAGTTTACTCCCAATCTCGATGCCATAGGCCATACCAGGGTTTTCGACAAAATAGATATAGAACCAGTCAAATACTTTGATTTGCTCGCCCAATACCATATTTTGTTTGACCCATAGCTTTATTATTTGATCTATAAGCAATAAAAGAAAAATCCCTCCAAAGACGATAAGGGATTGTTTGCGCACTCCTCCTTTCTCTCCTCCTTCTACAAGAAAAGGAGGAGTAGAGGAAGGGGGGTGAAATAGATTTTTCATTAAAGCAAACAATTAGATTTTACTCGGTTACTTTAGCTATGCTTACCATAAGATTAAAGTCGTCAAACTCTAAAGGAGTAGCATCACTAACCGCATCACTAATAATGATATTATTAGCTTGTACCTGACGAGCAATGTATTCCTGATAAGAGGGTAGCATATCATCTACTTTAGTACCCGATAGGATGATAACTTCTATTCGGTCGTTCACCTCAAGTCCAGACTGCTTGCGGAGGTTTTGCAAACGATTGATGAGTTCACGAGCTAACCTTCTTCTTCAAGTTCGGGAGTAATAGTTATATCTAAAGCCACAGTACGGATACCTTCGGAGGCTACTAACCATCCAGGGATATCTTCTACAATAATATCCACCTCACTGCGCTCAATACGAACGGATATACCTTCGACAACAAGCTCTATGTAACCCTTTTCATCCAGATTGACAATTTCGTCTAAAGTCAATGCCTCGATAGCAGAGGCCAAAGGTTTCATAATTTTGCCGTAACGAGGACCTAATTTCTTGAAGTCGGGTTTAATGCGTCTACTCCAAATAGTCTCAGAAGCGTCTACGAAGGATATTTCTTTTACGTTTACTTCTGAAAGGATTAGGTCGCGTACTGCTTTGATTTGATCCAATTCCTTGCTGGTAGAGATGGGAAGCATGATTTTGCTCAAGGGCTGGCGTACTTTGATGTTTACTTTACGTCGTAGTGCTAAGACCATAGAAGAGAGGTCTTGCGCCAACTGCATCCGCTCTTCAAGATTTTTATCGATGAGTTCTGGACGACTTTGTGGGAAGTGAGTCAAATGTACCGAATTTCCTTCCCCTACAAGATCTCGATAGAGACGGTCGGCATAGAAAGGAGCAATAGGAGCAATCAATTGAGCTACCGTAACTAAGCATTCGTATAGAGTTTGGTAAGCCGACATCTTGTCGTTGGTCATTTCTCCAGCCCAGAAACGTTTGCGAGAGAGACGTACGTACCAGTTACTCAAATTGATAGAGACAAAGTCATCGATTGCTCGCCCAGCTTTGGTCGGTTCATAGTTCTTAAGATGTTCATCTACCTCTAAAATCAGACTATGTAAGAGAGAGCGTATCCAACGATCTATTTCGGGACGCTCTTCTGAAGGTAGAGGTTGCTCTTTTGCCATAAATCCGTCCAGATTGGCATATAGAGCAAAGAACTGGTAGGTATTGTACAGAGTACCGAAAAATTTACGACTCACCTCTTTGATGCCTTCGATGTCAAACTTGATATTGTCCCAAGGAGAGGCATTAGTAATCATATACCAACGCAGAGGGTCGGAGCCATACTTTTCTATGGTCTCGAATGGGTCTATCGCATTACCTAAGCGCTTACTCATCTTGTTGCCGTTCTTGTCCAAAACAAGTCCATTGGCGAGTACGTTTTTGAAGGCTACACTTCCTTTAACCATAGTTGCAATAGCGTGGAGCGTAAAGAACCATCCTCTTGTTTGGTCTATACCTTCGGCGATGAAATCGGCTGGGAAAAGTTCTCCACTCTCAATTTCCTCTTTGCACTCGAAAGGATAGTGTACTTGAGCAAAGGGCATAGCACCCGAGTCGAACCATACATCGATGAGGTCTTTCTCTCTGTAGAGAACTTTGCCTTGAGGCGAAACTAATTTGATGTCATCCACGAACGGACGGTGTAAGTCTATCTTGTCGTAGTTTTCGTTACTATAATCTCCTGGAATAAATCCTTTGAAAGGATTGCTCTCCATGACACCTGCTTTGACAGCCTCCTCAATAGCTTCGTAAAGTTCGGCTACAGAAGCGATACAACGCTCTTCGGAGCCATCTTCGCTACGCCATATATTGAGAGGTGTCCCCCAAAAGCGACTACGAGAGAGGTTCCAATCCTGTAGGTTCTCTAACCATTTGCCAAATCGTCCCTGTCCTGTAGATTCAGGCTTCCAATTAATAGTATTGTTGAGAGCAATCATCTGTTCTCGGCAAGCAGTAGTACGGATAAACCAACTGTCCAAAGGATAGTAGAGGATGGGTTTGTCTGTACGCCAGCAGTGAGGATAATTGTGCGTGTGCTTTTCAATGCGGAAGGCTTTGTTTTCCATTTTGAGCATCACACAGAGATCCACATCCAGTGTTTCTTTGTCATCCAAAGGTGTTGGAGAGTAGGCATTCTTTACATACCGTCCTGCATATACATCGTATAGAGGTAAATCCATACGATTATGTACAAAGTCTGGGTTAAGATGCTCCACTTTGTAGAAGCGACCCTTTAGGTCTACCATGGGACGCTCTTGTCCCTCCTTATCAATCATAGTTAAAGAGGGAATGCCATTTTGACGAGCCACTCGACTATCGTCTGCACCGAAAGTAGGTGCTATATGTACTATACCTGTACCATCTTCTGTAGTTACAAAATCTCCCGTTATCACTCGAAAAGCTCCTTCGCCAGGGTTTACCCAAGGGATAAGTTGTTCGTAGTGCATCTCTGCTAACTCCTCACCCTTATAGCGACCTACAATGCGCCATGGAAACTTCTTGGCATCCTCTGCTACCTGTTCGGGTAATATCTCTACCATCATCTTCTCATCAAAGTAAGCATTGAGGCGAGGCGCTCCGAGGATTACGGTTTGCTTAAGACGTGTGTAAGGATTAAAAGTTTCAACGGCTACGTACTCGATGTTGGGACCGACGCAGAGTGCTGTATTGGATGGAAGAGTCCAAGGGGTAGTAGTCCAAGCTAAGAAGTAGGCTTCGCCCCAGTTGCTCCATTCAGATCGAGGATTTACGACCTTAAACTGAGCTGTGCAGACAGTATCTTTCACGTCTCGATAGCACCCTGGTTGGTTCAATTCGTGCGAACTAAGTCCCGTTCCAGCTGCGGGAGAGTAGGGCTGTATGGTAAATCCTTTATATAAATACCCCTTCTTGTACAGGTCTGCCAGTAGCCACCAAAGGGTTTCGATAAACTTATTGTTGTAGGTTATGTAAGGGTGTTCCATATCGACCCAATAACCCATTTTTTCTGTGAGGTTTTCCCACTCGTTGGTGTACTTCATTACTTCGCGACGGCAAGCAGCATTGTAGTCAGCCACGCTGATGCTCTTTCCGATAGCATCCTTTGTAATGCCCAACAGTTTTTCTACCCCAAGTTCTACAGGAAGTCCATGTGTATCCCACCCAGCACGCCTGTCTACTCTGTATCCTTTCATCGTTTTGTAACGGCAGAATATATCTTTGAGAGAACGAGCTATAACGTGGTGGATACCAGGCATACCATTGGCAGAGGGAGGCCCTTCGTAGAAAATAAAGGCTGGAGCGTCTTTGCGCTGACGTAGGGTCTCGGCGAAGAGATTTTCCTCTTCCCAAACAGCTAACATTTCCTTGTTGATTCCTGAAAAATTAGGCTGGGTATATTCTCTAAACTTCTTTTTCATCGATACTTCCTATATTTTATTTGGGTGTGATTCTTTAAGAATATCTATACATTTTACAAAGATAATGCAAAGCTCATGGGTAACGTATAACTTAGGGATGCTTTTTCATTGTTTTACATTGATTATAGGAAAATTCGTTGTAACCTCGTGCTTCTCTTTGAAATGTTTTATGGAAGACTGCAAAGCTCTTTTTCATGCGCTTTTGAGCTCCATAATACAGAATAGTAAAGGTTTAGAAACAAAAACGTAACAATAGAACTCTATCTTTGCAATAGAAATATAGATTTATTGAGGAAAAGTCGTTTATCTAACTCAAGAATATGAAAAAGAAAATCATCGTACTACTTACCATTTCTCTTTTAGGCTCAATTGTTTGGGCGCAAAAGAGCGAGCAAAGTATCTCTTCATTGCAAGGGGGAGGGGAAGTTTCTTCGACCCCAGAAAGGAAAAAGGATAAGGAGCGCAAGCTGAAGTTCTCAGGTTATATCCAAACCAGTTTTCAGCATGGTATGTCAGATGCCTCTCTAAAAGTTGGAAAAGAGAATGAAACTTCCGACCAATCATTCTCTCGAATAGGTATCCGTAGAGGTCGTCTGAAAGCTGCTTATACGGAGAAATATCTTTCAGGAGTGTTGCAAATAGATGTAACGGAAAAGGGTTTAGGCTTAAAGGATGCTTATATCAATATGAAACTTCCCTATGTGGGAGCAAGTGCTATTAGAGTAGGTGTCTTTAACCGTCCCTTTGGGCATGAGATAGGTTTCTCTTCCAGTAAGAGAGAGTCTCCCGAACGCTCTACAGTTATTCAGACTCTTTTCCCAGGAGAGCGTGATTTGGGGGCGATGCTATCTTTACAACCTGCTAAAGGCAGTATATGGAATATCTTCAAGCTCGATGCCGGACTCTTTGCGGGCAATGGAATTAAGCCAGAAATAGATAGCCGATTGGATTTTATAGGTCGTCTCTCTGCTTCGCGCCAATATGGCAAGTGGATGGAGTGGGGCGTAGGCGCTTCTCTTTACTATGGAGGGGTATATCAGGGTACTTCTAAGGTATATTCTATAAAAGATGGAGCATGGCATTTGGAAGACCAACCCGAAAATACGGGAGCGTTTGCCCAACGTCTTTATACGGGCATAGATATGCAACTTTCCTTTTACACAGATTGGGGTAAAACGCATGTTAGAGGTGAGTGGCTTATGGGTAACCAACCCGGTTCGGCAACTTCGTCTAAGAGTCCTAACTCCTCTTCTCTACCCAAATCGGATACTTATATAAGACCTTTCTATGGGGGATATGTTATGTTTGTGCAAGATTTAGGTCGCTTGCCCTTTGCTGCTATGCTAAAGTATGATTGGTACGATCCCAATACGCAAATCGGTAAAGATAGCAAGGGAGCGCATCCTTTTACAGAGGGAGATATTGCCTATCAAACATTGGGTGGAGGCGTATTGTACCAAATTACTCCTTCTTTGAAACTAACGGCCTACTATGAAATGGTAAAGAATGAAACGACTTCACTCAAAAAGTACAATGTAGATCGTAAGGACAATAGATTTACAATGGTATTGCAATATCTCTTCTAAGTCTGCAACTATAGACGAGTTTCTAAAACTATAGTTAATGAAAATCTCTTTTATACTATCTTCCGCAATCTTACAGAAAATGCATTGAAATATGCTGGAGAGGAGGTACGCATTGTAATAGAGTTGTACAGAAAAGATAAAGAGTATTTTTACTTTTCCTTTTATGATACAGGGCAGGGTATTGTTGATGAACGGCATCTAACCCGTCTTTTTGAGCGTTTTTATCGCATCAATCAAGGGCGTACTCGAGAGACTGGAGGTACAGGGTTAGGACTTTCTATCGTTAAGAATGCTATACTCTTTCATAAAGGAGATATTATCGTTAAGAATAGAACTCAAGGAGGTTTAGAGTTTCTCTTCCGCATCAAGCAGTAGACTTTCATATCAAAAGTAGATAAATATTTAGAGCATCAAAAAGCTATGGCATACTCGTTATCATTGCATCCCTATACGTTACTGTTCAAAAAGCCTGCAGGAACATCTCGAGGGGTTTATCATACTCGTAAGGTATGGTATTTACACCTTTCTTCTTCGGATTACTCAGCAAGGGTAGGAATAGGAGAGTGTGCCCCCTTACCTAATTTGAGCGATGAGTTTTCGCCTACCTTTGAGCAGGAGATTTATGCTTTAGCTCGTTCTTTAGAAGGGACTGAGGTGATAGATTGGAGTTCTTTAAGGAGCTATCCCTCCTTTCTTTTTGCTTTAGAAACGGCTTTGTTACATCTTGAAACAGGTGGTTTTGATTTTTGGGATACTCCTTTTGCGCGTTCAGAAAAGGGGATAACTATCAACGCTCTTGTTTGGATGGGAGATTATGACGATATGTTGCGCCAGATAGAGCAAAAACTAAGTTTAGGGGTACAGTGTATTAAACTAAAGATCGGAGCGATTGACTTTAATGAAGAGTTGGCTCTCTTGCGCCATGTGCGTAGACATTTCTCTGCCCAAGAGTTATCCTTACGAGTTGATGCCAACGGAGCTTTTGCTCCAGAGGTTGTGGAAGAACGTCTTAACCGTCTTTCGGAATATGAAATACATTCTATCGAACAGCCTATAAGTACTCGACAATATGCTTTAATGCGCTGTTTGTCGGATAGTTCGCCTATACCTATTGCGTTAGACGAAGAGTTGATTGGACTTCACACTTTTTCTCAAAAAATAGAGTTGCTGGAGGAGGTTTGTCCCCAATTTATTGTGCTAAAACCCTCTTTGCATGGAGGGTTAAGAGGATGTTCCGAATGGATTCAGGAGGCAGAAAAGAGAAATATAGGATGGTGGATAACCTCTGCTTTGGAGTCGAATATAGGGCTCAATGCTATTGCGCAGTGGTGTGCTACCTTATCTACAACGCTACCCCAAGGTTTGGGTACAGGACAGCTTTTTATTAATAACATTGCACTCCCGCTACGCATAGAAGGAGATAAACTTTGGTATAATCATTAGACTAAATTCTATCATGCAGTTCGAGATAGAGAAGCAATCAATTGTTATAGAAGGAAAGGTGTACAGTGCCTCAACTATAGAGCAACGTTACCAAGAGTCAAGAGAGAAAGGAGATACGCCTCTAAGGGAAGTTGTTTCTTTCCTGAGGGACTGGTTTTCTTCCTCCTATGATACAATGGAGGTGCAAACATCTGGCTCGACGGGAACACCAAAGAAAATGCAAGTTGCAAAGCAAAAAATGCTTCAAAGTGCCTGTACAACCTGTCATTATTTAGGTTTGTCTTCTGCCGATACAGCCTTACTCTGCATGAATATGAAGTACATAGGGGCTAAAATGATGGTGGTTCGTGCGCTACTTCTGGGGATGAAACTCGTGGTGCGCGAAGCCTCTGGACATCCTTTACAAGATATAACGGAGGAAATATCCTTTGCTGCTATGGTACCCCTACAAGTTTACAATTCTTTGCAGAATGGCTTAGAGCGAGAAAGGCTGAAATCTATCCGAAAAGTGATTATTGGCGGGGGGGCTTTAGATGCTCGATGGAAAAAGAACTCTCCTCTTTTCCCAACCTTATGTACGCTACTTATGGGATGACAGAGACACTTTCTCACATCGCTCTCAGAGCTTTAAGTGGGCCTGCTGCTTCTCGTTTTTTTACTCCTGTGGAGGGAGTTACTCTGTCCCTTTCGGAAGAGCAATGCCTGTGTATAGAGGCTCCTTTAATTTGTGAAGCTCCAATACAGACAAACGATATTGTTCGGCGTTATACGGATGGGTCGTTTGTTATCTTAGGACGAATTGATAACATTATTAACAGCGGAGGAATAAAGATTGTAGTAGAAGAAGTGGAGTCTATCTTGCTTGGCTATGTGGCTGCTCCTTTAGCTATAACTTCTGTTCCCGATAGAGCTTTGGGACAAGCTGTGGTACTTCTGCATGAAAGTTCGTTGGAGGAAGAGGCCATTGTCAAGATATGTCAGGAGTATCTTTCGCCCTACAAACGTCCGAAGAGAATATTTAGAACCCATTTACCCTTAACTCCAAATGGGAAAATTGACAGAAAGGAGTTGCAGAAAGTAGCTCTTCAATTGATTCGAATTACCTCTCTATCGATTGATTAAAAGAAAGGTTTCGATACTTGACTTATAGGAGAAAAAAGGTAGTTTTTGACACCTTAAAGGGCAATTCACCTTTACAATGGCAATTCTCGAAAGTACTTTCTTCCTCGAATAAAGTATTGCCAAATGATAGAAATAGAAGAGAGTGTAGGCGTATAAGGACAGAGAGCCGATGGAGAAGCTGAAGAATAGAGTTTTTTCATCTTTGCAAAGTCTCGGTAGGCCTTAAAAATGGCTTTACTTAGTTGAGGTTTTGCTTGCAGAAGATATACCATGCTGGCAGTACAATCTAAGAAACATCTTTGCCAAAAGACTTTTTGAAAAGAGTTTTTAGGTAGATTTTTGTAGAGCATGAGTAGGTTGTTACGGAAGTTGAGATAAATCTTTTGAGGAGATCCCTGTTGTAAACTTGCCCCCCCTTGATGATAGATAGAACTAAGAGGGGTATAGACAATCTTTTTACCCATGCGTTGTAGGCGCCAAGCGAGGTCTATCTCTTCCATATGAGCAAAGAAGAGCTATCCAAGCCTCCTACTGCAATGAAGTCAGCTCTTCGAATAAAAAGAGCTGCACCACTAGCCCAAAATATAGGACTTTCTGTGTCATATTGTTGGTAGTCTTCTTCGACACACTCCAATATGCGCCCTTTACAAAAAGGGTAGCCCAAGCGGTCTAAAAAGCCTCCAGCCGCGCCAGCGTATTCAAACATAGAGGGTTGGCTATAACTCTTTATTTTAGGTTGCACGGCAGCTATGTGGCAATTCTCTTTGAGAAGAGAGAGAGGCGCCTCTGTCCATCCTTCTGAAACCTCCACATCATTGTTCAAAAGACATAGATAGGGTGTGGTGATTTCCTGAATACCTTTATTGTATCCCTCTGCAAAACCGTAGTTCTTTTCTAATCGGATGAGCCGAATCTGTGGATAGGAGGAGGTAATAAAGGAGCAAGAAGTATCTGTAGAACCATTATCTATAACCACGACCTCCACATCTCTGTGGTGGGAATAACGTACCACTGAGGGCAAAAAACGTTCTAATAGTGCTTGTCCATTCCAATTGAGTATAGCAATGCTTAGTAAAGGGGAGGCATTCATCTTCAAAAGTGGCGATTATACAATTTCAGAGAGGCAGTAGCCTTTATCGTTATTTTCCTGTACTCCGATGCAAGTTGAGGTAATAGAGCCTGCCAAAGCCTCTTGATAGGGATGGGCTACTCGGATATAATTGTCCGTAAAGCCAAGCATCATACCATCAACCTCGGAACGTTCCCAAAGAACAGGTCTTACGCTACCATGAAAATCTTTGTAGAAGTTAGAGAGATGCTCTTGCGAAAGGTCTTGTAACCTTTGGTTTCTTATTTTTTTGTCCTGTGGGGCAACAATGTGGTTAATCTTTAGAGCATCCGTTCCACTACGCTCGCTATAACTGAATACGTGTAACTGGGTGAAGGGTTGCTGTGAAAGAAAGTCAAATGTCTCTTGAAATAAAGCATCAGTTTCCCCTCTCATTCCGACAATAACATCTACACCAATGAAAGCATCTGGCATAGTTTCTTTGATGCGTTGTAGACGATTGGAAAATAGAGCTGTCGGATAGCGACGTCGCATAAGGCGAAGGATAGTGTCGGAACCACTCTGCAACGGTAGATGCCAATGGGGCATAAAGCTACGTGAAGAGGCTACGAAGTCTATCAATTCATCCGAGAGCAGGTCGGGTTCTAAGGAGCTTATCCGATAACGCTCTATCCCCTCTACTTGGTCTAAAGCTTTAACTAAATCGATAAAACGCTCGCCTGTACTTCGACCGAAGTCGCCGATGTTGACTCCTGTAAGTACGATTTCTCTCCCTCCCTCTTGAGCTACACGTTGGGCAGAAGCTACAAGTGAGGCAATGCTCCCGTTGCGACTGACTCCTCTTGCCTTAGGGATAGTACAATAGGAGCAAGCATAGTTACAACCATCTTGTACCTTGAGGAAGTGACGGGTGCGATCGTCGCTTGAACACCCCTCTTCAAAGCGGTGCAAATGCTCTCTTGTGGCAGAAAATAGATGCTGACGAGAGAGGTCGCCTTCTTGGGCAAAGTATTCGGCTATCTTGCCTACTACCTCACTCTTCCTTCCTGCTCCAAGCACCAAATCTACACCTGGGATTTTGACTATCTCATCTCCTTTGAGCTGAGCATAACAACCCACCACCACTACCACAGCATTGGGATGCTCTCTGATGACTCTATGGATAAGTGTGCGCCCCTTGCGGTCTGCAACGCTGGTTACGGAGCAAGTGTTGATAATACATATATCTGCGGGGTCTCCGTCGGGAGCCTTTTCTACCCCTATGCTTTGCAGTTCTTGGGCTATGGTAGAGGTCTCTGCGAAATTCAACTTACACCCTAACGTGAAGAAAAGGGCAGTTTTTCCCTTAAGGATGGCTCTTAAATCCATTGCGTAGGTTAGAAAGGAACGTTATCTGTATTGAAAGGAGAGAAATTACTACTATTGAGAGAGCTTTCGTAGTTAATGATGCCTAAACTCTCTAAAGGTGCGAATTTGGCAAACTCTCCACGGAACGCCAATTTTACATCGCCCGTTGCCCCATTACGATGCTTGGCTATAATGAAGTAAGCTATCCCTTTAGTGGAGGTATTATCCTCTGGGTCTGTGTATATATGATAGATTTCGGGGCGATGGATGAAGCAAACCATGTCGGCATCTTGTTCGATAGCTCCAGACTCTCGAAGGTCTGAGAGCTGAGGGCGTTTGCTATTGGCATCTCCTTGCCGTGTCTCTACCGATCGGTTGAGCTGTGAAAGGGCAATAATAGGGATATTCAGCTCTTTTGCTAAGATTTTTAGGGAACGAGATATGGTACTGACCTCCTGCTCACGATTGCCCAGCCCCATACCACTGGCACTCATAAGTTGTAAGTAGTCCACTATGATAATCTTAACCCCATGCTCTTTGACCAATCGGCGCGCTTACTACGAAACTCAAATACTGAAAGCCCAGAAGTGTCATCAATGAATAAAGGTTTTTCCTCTATTTGAGAAATTTTAGCGTTCAGCTGTGCCCACTCATGCTCTTCCAAACGACCGCTTTTGAGCTTATTACCCTCAATCTCACAAACATTACTCATAATACGTTTGATGATTTGTAGGTTGCTCATCTCTAAGTTAAAAACAGCTGTAGGAATATTTTGGTCTATGGCAATATGTTTTGCCATAGAGAGGACAAAAGCCGTTTTACCCATAGCGGGGCGTGCTGCAATGATAATTAAGTCAGAGTTTTGCCAACCCGAAGTAATTTTGTCAATGCCCGGGAAGCCTGTAGAGATACCACTTATACCATCTGCCTTATTGGCAGCTTCCATAATCTCTTCGATAGCAAGAGGGGTCAAAGTATCTGCACGGCGGAAGTCTTTTTGAATGTTACGTCGAGAGAGTTCGAAGAGTTTAGCCTCTGCCTCTTGCATCTGTACGTCTACCTCAAGAGAATCTTCGTAGGCTTGGGTAACGACCTCTGATGCGTAGGAGATTAGGTTACGGCTCAACGCTTTATTGGCTACGATATGTGCATGGTAGTCAAGGTTGGCAGCCCCCCCGATATTCATAGTTAATTCGGCTATGTATGCCGCTCCTCCTACCGATTCGAGTTGGTCGGTTCGGCGTAGTTCTTCTGTTACGGTAAGCATATCTATGGGCTTCTGCTGCTGCTCCAAAGAGCGGATAGCTTCATAGATAAGCTCATGGGCATGGACGTAGAAAGATTCGGGTGCAAGGGTCGAAGCTACAGAGCTATAAGCATCTTTTTCACTCATTATAGCCCCCAAGACAGCTTTTTCCATTTCGATAGCTTGGGGCGGTATACGTCCTTCCAAAGAAGATTGTATGGAGGCGGTCGCTCCCTTTGGCTTCTTCTCTTTGGGGATATATTTTTTCTCTGCCATAGCTTTAGCTTTCGATAGCAAAAGGGTTAATCCAATTTAAGTACTGCCAAGAAGGCTTTTTGAGGCACTTCTACCGTGCCTATCTGCTTCATACGCTTCTTACCCTCTTTTTGCTTTTCTAAAAGTTTTCTTTTACGAGATATGTCACCTCCGTAACACTTTGCGGTAACGTCTTTACGTACAGCTTTGATGGTTTCACGTGCAATGATTTTCGCTCCAATAGCGGCTTGGATAGCGATATCGAACTGCTGACGAGGAATGAGTTCCTTGAGCTTTTCACACATACGACGACCAAATGTAACACTATTGTCTACGTGAGTTAGTGTCGAAAGGGCATCTACGGGTTCTCCATTGAGCAAGATGTCCAGTTTGATGAGTTTAGAGGGACGGAAGTCGCTAATATGATAGTCGAAGGAGGCATATCCGCGAGAAATGCTCTTTAGCTTGTCGTAAAAGTCGATAACAATCTCTCCAAGAGGCATATCGAAGATAACTTCTACACGATTACCTGTGATAAACTCCTGTTTTATGAGGATACCTCTTTTGTCCATACAAAGAGATATGATAGGTCCAATATAGGCAGCTTGTGTAATGATGGTAGCCTGATATAGGGTTCTTCTATATGGTCAATAGAAGCAATATCGGGCAAGCCAGAGGGATTGTGTACTTCGAGCATCTTTCCTTTTTTATCGTACACATTGTAAGATACGTTGGGGACAGTAGTAATTACATTCATACCAAACTCTCTATCCAAACGGTCTTGGATAATCTCCATGTGGAGAAGCCCTAAGAAACCGCAGCGAAATCCGAACCCCAAGGCTGCCGAACTCTCTGGAGTAAAGGTAAGAGAGGCATCGTTTAGCTGTAACTTTTCAAGCGAGGAGCGCAAGTTTTCGAAATCTTCTGTCTCGATAGGATAAACCCCCGCAAACACCATTGGTTTGACCTCCTCGAACCCCTCGATAGCCTCTTTGGCGGGTCGTTCGATATGGGTAATAGTGTCGCCTACCCGTACCTCACTACTGGTTTTAATACCAGATATGATGTAGCCTACATCTCCCGTTTTTACTTCGGAGCGGGGTGCCATATCTAACTTTAGCACACCGACCTCGTCGGCTTCGTACTCCATATTGGTGGCGATGAATTTAACCTTATCCCCTGTTTTTATGCTCCCATTTACAACTTTGTAGTAGGCTATAATACCCCGAAATTGGTTGAATACAGAGTCGAATACTAAACATTGGAGAGGAGCATCAGGGTCTCCTTTGGGAGCTGGTACGCGCTCTACAATCGCTTTGAGGATGTCAGCTACCCCTTCGCCTGTTTTGCCACTGGCTCGGATAATATGTTCGGCATCTTCTCCTAAAAGGTCTACGATTTGGTCTTCTACCTCCTCTGGATTGGCACTGGGTAAGTCTATTTTATTGATTACGGGTATTATAGTGAGGTCGTTCTCAATAGCCATATAGAGGTTGGAAATGGTCTGTGCTTGGATACCTTGAGAGGCATCTACAACCAGCAGAGCCCCCTCACAAGCAGCAATAGAGCGCGAAACTTCGTAACTAAAGTCCACGTGTCCAGGAGTATCAATGAGGTTAAGGACATAAGTCTCCCCTCCTTGTTTGTACTCCATTTGTATGGCATGGCTCTTAATGGTTATCCCTCTCTCACGTTCCAAATCCATGTTGTCAAGTACTTGTGCTTGCAAATCTTTTCCAGACACGGTATTGGTTATCTCCAATAGACGATCGGCAAGAGTACTTTTTCCGTGGTCGATATGAGCTATAATACAGAAATTACGGATATTTTTCATTGAGAACGAGCTATAACTTAATAGATAATATGCCACAAAGTTACTCAAAAAAATGTCTGAAATATACAGGGTGTCGATATAGAAATCATTGTGCGATTTTTTTAAGATTGGAGGAGAGCTTTGCATAGTTTCTCAAAAAGGCGATAAAAGAACACTTTTGTAAAGTGTCGGTATCGAAGGAGAAGAGTGTATAGGTATTGAATCGAACATAGATACCGATAATAATGCAACGAATATAGTGCAGTACAACAGCCTTTTATAGAGTAGGATTATATGATGATTGTGTAAGGTGAAAATAGAGTGGGTTTATGCTCTATACCGAGGAAAACTATTTTGTCTGAGAAGGTTCTGAAATGAATTAAGAGGGGAGTGTATGGGAGTAGGTAATGAGTTAGGGTGTCAAAAGTAATGCTGCCGAAAGCCTTGCATAGAAACCTATAATGCTTTGTTGTAATAGGACTAATGGTTATGCCTAAAAGGGTTAATGCTTAAAGAGAAAAGGTACATAGGTTATAGTTGGGAATACAAATCTTTGCCGTGTTGCCTTATTGAACTTGTGTCATAACACCCTGCATACTTCGTTACTTTTGCTTTACAAATTCGATTGAGGACCTATACAGTTTTCTCCTTCGGGCTTTATATTTCACGCTTGTGCTCTACAATACCTTGTGAAAAAATCCCTCATAAGAGACTTTTTTGAGGCTTTCGTGGGTTCTTTTGAGAACTTTTTAGAGGCTTTTTCTTTCAACTTCACTCCCCTTTATCCGCTCCTTTTGCAGTACTTTTGTAATGGATGTCGAACAATGCTTTTCAATAATTGTTTTGTTTGATAGTAAATAGTTGATGCGTTCAAAATATTCTCCTCGTAGGATTGCTTTCCTTATGGCTGGATGCCTCGCTCTGATACTTGGTATAGTGGGGGCATTCTTACCTATTTTGCCGACTACACCTTTTATGTTGTTGGCAGCTTTTTGTTTTGCTCGCTCTTCTCAGAAAGCCTTTTGTTGGCTAATGACACATTCTTTGTTCGGCTTCAAGATATATTCTTACTCCGTAACCCATGCTATCCCCAAAGGAGTTAAGTGGAAGATTTTTTTTGTCCTCTGGATTTCTCTTTTTATCAGTATGCTTTTTATTCCTCTTTGGTGGGTACGCATTTTGCTCGTTGGGGTAGGAGTGGGGGTTACGATACATATTGCTCATCTGAGAACGATTGCCCCCGAAGAGATAGCACTCTATAAAGAGCAGTATGAGGCGTACAAGGCGAGATGGGAATGCAACCGAAAGAAATAGATGAAAGAGCCCCAACTATTAGAGAAATTCTTTAGGCAACTTTTCCGAAGAGGAGGGCATGGAGTACACTCTCCCTTTGTTTTTAATCTTTTGACTCGTGTAGTGGAAGAAAGGGCTCTTTATGCTGCATACCAAGAGATTTTAGGCCTCCCCTCGGATACTTTTATTTCTAAAATGAAAATCAAAGAGAAAGAGGCTTTGTTGCTCTATCGGATAATGGTTCATTATCCGATTTCTCAGGTTCTTTACAAGGGTGAATTTCTCCCTTTTTTGCGCCTTCTTTCTCTAAAACCTACTATCGTAGAGGGCGGAGAGGAGCATCATGCCTATGGTCCTTATTCGAAAGAAGAGATCTTTCGCCTTATTATTGTAGATGAAGAGAAAGATTTACCTTCCCCTAAAGGCTATGGCAGGAGCCTACAATCTTCTATCTCTCTACATCGAAGCGTAAATATGCAAAAGAGTGGTGCAGACATTTTTATGAACTAATGCCCTATGGTGTGGAGGTTGATTTGTTGTATAGTAAACTTTGGATTATAACTCCCAATCTCTTTAAGCAACGCTATAAAAGCATCGTTTAGGGATCTCTTTTTGTTTTTTACATAGTAGGATTTTTTCTTATTAAGATGGTGGAATAGTCTTCCAAAAGTCGTTTTTCTTGTTTTTATAGCCAATATGGAGATTGCTATATAGGGAGTTCCTCGTTCTTTTCTCAGAACCATAGCCCTGCTTTATAGGGGAAAAACTTATTTTTCCTTGCGGTTAAATATTTTGTTTTGTATGTAAAAATAATTACTTTCGCTATTGTAAGATTGAAATAATCTTATTTTATATTTTAGAAGGATAATTATCTGCATACTTTAACTCTATTTGGCTATGTATATTTCTGAAAAAGCAAATTCTTTTATTGAGCAAGAGCATCGCTTTGGAGCTCATAATTATCACCCCCTTCCTGTTGTGCTATCCCGAGGAAAAGGGGCTTTTGTTTGGGATGTAGATGGTAAAAAGTATTTCGACTTTTTATCGGCATACTCTGCGGTAAATCAAGGTCATTGCCATCCTAAGATAATTGCAGCCCTAAAGGAACAAGCGGAACAACTCTGTCTTACTTCTCGTGCTTTTTATAACAACTGTTTAGGACCTTTTGAAGAGTTTATGCACCATTACTTTGGGTACGACAAGGTACTGCCAATGAATAGTGGGGCAGAAGCTGTAGAGACGGGGATTAAGTTGGCTCGTCGTTGGGGCTATCGAAAGAAAGGTATAGAGCAGGGAAAGGCTCTTATCGTAGTTTTTGAAGGGAATTTCCATGGACGCACTGTTAGCATCGTATCTATGAGTACAGACCCTGATGCCTATTCAGATTATGGACCTTATACCCCCGGATTTATAAAAGTCCCCTACAATAATGTTGAGGCCTTACGTGAGGTTTTGGAGCAAAAAGGCAAGGATATAGCTGCAATGATTATGGAACCCATTCAAGGAGAAGCTGGTGTCTTTGTCCCTGACGAAGGGTATCTAAAGAAATGTTTCGATCTTTCTAAAGAGTATAATGTGCTTTTTGTAGCCGATGAAATACAAACAGGTATCGCTCGTACAGGAAAAATGCTTTGCTGTGATCATGAAGGCATTCGACCCGATATAGTTCTTTTAGGGAAAGCTATTTCAGGGGGTGTGTTGCCAGTATCGGCAGTGCTCGCAGATGATGAAATAATGCTTACTATTCAACCTGGAGAACATGGCTCTACGTATGGAGGATTTCCCTTGGCTACGCGTGTAGCTATGGCAGCCTTGACCGTAGTGAAAGAGGAGAACTTGACAGAAAAAGCAGAGTATTTGGGAAAGATATTCAGAGAAGAAGTCGCTAAGATACAAAGTCCAATGGTAGATTTAGTACGAGGCAAGGGGCTTCTGAATGCTGTTGTAATAAAACCTTATAAGGGAAAAGAGGCATGGAATGTGTGCGAGAAATTGGCAGAAAATGGACTTCTTGCCAAGCCAACACATGGCATATTATCCGTTTTGCCCCTCCTCTTGTCATTACCGAGCAGGAGTTAAGGGAAGCTATAGAAATTATTCGCCATTCGATACTCTCTTTAAGTGAATAGTTTATGAAGCGTTTGCAAACTACCGATACGGTTTTAATGGTGCGTCCTGCCCGTTTTGGATTTAATGAGGAGACTGCGGGTAATAACTATTTTCAGAAAAAAGAAGAGGGAGAGCATGTGGCGATAAAGGCTTTGAATGAGTTTGATAATTACGTACAGCTACTTCGTGCCAATGGTGTACGAGTTATCATTATTCAAGATACTCCAGAGCCTTATACTCCAGACTCGATTTTCCCCAACAATTGGTTTAGTACGCACTGCACGGGAGAGTTGGTTTTTTATCCGATGCTTGCCGAGAATAGACAGTTGGAACGAAAGCATCAGGCTGTTAATATGCTCTCTCTAATGCCCGGTGTTAAAAAGACAATTAACTTGACCGATTGGGAAAAAAGAGGAAAGTTCCTCGAAGGTACAGGTAGTATGATTTTAGATAGAGTACATAGGGTACTTTTTGCATGTCGTTCTCCTCGTACTGATGAAGAGGTATTGGCAAAGTTTTGTCAAGAACTAAACTATGAGTACATACTTTTTGATTCGGTCGATTCACATGGGCGTCCCATTTATCATACTAATGTGATGATGTGCATTGCTTCTCGCTATGTGGTGATCTGTATGGATTCAATTCCCGATGCAGTTGATCGTCGTGTGCTTAGAGCTTGCTTTAGAAGCAGTGGAAGAGAGATTATCGAAATAACGCAAGAACAGGTAGACCACTTTGCTGGTAATATGTTGGCTGTACATAATGAAAATGGAGAGTCTATACTGTTAATGTCTCGTGCTGCTTACCAAAGTTTGCGCTCTGATCAGCTCCAAAAACTGGAAGCCTACAGTAAGATATTAGCTCCCGATTTGACGACGATTGAACAGAATGGTGGAGGCTCTGCCCGCTGTATGGTGGCAGAGCTATTCCTCGATGTTGATAATGAAGTGGCCGAAGAGGGTCTCTCCTTTATTTTTGAATAACACAAACAACTAATTAAATTATACAATGGACAATATTCTATATCACTTTGAACGCCCTAAAAATGAACCTGTAAACACTTATGCTCCCAATAGTCCTGAGAGAGAATTGCTACGTGAAGCCCTGAACAAAGTGGCGAGTGAAATGGCAGATATACCCCTAATAATAGGAGGTCAAGAGGTGCGAACAGGTGAAACCGCCAAAGTAGTCATGCCCCACAAGCATAGACATACGTTGGGAGTTTACCATATGGCGGGAGAGAAAGAGGTGAAAATGGCAATAGAGGCTTCGATGAAAGCACATAAAGAGTGGAGTCGTTTGCCTTGGTTAGAGAGAGCTTCTCTGATGCTAAAAGTAGGAGAGCTTTTTAGTACCAAATATCGCTATGAGTTGGCTGCTTCTGTTATGTTAGGGCAGAGTAAAAATCCTATGCAAGCAGAGATTGATGCCCCTTGCGAATTGATTGACTTTTTGCGATTCTCTACCTATTACGCATCAAAGATTTATACCGATCAACCTCTCAGTGAGCCTACGATCCTCAATAGAGTAGAGTATAGACCTTTGGAGGGATTTGTTTTTGCCCTCACTCCTTTTAACTTTACCTCAATTGCCCTAAATTTGACCATGGCTCCTGCTATGATGGGTAACGTTTCGGTTTGGAAGCCCTCTTCAACGGCTGTACTTTCCAACTATTTATTGATGAAAGTCTATAAAGAGGCAGGTATTCCAGATGGAGTGGTAAACTTTATCCCCGGTAAGGGAAGTGTTATTGGTAAAGCCTTAGTGCCTGATCCCAATCTAGCTGGATTCCATTTTACAGGTTCTTCGGCTACATTCAATACGTTGTGGAAACAGATAGCAAGCAATATAGATACCTATCGCTCTTATCCGAAAATTGTAGGAGAGACGGGAGGTAAGAACTTTGTTTTCGTACATCCTTCTGCCGATGCACAGGAGGTAGCTGTGGCTTTAGTACGTGGTGCGTTTGAGTATCAAGGACAGAAGTGTTCAGCAGCTTCTCGCGCCTATATTCCTCGCTCGCTTTGGAAAGAGTTGAGAGAGCGTTTGGAGGCCATGATTGCAACCATTAAGATGGGAGATGTTATGGATTTCTCCAACTTTATGAATGCTGTTATTGATGAGGCTTCGTTTGATACTATTAAGGGATATATCGACCATGCTCGTGTTTCCAATGATGCGGAGGTGATTATAGGCGGAGGATGTGATAAGAGAGAAGGTTACTTTGTACAACCAACCGTTATTCTCACTACAAATCCTCATTTCAAAACAATGGAAGAAGAGATATTTGGTCCCGTGCTAACCCTCTTTGTTTACGAAGATAAAGATTTTGAAAAGACCCTATCTCTTGCCGACAACACGGCTCGCTATGGATTGACGGGGTCAATCTTTGCTCGAGACCGATACGCTATACAAAAGGCTATGGATGCTTTGCGCTTCTCAGCAGGCAACTTCTACATAAATGATAAACCGACGGGAGCCGTAGTTGGTCAGCAACCTTTTGGCGGTTCTCGTGCTTCTGGTACTAATGATAAAGCGGGAGGTATGCTTAATTTGATTCGTTGGACCAATGCTCGTTGTATAAAGGAAACTTTTGTTAGTCCTACAGACTATACTTATCCATTTTTGAAATAAACTCTTTGAGCGATAAAAAAGGTCAAAAGTGCTTTACTGCATTTTTGACCTTTTCTTTTTCTCTTTAGTTGTCGCTCTCTTACCGCCGAGAAGACTCGAACAAGGTGTTCCCACGTTCTACGAGTTCTCTAATCGGAGTCTCATATTTTCTCGGAAGTTTAGCCTCCTTACACATTCGTTCCAGATAACTTAGACGATGCGTATCCGTGCCAATAAAGTCATAATACCCTTCGTTAAGCAGGCTAATAGCTCTCTTTTGCACGGCTTCTCCATAAGAACCACAGAGAGAAAAGAGGTTAAGCTGCATAGCACAACCGCAGTCTTTTATCTCATCATACTCCCTTTCCGATAGATAGAGAAAACGTTCTGGATGAGCCAATACAGGGCGTATGTTTTTCTTGTGCAGGAGAATAATCTTGTTCATATAGTCTGGTATTCGCACTGCGAAAGACATCTCAATGAGTAGTGCATTAGAGTTCCCCAAGGTTAGCAAGGGGGCTTTTATATGATCTGTAAAGAAAGAATCCATCATATACTCTCCTCCCAAATAGAACTCTATATCGGAGTAGTTAGCAACATTGGGTAGAAAATGCTCAAATTTCTTGCGAAGAGAAGTTGAGTTATTGTCTGGAAATTTGTTGTGTAGATGAGGAGTGAAAACGATTCTTTTGAAGCCGATCTTTCTCATCAAATCTATAAGAGAGAGAGATTCTTCTAAGTTACGGGCTCCATCGTCTATTTCGGGAAGAAGGTGGCAGTGAAGCTCTGACATACCCTCAAGCCATCTCTCTTCAATGATGTTAACTTCTCGCTTTTGAAAAAATGTACGCCAATTAATAGACATCACTATGCTCTTGCTTAGATGGCTTTACTTTTGAGAAAAATAGCTTTGATACTCGGAAGAATAGTATTGGTAGCCATAGCCTCTTCCTGAAATATGCTGAGAAGATCCTGCATCATTAAGTACCAATGCTACTTTTTCAAAGTATTTGTTTTTGTGGATAAAATTAATCTCTCTCAGTAAAGCTCTTGGAGTACTACCTTCTCTTACGACCATAAGAGTTAAATCACATGCTTTTGCTATAATTTGTGCATCTGCCATATTCATGAATGGTACTGCATCTATGATTATGTAGTCGTAGAGGGTACGGAGAATACTTATTAATTCTTCAAAGCGAGGAGATAGAAGCAGTTCACTCGGATTAGGGGGGAATACCCCTGCAGGTAAGAAATCAAATATCACATCGTCGTTGTGAGGAACAACAACATCTTCTACGGATAAACTACTGTTTGAAAGATAGGCAGAAAGTCCCTCTGTCTGTTTAGACAGATTTAATCTTAGAGCTGCAGTTAGAGACCCTTTGCGAATATCTCCATCTATGAGAAGAACTCTCTTTTGTAATGTCCTAAAACTATGTGCCAAGTTGGCTGCTACAAAGGTTTTTCCAGAATTCGGAAGGGCCGAGGTTAATGTTATAATTTTACACTCCTCTCCTGTGAGCATAAATGCCATATTACTCCTCAATACAGAGAACGATTCACTAACAAAATCTCGTTCTATCTTACTGCCTAAAAGCATATTAGCTCTTCGTTGGTAACGCTTGTTAGTATGTCTTTTCCCAGGACTCCGGAATAAATCCAAAAACTTATGGAAAAGAATGTTCTGTTTTTTCTCGAGTCGGGTGGAGTGAGGCACTTCTCCTAAAATGGGTATCTGTGTATAAGTTTCTAAATCTTTTCTCCCTCGTACTGTGTTGTTCATCATGAAGCGTATGTAGAGGTGAGCAGCTGGTATTAGAAGACCTAAAACGAGAGCTGCAAGCATTATAAGAGCTTTCTTAGGAGCTATGGGGGTAGAAGATCCTACTGCTGGTTGGATGAGTTGAACATCAGACACCGCTCCTTCTATACTTAAAGCATTTCTTTCTCGAGCATTAAGCAGGAATAGATACAACTCCTCTTTAATCTTCTGATTTCGATATATCGAGGTAATAATTCTCTCCTGCATAGGAACAGACGATATCTTGCCTTCGTTTTTATCTGACTGCTTATTTATAGAACTTAACTTGATATTTAAGGACTTAATATAGTTATCTATGGATTTTATAATAGCCTTTCGCAAGGACTCTAATTGCTTCTGTTGTGTTTCAATAAGCGGATTAGTCTGACCTGACTCAGAGAGTAGTTGCTCTCTGTATAAGTATAATGTATTGTATTCTTTTATCAAACTGTTAGAAGCAAGATCTTCCAGTCCTGAACTTGCAGGAATAAGCCCATTCGCACTGGAGGGATTAGTCAGGTGTTCTTTGATAAAACCAGCTACTGCCAATGCATTATTGACCTCAATGGTTTGTTTCGTAATTTCTTTCGAACTCTCTATGTATACTTCTGCCTCGCTCGCTATATTGGCTATTTGGTTATTTTGTTTGAAACGCTCTATTTCTTGATCTACATCTCCCAATTCTTTGCTGATAATGGTGATACGATCGTTGATGAAAGCCTCTGTGTTGTGAGCTATTTTTAATTTTTCTGATCGAGAAGTGGCATCATGCTGAGTAATAAGAGTATTCAAGAAGTCTTCAGCAAAATCGGTGTTTTCGTCTTTGAAACGCAGATCTATTACGGAACTTTGTTTGCCACTTTGAGAAATAGTTAACTTTTTGGATAAGTCGGCAACTGTTTTTTCTTTACTATTTACAATGATTTCTATTGGTTCTTTTTTGCTTGTTGCTATAGTATTAGAGGTAAGAAAAAAAGAGCCGATAGGGGTTTCGATTGTTTCTCCGAGGGAGACAATCATTTTAGGAGCGGAGGAGAGTTGTTCAAAGTCTCCCTCAAAGTTGCTCAAACTAACTTTATTCTCTTCTATAAAAGAAAGGGAAAAAGAGCCTGAGAGTGTGTCCGAGGTATTGAGAAGAGTTAGTCGTATAGGAGTTTCTTTATATAACTTCTTTGAGCGAAGCCCTTCCTTTTTTCGATAAGTAACTCTTAAGTTAAGTTCGTCTATCACCCGAGAGAGAAGTCTTTCGGTACGGAATATAATAATCTCGTTTTCGATTTTATCATTTCCCTTAATACCTCCTATATCAGTACCCGATATTTTCATGATATCGGCAAGAGGACCAGACATATCAGATTTTGTATTTACAAGTACACTTGCAGTCCTTTCGTAGGAGTTAGGCGTACTTTTTATGTATACGTACCCACATATTAGTGCTATGAGCAGACAAGCTATGAAATAGTACCAATTTTGACGCAACAAATAGAAAATATCTGATAAAGATATCATTTGCTCTTCTGACAGATTGTTTTCTATAAATCCCTCTTCTGAATTGGTGTAAAGATTATTATTCATAAATCTGTTCCTTTTATTTGCTTTGAGAGTTACGAACTACCGTCATAATGAGCGTTGATATAGAAGTTACGCTACCTACCAAACTTACCCAAACCCCAACATTGTTGTTTTGGTTAATAGCTCCCATTTGTATCTTCGTTTTATTCGGATTAATGATAACTACATCGTTTTGAGCAAGATAATAGCAGGGAGAATTGAAAATATCTTTCGAACGTAAATCTTGCACGAAGATTTGACGTTGTCCGTTGTGTTCTCTTATAACAACAACATTGTCTCTTCGACCATATATAGTCATATCTCCTGCCAATCCAAGAGCATCAAATAGGGTTACTCTTTCATTTGCAATATTGAAAGAACCCGGTTTATTAACTTCCCCTAATACTGAAATCTTAAAGTTTTGATAGGTTGTAACAACTACAGGGTCTTTGATAAAATTGCCTCGGATTATTTCTTCTTTTATTTTTTTGGATAACTGAGAGGTGGTATTTCCTGCTACAGAAAGCTCTCCCAATATCGGAAAGTTAATTGTTCCCTTAGCCGAAACCAAGTAACCTTGCAAGTATTGTGTCCCGAGGTGCCTTCTGTCAGTACCAATACCAGATATAACCGAAAGATTAAATGGAGCAGCTAACTCGTTGTTTTGAGCATTTACAGTGATAGAGAGCATGTCTCCAGGTTGTATTTCAGGCTCAAAGAGTTTGAGCTGTGCCGAGCTATTTTTTTCTATATCTTGTATATAGAGGACATCTCTGGCACTTTTGCACGATGAAAAGACGGCTATACTAAAAAGCATTAGTACAGCTCCGATAAAGAAAACTATCTTTTTCATATTTCTCCTTTTAGAGGGTTCAGGTTAGCTTTACTCCAAAGCATTATTGGTGGAGAGCATTGTTTTTTCCCACAAAGATAGCCCTTTTTGAGTTTTTTACTTGCTTTCTTTTTCTTGTTTGTTCTTTTTTATCAAATTCATACCCTTTTCGAGGATCGCAGGAGCCCTTTCTTGTCTTTCTGCTGTGATGCGAGGTTTAGCAATCGAACCTGGGATATAGTCGTGGCGGAACATATTCAGTAATAAGAGTGCCAATGAAAGAAGAAGAGGGCCAAAGATAATGCCCCAAAAACCAAATATACTGAGACCGAGTATCACCCCAAAAACAGTAATTAAAGGATGAATATCTGCTAATTTCTTTTGGAGGATAAAGCGAGCCAGATTGTCTACTCCTCCAATGATTAGGAATCCATAGATGGCGAGTCCTATCCCCATTGGCCAGTTACCCACAACCATCAAAGATATACTGAGAGGAATCCAGACAATCATTGTTCCAAGCATCGGAATAATTGAAGAAAAGGCAGTTAGTACTCCATAGAATAGAGCTGCCTCGATGCCAAACACCAAATAACCTACATAGGCAAAGGCCCCTTGAATAATAGCCAAAAGAGGAATGCCAATAGCATTGGCTACAATAATCCTTTTGCTTTCGTCTATTACGATGGCTTTGTTTTTCGAAGAGAAGGGTAGAAGTTCTTTTATGGCAGCTTCAAAACTTTCTTGTTCGCAAAGCATAAAGAAAAGGATAAAAAGCAGTACAACGCCATTTACGAAGAAAGAGTAAACCCCCATAACCAATTTTGTTGTAAATCCTTGTCCTATTTTGGCAAGAGAAGGGAGTATTTGATTCATGAAGATTCCATCTCCGCGTGTTAAGTCTATTCCGAGTTTTTCGCCGATGGTATCAAGGGTCGTAATTGATTGTTGATAGACTTCATTGATATCTATGTGGGTGTTACTAAAGACATCAATGAGCATAGATATTATGCCTCCCAAAGGTATCAAAAAGAAAAAAATTGCTTCTAACAACAAAAGTGTAGCCGCAATTCCTCTTTTCATTTTCTTTTTTTGAGTTAGCCATTTCATTTGTCCTCTCAGTAGCGAAAATATAGTAATAGCTCCTAAAAAACCACTGGAGTAGGTCCAAGCCTCTTTCCCAAATACGATAAAAAGTAGCACCATTGGAGCCAATAAGGCCACTAAGAAGAGCTTTCTATTGGTAGATTCACTAATTCCTTTTAATCCTTCCATATATGTATTGTGTTATTTTTTACTGTTTCTATTATAGCGTAGTTAGAGGTGTTATTTGATAAATCTTATTATACGATGATGAGGAGTAGAGAACAAGTAAGCCACAACAACTCTTGGGCAAAGTCGGAGAATAGGAGAACTTTTGCTTTGAAAAATTTTGAAGGGTGGTATTTCAAGCATAAAAAGACAGGCTATACGGCTTGCGCTATAATCCAAAGTGTGTAGCCTATAGCAAATGCAATCACTGCAAGGGCTACAATTTTGTTAAATACTCGGATATTCCCTATGGTAAAAGAGTCTCGTAACTTCTTTACACAGTAGGTTATAAAAAACCACCAAGAAATGGCTCCTCCAGCTACGGAAAGAATTGTAATGACAAACACTATCCAGAGCTCCGAAGGCTCTTCAAATAGCGCATAACGAGAGAAAAAGGTGATGAAAACGAGTATTATAAGAGGATTGCCAATGGCGAGGAGAAAAGAAGAACCCAATATCTGCCACGGACCTGACACTTTCTGAGGAGTCTTAAGATTGCGAGCAGGATTGGAGTAATACATATATATCCCTAAAGAGAGTATAATTAAAACTGCCACTCCTTGGAAAACAAGTTCATATTTATCTACCCAATCCAATATATAGGTCATACCTCGATAGGTTAAGAGAAATGTAGCTATTGCATAGAATAAATCTGCCATAGTTGCCCCTATCCCAGTAAGCATACCAGCCTTTCTACCATCGTAAAGGGTGCGATGTATGCACAAGATACCTACAGGCCCCATGGGAACGGAGATAAAAAGACCAAGGAATACTCCTAAAAGTATGGCAGTTATTATCGTTTGCATAGTAGACTCAAAAACTTGTATATCATACCACCTTAGTGCAAAGATAATCAATAAGCTAAAAGCAAGAAGCCTTTTTCATCATAATTGTAAAGAGGATTTTTAAGAAGTCTCGGTAGTGGAGATAACTCGATCGAAGTAATGGATATTTTTTATCTTCTTGGAATAAGAGTGTAAGAAAAACGACTTACAACTAAGTTCCTTTGTTTGAGAGTGAAAAAAGGAAGCTAACGAGAAGCTGTCTCTATGATGAGGCAACGTAGAAGAGAGGTTTAGAGAAATCTCCAGATGTTTTATGTCAAAGGGTTAATCGTTTTGTGGGAAAGGTATAATCCTTGGACGAATTTACAGAGATGGTTTGAGGCAATAGGTATAACGAGCTAAAAACAAAAGTTTATTTGTTGACAATAGGAGGAGTAGAGACCTCTCTTTTCTTTATTCCGTATTTACCATCGTAGATGAGGTATCGGGCGTGTAAGATGCGGTATTGAACTAAGTCTTTTTCCCATGAGGCTCGTATTTGATGCTCACTCCATCCTTTGTTTAATTGTTCTCTAAGAGAGGAGGAGCCTGCAAGCAGGTCGAAAGTTCTCTTACGGTTAATGAGAGTGTAGCCTAAACTTTTTGCCTTTTTGTAATACTCTAATAGAGGAGAGAGACTCAAGCCTTTTATAGCATAGTTTGTGCTAAAATCTTCACCATAGCAACGTTTACCCTCATGTTTGGGGGCAGTTGCTCCTACTTGACTAAGAGGTATGAAGGAGTAATTGCCCATTTTCTTATCGGGATAACCTATGCACGTAAAAGGGTCGTTTGTGCCCCTTCCTACACTCATTATAGTAGCTTCAAAGAAGCATAATGAGGGGTATAGGCGCAGAGCATTATCTGTTTTTAGGTTGGGACTTGGAGGAGTTGGAAGAGAGTAGCTATCGCCGTGTTTCCAACCACTTACAGGTATAATAGTAAGGTCGCATTGTAATCCCTTGGGAGATAGCCATTGCTCTCCATTAATCATAAGTGCTAATTCTCCGACTGTTAATCCATGCAGTATGGGAATGGGGTGCATACCAATGAAAGAGCGACACGATGGCGTTAAAATGGGACCATCTATAAAATCATTGGGATTGGGGCGATCCAAGATAATGACAGGGATTTTTTCTTCGGCAGCTGCTTCCATAATGTAATGTAGAGTACTGATATAGGTGTAAAAACGTGTGCCGACATCTTGTAAATCAAAGAGAAGTATCTCAATATTTTTCAGTTGTTGTTTGTTGGGCTTTTTTTTATCACCATATAGAGATACAACGGGTAGCCCTGTCTTCTTATCAATTATGTTTTTTACTTTGGCTCCAGCATCGGCTGTACCTCGAAATCCATGCTCAGGAGAAAAGAGGCGAACGACTCTCTGTCCAAGAGACAAGAGAGTGTCGGGTAGTAAAGTGCCACCACTACCGACTCTCCCTGTATGATTGCTTACAATGCCGATAGACTTCCCCTCGATAAGAGGAAGTAATAGATCCAATCGCTCAGCTCCTACAATAACGGAGGACTCTTTCTTCTTTTCTACACTCTCTTTTTTAGGAATGATTTGTGCAGAAGCACATCTGAAGAAAACCAAGAAACAGAGAAGAGCAGTAACTGTCTGAAAAAAAACTTTGAACATAAAAAGAAATCTTCCCCTTTTGATGTTGTAAGGGTATTACATACACCAAAAAGGGAAGTAAAGATTTATGGTGAAAATCAAATAAAAGTTTCTGTAAAACTTCTTCTTATAAGAGAGCTATCAATCTTCTCCAACACGGCGATTAAAGACAATATGTCCTACGAAACCTAATATCACCAGACATAGTCCTAAGCCCAAAGTTACATTGGTAGTTACTTTTAAAAATGCAGGTACTGCTATTACCAAAACTCCAATGAGAAGAATTATAGCACCTAAATATTTGAGTAGATTATTCATAACAAATAGATTTAGCTTTTGTGTGTGCAAATAAAGTAATAAATACTGATACTACGAAATAAAATGCTGTTATTCGCTACTTTTTCTTGCTTTTACAGACTTAAAACTCTGCATTGTTAGGTGTGCGAGGGAAGGGGATAACATCACGAATGTTGCTCATACCTGTTACAAAGAGAAGCAAACGCTCGAAACCTAATCCAAAACCAGCATGAGGCACTGTGCCATAGCGACGAGTATCAAGATACCACCAAATATCTTTTTCAGGAATGCCCATTTTGGTGGCATGAGAGAGCAATTTCTCATAGTCTGCTTCTCGTTCACTACCTCCAATAATTTCTCCTATGAAGGGGAACAAAATATCCATCCCTCGAACCGTTTTGCCATCTTCGTTCTGTTTCATATAGAAGGCTTTTATTTCCTTAGGATAGTCTGTCATAATAACCGGTTTTTGGAAGTGCTGCTCCACAAGATAGCGTTCATGTTCGCTTGAAAGATCTGCTCCCCAATAGACGGGGAATTCGAATTTCTTACCCTCTTTGATAGCTGTTTCTAAAATCTCAATCCCCTGCGTGTAGGTTATGCGTTCATAGTTGTGGGCAAGGACAAACTCTAAGCGACTGATAAGTTCTTTGTCATAGTGTTCTGCTAAGAAATTCAGATCATCACGCAGTGATCTAATGCCCATTGTACACAATATTTAGTGAACTCCTCAGCCAAATCCATATTGTCGTTGATGTCAAAGAAGGCAACTTCAGGCTCTATCATCCAAAATTCTGCCAAGTGGCGAGGAGTATTGGAGTTCTCTGCTCGGAAAGTAGGTCCGAAAGTGTAGATTCCTCCTAAAGCTAAGGCAGCTAATTCTCCTTCCAACTGACCCGATACTGTAAGAGAAGTTGGTTTGCCAAAAAAATCTTTTTTGTAGTCTACATTTCCCTCCTTGTTTTTAGGGAGCTTTTCTAAATCCAATGTTGTTACACGAAACATCTGTCCGGCTCCCTCTGCATCACTTGAAGTAATAATAGGAGTGTGGATATAATAATATCCCTTCTGATGAAAGAAGTTGTGGATAGCAAATGCCATATTGTGACGGATACGTAAAATAGCTCCGAAAGTATTGGTACGAGGACGTAGATAAGCAATCTCTCTTAAGAATTCAAGAGAATGTCCCTTCTTTTGTAGAGGGTATGTATTAGGGTCGCAAGTGCCGTAAACCTCAATTTCTTGAGCTTGTACTTCTACCGATTGCCCAGCTCCTTGGGAGGTAACTAATAAGCCTGTTACGCCGATTGCAGCACCGGTGGTAATGGAGCTAATTAGTGAGGAAGAAAATTTTTCCAAGTCTGCTACCACTTGTATATTGTGGATAGAGCTACCATCATTAATGGCTATAAAGCTCACTGCTTTGTTGCCTCTTTTGGTACGCACCCAACCTTTTACGGTTACAGTTTCGTTGATGGTTGGGGTATTTATCAACTCTTTGATCATTGATCTTTTCATAACAACATATTTTCTGTTAGAGTCTATTATTCATAACTATCCATACGTAAATTACGTACTTCTACCTCCGTAAGGTAGCGCCAACGCCCTCTTGGTAAGTCCTTTTTCGTAAGTCCCGCAAAATACACTCGATCCAATTTGGTGACTTTATAGCCTAAATGTTCGAATATGCGACGTACAATGCGATTACGTCCAGAATGTATTTCTATACCTACTTGAGAGAGATCCTGGTCATTGATGTAGCTGATAGCATCGGCATGTATCTCTCCATCTTCTAATTCTATACCTTCTGCTATCTGTTGCATATGCTCTATGCTGACAGGCTTATCAAGCGTAACTTGATAGATTTTTTTCTTGCTGTAGGAGGGGTGCATTAGCTTAGAAGCCAAATCTCCATCATTGGTAAGAAGCAGTACGCCTGATGTATTTCTATCTAATCGCCCTACAGGGTAAATTCTTTCAGGGCAAGCATTTCTTACAATATCCATAACTGTAAGTCGCTTTTCAGGATCATCACTGGTGGTAACGCAGTTCTTTGGCTTATTGAGTAGGACATATATTTTGCGTTCTATGGATACAAGTTTACCATCGCATTTAATCTCATCTTGTCGAGTTACATGAGCTCCGAGTGTGGTAACTATAACACCATTGACAGAAACTTTTCCTTCTGTAATTAGTTCGTCTGCTTTACGTCGGGAGCAAATACCAGAATTGGCTAAGAATTTATTCAAACGAATCGCTTCTGTGCTCCCCTCATTCGCTTCGGGGTAAGAGATGACTTCCCGAGGAGGAGGTTGTATTTTGCTCTTCTTCTTCCTTTTTTTGCCTTTATGAAAAGGCTCTCTTCCATCTAAACTGTCTTTTTTATGACCATATTTCGTCCTTTTATCACGAGAGTTGGAAGCTGTTTTGGCAAAAGGATAGTCGGAATTGAACATGCGTTCTTTTCGGGGATAGATAGCTTTTCGAGGTTCTTGATTGTCCTGTAAAAAAGGTCTATTCTCTTTGTTGGTATGCTCCTCTAAAGTTTCGTAATCTTTGAAAATCTGTTCAAAAGAGGTATTCCAGTCCTTTGGCATATCTTTTTCTTCTGATACAGAGGGGTTGGATCTATGTTGTTCATCCAAGTGTCTCCTTATTATAGAAGCCTCCTTCTCTCCCTTTTGCTGCGTACCGACCAGAATACAAGATTGCTTTGCATTCTCTCTCTTGGTTATGCGTGTACGCACCCTCTTTCTGGAAGAGTCAGCAGACTCTTTGAGGGGAGCCTCTTGTTCCATCTCTTGATTTAGATTGGGGTTTTGTTTATCCATATTGAATAGTTATACGTCATAATTTTCAATTACGACAATTTTAGTGTTATGTATTTTACCTAATCTCTCATCAGGTGGCTGACAAATACTTTTTAGATAGATCTGTTCTTATGTTGTCCGATAAAAATCTTTTTAGAGTCCGACATAGGTCTCGGGAGTGATCTTTTTCATTTCACTCTTGACACTATCTGATATTTCTAAAGTATCTATGAATTCGACGATGCGATCAGCTGTCATAGCCTCTCCCGTACGAGTTAACTCTTTTAGGGCTTCGTAAGGATTGGGGTATCCTTCTCTGCGGAGGATAGTTTGTATGGCCTCTGCAACTACTTCATAATTTTGCTGTAAGTCTTCCTTTAGGGCTTGAGGATTAAGTATGATTTTATCCAATCCTTTGCTTAGGCTGGTCAAAGCGATTAGAGAGTAGGCGAGAGGCATACCTTCATTACGGATAACAGTAGAGTCTGTAAGGTCTCTCTGTAATCTTGAAATGGGTAGTTTGGACGAGAGAAAATGGTATATAGCATTAGCCATAGCCAAGTTGCCCTCTGCATTTTCGAAATCTATAGGATTTACTTTATGAGGCATTGCAGAAGAACCTACCTCTCCTGCTTTGATTTTTTGACGAAAATATCCCATCGAAATGTAGGTCCACACATCTCTTGCCAAATCTATTAGTATTGTATTAATACGGGCTAAATTATCCAACAGGGCAGCCAAATGATCATAGTTAGATATTTGTGTGGTTATTTGTTCTCTGTGAAGTCCGAGAGAGGAGACAAAACTATTAGCAAAATTAATCCAGTTGTGGGAGGGGTAGGCTACTTTGTGAGCATTGAAGTTACCTGTTGCTCCTCCAAACTTAGCACCATAGGGAAGATTCTTATAGAGTTCAAGTTGCTCTTTTATTCGGTAGCTATAGACTGCAAACTCTTTTCCTAATCTTGTGGGCGAAGCTGGTTGTCCGTGGGTGCGTGCTAACATCGGTACATCTTTCCACTCTTCGGCACATCTTTCTATTTTATCCAATACTTCTACGAGATGGGGGATAAAAACTTCTTCGAGTGCCTCTTTGAGCATAAGAGGAAAAGCCGTATTGTTAATATCTTGAGAGGTTAGACCAAAATGGACAAATTCCTTAGCCCACTCTAATCCAATATTGTCAAAAACTCTTTTTATGAAGTACTCTACAGCTTTAACATCATGGTTAGTAACAGACTCAATCTCTTTCACTTCTTGAGCCTGAGTAGTAGAAAAGTTCTGATACGTCTTACGGAGCACTTCTATTTGCTCTTTAGATAATTTCCCTTTTAGTTGAGGGATTTCCTTACTCAATGCAATAAAGTATTCGATTTCTACTCTTACGCGATAGCGAATTAAAGCCTCTTCAGAAAAGTATTTTCGCAAGGGAGCTGTTTTGGAATAGTAACGCCCATCTATGGGAGAGAGCGATTCAAGACTTGATGATGTCATACTGATGGTGAGAGAATCGTTAGATTATATTCTATCTTAAGCCTCGTCGGCTTTATTTTATTATCGTTCTTTTTTCTATTCAGAATCTTGATACAAAAGTACCGTTGCCATAGAAGCAATTCCTTCTTTTCTTCCCGTAAAACCAAGGTGTTCGGTAGTAGTAGCCTTTACAGAAACTTGTACTTCTGAGCCTAAGAGTTGAGAAAGTACTTCTTTCATCTCTATGATGTAGGGTGCCATCTTGGGGGCTTGCGCTATGATAACTATATCAACATTGCCTATCCCCCAACCCTTTTCGTGAAGCAAATTTACAACCTTTTGAAGTAAAATCCGACTATCAATCCCCTTGTATGTGTTGTCACTCGGAGGAAAATGATACCCAATATCCCCTAAAGCAGCAGCTCCTAAAAGAGCATCCGATAAGGCATGCAGTGCAACATCTCCGTCTGAATGAGCCTCTAAGCCCATCTCGTAGTCGATTTCTACACCGCATATTTTAAGAGGAATATTAGGAGACAGACGATGTACATCGTACCCTATTCCAACAGAAAAAGGCATCTTCATAGCTTTATCGGAGAAGGTTACGGATACCGTCCATGTCAAACGAAAGAGTAAAGCGCAATGTTTGGTCCAAAGGGTTGCTTTGTACAGTAGAGAGCAGATAAGAGGCGTCTATACTAAAGACATTCATTTTGAACCCTGCTCCTAAGGTAAAGTACTGCAAGTTCCCTTTGTTAGGGCTTTGATAGTGATATCCTGCACGTAGGAAGAAGCGATTGTTATAGCTATACTCTCCTCCCACACCTAAGCTAATCTCTTCTAATTCTTCCTTGAACCCGCCTGGAGCATCTCCAAAAGATTTGAAGATACCTCCAATGGATGATGTCTTTTGATACTCATCCCATCGTTTGGCTGAGCCTTCAGGATCTTTCTGATCTTTTTGAGGAGGAGTGGGAACTAACAACTTGTTCATTTCAAGATTGAGAGAGAAAGCATTGTAGTCGTCAAAAGGATAAAGGATACCTGTACCCAAAGACATATTGGTAGGGATAAACATTGAGTTACTGGAACCTCCATAAGAAATCTTAGTTCCGACATTTTTTATGTTGAACCCAAAAGTCCACAAGGGTTCTGAGTCTCCTAATACAAAGTATTTGGTTAAATAGCCTGCAATATCTGCGGCAAAGGCATTACCTGCACTAGACTCTCCCGTTGCTAAGTTTTGGTCACTGCGTATATATCGAAGAGCGACAGCCATAGAGTAGTCTGGGGTTATTTGTAACGAGTAGCCGAAGTCTACTGCAAATTCATTAGGGTGTGCTTCTCCGAGAGAGCGAGCCAATTCGTCAAATTGCTGAATAGCTCCCAAAGAAAAATATCTGAGAGATGCACTTAGTGCTTGATTACCCTCAGCCCCCAATTTATAGTAACCCGACAGCTCCATCAACTTAATGTCTCTAACTAAGTTAGCCAACCATGGAGTGTAAGAGAATGTTACTCCTGCTTTGCTACTTAGAAAAGCATATTTAGCCGGGTTGTAGTACTGAGAGTTTACATCCGGTGTGGTAGAGACTCCCATATCCGCCATACCAGCGGCTCTTGCACTGGGAGATATTTGAAGAGAAGGGACTGAAGTTGTAACAGCATTGAAAGTTCTCACTGTGGTTTCTTCTTGGGCATACAAAGAGATGAATGATGCCGATAGAAATGCCCCTAAAAGGAGATTTCTCAATATTCTTTTACTCATTGTCTTGGATCTGTTTTTAGGAGGTAGAGTATTCGTTATACTCCACCTTGGTTGTACAAAAGTAATTATTTCCGCTTGTTTAAGAAAAGAGTTATTCTTCTTGTGTATGTATACCTTTCATCAAAAGAGTATGTACTTCATCCTTGTTTAATCTACAATAATCATTTTACCAGGAGCGGTCGCACTTTTTCCATTTCCTCTTGTTATGGTCCACCTATAGAGATAATGCCCTGCTGGAATGGTAGTCCCATACGATGTTGTAGGTATCCACGAGAGTTGTATAGGTGCGTTTACTCCTGCCTGTACTTGTATAGACTCACTCATAGATACTCTTTTTCCCGTGAAGTCAAATACTTCTATGTAGCTAGCATACTCTCTCCCGGATTATCTGTATGGAGTTCAAATGTCATTGGTTCTCCTCGTTTGGCTGGAGTGGGGTAGAGGCGGACTTCGGTGGCCGTAGGAGGTAAATCTTTATTCACTCTAAACTTGAAAGAGTGTCGAGTTACATTATTAAATACATCCCAAACAGTTAGGGTCGCCGTATGATCGCCCTCTTCAAGAGTGGGTAGCATATAGATTATTTCTCCTTTTCCAGCCTCTGTATCCGAAGCTGTGTAGTAATTGTTAAGATTGTAAGAAAGGTCGAAGCGATTATCTATAACCAAGGTAATATCGTGTCCTACACCGCCTCCTGTTATGTTAATACCATTGAGGTCGAAAACCCTTGCTACCAATAGAGGAGTACTGCCAACAATAAAGTTATCCTTTAATGAAGGAGTATTGAGATAACAATACTCAATCAAAGGTGGCGTTGTGTCTGTAATCTCTTGTTGGGGCGCACCTTCCACTACACGGATAGAACGATTTACTCCCATAGCCTCCAGAGACAAATCGGGGGCATAGGCGTAGAGATTTATCTTCCCTTTTAATTTACTGTAAGAAACATCTTTGGGTACAATAAAGGAAAACTCAAAGTAGCCGTTTTTTATGTATGTATTGCCTGCGTAAATAACTCCCGAATAGTCTCGGTAGCTCATCGTTTTTTCAGAATCGGGAGGTACGTTAGAGGGATGTACTTGTTTATCTTCTCCTCCATCAAAGACTGTTATGTACAATTGTCCTGAAAAATTACCATCTACACTGCCTTCTATGTCTTGTATAAAGCCTTTAATTACTACTTGTTCAAGAGCTTTTAGGGCTATCTCTTTACCTGAATCTAAATTGTGATCATTAATAGTAGATATAATCGCTCTTCGAGTGGGCATTCTAAGATGTAAGGCAGGATCTCCTATAAGCATAAAGTTGAGTTTGTTGATAGTATCATTCCCTCCCCTTTCGTTTTTGGCGTTACGGAGTATGTTGCCTAACTTTTGTGTAGTGCCTTGGTGATTGTTCCCGAAAAGACTTTTGAGCATAAGCTCATTTAGTCTTTGGTTGTCTATATCTAAGACGACACGTGTGGTTGTGAATAGAGCTATGGCTCCGCTCGTTTCATTCAAAAAAGCTATTTCTCCTCCCGAGGTTTGAGTATTGTCGAAGTTACAAAAGTCACACGTGGCTGTTATCCAAACAGGAAGGTGTTTGTATTTGAATTGTTGGATATCGTTTAGGGTCATCAACTGTTCGTCTGCCCAAGCGGTAGGACTACCGTGTCCGATATAATTGACGAGAAGTGTACCCTTTTCAAAAGCATCGTGAAGTTGTCTTTTGGCTGTAGGAAATGTGGTAAGCCCATTTTCGGTTTTTTTTGCATGAGCATCCATATAAATCTTATTGATAATCAATTCGGGTTGTAGACGTTCGGTCAAATTAGCCAATTCATCAGCATTATTTAGATGCGAATACACCCCTGGATAATCGGCATTGTCTGCGACAAAAGTTGCTCTTGTTTTCCAAATCCCTAAATCTCTGTTTTCGGCATAGGCAATGGTTTTGTCTACTGCTATTTTTGCCTCCGATAATGTACGTACGGGGAAACGTCCTATGCTATATTCAACTCTTTTTGTCCATTAGTTTTTGGGTCTTCTTCTTCCAGAAGTTTACCGAAATAATCATCATTGGTATAGCTGTAGATGTTTAATGAGTTGACACTTTGGTAGGAAAGTAAGAACTCTGTGTTTAGAAATGCAGGTTGTTTCCAATCATCAGATAGCTTTCTGTTATCTGCTGCTCCATCTCCAAAGAGTAAAAGCTGTATGGGACAATAAGTTTCTCCCTGATGCTCTCTCTGCCATTTATCGTAGAAGTGTTTTGCAATTAATCGGTAGGCTGTTGCATCTGGTGTGCCACTTGAGAATTCGTTAAATACCTCTTCTTGCGTTACGACTAAAGTGGGCATGGCGTCATGCTCTCGGTGAAAAAGCCCTAATCGTTCTGCTTCTGAACGTAACTCTTTAGTGGTAATGATAATGAGAGCAGGTGTGGCTACTCCTCGTATATTTTGATTTTTTACAGACTCATTTTGGGAAGGTTTAAAGGCATCTTGCGGACGTAGGGCTATGAATTCTAAGGGCAAACCGTTTGAACCGAGTGTGTTGGAGGTAAAGGTTTGTGAAGAGTTGTTTTTCTGTGTTTTAACTAAGGAGGCTACTCCTTTTTCATCAATTGCAAATACCAATCCTTCATTACCTAATTCTGTTATCTTAAAAAGTAGGCTTTCATTATCCTCTGTCCAACGTCTGATGTGCATTTGCTCTCCCTGCTGATAAGATAAAGATTTTCTACTTTGCACTTCGATATAATCTAAGTAGGCTGGATCTCCAGCAGGCGAATAGGTAACTTCTAAATCGAATCGACGCCCATCGACTTGCGCTGTAGCTCCGCTTCGTAAGTGATAAATCCCCGAAAGGTAAGTAGAGTAGGAGTAGTCTTCGCTTAGGCTTATAGGATCTTTCTCAAAAACCTTACCGTTTATAGCTAATGACAACTCGCCTGAAGACTGTTTCTTTGGTAGAGCCGTATAGGCATAGTTTATATTTAGGGTATTGTCTACTCTTGGCGAATTCCCCAAGTCAAAAGATATACGACGAGGCTGACCGTTGAGGAACGACTCTCCAAAAAGCAGTCTACCCGATTGTTTTAGAGTTCGTAGCTCTTGCTCATGAAGGTATAGAGCATCGTAATACTTAGCCTCTTTTGGAGTTCCTGTAGTTGAAAGTTGAGCCTCCTGCATTGTTTTGACCCCAGTAGAGGCATTATCACTAAGGAAGAGATAACCTTTGGTGCTATAATGATTGGTAACATGTCTGTAAGATTTTCTTACAGTATCGTAATACCACTGAATCGGACCTCTTCCATAGAAGTAGATAGCATTGTTGTAGTGATATACTGGAGCTGCAGGAAGATCGGCAGGAGGAGCTTCCTTTAATTTTTCACTTAAGAGAGCGCCTCCGTAGCCGTATACCCCCACCTTTTCAGGGTTTGAAAAACCTATTTTTTTGAGTTCATCGTACGTAAGAGCATATATTCCAGTATTTTCTATTGTTATTTTCACCCACTTCCCCTCACTGAGAACAGATTTCTCTATACCATTCGTGTTTTGTGCAGAGAGCGTAATAGGAAACAAAATGCCCCAGACTCCCACAAATCTCCATAGAGTAAACAGCAGTAGAACAGGTTTTGCTATGTTCATTTTCATCATATCACACAACTAACGTAACGAAGATAGTGATTATTGCTTAACTCTAGGCTATAGAGGAAAAATAAAAACTTACAGATGGGGAATTTGTTATCCCCCTATCTGTAAGCCCTACAAATTATTTATGTTATAAACCTGTGAAGGTTGATTAATTATGCCTTGTTACCGAAGAGGTTCTCGAACTTTTTTGATGCACTACGTTTGCATCTCCATAAATGTCGAGAGAAGAAGCCCCTGATAGGGTATAGGATATTTGTCTTCCAGCATATACTTTTGAAGAGGAGGCCCCGCTCAAGTCTATATTTGCTTTCTCCGCATAAAGTTTTTTTGCCTCTATATCCGAGCTCCCAGAGGCGTTTAGGGAAAGATTTTGGCTATTCCCTCCTATTTCTAAATTGGAAGCCCCCGATAATTGCAAAGAACATTTGTCATTATTCAAAAGCTGTACATTGGCTTCTGAAGCCCCTGACATACTAACTGTTGTACTTTTGCTTTCAAAAATACCCGAAAACTCTGTTGCTCCTGAAAGAGAAATAAAAGTCTCAAGTGCATTAGCTTTCAAATCTTTGAGTTCGGTTGCCCCACTCATTCTTATAGAAAGGTTGTCGCTTTTCCATTCTCCTACAAAAGAAGCTTCGGCTGCTCCAGAGAGCTCTATTGCATCAATACGTGGGGTTGATATTTTTACTAAAATTTCCGCCTCTTTGTATTGATATTTGTCATCCATGAAGAGGAGTAGCTTGTGTCCTTTTTGCTTCATCTGAACAAAAGGCATAATGTTTTCGTTGGCAGAAATTTCAACAAATTGTACATCACTTTGAATTACTTTTATCTCTACTATAGAGCTTGCCTCTATATCTGTGATTCCTTTCACGTTTTCATGCCTAACGGTTACTATATTACGCTCTCCGATGATTGTTTCTTGATTCATTAAAACACAAGAAGGGAGGGTCATAACGAAAGAGAGCAGAAGTGTTAGATACTCTACCTTTCTAAGTCTTTTAGATGTTCTCATAGGTTTCTTTAAAATATTTGTTGTGAGTTGTAGAATAATTAACGTATGTACAAAGGTATATAAAAAGGTATATAATTCAGAAAGAAAATACAGAAAGGTTATGGATATTTCCCAAAATAGCTCTCTTGAAAATTTTACCTTATAGAATGGGTATTGAAAAAACGTAACATCGAGTGAGGTATAATCCTTTTGAATGTTTGCACAGATGGTTTATGAGTTTTGCACAGATGGTTTTAGATGTTGCCTCTATAGGTTACAAATGGAGAGCATTGTGTGGAGTTCAAAAGTCTATTTTATGATCTTTTCTTCCGACTATTCAGAATACTACGCTCAAGGCTTTTTAGATACTCTATTGGAGAGGAATTGCTTGAAATGTCGATAAATACCTTTTTCTTGTTAGAGATATTTTTTTGAAATATTGAGTACTTTCGTGCAATGAAACATTTGTTGCCAATAGAGAATGGGTTGCTCCCAGAGTGGGTAGAGCAAGATGCTGTGCTGATTGCTTGGCCTCATAAGAATAGCGATTGGAACTCGATGCTTGACGAGGTGGAGAAGACTTATGTTGAGCTCTCACAAGCCATATTGCGCTATGAGAAACTTGTAGTTCTATTACCCCCCGAGGATATAGGTATTGCTTCTCTTCTGCCTGAAAATCATCCCAATCTACACATTCTCCATATGGAGACCAACGATACTTGGGCGCGTGATTATGCTCCTCTTTCTTGTCTCAAACGAGGTAGGAAAGTGATTGTAGACTATAGGTTTAATGGCTGGGGACAGAAGTTCGCTTCCAATTATGACAACTGGGTAAGTCGTAAACTCTATGAGCAGGGATTTTTTGCTCCCGATGTCGAGTGGAGCAACAGGCAGGATTTTGTTTTCGAGGGCGGTGCCATAGAATCCAATGGAAAAGGAGGCTTGCTCTCTACGGAATTTTGTTTGATGGAGGGCAATCGTAACCCGACGTGGTCAAAAGAAGCTATTGAGCTTGATTTATGCAGAGAATTGAACTCGACTTCTATATATTTGCTCTCCGAGGGTGCTATTATGGGCGATGATACCGACGGACATATTGATACATTGGCTCGTTTTATAGACGAGCAGACTATAGCTTACGTAGCACCAACCGATGCAGAGTCGTTCAATTATACTTATCTGTTAGCTATGGAACGAGAGTTAAAGGAACTACGTCAATCTGATGGGGTTACTCCTTTTCGTTTAGTTCCCCTTCCTGATGCTGGGTCGTTTTATGATGAGGAGGGAGCCCCAATGCCTGCAACGTATGCTAATTTTCTCTTTGTCAACGGAGCTTTACTTGTACCTATTTATGGAACATCTCGAGACGAAGAGGCTATAACGGTGTTGCAGAGGGCTTTGCCTGAACGAGAGATTGTAGGGGTAAATTGTTATAATTTGATACGTCAGCATGGGAGTTTGCATTGCGCTACAATGCAGTTCCCCAAAGGTTTTTTGAATCCAAAATTTTTAGCTTGAAACTATGAAAGTCGGCATAATACAGCAAGCCAATACTTCTAATAGAGAAAATAACAAGAATAGATTGGCAGAGCGTATAGGGGAATTAGCCCAAAAAGGGGCAGAGCTTATTGTGTTACAAGAGTTACATAATGGACTTTATTTCTGTCAGGAAGAAGATGTGGCTATTTTTGACCAAGCAGAAGAGATACCAGGACCCTCTACAGAGTTTTTTGGAGCGATAGCTCGAAAGTATAGTGTTGTGTTGGTTCTTTCTCTCTTTGAGCGTCGAATGGCGGGGTTGTATCATAATACAGCTGTTGTCTTGGAGAGAGATGGGTCTATTGCTGGTCTTTATAGAAAGATGCATATACCCGATGATCCTGCCTACTATGAAAAATACTATTTTACTCCTGGAGATTTAGGATTCAATCCTATCGAAACTTCTGTGGGTCGTTTGGGGGTTTTAGTGTGTTGGGATCAGTGGTATCCAGAGGCAGCAAGAATTATGGCTCTTCGAGGAGCCGATGTCTTGATATATCCTACAGCTATAGGAACAGAGAGTACAGACCCATTGAAAGAGCAGGAAAGACAGTTAGAGGCTTGGCGCATTGTACAACGTGGTCATGCCGTAGCCAATAACTTACCTGTTATCTCCGTAAATAGAGTCGGGCATGAGAGCGATCCTTCGGGTAGGACTAATGGAATACAGTTCTGGGGTAATAGTTTTGTTGCAGGACAGCAGGGGGAGTTGCTTTGTTTGTTGGGAACAGATGAGGCTATGGCATGTGTTGAAGTAGACCTTAAACGAACGGAGCATGTACGTCGCTGGTGGCCTTTCTTCCGAGATCGTCGCATAGACTATTTTGCGCCTTTGCTCAAAAGGGCAGATTGTGATAAAAATAGGATATAGAGAGCTTTATTTTGATCTATGGACCAGCAAGTTTTATTTGCCTTTTTACTAACCCTTTTTGCAGGAATTTCTACAGGAATAGGTAGTATTATTGCCTTTTTTTCCAAGAGAACAAACACTTCTTTTCTGTGTATTTCGCTGGGTTTCTCTGCAGGAGTAATGATATATGTCTCTTTTGTTGAGATGTTCCCAGAGTCTTTGGCTATGTTTAGCCGCATCTATTCTCCTCGTTTGGCAGCTACTTACACGGCACTTTCTTTCTTTGGAGGTATTTTTCTTATTGCCTTAATCGATAAGTTAATTCCACAGAAGGAAAACCCCCATGAGATGCACGATGTGGAAGAACTCGCACATCCTTCTCAAACAACGAGTATGGGCAAAAATAAAGAGCGCAAACTTTTACGTGTAGGTTTGTTTACGGCGTTGATTTTAGTAATACACAACTTCCCAGAGGGTATGGTTACTTTTCTTTCGGGGATGCAGGATATACGTATTGCTGTACCTATTGCTTTTGCTATTGCAATACATAATATCCCCGAAGGAATATCGGTTTCAGTACCTATTTTCTATGCTACGGGCAATCGTAAAAAGGCCTTTTGGCTCTCTTTTTTGTCGGGATTGGCAGAGCCCTTGGGCGCACTTTTCGGCTATCTTATATTAGCCCCCTACTTAAATGACACCATTTATGGTATTATTTTTGCGGCTATTGCTGGTATTATGGTTTATATTTCTCTGGACGAACTATTACCTGCTGCAGAGGAATATGGTTTGCACCATCAAGCTATTTATGGGGTGATTTCGGGTATGTTGGTAATGGCAATTAGTCTTCTAATTCTTTAGTGTAAAGAGAGTTGCACAGAGTATTTCTTACCTTTAAGTCTTTGAAGAAAAGAAGTTGAGGTTTCTCTCCTTTCTTTATGAACAATATTTCTCTTGGAAGTAGAGTTGTTTGAGAAAAGTATTTTCCTCTTATTAGGGATTTCTTTTTTTAGTGGGAATAATAGTACCTTTGCCGAATGAAGCAAGTCTTATGGAAACGATAGAATTATACGGAAAAGTATTTGAGTTATATCTGACATACGAGCAAATAGACAAGGCCATACGAGATATGGCAGCTAAGATTGCCAAAGATATGGAGGGCAAAGACCCTCTTTATGTTTGTGTTATGAATGGAGCTTTTATGTTTGCCTCCGAATTGTTGGGCTATATAGGTGGAGATTGTGAGGTGGCTTTTGCCCGTTACTCTTCTTATCAGGGTACACAGTCAACCTACAACCTGAAAGAGATAATGCCTGTAACAACTCCTTTGCAGGGGCGTACAGTGGTAATTTTAGAAGACCTCATAGATACGGGTTATACCATGAGTTGCGTTAAGGACTTGTATTACAAGCAAGGTGCCACCGAGGTTTTCATAGCCACAATGCTTTCAAAGCCTGCTGCTCTTAAGTGTGCTGTGAAGTCTGACTATGTGGGCATAGAGATTGCCAATGACTTTATTGTGGGGCATGGGTTAGATTTTGACGAGCGAGGCCGTATGCTTCGTGACATATATAAGATAAGAGAGTCATGATTAATTTAATACTCTTTGGTCCTCCAGGATCTGGTAAAGGCACACAAAGTACTGCTCTTGTGGAGCATTATGGACTAAAGCACATTTCAACGGGCGAAATCCTTCGCAAGGAGATACAGGAGGAAACCGCCTTAGGGCAACAGGCAAAAGCCTTGATGGATAAAGGGCAGCTTGTGCCTGATGAGATAATTGTAGCTATGATTGAAGAGATTGTGGCGCATCACAAAACGGTAAAAGGTTTTATCTTTGACGGTTTTCCGCGTACGGTAGCTCAAGCTGAAGCCTTAGATGCTTTACTTAGTCGTAATGGACAGCATGTTTCTCAATTGTTAGAGCTGGTTGTACCCGATAATCTTCTGGTGGAGCGTTTGTTACTGCGTAAGCAACAGGAGGGGCGAGCAGATGATAATTTGGAGACTATTCAGCATCGTCTGAATGTCTATCACACACAAACAGCTCCTATAGCAGCTTATTACAAAAATCAAAATCTATCTACCTCCATCGATGGAGTAGGTACTGTAGGAGAAGTTACGGCACGTTTGTTCGACGTAGTAGATACTCTATAACGTAATACATTAAAACTCCATGGCCGAAACGAATTTTGTAGACTATGTGAAGATTTATTGCCGTTCAGGAAAAGGAGGGCGAGGCTCGGCACATTTTAGAAGAGAAAAATATATTCCCAAGGGTGGCCCCGACGGAGGCGATGGAGGTAATGGAGGCAGTATCTATATCAAAGCCAATCGTAACTACTGGACTTTGCTCCATTTGCGCTTTAATAGACATATCTACGCTCCTTCGGGAGAGGCTGGTTCTGGTGCGTTAAAAACGGGAACATCGGGAGATGATGTTATCATAGAAGTACCCATCGGAACCTCTGTGTATGATGCCCAAACGGGAGAGTTTATTCTTGATGTTACTCAGCATGAAGAGAAACGCCTCCTTTTGGCTGGAGGTCGTGGGGGTAAGGGTAACACTTTTTTTAAGTCCGCTACCAACCAAGCACCTCGTTTTGCTCAGCCTGGAGAGCCTGCTCAAGAGAGAGAAATCATTCTACAGCTTAAGACTTTGGCGGATGTTGGGCTGGTGGGGCTTCCCAATGCCGGGAAGTCTACATTGCTAAGTGCTATAACCTCTGCCAAACCAAAGATAGCAGACTATCCATTCACCACATTAGTTCCCAACTTAGGCATCGTAGGGTATAGAGATAATCGCTCTTTTGTGATGGCAGATATTCCTGGAATTATCGAGGGAGCTTCCGAGGGTAGAGGGTTAGGATTGCGCTTCTTACGTCATATAGAGCGTAACTCAATACTTCTCTTTATGATTCCTATTGATACAGACCATATTTATAAAGAGTATCAAGTCTTGCTTAATGAGCTTTTGAAGTATAACCCAGGGTTGGGGGATAAGCGTAGGATTTTAGCTATTACTAAGATAGATTTGGCGGATGAAGAGTTGATTAAACTCGTTGAAGAGGAACTTCCTGATGATTTACCTCATATATTTATCTCTGCTGTCGCCCAGAAGGGAATAACAGAATTGAAAGACCTTCTTTGGCAAGAACTCAATAGAGAAATGCCTTATGATAATACCGAGTTGGTACGTCAAACAATGACAGTCGAGACTTTACACGATGATGATACTCTTTTCTCTAAGGAACTTCCCGAAGAGGAAGATGATGAGGACGAACTTCTCGAAATAGAGTGGGACGAAGATATTCAAGAGGATATTGGTTTGTGATACTATGGCACGAGAGATTCGTATAGAGACTTCTTTTGCAGAAATATTGCCAGACTTTACAGTAGCTGTCTTGGAAGCAGACATAACCAATAAGCTTGTTGATATGAGTCTGCAGAGAGAATTGAATCGCACCATAGGCATCGTGGCTCTCTCTGGAGGTGTGGATAAGATAAAGGATTTGGAGACCATAGCCTCTACACGAGAGGCGTATAAACGTTTGGGGAAAGATCCGAATAGATACCGTCCAGCTGCAGAGCAATTACGACGACGCATACTGAAGGGTTTAGGTCTGTATACAATCAATCAGTTAGTAGATATAGGTAACTTAGTTTCTTTAGAAACAGGCTTTTCTATTGGAGTTTTCGATGCAGACAAGGTTGGACAACATATTTTACTGCGCCAAGGAAAGGCAGAGGATGATTTCGAAGGCATCGGTCGAGGTACACTTAATGTAGAAAACCTACCCCTTTACGTAGACGAAAATGCTCCTTTTGCCACTCCTACAAGCGATGCCGAGCATACAAAAGTCACACTTTCGACAAAACGGACATTGGTCTTTATCAATAGTTATCTTCCTAAAAAGGAGGAAAATATGATACTTCTTTCTGAAGCTCTGGATATGCTCAAGGAGCTTCTTGTAAAGCATGTAGAGGCCCAAAATATAGAGCAATGGTTCGTAACCTCTTAATCTTGTTTACTTAAAACTCATTCTTATAGTTTCTCCTTGTAGTGAGTATTCCCTCTTCGCATACCTATCGTATAGCCGCTATTACCATGGCTCGTAATGATCTCTTTTTTTTAGAGAGATGGATTGCTTATTATGGTCGCGAGTTAGGCGAGGAGCATCTCTATATTTATCTCGATGGTGAAGATCAACTCCTACCTTCCAATATGGGGAAAGCTAATATTAAACATTTTCCCCATAAAGAGTTAGCGAGAGCAGAGGGCGATAAGTATCGTATTGGATTGTTGAATACTCTCAAGGACGAACTTCTCTGTAAGGGGTATGATATGGTGATTGGAACTGATGCCGATGAGTTCCTTGTCGTAGACCCAGCTCGTAAGCAAAGACTTCGAGATTTTCTATATCAGCATCGTTCGTATGCTACTATTTCGGCATTAGGTTTAGACTTGGGACAAAAAGTGGGTATAGAGCCTAACTTAAATCCCTCTCTTTCTTTGCTCAAACAGAGAGGTTATGCTGTTCTTTCTTCCCGTTATACCAAAGCTTCTATTCTAACACAGCCTCTACGTTGGGGGTCTGGTTTTCACCGAGTAAAGGGTTCAAATTTCCATATACTTCCAGATTTTTACTTATTACATACGGGCTATTGTGATTGGGAGCGCATACAGAAACGTTTTGCCGATACGGCTCGAATAGAAGGCGGATGGGATGCGCACCTCAAAAGACGTGCACGTACCATTTATTATGTAACGCATCGTAAGCCTATACGCGCCGAACATATTTTCAAAAGAGCTCGTTTGTTGCAGTCGCTGTGTCGCCCTTTCTATGCGCTGAATAAGCCTATGATGCCTACTCCTGCTCTGGTTGTGGCATTGCCTTCTCGTTTTCAAACTGTCGAAATCTAATGTTCTCTTTATAGTTATGCAGCAGAAGATTGTTTTTGTGACAAGAGGGTTGCACGATGGGGGTGGTATTGAACGTGTAACCAGTTACATAGCTTCTCTTTTGGCACAAGAGGGTTGGAAAGTGGATATTCTTTGCTTACAGAAAAGAGGAGAAGCCTACTTTCCCCTTTCTGAAAAGGTCAATGTGGTTTACCAATCGGAGTACAAAGGATGGAGTCGAACGAAGCGGATAAGAAATTATTATAAAGAAGTTCAACCGGATCTAATCATTGGTGTGGGGAGTAATAGGTCTCTAACGCACTATTTTTCTGCTAAAGGATTCAAGTTTGCTACGTGGGAACACTTTAATACGACCATTCAGGCGCATCCATTGCATTCGTTTTCTCGTTGGTGGGCTACTCGTTTAGGTTGGATTATAACCCTTACCCCTGCCGATGCTGAGGCTTATCGTCAGTGCTATAAAACCCAAAAGGTGATTTCCATAGCTAACCCCATTACAATAGATAACTTACAACCGACTGACTTAAGTGCCAAAAGAGTACTTTCTGCGGGTCGTTTAGTCGGTCAGAAAGGGTTTGACCGACTACTACAAGCGTGGTCTTTGGTAGAGGGCAAGCATCCAGATTGGCAATTGCGTATTGTGGGGTCGGGCAAGAAAGAATTCCTTTTGAAAGAGCAGATACGACGTTTGGGATTAGAAGATCGTGTAGAGATGCTTCCTCATTCGAAGAATATGACAGAACAGTACCGACAGGCTTCTATTTATGCCATGGCATCTCGCTACGAAGGCTTCCCTCTTGTGCTATTGGAGGCCATGGCTTCTGCTCTCCCGATTGTAAGTTTCGACTGCCCGAGAGGCCCCAGTGATATTATAACTCCCCAAGAAACGGGGATATTAGTTCCTGATAACGATATAGAAGCATTCGCCCAAGCTCTTGACTCCCTGATGATTGATGCCCATTTGCGCCACTCGATGAGTCAAAAAGCTCTTGAGAAATCCATCCGATACACACCTCAACATATACTAAAAGAATGGACCCAAGCATTGCAAAAGCTGACTCTATAAAGGAGTCACATAGACCTTTAGTCCAAGTTATTATACCAGCTTACAATTCGGCAACATATATTGATGCTTGCTTTGCCTCTCTGATAAACCAGACCTATCAACACTGGGAAGCCTTAGTTATAGAGGATGCCTCTAATGACGGGTTGACTCCCCAGCTTTGTGATAGCTGGGCTCAAAAAGATAAACGTATTAGGGTATGGCATTTGGAGCAGAATAGAGGCGTTGCTTATGCTCGCAATCGAGCTTTGCAATATGCCACAGCGGAGTGGATAGCTTTTCTCGATAGTGATGATTTATTGCTTCCTAATCATTTGCAAAGCCTTGTCGAAGCGGTGGTCTCTTCGGGGGCAACGATGTCTTTTACAGGTTATTATCCTTATCAAACACCTAAGGGTACACGTTCAGCCAATGGAGTACTTGCTCCTAACAAACTCTTCACAACTCGAGAGATTATAATTCGTACATGTTTGGAAAAGAGGGGAATGGCTACTTACCTTTGGCGTTGTCTTTTCCGTCGTGAGATGTTTACCTCTATTAGCTTCCCCGAGGGGCGTGTTTTTGAGGATTATACGATCTTTCTTCCGCTCATTTCACAAGCCGAAAGAATTGTACACACTGGGCGAGCAACTTATAATTATCGTTGGACACCCAATAGCATTGTAAACACTAATTCGGTGCGTAATTTGAGGGACTATTCGTATGCTCTTTTGGAGCGTTACTATCAGATAGAAAACAGTCTCATCCTTTCTGAGAGAGAGCGAACTATGTTACTCCTTTGGCCCACGAAGCGTTTTTACCAATTGGTGCATGAGGCGGAGCATTTGCCTCTTGGAGTAGAGCGAGAGGCTGTACTCCAAGAGCTTTCTACTATGATGATTTCTATCGGATTACGTCCACGTACTTCTTATCCCTACTCCTTGCAAATGCTACTCTTCTCTATAAAGAAAAGATTTTTTGAATGGATACTTCTATGAACATACAGGTAGGGCAACCTCTAATAACTATTATAGTTCCTGTCTTTAATACGGCACCCTTTTTGGAGCCTTGTCTTAAAAGTATAATAGAGCAGACCTACACTCATTGGGAAGCCCTTCTGATAGACGATGCTTCGACGGATGGACTTTCGCTCTCCATTTGCAACGAATGGGGGCGCAGAGACGAACGATTCAGAGTACTATCTCTGCCTGAAAATAAGGGTATTAGTTATGTTCGCAACCAAGGGCTGTCTTTGGCGCAAGGGCAGTTTATTACCTTTTTAGACAGCGATGACTTCCTGTCCTCCAATCATCTCTCCTCTCTTTTAGAGGGGGTGGAACAGAGTAATTGTGAAGTAGCCGTAACAGGTTTCTTGCATTGCACTGTGGAGGGGCGTGTAAAAAAACGTCTTTATGCTAAGGTGCGTAAGGGCTACACGTGGAGTAAATCGGAAGCTCTAAAAGCTTTATTGATGGATCGTAAACTTACCAGCCATTTATGTAATAAACTTTTTGACAAGAAACTTTTCGAAGGAATAACCTTTCCCGTAGGCAAGTGTACGAAGACTTTTCGATAATGCTTTCCCTTATAGAGCGAGCGAATGGCGTAGTGCATACAGGAGGGTATACCTATTACTATCGTCGTCATAATGCGAGTATAACCAAGGTTACTACTCCTAAGCACTTGATGGACTTCTTTATAGCCAACGAGGAGCGTTATCACTATCTTTTGAGAGAGAATGATGCTATTTCGTCCAGAGAGCGTGCTCTTTTGCGCCTTTGGTATGAAAAAACACTTGTACGTGTACATTACGAGGCACAGCACCTGCCTGCTTCGGAAGAGCGGGATGCATCTTTGCTTCACATGTCTCTCTCTCTAAAACAGATAGGGATAAAAGAGATCAAGCATTGCTACAGATTATGTATGCTGGGCTATTCTCTGCGCAAACGTTACTATGAAAGCTTGCTCAAGTAACCTATTACTTATAGAAACTACAGTCGCGCCCATTGTCTAAATGGGTAAATTGTAAAAATTTGTTTAGGAAGACTTTTTGTTTTTGAGATGACTTTTGCGACTTGCACAGGGAGCAAAGCTGTAAAACATTTACACGGAGGGTTTTGAGAGTTAGCACGGAGGGTTTGGCTTGCAAGCATTATACCTTTTCTTTCCAACCCTTATAGGTTGCAAGAGAAGCCTGTAATGAAACTCTTGTATAGGAGTGAAAAAGGAAGCAAAGAGGTTTGAAAGAGGCCCTACAATGTTTACTAACTGAGAGAAAAAGTATACTTTCGCTCCTTAATTGTTAGGTAAAGAATAGATTTAAGATACTATGCTATTGGTGGTTCTAATGAAAGCATTTCAGTTGATGCTTTCTTTTACATTGCTCGTTTTCGTGCATGAGTTGGGACATTTTCTTGCCGCACGTCTTTTTGGGGTACGTGTAGAACGCTTTTTTCTCTTCTTCGATATGGGGAAACCGTTACTACGATATAAGTCTTCCAGAAGTGGCACGGTGTATGGCATCGGTTGGTTGCCTCTCGGAGGGTATTGCTCTATGTCGGGGATGGTAGATGAGCGTTTTATTATGCATAATGAGAGTACGCATCCACAGGCGTATGAATTTCGAGCCAAACCTGCATGGCAACGCCTCATTATAATGATTGGAGGTATCGTCTTCAATCTTATTTTAGCTGTAATACTCTATACGGGCATCTCTTTCCATTGGGGCGACTATCGCCTATGGAGCGACCAAGTTTCCTCTGGAATGAGCTTCTCACCTACGGCACAGAAAGTCGGCTTTCAGGATAACGATATTATTCTGAGTGCAGATGGAAAGCGGTTGGATGTTTTTTCGGATGCGTTTTATCGTTCTGTAATCACTGCTCAACAGGTCAAAGTACTTCGCAATGGAGAAGAATTGACTATCACTATTCCTGCTGATATGATGCAGAGAGTAATAAGTGATAAGGCTGGTTTGATGGGTGTACAAATTCCTTTTGTAATTGATAGTGTGCTTGCTCATTCGCCAGCCCAAAAGATCGGTCTTCTTAAGGGCGATCGTTTACTCCGAGTAGATAGCACCGAAATCAAAGATGCTGTAGATGCTCAGTTACTATTCAAAAATGCTCCTATGGTGGAACGGGAGATAGTGGTGGCTCGAAACGATGAAGAGATTTACCTATCGATACAGCCCGATTCGGCAGGATATATAGGCGTTTCACTTTCTTCTATCAATGCCGTTTACCCCGTAGAAAAGGTTAAATACTCTATTGTAGAGTCCGTCCCTGCTGGTATTCGCAAGGCTTTGCGCACGTTGAAAAATTATGTGGGCGATATGAAGTATGTCTTTACCAAAGAGGGAGCTTCACAGATGGGCGGTTTGCTTTCTATCGGTAATCTCTTCCCTAAAATGTTCGACTGGTACAGCTTCTGGAGCATTACAGCTTTATTGTCAATTATTTTAGCCTTTATGAACTTCCTCCCTATCCCGATGCTTGATGGGGGTACATAATGTTTACTCTTTGGGAGATCATTACACACAGACGAGTGAGCGATAAGGCGATACTCAAAGCCAATAGAATAGGGCTGATTTTCTTATTACTTCTATTGCTTTATGCCAATGGGAACGACCTCCTTCGCGCTTTCTTTTGATGGAACAATCGTATATGAGTAAGCTAACCATTTATCCTCACTCTTTTGAAGAGAAAATAGGCTTCGATGCTATACGACTGCTTTTGAAAGAAAAGTCGCGCAGTCTTATGGGGCAAGAGGTTTTGCAGGAGTGGCAAGCTACTGCAGACCCCCAACAGCTCCAAGAAAGGCTTGAGCGTATGCGAGAGTTGCTCCTCATATTGGAGGAGAAAAAGGACATTCCTAACCTTGCTTTAGAAGATTTGAGAGCCAGTATAGAGTCTATCCGTCCAGAGGGAACGTATCTTTCCGAGGAGAAACTACCTCATTTGGCGTCTCTGATCAATCGAGTGGCTAATCTCTATTCCTTCTTAGGTTACCAAAAGAGAAATATACCCGAAGAAGAAGGAACTACTCCGACTCGCTTTCCTCACCTATTGACATTATTACCCGAAGGACTTTTACTTCCCGACATTAGTCGTCGCATTGAGGAGTTATTAGACCGATTTGGACGTATCAAGGATACCGCTTCGCCTGAGTTGGCTACCATAAGAAACGAAAGAGTACAGGTCGAAAGAAACATTAGTCGAGAGGTAAAGCGCATCTTAGCCTATGCCATAGAGCAGGGGTGGGCAGAAGAAGAGGCGCGCCCCACACTAAGAAATGGACATTCCGTAATACCAGTTACGCCTACTTATAAGCGTTACTTAAAGGGTATTGTACACGACGAATCGAGTACTGGTAAAACTATTTTTATAGAACCCATAGAAATCGTTGAAGCCAACAACCGCATCCGTGAGTTAGATGTAGCAGAGCGACGAGAGATTATACGGATCCTCATTCAGCTATCCAATGCTATACGCCCTCATATCTCCTCTATTTTAGATATGTATCGTTTGGTGGGGCTTTTCGATGCACTCTTTTCCATGGCTCTTTTTGCCCAAGAGGAGCGAGCGGTCATTCCCAAACTTTTGCCCAAACCTTACCTTGATTGGTTGCAGGCACGTCACCCTGTTTTGCGTAGAACGTTAGAGACAGAGCATCGCTCTTTAGTACCCATAGACCTTTCTTTGCAAGCGCCTGAAGGGCGCATTTTGATTATATCAGGTCCCAATGCTGGGGGAAAGTCCGTTTGCCTCAAAACCTGTGCTATGCTCCAATATATGTTACAAATGGGGTTTCCTATACCTGTGCATCCAGACTCTACCGCAGGGATTTTTTCAACCATAGCGGTAAATATAGGAGATGATCAATCGTTGGAAGATGATTTGAGTACATACAGCTCTCATTTGGTAAACATGAGGCGTTTTTGTGCCTTAGCTTCTCCTTCTTCTCTTCTCTTAATAGATGAGTTTGGGGCAGGTACAGAACCCGAATTGGGGGGAGCTATTGCCGAGTCTCTTTTGGAAGAATTCAACAAAGCAAAGAGTTTTGGACTCATAACTACCCATTACCGGAATCTAAAGCAGTATGCTACGGAACATGAGGGGGTTGTGAATGGGGCAATGCTCTACGATAGGGGGGAGATGCGTCCTCTGTTTAAGCTCTCGATAGGACACCCTGGAAGCTCTTTTGCCATAGAGATAGCCAAGAAATCGGGATTACCAAAGGAGGTTATCGAGCATGCCTCGCTTTTGGTAGGTAAGGAACTTATTGACTCGGACAAATATGTTCAGGATATAGCGCGTGATAGGCGTTATTGGGAGCGTAAGAGAGAACTGGTGCGTAAAAGGGAGAAAGAACTTGAGGAAAGTATAGAGCGGTATCAAAAAGACTTGCTACAACTTCGTTCGTCAAAACAGCAAATTATACAAGAAGCCAGAGAGCAGGCGCAACGTCTTCTCAGCGAAAGCAATGCAAAAATAGAGCGTACCATTCGAGAGATTAAAGAGAGTGGTGCAGAGAGAGAGCGTACTCAAAAGGCGCGTCAGGCTTTGGAGAGCTTTTCGAAGGAGGGACTTCCTGCCATGGAGGCAGAGAACGCTGACAATAGTTCAGAACGCATAGAGAGGGAGATAAAACGCCTCGAAAAGAGAAATAAGCGCAAAGAGGAAAAACGTCTTAACCCTAAGCAGGAAAAGAGCATCACAGAGTCTCCAAATCCAACCAAAGAGAAACCTATCGAAGTGGGTTGCTGGGTTATTACCCCTAATGGTATAGAGGGAGAGGTCTTGGAGATAAGAGGAGCTTCTGCTTTGCTTGCCTTGGGTGGCACGATGCAGACCTCCGTTCCCCTTGTTCAACTTAAAAGAAGTAGCAAGGGTAAAGTTACTTCTCCAGCTCTTAAAGAGAAGAAGAGTAGCAATGTTACCGAACATTTGCACGAAAAAAAAGTACACTTCAAACAGGAGTTAGACCTCCGAGGTATGAGAGCTTTAGATGCCATGCAAGCAGTAGATTATTACCTCGATGAGGCCATACAGGTCGGTTGTCATCGGATACGCTTACTACATGGCACAGGTACAGGCGCACTACGCCAGAGCATACGTCAGTTGTTGGCAACACGTCCCTATGTCTTGCGCTATTATGACGAGGATGTACGATTGGGAGGAGCAGGTATTACTATTGTAGAATTGTGATACACGCATTTGAAGCGTGTGCTATTTTCATGAGACGTCGTACCTTTGTGGATAAATCATAACGAACATACATACGGTAATGAATTCATTTGTAGAAGAGTTAAAGTGGCGTGGCATGCTACACAACATAATGCCGGGCACAGAAGAACAATTGTCGAAAGAATTAACATCTGCTTACGTAGGTATTGACCCTACCGCAGATTCTCTGCATATAGGACATTTGGTGGGTGTGATGATGCTCCGCCATTTACAACGCTTCGGACATCGACCCATCGCTCTTCTGGGAGGTGCAACTGGTATGATTGGAGATCCCTCTATGAAGAGTGCAGAGCGCAAGCTATTAGATATAGAAACATTGCGTCATAATCAGGAGGCAATAGGGCGTCAGTTAGCTCGCTTTTTGGACTTCGATAGCCACCTTCCCAACGCTGCAAAGTTGGTCAATAACTATGACTGGATGTCGGAGTGGCGCTTCTTAGACTTTATCCGTGAGATAGGAAAGCATATTACCGTCAACTATATGATGGCCAAAGACTCTGTCAAAAAGAGAATTGATGGACAGGATGGTGCGGGGCTCTCGTTTACGGAGTTTTCATACCAACTACTCCAAGGGTATGATTTCCTCTACCTCTATCGTAATGAGGGTTGTCGTTTGCAGATGGGAGGTTCCGATCAGTGGGGCAATATTACCACGGGGACAGAATTAATCCGTCGTATTGATGGGGGCGAAGCTTTGCGATTACCTGTCCTCTTATTACTAAGGCAGATGGCGGAAAGTTTGGAAAAACGGAAAAAGGCAATATCTGGCTCGATCGGCGCTACACTTCACCGTACACTTTCTATCAGTTCTGGCTCAATGTGAGCGATGATGATGCTGTACGTTACATCAAGATATTCACATTTTTGTCTAAAGAAGAAATTGAGACTCTAACAGAAGAGCATACTCAAGCTCCTCATAAGCGTATCTTGCAACGCAAGTTGGCAGAAGAGATGACCATATTGGTGCACAGCGAAGAGGATTACAAAGCAGCAGTCGAAGCTTCGGAGATACTTTTTGGTAATGGTACTGCCGAAGCATTGAAGAACCTACCCGAAGAACTTCTTTTAGCCGTAATGGAGGGCGTTCCTCAGTTTACGATAACCCGAGAGGCTTTTGTCGCTTCGCCCAAGATGATAGACATTTGTACGGAGTTAGCTCCTATTTTTCCTTCAAAAGGAGAGCTTCGAAAACTCATAAAGAGCGGAGGAGTGAGCCTCAATAAGGAGAAGGTTGGCGATACAGAGTTGCTTCTTGGCGATGAATATCTTATCGCAGGGCGTTATCTATTGGTACAGAAAGGGAAGAAACAGTACTATTTGCTGACGGTTCAGTAAGAAGCTGTTTTTGCTACTATTTAATTATGTCTAAGCAACTGACTATCGTTATTGTTAATTACAAAGTACCCCATTTTGTAGTACAATGCCTCGATTCGGTTGCTAAGGCTATAGCTTCGCTCGATGCAGAGGTGTGGGTGGTGGATAATGCTTCGGAAGATGGTTCGGTAGAACTGCTTTCCGAAGCATTTCCTTGGTGTCATATCATTGCCAATAGAGATAATGTTGGTTTTGCGAGGGCTAATAATCAAGTCTTGAAGCAGGCTACTTCTAAGTATGTATTGCTCCTTAATCCTGATACTTTGATTGGAGAATCTACACTAAAAGAGTGTATCTCTTTTATGGAAACCCATCCCGATGCAGGTGCTTTGGGCGTACGTATGATGGATGCACAGGGGACCTTTCTTCCAGAGAGTAAGAGGGGAGTTGTTACGCCTTTTGTTGCTTTCTGTAAGATGACCGGCTTGGGCAAGATGTTTCCACGGAGTGCATTTTTCAATCGCTACTATTTGGGGCATTTATCCGATGATGCTGTTTGTAAGGCGCCTATACTGGCTGGAGCTTTTATGTTTATGCGTCAAGAGGCAGTACAGAGTGCCAACTACCTTGATGAACGTTACTTTATGTACGGAGAAGATATCGACCTTTCTTATAGTATTTTGCAATGCGGTTACACCAATTACTACCTGCCCATACCAATACTGCACTATAAGGGTGAGAGCGAAAGTGCTTCGGCTCATCCTGAACGTTACTTAGAGGCGTTTTATGGTGCAATGGAGCTTTTTTATGATAAGTATTACCATTCTTCACGTCTGACTCGCTACTTGATGCGTTTGGTAGTTCGATGGCAAAAGAGTAGAGGGAAGAAGAGGTTGGTTAAGCGAAAGGAGGATTTGCCAACTCCTTTGCGATCTAAGCAGTGGTCTAAAGATGCGTTGGAAGCAGTCCCTCCAGGAAGTTCCATTATTATAGAGCGCATACAGTTTTCCTACGATTCCTTACTGGAGATTATCCGTTCTTTAGAGGGAAGAGGAATAACGGTTTTTATCTACGATTCTATCCGACAAGTTACGATAGCCCCTGGAGGCATTTACTCCTAATAAGATTCTTTCGACCTCACTCTCCAAAAGAGAACCTCCCTCGAGTTAGAAAACGAGAGAGGCTCTTGACGAATAAGGAAATAAATTGAAAGAGAGAAGAAAATATCACGACAACTCTGCTAAAAGAAGCAGATTATGTGTCTTTAACAGTTGGCTTACTCCGAACAGTGGTATGGTAAAACTGACCTTTGTGAAGATACTTTTTAACCTAACCTTTGCAACCGCTTATTGCAAGCTCTGACGGGAACTTCCTGCCTGTTATTTTTTCTACGATGCAAAGGTAGTAAGGTGCAAAAAAGACAACAATACCCTGAAATAGGCATTTTAATATACTTACCCTAACAGATTATAGCGATAAAGAATATTTTTTAAGAGATAAATAGAAGTAGAGGGAGATATTTATGCTTATTGCGAGCCACGACTTCACTTTTTTCGGATAAGGGTAAGTCCATCTCTTAGAGGGAGTAAAACGACTTCCACCCGAGGGTCGGAAGCAATCTGTTCATTGAAATGTACAATACCTTGTGTCTGTGCATCTTTTGGGGTGGGTGTTTGTAGTACTTTACCATCCCAAAGAGTATTGTCGGCTATAATTAAAGCACCTGATGGTAGCTTGTCGATGAGCAATTCATAGTAAAGAGTATACTGTCGCTTATCGGCATCCATATAGATAAGTTGGAAAGAAACTTCTTCTAATAATGTGGGTAAAATCTCTTCAGCTTTGCCAATATGAAGGGTGATATGTTCCGAAAGAGAGGATTGAGTCAATGATCTGCGGATGAAGTCTTCCATTTCGTCATTGCGCTCTATGGTGTGTACACGTCCAGAAGAGTTAGAAGAGAGTCCCTCTGCTAAGCATAAAGTAGCGTAAGCAGTATAGGTGCCTATCTCTAAGATGTTTTTTGGTTGTGTCAAGGAGACCAGCATTTTGAGAAAACGCCCCTGCAAATGTCCAGAAAGCATACGAGGTTGCAGAAGATGCACCTGTGCCTCCCTTCTTAGATAGGAGAGTAGAGAAGCTCTTCTGAAGAATGCGCCTCTAAGTACTGTTCTAATTCTTCCGATTGTAACGACATAGATAAGAAAGGAAACCTATTGATAGGTTTTACAAAAAAGAGAGATGTGAGGGGTAATTTTCCTCTACGCTCTCTCTTTTTTATCTATTTCAGTTGTTTACTTTTGGCTTATCAGATTATGCACTGTGTCTATTTCCAAAGAGTTGGTAGAGCCATTTTTACCGATATTACCACTCATATGAGCCACCTTATCTTCCATTGTGAGGTAGCCAGAGGCTACTAATTGCTCCAAAGCCTCAGTCAAGTTTTGGGGCATTCCCTTTTCGAGAGGAACGTATTTGGTTTTTACTCCATAGGAGAGCGATAGTTGTCTCGAAATAGGTTTTCGGTAGCAAACGGCATAAATGGGTACTCTGCCTCGAAATGCAGCTAAGTACCGAGCTGTACGACCTGTATAGCTATCCGCAATAAGTGCCTTTACGTTGAGTTTAGTAATACTCTTTACTGCTTGTTTTGCCAAGAAGGCAGTGGTGGTTAGGTCGTCTCCCTCTATTGGCACTCTTATATCATTGGCTTCCAAACGAGTTTGCTCTGCTTCGTATATCACTCGGCTCATTGTTTGCACTGCCTCTATGGCATACTTCCCGTAAGCAGTTTCTCCGCTCAACATAACCGCATCTGTACGATAGTAAATAGCATTAGCAATGTCTGTTACCTCCGCACGTGTGGGGCGAGGATTGGTAATCATTGAGTGTAGCATTTGTGTGGCAACGATGACGGGCTTTTTCTTCTCGATAGCTTTTCGTATTAGGTGGCGTTGTATTCCAGGTATTCTTTCAAAGGGGATTTCTATCCCTAAATCGCCTCGAGCTATCATAATACCCGATGCCACAGAAAGGATTTCGTCGATATTATCTACCCCTTCTTGATTTTCTATTTTAGCGATAATTTCGATGGAGCTGTTATAGGCATTCAAAATGCGTTGGATATCCAACACATCCTCTTTGGTACGCACGAAAGAGTGAGCGATGAAGTCAATTTCTTTACGGATAGCATACTCAATAAAGGAGAGGTCTTTCTTTGTGAGCGAGGGTAGTGGAATGTGTACATCGGGTATGTTCACACTCTTGCGACTTTTTAGTTCTGCTTCGTTTTGTATGGTACACACAGCTTCTGTAAGCCCCACCTCCATCACCAAGAGTTCCAAATCTCCATCGTCAATCAATATACGCATTCCCGGTTGGAGCACATTAATGATGTCAGGATAGGAGAGTGCAATCTGCTCGTGGGTTGTTAATTCATCGGGTGCTCCTCGAAGGATAACCTTCTCGCCAGCTTTGAATAGGATAGGGCTTTCACAAACAGTTGTTCTAATTTCTGGCCCCTTGGTGTCCATAAGAATACCTACGTAGGGATCTACGGCACGGACATTATCGACTACCTTATTCATCCCTTCTGGAGTCATATGGGCTGTGTTCAAACGTACCACATTGACACCTGCATCAATTAGTGATTTGAGAAACTCTTTGTCGCAACGCTCGTCACTGATGGTTGCTACTATTTTGGTTAATTTTTGTGACATAATTATTGGGTAGATGATTGATTAAGTAAGGCAAGCACTGCTAAGTGATAACCATATAATCCCAAGCCAGAAATAGTGCCAGCTACTACGGGAGAGAGGTAAGAGTGATGCCTATATGCTTCACGAGCTGCGATATTACTGATATGAACCTCTATTACAGGGGTTTGTATAGAACGTACTGCATCGGAAAGAGCTATTGAGGTGTGTGTGTAGGCACCTGCATTGAGTACAATGCCTGTTACCTGCTCTTGCTCCAACTCCTGCAACCAATCAATGAGTACCCCTTCGTGATTGCTCTGTCGATGCTCCAATGTTATATTGGGAAACTGTCGTTTGAGCTCTTCTATCCATTCTGACAGGGAGGTCGTACCATATATATGAGGTTCGCGTATCCCTATTTTATTTAGGTTAGGACCATCTAAAATAACGATTCGTTGAGATCGCATTGCCATATTGCTCGTATCTTTGCTTACAAAGATAAGGCTTTACCTTGAAAATATTTCTTTGCTATGACAGATAGAGAGTTGATAGATGCCTACAAGCGTTATCTGCGCTTGGAACTTAATTTAACCGAGAATAGTATACAGGCTTACCTTGGAGATGTGGAAAAACTCTTTCATTTCTTACATACTTCAGGCATAACATTGGAAGAAGTTACCTACGCTACTCTTCAGCAATTCGTAGCTCAACTCTACGATTTGGGCATTTCTCCCCGTTCTACAGCAAGGATTATTTCGGGTGTTAAGAGCTTTTATAGATTTCTTATGTTGGAAGAGTATGTCGAGTTGGACCCAAGTGAACTTTTAGAGACACCAAAGATTGGACTTCATTTACCCACAGTACTTTCTGTCGAGGAGATAGACCATATCATTGAAAGTATTGATATGACTAAGGACGAAGGGCTGCGTAATAGAGCAATTATAGAGGTACTTTACAGTTGTGGCTTACGAGTGAGTGAACTCTGCCATCTGCGTTTGCGAGATGTACATCCCGAAGAGGGGTTTGTGCAAGTATGGGGCAAGGGGCGTAAAGAGCGATTGGTGCCGATTAGCTCATCTGCTTGGAAGCTATCAATACCTACCTTTCTTCGGATAAGCGTTATACTCCCAAAGCTGGAGAGGGAGAGTATATATTTCTCTCTCGGCGGGGAAAAGCCATCTCACGCATAACGGTTTTCTGTCTTATCAAACAGCTTGCTACGATGGCGGGTATTACCAAAGAGATAAGTCCCCACACCTTTCGGCATAGCTTCGCGACCCATTTGCTTGAAGGGGGAGCTAACTTGCAGGCCATACGTATGATGCTGGGACATGAAGATATCGGTACTACCGAGATTTATACCCATATTGACAAAACAAAATTGAGGAGAGATATACTGAAATATCACCCTCGAAATAGTGCTTACTATGATTCTCTGAAAGAAGAGGAGTAATCTCTCAAAATCCCTATACAGATAAGCGTTTTCAACGCAGGATAAACACTCCTTCTTCCTCTTTTTATCCTTTTTTTTATTTACCATATTTCTTGCTCCCAAAAGGTATAATGGTTTTTGTAAAAAGGGTTATAGGGTAGGAACGAAAGGTATAACCCTTATGAGCGTAACCATTATACCTTTCGATAAACTCTACTATACCTACTCTCGTAAAGCCTTCTGTCCAAACAATGTTTTACCTAAACTCAATAAATAGTACCTTTGTGGGAGAGCAATAAATAGATTATAACTATGCCAACACAGTACAGAATACTTTGGGCAGACGATGAGATAGAGCTTCTCAAGCCTCATATCCTCTTTTTGGAGAAAAAAGGGTACTCTGTATTCCCTGCTCAAAGCGGTAATGATGCCTTAGATTTGCTCAAGAAGGAGTCTTTTGACTTAGTTTTCTTAGATGAAAATATGCCAGGTCTCTCTGGGCTTGAAACTTTAGAGCAGATACGCCACCTCTCTCCCTATTTACCTATTGTTATGGTGACCAAAAACGATGAGGAGTTTTTGATGAATAAAGCCATTGCAGGAAAGGTGGCGGACTTCTTAATAAAGCCTGTCAATCCGAGTCAGTTGCTCCTAACTCTTAAGAAAATACTCCAAAAGGAGCACCTCATCAGCGAGGCAGCAGTACTTGACTATCAGCAAGAGTTTCGCAATATTAGTATGCAACTTATGGGGCAACTTTCTTTGGAGGAGTGGAAAGAACTCTACAAGAAACTCATGAAGCGTAGCTTACAACTTGAAGAGGAGTATCCCGATATGCTCGATATGCTTGATATGCAACGGAGAGAGGCTCAACAGCAATTTGGACGATTTGTTTGCCGCGAGTATGAGGGGTGGATAAAGAACCCTACTTCTCGCCCTTTGATGAGTCCCGACCTTTTTTCAAAACGAGTATTCCCTCTTTTGGATAAGGGAGAGAAAGTCTTTTTTGTACTGATTGACAACTTCCGTTACGACCAATGGCTCTCTGTAAAAGACTTGCTGAGCGATCTTTTTCACTTTGAAGAAGATCTGTATATGGCCATCTTACCTACGGCTACACAGTATGCTCGCAATGCTATCTTTTCAGGGTTGATGCCTGCACAAATAGCCCAACAATTTCCCGACCTATGGGTAGATGAGGAGAGCGAAGAGGGTAAGAACCTCAATGAAGCTCCCATGATTCAAACTCAATTGGAGCGCTTTCGTAAACCCTATGAGTTTTCGTATCACAAGGTTTATGAAACACGTTATGGAGAGAAGTTGCTTGCTTCGATGGACCAACTGGCTCGCTATCCGCTGAATATCATTGTGCTTAACTTTGTCGATATGCTTTCTCATGCCCGCACAGAGAGTCGTATGATTCGGGAGTTGGCGAACGATGAAGCTGCCTACCGCTCCTTGACCCGAAGTTGGTTCAAGCATTCTACTACCTACCGTCTTTTCAAAAAAATGGCTGAGATGAAGTGTCGCATCATACTCACTACCGACCATGGTACAGTACGAGTAAAAAATCCAGTCAAGGTAATAGGCGATCGCAATACAAGTACTAATTTGCGATATAAGTTGGGGCGCAATCTTACTTATGATAGCAAAGAGGTATATGCTGTAGTAAAACCCCGAGAAATAGGGTTACCCTCTACGCACATAACAGATAAGTTCATATTTTGCTATGAAGATGACTTCTTTGCTTATCCTAACAACTATAATTACTATGTGGGTTACTATCGAGACACTTTCCAACATGGAGGTATCTCTATGGAAGAGATGATGGTACCTATAATTGATTTACAGCCTAAATGAATACTATTGTAATAGAGAGCTTGGCAGATATTGCTCGAGCGGCTCAGTACTTTATAGAGCAGGTGCAAGGGTATAAGGTATTTGCTTTTGTAGCTCCCATGGGTACGGGTAAGACAACTTTTATAACCGCTCTATGCCGAGCTTTGGGGGCGGACGATGTTATGAATAGTCCCACCTTTGCCATCGTTAATGAGTATGCCCTGCCCAATAGCGAGAGTGTTATCTATCATATGGATTGCTACCGTTTTGATTGTTTGGAAGATGCTCTTAACTTAGGCTTCTCGGATTATATTGAGAGTGGCAACTATTGCTTTATTGAGTGGCCCGAAGTTATTGAGGCTCTCCTCCCAGAGGATACAATTTATGTAGAGATGAAGGAAATCGAAGATGGACGTCGCCATATAATGCTTTACAATAGCAAAGAGTACAATTCTATACAGAACCATGGAGTTGGGAGAGATTGAAAGAGCCTACACGAGCTCTCACAGAAGAGGGTCGATAGAGGTAATTTGTGGCTCGATGTTTAGTGGTAAAACGGAAGAGCTGATGCGTCGCTTGCGCAGAGCCTCCATAGCCCAACTTAAAGTGGAGGTGTACAAACCTGCCATAGATACTCGCTATGACGATAAGAATATAGTCTCGCACGATGCTCGTAGTTTCGACTCCAATGCAGTAGACAATGCTCAGTTGATACTTCTATTGGCCTCCGATGCAGATGTAGTAGGTATTGACGAGGCGCAGTTTTTTGACGAAAGTATTGTATATGTAGTGGAGCAATTAGCCGATGATGGCAAGCGAGTCGTTATTGCAGGGCTTGATTTGGACTATAAAAGAAATCCTTTTGGCTCTATGCCTGCGCTTATGGCAGTGGCAGACTATGTATCTAAAGTACATGCTGTTTGTATGGATTGCGGAGCTCCTGCCAATTATTCTTATCGTCTCTCTGAGCAAGAGCATCAAATCCTTTTGGGAGAGCTTGAAAGCTACCGCCCTCTCTGTCGCAATTGTTATTTACACAGAGTACTCAACCCATTGAAACAAGAACCAAATAAACAAGAAAACTAAGGCTATGGATAATAGACGAATTAATAAAGTGTCTCGCCTCATTCAGAAAGAATTGGGCGAGCTTATACGTAAGCAGACCGCTTCCGTCTCTGGGGTTATTATTAGTGTAACGCAGGTAGTTATATCGCCAGACCTTGCCGTGGCAAAAGTCTATTTGAGCGTTTTCCCCAGTGCAAAGTCTTCTACCTTGATGCCCATTATACAAGGCAATGCAGCACAACTTCGTTACGATTTAGGGGTAGAGTTAGGCAAGCAGTTGCGTGTTATCCCCGAACTTATTTTTTACTTGGACGATACGTTAGATTATCTTGATAACATAGATCGGCTACTGAAAAAATAATTGCTTTTCTTGTTTGTACTTACAATAGGTCTTTGTAGTTGACGCTGTTTTTTCTCTAAACTTTTGTAGAATGCTCTCTTTGCGCTTAGCTTCTCGTTACTTCTTTTCGATGAAGAGATTGCATTCTGTACATATCATCTCTACAATCTCTTCTATTACGGTGGGGATAGTGGTTATGGCAGCGGTTTGTATCCTCTCTATTTTTAATGGATATGAACGTATTTTGCTCAATCAAGTTAGCTTCTTAGACCCTCCTCTACTTATTGAGCGTGCAGATAAACAGGTTTTTCTCTCTGAAGAACCGCACTTGCAGAAGATACTATCGCAGACTACAAGTTTAGAAAACTACTCCTTTGCTCTACAAGCAGATGGGGTAGTGCGCTCTGACGTTACACAGCGAGTAGCACATCTTTATGGTGTAGATACCGCTTTTGCTGAGGTCAATAATGTTGCACCCCTTGCTTTTTTAGGACAGTTTACAACAAAGGAAGAACAGTACACTTTGGGGTTAGAACTCTATGGAACTCTCTTTCCCGTCTTTTCTGCTTTGGAGGATAGCGTTATGATTTACAGCCCCAAAAGGAAAGGATTTATCAATCCAATGTTACCCAATACCGCCTTTCGATTGAAAAAGGGCGAGGCGACTTCCGTAATTAATGTGCAAAATGAGTATTATGACCAATCTCTTTTTTTAGATATTGATGCGCTACGCACTCTTTTGGATTATACCTCTTCCGAAGCCGATAGGGTGCTATTACTACCCAAAAAAGAGCTTTCGCTCTCAGAGGTACAAAAGAGCTTGCAAGAGGATTTGGGAGATGAATGGAGGGTGCTTAATCGTGCGGAGCAACAACCTGATTTGATTCGCTTGGTTGCTATTGAGAAATGGATGAGCTTCTTTATCCTTTTTTTCGTTCTTCTGTTAGCAGCGTTCAATGTGGTATGCTCTTCCTCAATGTTGATTATCGAAAAAAAGAGAGACGTAGAGATACTCTCTTTCTTGGGGGGCAGAGTAAATTCGTTCGTCGAGTGTTTTTAATCCAAGGTTTTTTTGTTACTTTTTTAGGAGCCTTTATTGGTTTCTTTTTGGGGCTACTGCTCATAGGAGCGCAAGACCGATGGGGGTGGATTACCTATGGACAAGGAATTTACAAGCAACCCTATCCTGTAGAGATACAAGGTCTTGATATTTTCATCCTACTGATGACTATTGTTATAGTAGGCTACTTGTCTTCTCTTTATCCCGTATATCGTTTACTCAGAAAAAAATAACTCTTCTATGGATAACCAACTCTTTTCTCAACCCATAATGCAGAAGTTAAGAGACGAAAACCCTGCTGAATACCTTCTTTATATATGGAAACTGGAAGAATTAGTAAGAGCTTTTCCATCCCAAGAAACTTTCCAAGAGTATTGCAACGGATTGCTCACCGATAAGGAGAATGTGCCTCTTGTTACGTTGCTCCGAAAGGTTTACGCTGAGTTGCAAGAAGAAGAACTTTTGGAAAAGATGGGAACCCATAGCCAAGATATACGGTGTTTGATTAAAACTTTAGAGGATTTGCACCTAAGGTTGCTTGAAGATGAGCGAGAAGAGATTTATCAAGGTTTACATTTACAAGTGTTACCTTCCATTATTGCTTTGCAAAAGAAAAACGGAGCGCAAGCAAAGGGCGAGATAGAGACCTGCTTGGAAGCTATCTATGGTTTACATAGGTTGCAAAGCACGCAAAAAGAGGTTTTCCCAGACACATTAGAAATGCTCAAAAAGTTTGGTCTTCTTCTCAAAGTATTGGGTGAAAAACGAATGACTTATAAAGAGTCGGAGTAAGATACTGGACGTTTATGGCAGAGAAAAAAGCTCTAATTGTACTTTTGGGAGCTAATGGACAGTTGGGACGTTCCCTGCTTCGCTATTTTTCTTCAGAAGAGCAGTGGAAGGCTTCGGATTGTTTTCCTATAACAAGAGCGGAGTGTGATTTTGAGAAGAAACAAGAGGTCGAAGGTTTATTTCACCTCTTGGACAACTTGTATAAGGAGAGAAACTATGGCACTTGTATAGTTGTCAATACTGTGGCTTATACTCAAGTTGATCAAGCAGAGGTCGAAGAGGAGCGAGCTATGTATCTTAATGCCTATTTGGTAGCAGATTTAGCGCGAGAGATTGATGCCCGAGGGTGGGCTATGGTACAAATAAGTACCGACTATGTTTTTGATGGCAAAAAGAGAACACCCTATTTAACCACAGATATACCACATCCACTTTCTGTATATGGTAGAAGCAAATATGAAGGAGAGTTGGCTCTTCAGAATAACATAATGAGGGGCAGAGGTGTGGTTGTAAGGACCTCGTGGCTTTATGCTCCATTTGGCAAAAATTTTCTCAAGACTATTCTGCATCTTGCTCGTTCTAAAAAAGAGCTGCGAGTAGTAGCCGATCAGTGTGGAGCCCCTACATATGCACCTCATTTAGCAGAGTACATAGGGGGGCTTTGTCAGAAATTTGTAGATACAGGGCTATTTCCTTCTTTTATAAATCATTTCTGTGATCAAGGAGAAACCTCATGGTATGGCTTCGCTAAGGAAATAGTCAAAGAAGCTTCTTTGGAAGCTTCTTGTAGAGTACTCCCTATTACTACCGAGGATTATCCAACATTGGCTCTTCGTCCTGCTTATTCTCTTCTCGCTTTGGAGAGTACCATTTGTCCTTGTTGCCCTTGGCAGGTAGGTGTGAAGAAATGTATCGAAGAACTCTCATTGTTGGATGATATCTAATAAAAATGAGGGTTAAGAGAGGTGAATACCTACTAATATTTATCTCTTTGGTGTAACTTTCTTCATAATCCTTAGGTATTTTTTGTTTTCATGTATGGGTGGTTATGCTGTGAAGTTGGGATTTTTTCTTTGATAGGTGTATTCTAAATAGATATTTATACCTACTTTTGTGGAGTCTAAGAGTTATTATTGTAAAAAGCTTTGTATAAGCGATGAGTCAAGACGTTTTAGAACAGAGGGCTATCGTCTCTCGTGTGCGTGATGCTTACGTAGTTGTTACTGTTCAGCAGAAGAGTGCTTGTAGTGGTTGTCATGCAGCAAGTGCGTGTTCTTCGGCAGACTGTAAAGAACGAGAGATAACGGTCTACTCTCCCCAAGGAAACTTTGAGATTGGCGAGCCCGTTATTCTTAAAGGGCAGTATGCTATGGGTCGCTTGGCTGTTTTTTTGAGCTTTGTAGTTCCTTTGATTATAACTCTCGTAGTTGCCCTTTTGGCAAATTATGCTTTCCATTATTCTGAACTTAACACCGCTTTCTTGACCCTTGCCAGTGTGGGGGTTTATTATGGTGTGCTATCTATGTTTCGGTCTGTATTGAAGCGTAAGTTTGTTTTCACAATAGAGAAAATTCATTCAAACGATAATATATGATACTAACTGCGATTGTGCTGGGCGTGATAGCCATTGTCAGTGCACTACTTCTTTATTTCGTATCGAAGAAATTCGAAGTGTATGAAGACCCTCGTATTGGAGCCGTATCCGAAGTTCTCCCTCAGGCCAACTGTGGGGGATGTGGTTATCCAGGATGTAGCGGTTTTGCTGCTGCATGCGTTGGAGCTTCCTCTTTAGATGGTCTCTTCTGTCCCGTGGGAGGAGCGGCTGTTATGGGGCAAGTAGCAGATATTTTAGGAATGTCTGCTGGGGCTGCCGAACCTATGGTAGCTGTTGTACGCTGTAATGGTACTTGTGAGGCTCGTCCCAAAGTTAACGAGTATCAGGGTGCTAAGAGTTGTAAGATTGCTTCTGTACTCTATTCAGGAGAAACAGGCTGTTCTTTTGGTTGCTTAGGATTAGGAGACTGTGCGCTTTCTTGTGATTTCGATGCTTTGCATATGAATCCTGTTACAGGACTGCCTGAAATTGACGAAGAGAAATGTACCTCTTGTGGAGCTTGTGTAAAGGCTTGTCCTAAGATGATTATAGAGCTTCGCAAGAAAGGACCTAAAGGACGTCGTGTGTTCGTCTCTTGTGTGAATAAGGATAAGGGTGGAGTAGCGATGAAAGCATGTAAGAGTGCTTGTATCGGTTGTGGAAAGTGTCAGAAGACATGTCCGTTTGAAGCGATCACTGTAGAGAACAATGTTGCATACATCGACTTTAACAAGTGTCGTTTGTGTCGTAAATGTGTGGCTGTTTGTCCTACTGGAGCTATTCATGAGACTAACTTCCCTCCTCGTAAACCTGAAGTACCTGCTGAGCCTAAAGCAGAGGCTCCAGCTCCTCAGGTGCCAGTAACTCCTCCAGCGCAACCATCAGATGCGCCTGTAGCTAATGCGTGATAACAGTAAATAATCAAAAAACGATCATATTAGTATAAATACTATGCAGAGGACTTTTCGTATAGGGGGAATTCATCCTCCCGAAAGTAAAATGTCAGCAGGCCGTCCTATCGAGGTATTGCCTATTCCTAAGGTGGCAGTTATTCCTTTAGGACAGCATATCGGTGCTCCTGCACAGGCTGTTGTTGCAAAAGGAGATGAGGTTAAGGTGGGAACGCTTGTTGCCAAAGCTGGGGGATTTGTTTCTGCCAATATCCACTCTCCAGTATCTGGTAAGGTTGCTAAGATTGACACCATCTTTGACTCAAGTGGTTACAAGAAACCTGCTATATTCATAAATGTAGAGGGCGACGAATGGGAAGAATCTATTGACCGCTCTACTACTATAAAGAAGGAGTGCGCTTTAAGCCCAAAAGAAATTGTAGATAAGATTGCCGAAATGGGTATCGTTGGTATGGGGGGAGCTACATTCCCAACCCATGTCAAACTTTCTCCTCCTCCAGGTCAAAAGGCAACTGTTCTCATCATAAACGCCGTAGAGTGTGAGCCGTTCCTTACCAGTGACGATGCTTTAATGAGAGAGCATGCAGAGGAAATCATGATAGGTTGTTCTATTATCATGAAAGCCATTGGTGTTCAAGAAACACTCATTGGTATTGAGGTGAATAAGCCTGAAGCTATCCAAGAAATGGAGCGTGTGGCAAGTGCTTACTCTGGCATCAAAATTATTCCTTTGAAGAAGAGGTATCCTCAAGGAGGAGAAAAACAATTGATAGATGCTGTTATACGTCGCCAAGTTTCCAGTGGAGCTCTTCCCATATCTACAGGAGCGGTGGTGCAGAATGTCGGTACTGTTTACGCTGTTTATGAGGCTGTTCAAAAGAATAAACCTCTTGTTGAGCGTATTGTAACTGTTACAGGAGATACTTTGGCTAATCCTTCTAACCTCTTGGTACGTATGGGGACTCCTATGATTGACTTAATCAACCATGCGGGGGGAATGCCTGAAGATACGGGTAAAGTAATAGGAGGTGGTCCTATGATGGGACGTGCCTTGGTCAATACAGATGTCCCTGTAACCAAGGGCTCTTCTGGTCTATTGCTCTTAAGCCGTAAGGCTACTGCTCGTAATGAGATGAGAGACTGTGTGCGTTGTGGTAAGTGTGTGGGTGTATGCCCTATGGGACTTAATCCTGCTTTCCTTATGCGAGACACAGTTCTTAAAAATTGGGATGGCTGTGAGAGTATGAATGTAGTGGATTGTATCGAGTGTGGGTCTTGTAGTTTTACTTGCCCCGCAGATCGTCCTCTCCTGGACTATATTCGTATCGGGAAACAGACTGTTATGGGTATTATGCGTGCTCGTAAACAATAAGCAACTCTACAAATAAATTTTCTCACAATGGAAAATAGAATGATAGTATCGCCTTCACCGCATATTCATAGTGGTGATAGCATCAGTAAAAATATGTACGGAGTGCTTATTGCACTGGTACCAGCGTTTTTGTTTTCGGTATACCAATTTGGATGGAACTCCCTTTTAGTTACCGCTATTTGTGTGCTCACTTGCTGTTTCTCGGAGTATTTTATTACAACCTTTATGCTCCGTCGTAAGAACTATATTTTCGATGGTTCTGCTATTCTAACAGCTGTACTTTTGGCCTTCAATCTTCCAAGTACTTTGCCTTGGTGGATTGTGATAATAGGTTCTTTTATCGCTATTGCTATTGGTAAGATGGCTTTTGGAGGTTTGGGGAACAATATCTTCAACCCAGCTTTGGTAGGTCGTGTATTTCTTTTGATAGCTTTTCCTGCTCAAATGACTACTTGGCCTGTAGCATCTCACCTCGCTAAGGTAGTAGACGGAGAGACTATGGCTACTCCTCTCTCTTTTATGAAAGAGGCTATTAAGGGGACTGAAGGTGCTTTGGAGCAAATCCCAAGTTCGTTAGATCTTTTCTTGGGGCTTAACCCTGGTTCTATGGGAGAAATTTCTGCCATAGCTCTTTTGATAGGTCTTGTGTATATGTTGGTGCGTAAGATTATCACTTGGCACACTCCTATATCCATTTTGTTAACGGTATTTGTGTTTAGTGGCATTCTTTACTTAGTCAATCCATCTATATATCCCTCTCCTGTTACTCATTTGCTTACTGGAGGTCTTATGTTAGGTGCTATTTTTATGGCTACTGACTATGTGTCATCTCCTATTACTCATAGTGGACAACTTGTTTATGGGGTATGTATTGGCTTGCTGACTGTGATTATTCGTACTTGGGGTGCTTATCCAGAGGGTATGTCTTTTGCCATTCTTATAATGAATGCCTTTACCCCAATTATCAACCTATATTGCAAGCCCAAGCATTTTGGAGAAAAAGTTAAGAAAGTAAAGGAGGCAACGAAATGAAAAAGTTAGCATCTACATTCCCTAATATGCTTCTTTCACTCACTCTTATATGTCTTATAGTGGGTGCGATACTTGGAGTTATGAATGAGGTTACTAAAGACCCCATAGCTGCCACAGAGTTAAAAAACAAAACAGAAGCTATCAAACAGGTTGTTCCTGAGTTTGACAATGCCCCTCTTGATGAAAAAGTTGAAGTAGAGTTAGAGGGCGAAACTGAAAAACTCACCGTTTATCCAGCCAAAAAGGGTGGTACAGTAGTGGGATATGCAGTACAGTCTTACTCTGGTAATGGTTTTTCTGGTCGTATTGATGTAATGGTAGGTTTCGATGCTGCTGGTATTATTAAAGATTTTTCTGTCTTAAAGCATTCCGAAACTCCAGGTCTTGGTGCTAAGATGCAAGAATGGTTTCATTTGGACAATCTCTCTGCTACTTCTATCCGCAAGATATCTGGGGTAGATATGAGTGCAGAAGCCCCTCTTGTGGTTAGTAAAGATGGAGGTAAGGTCGATGCTATTACTGCTTCTACCATAAGTAGTCGTGCTTTTCTTGATGCTATCAATAGGGCTTATAAGACTTACCAAAAGGTTAGTGGGGGAGTTACAACCACTTCTGCAGAAGAAGCTATTATGGAACAAACCACTACAACTACACTTGTAGAGAAAGGAGCTGAACAATGAATAAGTATATACAAACCCTTACAAATGGGATTATTAAGGAGAATCCGACTTTTGTCCTTCTCCTCGGTTTATGTCCTACATTAGCCACTACAACTTCTGGAATAAACGGGATGAGTATGGGATTGGCTACAACGTTTGTTTTGATTTTTGCCAACTTGGTAATCTCATTGCTTAAAAAGTTAATTCCAGATGCGGTACGTATCCCAGCTTTTATTGTGGTAATTGCGGGCTTCGTAACGGTTCTCCAGTTACTTATTAAGGCTTTTTTACCCTCGTTAGATGCGAGCTTAGGGCTTTTTATCCCATTAATTGTTGTTAACTGTATTGTATTAGGACGTGCAGAGTCTGTTGCATCAAAGCAGAATCCAATTATTTCTATCCTTGATGGTATTAGTATTGGTTTGGGCTTTACATTGGCTCTTACAGTGTTGGGTGCTATTCGTGAGTTATTAGGCTCGGGTAAAGTATTCGATATGGTACTCTTCCCCGATTCTTATGGAGCTTTAACTTTCATTCTTCCTCCGGGAGCTTTCTTGGTATTGGGATGTCTGATTGCTCTCTTCAATGTGGTAACAAAGAAATCTTGATGTTGCACTTTTAATTGATATTCTATTATGCATTATATAATGATTGTCATAGCAGCGATATTTGTTAATAACGTTGTACTGTCTCAGTTCTTGGGGATTTGCCCTTTCTTTGGGGTTTCTAAGAAGATAGACACCGCTGCTGGTATGGGGGCTGCCGTAACTTTTGTTTTGGCAATAGCACTATGGTAACCTTTTTGATTAACAATTACGTATTGGTTCCTTTCAATATAGGTTTCCTCCAAACTATTTCGTTCATCTTGGTTATTGCCTCTCTTGTACAGATGTTGGAAATGGTTTTGAAAAAAGTTTCTCCTCCTTTATATCAAGCATTAGGGGTTTTCTTACCCCTTATTACCACTAACTGTTGCGTATTGGGGGTAGCGATATTAGTTATCCAGAAGGATTATAATTTCGTTGAAAGTCTTGTTTATTCGATTGCTACGGGATTAGGGTTCTTTTTGGCAATGGTTGTATTTGCGGGGATGCGTGAACAACTCTCCTCTGCCAATCTTCCTAAGGCAATGAAGAATGTTCCTATTGCTATGATCTCTGCAAGTATATTGGCTATGGCGTTTATGGGCTTTAGCGGAGTTGCATAAGTAGCATTTTACGTTAATAATTGTACGAAGGCGACTTCTCATCCGTGCAAGGATGGGGAGTCGTCTTTTTCTTTTCCCAAAAAACTTTCTCTTGGCTTTTGAGTGAAGAGTATTTCTTCTAAGGAGGTTGATGGATTTTTTGTGAAAACTATCGTCTGAAAAGAGTATAAGAGGAAGCCCTAAAAACTTCGATAAGGTTCGGAAAGGAGGGGATATATTGCTTCCCTTTCTATAAGGCTTGTATACCTATCGCAGCACATTTCTAAAGATAGTAGTAAAAAGCATTACTCTAATGGTATAGGTAATTGGAATGAAAAGGTATAATCCTTTTGAGAGTTTGCTCGGATGGTTTCAAAAGTTTGCACGGAAGGTTCGGGGAGTTTACAAGGATGGTTGGAGAAGTTTGTACGGAGGGTTTTGCGGGTCTATATGGAGGATTTAAGAGGACAACGTATTACAACAGCAGGAAGATAACACTACCTTGCCAGTACTTATATCTCTTTCCTTGTATTTTTTCTTGTCAAAAAACTTTGGTGAAAAATAATGATTCTGAGAGTTCTCCTATGCAGTGTGTTCAATCAGCAAGCAGTTTTACGAGGGAAAAAAATAATCGTTCTGTGGATTCTTCCAATGAGGATTCTTTCGTTGTCTTTTGGATACTCTGAGAAAGGAGGACTTTTGATAAGAGGGAAGAAAGAGTAAAAAGAGCGAGATATAGCGGTGTATGCTGTTTTTTGTTTAACAAAAAAGTCTTACCTTTGCAAGCGGATTTGGAAATCTTGGTCAGGTAGCTCAGCTGGATAGAGCAACTGCCTTCTAAGCAGTCGGTCTCGGGTTCGAATCCCGACCTGATCACTTTTCCTCCAAAAGATTTCTTCCTATTTTTCTTTCCCCTTTAGTTGGGGATTTTTTTGTATGCAGACTCTGGTTGGGATAGTGTCGTTAGATTGGGAGAGAGAGTTATGAAAATCTCGCACATTACATACTCACTACGTTATCATTTAGGTTTCCCATCTGTGTATACCCTTCTTCCTACCATTTCAAAGGCTTTTAATGCAGGCTTTCTACTTATTGTTCTGTACGACTGTTGTGGTTACTATATTCTGTATAGTTTTTCTGTTAGAAGAGTTTTTTGATTTCTTCTTCGGAGAAAAGATGAATAATCTTTTGCCCCGTAGGGGTATAGGTATTCTCTATACAAGAGAAGAGTTGAGCTATAATCTCCTCAGCTTCTTCCGTTGAGCGTAAAGGCTTAAAAGCTCCTCTCTTTTCTTGTGCCATGCAGAAGCCATAACATCTATTAGTTCATCCGTAGAAAAATCTTGCTTGCCGAGCATGGAAGAGATAGCTTGCTCGATAATATCTCTAGCATGGTTCTCTACAGATAGAGGAGCGGTATTTATGGAGTATTCGCCTTTTCCCAAAGGCTGATTTCGAAACCCAAAGAGTCTAATTGAGGGATTATTTTCTCTATCTGTGCTTCCTCTCGAATAGGAAAACTACACACCTCTGGGGTCAATAGCTGAGAGGTTTGTAGAGATTGATTTTTATCTTTTAATTGGCGTAATATATCCTCATAGACAATGCGTAGCTTGGCTCTGTGTGCATCGATAAACACCACCCCTCTCAGTAAAGAAGTAACTATGTAACGCTCTCCATACAGAAAACAATTCTGCTTTTTAGAAGCATAATTAGGTTTCAAAGATTCACTGTTGGACTCCAAAGCCGTTTGTTGGTCTTGAGAAAATAGAGGGGAAGAGAGAGGGGGTGTTCCAGAAGTGCTTCTATTGCTCTCGAAGGAGCGAAACATATCTTGCCAACTTATTCGAGAAGAGTTCCCTTTCGGTTTATAACTTGCAGATGTTTCTTGAGGTAAATTGCTGCTCTCTAAAAATGGATCATAGCTGGGGTCAATCGTGGTATCTGGGGCGGGTAGTATCTCTTCAGAGTGCCCTTCATAGATAGGTATATCCACTACATTTTGAGGATTGAAGTCAATCATTGGAGTTTCCATTTTTAGATTGAGCGTTTGTCGGATAACGATAGCTAAAATCTTAAAGATAGCTTGCTCATCTAAAAACTTTATCTCCGTTTTGGTTGGGTGTATATTGACATCTATTCGAGAGGGGTCTATGGTAAAGTTTATGAAGTAGTTGGGATATGTGTTAGGAGGTAGTAATTGATCATACACAGAGCTTACCGCCTTATGGAAGTAAGGGTGCTTCATAAACCGTCCATTGACAAAGAAGTATTGTTCGGGATTGCGCTTTTTAGCACCCGAAGGATGACAAACAAAGCCATCAATCGTTGCTAATTCGTTTTTAAAAGTAATGGGGATAAGAGTCTTTTCTAAATGCTTCCCCAAGGCATCTGCCAAACGCCTTAATTGGGTTGTTTTGGGCAAATCTAAAATAGGGACTCCATCCGAAAGGAAAGAGAAAGAAATAGAAGGGTATATAAGTGCTATTCGTTCAAACTGCTCCTGTAAGTGTCTTAATTCAGTGGCATTGGTTTTGAGAAAGCGACGGCGTGCAGGCACATTAAAGAAGAGATTACGCACGGTAAACGTACTTCCCACAGGGGCTACCGTTGGTTTGGACGATACAACTTCAGAGCCATTGATGCAGAGTAAAGTACCCATTTCATCAGAGTCTCGGCGGGTGAGTAATTCCACCTGTGCTACGGAGGCAATAGAAGCTAATGCCTCTCCTCTAAAACCCATGGAGTGGAGCGAAAAAAGGTCTTCTACTGAAGCTATCTTACTGGTAGCATGTCGCTCAAAAGCCATACGAGCATCCATTGGAGACATACCGCATCCGTTGTCGCTGACGCGTAACAAAGCTCGTCCTGCTTCCTCTACCTCTACTCGTATCTGAGTAGCTCCAGCATCGATAGCATTTTCTACTAATTCTTTGAGAACCGATGCTGGGCGTTGGATTACCTCTCCTGCCGCTATTTGGTTGGCAATGCTCTCGGGGAGCACTCGTATGATTTCGCTCATAGACTTATCGATAAAATAGATACCAAATGAGAACTCCCAAGAGGAGGAGTACGACGAGTATTTTCAAAACTTCATTCCAACGATTCAGTCCCGATATACCTTTTTCCTCTTGTCGTGAGAGGTGGGTCATATTTTGGGTTAGCGCATCGTGGATTTCTTCTGCAAATCGCTCTTTACGAGAAGAGGTATCCTCCTCATCCATTTCTGTAACATCTGTCTCTTCCTCATCGGGGGGGAGCTCTCCGTTTCGAATCATTTCCCGTCGGATGGCTTCGATACGCTTTTTTCGTGCCTCCTTAGAGGGATTCCAGTAGATGGGAGTGTGCTGAAATTGTCTCGGTTTTCGATTGCCGTAGAAGAAAAAGAGTCCCATAGTTTTGATAAAGGATTATTTTTTAGTAACTGTTCGTAAGAGGGTGCTTGCCAAGGCTGGTTTTGCTCTTCGAGTCTACGAACATAAATAGGAAGAGTAGAGGGAAGAGGTTCTTTCTCCCCAGGTGAGGAAGAGAGAGAAGAGATAGAATCATTGGGGATTGTAGTGTACAAAGCAATTTGATTTTCCAACATTTCATAGGCATTCTTCGCTGCATGTGCCCCGCTGAAACGACTTAAATCACTTAAACTTTTAGGAGTGTAGGGGATAGGAGTACCCAAAGAATCTCTCTCTATTTGGAAAATATCTTCAGAAGATTGAGGGCGCAGAGAAGATTTCCATGACAAGCCTGAGAGAAGAGCAATATCGGGAGTAACCTGTTCGATAGGATATATTTTCCCCTCTACAGCACCATTCCAGATAGTCTTTCGAAGTGTGTCTTGATCTATGTAGGAGATAATTTGGGGTGCTTTGATATGTCCAAGTGCGTAATAACGCTTAAGAGCTTCTTGCTGGGCATAGTAGATCATTTCTGCGTTACCATGTACTTGCACCTCTCGAACGGTGCTATCAGCAAAAAAGGTTAGAAGAGAATCCCCCTTTAGTTGCTCGTATTTATCCTTTTCTATCTCTCGCATCACTTTCGCATTGGGAGAGGCCAAACTTCTATCCAAAGAGTCGGCGATGAAATATATTTTTATCGTATCTCCTTCTACTTGTGTTTGCTCTTGCCAGAGTATGGGTGTTTTATATAAAGTTAATGTAGAGTCGAGCGTGAAATAGCGTGCCGAGTCTGCCACAGCTTGAATATCTCTTCGGAAAAGGCGTACATTATGGTAAGCTCTACTGAGTCGAATATCCTCTTTCCCTCTCTTTACTTGGATGCTTTCCAACGTATCTGCCCCCATATAGAGTGTGTCGGGGCGAGAGTAGTCGGTTAGAGATGCTCGTTGAGTGGTAAAAGCATACTCTTTCTTTTCATCATAATAGCCATACTCCCCTTGTAGAATCGCTTTGTTTATAGTATCAGTCAAAACCATATTACCAAAAGACTCTGCAAACTTTTCCTTTCGGTCGTAAAGAAGAGAATCTCCTGTTATAGTTCCTCTTTTTTGATATACAACGGAGCGATCTAAAAGAATACCAACATCTTTATCTGTATCGTAAACTCCTCGAGTACTTTCTATGTGTCCTGAGTCAGACTGTATAGTAGTAGGCCCTTGAAAGTAGGCAATTTTAGAATTAGTATTATATCGAAGATAATCTGTATTGAGAGTAAAGTCGGGATGCGTTAGCTCTACCATATTTCTAAATATGGCTTCATTGAGTCGAGGTGTATATTCTCCGTAGATAGAAGTGAGAGTATTGAGAGAGTCTACTATAGTTCCCGTATCAAAATAGTAACCAACATTAAGATTTCGATCGTAGTCGAGACTATCTGTATATAGTACTGCTGTCGAATTTCTTAATTCGACGGTATTCCGAAGCTGGGCTATTTTGGTATTCCCATCATAGAAAAGATACTTTGCTGTAATAGAAATCGTATCTCCCTCTGTTATCCTAATTGTTCCGAATGCTTCAAATTGATTTTCTTCTTCTTTCAAATAGGCACTGTCGCACTTCATAATCCAGCTTTGATGGCTCAGCTGGACATTGCCAAGCAGTTTCTGAATCCCGGGGGCATTCGCAGCATCATATTCCAAGACATCGGAATAGTCAAGAGCAATGCGATGCTCCTCTTGCTGCTTTTGAATAGGGGGAGGAGTAGATGCTAAGAGAAGTGAAAAAAAAATCAACGATAGGCACAGAAAGATGACACCTCTGTGAAAAGCTGTGGGGAGGGTAGCAGACGAAGATGACGATTTATTTTTCCCCATGGGCAAATTTGGACTTTGGATCTTGTCGGATAAGAACCTTACTTATAATAATATGCCTTTGTTTGTTGTACTCAAGAGGGTATTCATCTCTGTTGAGAGAGACACATTTTTCATCTTCTTATTTATTCTCATGTACCCATCCTGGATATTTGAAAGTACAATTACGATATTTTTCGTTTACTTCAACGAAAGTTTTTTTCTGTTGAGTTTTCACCCACTCGTCAAGCACTTTATTTCTTTTGCTTTCCAATGCCATGGCCTTGATAGCTTGAAAGTCCATTTGCAAATTAGCTCTGTGTGCTTCGTCGCGATTTTTGAGCTTAACGAGTACAACCTCCTTATTCCCTTTATCATTAATCATTATAAAGGGGCGAGAGATTTCACCTACACGCAAATTAGCTATCTGCCTACTGATATCTTGAGGTAAGTCTTCCATAGAGAAGAGAGAACTTCCTGCAAGGGTACTCTGATAGTTTTCGTTTATGAGAAGACCATTATTGTTGATTGTCTTCTCATCTTGTGAATATTCATCCACAGCCTTCTCGAAAGAGATTTCGGACTTAGTTATCAAAGAACCTATGCTATCAAGTTTCATAACCTCTCTTTCGAGTGCTTCATTAGCTACTTCAGGACGTAGGAGAATATGACGGAAGTTAATTAAGTCGCCTCTTTTCTCAATGAGTTGTACAATGTGATATCCTTCTTCTGTTTTGATAACTTGAGAAACCCTATTAGGGTCATTTAGTTCGAATACTACTCTTGCAAACTCCGTTTCAAGACTGGTCTTGGGAACAAAACCATATTCTCCACCTTGTGTCGCTGTTCTATTGTCTTGAGAATAGAGCCTTGCTAATGAGGAAAAGGTACTTTTCCCACTGCTGATATCGGCACTAAAGGCTCTTAAGCGCTCCTTGATACGGTCTATTTCTGAGAGGGAAACATTCGGCATTCGTGCTATTTTTTGTACCTCTACCTGTGTGGGAACAAAAGGAATAGAATCGGCAGGAAGAGAGTTAAAGTAACTCCTTATCTCGGAGGGAGAAACTGTCAGATTGGAGGCTATCTTTTGTTGCATAGAGCGTACAATCTCGTTGTTCCGCACCATACGTTTTCTATCCTCTCGTATCTGTGCCAAGTTTTTCCCGAAATACTCCTCGAGCTTTTCTTTAGAGCCTATCTGCCCAATCATCCCTTGTATATCCGACTCTACAAAGCGAGTAACAGAAGACTCATCTACCGTTATGCTATCAATCTTCGCTTGATTGAGAAAAAGCATCTGTACTGCCAACTGCTCGGAAATAAGACAATCGAGATCATCTTGCACTCGCATACCCTCAGATAACATACGCATCTTCTGATACTCTACATCGGAGTGCAAAATGGGTTCATCGCCCACCATCCATACTACTTCATCAACGATATTGCTTTGAGCTTGTAGGCTAAAGCAAGAAGCTATGGTAAGTAGGCCACCCATTGCAATACTTATCACTTTTTTGTAGCTGTTACTCATAATAGGGTACGAATGTTTGTTACTTTTTTCGAGTTGTTTAGTTAGCCTGCTCGGAGATAAATTTGATGCGGATGAGCCTTAGTTCTTCTAAAGAATATACATCTCCGAATTCATCGGCTACGGCATCAATTTGATCGGATTCTGAACTTTTGAGGAAGTCATATACCTCTTTGACATCATCATCGCTCATAAGCTCGTAGATGATATAATCAATGTTTATGCGAGTGCCAGAGTAAACAATCTGTTCTATTTCGGTCAAAAGCTCCTCAATATCAAGATTGTTAGAAAATCCAATCTCTTCCAAAGGAATACGTCTATCTAACTGCTGAATAATAGAGATTTTTACCTTGGACTTATTAGCCACAGTACGCACTCTAAAGTCCATAGGACGCTCTATCTCATTATCCTCTACGTGCTGTCTGATGAGACGCAAAAACTCCTCTCCATAACGGCTTGCTTTGCCTGCACTTACTCCGGGAATGTTTTGCAATTCCTCTTCGGTGATAGGATATAGCGTAGCCATTGCCTTGAGTGTAGCATCTTGAAAGACCACATAGGTGGGTACTTTGTGCTGAGCGGCTACATTTTTACGAAGGTCTTTCATCATAGAGAAAAGCTCTGGGTCTGCTGCTTCGCCAGAAGCGTCCTCTTTTGCCACAAGCTCTTCTTCTTCGTCTGAGTCTATTACTATCTCAAACTTTGTAGGTTTTTTGATAAACTTCTTTCCCTTGGCGGTAACTCCGAGTAAGCCATAATTTTCGACTCCTTTCTCTATAAACCCACCTATAAGAGCTTGGTTGATGATATTCTCCCATGTTTCGGCATCGGTTTCCTCACCTTGCCCAAAACACTCTAATTGGTCGTGCCCAAACATTTCAACATCGGCAGTGGTAACACCTCTTAGGACGTTGATTACATGATCTCCCTTACATTTCTCCTTTAGAGCGAGTATAACCTCTAAGGCACTTTGTAATAATTCGGTTGCTTCAATTTTCTTTTTTGGCATTGTACAATTATCGCAATTTCCACAATTATCTTTATCATACTCTTCTCCGAAGTAGTGTAGTAGCAATCGTCTACGACACACTGCAGACTCTGCAAATGTAGAGGTTTCAGAGAGAAGTTGCTTACCTATTTCTTGCTCCGATACAGGTTTATTTTGCATAAACTTCTCAAGTCGCTGCATATCTTTGGTACAATAGTAAGCTATGCAAAGCCCCTCACCTCCATCTCGTCCTGCACGCCCTGTCTCTTGGTAATACCCTTCGAGACTCTTGGGCATATCATAGTGTATTACATAGCGTACATCGGGTTTATCAATGCCCATACCAAAGGCTATAGTAGCTACAATTACTTTACACTCTTCGCTCAGGAAAGCATCCTGATTGACCGCCCTTTCTCGAGCATCCATACCCGCATGGTACGGAAGGGCTTTAATCCCATTGGTCTGAAGAAGCTCGGCAAAAGTAGTTACTTTATTTCGGCTCATGCAATAGACAATACCACTTTTTTCGGGATTTGATAGAATAAATTTTATGATGTCCCTATCAATGTTCTCTGTTTTAGGGCTTATCTGATAAAAAAGATTCGGTCTATTAAAGGAAGACCTAAATATTGTAGCCCCGTGTATATTGAGAGTTTTGATAATATCATGCTCTACTTTGGGGGTTGCCGTGGCTGTGAGAGCTATAATAGGGCGTTTGCCAATTACTTCTATAATAGGGCGTATTTTTCGGTATTCGGGACGGAAGTCATGCCCCCACTCTGAAATACAGTGAGCCTCATCAATAGCGTAGAATGATATGGGGATGCTTTGTAGGAAAGTAGTATTCTCCTCTTTGTGCAAACTCTCTGGCGCAACGTAGAGTAACTTAGTAGTTCCTCGGCTAATATCTCTGCGCACAGCCTCTAACTGAGCCTTAGAAAGTGATGAGTTGAGGAAGTGTGCAATACTATCATTTTTACAATAGCTTCGTATAGCATCGACTTGATTTTTCATCAGAGCTATCAGAGGAGAGATGATAATAGCTGTCCCTGATGATATGAGTGCAGGGAGTTGGTAGCAAAGACTTTTCCCTCCACCTGTGGGCATCAAGACAAAAGAGTCCTTACCCTCCAGTAAGTTGGTAATTATGGCTTGTTGATTGCTTTTAAAAGTATCAAAGCCAAAATGATCTTTTAACTGAGTAAGCAACTCTTGATTCATGATTCTTCTCGGGGTAGGATGAATATAAAGTCTTAATTACGAATGTGTAAAACAGTACTATGTTTTTCGGCATAGTCTCGAGTGATGACCAACTCCTTGACATTTCCACCTGGTAGAGAGTACATAGCTTCCATCATAATGGTTTCTACTACGGAGCGTAGTCCACGAGCACCCAACTCCTCTTTGATAGTCTTGTCTACGATATACTCCAAAGCTTCATCTTCGAATGAGAGCTTGATGCCGTCCATCGCAAATAACTTGGTGTACTGACAAATAATAGAGTTCTTAGGCTCGGTAAGGATACGTTTAAGGGTAGAACGCTCCAAGGGATCTAAATAAGTGAGTATAGGAAGTCGTCCTAAAATCTCAGGGATTAATCCGTAAGAACGTAAGTCTTGATGAGAAACGTACTGTAAAAGATTCTTTGTGTCAATTTGGGTACGTTCGCCATCATTTTGAAATCCCACATAGCGTGTGTTGAGACGATTGGCTATTTTTCGTTCTATGCCATCAAAAGCCCCTGCACATATAAAGAGGATATGACGAGTATTGACCTGAATAAATTTTTGGTCAGGATGCTTGCGCCCTCCTGCTGGGGGAACGTTGATAATGGAGCCTTCGAGGAGCTTCAGTAATCCTTGTTGTACCCCTTCGCCACTCACATCTCTCGTAATAGAAGGATTATCACTTTTACGAGCAATTTTATCTATTTCATCAATGAAAACGATGCCTTTCTCGGCCGCTTTCTCGTCATAGTTACAGGCTTGAAGTAGGCGGGTAAGAATGCTCTCAATATCTTCTCCTACATATCCAGCTTCAGTGAGTACCGTTGCATCTGCAATAGCAAAAGGCACATCTAACATACGGGCAATGGTTTGGGCTAAAAGCGTTTTTCCTGTACCCGTAGGTCCTACCATAATGATGTTACTCTTTTCTACTTCTATATCATCTTCTTGAGGAGGCTGTAGAATGCGTTTATAGTGATTGTAAACAGCAACAGAAAGATACTTTTTAGCATCTTCTTGTCCCACCACATATTGGTCTAAAAAGGACTTTATGTTTTGAGGGCGAGGTAGCTGACTGAAATCTAATTTAGCAAGAGCAGGGTGCTCTTCCGTTGTTTGTAACATTTCAGGTCCTAAGGCTTGGCGTATTGCTTTGCCTATTTGTAGCACACAGTCGGAGCAGATGGCAGTAGGCTCGTCTCCCTTGACGAGTATGGGTACCTCCTCTTCGCTTCGACCACAAAAACTACAGTGTGAACCTGTTTTCTTTGATTTTGCCATGTTTGTTGAACGATAGCTTGTTTAAGCCTCTTTTTTCTTAGGAGTTAACACTTGATCTATCATGCCATATTCAAGAGCTTCGGTAGCGGTCATCCATTTGTCACGGTCGCTATCCTTTGCAATTTGCTCAATAGTTTTTCCCGAGTGGTCTGATATAATCTTGTAGAGTTCTTCTTTAACCTTCAATATCTGTCGGGTAGCAATCTCAATATCACTTGCTTGTCCCTGCATTCCACCTAAGGGCTGATGTATCATCACACGAGAGTGGGGTAGAGCATAACGCTTGCCTTTGCTCCCAGCTACGAGCAACACGCTGCCATAGAAGCTGCCATACCTGTACAAATGGTAGAGACATCACATCCGATATATTGCATCGTGTCGTAAATACCGAAACCTGCATATACTGATCCCCCAGGAGAGTTTATATAGATAGAAATATCCTTGCCTGGGTCTGTGCTATCCAAGAAAAGTAGTTGCGCTTGGATAACGTTGGCTGTATAGTCATTTATCTCTGTACCCAAGAAGATGATACGGTCCATCATTAGGCGAGAGAATACATCCATTTGGGCTACGTTGAGCTGGCGTTCTTCAATGATTGTAGGAGAAATGTATCCACCACCTCCTCCGCAAGAAGTTATATATTGATCTACTACACTCTTACTTAAGCCTAACTTTCCAGAGGCAAAGTGTTTGAACTCATTTTGTAGTGTCATAATTGCTATTTTGACTTTAGTTGTTATTCTCTTTTGTCTTTATAAAACAAACAATAGGGCTTTTTAGAACCCCCTTTGGTTTTGATTCATACTATTTATGGTCTATTCCATTCGCTTTTCGATGCTGTTTTCAGAAAGACTCTATAAGCAAAGATAATACTTTATTGTCGTTTTATCTACTCTTTTATAGCCCTTTATTGCTTTGATAAGTGCTAAGAAAAAAGGGGAGGGCAACAACTTCAAAAACGATAGAGTCGTTGTCCTGTAACCCATATAGTAAACAGTTAAAAGGTATAATGGTTTTCGATGAAAGGTATAATGGTTTTCAAGAAAAGGGTTAATGGTTAGCGAGCGTGGTTACTTCGGTGAAGAACAGAAACATCTGAAAAGATATTTATAGAAAGAATTTCGAGGCACCCTCTCTATTTTATAAGGTTACTTATCCTTCTCTAAAATAGAGAGTTTAATTAGTTCTATACGAGTAGAAGTACAACGAAGTATCTTGAAAGAGAAATTGTCTACTACAACGACTTCTTTAGTGTTAGGGATGTCTCGATTATAGTGAAGAATGAGTCCTGCCAAAGTATTGTACTCGTCACTCTCGGGAAGCCCCAACTCAAATCTTTCATTGAGTTCGTCTATTTCGCTACGTCCGCTTATGATATAGGTGTTGTCGTCGATCTTTCGTTCTACGAGCTTTTTTCTGTCGTGTTCATCTTCTATATCTCCGAATATCTCTTCTACCAAATCTTCTAAGGTAATGATACCCGATGTGCCTCCCATTTCATCTATAACGATGGCAATAGACTTTTTGCGCTGCATAAGTTGCTTCATCAGTTTATGCCCATAGGTACTATCGGTACATAAATAGCGGACTGCATTCTCTCCTGCCAATCTTTGCCCTTAAATATTTCCGAACAGTGTATATAGCCCACTACATCGTCTATGCTTTCTTTATAGACGATTACCTTAGAAAGCCCTGTGCTTATAAAGATATTGGTTAATTCTTCGAGACTGGTTTCCAAAGAGCAAGCCACAATTTCATTACGAGGTATCATGCAGTCTCGGGCACGTACATCTGAGAAGTCAATAGCGTTTTGAATGATTTTGACCTCTGTATCCAAAGAACCGAAAGAACCATCGGAGGAGAAACTTTCGCTCAAATAGTGATCCAAGTCGATTGTTGTAAGTTGTGCGTGAGGGATAGACTGGTTCCTTTTACCCATAAGATAGAGGATGCCTTGCGATAGCTTGGTACATAGGATGCTTATAGGATACAGCAAAAAATAGCTAAACACTATTGGCAAGGCGAGGTGGCGCATAACCCCATTAGGGTCTTTTTTGAATTGAGATTTGGGTAAGTATTCGCCAAAAACAATAATAATAAGGGTAGAAAGAATGGAGTTTACTAAAAGAAGAATCCCATCTGAAGTAATAAATCGTTGCAATATCGGATCTAAAACCTGAGACATAAACAGCCCATACATAACGAGAACAATGTTATTACCCACAAGTATCGTAGTTATGTAGTTGTTCGGATTGCGAAATAGGATAGTGAGCATACGCCCCGTCAATCCACCTCTATTTCTATCCAACTCGATACGGAGTTTGTCGCTCGTCAGATAGGCTATCTCCATTCCCGAAAAGAAGGCAGAAAGGATAAGCAGGATAATGATGTAGATTAGAATATATATGTTGTCGGACACCACGGTTCTATTAACTTATTTTCAAAAGTAAGCAACTTATTCGGAACTTTCCTCCTCTTCCTTTAGTTTCATACTTCCTCTACTGTGGTAGAAGGTGTATTTAGAGAAGTCTTGATTGGCAGAAAAATGACTCCCTTTGAGTACTTTGTCTTTTGTGATAATCGTTACAGTATCATCGGAATATATAATGTTATCTCCCTTTTTCCAGTTGAGGGTTCGGGCAAAGAATTGGTCCCCATCCAAATTTATGACAGAGATGTTGCCGATGAGATTCCAAACTTCTTCCTCTGTATAATAGTAGGCGGTGTCCGCTTGTATTTGAGCCAAAAAATTTCTATTGCTATCTATTTTTTCGGATATAAACCCCGATGGGAAGTACCAGTACGGACGAGGAGCTTTACTATAGATGTACACTCTTTAGCCTTGAGTCGATAGCGAGTTTCTCCAGAGTCTGAAACGAGTACATCGACATCTTTTGTAAGCATACTATAGGCAGAATCTACCGAAAATCCATGTTCCGATGTAGTCGCCTTCTTATTGCCACAACTCATAGATGATAGCAATAAAAAAATAGCTAAAGTACCTAACCATTGATGGATAGATACTTTAGCCAAAGAGAAAAATATATTCGTTCTTCTCATCTATAACAGAGGTATTGACTAATGCCTGTAATAACCTCTACAAAATGTTTTTGTTTAACGAATTACGGTGCTTTCGCCAATCCAACCTCCTACATAGAAGCTCTTGCCTGACTCTAACTCTGGGTGCATAAATACGTCTGTAGAGGAGGGGAGTGAGCGACGATAAGAAGCGATAAGCTGTGAAGCTTCAGTTGCTACCTTAGGATCTATGGAGCGAGCTTTTTCCAACTTGTCGATAACTAAGTAGTACACGCAACGCTGTCTAATAGCATCTCCTGGGAAAATGCTTGATGCAGAGGCTGCATACATTTTGGCTATCAAAATGAGAGGACTACCCATAGATGGGTTTTCTGCCATAGCCTTGTTACAGAACTGACGTGCTTGAGAGTAATTGCGTGTATTCATTTGCATAACAGCCATGGTGTAATAGCAACTTGCCTTAATGTTTTTGTCGGAGGTCAAAGAGATAGCTTGCTCAAGGTAATTCATCGCTTCGGTATTACGGTTACTATTCATTGCCTCTTTGGCCAATCCTAATGCTGCGGCAGCTGTAGGCTTGATAGCGAAAAGATATTTACTAGCTTGGAAATAGATAGGGTCTTTTTCACAATCGGCGCTACGGAACATATCTAACATTGCTTGCAAGAAAGAGATATTATCCTTGTTAGCCTCCAAATCTTTACCATAAATCTTTACCAGAGTCTTACAGTCTGCCAATCCGCTCTGAGCGAAAAGAGCATCAAGCTGCCCCTTAAGGCTTCTAAGGTACTCTAATTGTACAGTGTCTCCTCCTTGTTCTGCTCTCTCTACAGCTTTTTCCATGAGATCATTGCCCGCCATATAATCTTTGATATACTGCTGGTGCCAAGACTCGTTGCCAATAGCTTTGTTCAAAGAAGAGAAGACATTGAAGTAAACAGCTTTAGGGTCTGCACTTTCCCCCATTTGTTCTACAATAGGCTTAGTCCAAGAGTAAATCATGTTATAATCTACCTTGTTCTTGTCTACCCAATTGAGATAATCCGTAATCTTACTTGAGGTAATCCAATCTATTCCATACTTGGGATCATTACCAAAGTACTTGGCACGAGTATCGTAAACCTCTAAGAGCTCTTTAAGTAACTGCTCTTTTTGGGTAGCATCTGTTGTATTTTGTAGTTCCCAATTAAGAATCCGTACACCATAGATATAGATATTCTTGGTAGAAGCAGGACATTCCTTGTAAGCCGACTGCCAGTAAGAGCGAGCCTCTTTGAAGTTGCCTTCTTTGGCGTAAGAGGTGAAAAGGCTTATGTTCTCTCGGCATTTGATACTGTCTTGTCCTGTACCAAAAGGAGTATTTGTTTCTACTCCTGTTTGAGCATATCCCATTAATGAATAAGCCAACAATGTGGCGGAAAAAAGCATTTTAATACGTTTCATTAGTATTATTCCTTTCTTATTGTTTTTTTGAACCATCTGCCTTTTGAGGGCAGTCCTTTTAATCTAACTTAATCTTACGGAACCAGCCTTCGTTAAAGCGAAGTCCCACGGTAAAACGGATATAGTTCTCGTGAACCCATTCCTTAGTCAAAGGCATGAGATGACCATAATCGAGGGTTAAATCCAAGAAAGATCTTCTATCTACCATAGGGATTCCCACTCCCAATGATATCCCTCCTTTGTAGTATCCGCTCAAACTCTTTCCCGTGGGTAGTTGAAGATAAGAATTTTCAGCAGAAAAACCTCCTCTATACTCGATTTTTTTCCAAAAAGAACGATCCGAAGCATCGGGGGTATAGGCTATTCCCATGCCAGCTTGCCATTGATTTTGCACTTTATAGGTTTCTTTTTCGAGAATCGCTCCCTGCCAAAAGTTGTATTGTAAATCTGCAGTGAACAGTAACTTCTGATTGACCTCATAGGCAACACCTGCTCCTAACTGCATAGGTACTTTATAGTCACTGTTAGAACTAACAGAGTCAGAACTAATGATATTCTTTGGCACACCTGACTGTAATACACTTTCTTGATGTATAGCTACGCTTTTCAAAGGAAGCGAAGGTGTGTAAGTAATGCCCAATGTTAGTTTGTCAGACTTTGCGATTGGCATAGTGTACTGCATCCCCACAGAGCCCTTGAATCCAGAAAGTCTCAATGCATCGAAGAAAAGTGTGTTATAAGACGATGAGGTGTTGTAACTCACTGTTTGTATATGCTTGAGTCTCCGAGAAGAAAAGAGGCATTTATTCCAATAGAAAAGCCCTTGAAAGGAGCGAAAGCTGTACCTAAATAAAATTCGTTGATAGTTCCATTCCCACTATAATCAACGGAATATTTTTGTTTGGCATTAGTTCCAATTGGTTGAGTACTACCGAAACGATATCCTACAGAAGAGTAGGGCATAACTCCTGCACTCACTGCCATCCATTTGGTTACGGGGAAAAGCATGCTGAGATACTCAAAGTTACCTAAAAGACGACTATCGCTCTTATTATTCTCGGCAAACCAAGAGAAGCCAATGCTCGAAGAGAAGTCCATAATGAACGTTTGGGAGTCGACAGCAATATACGAAGCTGGATTTTTGGGGTTAATATGTCCTTTGGAACTAAGAGCAATACCTGTGTTACCTAAGCTACGAGAAGTGTTGGAAGCTGATTGCGATAGAGAACCAATTCCAAATCTTGTATAGGGAGACTCGGTACTATTGTTTTGAGCCTTGATAAGAGGCGAGAAAAGCAACGCCACCGCCCAAAAAGAGAGTATATACGAGAGCTTAGTGCTCAAACTGTGCTTTTTGTACATTGTATTCTAATAATTTATCTAACCCTTTCATTACAAGGTTTGGTTCTACAAAGGTCACACTTTTTAGTTTATCAGCAAAATAGGGGGCATAACCTCCTGTTAGCAATACTGTATACAATGGATGTTGATCTTTTATTTTACGGCAATATCCTTCGATTTCAAATAGAATTCCATCCATAATGCCTGCTAAGATAGCTTCTTCGGTGGTGTTACCGAGGTCTTTGTAGGCGATAGCTAACTCTACCTGTGGCAGTTTAGCTGTTGCCTGATGTAACGATATACTCCTAGTTAAAGGTCCAGGAGAGATATTTCCTCCGAGGTAGACCCCAGCCGAAGAGATGCGTTCGTAAGTGATAGCTGTGCCTATATCTATAACTAATATCTCATGCCCTTTAGGAGCTATCTCGTAGCTCCTACAGCTAAGGCAATGCGATCTGCTCCTAATTGTCTTCGATGATAGCGAATCTCCTTTAGCGGGATTTCGGTTTTCTCATCAAGATATAGAAAGAAGGAGCAACGCTCTCGAAGAAATTCAATAACTCGACTTTCAGAAGTCCCTACTGCACTATACAGAGCCCTGAGAGAAACATTGGATGGCACATCGCATAGAGAAGCCAAATCAGACTGCGAAAGCTCTCGAAACAGTATTTGTTCCGACAACTTTCCATCATCCGAAAGAGTAACCTTACAGTAGGTGTTGCCCCTATCTATCAGTATGTTTCGAGTGCGAAGCATATTGTACCGATTATTGATACTCTTAACAGAAGGTTTTACTTCTTGATAATGTGCTGCTCAGCATGATAGGAAGAGCGTACCAAAGGAGCACTTTCTACATGGGTAAACCCTTTACTCATAGCTATCTCTTTGAGGTAGTCGAAATACTCAGGTGTAAGATATTCTACTACAGGGATGTTCTTTCGACTCGGTCTAAGATATTGTCCTATCGTGAGGATGCTAACTCCTTTTTCTCGAACATCGTCCATCAGTTGTATAATCTCTTCTTCTTCTTCTCCCAAGCCTAACATAAGTCCAGTTTTAGCAGGGATGCCTGACAGGGCTATGCGCTGCAAAACAGCAAGACTTGTATCATAAGTCGCTACACTGCGAACAGATGGAGTTAGTCTACGTACAGTTTCCATATTATGCGATATAACCTCTGGTTGAGCTGCTATAATCTTGTCGACCATAACTAAATCTCCTCTAAAGTCTGGAATTAAAACTTCGCATGTTACTCCTGGGTTCAGCTTCTTGATAGCAAGAATAGTTTGTACCCAATGCTCAGCCCCTCCATCAGGGAGATCGTCTCTATCTACACTGGTAATGACGGCATGTTTTAGCTTAAGCGTTTTCACACTCTCGGCAACGGCTTGAGGTTCGTTGGGATCTAAAGGAAGAGGACGTCCTGACTCGGTGTTACAAAAGCGACAGCTACGAGTGCAGATATTACCACCAATCATAAAAGTAGCAGTACCTCGACTCCAACACTCTCCTTGGTTGGGACAACGACCACTACTGCAAATAGTGTGTAGACAGTGACCTTCTATAACTTGGCGCGTAGTACCATACGTGACACTACCGCCCATTTTGATGCGAAGCCACTCTGGTTTTTTTACAAAGTTACTGGGCATAATACCTTATAGTGTAGAAAAGATGTTTGGTTATTATAGGTTTTTCTTTAAGAAGTCTATTTTCTTCTTGTAAAGATGTTGGCGTGTGTTTCCGCCATAGATACTATGGTCTTTGTCGGTATAAATAGCATTTCAAAAGGAATATCATGCTGTACCAATACTTCTACAAAATCCATGGCGTTTTGAAGATGCACATTGTCATCCGCACCTCCATGTACGATGAGAAGATTCCCTTTTAAGTTCTTAGCCATGTGCAGAGGAGCTCCCTTGGTATAGCCATCAGGGTTTTCTTGAGGAGTACGTAGATAACGCTCAGTATAGATAGTATCATAATAACGCCAATCGGTTACAGGAGCTACCGATATACCTGCTTTGAAAACGCCTTCACCTCGACACATCGTGAGAAGTGTCATATAACCTCCAAAGCTCCATCCCCATATACCAATTCGAGAAGCATCGACAAAAGGTAGTTTCCCAAAGGCTTTGGCTGCTGCTATTTGGTCATCGGATTCAAGAATGCCCAGTTGCATATAGGTACACTTCCTCCATTCCCTACCTCTTGAACCTGTACCTCGACCATCTACACAAGCCACAAGATATCCCTCTTGGGCGAGGTAGTACTCCCAGCCCATACTGAAACGATCTAAAACTTCTTGAGAGTCGGGACCGCTGTACTGTACCATAAGAAGAGGGTACTGTTTGTTAGGGTCAAAGTCTTTGGGCTTCTGCATCCAACCATTGAGAGTAATGCCTCCGCCAATTTCTAACTGAATGAATTCTTTAGGAGCGAAGCGATACTCTTTGATACGCTTTGCCAAATCTTGGTTTTCTTCAAGCATACGGAGTTGTTTGCCATCTTTACTGCTGTGGATAGAGTATTGATGGGGGGTATCTGTGTTGCTAAAAACGTTGAGGAAATGGGTAAAGTCGCTACTAAAAGTAGCATCATTTATTCCGCTCTTACCTGCTAAAACCTGTATTTTACCCGAAGGAGTAACCTTCAAAATTCGGCGTTGTGTAGCTTTTACATCTGCTGCTTGGTAGTAGATATTGCCTTGCTTGTCGGCTCCATAAAGAGTCAAAACATCGTAAGCCCCCTTGGTAAGTTGCGCTTTCTTTTCGCCAATGGGAGAGTACTGATAGATATGCGCATAGCCATCCTTTTCGCTAACCATGGTAAAGCCTTGTTGAGAGATAATAAGGCTACGCACCCACTCGGTCTTTATGTAAGCCTCGTCAGTGTCTCTTAAGGCTTGTTGCGCTACAAGAGTAGCAGGGTTAACCATAAAGAGTTTGAAGTCGTTTTGATGTCTATTGAGAGTGAAAACTGCTAACCCATTCTTGATAGGTGTAAACTCAATACGAGGCAGATAAGTTTCCTTATCAACAGGTAAAACTACTTGGCGAGCTACCTTTTGATTGATATTATAAACAAAGAGAGAGACATCGGAGTTTTTTTCACCAGCCTTAGGATATTTGTAGGTATAGTTTACGGGATACAATCGCTTTCCATAGAGAGGCATATCGTAGGCTTTTACTGCCGACTCATCAAAGCGTACATAGGCAAGATAATTATTGTCAGCACTCCAAGAGAGTAACTTGGTGGAGCCCAACTCCTCTTCATATACCCAATCGGTAGCTCCATATATAATTTCATTCTTTTTACCATCAGTAGTAACCTGTATCTCACTATCGAAGTCAAACTTGTGGATAAAGATGTTATTATCTCGAACAAAGGCTACCATACGACCATCTGGACTGAAGGTCGGAATCATAATCAACCCCTCTTTAGAACTGAGAGGCGATAAACGATTTCTACGAACATCATAATGGTACACCTTAGAGCGAGAAGAGTGACGATATATCTGCTCTGTCTCGGTCATGAGCAACATGTGGTTCCCCCCCGGAGCTATGATATAGTCATCAATATGCTTTATGGAGCATCCGTTTGTTGGGCGAGGTCGAACAAAACCCTTACCTCCCTGCCGGTAGCAAACTCAGACTGGGTTATCCTTGTCCTTTCGTAATTCAACTCTGTATAGTAACGTCCATCATCCATAGAGCGGAAGCCTCTACCTGCATGCTTGTACGCAAAATGCCAATTCGTAATCTCCTCAATAGAAAAAGGTTTACTGCCATTTTGAGCTGTAGCTGTTTGAGGCAACCATGTTCCCAAAGAGAGTATAAAAATAGAGACAAGTGAAGTAAAAAAGTTTCTGGACTTTAACATAATGTTTTTCTGATGCTAATATGGATGATTCCAATAACGTTACTAAAAGTTTATCCCCGAATTGTTATTAGCGCTTTAGTACAATAACAGGTTGTTTATCATTCTTATCCTTGTAAAGAAATGCCTCTTGTCCTTTTACATAAATATAGGTAATAGACTCAAGCAAAGCGTAGTATTCGGTTTCAAATCCATTACCAGGGCATCCGACTAGGGTAGAAAATACATCTTTAATTTTTATAGTCCCTGATGTTTTGAGTGTAAAAGGAGCACCATAGCTATTACAGATTGCTTTTCCTCCTATACGCATCTCTTTAATATCAAAGTTTATAGTCATAGGCTCTTCGCCCAAAAATTTGTTTCCATTGATATGGGTTACTTGCCAATCTCCTGCTATTTCTTCCAGAGAAGCTCCATTATGATTCATTTTACAAGCGCAGGAAGTTAGTAGTACAAATGTTGCGACAGTGGCAAGTAGTAAAAAAAACACTTTCTTATTAGTTTTCATAGTTGATGGATATTATTTAGTGAATGATTTTAGTGTAATAACATACAGAGTTAGTCTATGATGATTTGCTCAGCGAGGATAGACTCTTGTAGAAAAACAGAGGCTTTTTCGACGAATTTACTTTCTTGCTCGGTACTAAGATAACGTGTAGTACCTTCTTTAGAGAGTCTCTGTTCCATATCACGGTGTCTTAATAAATAATCTTTCAGAGAGGTTGCTACGTATTCTCCCTGTGCTACAATATGAACGAAAGAGGGAAGATATTGTTGTATTTTCTCTCGCAAAAGAGGGTAGTGTGTACAACCTAATACGATTGTGTCAATAGCTCTATCTTTAGATAAAAGAGCCTCCAAATGTTTGCGAACAAAGAAGTCTGCACCAAGGCTATTATACTCTCCATTTTCAACAAGAGGCACCCACATAGGACAAGCCTCTTCATGCACTACGAGAGAGGGGAATAGCTTGCCTATCTCTATGGGATAGCTATGACTCCCCACGGTACCTTCTGTAGCCAAAATACCTACATGCTTGGTACTACTTAATTGATCTATAATCTCTATGGTAGGACGTATAACCCCCAATACTCTTCGAGTAGGATCTTCCATGAGAGGCAAATCTTGTTGCTGTATAGAACGAAGAGCTTTGGCAGAGGCTGTATTGCATGCCAAAATAACCAAGGGACAACCGAAAGAGAATAATTTCTTTACCGCTTGGAGGGTAAACTTATAGACAATTTCAAAAGAACGACTTCCATAAGGCGAACGAGCATTATCTCCCAAATAGAGATAGTCATACTGAGGCATCACTTTACGTATTTCGTTAAGGATGGTAAGTCCGCCATAACCTGAGTCAAATATGCCAATAGGGGCCTTCTGTGATAACATTCTATTGATGCCTGCTCTTTTTCGGCTCTCAAAGTTACTATTTTTCTTGAGAGCGGAGTAGTTTCTTAGTAGCGATTTATCTCTGATTGTCTGAAAAGAGGGCTGTTATTTTGCTTAAGAGAGTTCATTATTAAGTAGCTATTAATCTTTGAAAGGGAACTCATATTTCCTTTCGACTCTAACATTTATTCTCCTCAAGTGCAATATTCCACTTTTGACAAAACATCTGGGAACTATTGTATTAGCTTCAAAAACACTTTTGTAACAAACTTCTTCTGTGAAGTATTTGAAAGGTATAATGGTTGAGTGAGAAACCATTATACCTTTTGTCATTAACCTTTAACCCTTACACTTGTAACCATTAACCCTTTTGAAAAAATCCATTTGACTTTTTTGTTATGTGAAGGAGGTGTTAGCCTTTCTTCTCTTCGATATGCTCTTCAGAAAAGAATCTTTCTAACGAAAGTATGGTCAATTCAATATTGTTGGCTACCTTTGCGGTAGCTTCACGGGGAGGGTATTTACAAAACTTCTTTTGTAAGATGTAAAGCAACTTTTATACCTCTCTTTTATCCATTGTAGGTGGGTAGAGTGGTGGCTTGTGAGAGTTCTTTTCCGTGTAGTCAGCACACTATGCTTATTAAACAATTCAAAATAGTAAATATAAGGTATCGCTATGATTAAAGTAGGGATTAATGGATTTGGCCGTATTGGCCGTTTAGTTTTTAGAGCTTCTCTTCTTAGAGATGACGTAGAGGTGGTAGCAATCAACGACTTGATTGATGTAGACTACATGGCTTACATGCTTAAATACGATTCTGTACATGGACGTTTCCAAGGTACTGTACGTGTAGAAGATGGAGTCTTGGTTGTAAATGATAGAAAAATTCGCGTTACAGCTCAGACAGACCCTGCTTTGATTAATTGGGGAGCTGCTGGTGTCGAGTATGTAGTTGAGTCTACAGGGCGTTTCCTTACTAAAGAGCTAAGTGAAGGCCATATTAAAGCAGGGGCTAAATATGTAGTGATGTCTGCGCCTTCTAAAGACGATACTCCTATGTTCGTAACAGGAGTAAACTTGGATACCTATAAAAAAGGTACTCAATTTGTTTCTAACGCTTCTTGTACAACCAACTGCTTGGCTCCTTTGGCCAAGGTGTTGAATGATAACTTTGGTATTGAAATGGGATTGATGACTACCGTACACGCTGCTACAGCTACACAGAAGACTGTAGATGCTCCCAGTCAAAAAGACTGGCGTGGTGGTCGCTCTGCTATTGGCAACATTATCCCTTCTTCTACGGGGGCTGCTAAGGCTGTAGGTAAAGTTATTCCTGAACTCAATGGAAAACTTACGGGGATGTCTTTCCGTGTACCTACCATGGATGTCTCGGTAGTAGACCTTACCGTGGCTTTGAAAAAGCCTGCTACCTATGCGGAGATTTGTGCTGCTGTGAAGAAAGCATCAGAAAACGAACTCAAGGGCATCTTAGGCTATACAGAAGAAGAAGTGGTTTCTACCGATTTCACTTCTGACCCTCGCACTTCTATCTTCGATGCTAAGGCTGGTATCGCTCTTAACGATAAGTTTGTAAAGCTTGTTTCTTGGTACGATAATGAGTGGGGATATTCTAACAAAGTTCTCTGCCTCATTGCCCACATGGCAGAAGTAAACAAATAATATATAACATCAAGAGGGGGCTTACCGAAGTGTAATACATAGGGCAAGCTCCCTCTTTTCCTTTTATAGACTCTTCTTTTATAGGAGAGAGAAAAAGCCTTCTTATGACTCCTTTGGGGAAAAACTTTTATTAAGAGATATGCAGTGAGGTGTTAGCCAGCATTGTAGAAAAGGAGCTGGGAGGGATTAATGTAGAATTTTGCAAGCAAAATAGGAACTCGTGTCTTTAATAGAAAAAGTACGTGGCGTTATCGCCGAAGTGGAAAATTTGAAAGCACAACGCTTAGATGAGGTTGAGGCTTTACGGATTCAGTTTCTCAGTAAAAAGGGAAAAATACAAGCTCTTGTAGAGGAGTTTAGAGATGTACCCAGAGAGGAGAAACCTGTAATTGGTGCTCTCCTAAATGAGCTAAAACAGAAAGCTTTAGAGCGAATAAACTCCTTGAGAGATAGTTTGTCCGTAAAAACCGATACGGAAAGAGAAGACCTCTCTCGTTCTCCCTATCCAATTCCTTTAGGTAGTCGGCATCCTCTCTCTATCGTACGCCAAGAGATAACGCAGATATTTTCCAAATTAGGCTTTAGCATAGCCCTCGGACCCGAGATAGAGGATGACTATCACGTCTATTCAGCCTTGAACTTTGCTCCAGACCACCCTGCTCGAGATATGCAGGACACTTTCTTTGTACAGCAACACCCTGATATTGTACTACGCTCCCACACCTCTTCTGTCCAAGTACGGGTTATGGAGACTTCTAAGCCTCCTATTCGAGTATTATGTCCAGGGCGAGTTTATCGAAATGAGGCTATTTCCGCACGAGCACACTGCTTTTTTCACCAAGTAGAGGGGTTGTATATTGATAAGAACGTATCTTTTTCAGATTTGAGAGAGGTGCTTTTCTATTTTGCTCGAGAGCTTTTCGGTCCCGATACAAAAATTAGGCTTCGCCCAAGCTACTTCCCCTTTACAGAACCTTCTGCCGAGATGGATATTTCTTGTAACATCTGTGGGGGAGAGGGTTGCTCTTTCTGTAAGCATACAGGTTGGGTAGAGATATTAGGGTGTGGAATGGTAGACCCCAACGTGTTGGAGGCTTCTGGTATAGACTCCTCTGTGTATAGTGGCTATGCTTTTGGCTTGGGTATAGAGCGTATCACCAACTTGAAGTATAGAGCTAAAGATTTACGCCTATTTTCCGAAAATGACAAGCGTTTCTTAGAGCAGTTCGAGGGGGTACACTAATGCCCTTGAGACTTTTCTTGGTAGCCTCTTTGAACCTCAAAATGTAGAGACTTTTTAGATACTATCCTGATGAAGAGCAATCAAGTAACAATCCCTTATAGGGAGATAGGTAGAGAGGAGTTTTCGGATGACTTGCTCCTTTTAGAGCAACATGCGGTTGAGGCGGCCCAAAAGGCGTATGCTCCTTATAGTCACTTTTATGTAGGTGCAGCTGTACGCCTTTCGAGTGGTACAATTGTTACAGGTAGTAATCAAGAAAATGCGGCTTATCCTTCAGGCTTATGTGCAGAGAGAACAGCGCTTTTTTCGGCTGGGGCTTTGTATCCCAACGACCCTGTTGAGGCTCTTCTTATCGTTGCTTTCTCTCAAGATGAGCGAGTAGAGACCATTACCCCTTGTGGTGCTTGTCGTCAAGTATTGATGGAGGTAAGTAGTCGTTTCAATCGTCCTTTCCAAGTGATTATGGCGGGAGAAAAGAGAGCCATCGTTTTGGACGATAATAAAGGGTTGCTTCCTTTTGCTTTCGATGGTAGCGATTTGCCTAAAGAATGAGGGCTATACTTCCAAAAAGACAATACTTTTATAGAGAAAAAGAGCCTTCTTTTCTCTTCCCATAATGGAAGATATTTTACAAAGAAGAGAGAGGAATAGACAAAACCCAGTATCAGTTCCGAGAGAGCTAATGCTGGGTTATTTTTTGTAGAGAAGAGAAGTCGAGACTTTCTGTTATTCTTTTGTTGATTCTTCTTTTACACAATCTTCTTGTAGGAGTTTTTCATACTCTTGTGTGAGCCAAATATACTCTTCGACATCCAAGCGTTCGGCTCGTAGAGAGAATATAGGAAGAGAGTAATCGTAGCTATCTCCGAATAGACTTTTAAGGGCATTGCGCAGGGTTTTGCGCCTTTGTCCAAAGGCAGTCTTAACCACTTTCTTGAAGAGAGCTTCATCGCAAGGTAGGGAAGTTCTTTGGTTACGCACCAGTCGGAGTACTCCTCCTTTAACTTTTGGAGGTGGATCAAAGTCCAGTTCGCTCACAGTAAAGAGATATTCAGCATCGTACCAGCATCGGAGCAGTACGGTCAAGATACCATAATCTCGCCCTCCGGGAGAGGCACACAGGCGCTCGGCAACTTCTTTTTGTAGCATTCCAGCACAGCAGGGCACTCTATCTCTTAAATCGAGCAAGCGAAAGAAAATTTGACTTGATATGTTGTAAGGATAGTTTCCAATCATAACAAAAGGAGTATCGGGCTTTTCGGGGATAAGTTTTTCCTCGGGCAGGTGTAGCACATCGCCTCTGTTAAGCATCGTCCGTCGGCAAAGTAGGGAAAGTTCTTTTGGAGGTATTCCACAGATTCATGGTCTATCTCCAATAGATAAAGCTCAAAGTCCAAATCGAGCAACACTTGCGTGAGTACCCCCATACCGTCCTATTTCTAAAACGGGTATTCCTTTCCAAGGCAATATACTCTCTCCGATGGATTGGGCAGCCGATAGATTGGTGAGAAAATGTTGCCCTAAGGCCTTTTTTGCACGTACTTTATTCATAGATTCTTTCAAATATGGAGTATATTTGCATTGTTTATAGTGCGAAGTTAGATATTCATCTCCTATTATGGGATAGCCCATTTGCAGATGCTGGATGGCAATGTGAAAAAGGAGTGGTGATATAAGACTTGCACTTAATATAAGAGTATTAAAATGAGTAGCTTACACTCCTTCTTTCAAAAGAAAAATTTATTTCGCTTCTTCTTTTCATTGTTCATCGGCATAGGGTTGCTACTCTTTGTATATCGCTCCATTGATATTACTGACCTCTCCTCGTTTCTTTTGGATAAAAGTATTCGTTGGGAGATTATAATTGTCTCTGTTTTTGTGGGAGTTTTGGCTAACCTTTTTCGAGGTTTGAGGTGGAGGTTGCTCATACAACCTTTTAGTACTCCATCCCCCAAACGAAGTAACGTTATTTTAGTTTCTTGGGGATGTTTTTCTATCAATATGCTTTTTCCCAGAGCTGGGGAAGTATGGCGTTGTACAACTTTAGCGCGCCGAGAGCAGCTCCCTTTTTCTAAACTTTTGGGCTCTCTTTTTATGGATAGAGTTATGGATATGTTGGTTATCCTGCTCCTATTTATTGCCTGTGTACTCTCTTTTAGAACCCAATTGATGCTCTTTTTTGTGGGGCAGAATAGTTGGAGAGAGCGCTTCCATGTATGGCTTTCGTCTTCTCAATTTTGGCTTTTGATAGCAGTAGTTGTTGTGTCTATTACTTTCGGATTTGTCTGGATGTACAAGAGGAACTTGTGGCAAAAAATAAAAAAAGAGATGAGAATGGTCTTAGAAGGCTTTCGCTCTATCCGTTCCTTGGCATCCCCTTGGCTTTTCCTACTCTATACGATAGCTATGTGGCTTTGCTATTACTATGCTTTTCAGATAACGTTTGAGGCTTTCTCTTTTACCGAGAGTTTGAGTTGGGATATTGCTTTCCTATCGTTTGTAATGGGCACAATAGGAGTGGTCGTGCCCGTTCAGTCGGGTATAGGAGCGTGGCACTTTATGATTATAACCACGTTGGGTCTCTTTGGGATTGTGCAACAAGATGCAGGTGTATTTGCTCTTGTGGTACATACTTTTCAAACACTGGGTAATGCCCTTGTTGGTTTTTTTGCTATCTTAGTGTTACCTTTACTGAACAAAAACTATAATAGAACAGCTAAATAAATAAAACAGCTTATGGCAAAAGAAATTTTGAATTTGCAACCAGCTTCCGTGTGGAAGTATTTTTATGATTTTACACAGATACCTCGCCCGACAGGACAGATGGAAGAGGTTACAAATTATGTATATGAGTGTGGCAAAAAAATGGGGCTTGAGACGTTGCGCGATGAGGTAGGCAATATTTTAATTCGCAAGCCTGCAACAAAAGGTTATGAGAGTAGACCCATTGTTACTTTACAGTCGCATGTCGATATGGTGCCTCAGAAAAATTCAGACGTCAACCACGATTTTTCAAAAGACCCTATCGATGCCTACATAGATGGAGAGTGGGTAAAAGCAAGAGGTACTACCTTGGGCGCAGATAATGCCATTGGAGCTTCTATGGCTTTAGCCATTATGGAAGATAATTCTTTGGAACATGGTCCTCTTGAAGCTCTCTTCACAATTAATGAAGAGGTCGGAATGGATGGAGCTAATGGTCTAAAACCAGGTTTTTTGAAGGGCGATATCTTACTCAATATAGACTCTGAGGTTGAGGGTAAACTTTTCATCGGTTGTGCTGGAGGGGTTGATGTGAATGTTTCTTTGGAATATAAAGATCAGGAGACTTCTTCGGAAGACGATTGTGCAGTGCGCCTCTCGCTTGTGGGCTTGAAAGGAGGTCACTCCGGTGTAGATATTCACGTAGGAAGGGCCAACGCTAACAAGTTGATGGCTCGCCTCTTAAAGGCTGCCATAGAAGAGTTCGGTATTCGTCTAAGCTCTTTCGAAGGGGGTACGATGCGCAATGCTATCCCTCGTGAGGCTTTCGCAACACTCACTTTGGCTCCAGAGGACAGTGAAAACTTCAATAAGTTTATCGCTGACTTCGAAGCGCTCTTTACCAAAGAGTTTGCAGGTATTGAGGATAGAATTGCACTTAAAATAGAGAAGTGCGAGTTGCCCAAGTACCTAATCCCCGAAGATGTTCAAGACAATTTGATTAATGCCTTGGAGGCTTGTCAAAATGGTCCTATCTCTATGTTACAGAGCTTTCCTGACACAGTAGAGGCTTCTACGAACCTGTCTATTGTTCGTGCTGGCGAGGGTAAGGTTACCGTTAACTTCCTCGTAAGAAGTTCTTCTGATAGTCGTAAGATGTGGGTGGCTTCGAGCATTGAAAGTACCTTCCTTCTCATAGGGGCAAAAGTAGAGTTCGATGCTTCTTACACAGGATGGCAGCCCAATGCTCAGTCTCATATTATGAATGTAATGAGTAAAGCCTTCGAAGATTTCTATAACGAGAAACCCGATATAAAGGTTATGCATGCAGGTTTGGAGTGTGGTATCATTCAGGGAGTTATGCCCAATATGGATATGATTTCATTCGGTCCTGAAATTCGTCACCCTCACTCTCCAGATGAGAAAGTACATATCGAGTCAGTAGCACGCTCTTATCAAGTGCTTTTGAATACGCTGAAGTTAGTTTAATACAGATTTATATATAGCAATTGTTATGAAAAAGGCTTATGTATTCCCAGGTCAAGGGGCACAGTTCGTAGGCATGGGACTTCCTCTCTATGAGAGCAACGACACCGCAAAACAGCTCTTTGAAGAGGCTAATGATATTTTGGGCTTCTCAATTACAGATATAATGTTTAAGGGTACAGATGAAGATCTCAAACAAACTAAGGTTACGCAACCCGCTGTTTTTCTTCATTCGGTAATTTTAGCTCGTTGCTTGGGAGAAGATTTTCGCCCCGATATGTTAGCAGGGCACTCTCTGGGAGAATTCTCTGCTTTGGTAGCTGGAAATGCTCTTTCTTTTGCAGATGGCTTGCGTTTAGTATCTAAGCGCGCCCAAGCTATGCAAAAGGCTTGCGAAAAAACTTCCTCTACTATGCTGCTGTATTAGGCTTGCCCGATGAAAAAGTAGCTGAGATTTGCGCCTCTATCACTGACGAAATTGTCGTTGCTGCCAACTATAACTGCCCTGGACAAATCGTTATATCGGGTACTATGTCTGGTGTGGAGAAGGCTTGTGAGTTGATGAAAGCGGCTGGAGCAAAGAGAGCATTGCCTTTAAAGGTGGGCGGAGCTTTCCATTCTCCTTTGATGGAACCTGCTCGTGAAGAGTTGGCAGAGGCTATTTCTAATACCTCTTTCAATATGCCTATGGCTCCTATTTATCAAAATGTAGTGGCAAAGGCTGTGACGAATCCTATTGAAATCAAAGAAAACCTCATCAAGCAACTTACTTCTCCTGTACGCTGGACAGAGTCTGTTACCCAAATGGTCGCTGATGGTGCTACTCATTTCGTAGAGTTAGGTCCTGGTAATGTATTGCAAGGACTGGTGCGTAAAATAGCTTCGACAGTAGAGATAGAGGGAAGAGAGCAATAACTTATTTTCAGAATATATAGAACTAATGAACAATACAAACGAACACGTACGTTGCCTGATTTTAGGTTCTGGCCCAGCAGGTTATACGGCTGCTATCTATGCCTCTCGTGCAAATTTACGCCCTCTCTTATTTTCGGGTCTTCAACCTGGAGGACAGTTAACGACTACAACAGATGTTGAAAACTTCCCAGGTTATCCAGATGGGATTACAGGACCAGAAATGATGAATCAGTTAAAAGAGCAAGCTCTTCGTTTCGGAGCAGATATCCGTTCGGGAATGGCAACCGAAGTTGATTTGTCAAAGAAACCCTATACCATAACCATCGATGGAGAGAAGAAGATTACTGCTGACTCTCTTATCATTGCAACAGGGGCTGCTGCCAAATACCTTGGCTTGCCCGATGAAGAGAAGTATGCAGGTATGGGAGTTTCGGCTTGTGCTACCTGTGATGGTTTCTTCTATAGAGGTCGCACTGTAGCAGTAGTTGGAGGAGGAGATACGGCTTGCGAAGAAGCTACTTACTTGGCTGGCTTGGCTAAGAAAGTGTACTTAATAGTGCGCAAAAACTATTTAAGAGCGTCTCAGGTTATGCAAGATCGAGTGCTGAATAACCCTAAGATTGAGGTGCTTTTTGAGCATAATACCGTTGGTCTCTTTGGAGAAGATGGCGTAGAAGGTGCTCATTTAGTAAAGCGTAAGGGAGAGCCTGATGAGTCTATGGTAGATATTGCAATAGATGGTTTCTTCTTAGCGATTGGTCATAAGCCTAATACAGACATTTTCAAAGGACAGATTGATTTGGATGAGGCTGGATATATACTAACTCGCAATGGTACTCCTTTGACTAATGTACCTGGGGTATTTGCCGCAGGAGACGTCGCAGACTCACGTTACCGTCAGGCGATTACATCAGCAGGTTCTGGATGTAAGGCTGCATTGGAAGCAGAGAAATATCTTGTAGAGAACAATCTGTAAAAATGCATGAAGAGCCCTTTTCTCTTTCGGGAGAGAGGGCTCTTTTTATTGTCCTATAGGTTTAATAAATAGCTCTCAAATACTCTTAGCCCAAATAGAATGAGAAAAAAACAATTTTTCGGCTTTATAGGAGGACTTTTCTTCTCTCTTTTTCTCTTTAATCTGGAGGCTCAAACATTAGAGGAGGCAGAAACTTTTGCCGAACAAGGTTTGTTTGTGGAAGCAAATAGTATATATGAACACTTGATAGAGAAGAGTCCTAACAATATTGCTGTTCGAGATTCTTGGAGTAAAGTGCTCTTGAAAATGTACGATTATGATAGAGTAATAGAGTTATTATCTACCATAAAGGGCAAGAAAAAAGATGCCTCTTTGGCTCTGTTGGCAGAGGCTTATTACCATTCTTATCGTTTTCCAGAGGCTATCCAAACGATTAACCTTATGGGGGGGAAAAAGAAGATAATCTCCGAAGAGATGAAACTTTTAAACTCTATGGCACAACGAGCCTCGAAGATGTTGGAGTATTCTGAATGGATAGAAGTAATCGATAGCGTTCAAATAGATTTATCTCATTTGGAGAACTTTCCACAAGGACATTTATCCAAAGAGTGGGGGACTTTCTTAAAGAATAGAGAGATAATTAGCAAGGCTCCTGCTTATCATCCTGTTTATCAAACCAGTTTGGGGCATGAACGCTTCTTCTCTATGCAGGGAGAGCAGGATGATATGGAGCTTTTTTATACCCGAAAAGTCGGAGCAAAGTGGACAGAAACTCTTCCTTTAAACTCTTTGAATACTTCTTTCGAAGAGATTTATCCCATACTAAGGCAAGATGGTATAACGCTTATATTTTCTCGGAAAAGTCCTGATGGTATAGGGGGATACGACCTCTATCTAACGCGTAAAAATATTGACACCAACGAGTTTTTATCTCCAACTCTCCTGGGTATGCCTTTTAATTCTCCTTTTAATGACTACTTCCTTATCTATGATGACCTATATAAGATCGGAGTCTTGGCATCCGATCGTTACTGTCCCGAAGGAAAAGTGCATATCTATACGTTTCGTTTGAGCGAACAATCAACGAAAATAACAACGAACGACTTAGACTCTAAACGCCCTCTTGCTGCTTGGTATCCTTGGAGAACAACGATAAACAGAGAGTAAATAGCAAACGTATTAAATCAGTAGAATAAATATTTAATGGTATGGAAAAGCGTATAATCCCTTCTTCAGAACTCATTATAAATGCAGATGGCTCTGTGTTTCATTTGCACCTTAAGCCAGAAAACTTGTCAGATAAAATTCTTTTGTGTGGAGACCCTGATAGAGTCGGTATGATTGCTTCTCGTTTTGATTCTATAGAATGCGACGTTTCTAACAGAGAGTTCCGTACTATAACAGGTTTTTATAAAGGAAAACGTCTCACTGTTCAGAGTCATGGTATTGGAGGAGACAATATAGAGATTGTAGTTAACGAGTTGGATATACTTGCCAACTTTGACTTTGAGAAGCGTTGTGTAAAGGACGATTTTCGTCAGCTAACGATGGTACGCATCGGTACCTCTGGAGGAATACAACCCGAGGCTCCCATCGGCACCTATGTTGCTGCAGAAAAGGCTATTGGCTTCGATGGCGTAATAAATTTCTATGCCAATACTCGTTCCATACGAGATTTGGAGTACGAGAAGGCTCTAATCGAACAGCTTGAATGGAAAATAGAGGGACTAACCCCTTATGTGGTTACAGCCGATAAGGAGTTGCTTGAGCAGATAGCAGGCAAAGATGCACGTGTGTTACGAGGCTCAACGATAGCTTGTAATGGCTTCTATGCTCCTCAGGGCAGAAAGTTGCGACTCCCTTTGGCAGATGAAGAACTCAACAAGAAGATAGAGGATTTCCGCTACAAAGACTTCAAGATAACCAATTTTGAGATGGAGTCTTCGGCTCTTTCGGGCATGGCAAGTCTCTTAGGACATAAGGCTCTCACGATTTGCTGTATCATAGCGGGAAGGCAAAATTTGAACATGAATACAGACTACAAGGGGAGTATCGAGGGGCTAATAGACCTTGTTTTAGATAGAATCTAATTTATTTAGCACTCTGTTATTGCCTTTTTAGGTAAAAGTGTTACCTTTGCTGGCGATCTGCAACCGTAGTGCGGGTGCAGCACCCTTTGTTTAACTCGTTAATTATAAAACGAAATGTATTTAGATTCAGCTAAGAAGAAAGAGATCTTCGGACAGTATGGACAGTCGTCTAACGACACAGGTAGCGTAGAAAGCCAAGTAGCACTTTTTACCTATCGTATTGCTCACCTTACAGAGCACCTCAAATCTAATAAGAAAGACTTCGCAACAGCGCGTGCCCTTAAGATGTTGGTAGGTAAGCGTCGTCGTCTTTTGGATTATGTAGCTAAGAAAGATATTGAGCGCTATCGTGCTCTTATTGCTAAGTTGGGTATCCGTCGCTAAAAAGACACGATCCCCTAAGAATGTTATCCTTAGGGATACTTTCTAAACACTTTACAAATCATTTATAACTCTCGGTTGTTCTACAAAAGAACTTCCGAGAGTTCTTTTGTAGGGATTATATTTTTCTTGAACTAACTTTTTTTTGAGTGCATCATTAGACGCACTCGTACTCTTCCCAGTCATAAATCTGATAGGACAAAACCATAGAACCTTTTACCCGAAAGCATGGAACCTTTTAACTTCAACCATTAAGGGTTTGTAAGGAAAGCATTAACCCTTCAAAATGCTACGTTATATGTTGCCTATTTTCTTTTTTGTACAACATTGCTACCTATCTTCACCGAAACTGCTCGAAAGAGAAAATAGCATTGTTGGGTTTGAGGGTACTTCACTTTCATTCTGAAAAAACGAACCCTATCTTTTCAAGCTCTTTTTGGGAGCTTGTGTAGAGCTATTTATTGAAAAATCTTGGTTGCACGGTCTAAAAGTTCTACTTTTGTGCTTGATTTACGGATGGATAATCTATGCAGTCCATTAGCGCAATGAAAAGAGAGATAGAATCTATTTCAATGAAGGAGTATGATTATCTCCTCCCCGATGAAGCAATTGCTCGCTATCCTTTAGAGGATCGCTCTTCTTGCCAGTTGCTACACTATAATCGTGGAAACCTATCGACGCATCTCTTCTCCGAAATAGCCTCTTTGCTTCCGACTAATAGTTTATTGGTTAGAAACAATACAAGAGTTATAAGGGCTCGCATCTATTTGCACAAAAGTACAGGCGCACAGATAGAACTACTCTGTTTAGAGCCTGTTAGCCCCTCGCAATATGAATGCTCTTTGACGGCAACTGAGAGTTGTGTGTGGCGTTGTATGGTAGGCAATGCTCGTAAGTGGAAAGAGGGGGCACTCGAGCGAGAGGTCTGTTTTGAAGGAGAGAATTCTTTTACTTTCAGAGCCGAACGTATCGAGAAAGACCTCATCCGCTTCTCTTGGGATAATCCATCTTTTTCCTTTGGACACATCTTGGAGCAGGTAGGTATATTACCTATTCCCCCTTACCTCAATAGAGCGACCGAAGAGCGAGACAATAGAGACTACCAAACTGTCTATGCCGTGAATAAAGGTTCGGTGGCAGCTCCCACGGCAGGATTGCACTTTACGGATAGAGAGTTTGAGCAAATTACCCAGAGGGGAATACCCGTTGCCGATGTTACTCTACACGTTGGGGCGGGAACCTTTCTCCCTGTTAAGTCAGACAGCATTGCAGAACACTCTATGCATCAGGAGTTGTGCATCGTAGAGCGTGCTACCATAGAGCAACTGCTCGATCACACCGACCAAATCATAGCGATAGGCACAACAAGCGTTCGCACGTTGGAAAGTCTTTATTATGTTGCACTCAATCATCTGGATGAACTGACAACATCTGAAGAAGGGGCTTCTCTCCCAGTAGTAGATCAGTGGGAGCCCTACACAACTCCAGATAGCGAAGAGACTACAAGAGACCTTTTGCAAAGGTTGCTATTTAGAATGCAAGAGTTAGAGCTTTCTTCTGTCGTATTTGCTACTACTTTGTTGATTATACCAGGCTATCGTTTCCATATTGTAAAAGGGCTTGTAACTAATTTTCATCAGCCCAAGAGTACACTTTTACTCATGATAGCAGCACTGTTAGGCGAGAATTGGAAAGCAATGTACGACTATGCTCTTGCGCATAACTACCGTTTTTTGAGTTATGGTGATGCCTCTCTTTTACTACCTTGAACTTTTTATAAAATGAAATAGTATGACAACTAAACATTATATCGTTGAGGGAATGCATTGTCCCCATTGTAAACAAACCGTGCAAAACGTGGCAGAGACCACCAAAGGAGTTCTAAAGGCAGAAGTCTCTTTAGAAGAAAAAACATTAGTATTAGAAGTAGAAGAGTCCGTTTTCAATGAAACTTTTTTGATAGAGTCCATCGGAGAAGAAGGATTTAAGACCATTCGTAAGTAAAGATGAAAATCGTAGCTACTAAGAAGGAGCTTACAGCTCTCCTTGATGCCGAGAGAGTACAGGGCAAAAGTATAGGTTTAGTACCCACTATGGGAGCTCTTCATGAGGGCCATTTGAGCCTGGTAGAACAGGCTGTAAAGGACTATGATATCTGTGTGGTGAGCATTTTTGTTAATCCAAAACAATTCAATAATCCTCAAGATCTTGTTACCTATCCTCGTCAGCCTGAGCAAGATATTCAACTCTTAGAAAAGGCTGGATGTAACTACCTTTTTATGCCCACCGAAGAAGAGGTATATGAGCAGGGGGCTGTAGAAAGAGAGTTTCACTTTGGTCCCATTGCAGAGGTAATGGAGGGTATTAAGCGTCCTGGACATTTCGAGGGAGTAGCCTTATTGTAAGTAAGCTTTTCGAATTGGTAAAACCTGATGGGGCTTTCTTTGGAGAGAAAGATTATCAACAAATAGCCATTATCCGCTCTATGGTAGCCCAGTGCGGATTTGAACTCGATATTATAGCTATGCCTATTGTACGTGAAGCCTCTGGTTTAGCTTTAAGTAGTCGTAATCAGCGTTTAACAGAGCAAACTCGCCCCAATGCTCCAAAGATTTACCAAAAGCTCCGTGAGAGTTTGGACTGGAAGAACAATGGAAAAACACCTCGGGATGTAGAGAAACAAGTTACCGAAGAGCTCAATGCAGAGCCTCACTTAGAGGTTGAATATTATACGATAGTAGATGCTACTTCTCTGCAACCTATTGAATCTTGGAACGATGCCACCCAAACTATTGGTTGCATCGCTTGTTACTGTGGAGAGGTGCGCCTCATAGATAATATCTTTTATACATGATTAGAATAACCACTCATAGAGGGAGAGGAGAGGTTAGAGCCATTTTGCTCTCTCTACTATGTTCACTTTTTTTGTTGCAAGGGTGCGCTACTCGTAAATCTAAAGAGAGTGAGCCAAGGAGAGCAACGTCTGCTCCTTTGAGAGAGGTACTTTCTCCTATTGCTCAGAAAAGTGTGGTTATTCCTTTCAAATACAGCAAAGAACCCGAAATACGAGGAGTATGGCTCACAACTATTTATGGATTAGATTGGCCTCATGCTCCCGCCACAACACGAAATGCGATGAGAAAGCAGAGGGAGGAATTGTGTCAAATTTTAGACCGTTTAGCCTCTGCCAATTTTAACACAGTCTTTTTTCAGGTTCGTCTAAGAGGAGATTTACTTTACTCTTCAGACATAGAACCAATGGCTTCAATACTAACAGGCAAGAGTGGTTTCACTCACTTGGATTATGATCCATTGGCTTTTGCCGTAGAGGAGTGTCACAAGCGAGGTTTAACGCTCCATGCTTGGATTGTTACATTACCCATTGGTACTGATAAGCATGTAAAGTCTTTGGGCAATAGAGGTGTATGGGGGCGACATCGCTCTTGGTGTATTTCTCACAAAGGGGAGTGGTATTTAGATCCTGGACTGCCAGAAGTGCGCCAATATATCGCCTCTCTTTCGAAAGATTTGGTGAAGCGGTACGATGTAGATGGTATTCATTTTGACTACATTCGTTATCCAGAACATGCCTCTTCTTTTAAAGATCAAGCCTCTTATCTAAAGTATGGAAAGGGAAAAGAGAAGAATGTTTGGCGAGTAGAGAACATTTCTTCTCTGCTTCGAGAAGTAGCACAAGACATCCGAGCACTCAAACCACATGTGCTGATTAGTGCTGCTACACTGGGTAAATTTCGCACCTTGCCTGATTATCCCAAAGTGGGATGGACTTGTCGAGAAAGCGTATTTCAAGACCCTATACGATGGCATAAAGAGGGAAGTATAGACTTCATTGTTCCGATGATGTATTATAAGGATCATCTCTTCGACCCTTTCCTCTTTGATTGGAAAAAGCAGATACCCTCTCTACCATTGTGGCGGGATTAGGGGTGTATCGAGTGGATGATAATAGCCGCTGGCATCCTACTACCATAGCCCAGCAAATAAAACTTTCGACCGAGCAAAAAATGGCAGGGGTTTGCTTCTATCGAGAAGAGAATATTCGCCCTCGAAGAAAAGGAGTAGACCAAATTATTGCTCGTCATTTTGCTTCTCCTGTTCGTATGTACCCTTTTAAGAGTAGGGCTTTAGAAACACCTCCTGCTCCGACTAATTTGCTTCTAACTCGACTAAATGAAAAAAAAGTGCAAATATCTTGGGAGATAGCAGATCAATTTAAGTCTGCTACCATTTACAATCTATTTTTACGCAAAAAGAGTACTACGTCATCCACGGAAGAGGATGTATTATTGGTCCCCCTTATCTATGGGAACAAGGTGATAGTCTCTTCCGAAATGCTCCAAGATGCTGATTTTCTTCGTGTCGAAGCACTGGATAGAGCGTTTAATATAGGAGGGGTTTCTCAGCCTTTGTATCTCTAAACAGAGTAGGGAATAGATGGCAGGACTTTATATTCACGTTCCTTTTTGTGCCTCTCGTTGTATTTACTGTGATTTCTATTCGCAGACCAATGCGCAACTAAAAAAAGATTTTGTCGTTGCTCTCTGTCGAGAAATAGAGCTATTAAAGGACTCCTTAACGGAATTTGCGCCTTTTAGTACAGTTTATTTTGGAGGAGGTACTCCCTCTCTGCTTTCTATACACGAGTTAGCGACGATTATAGAATGTTTGCTTTCTAATGTCTCTATTCTGCCAAGTGCGGAATGGACTCTTGAGGCTAATCCCGATGATGTGCGTCTTGATTATGCTCATGGGTTAAAAGGGCTTGGAGTCAATCGAGTTAGCTTGGGAGTGCAGAGTTTTTCAGACAGAGAACTCGCATTCTTGGGAAGGAGACATTCTGGAGAACAGGTCTATCAAGCAATAGATGCTCTGCGAAGGGAGTCTATAAATAACATTAGTGTAGATCTCATTTATGCCCTACCCAATCAAACAAAAGAGCAGTGGCATAAAAATGTACAGAATGCCATTGAGTTGGAAGTGCCTCATATATCATCGTATCATCTGATTTGTGAAGAGAATACCCCCCTATACAAATTAGTGGATCGAGGGGCAATAGTTCTTCCTAAGGAGGAACAGGGAATCGAAGCCTACTACTATTTAATACAGGAGTTAGAACGAGTCGGATTTAAGCATTATGAAATCTCTAATTTTGCCAAGGAGGGATACATCTCTTGTCACAACTCTGCCTATTGGAATAGAACTCCTTATTTCGGATTAGGACCTTCGGCGCATAGTTACATTCCAGAGAGGCGTTGGTCTAATGTTGCTGATTTGCGCTCTTACATAGACAGAGTTGGCTTAAACGAACTCCCAAAAGATTTCGAAGAGAGACTCTCTCTTAAAGATCAGTATAATGAATGGATTATGTTGGGGCTACGTACCCGTGAGGGAATTGACACGAAATTATTACAAGAGAGCTTGGGACAAGAATATTATACTTTGTTAAAGAGGCAGGCAGCTCCATTTTGTCAAAAAGGTTGGCTTGAATGGAAAGGTAACTATTTGCAATCTACCTCACAAGGTTTTATATTTGTGGATGGTATCATTAGAGATATATTTAGCCTTTAGTGTTTTGTAGAATATAAATCTTCTTTTGAGGTATTTAGTTATGAAAAGATTCTTTGCAGTAGCTATTACTATTGTAGCACAAATTCTTTTTTTCTCCTCTTTTGCTCAAAATCTGCGTGGATTGCGTATTACATCTGAGGAATATCCTATTATTGTTTACATTGACCAACAGGAGATTTCCATGCCTACCATGAGCTGTTTTGTCGCCAATTTGGAACGAAGCTACTATCATATTAAGATTTACCGCTCCTCTCGTTTCGGAGGCAAAGAGAGATGTGTTTATAACCAAAAAGTGTATTACAACGGAAGAGGAGTTGTAAATATCGTGGTAGGTTCTGACTATGGCGATTCTTTCCCCTGGCCTCCTCAAGATAGCGAAGACAACTGGGACAATGGGAATGGGTGGAATAATTATGGTAAGGAAATGTCCTCCGACCAGTTTGAGACCTTTTATAAGAAGTACAAAAAGCTCTCTTTTGAAAGTGAACGAGAGGAGCTATTGAGCTATGTACTATCTTACTCCATGCTTTATTCGGCACAAGCCCTGCGCTTGGTAAAGGATTGTTCATTCAATAGCGAAAAAAAGAAACTAATCGAAAAAGTTTATCCCAATATAATTGACAAACACAACTTTTATCAAGTGATAGAGGAACTCGACTTTTCTTCGGACAAAGAGGAGATGTACAAGAAGTTGAGTAAACTCAATCAAGATGCTAAATGGTAACTTTTTATAATATTTCCGAGAGGAGTGAACTTTTTCTTTTGTATAACTATTCTGTAGTTGACAATACAAAGTAACTAATTCGTATTATGAAACGTCTATTGATTAATCTATTTTCCATAGGAGTACTCCTCTCAGGAAGTGCTTTGCAGGTCTCCTGTCAAAATAACACAAAAACAGACAAAAAGGAAGTTTCTTACATAAAGGAAATAGATGCCGCTTTTATGAAAGAGCATATTTTCGATTATGAAAAGAATCCTACGAAATTTGTGTATAAGGGAAACAAACCTGCTGTTATTGATTTCTATGCTAATTGGTGTGGTCCATGTCGTCAATTGGCTCCTAAGTTGGAGCGTGTAATTCATTCATATAATGGAGAGGTAATTCTCTACAAAGTAAATGTGGATAACAATAGAGAGCTTGCCAGACAATTTGCCGTAGAAAGCATTCCCATGGTATTATTTATACCTGTTAAAGACACTCCTTATCAAACTATGGGTAACCTTCCCGAAGCCTCTATAAAGGAGTATATCGAGAAAATTCTACCTAAGAAGAAGTAACTATTTGCACAATACAGCAGTTATCACTAACTTAGCTGTGTAAAATGAACAGACTATAATTTTACAGAATAAAATGACAACAATCAAACTAAAAGGGACAATAGATATAAACCTCTCTGGTAATATGCCTGAGGTTGGAGCTATCGCACCAGACTTTACTGCTGTAAAGCAAGATCTTAGCGAGGTAAAGTTGAGCGATTATAAGGGAAAGAAGGTAATTATCAACGTTTTCCCAAGTGTAGATACGGCTGTTTGCGCTGCCAGTGTGCGCCGCTTTAATGAAGAAGCCGCTAAGTTGGATAATTGTGCAGTACTTTGTGTATCAAAGGATTTGCCTTTTGCACTGGGACGTTTCTGTGGAGCAGAAGGTATCACGGGGGTAGAAACGGTTTCAATGTTCCGTTGTGATTGCTTCGAAAAAGGGTATGGACTCCTTATGGAAACAGGACCCTTGAAAGGGCTTTTGGCGCGTGCCGTTATTGTGGTAGACGAAGAAGGAAAAGTTATATACACTCAATTGGTGCCAGAGGTTACTCAAGAGCCCGATTACGAAAAGACAATTGTAGCCATAAAGGGATAAATACCTATCCCATAGAGATATAAAGGAAATGATTATACTCTTTCCTTTCCCTTTATAGGGGTATATGTTTCATGTGTTGGTGTGTTGGGCCACTGTTGTTACTGTTTTAGGTACGCAGTGGCCTTTTCGTAAGTTTAGACTAAGCTTTTTAGTAGCATATTGCTTAATATTTATCGTTTATGAAGCATCTTTCCATAGTGCAAATGGTAGGTTCTCTATTGATTGCTCCTGCCCTCCTTCTTACCTCTTGCTCAAATGAGCGCTCCTCTTCTAAAGACTCTTCTGCCGAACAGGGTAGTGCCACAACTAATCGTACCGAGAAAGAGGATAAATTATTTTCTGCCGACAGTGCTTATAGCTATATTGCCCATCAAGTTTCTTTTGGACCAAGAGTACCTAATACAGAAGGCCATAAGGCTTGTAGAGAGTGGTTGGTGCAGAAACTGTCTTCGTTCGGAGCTCAAGTGGTGCGCCAAGAAACTACTGTTACAGCCCATGATGGGAAGAAGTTAGATATAACCAATATAATAGGCTCTTTTAATCCGGATAATCCTAATCGAATATTGTTATTAGCGCATTGGGATACTCGTCCTATCGCCGACCATGACCCTAACGAAAATTTGCGTAGTGAACCCATATTGGGTGCAGACGATGGAGGAAGTGGAGTGGCGGTTCTTTTAGAGATAGCTCGTCAGTTACAAAAGTCCAATACATCATTGGGTATTGATATTCTTTTGGCAGATGCCGAAGATTATGGAGTCTCTAACGACGAAGAGTCTTGGTGTTTAGGCTCTACTTACTGGAGCAAAAATCCTCATGTGGCTAATTATAGAGCCGATTGGGGTATACTTCTTGATATGGTAGGCGCTAAGGGGGCAAAGTTTAGATGGGAGATTTTCTCTAAAATCCATGCACCTTATCTGCTGACGGCTATTTGGGATATTGCTTATCGCTTGGGATATGGTTCACTCTTTATTCAGGCAGATGGTGCAGCCCTTACAGATGACCATGTTCCTGTAATTAAGAACTTGGGCATTCCTACTATCAATATTGTTAATTATGATCCTGATAGGCCCAATGGTTTCGGAGGGCATTGGCATACCCATAAGGATGACTTAGATAACATAGACCCAACTGTTTTAGAAGCAGTAGGACACACTGTAATGACCTTTTTGAAACAACAAGAGAAGAAATAACTATGAGCCAAAACGTATTACAAGAGGTCCAAAATGAAATTATTGAGGAGTTTGCGCCCTTCGATGATTGGATGGATCGTTATGCTTTATTGATAGATATGGGCAACTCTTTGGAGCCTTTGCCTGAAGAGTATAAGATACCCCAAAATATAATTGAGGGATGCCAAAGCAGGGTTTGGATAAAGGCTTCTTTGACTCAAGAGGGAAAATTACATCTATTGGCAGATAGTGATGCTCTCATTGTGAAAGGTATTGCCGCCTTACTTCTTCGTGTTTTTAACAATCAAGACCCTAAAGAGATACTCTCAACAGAGCTTTTCTTTTTGGAGGAATTGGGGCTAAAAGAACATCTCTCTCCAACGAGAAGCAATGGGCTACTCTCGATGATTGGGCGTATCCTACAATATGCAAGAGAGTTTACAGCAAAGGAGTGAACAATGCACTTTAGACAAATAGAATTAGAGGATAGGGGCAAGATATATCCAGACCTTTACAATGCAGAGAAAGCTATTTGCGATCTCTCTTTTACCAACCTTTACGGCTGGGCTTCTCATTATAATACTTCGTGGGCAAAGACGGAAGAAGGCATTTTGGTAATACGTTTTCAGTCTCCTTTGTACAATCATCCTGTTTTTTTATTGCCATATTGCCCAGATATGCACATTTGGGAGGCAACTATTTTGCAGATTAAAGAGACCACTGAGAGAACAGCAACCCCGCTTGTTTTTATGGGAGTAACCCCAATTTGTGCAGAAAACTTAGAAATACTTTTTCCTAATGCTTTTTCTTTTTCTTGGAATAATAATCTTGCGGATTATGTTTATCTAAGAGAACGCTTGGTAACATTAAGTGGCAAAAAGTTGCAATCAAAGCGCAATCACATTAACAGATTTAAGAAGCTCTATCCGAACTATTCTTTCCGTTTACTCTCTTCAGAAGATATCCCTTTATATAAGGACTTTGCCGATCATTGGTTTGAGAAAGAGCAACTCAGAGAAGGAGTTGATGCAGAGAACCGGATGATTCATCGCATTTTAGATGCGCATAAAGAGTTAGAACTCTCTGGAGGGGCTCTTTTTGTTGATGATAAACTTGTGGGCATAACATTGGGTTCTCCTATTAATTATGATACCTTTGATGTTCATGTCGAGAAGGCAGACACATCTATCGAGGGGGCTTATACCATTATCAACAATGAGTTTGCCAAGGTAATCCCAGAAAACTACCTATATATCAATCGAGAAGAAGATTTAGGCATTCCTGGTCTTCGTTTTGCCAAAGAGTCTTATCAACCTGAAAAAAGACTCTTAAAGGGCATGGCTCTCTTGAAGAACAGTTGATTTCTTTACTCTCTATATGTCTTGCCGTAATCCTCGTAGAGAGATCGCCTTTAGCATTTGGAAAGAGGTGTTCCATGATTCTGATTCTTTCATGAGTCTATACTTTCAAGAGGTATATAGCCCTGAACAAACCCATCTTATAGTTGATTATAAGCACAATAAGGGCATCGCTCATATCCAGCTATTGCCCTATCGAATAGTCGTATGGGGGACTCGTTGTGGAGCAGGTTATATATCGGGTGCTGCTACGAACCAAGAATATAGAGCTTCAGGGATAATGCCTCAACTGATGCGACGAGCTCTTGTAAGTATGTTTCAGAGGGGCGATATATTTTCCTTTTTAATCCCTGCTGAGGAATGGCTTTATGCTTATTACACGCGTAAGGCAGGCTATGCCTCGGTAACTTGCCGAGCTATTATATCTCCCTCTCAAAAAGAAAACACCTCGAAATTAGAGGTGAATAGAATCTCCCTTTCGACAGATGTATCGGTAGAGAACTATAAAAATTTTATTCGTTTTCGCAGAAGGATTGGTTTTTTCCTCATGTTGAGCACTCCTATGCACAGTGGAGAACTATTGTCAAAGATGCGGCTCTATCGGATGGAGGTCATCAAGAAGATTATATCATTCGTTATTTAGGCGATGTTACACAGGGTGTTTTTACAGGGGCTACTTCCAAATCCATACGCTCCAACCCAAGAGAAAAGGCTATACAAATCATAGCCCCTTCAAACTTTTACCCCAATGCCCCTATACAGAAGCATGGAATGCTACGGATAGTACGGGCAGAAGATGCATTACGTCTATATGCAAAAACACATCCCAGAGAGATGCGTACTTTAGATCTTATAGACTACGAAATCCCCAAAAACACGGGGCGTTATCGCATCTCTTCGGGCAAAGTCTTGTACCAATCATTGCCCTCTAATCGACTCTCTCAAAGAGCTTTTACCCCCTCTCAACTCGCTGAAGAACTCTTTCAACAAACTCCTTTCTACATAGATCTAATGTTAGACTAATCTTTTCTTAGAGGAGCTTATATCGAACTATCTTTTCCTTTTTCATTCCGAAAACCCTACGCTTAGCAAATAAAGTCGTAAAGAAAGAGAGGTAAGTAAAAGGTTATACCAATCTTTCGATAGCTATAAAGACAACTTTCAAAACCCTCTGTGTGAACCCTCGCAAGGTATAATCATTTTGATTAAAAGGTACCTAATCTTTTAATCAAAGCATTATACCTTTTGAGTAGCTTGGATGCTCCCTTTAATAGTACCCGATTCTTATAAGTACTTTGCTCATCTCTAAAGAAAAAGCTATCATAAAGAAAAGGTAACCCAAAAGAATAGTGCGCCAAACAACGATGTTGTTTTGGAAAACTTTGTAGGGAAGATTAGCCTTGGACTTTCCGAAAAACTTAGAACGACATAGCACATAAAGTCGATAGAATAGGTAGCCCAACAAAACTCCCAATAGTGATCCCGGTATAATGTCAGAAAGGAAATGAACTCCCAAGTAAATCCTACTGTAAGCTACAAGAGTAGCGAGTGAGAAGACCAAAACAGAATAGAAACGGTTTCTAAAAGAGAGAGAGGTAAACATCGCAATGGCGAAGAAATTAGCTGCGTGCCCTGATACAAAACTAAAGCCCCACCCAAGGTTATTGTAGACATTCATAACCATATCTTTGGTATAGGGATGATAAGCAGGGCGCAATCGTCCGAAGAAGGGTTTTATAAGCGATGAGGTAAGTTGGTCGCATGCTACATGCATAAGTACAGCTATAACGATAAATAGAATAGCTTCTTTGGGAGAACGCTTGTAGAATACCCACAGGATAAGTGCTATGACGACCGCTGTCCAAGTCCATCGGGCAGAGATGAGATACATAAAAGCATCTAAAAATGGTGTGTGGAGATGATTGAGAGCCAAGAAAAGTTCACGCTCCCACAGGATTAATTGATCTAACATATAGAGGCTATTTAGTAGTGCTAAAAGGATAAATGGTTGCAATTGAGTTTCTTTCGAGCCAACCTAATTTGTTATCAGGTAGCTCTATCGCAACCCATTGCTTATCTGTAGAAGAATCTACAATAGTGATTTTGCTCCCTTCATAAAGAGTTATTAGAGAGGTACTACCTATTTCGGGCGAGCTTTTCACAGCTACTTTACCTTCTAAAACAATCGCTTCGTGAGGATTTTTATATTGTTGATGTAGAGAGTAGAGTAAAACTTGTGCCACAATAAAGAGAAAGAACGAAACTAAGGCTGTATAGAACCCAATCTGTCGTTCAACTCTTCGAGACCCTAAAAGGAAAAAGAGTATGCCTATCAAAAGGAGCGCAAAGAGGAGAAATGCGATGATGATTATCACTCGTGTAGATATTCTTTGAAATAGTAGGCTCTTGATAGAAGAAAGGTAGGAAATAGGATACTCTATCGGATTGGTTATTTCATTGTTAGCTATCATTAGGTTGTGTCGGATAGCTTTATTTTGTGGCACTATGCGCAAGGCTCTTTCATAGTTGAGTATGGCAAGCCCCAATTGCCCATGGCGGTAGTAGGCATTCCCCAAATTGTAATAGAGTGTGGCATTCTCTCGCTGTGATGGGTCATCAAGCATCTCACAGTAGCTTTCGATAGCCAAGGCATATTCCTTTTGCTCGTAATGCTTTTGTGCTTTCTGTATTTTACTGTTCTCTCCTTTCATAATATTGAGTGAGAGAGATAACAGAAGCGATAGGAGTAAGATTGTATGCTTCATTGTTTCGATTCTATCCTTTGTACGACATTTAGAGTACGTTCTATCAAAGAGAGGGGAGACGTAGCTATTTCCCCACTGGCATAACGAGCATATTCCGCTTGTTGCAAGATTTTCAGAAGCTCCTCTACAATATCTTGCGTATAGTTATTTTGGAGGGTCTCTCGAATTAAGGTAGAGCTTAACTGACTGGTAGATAAGTGGAATTTATTGGAGAGATAGCCATAAATAGCAGAGAGAAGTAAGGCATAGAAATTGCCCTTATCTCCTTTTTCGATTGTCGCTTGTAAAGATTTTAATTCTTGTGTGATTATTTTGCCCGCTTTCTTATACTTTCTGCCAACTACATCGTTAAGAGATTGTCGATGCAGATTGTAGCCCCAACCAGCAGCTAAGACTATCAAAAGAAGTAGGAGATAGAAACTCCAGTAAAGGGGAGAATAGAAAAATTGGGTTAAACTCTTATTATAAAGCTCTTTTTCTTGTAAGCCTGCAATATCATTGTCATATAGATTGAGATCGTTGGAGGCTTTTGCTTCGTAACCCGCAGCAGAACCTTTGATTACGGAGAAGGAGATTTCTTGGGTTTGCTTAGAGAGATAACTCTTCTTTTCAGGGTCAAAATAGACCAACGAAAGAGAAGGAATAGAAAATGTTCCCACGTTGTGAGGAATAATTTGATATTCTATTATCCTCGAACCTTTTATCCCCTCGGTCGTCGTAGTTATGGCAAAATCAGTGGATTGATCAAAGATTTCGAAGCTCTCAGGCAGTACAAAGGATGGGGGAGTTAATAGCTTCAAATTGCCCTCTCCCGATATGGTTACTCGTAGCAGAAATGGTTCGTCAGTTTTTATCGTATTCTTATCAGAGAGCTCTGCCTTGATGTCGAATGAGCCAACAGCCCCATCAAACCCCGAGGGAGCTGGTTGAGGGAGTTCGAGTACATTGATTTTGACTGCTGGAGTAAGGAGCTTCTTGGCAATCGTAGGGGTAGAAGAAGACTCAAAGAACTCTTCTTCGTTGTCGACAGTTCTCTCCAAAGCTACTGTCAGATTAATTTCTCCTTGAGGAATAACAAGCTCTCCACTTTGTTGAGGGATAATGATAGATTGGCGAATTATGCCTGTGTAGTAGTTCTGACCATTATAACGTTCCATGGCAAGCTGACTTTGTGAGGAGTTATTGATTTCCTCTTCGACAAAACCATCATATTCTGGAAATTTTGATTGCTCAAACTGAAAGCGACTACTTCGAGCATATATTTTGTAGGAGACAAGCATTCCTTCCTGTCTGTAAACAGTTCTTTTGGACGGGATAGTACGGATGAAAAAGGTAGACGAAGAGGAGGATGACGCCGTTTTTTCGTTCTTCTCCTGGGGTAATACCTTTATGGAAATAGGTTTGGTTTTATACACTTTTCCCTTTACTTGTATCTCTGCGCTACCGATACGTATGATGCCTGCTTTCTCGGCAAGATAGGTACCCGTATAGATAGTAGAGGGTTTACCGTTAAACTCCCCTTTTGCTGTCGCTTTTGAGGGAGGGAAAAGGGTAGATACACCTTCGACTTCGGGATTTTTGAAATTCATTCCCTCACCATTGGTAAGGATAAAGCGCACCACAATCTTGTCCGAAAGTGTTACTGATGTAGGGGCTTCTATTTTGAAGCTAACTTGTGCCGATGTATTGACACTCCCAACAAAGAGAAAGAGAGTTGTAAGTAGAGGCAAAAAAAGATGTTGCCATCCCCTCTTTTTACAGAGAGAGCTAGTTGATTCCGTATGTATAAATGCCTTTTGATACATAATGATGGGGCTTTTTCTCCTAACAGTTAAGGGGGCGATTACCAGCGTTTTTTATCTTTAGAAGACTCGGCTTCTTGTTGAGAGCGTTGCATCTCTTCATATTTACGACGAGTGTTTTCTTCGTCATGCTTGTAGGAGTCGAGTATTTTTTTAGCTGTCTCGGGGTCTATCTTCTCTCCATTTTTAGGAGCATCATCCGATTTCTCTTGCTCTTTCTGTTGATTTTGCTGTTCGTTGTTGGGGGAGTTATTAGGCTGTAAAGCGTTGTTTTGAGGAGTAGGGGGCTGATCTTTGGGAAGTTGCTTTAGAGCCAAAGCCAAGTTATAACGAGTTTCATCGTCCATCGGGTTGAGTCGGAGCGACTGTTTGAAGCTCTCCACGGCAGGGGCATATTGCTTTAGTTTGAGCTGAGCATTACCGATGTTGTGAAAGAGTTGAGAGGCCTCTTCTTGGCTTTCTATGCTCTCGGGGGCGATGTTGCCATATACCTCCAAGGCATCTTTGTATTTGCCCTGCTCATATAGTGCATTCCCCAAGCCGTATCGGGCTGCGACTTCTGTAGAGTCTTGCATAAGGGCTTTGCGAAAAAGGCTCTCTGCGTGTGCATACTCTTTCCTCTCGATAGCTTTATTCCCCTTTTTGAGGAGGATGCGAGAGGTCCCTTGAGCTGCGAGACCCAAAGGAAGTAGCAGAAGGATAGCAATGAAGTAACTTTTGATAGACATTAGTTAAAGAGCTTAATCCGAGCGAAGAAATGATTCTTTCGAGGCAATACTACCTCCATAATGATAAGGAAGAGGATAGCAGAGAAAGCAAACCAGCCAAAGAGTTCGTGCTTATTCTCTGCATAATTGGTAACGACAGCTTGGGGGAGTTTCTTTAGCTCATCGTTAAGCTTTGAAGCGAGTGTCGAAGAATTGGTCCCTTGAATAAACGCACCACCCCCTATAGTGGCCAATTGTTGACACACCTCCGTATTGACACGAGTAATGACTTTTTCCCCATTTTCATCCAACATATACTCTCCCTCTTTCGATAGGGGTATTGCTGCCCCTTGCTCAGAACCGATGGAAGATATATATATTTTAATTCCTTGCTCTCGTGCTTTTTGTGCCATTTCGAGAGCATTGGTATCGTGAGTTTCACCATCGGTGAAGATTATAATAGCCTTACCAACATCCTTTCGAGAAGAGAAGGAGGGGATAGCCATATCTATCGCTGTACCTATGGCACTACCTTGATTGGATATCATCTGTGGGTCTGCCTCTTGGATAAAGGTCTTTACCATGTTCAAATCTGAGGTAATGGGAAGTTGCGTATGCGCCGAGCCTGCGAAGACTATGATGCCAATCTTGCTTTTATGCAATTTTTCAACCAATTTTATACTACTTATCTTAGCAAAAGAGAGGCGGTTAGGCGAGAAGTCTTCTGCCAACATCGAGTTGGAAATATCCAAAGCAATAATGGCTTCGATACCCTTTTCTTCTGTAGGTTTATCACTCTTCTGAATTTGTTGCGGACGCGCCAACATTATAACGATAGAAGTTACAGATAGTAGTAGTAAAAAATGGTGTACCCAACGTCGCTTATGAGAGGCATCAGGTTGCAAAAGTCTCCAAAAGGCATTTTCTGCGAAGAGCTTTTGTTGTTTTTTGCGTACATAGCTCTCCACAATCCCAAGTCCTAAGATGGGGATAAAAAGTAACAAAAGCCATAGGTATTGAGGAGAGGCAAAGTACATACGCTACAAAGATTAGGGTTGTATTCTCAATAAGGTGTTGCGCAAAACGAAAGAAAGTATAAGTGTTATGAGTGCCAGTATGCCCCATATTTGGTATAACTCTTCGTATGCCGTAAAGCTCTTAGTCATCAATCGACTCTTTTCGAGGCGGTCTATCTCGTCATAAATCTTTTCAAGGCTTTCGTTGTCTTGCGCTCTAAAGAAGTTTCCCCCTGTGGTTTCGGCAATTTCCTTGAGAGAGTTTTCGTCAATATCTACTTTCACATAGTCGGTAACAGTGCCGAAGTTAGTTTGACGAGGGTAGGGAGCTTCACCTCGTGTACCTACCGCTACAGTATATATACGTATCCCCAATGTTTGGGCTATAGATGCTGCCATATAGGGAGTAATGCCTCCACGATTGTTGGTGCCATCGGTTAGCAGTACTATAATTTTACTTTTGGTGGGGCTTGCCTTAAGACGATTGCAGGCGGTCGATATACCTAAGCCAATGGCAGTACCATCCTCCAGCACTCCCATCTGAACGTTTTCGAGCCTTTTCAATAATGTGGCATGGTCTGTAGTGAGGGGGCATTGGGTAAAACTCTCTCCTGCAAAGACTACCAAGCCTATATTGTCATTAGGGCGATTGGCTATGAATTTCTTGGCAACCTCTATTGCTGCCGTGAAGCGGTTAGGCTCTAAATCCATAGCAAGCATACTGCCCGAAGCATCGATAGAGAGAATGATGTCGATGCCTTCAATAGTATCTTTCTGCCAATTACTCGTATTTTGAGGGCGAGCAAATGCAATGATAAGAAAGCTCAAAGCAAGCATATTGAGCGCAAAGGGTAAATGGCGTAGTGCCGTGATAAAGCCCCCTCGCTCCAATCGGTAACAGGCAGAAAGTCGGAGACTTGCGTACCGCTTCTTATGAGAGAGTACATAAAAGAGGGTGAAGATAGGTACTAAAAGCAGTAGCCAAAGGAGGTGGGGGTATAGAAAGCTCATACCTTCGTCCTCCCTTCTTTTACTTCTTGCTTTGCTTGCACCTCTCTGTTATAGAGTGCATGAACAAAGCGCAACACATTTTCGTAGTCCTCATCACACTCGGAGATCTGAATAGCTTCGTTGGCGAACTTACCCAAATCGCTATGCTCCATAAACTGATATAGTTTAAACTCTTGTAGCCAAGGTATGTAGTCCCTTTCTTCAAGAGCTTTGATAAGCTGTCGAGAAGTCATTTCCAAAGAATTGATGTGTAATAAATTCCATAGAAATGAGCGCAAAAGCATATTCAACTCGGTATAATAGCTCTCTACAAGCCTTTTTCAGGGAGCTGTCGCGTTCGGAGCTCCTCCATCTTGAGACAGAAAAGTTCTATAATCGAAATGGGGGGTGGAGTTACGTTTTTCGCTCTATGTTTGTGGCGATTGTAGAAGTGACGGCATAGGAAAAAGCCGATTATAGCGAGCAGGGCTATTCCAAAGCCTATTAGCCAATAGCGAAGCAATATCCACCAATCATACAGCTTATAGTTCCTTTTCCATATGCTCTTTAACCCAAAAAACTCGTCAGGGTGTTCCATATCAACCTCGGGCAGGTTCACTTTCAGGTACAAGGGCTGAGAATAAACTTCTTGCTCTCCTACTCGTACTCCAAAAGCGGGTAGGGTAACTAAGGTCGAGTCGAAAGAGGTGAGCACCATCTCTGCCGACAATTCTTTGAGTGTTCCCTCCAAATGCACTGTATCTGTAACCCTAAACGAAAGAGCCTCCGCTCTGTGAATAGCTGTATCGGGAGGGATGATAAGAAAGGTATTGTCAATATCGTTGGTACGTATCTTTAAGCGCACCAAAGCCTGTTCTCCTATTTGAATCTCTCCTGGCTCTATACGAGTAGTTATCCCTATGTTTTGCCCCCAAGAGACATAGGAAATGAGGAGGAGAACTACGGAAACTATCAGTCGGAGGTATCGAGCCATAAAGATTAACGATGTGAAAATATTTTGAGAAGAGCCTTGACAAAATCCTCGCCTGTAGAGACCTCAGCGTAGGTTATTCCGTAGAGTTTCATCGCATTACGACGCTCTTCGCGTGCTTTAAGGAATTTCTCTTCATAGGTAGCTCTTACCTTACGAGAGGAGGTATTGACCCAAAACTTCTCGCCCGTCTCGGTATCTCTAAACTGTACCAAGCCCATTGAGGGGAGCGTTTGTTCCCTTCGATCCGATACCACTACTGCTATAAGGTCATGCCTGCGAGCTGTTAGGCGTAATTCGTTGCGGTAGTACTCGCTATCTCCATCGGTCATAAAGTCGCTTATGAGAAAGGTGGTAGCTCTCTTTTTGAGCAACTTATTGAGCACCGATAGAGCCTCTTCTATCTTTGTAGTAGTCCCCACGGGGGTAAAGTGCAGTATCTCTCGGATGATGTAGAGGATATGCTTCTTACCTTTCCCAGGAGGGATGTATTTTTCTACCGTGTCTGTAAAGAGTAAGACCCCCACTTTATCGTTGTTTTCAATGGCAGAGAATGCCAGTGTAGCAGCAATCTCGGCTACTAACTCCTTTTTGGTCTCTCCGATAGTCCCGAAGCCGATACTCCCAGACATATCTATGGCGAGCATCACAGTCAATTCTCTTTCCTCCTCGAAAACCTTGATATAGGGGGCATTGTGCCGTGCTGTTACGTGCCAGTCAATATCTCTAATATCGTCACCTACGGCATACCCACGTACTTCGCTGAAAGTCATCCCCTTACCTTTGAAAGCGGTATGATACTCTCCAGCAAAGAGTTCTTGGCTCAGTCCTCGGGCTTTTATCTCTATGCGCCGTACCTGATGGAGTATGTCACTCGTATTTAGTGGCATCGAATTGGAATGATTTTAGAAAATAGGTTACTCTTAAGGCACTAATACCTTATTGAGGATTTCGGTAATAATCTGATCGGAGGTTAAATCGTTAGCCTCTGCCTCGTAACTTAGACCGATGCGATGGCGTAGTACATCGTAGCATACGGCTCGAATATCTTCGGGTAACACATACCCTCTACCCTCAATAAAGGCATAGGCACGGGCTGCTAAAGTCAAATTGATAGAAGCTCTTGGTGAAGCTCCGCTTTGAATCATCGGTTTCAGATGCTCTAACCCGACCTGTTCGGGGTATCTCGTTGCAAAAACAATATCTACAGCATACTGCAAAATCTTCTTGTCTACATAGATTTTTTGTACCGTTCTTCGGGCTTTCTCTATCTCTTCGACCGAAGTTACAGGCGTAGGTTTGGGCAAAGTTCCCTGCATATTGAGGGAAATAATATCACACTCTTCCTCTTTGGAGGGATAACCTATGCAGACTTTGAGCATAAAACGGTCTACCTGAGCCTCAGGGAGAGGATAAGTCCCCTCCTGTTCGATGGGGTTTTGGGTTGCCATCACCAAGAAGGGAGAGGGGAGGGTATAGGTCGTGTCTCCAATCGTTACTTGATGCTCTTGCATAGCTTCGAGTAGGGCACTCTGCACCTTAGCGGGAGCTCGGTTTATTTCGTCCGCCAGAATGAAATGAGCAAAAATAGGTCCTTTCTTAACCTCAAACTCCTCTTTCTTGAGACTATATATGAGTGTACCAATAACATCGGCAGGGAGCAAGTCGGGGGTAAACTGTATGCGACTATAATCCGACTCAATAAGTTGCGAAAGCGTTTTGATGGCAAGAGTTTTGGCAAGCCCCGGTACTCCCTCCAGAAGGATGTGTCCATCTGCCAGTAACCCAATCAATAAAGAGCGAACTAAATGCTCCTGACCTATAATAGAATGCTTCATGCCAGAGAGTATTTTTTGAACAAATTGACTCTCTCGAGCAATCTCGGCATTGAGTTGTTGAAGGTCTTTATGTAGTTCCATTATCTTCTAAATTCTTCTTCTACTTCTCACAAAAGTACGAATAATCGCCGATTGATTTCATAGACCTACAAGTTATTCATTTGAGAAGCCCTACAAACGCCTCTTTGACCCTCCATAAAAGGGTTAATGGTTCGGGGCAAAAGGGTTATACCTTTCGAGAGTTTGCACGGAAGGTTTCGAGAGTTTACTCGGATGGGTAGAACTAAGGTGATTAAAGGGGAAAAAAGAGAGGCTTCTGCAACGGGACACTCCCCAAGAGTATCAAAAAAAGAGAAGCAACCTTATCGGGCTACTTCTCTTTTATTCTTGTAAAGAGTGTTAGGGAGGAAACTTTCCCTCCAAATACTACTTTTATACTTTATCAGAGTGCTTTTTACAGCTTGACTAACTTATTTACAATTAGAGCAATAGCGCCATCTCCTGTTACATTGCAAGCTGTTCCAAAGCTATCCATAGCGATATAGAGCGCAATCATTAGAGCTTGGGAACTTTCGTCAAAGCCTAAGATGGAACTTAATATACCCAAGCAAGCCATAATAGCTCCCCCAGGCACTCCCGGAGCTGCTACCATGGTTATACCTAACATTAGTATAAAACCAACGAATTGCAGTGTGTCTATCGGCATTCCCAACATCATCATAAGTGCCACCGCACAGGAAACAATCTTTAGGGTACTGCCCGATAGGTGGATAGTAGCACAAAGAGGGACAACAAAGCCTGCGACATGAGGAGCTACTCCATTGCGTTGTGTCTGCTCTAAAGTAACAGGGATAGTAGCAGCCGACGATTGCGTTCCTAAAGCAGTGAAATAGGCAGGAAGCATAGTCCAAAGTAGACGGAACGGATTGCGGCGAGCAATAAGCCCTGCAATGGTATATTGTAGTACCAATAGCCCAATGTGCAGCAGGAAAATCACACCGATTATCTTGATGAATACCATCATTATGCTCCAAGCCTTTCCCGTAAAAGTCATTTCCAAAAAGATACCGAATATATATATCGGTAAGGCGGGAATAATAACGGAAGTAATAACCTTAGTAATGATTTGCTCAAAATCTTCACAGCTCTTTTTGAGTGCATTAGAAGTCAGGGATGCCATACCTAAGCCTAAAAGAAATGCCAAAACTAAGGCTGTCATAACGTTAAGTAAAGGCGGTATTTTTATGGAAAAATAGGGTAGCGGTGTAATGCTACTCTCCGTAATACTTTGTAGAGATTGACTCGTATCTATCAGAGAGGGAAAGGTAAATATACTGGTAATGTATGCCAAGCCTCCAGAGAAAATAGTTGCACCGTAGGCTATCGCGACTGTAATAAAGAGCATTCTTCCTGCTCCCTTGCCAATACCTGCAATAGCTACACTAACGAGTCCAAGTATAATAAGAGGAATACAGAAACTCAGAAACTCGCCAAAAAGCCCATTAAAAGTGGTAAAGATACGCACCACAGATAGGGGAAGAAACTGTCCGAAGAGTACCCCTAAGACAATAGCAATAATGATACGAGGCAATAAGCCTATGCGAAAACTTTTCATCTATCTTTTTTCTATTATAACCATTCGTCCCAATCTTTCCAAACAGGTTCGTAGCCTTGTGCTCGTACGGCTGCTGCCATCTCTTCGACCGAACGGGAATCATTAATTTCGAACTGCTCTAACTCTTTGTGCTTTGTAGCATATCCTCCTGGCTCGGTACTCGAAGCAGCACTCATAGTCGTTACACCAATGCGCATAGCCATATCTCTAAAGGATGCACTTTCTCGAGTAGAGAGCGAAATATCCACCTCGGGATCGAAGAGGCGATAGGCACAGATGAGTTGAGCCATTTGTCGGTCGTTGATGGGATCGGTAGGCATAAAGCTCCCAACATGAGGACGTAGGCGAGGTAGAGAAATAGAGTATTTGGTTTTCCAATGGGTACGCTCAAGGTAATGCAGATGAAGAGCTGTAAAGAAAGAGTCAGTTCTCCAATTTTGCAATCCGAGCAAAGCACCTATTCCTATCTTTTGTATCCCTGCGGTTCCGCAACGGTCAGGCGTTTCCAATCGATAGCGAAAGTTTGCTTTCTCGCCCCGGGGGTGAAACTCTGGATAGGTTTTCTCATTGTAAGTCTCTTGATACACACATACATAACTAATACCTGCCTCGTACATTCGTCTATACTCTTCGGTGGTTAGAGGTTGTACTTCAAGAGATATTTGTGCAAAGTGAGGACGTACAGCTCTTATGACCTCTTCGTAATAAGCTGCATCTGTTAGCTTAGGTGCCTCGCCAGATACCAATAATAGATGGCGAAAGCCCCATTTCTTTAGAACAGCTATCTCTTCTAAAATCTGAGGAATGTCAAGTTTTACGCGATGTATCTGATTATGACAACTAAACCCACAATAAACACAGGAGTTGGTACAGTAATTCGAGACATAAAGTGGCACATACATCTGTATAGTACGCCCATAACGTTTGATGGTCAGTTGTTCTGCTTTAGTTGCCATCTCTCGAAGAAATGGCTCAGCAGCAGGTGAGATGAGTGCTTTGAAGTCTTCCAAATTGCATCTTTCCTTTTGAAGCGCTCTCTGTACATCCGAGGCAGTCTTTTTGAAGATAGACCCCTCTACGGCATCCCAGTCGTACTTTTTAAGTTCGTCGTAAAACGTGGTCATTGTATCAGAATAGTTGTTGTTGAGTTGTGCATTAAGTGATTACATACCAAAAAAGGTATCTATAGGCGATGTAGCAGAGGCAGATTGCCCCATAGAGGGTAAACCAGCTTCATAAGCTCTGCGACCTGCTATGACTGCTTCCTTAAAAGCTCGAGCCATCTCTACAGGATCTCCAGCAGCTGCTATGGCAGTATTGACCAAAACAGCGTCTGCTCCCATCTCCATTGCCTCTGCTGCATGAGAGGGAGCCCCCAAGCCCGCATCGATAACCACAGGCACGCGACTCTGCTCGATGATTATCTGTAATAAGTCTTTGGTTTTAAGTCCTTTGTTTGTACCAATAGGAGCTCCCAAGGGCATTACGGCTGCTGCGCCAGCATCTTCGAGGTATTTACAAAGTATAGGGTCTGCCTGAATGTAGGGCATCACTATAAATCCCTCTTTTGCCAATACTTCAGTAGCCTTCAGAGTTTCAAAAGGGTCGGGCAGAAGATACTTGGGGTCGGGATGAATTTCTACTTTTACAATCTTAGAACCGAAAGCCTCATATGCTAAACGAGAGGCAAATATAGCCTCCTCGGCATTGTGGGTACCCGAGGTGTTGGGCATGAGTTTTACTCCAGATTGAGTTATGGAAGCGATGAGTTTATCGTGTTCATTGTTCATCTCGACTCTTTTGAGAGCTACTGTTACCAACTCGCTTTCGGAAGCAAGGATAGCGTTATACATTAAATCATTGGATGCAAACTTGCCCGTACCTAAAAAAAGACGAGAAGTAAATTTCTCTCCCGATAAAATAAGAGGTTGCATAGTATAGTTTGTTTAATGGGTCTTTTTACTTTGTAAATAGTTGCTGTAAGGTCTCTACCATAGCGGTAGTGGTAGCGAAAATATCGTCTACATGATTGATAGCCCCAGATAACGCAATTCCTTGTATATCTAATGATGCAAGGTCAGCAAAATCAGAAGGCGTAATCCCTCCGATAGCAAATAAAGGAATAGGGTGGGGGAGTTGCTGATTATACTTACTCAAAACGTCCATTCCCTTCTTTCCTAATATAGGGCTAAGTACTTTTTTGGTGGAGGTGGCTCGATAGGGTCCTATACCAATGTAGTCTACTCCCTCAAGAGCTCTTTGACTTATATCTTGACACGTGTTGCAAGTACCTCCTATTATTTTACTTGTTCCTAAGACTTTTCGAGCTGTGGCTGGAGAGACATCCCCCAAGCCCAAATGCACTCCATGAGCATCGCAAGCTAAGGCGGTTTCCAAGTCGTCGTTTATAATCAGCGTTGCTCCGAGATAGTTTTGCATCAGCTTTTTTAGAGCAAATGCTGCTTCAAGTCTCTGAGCTGAAGACACCTCTTTCATGCGTAACTGTACCCATCGGACACCTGCCTCTAAGGCAAATTCTGCTTTGGAAAGTAATTCTGTCAAGTCCGTCGAGTCGGTAATATATTGGAGGTGGCAGGTCTTTAAGCGCAGCTTTTTCTCGATCAATTCAACAGGTTTATGCCCTCCTAAGAGCTGACTATTTGAACGTCGGAAAGCATCTGTTCGCCATTGTCCCCATCTACAAGCAGAGGGTAGGTCATACCCATGAGCAAGAAATGAAACAATAGAGGCAGAGAGGGTACACCCCGTACCATGTTTGTCGTGCGGAGTGCGTGGCACTGTATATCGAGCCATCTGCCCATCAGGCGAAAAAAGCAAATCTGTCGAAACATTTTTGTGGCTGTTTTCGTGTCCTCCCTTTAATAAGATATAGGTTTGATATTCAGAGGCCAACAGAGAAAGGTCGAATGCTTCGGTAGAGCCAAAAAGTTGTTGCGCTTCGGGATAATTAGGAGTAACCAACGTTATTAGAGAAAGAAACTCCTTGATTTCATTGGCAGAAAAAGCATTGTGTATGCTATTTTCCGAAGCAGAGGCTTTGAGAATTGGGTCCCAAACAACATAGCGTACTCCCTTTTGACGGAGTTTTTGAGCGATTCTGATACCTTGTCGGAGTGAAGAAATCAATCCTATTTTACAAGCAACAGGGGTATGATGTGCCAAAAGTACCTCTAAGGGGTGCTCTTCTTCAAGTGGCGATAAGGAGACAAAGTCATATTCGTTTTGAGCTGTTATCGAGCTACATACCGAAAGAGGATAGGTGTCATTGCTTTCAAAAACTCTTATATCTCCCCCTATTCCTGCTCCTGACGTGGGGTCATGCCCTGCTACGGTTAAGACTTCGGGCTGAGGGTAGCGCAAGAAAGCCTCTTCGATATACTCTCCCGAAACGGCTAAATCCCCTAAAACAGCTACTCCCGAAAAACCATACTCCAAAGCCTTCCTATATCTTTCGTGGGTTATACCACCTAAGGCGACTACAGGAAAGGGTAACTGAGGCAGATATTTTTGGCATTCCTTTACGTTCAACTGTGCTGGATAGTTAGTTTTGGAAATGCTATCGAATAGTGGACTGAGCAAGGCATAAGTCGGTACAAAGGGAAGCTGTCGCAACTCTTCTATCGAATGAGCAGAAACAGATACTCTGCCTCGATTTATACCCTGCCAGTCTCGCCACTGGTCAATATATTCTTTACGCAAATGAATACCCCCTGTACCTGCTATATCTCCTAACTCAAAGTAATCACACAAAACAACTCTATGCCTAAAAGCAGGCTCGATAGCTTGAATGCAAGCCTTGTATTGCTCTCGAGAAGCATTAGGTAGTCGCAAGTGCAATGAGTGCAACCCAAGTGAAAAAAGACGGTTGTAACGAACTATATCTCTTGGAGTAGCATCGGGGGGAGTAATAGCGATAAACATAGGTATTCTTTCGATAAAGATTATTCCTCTTTGATACGATTATGAAGTTTTTTAGAAGCCCTCATAGAACAGAAATGTTCTCCACACATAGAACAGAAATGAGCTGTTTTATGTCCCTCTGAAGGAAGCGTTTCATCGTGAAATTTGAGTGCCGTCTCACTATCTAAAGCCAAGTGGAATTGATCTCTCCAGCGGAACTCATAACGCGCCTTACTCATAGCGAAGTCTCTAAAATAGGCAGCAGGGTGTCCCTTCGCTAAATCGGCTGCATGAGCTGCTAACTTATAGGTTATAACGCCCTCTTTTACGTCGTCTCTATTGGGAAGACCGAGGTGTTCCTTACGTGTTACGTAGCAAAGCATAGAGGTACCATACCACCCGATAAGAGTTGCTCCGATGGCGGAGGTAATATGGTCATAACCGGGAGCAATATCAGTAACCAACGGACCTAAGGTATAGAAAGGAGCTTCGTTGCATAGGCTAAGCTGGAGATCCATGTTCTCCTTAATCTTGTGCATAGGTACGTGTCCAGGTCCTTCAATGATAACCTGTACGTTATGCTTGTCAGCTATAGCCGCCAGCTCTCCTAAGGTGCGTAATTCCGCAAATTGAGCTTCGTCATTTGCATCGGCAATAGAACCAGGACGGAGACCATCTCCAATAGATACTGCCACATCATATCTAGCCAAAATCTCGCAAATCTCTTCGAAATGTTCGTAAAGAAAGCTCTCTCTCTTGTGCGTAGTACACCAGCTCGCCATGATAGCCCCTCCACGAGATACGATACCCGTTAGTCGGTTCATAGTAAGAGGTATAAACTGCCAGCGAAGTCCCGCATGAATAGTAAAATAGTCCACACCCTGTTCTGCCTGTTCGATGAGAGTATCTTTGTAAATTTCCCAAGTAAGATCTTCCACTTTACCCTTAACTTTCTCCAAGGCTTGGTAGAGAGGCACTGTACCTACAGGTACGGGTGAGTTGCGAACAATCCATTCACGAGTTTCGTGTATGTTACGCCCCGTAGAGAGATCCATAATGGTATCGGCTCCCCATCGAGTAGCCCAAACCGCTTTTTCCACCTCTTCTTGGATAGAACTTGTTACGGGAGAGTTGCCAATATTGGCATTGATTTTTACCAAGAAGTTGCGCCCTATAATCATTGGTTCGCATTCAGGGTGGTTAATGTTGGCGGGAAGAATAGCACGCCCGGCAGCAATCTCTGAACGGACAAACTCGGGGGTAATAAGATCGGGGAGATGTGCTCCAAAAGATTCTCCTCGCTCCTTTTTGTAGTGTTCTTTTATTTGATCGCAGAGTTGATTCTCACGGATAGCCACATACTCCATCTCGGGAGTAATAATCCCTGCTCGTGCATAAGCGAGTTGGGTAACACATTTACCTTCTTTTGCTACGAGAGGATGGTCTTCGATGTGTTCAAAGCGTAAGTGATCCAGCGAAGCATCGGCACGGCGTATACGCCCATATTCCGAAGAGAGTTGCTCCAACCTTTGGGTATCTTCGCGCTTTTCTATCCAAGATTGACGTAGTTTAGGTAATCCTTTGTGAGGATTGGTGGTATAGTTAGGGTCTGTATAAGGACCAGAGGTGTCGTACACCACCACAGATTCATTGTCTCTTTTTACTCCATTTTCATCAATAGTGGGTGAGAGGTCTATACGTCTCATTGCCACTTGTATATCATGCATCGAACCAGGAACATATATTTTGGTACTCCCAGGTAGAGGTCCTGTTGATATAGATAAGTTTTCTGTTTGGTCTTTTGCTCTCATATAATTCTTTTAGACTGTTATTTACTGTTTTGAAAATCTTTATTCTTGTTGGGCTTATCCTCCTCTTACAGCTCCGATAATGAGTATCTTATCTCCTTCTTTAAGATAGGTTATTTCCCAGTTTTCTCGCTTTATAATTTCTTGATTGACTGCCACGGCAATGTATCCACCTTCTATCTGCTCCAAGGCAATAAGAGAGGTTATAGTACACTCATCAGGCACTATTTTTATCTTTTGATTAAGTTCGATTTGCATTATTCTTAATGGGTTACATTCTCTCCATCCTTTTCAAACAGGGATTTTTAGAAGAGTAATTCCATCAAACTTGGGAATAAATGGGAGGTAACCATGGCCAGAACAAGCCACTTCAAAGATTGTTTCTTTGCCTACGCCAGTATTATCTGGATCAGGTCACGGGTATCCTCTCAGCCAAAAAGGAGATATTACAACTCTTATTGGCACCCCCAAGAAAGATTAGACTCTTCATTCTAATCCTCGGCAAAGGTATCATTATATATGTAGAGAACAAAATTTCTGTTCTCTTTTTGCCAACTTTTAGACCTCGATGAATATGAAAAACGATAAAAAATATCGAGCAAAACTCATCTTTTACTTAATAAAATATATTAGATGTTTACTTCTCTCTGCCCAAATATATATTTTATTGAGGAGATTTTCATTCTCTTACTCTTCAACTTATTGTGATAGTAGAAAAAATCTATAATAATCGCTATTAATACTTACCTTTGTCCTCCGTCTTGATTTGTGAATGTTAGATATGACTAAATCGTACGTTATAGGAGTTGATATCGGCGGTACAAATACTGTCTTCGGTATTGTTGATGCCCGTGGTACTATCGTTGCAACAAACTCCTTAAAAACTCAGGAATATGGAGACAATGCAGAGAAGTTTGTAGACCATTTGGCTGACAAAATTTCTCTATTAATTGAGGAGAATAACCTAAGAGATAGTGTACGCTCCGTTGGAATAGGAGCTCCTAATGGCAATTACTATACAGGTACTATTGACTTTGCCACCAATATGGCATGGAAAAAATCCCTCCCGATTGTAACGATGCTTTCGGAGCGTTTGAACCTACCTACAATATTAACTAATGATGCCAAGGCTGCAGCTATAGGAGAGATGACATACGGTGTAGCCAAAGGGCTCAAAGATTTTATTATGATTACTTTGGGTACAGGAGTCGGTAGCGGTATCGTCGTTAATGAAAAGGTACTCTACGGCACCGATAGCTTGGCAGGAGAGTTGGGGCACTTCATAGTGCGACGCAACGGGCGCAAGTGTGGTTGTGGGAGAAATGGTTGCTTGGAAACCTACTGTTCGGCATCGGGTATTGTCCGTTCTGCCCATGAATTCTTGGATGCACGCACAGAGCCAAGTTTACTCCGAAGTATAGATAGAGACAAATTGACCTCCAAGGATATTTACGAGGCTGCCTCTCGGGGAGATGCTATTGCAATAGATATTTTCAATTTTACAGGAAAGATATTGGGGGAAACGTTGGCAGACTTTGTCACTTTCTCCAGTCCTGAAGCCTTTGTCCTCTTTGGGGGATTGGCAGCTGCTGGAGACCTATTGATGAATCCCGTTAAAGAGGCTTTCCAAACCAACTTGCTTAAAGTTTACAACCCACCTAAACTTCTATTCTCTTCCTTGCCTGCAGCGGACTCTGCTGTATTGGGAGCTGCCGCCATTGCATGGGAAGCTAAGAGCGAAAAATAGTAGAATGTAATCGAAATTAAGTATAGAATTATAGATATGAGTGTTATGAAAAATCCTGTCGCTCTCGTTACGGGAGCTACGTCGGGTATAGGAAAAGCTACCGCTTGTAAGTTGGCTAAAATGGGCTATAAGGTTATCATAACGGGACGCAGAAAAGAACGCTTAGAAGAGGTAGCTCAAACACTTCGAGACGAATGCAAAATAGAAGTACTTCCTCTACACTTTGATGTGCGCAACAATAGGGAGGTAGAAGAGCATTTGGGCAACCTCCCCAAGGAATGGAAAGATATAGAGGTGCTGGTCAATAATGCTGGCTTAGCCGCTGGCTTAGAACCCATTCAAGAGGGACTTCTGGAGGATTGGGAACAGATGATTGATACCAACATCAAGGGCTTACTCTATGTAACCCGAGTGGTAGCTCCCTCTATGATAGCACGTAAAAAAGGGCATATTTTCAATATCGGTTCTATTGCTGGGCGTGAAGTATACCCCAATGGTAACGTTTACTGTGCGACCAAACATGCGGTAGATGCTATCTCTAAAGCGATGCGCATCGATATGCACAAGTATGGTATCAAGGTTACTCAAGTTGCTCCAGGGGCGGTAGAAACAGAATTTTCGCTGGTACGCTTCCACCAAGATGCAGACCGTGCCGAAAATGTGTATAAGGGCTACACTCCGCTAACAGGGGAGGATATAGCTGATTGCATTGCTGCTGCTTTGAATCTACCCGAGCATGTTTGCTTGGCAGATATGTTGGTACTTCCCAAAGCACAAGGCTCCAGTAGAGACTTTTTCAAAGAGTAAAGCGAAAAACTACAAATAAATTTCTCGATAGGTTCCACTATACGGAGCGTAACAATAGAGGGGGAGGCTCTTAGTCTTCCCCTTTCTTTTTGAAATTGTTATACTCCTTTCATAGGTTACCTCCTGTTAGAGGAGAAGATAGAGGAAAGCGTTTTTGTTCAAAGTATTGTCCCTTGCCAGCGAACTCCCCATCTGTGGTGGAGTATAAAGCCCATAGGATTATGTACTTTTCGGTATAGTACATAGCCCTATGGGCTTTTTTTGTTTGTTTTTCCGAGTATTCTTCTTTTCCAAACTCCAGAACTAACGTTCAAAAGGGCTAATCCTTTTTAAGATAAGGACTAATGGTTTCTTCTCAAACCATCAGTGCTTTTCGATGAAAGGGTTATAGGTTGGAGACTTGGATGTATTCCTTCTAAATCAGAGAGTATATACGCTATGCGTGTAGCTATCTGTATCTTTGTAGTGCCATTGGTCCTGTTGATATGGCATACCGTTTCGAATGATTGATTACAAACAAGAATTAAATTCCGCTCAGGCAGAAGCTGTACTTTACGATGGGGGACCTGCCCTCGTGATTGCAGGAGCTGGTTCGGGGAAGACCCGTGTTTTAACCTATAAATTGGCGCATCTGATAGAGTGTGGTTATGCGCCCGAGAAGCTAATGGCTCTCACATTTACCAACAAAGCTGCTCAAGAGATGCAACAGCGTGTGGCTCAAATGGTCTCTGCCCACGCCGCCTCTAAAATGAGGGTGGGTACGTTCCACTCCGTTTTTGCTCGCATCCTAAGGCGATACGCTCCGCTATTAGGCTTTACGCCTAATTTCTCTATCTACGACACTTCGGATTCTAAGAGCTTGGTGAAAAAAATAGTCAAGGAACTCAACTTAGATAATCGGCTCTACACCCCCAAGCTCATACTCAACCGTATCTCAACCTCCAAAAACAGGCTTATAACCCCACAAGCCTACAATTCGCAGGTCGATATGGTGTCGTACGATAAATCCAACGGTATTACACTCATCAACTCCATCTATGAACTTTATACGCAACGCTGTAAGGAGGCCAATGCGATGGACTTTGATGATTTGCTCTTCCTTTTCAACGTTCTGCTTCGAGATTTTCCCGAAGTGTTGCAGGAGATTCAAGAAAGTATCGACTATCTGCTGATTGATGAGTTCCAAGATACGAACCCCTCTCAATACCTTATTGTACGCCGATTAGTCGAAAGTAAGCAACGAATATTTGCCGTAGGAGACGATGCGCAGAGTATCTACTCGTTTCGAGGGGCAAGTATGCAAAACATTCTATCCTTTACACAACTTTTCCCCGAGGCACGCCTTTTCAAATTGGAGGAGAACTATCGCTCTTCGCAAAACATTGTCAATCTTGCCAATAGCCTCATAGAACACAATAGGGAGCGCATACCGAAGAAAGTTTTTTCTCGCCGTCCTAAGGGAACAAAAACAATACTAAATGGGGCAGATAGTGGATATGAAGAGGCACAAAATGTAACCACCTCAATAGCCCATTACAAAAGGGAAAATCCGCTTCTCCCTTATAACTCCTTTGCCATTCTGTACCGAACCAATGCGCAAAGTCGCCTTTTCGAAGAGCAGTTACGCACCGCAGGCATTCCCTACAAGATATATGGAGGACTTGCTTTCTATGGTAGAGCCGAAATCAAAAATATACTCGCTTACCTCCAACTAATCCTAAATAAGGACAATAATGAGGCTTTTGAACGAGCCGCCAAATATCCCAAAAAGGGCATAGGAGACAAGACATTGCAGGCTATCTACGACAGAGCACGTGGAGAAGGTATATCGCTCTATCGAGCCTCTCAAAAGCTATTGTTAGAGCAGGCTCCTCTGCCAAGAGCTGGAGCCAAAAACTTGGCACTTTATTTGGAGCTATTGGGCGATATTTCCACCCCTGTAGAGGGCAATTTTGTAGATTGGATTAAGTACATTGTAGTGCGGTCGGGCATTGTAGAAGCACTTCGATTGGACAATACCGAAGAGAGCGAAACACGCCTTGAAAATGTGGAAGAGTTCGTATCGAGTGTACAAGAATTCTTGACAGCTACGATAGAGAGCGATTTGCTCTTTGACCCCAATTACTCCACACCGCAAGATCTTTTAGCCCTCTTTCTACAGGGTATCTCTCTCGCTTCTGATAGAGACGATGAAGAGCAGGAGGAAGACCGAGATGCTGTACATCTGATGACGGTTCACGCCTCTAAGGGATTGGAGTATGACTATATATATATTGTAGGTTTGGAGGAGGGCTTGTTCCCCTCTCAACGAAGCGAAATGGACGACAATCTCGAGGAAGAACGTCGTCTGCTCTACGTGGCAATAACAAGAGCGAAAGAGCAGTGTAACCTTTATTTTGCTCGTTATCGTATCATTAACGGTAATGGTGCTCCTATGTTACCGAGCCGATTTTTGAAGGAGTTAGATGCTTCTCTCTTAGCGCAAGAGGGTATTCGCCCCGAAGAGCATAGATTCTTGTCACTCACCTCTGCACCAGTACCAAAAAGGGGGATACCTGCCCCAAAAGCACAAAAAGAGGAACGCAAAGGGGTACCTATTTTAGGAGGTCCTATGAGGCAAGAAATACATTCTTCTCCTTTTACTACTTCTCGCAAAAATATAGAAATAGAGAGCCATCAAGCTACTGTTAGCATCAAAAGCGCCGAAGACCTATCCTTAGGAGATAGAGTGTTTCATAAACTTTTTGGAGAGGGAATTGTAAAAGAGATTGAGGGAATCAAAGAGAATGCCATTGCAACAATAGACTTTGGTAGAGCTGGAGAAAAGCAGATATTCTTGCGCTTCGCAGCACTGAAAAAGTTTGTGTAAGAGTTGGGAAATAGGGTTGGGAGGATTAGCCTTATAGGGCAGTTGAGGCTTGAGTGTCCGACAGGTAAGCCAAGGTGTAGAGCTCTTTTTGCTCTACCGTTATAGAGAGCCTTGCCGAAGAAGTGGTAGGATGGCTGTAATGAAGTTGGAGGGTTTGTTTGCTCTCCTCTTTGTGAAAGGGAATGATACTATCCAAAAAAAGAGTGTGGTAATAGGCTCGAAAATCGGGATGAGCAGAGCGAAAGTATTTGAACGTAGCCTCCTTGGCACTCCAAATAATAGTGGCAAATCGCTCTTGCTCACAGTGTGTGCGGAGCTTCGACAATGCCTTCAACTCCTTATCATTCATAAATCGAGGAGCAACCCGCAATACTTTGGCATATTTACTCTCAATATCTATCCCAATATGACGAGCCGTAGAGGAGAGGAAGAGAGCTACAAAATCGGTCGAATGACTGATGCTAATTGTCCCCGAACACCCCTCTATGTAGGGTGCTCCTTCGGCTGTATGCGATAGTTTTCCGTGGGGTAGAAGTTGTTCTAAAAGCCGTTTAACCGCTTCTTGCTCTTGTGTACGTCGGGGGAGGGTAGTTGCCCCCTCTACGAGGTCTGCTACACGGGCTACAAAAACTCCTTCCATTGAGGCGTTTATTGAGGGTTGTCTGTGTATTCTTTAGGGAGGGTAATACGCATCTGCATGATGCGATATTTCTCTAATTTCGTTACCTCAAAGCGAAATCCAGCATACTCTGCAAAAGCTCCCACTCGGGGCAACTCCTGCTTAACTTCTAAGTAGATGCCACTAAGTGTATCGACCTCTTGAGAAATCTCTTCGAATACTTTAGGGTCTATATCGAGCAGTCTGCAAAAATCGTTTATGGGAGTTTTGCCCTCAAAAAGTAGAGAGCCGTCAGGTAAGCGGGTATAGAGTAACTCTTCCTCATCATATTCATCGGTAATCTCTCCGACTATTTCTTCCAAAATATCTTCCAGCGTAATCAATCCCGAAGTACCTCCATACTCATCTACAACGATAGAGATATGGATACGTTGTGAACGGAACTCCTCCAAAAGGTCGTCTATTTTCTTGTTTTCTGGTACAAAATAGGCCTCTCTGATTAAACGATGCCAATTAAACTCATCAGTCTCTTGGGCATAGGGAATACAATCTTTAATGTAGAGAATACCCTTGATGTCGTCTTGTGTACCCTGAAAAACGGGGATGCGCGAGTAACCTGCCTCTAAGATAAAAGCGAGTACTTCGGTAAAAGTCCAACTATAATCCACACTCACCATATCCACTCGAGGGAGCATAATCTCATTGGCTGTTTTGGCATGAAACTTGATGATTTCTCCGATCAATTTGCTCTCCTCTTCTGTTTGGTCTATGGTAAGCTCCACTGCTTTAGAGAGGTCATCTACCGAGAGGCTGTACTGTTTGCTTGTTTTCTTGTCCAAGGAGGAAGAAATTTTTATGAGAAGTTTTGATAGAGGCGAAAGCAAACGATGCAGGGGATACATAATCTTCGTAGAAAATCTACTGAAAGCTAAAGGATTGTTCTGAGCATAGACCTTAGGAATAATTTCTCCAAAAAGTAGCAGAATAAAGGTCAGGGCTATGGTCTGCACTATGAAACGCATCGACTCTGCCTCTCCAAAGTCAAAAGTCAGACGTACCCAGTAGTTACTTAATAGTACTATGCTAATATTGACGATGTTATTACCGATGAGTATTGTAGCCAACAACTTTTCAGACTCGCTGAGTAGTGTTAAAAGTTTTTGGTCTGTTGGAGTATTGCTATTACGCACCTCATGGATATTCTGAGGAGAAAGCGAAAAAAAAGCTACTTCCGAAGAGGACATATAGCCCGATAACACCAGCAAGACCACTATCAATAGTAAAGCAATAGCAGCCCCAAAAGTGAAGGGAAGCACCTGTATCTCGGGAAAATATAAGGGGAAAAGTGAAGCAAGGAAAGATGATACAATGGTATCCATCAAGATAAGATGTTTATAGATTAACTTCCAATGTTTTTGTTTTGCTCTTGGGCATGATTACCCACATAGCCAACTCGCTCAGCTACAATCTCTGTTACGGAGTGCATCACATTGTTTTTGTCTGAATACTTGCGGTAACTTACTCTGCCTTCTACCATAAGAAGGTGTCCTTTTCGGACAAATTTTTCGCAAAAGAGAGCCTGTTCTCCATAGGTAACTATACGATGCCAATCCGTATGTTCGGGGCTCATAGCTCCAGAACGTAAGCGGTAACTGGGCTGTGTAGTAGCTAAAGAAAAAGTCGCCGTAGCCATATTTTCTTTTATGTAACGTACTTCGGGATCCATCCCGACATATCCAACCAAGATAACCTTATTTAGAAACATAGCTTTGCATTAAAATAATCTAACAGATAGGCAAAGGTACTTACCAAAATTCAATATAGCGATAAGTCAAGACCTTTTTATTCCTTTTATTTCTTCTCTCCCTCTTGGGCAAGAATTAGTGCATCAGAAAGATAAGAAGCTACCCCCCTTAGCTCTTCATCTTGGTGTTCTTGCCATTGGGTTATATAAGTGTTTAGTAAAGTAGAAAAATCGGGATGGAGGGCAAGACGCTCTAAAAAGGAAATCTCGATTGAGGTAAAAGGAAGCGAGATGCTATGAGTTTTTACAATTTCTTGTAATACAGTTTGAACAAAAGTTGGCTCTATGGGTAGTTGTAACAATAGCTTACGGGTTAGAGCGGCAATAATCTCTGGACGAGCAGCTCCCTCTTGCCATAGAGTTGTCCAAATAGGAGAGTGGGGTTCTAAAGAACTTAGAAAGTGATGAGCGTATATATCTTTTAACTCTTGAGTAGGGAGTTCTTCGAGTAGAGCCATAGCCCTCTCCTTGGTTAACTCCTCGGTTGGGTATAAAATGAGCCCTATTATTTTCAGTTCTCTAGAACGTGTCGCTAAAAGATGCTCTGCAAAAGAGAGGGTAGTAGGCAAGCCCTCAGCTAATTCCCTTATTTGTGGGATAGAGAGTCCCAAGTTATAGGAGTAATCAATCCCCTTATCTCTCATAGAAGATGCCATAACACCATCCATTCGTGAGCGAATCCTTTTTCTTAGTTGGAGTAGTATTTCTTGCTCTTCTTGAGTAAGAGGATAGCTGTTAGATGGGGCTATGGCATCCATTAGTAAAAAGTGTTATCGAATTTTATTCGGCAATTTCTTTAATCAGTCGTGTAAAGATTTTGCCCATTCTTTCAGAAGCTTGGTTGGCAGCATCTATTACCTCTTGGGCATCATTGGTATAGTCTCCCTCAAAATGCCACCCTTCGTTGGTGATAACAGACATTCCGAAAACTCTTATTCCTGCATGACGAGCCACCAACACTTCGGGTACAGTACTCATGCCGATAGCATCTCCTCCACCTAATTGGTAGAAGCGATACTCTGCAGGTGTTTCATACGAAGGTCCTGTAAGCCCTACATAAACACCCTTTTTGAGTTCAATCTTCTCCTCTTGGGCTATACGCTCCGCCTTTGCTATCAGTTCTCTATCATAAGCACGTGTCATATCAGGAAAACGCACTCCGAACTCCTCTTTGTTGGGACCAATGAGCGGATTGGGAAGATTATTTATGTGATCTCGAATAATCATCAGGTCTCCTACCCTAAAAGTACTATTGATACCTCCTGCAGCATTAGATACAAAAAGAGTTTCTACACCAATAAGCTTCATCACTCGCACTGGAAACGTTACTTGTTCCATAGAGTAGCCTTCGTAGTAGTGAAAGCGTCCCTGCATGGCTATCACAGGTACTCCACCCAAGTTACCACAAATAAAGTTCCCTTTATGACCAATGGCAGTAGAGTGAGCAAAGTGTGGAATTTCACTGTAAGGGATTACAGTGGCGTCTTCAATTTTATCGGCCAAAGCCCCCAAACCACTACCCAGAATAATGCCTATTTTAGCTTGAAAGGGAAGTCGTTGGAGTAGAAAATCTGCCGACTCTCGATACATTTTCATTTCCATAATCTTACTTTTGTTTTATGCCATAGTTGGCTATTAGTTTATAGGCTTTTTGAGCTGCTTTCATAATAACCTCTTCCTCTCCGGGGATGACACCCTCTCGCATCAAGATGCGTCCGTCTACAATCGTGGTATCCACCACAGAACCATCTGCCGAGTAGACCAAATTGGAGATAAGGTTATGCATTGGAACCATAGTAGGAACATTAGTTTTTAGCAAACACAAGTCTGCCAAAGCTCCTTCTTTGAGTACACCTCCCTCTAAACCTAATATGTGATAACCTGTTTCAGTTGCTGCTTGGTAGACATCTTGTGCAGAAGTCGCGGTCGAATCATAACGCCATACTTTGCCTAAGAGAGCCGCCATGCGCATCGCAATAAACATATCTAAGTTGTTCGACGAAGAGCAACCATCCGTACCTATACCTACACGGATGCCTCGCTGCTTCATCTCTTCAAATCGGAAAGAGAAGCCCGATGCCAACTTCATATTAGAAGCGGGATTGTGTACTGTGGCAGCACCAGCTCGAGCTATAATGTCTAATTCGTTATCTTCCAACCAAAGGCTATGAGCCAAAACAAAACGGTCGCTAATAGCCCCTATTTTTTCAAGATACTCTGCAGGGCGCATACCATATTGTTGTATAGCATCTGACACTTCTTTTTGTGTTTCAGACAGGTGAAGGTGTACCAAAACACCCGTTTCATCAGCAAAATTTCGGCAAAATTGCAATTGCTTTTCGCTCACTGTATAGATAGCATGGGGAGCTATGGAATAAATAACTCTATCAGAATACTGCTCAAAATCTTTGAGGTATTGGTAGCAATTATCTCGGTCTAACTTGGCCCTCGCCTCATCTCCTCTATCAAAAAGTGTACACCCCACTACGGCTCTAATCCCAGAGTCTTCCACAGCCTGTGCGGTAGCCAAGGGGGAGGCATACATATCAAGGAAAAGAGTTGTACCAGTACGAATCATTTCAAGACAAGCCAAACGTACGCCCCAATAAATATCTTCCTCCGTTAGATGTGCCTCTACGGGCCAAATATAATCTTCTAACCAAGGCATAAGAGGAAGGTCGTCGCCATAACCTCTAAAAAGGGTCATAGCTGCATGGGTATGAGTATTAGCCATACCTGGTACAACTACTCGATGGGCTCCTTCTAAAACATCATACTCTTCTTTTTGAGGGATAAAAGGAGCAATACGCGCAATCCTATTCTCCTCAATAAGAAGATCTTGTACGATACCGTTTATCAGAGCCCCAGAGATTAAAATAGGTTTCATAGACTTATCGATAGAAACGATAGAATTCAGCCACAGCCTCTATACCAATGCGGAATAGATCCAATGGGAAATTTTCATTAGGAGAGTGAATAGCGTTACTTTCCAATCCAAAGCCCATCAACACGCTTTTTACCCCCAATATCTTTTCAAATTGGGCTATGATGGGAATACTACCTCCGCGGCGAATAGCAAAGGACGTTTGCCAAAAGCTACTTCACAGGCTTGCTCTGCCGCCTTATAGGCAGGTAAATCGATGGGACAAAGGTAGGCTTCTCCACCATGCATAGGAGTTACTTCAACACGCACATAGGGAGGAGCAATTTGTTTTACATAATCAACAAATTGCTGGGATATTTTGGAATGATCTTGATTGGCCACTAAACGAGTAGAGACTTTAGCATACGCCTTTGAGGGGAGTACCGTTTTAGCTCCTTCTCCTGTATAACCGCCCCAAATACCGCATACATCAAAACTTGGACGACAACTGTTGCGTTCCAAAGTACTATAGCCTTCCTCTCCAAAAAGGGCATTAACATCAATAGCCTTCTTGTATTTCTCTTCAGAAAAAGGTATTTGAGCAATCATATCTCGCTCCTCTTGGCTTAGAGGTACTATGTCGTCATAGAAATGGGGTATTGTGATGCGTCCCTTCTCATCCACCATTTGGGCAATAATCTTGGACAACTCATTGATAGGATTGGCAACAGCTCCTCCAAAATGCCCAGAGTGAAGATCTCTATTAGGTCCTGTAACCTCTATCTCCCAATAGGCTAACCCCCGTAGCCCTGTAGTAAGAGTAGGTGTTTCTTTACTTACCATACTGGTATCAGATACCAAAATAGCATCCGCCTTAAGCATATCTTTGTATTTTTCGCAAAAAGCTCCTAAGTGTGTAGAGCCTATCTCTTCTTCTCCTTCAAAGATGATTTTGACGTTGCATTTTACCAGGTCAAGAGCCAAGGCTGTTTGTAAACCAGCTACCTGTATCATAGTTTGCCCCTTGTCATCATCTGCCCCACGTGCCCAGATATGACCATCTCGAATAACAGGTTCAAATGGTTCGCTTTTCCAAAGCTCGAGAGGTTCAGCCGGCATTACATCATAATGTCCATAAATAAGAATCGTTTTAGCCGAAGGTCGATAATACGTTCTGCATATACTACAGGGTTGCCCATAGTGGGATAAACCTCCGAACGATTCATCCCTATTTTTTTTAGGTACTGGCACCAGTGTTCAGCCATACGCACCATGTCGGCTTATGTTCCGTCTTAGAGCTAATACTGGGAATGCGTATGATTTCGAACAAATCATCCAAAAATCTCTCTTCGTTGGTTTGGATATATTCTTTAATTGTCATTTTATATAGATATTTTAGTACTGCTTCTTTGCCAAAGATAACACATTCTATTGGCTCTTAGTTCCTTTTCACGGGAGAGATCAAGGAGGTTTCCTCTCTGAAATACCATAAGTATCCTTTTACATTTTTATATCCCATGCTTTCCAGTAGAGATACATAGTGCGCCACTTGTTTGTTGTACTTTTTCTGTTCCTCTCCAAATTTATAGTCTACCACCACAACTTCTCCATCAGGACAAAGAATAATTCTATCAGGACGATAGAAGTTATTTTTTTGAGGAAGCAATATATCTTGCTCATTAAGAACCACAACCTCGGATGCAAACCATTTTTGAGTGAGAGGGAAAGACAACTCTTTTCTTAATCTATCTTCCAATTTTTCTCTCTCTCTCTCTAATAGTTTGCCATCACGTACAGCTTTCTTAACCACTCGTTCTATATCATCCATTGTGACTACCTCACTAAGAATTTCATGCATTACTGCTCCATGTTGGATAGCTTCTGTATCTTGAAAAGCCCTCTTGGCTTTGAGTTGTATAGTGATATTATTGGAACTTTCTTGCCGAGCTATTCGAGGAGAATACGTTAGTCCACTTTTCTGTGAAGTTGTTGCATATTTCTTTTCTTGAGGGGGGATAGGTGCTAAGTACTCTTCAAGGTTATAATGTTTGAAAATATGATTCAGTAGACTGTCCAAAGAGTCTGTAACGTATTCTTTTTCCACTTTTGGCAACCAAAGTAAGAGACCTTTTTTAGCCCGAGTCATAGCCACATAGAAAAGGTTGAGTCTATCAATTATCTCATCTGTTAGCTCTTGAAAGTACTTGGAAGCAAAGAGACTATCGGACATTTGCGTAGAGCTTTTCTCTAAAGCTACGAGAGATAAGTCAATACCCAACTCGTGGCGAGTATCTTCGGGTATAGAAGTCCAAATAAAGGAAAAAGCATTGCGCATCCCCGAAAGGACCATGTAGGATAGGGGAGTAAAACGATAGGAAAGCCGAGACCTTTAGATTGATGGATGGTGAGAAGCGTAATAGCAGAGGCACCTTGCTCTTCGGGCAATTGGCTTTTGTTCCCTTTGGTATCCCACCAAGTTATAAAGCCAGCAATATCTGTAGGCTGTTCGCAATGAAAATTATAAACAAGGTCTAAAAAATGAGTGATATAGGGATCTTCTTCGGGAGAAGTAACAGGTTGTAATAAGTCTATAATACTTACTACAAGTTCGTACATCGCTAAGTAGGGCAAACGTCCTACCAACTCGTGTATTATCTCTTGGAAAGAAATGCATTTGTTATCATCTTTTTGGGAAAGACAAAGAGAAACATAGTGTTGTTCTGTAAGATTGTGCTGTTCTTCATCCTTCGGATTAGCTAAAGAACGAAGTAGGTTAATAACCAGTCGAACTGTATTGGAGTTCGTTGTCAATAGAGCCCTTGCCGATATGAACTTGAGGCTTTGTGCTTTCTCTGGATGTTGGTCTACATACTTTAATAAGCACTCTGCTATCTCTGCTACTTCATCGTTTTTATTCGCCAAAATGGCAATATCTTCGGGAGCATACCCTTTATCCTCTATGAGAGATAGGAGTATCTCGGGAAGGTTTTTCTCCCCATTGATATCGATGGGAGACTCTTCCTCCGGATTATAAAATAAAACCTCTACTCCTCCTTTCAGAATTTCATTTTTTGGGGGTACTAACTGCCGAGCGGTAGCATAGCACTCTACAACATCTTCCGCAACATCAGAAGAAGGGATATAATCGCTATAACCAGAACGCTGGAAGATTAATTTGCTGCGTTCTATTTTCTCCTTTAATAAGTCCGTAACTACCTGAGGCAAGAGAGAGAAGAGTTGATTGTTAAAAAGAACTATCTCTTGACAACTTCTCCAATTGTACTCAAGTATATGATCTTGAAAATAAGGGTCAAAGTCTCGCTCTAAATCTTGTCCTAAAATGGAGCGATCACAATTGCGGAACTTGTATATACTCTGCTTTATATCACCAACAATAAGACTGCTATAACCCGAAGAAAGAGTATCTTCAAGTAATGGACGCAAATTTTCATATTGCAAACGAGCCGTATCTTGAAACTCATCAAGCATCAAGTGATGTAGTGTACCCCCTAAACGCTCGTAGATAAAAGGAGCTGGTGCTCCCTCTATGATACGATGGATAAAATGTTGAGAATTGCCCAAAAGCATAGTATTTTGCTCTTGCCCTAATTGATACATCGTTGTATTTATATCGCTTAGGGTACCAAGCTTGGAGAGATGCTTTAGAATGATACTTGCCGTCCTACGCTGTACATGAAGCCTTACAAGTTTTTTATTACACTCTTTTAGTCCTCCCTCTATAACACGCAGATAAGAGGCATAGAGAGCTTCATTCTTGCGAATAGCATCGGTAAGGTATTCGGAATAATCGTCCGAAGAATCAATTTTTAGAAAAGAATCAGTAAGAGATGGAACTTCTTCTGGGTAGGCTACTATCTTCGTATATACCGACAATGGGGAACGCCCTTTTCCCTTAAAAGAGGCAGGCTCTAAACCTTCTTGACTCATTAGAGCAATCGCATTTTGGGCTACATGAAGACGTTCCTCATCACATTGTTTGAGAAATAAGGAGAGGACTCTTCGAGAGGAGCGTATCTCTTCTTTGGTCGGAAAGTCCTCCGTATTGATAGCTCTAAGAGGGATTTCTTTGAAGAGTTCTCTTCCCAAACGCATCAACGTTTTGGTTAAGTCGTGTCCTTGTCCTTCGTCAATAGTTTCTTCCGAAAGTTCCGTTATCCAATGCCTTAAATCTTCATAACCGGGAGTGTGTAAGCTGTGAAGTAACAATAGTATGGACTGATAGAGCCAAAGCTCAGCATCCATTTCTATTTTGTAGTTGCCTGCATAATTTAACTCATAGGCAAACGTGCGAATAATCTCTTGAAAAAAAGAGTCTATGGTTTTTACCTTAAAAGAAGAATAGTCGCCCAGCAAGGCTAAAAGCATTTTCCAACACTTGCTACGTATTTCCTCCATTGTAAAACCTAACTCGGAGGACAATTCCTGTAAGAGTCCCTCTTCTCCCAAATTAAAACAAAGTCTATAGAGCGCTTCGACAATACGCTCTTTCATCTCATTGGTAGCTTTGTTGGTGAAGGTCATAGCAATAATGCGCCTGAACTCTTCTTCGGGTGCTACAAGGGCCAAGGCGAGGTATTCACGTGTTAGTGTGTACGTCTTTCCAGCTCCAGCAGAAGCTGTGTACACATGCAACAGAGGATGCTCGTTAGACACTGTGGATTACTTTAATCTTGCTGAATTGTAATAGCTTCGATATTTTCATTGTCGTGCCCACGCTCTGAGTAAAGCTTGCGCAAAGGATTACGACGTGCATAATCAAATCTGTGGCGATTTCGTATTGTATCTATTGCTACATAAATTGCCTGTCTTAGAGACTCTTCCGAGGCCTTACCTTGCCCAGCAATATCGAATCCCGTACCATGGTCGGGAGAGGTGCGCACTATAGGTAAGCCTGCTGTAAAGTTTATCCCTTCGTCCATAAACAAAGCTTTGAAAGGAGCTAACCCCTGATCATGATATAGAGAGAGTATGGCATCATATTTTGTCAACTCTGAAGAACCCCAAAAACCATCAGCAGCGAATGGACCAAAGGCAAGCAATCCCTCCTCCTCTAAGGCAACTCTAATAGCAGGAGCTATAATCTCCTCTTCCTCCTTACCAATAAGCCCATTGTCTCCACAGTGAGGATTAAGCCCCAATACTGCAATTCTTGGCTTCGCGATATTGAAATCTCTTTGCAAAGCCTGTTCAATGTCTTTTAGCTTTGAAATTATCAGAGCCTGATTGATGCTCTCTGGTACCTCTCTAATGGGAAGATGGGTAGTAGCTAAAGCGACTTTTACCTCCCCTTTCATCAAAATCATAAGGGGCTTTTTGCCCTCTTCGAGTCCACATCGAGTTCCTAAAAAGTCTGTATGTCCTTTGTAGGGAAAGAGCTCTTGAGGCATAACTGATTTGTTTATAGGAGCTGTTACAAGAGCATCTATCTTTCTCTCCAAGGCATGTTGTGTAGCCAAATCCAATGCCTGATAGGCTGCAAGGCCTGCTATTTCGGAGGGTATTCCTATCTCTACCTTGACTTCGTCTGCAATACAAGATAATATATTAACCTCTCCTTCGAGTGCTTCGTCAGGATGATTAATGCGATTCCATGGAGTAGTATCTACTTTTAATACCTTACGCCAATAGCTGGCCACTTTAGGAGAGCCATATATAATAGGAGTGTAAAACTCGCAAATATCATTGTTAGCAAAAATGCGGAGCAACAACTCGTAGTTAATTCCATTGATATCCCCGTGGGTGATACCAATGCGTGGTTTATAGGTTTTCTTTTCCATTGTATGTAAAATCTCTATTACTCCTCTTCCGACCACCATATACCCTTGATAGAAGCAATGTCGAAATCTTGTTCTCTTTCGGGTCTGAAAGAGAAAAGTGTAGCTTGTAAACGACGGATGAGTTCTCTTTTATATTCATTCGGGTGGTAGACAAAGCCCTCGATATAATACATCATTCCCTCCTCGGGTACTGCAAAGGCATGAGCAACAAAAGGGCCTGCCATAGCAGAAGATCCACTTGTCTCCCACAAACCTTTTAATTCACTAATAATAGCCCCATTAGGTTTTTTGATAAAACGATGCTTTGTACTCCCTTCTGTGGTAGTCATATAACTATCGGGGGTGGCTCCAGGAATATTTTTTCCAAGGATACTATCTCTCAAAGCAAGCAATCTCTCTTTGGAAAGGTCTTCTTTATCAGAATAGGGATGCCTGTATATCACCACATCCATACGCTTGGAGTAAGCGTTGTTGGAGACCCAAAGGAAGTTGTCGCCCTTCTTGTAAGATTGAAAATCTTCTGGTAGATTAATACGGTATCCAAACATCTCTTGGCTGTATGTATCGGCTTTTGTGCTGAACGATTTCTCCCACATCTCAGCATATCTGTATAGCTCGTGTCGGAGTAAAAGATTACGTATCATCTCTCCTTTCTGCTCTGCCAAAGCTTGTAGAGAATCTTTGGAGGGCACTTGTAGCACGACAACCAGCTGTCCCTTAGCCCACTCATCGTAGCTGTACTTTACGGCATTGTGCGTGTAGACACTGCCATCGTTTTGCACGATTACTATATTTCGAGTATTACGCAAGAAATCTTCAAAGTTACGGGTAGCTACTGTCTGTACCTTCATCCAAGGCTCTATCTGAGGTAGAGCAGTAACCTCTGTTTGAAGCATACCTTTTACAATCTCGCCTGATGGAGAGGAAAGTAAATCTTCATCCATAACAAGCAATAACTCTCCGGGACTACCGCTGGCAGAATTGAATGTATTGCTTCCGCCTTTACAAGATAAAAAAGCCACAGAAAAAATAGCAATAATCACAATAGAGAGAGCCTTTACTACTCCCTTTATATTCGATGAAGTATTCATACAATATGTTTTTAAGAAAAACTTATTCTCCTCCCTCAAAGTTAGTACTTTTATCCATTGTAGGTTTAGCAACGGTAGGGGGTATCAATTCCAACATTAGAACTTGCGTAGTACTCTCTTTGACTAACAACGCATCTGTACGTGTATAGGGCATGAGCCATATAGGGGTAGTTTCTAAAGAAAGAAGAGGCACAGAAGTTCTCTCTTCGGCAGAGAGTCTATGCTCTCGGAGTATTTTCTTTATTTCTTTTTGTCCATGCAGTCCTAAAGGTTTTATCTTAGTATTACCCTTTGGTATAGCAAGTTCTAAATGGAGTGTCTCCTCGGGAGGCAAGGGGTAACTACTCACATCAATAAGTATGATATTTTTACCCATCTGCATGGGAGTTTTTTCAAAAAATGTATAGAGAAGTTCTCCATAAGGTGTTATGATTTTTCCCGCACGCTGGTCTAATTCTAATTTTATAGTAGTAAGAACAGAAGGAGATTTCTCCCGGTTCGAGATGGAGATTTTGCCGAAAGAACGTGTTACTCTATGAGTTGAGGAATAGATGGTAGCAGGCTCTCTGTCGCAAAGATGAAGGGCAAACTTTTCCAGTTCATTGCGATGAAAACCTCTTGAGGAGAGTAATTCGTATAATAGTGTAAGAGAGGCTTGCGAAGAAGCTATAGGAGTACATAGATATTCTTCTTTGGAAACATCGTTAGTATCTATATGTGCTTTCTGCAATGTCTGTTGTACACCCTGCTGATAGAGACATTGAGCCTCTCTTAGATTTTCAAACAGGCGCTGAACCGTCTCTAAAAAATTAGGATTAAGCTGTTGAAAAAGGGGTAGGATATTATGTCTAATATAATTTCTACGAATAGAGGTATCTTGATTAGTATGATCGGTACGATAATTCTCTCCAACAACATTCAAGAAATTATAGATGTATTTGGGGTCTACTTCAAGAAAGGGGCGTATAATATTACCTCTTCGAATGGGGATACCTTTAAGTCCTCTAAGTCCTGTGCCTAATGCAATATTTCCCAACAAAGTTTCTACATTATCTTGTAGATGGTGAGCTACAGCTATATTTTTTATAGCGAGGCAATGTGCCTGCTCTTCAAAAGCTCTGTACCTAAGGTCTCGAGCTACCATTTCGATAGATACTTTAGCCTGTTTTGCTTCTTGCTCGGTGTCAAATTCTCGTACAGAAAAAGGGATAGAGTAGCGACTACAAAGGTCGCGACAGAAGGCTTCATCTGCGTTACTATCCTCTCCGCGTAAATGAAAATTGCAGTGTAAAGCTATACACTCGTAGTCGAGTAGAGAAAGAGCAATTAGAAGCGCAACCGAATCAGCTCCACCGCTCAGACCGACCAGTACCTTTTGCTGGGGCACAAGTAAGGCATATTTTTCTATAGCCCTTTGTACCGCCGTAAGCAGAGGGTGATGATAAATGTTAGGAGGCAACCTGCGTGCCATAGTTTAATAATTATAGAATCCCCTAAAAAAGAAAAATTCTCTGCGGTTGAGTTGCCCCAACGCACAAAGAATTTTATGTTGTACAACAGCAGATGGCAACACTTCTTTAAGCGTTTTCCATCAGCTCTGGATCAATGATAATACGACCACAATACTCACAAATAGTAATCTTCTTGCAGAGCTTAATCTCTAATTGGTGCTGAGGAGGAATGCGGTTGAAGCAACCGCCACAAGCATCTCTATCAATAGGTACTACTGCAAGGCCATTGCGAGCTCCACTACGAATGCGCATAAAGCCCGAGAGTAGGCGAGGGTCATCGATAGCTTTTTCGAGTTCACTCGCTTTGGCACGAAGTCTTTCTTCCTCTTCGTGTGTCTCCTTGATGATGTCATCAAGCTCACCTTTCTTGGCTTTTAAATCCTCCGACCGCAAGTCGTATAGTTCTTTAAGAGCCGTAATATCCGCCTTGCGAGTCTGTAACTCGGCGGTGTACTCTCGTATCTTTTTCTCTGAATACTCTACCTCAAGTTCTTGGTACTCGATTTCCTTAGACAGGTTATCGTACTCTCTATTATTACGCACTCTATCTAATTGCGCTCTGTACTTCTCAAGGAGTTCACGAGATTGAGCAATCTTGGTTTTTTCTGCCGTAACAGATTGCGTCAAATTCTTGGCAGAAGCTGTATAATTTTCGAGCCTTGTATGGATACCTACCAATTCATCTTCGATGTGTTGTACCTCTATAGGAAGCTCTCCGCGCAAGGTTTCTATTTTATCTATACGTGAGAGCGCCATTTGTAAACGGGCTACTGCTTTCAATCTTTCTGCAATTTGTTGCTCTTCGCTTTGAGGTGTCGTCTGTTGATTAGGCATATCTAAATGGTTATAAGTAATTAACCGGATTAAAATCACTCTTTGCTATTTGAACTACAAAGTTAGCAAAATTCGACAATATGTGTTCTTTACAAAGAGAGCAAAATATCGCTTCACTCTCGAAGTGCCCTATAGTGGCAAGGAGGATATGCCCCTGAGCGTCGAGAAAATCGTTGTATTTGGCCTCTCCTGTGATATAGATATCAGCTCCTGAAGCAATGGCATTGGACAGGAAACTCCCTCCACTCCCTCCACAGAGAGCCACTTTTCGGATGGGCTTGCCGAGAGGGCGAGAGTAGGCTACTCGCTCTACTTTATCAAAACCTCTTAACAAGGCAAACATCTCTTCCTCTGTAATAGGCGTTGCAAGCTCTCCTACAATACCGGTCCCTATGTGTGGGTCTTTGTTCGCCAAAGGGATTATGTCGAAAGCGGGCTCTTCGTAGGGGTGAGCATTATACAGTGCTTTAAGTACATTAGAGAGAATGGGTTGAGGTACTAATACTTGTAGAGCCACTTCTTCGGTTCGATGTATTTCTCCCCTCTTTCCTGAGTAAGGATTAGCCCCCTCTAAAGGACGAAAGCTACCAACCCCCTCTGTCCTAAAGAAACAATGGTCATAATTACCTAAACGACCAGCTCCCGATAGAACCAACGCTTGCTCTACCTCTTCTAAAGCCTCTGGGGGAAGCATAACGACCAATTTGTATAATTGTCCCAAAAGGGGTACTAACGATCGCGTATTTTGTAGGTTGAGTCGGTCAGCAAGTCGCTTATTAATACCCAAGGTAGCATTGTCTACATTGGTGTGAGCCGCATAGATAGCTATGTCGTTTTTAATAGCCAGAGCTACAGATCGTTCCTGATAGGAATAGGTAGAGATCTTCTTTAGAGGATGAAAGAGGATAGGGTGGTGGGTAATCAAAAGATTAGCTCCACACGCTATAGCCTCTTGAATAGTAGCCTCGGTAGCTTCTACCGCCAACAATACCCCTTTGCACTCCTGTGAAGGATCTCCCACCTGCCAACCGCTATTGTCCCACTTTTCTTGGAGGGAAAGAGGGGCTATACACTCTATAGAAGCAACTATATCACTATGCAACGGCATACTCGTAGAGAAAGACTATTGAATGGGTTTAACGAGTATGTTGAGTTCGTCTAATTGTTCTTGGTCCAGCTTAGAAGGAGCATCTATCATTACATCTCTACCTGCATTGTTTTTAGGGAAAGCGATGCAATCACGGATAGAATCTAAACCAGCCATAATAGCGACCCATCTATCCAACCCGAAAGCAACTCCTCCATGGGGAGGTGCTCCATATTTGAAAGCATTCATCAAGAAGCCGAATTGCTCCTCTGCCTTTTCGGGAGTGAAGCCTAACACCTCAAACATTTTGTGTTGTAGATTAGCATCGTGGATGCGGATAGAACCTCCTCCCACTTCGACACCATTGATAACCATATCATAAGCGTTGGCACGCACCGACTTGGGATCTGTATCCAAGAGGGCAATATCTTCTTTCTTAGGAGAAGTAAAGGGATGGTGCATAGCGTAGAAGCGTTGCGTCTCCTCGTCCCACTCCAGTAAAGGGAAGTCTACCACCCATAGACATTCAAATCTATTGGGGTCTTTTAGTTGTAGTTCGTCTCCCATGTGCAGACGTAGCGTGCCGAGTTGTTTTTGGGTAGCTTCTCGTTCGCCCATCAATACGAGGAGTAAATCACCTGCCACAGCCTTTGTTTCGAGAGCAATAGCTTGCAAATCTTCTTGAGAGAAGAATTTATCAATACTACTCTTAAAAGTCCCATCAGTATTGTATTTAATCCAAACCAACCCTTTGGCTCCTACTTGAGGGCGTTTAACGAAGTCCGTAAGAGCATCAATTTGTTTACGGGTATATTCGCTCGCTTGAGGCACTACGATAGCTCCCACATAAGGGGCAGCATCCATCAAAGACATTCCTTTGCCTTGGCATAGGGTTGTTATTTCATTAATCTCCATTCCGAAGCGAATATCAGGCTTATCAGACCCGTATTTACTCATCGCTTCATGCCAACTCATTCTACGGAAAGGGGTTGAAATGGAGACGTTTCTAATCTTACTGAATAGCTCTACGGCAAGCCCCTCGAATACCTTAAGTACATCCTCTTGCTCTACGAAGCTCATCTCGCAATCTATTTGGGTAAATTCGGGCTGTCTGTCAGCTCTTAAATCTTCGTCACGGAAGCACTTTACGATTTGGAAGTATCTATCCATACCTGCCACCATAAGAAGTTGCTTGAAGGTCTGTGGCGACTGAGGAAGAGCGTAAAACTCGCCTTGATTCATACGAGAGGGTACCACAAAGTCACGTGCCCCTTCGGGAGTAGACTTGATGAGCATGGGGGTCTCTATCTCTAAGAAGTTCAAACTATCGAGATAGTTGCGAGTGATCAATGCCATGCGATGGCGCAACTCTATATTGCGTTTAACGGGTTCTCTACGCAAGTCTAAATAACGGTACTTCATACGGAGTTCATCACCACCATCGGAAACCTCTTCGATCGTAAAAGGAGGAGTCTCCGAAGAGTTGAGCAAACAGCACTCAGTTACCTCTATTTCTATATCTCCCGTAGATACGACTATTTTTTGAAGAGCGCTCTCTTACAATTCCCGTAGCTTGGAGCACGCATTCACGGCCCAATTGGTCTACTTGCTTCTCTAACTCTGGATGATTAGAGGCAAAAACAAGCTGAGTGATACCATATCTGTCACGAAGATCCACGAAGGTCATAGCCCCCATACGACGAATTTTACTCACCCATCCTGCAAGGGTTACCTTTTTGTCAATATCTTCTTTACGGAGTTCTCCGCATGTAATTGATCTGTACATTATTAGTCTATTTTGATTTTATAGTTGCAAAAGTACACAAAGAATAACTACATAGAAAAGTCCAAGGGATATTATTTCTCTCTTTCCTGTGTACAATACTTGTGCTTTGATACCATTATTCCTTTTCTTCAAAAGGTATAATGGTTTTGTTCATAAGGATTATACCTTTTGCCCATTACCTATAATGCTTTTGTCAGTAAAGTGTATAGGCATATTGCATCAGGGATTAAAACAATTGTTTTTGCTAACAACGCCTTGCATTTCTCAAAATAATAGCTACCTTTGCCACGAACAGTTCAGAGAAGGATTGTTTACTGTGGATGGATTTGTAAAGCTTGCAACCACAAGAAAAAATGCTAAAACTTTCTCCCTAACAGAAGAAAGCAATGCACATGCCTTTTCCATAATACAAAAGGCTCTATTCTTGGACAGGTGCTCTTGACCCAATAGTTGCTTTTCTCCCTTCCCTTAAATATATCTCTGAGTTTCTTCTCTTTTCGATAGCGCAAAAGAGAGTTTGTTCCTTGATATAAACATTAGATTGATAAAACTTTATGAGTTATTTATTTACATCTGAGTCCGTTTCGGAAGGACATCCCGATAAAGTATGCGATCAAATATCCGATGCCGTGGTAGATTACCTCTTGGCGGCAGACCCTCGTTCAAAGGTAGCTTGTGAATCTTTGGTTACTCGTGGGCAAGTCGTAGTGGCTGGAGAGGTTAGAAGCAATGCTTTTGTAGATATAGATTCGGTAGTGCGTGGTGTGATACGCAATATAGGGTATGTAAAGTCGGACTATGGTTTTGATGCCGAAAGTTGTGGTATTCTATCGGCTATCCATGACCAGAGCCAAGATATTAATAGAGGGGTAGATCGCACCTCGCCCGAAGAGCAGGGAGCAGGAGATCAAGGTATGATGTTTGGCTATGCTACCAATGAGACACCAGATTATATGCCTCTGCCCGTAGCGCTCTCACACTCTATCCTGAAAGAGTTGTCCTATGTTCGCAAGATGTCGCCCTCTCCAATGCCTTACCTCCGTCCCGATGCCAAAAGCCAAGTAACCGTTGAATATAGCGACGACCACAAACCTCTTAAGGTACACACTATCGTGGTTTCTACTCAGCACGATGAGTTTATTACTCCCTCTGGTAACTCTCCCGAAGCACAAGCGGAAGCAGACGAAACAATGCGATGTAAAATCGAAGAAGATATTCGTAAGATTGTGTTGCCTCGAATGGAGGCAATGTACGGAGAGCAATATAAAACGCTCTTTGCTGAAGGATATCGTCTCTTGGTCAATCCGACAGGTAAATTCGTTATTGGAGGTCCTGCCGGAGATACAGGTCTCACTGGGCGTAAGATTATAGTAGATACTTACGGAGGGCGTAGTAGTCATGGTGGGGGAGCATTCTCGGGCAAAGACCCATCAAAAGTAGACCGTTCGGCTGCTTATGCCGCTCGTCATATAGCGAAAAACTTAGTAGCTGCAGGAGTAGCTGACGAAGTAAAGGTACAAATAGCTTATGCCATTGGAGTAGCACAACCTGTTAGTGTTAATATAGATACGAATGGTACATCCCATCTATCGCTTTCCGATGGAGCCATCGCCGAAAAGGTATCTGAGATTTTCGACCTTCGCCCCTATGCCATTGAACAACGCTTAGGATTGCGCCAACCAATCTATCAAGAAACTGCCTCCTATGGGCATTTTGGACGTAATCCAGAGAAAGTAACCAAGCATTTCGACTACTTCCATAATAAGTCTATCGAAGTAGAGGTAGAACTCTTTACTTGGGAAAAACTAGACTATGTAGATCGCGTTAAAGTGGCCTTTGGTTTGTAAGGCAAAGAACAATAAAAAATAGAGACTTATTCGGTCTCTCGAAGGAACTCATACTAAGAAGCTGTAGTATGAGTTCTTTTTCTAATGGTTGCATACTTACTATATTCACACCTTTTCGGACAGTGTCTTTACTTGTGCTTCAATACTGCTTGTAAGGCAATAAAAATAACCGTTGTACCACTCCGATAGGAGCTATACAACGGTTAGTGAATAGAGCAAGCTAGTTGTCTTACTTACAAAGAGTTTTTAAGTAAGCTGTTTTGCAGGAGTGTCTCAAATGTTATGCGCTTAAAGCAAGCCTCTCGCTTTCAATAAAGGCTTAAGATCTACTTCTTTATGACCTGTGAACTCGCTGAAGAGCTTCATCAAGTCTTCCGTATTACCCTTCGAGAGAATCATCGAACGCAAACGATTACCATTTTCGGGAATAAAGCCTCCATTATTGGTAAACCATGCGTAGATGTCGTTGTCCAATGCTTCGGACCACAGGTAAGCATAATAACCTGCCGAATATCCATTACTCCAAATGTGACGGAAGTATGAAGAGCCATAACGGGGAGGAATACACTTGTTGAGCAATCCCACCTTAGCCAACTGTTCTTCTTGGAAAACTTTCACGTCGGCTACATTAGCATTTTCCACGCTTAGCCCATGCCATGCTTGGTCCAAAAGACAAGCCGCAACGTTTTCAATCATTGGATAAGACTGATTGAAAGTTTGTGCCTTTTGGAGTTTTTCTACCAACTCGTTGGGCATAGCCTCTCCTGTTTTGTAGTGCTTGGCATAGTTGGCAAAGACCTCTGGTTCTGCCGCCCAATGCTCATTGAACTGTGAGGGCATCTCTACAAAGTCGCGAGGGACACTAGTTCCAGAGAGGGAAGGATACTTTTGTGCTGCAAACAAGCCATGAAGAGCATGACCAAACTCATGGAAAAGAGTAGTTACTTCGTCCCAAGAAAGTAGGCAAGGCTCTCCCTTAGATGGTTTGGTATAGTTACATACATTATAAATAACGGGTTTCTTGTCCAATAGATAAGATTGGTCTACAAAATTGCTCATCCAAGCTCCACCACTTTTAGAAGCACGTGCATAAGGGTCGAAGTAAAAGAGGGCAAAGATGTTGCCATCCTTATCGATTACATCCCAAACACGAACATCTTCGTGGTAAACAGAAACATCTGTACGAGGTTTGAAAGAGATACCATAGAGTTTATTGGCAGAGTAAAATACCCCATTGTTGAGAACGTTATCCAAAACAAAATAACGACGTATAGTAGTTTCATCGACACCATACTTCTCAAGACGAAGTTTTTCAGCAAAGTAGCTCCAATCCCACGCTTCCAGATCAAAATCTGTACCCTCAGTTTGACGAGCAAAGTTTTCTAACTCAGTTTCATCAGCTAAGGCACGAGGCGTTGCCAACTTTGCTAAGTTAGAGAGGAAGTTAGTAACATTCTCAGGAGTCGCAGCCAGTTGATCTTGCAATTTCCATGCTGCAAAAGAGTTAAATCCAAGGAGAGTAGCCTTTTCCGCACGAAGCTGTGCGAGGCGTTTCACGATAGCTTGGGTATCGAACTCATCCCCCTTCATACAGCGATTGATACTTGCCTCGAAGAAGAGCTTACGAGTGTCTCGCACCGACAACTTCGCCATAATGCTTTGCTGGGTTGTATTGTCTAAACTAAAGGCATACTCTCCCGAGCGTTTTGCCTCTGTCGCTCTCTCGGCTGCGGCTTGCAGTTCCTCTTCTGTAAGACCTAAAAGTTGCTCCTTATCTTTAATGAAGAGAAGAGCATTGGTTGCCTTAGTAAGTTTGTTACCAAAGTCTGTTAGCAGAGAAGCCTCCTCTTGATTAATCTTTTTCAAAACCTCCTTTTGCTCTTTGTCTAATAAAGCTCCCTTTTGAACGAACTGGTCATAGTAGAACTTTATGAGACGCTTGTCCTCATTGTCGAGAGCAGATTGATCGGCTTCATATATAGTTTTGATACGGGCAAATAGCTTATCATTAAGATACATAGCATCGCTATGCTCTGCCAATTTAGGGGCTATTTCCTCTTCAATGGCTATCAAATCATCATTAGTGTCTGCCGAAGAGAGAGCAAAGAACACCGAAGAAACTCTACTCAGTACTTGTCCGCTTTTCTCCAAAGCTACAAGAGTGTTCTCAAAAGTAGGGGCTTCGGGATTATTACTAATAGCTTCAATTTCTTCTGTATGGAGACGCATACCCTCTTCAAAGGCAGGTCGGAAGTGTTCTGTCTTGATCTTTGTAAAGTCTGGGGCAGACATATAGGTATCCGTAGGATTAACAAACGGATTGGAGGAAAGATCTTTTTGAGAAGCATCTTTCCCTCCATTACAAGCTGTCATCATAGTTACTGCTGCAATTACTGGGATAAATCTTTTAAACATAAAAACCGCTTTAATTTATTGTACTTGTTAGTTGGACACGTTGGTGGCTTGCTCTTCGCCAGAGAGCTTAGCCAAAAGAGCCTCTATCTGCTTGTCGGTAGTCTTTAACTTCTCTCGACAAAAAGCGATGAGTTGCACCGCCTCGTCGGTTAGCACCATAAGGTCATCTACATCGGGACTCTCATGCTCTATAGTGTTGAGTATAGTTGTCAGGCGAGCTATCGCTTGCGAATAATTCTCTATATGTATCTTTTTTGCCTCTTCCATGCCACAAATGTACAATCAAAAAGTGAAGCTACTGCGCTGAACTATAGAGCAACTTCAGAAGAGTAAGGTTTAGAGGCTCGTAATACTTCTCTTTTTCCAATAGGTCCCGACAAACGCTCCACAACATATCCAGCCTCTTGCAAGGCTCTGCGTACACTCCCTTTGGCACAATAGGTCGTAAGTATACCTCCTGGGGATTGAAGGTTGTAAAGTTTGGCAAAGACTTCTGGTGTCCATAAAAGAGGTTCTACATTGGGAGAAAAAGCATCGAAAAAGACAACATCAACACACTTCGGAAGCGAAGCATCTACAAAATCGATATGATGCTTATATAGTAAGAATGATGGTTCTACAAGGTGAGGTTCATCCCAAGAGAGAGTGTGTAGCTCTTGCAGATATCTATCGGTCAAAGTAGAATAATAATCGTTCAAAAAAGGATAAGAAAGAGAGGAGTATTCCCCTTGTTCTAAAGGATAGAGTTCGTACGTGTGATACAAGATTTCCAATCCCATACGTTGTGCCTCATAAAGGGCAAGAAGCGCATTAAGTCCCGTACCAAACCCCATTTCGAGAATGGTCATTCGCCTCTTATCGGAGTGTTGCTCAATCCAATGGTGAAGGCCATACTGAATATAGATATGTAGACTTTCATTAACAGCTCCATGGAGGGAATGATAAGTCTCGCCCGTTCGATTATCTTGCACAGTAAAGGATCCATCTTCTGTCTTGAGTAGAGTACGTTGCATTGCCATTTTTCTATTCCTTTGGTAGTTCTGCAGGTTCGTAAGCACCTATCGTTGGGGCAAAGGCACGAGGTCTACCAAGTAAATCCGTCGCAAGAGCACCTACTGCTTTCTCCACAAAAGGAGCATTGGGAAGAGGGCGGTAATCATACATAAAGTTGTAGGTGTTGTCCTTTTGGTCTCGTCCTGTACTGTGATAAACTTTATTCAATGGCAGAGTTGCTCTATGGGGTTGTGAAAAAAATCCCACAACTCAAGAGGAGCTCTTAGGTAACTATTTCTAATTTGTACCCACTGAGTATTTCCTTCTTCTATTTGGAGCTCTCCTCCCGAGGGTGTTCTCCCCTTTGGGCGTTGTACTGAGTAAGAACCGTCGATAATCGTATTAGAGATTTCGAGCGATGAGTTATTTCGGTTTTCCTCTACCGAATAGCGAACAGCAGGACCCTGTCGATTATCCCAAGGGTATAGGTTGATGAGTGTGCAGTGATTCAAACTATAGCTACCACTATTTAGGTCGAGAGTGCTCAATAGCGTATTAGAACATTCACTATTCTCCATCAAGATAGTTCCATATTTTGCATAAAGAGCATTCCCCTTCATATTGGTTATGACTGCCCCTTTCATGTCCAAAGAAACTCCTGCTTTGTCAGGCTCTGCATAGAGCTTAACACCTCCTCGTCCATTGCGTATTGTAATGTAATATAGTTGGTTATCATGGCTGGATTGGGCAAAACGAAGGTATTCCCACTGCCCTGGCAGTAAACGGTAATTGACTTTGGGAATGAGATTATCTCTGCGGACACCCTCAATCATTATACGCTGTTGGGCAGTACCTAATGCTCGTAAGGCTCCATATACGGAAATATGAGCTTTATCTCCCATAAGAATGTGTACGCCTGCCTCCAGAGTAAGAGCCCCCCCCTCTTCTACTACGAGACTATCTACTATATAGAGAGGTCTCTCAGATGTAATCGTAGTGTCTTTTTTGATAATAAGTTCGCTGTATTGATAGATGTTCTGCCGATAGGCTTCGAGGTGTATCTTTTGTTCCTTCGTTCCCAATTTGAAGACAATATCATCTTCTTGTGGTTCAGGAAGATTGGAGGCTCCCTCTGGAAAAGTTGCCTCTATGAAGATGAAAATACTATCCTTGCCGGGCAAGGTTATGTTTTGAAAATGGTTGCCACTACGACCATCTACATTGATGCGAAAACCACTCTCCATGGCTCCGCTTAGACGCACGTCTTGCAACTTTATCGCCAGAGGATTGTGATTGTAGACCATAACTCCGCGAGTGGAAGAAGAGAGCCGAGAGTAGAGTGTATCTAAGCGCACCGTATCTGTCGAGAAATGTAGGCTAACCGATGAGTCTGGAGCAAATCGGTTGTATCGGTCTGTACATTGTAGATTACTAAAAAGAAAAGCTACCCCACATACTGTATAGAGTAGAGAGAGGAGCTTTTTTCGGTTGAAACCTCTCTTATAGCGAATTACTTTTTTTCCTAACAACATTGTTCTATGTATAAAATACAAGGGAGAAGTGGAGGCAAAGAGAAATGTAACCCATAATCACATACCCCTCTCTTATTGGAGAAGTGTTTAATAGGTTCTCCTTTTTCTCCTATTTCGTAAGTCAATACGATGTCTTCCCTTTGTCAAAAGTATAATAACCTTTCGTGTAAACAACGATTGAAGCCTCTCTTTTGTTGTTTTAATCGAAAACCTTTCTATAAAAACACATTCATACATTTTCATTCGAATGGAGGCTGGAAAAGGAAAGCATTCCATCTATAACACGAAAGGGATATGACTCTTTTATCTTTCTATGCTCTGTTTTTTCCACGGACAAATATCACATTTTTGAACAGAGCAATAGTTTTCCCATAATTCTATCATAGCTTGCCCTTCGAAGGCATTTTCGATACTTATCCCCTCGGCAGAGAAAAGCCTCGTTATGCTATTGCTTTCGGGGCGTATCTTTTCGAGACTTCTTTGGATAGTCTCCATGGAGATGGGGGAGGTATTCTGCTGACTCAAAAATAGACGATAGGGGAGTAGCACATTGATGAGCATAATATCGCTGGAAGAGCGAGAGGGTTTCCCAATAGCACGTGCCGAAAGTTTCCCAAATCGGTAGTGCCTTCGCCAATATTCCGAGGGTTCAAGAGAAAATATTTCCAATACTCTTTTACTATCGTCAAGCTCGGCAAAAACACTTTCTAACAAGGGATATTGATGACGCAACATAGCCATCTGTGCCAAGCGTCTGTGAGGAAAAACACTTGGGCGTAGTCGTAGCAAACGTAATCGATGCGAAGCGAGGGGTGTTAGTTGGTATTTAGCTTGCAAAAAAGTATACTCCTCCTGCAAATGGGCAAAGTATTCATCGGTAGGCTCTCCCTCTAAAAGCCCCCCTTGCCCCAAGTAGAGAGCTTCCAGCTGATCCAAGCGATCAGTATGTTTACGAATAACGCGCATAGGAAGAGAGCGAGCTATAGCCTCAAAAGCATCATTATTGACCTTCGTACCCCAGTAGCGCATGATGAGTATATGTAATGTCTCGGAAATATCCTGATGCGTTGAGGCATATATCTCCCCTATTCTTAGCATTTTTCCCTCCATGCGCTCTTTGAAAAGCGTCTCTTTCCAGCCTTTTTCTAAGTGAGAAGGTATTGATTGTAAGCCCCCAGCACACCTTAAAGGTGAATGCTTTTGAGAAGAAACAAGAGATAGGGCTTCGATTTGAGAGTCGGATACTTTCATAACGCAAGAGAATATGGGAAGTCCACTAAGTCGTCCTAAAACAGGTCGATCATTTTCGAGAATTACGTGCAGAATGGTATTATCATAGAGAGGATCTTTATGATGCCCATGCTTATACCAATCGGAGGCATAGCGGTGTATCTCCACATTGCCCGCCCAAATAATAGCTCCTATACGTACACGAGCATTGAAAAAGTCAGGACCCGCATTCGGATTCGGAGAACCAGGGTTGAGAATCTCTATAGGGTGGGGATGCACGTACTCTTCGGTATTAAAGAACGAGAGCGACTCGTAGAGCCTTTGATGCCAAACGAATTGAAGCAGTTGTTCGCTCTGTTGCATCTGCTGGGATTCTTTGAACATAAGTATCAAAGGTTCTCAACGACGAATGGTTAGATGTATTCTTCTCCGAACTGCAACTGCGCAGAGGTCATAAGAGCTTTTACTCGCTGCTCATCATCTTTGTCGCAAACCATAAGCACATTGTCGTGTTCGGCTATAATACAATTCGAAACACCATGTACCACTACAATGCGGTCTTTATTGGAGAGGCTTACCACATTGTTACTTGCTTTGGAAAAAATGCAACGAGTGTTGAGTGCAGCATTACCCTCGGTGTCCTTTTCTGCAAGTTCGTGTATTGCTCCCCATGTACCCAAGTCAGCCCATCCAAAGTCTCCTGGTAACACTCGTACATTATTTGCCTTCTCCATAATAGCATAGTCAATAGAGATGTTGGGGCAGTTGGGGAAGTTTTCTTGGATGAATTCTTTCTCCTGCTCAGTACCATAAACCTTTTCTCCTGCTGCGAATATCTCTGCTATTTCGGGCGCATGCATTTCAAAGGCGGAAAGTATGGTCTGCATATTCCAAGCAAACATACCACTATTCCAAAGGAAATCGCCACTTTTCACAAAGATTTCTGCCATTTCGATATTGGGTTTCTCGGTAAAGAGCTTAACCTTTATGAAGTCATCCTCTTGGTTTTCACTATCCATCTGAATGTAGCCATAGCCTGTCTCTGCACGGTGGGGCATGATGCCAAGGGTTACCAACGAGTCGTGCCCCTGTACATATTGGAGCGATTTCAAAGCTAACTCCTTAAAGCGGGCATTGTTTAAAATCACATGGTCCGAGGGAGTAACGAACACGCTCGCATCAGCACAGCGTGATCGTATACGATGCAAGGCATAAGCTATACAGGGAGCGGTATTGCGACGCATCGGTTCGGCTAAAATCTGCTCTTGTGTCAAGTCTGGTAATTGGTGCAAAGTCTCCTCTATATAGACCTCATTGGTAACTACATAGACATTTTCTTTCGGCACAAAAGAGGTTACTCTTTGGTAGGTTTGCTGTAAAAGCGTTTGCCCCGTGCCAAAGAAATCCAAAAACTGTTTGGGTTTATCTTTTCTACTCACAGGCCAGAAACGACTGCCTATACCTCCTCCCATAATAATGCAGAAAAACTTATTAGCCATAGTCTTTGTTTTTTGTTTATTTTTATAATGTTACAAAGATACAGGAATAATTGGGGTAGCGGGCTACAGACAAGGGAGTAAAAGCGAGTTTTAATACCTGTTTTTTCTCCTATTTTATTGCATCGCTCTGTCTCAATCTGACAAAATGACCTATACCTTTTGTCTAAGTAACGAAAAGGTATAATAGTTTCGTCTAAAACCTATAATCCTTTTTCCAAAAAGGGTTAATGCTTACTCAAGTTTGGACTATACCTTTTGAAGATACCATAGAGACCCTATATAATTAAAGTGTGGGAGAAGGCAAAGTAAACGTAAGCCTCCTTTAACCATATGGGTAAATCTTCTTTGGCACGGTAGTTGTATTTTCCAAGGCGTAAGTTCTTCTCGAACTCTAAACAGCAATAGAGTAGGGAAGTGGAAAAGGAAAATAAAAGAAAGGAAAATATATTATGTCAAAGATTATTGGAATCGATTTAGGTACAACTAACTCTTGCGTTTCTGTACTCGAAGGGAACGAACCTATTGTTATTGCTAACAGCGAAGGTAAGCGTACCACTCCCTCTATCGTAGCTTTCGTTGAGGGTGGAGAGCGTAAGGTGGGCGACCCCGCCAAGCGTCAAGCTATTACCAATCCTACTAAAACGATTTACTCGATTAAGCGTTTCATGGGAGAGACCTATGACCAAGCTGCCAAGGAGATAGACCGTGTGCCTTTCAAAATTGCAAAGGGAGACAACAATACTCCTCGTGTAGATATTGATGGTCGTCTATACACTCCACAAGAAATTTCGGCAATGATTCTCCAAAAGATGAAGAAAACAGCCGAAGACTATTTAGGTCAAGAAGTAACCGAAGCGGTTATTACCGTACCTGCCTACTTTAACGACTCTCAACGTCAGGCAACAAAAGAAGCGGGCGAAATTGCAGGTCTCAAGGTACGTCGTATCGTAAACGAACCTACTGCCGCCTCTTTGGCTTACGGTCTTGACAAGTCTAACAAGGATATGAAGATTGCCGTATTTGACTTGGGTGGGGGTACCTTCGATATCTCTATCTTGGAGTTGGGCGATGGAGTTTTCGAAGTAAAGTCTACCAATGGAGATACTCACTTGGGTGGTGACGACTTCGACCACGTGATTATCGACTGGTTGGCAGAAGAGTTCAAGGCTGATGAGGTATAGACCTCCGCCAAGACCCTATGGCTCTCCAACGTTTGAAAGAGGCTGCCGAAAAGGCAAAGATTGAGCTTTCAAGTTCTAACAGCACAGACATCAACTTGCCTTACATTATGCCTGTTAATGGTATTCCTAAGCACTTGGTAAAAACCCTTACGAAGGCTAAGTTTGAGCAGTTGGCAGATAGCCTCATCCAAGCGTGCGAAGCTCCTTGTATGCAGGCTCTCAAAGATGCAGGTCTTTCGGCTTCTCAAATCGACGAAGTAATCCTCGTAGGTGGTTCTACTCGTATCCCTGCCATCCAAGAGAAGGTACAAAAGATATTCGGAAAGGCTCCTTCTAAGGGCGTTAACCCAGACGAAGTTGTGGCTATCGGTGCAGCTATCCAAGGTGGAGTATTGACCGGCGAAGTGAAGGATGTATTGCTCCTTGACGTTACTCCTCTATCTCTTGGTTTGGAAACTTTGGGTGGTGTGATGACGCACCTCATCGAAGCAAATACAACCATTCCTACCAAGAAGAGTCAAGTGTTTAGTACAGCGGCAGACAATCAGCCTTCGGTAGAAATCCACGTGTTGCAGGGCGAGCGCTCTATGGCTAAGGATAATAAGAGTATCGGCCGCTTCAACCTCGATGGTATTACTCCTGCGCCTCGTGGAGTACCTCAAATCGAAGTAACATTCGATATCGATGCCAACGGTATTCTCAACGTTTCGGCAGTTGATAAGGCTACGGGTAAGGAACAAAAGATTCGTATCGAGGCTTCCAGCGGTTTGAGTGAAGAAGAAATTGCTCGCATGAAAGCCGATGCTCAGGCCAATGCTGATGCCGACAAGCAGACCAAAGAGCGCATCGAGAAGATAAACCAAGCCGATAGCATGATTTTCCAAACCGAAAAACAGCTCAACGATCTTGGCGATAAGCTCCCAGCCGACAAGAAAGCGCCTATCGAAGCTGCTCTCCAGAAGCTCAAAGAAGCTCACAAGAGCGAAGATATTGCAGCTATCGACAAAGCTATGGAAGAGTTGAACACAGCTTTCCATGCTGCTAGCGAAGAGATGTACAAAAACACTGGTGCAGGTCCCGAAGCAGGTGCCGCAGGTCCTAACCCAGGAGCCAACACCTCCGCTAATAAGGGCGAAGATATCTCGGATGCAGACTTCGAAGAAGTGAAATAATTACGCTCACAAACGAGCATCAAATAAACAGTAAATAGCAGTAAGATAATAACTTGCTGCTATTTTTATTTTCTAGAGTTTCTCGTATTTCTTCGTTTTCTATCGATTTTAGTCGTATATTTGTACCATATTTGTGCCGCGACTTATTAGTGTATAAAGTGCGACTTAAATAAAAATATAAATTGATTATCAGATAGATAAGAAAAGCGTATGCCAGCTGCAAAATTTCAGATTGAGCGAAAGTGCGAATTGTGTGGGAAGACCTTTCTAGCCAAGACAATCACATCAAGGTATTGTTCTATACAATGCTCAAGGTCTGCGTATTCACAAAAGAAGCGAGAGGAAAAGTTAGAAGAGCTACGGAGAGAGAAGGCTGCAAAGGTTCCCAAGGATCAACCTTACCTCTCTATCTCTGATGCTATTGCTTTATATGACGTTTGCAGAGATACACTATATCGACTCGTCAGAAGTAAGGCTCTCCGAAGTTATAACTTGGGAAAAAGGATGACTCGTATCTGTAAAGAAGATTTAGAACGCAACTTTAATCTGAGGCCTATTGATGAGCAAAAGGCGAGAAGAAGAAATGAGGCTAAGCTTTACAACCTTGAACCCGAGTATTGTTACACAATTGGTGAAATAACAGCCAAGTTTGGTGTCACGGAAGGGACGGTATATAAGCATATCAGAAAGTTTTCCATCCCCATAAGGCAGATTGGCAATTATGTCTATGCCCCAAAGTCAGAGATAGACCAACTCTACAAATAACCTTAGATACACATGAGAAAGGAATTACACAACACGAAAGTAACTGTGCGACTTCGCAAGAGTGCATATAGAAATGAGTGGTATCTCTACATTGAGAGTTACCCAGTCTACACTGCGGGTAAATCCGAGCACAACGTGTCCGTGAGTATCTCAACCGCATAGTAACTACGGTAGTCTGGGATAAAACTCGGACTGCACGCACAACATCTTCGAGCAAATCGTACAAACCCAAGCGAGATTTGAATGGAGTGATACAGTGCAAAAGTGAGGTCGATCAAGAAGCTTGTATCTATGCCGATGAGGTGAGAAAGCTCCGTCAAAGAGAATACGACAATGCAGACTTGTACAGTGATGCAGATACGGCTCAGGCGGAGCAAAAGGAACGTTTGCAACAAAATTTCATTGCTTATTTTCGAGAGGCGATGTACAAGCGACACCAAAATAGCTCCACTTCTATTCTTGTCAATTGGAAGAGAGCTCTGGATTTTCTTAAAATGTATGCGGGAGAAAATTTGCCGTTTTTCAAAATCGACAATGCTTTTGCCGAAGAGTACAAACGTTTCCTTTTGACAGCTCCTCGTGGAGGGAATAAATGTGGTACTATTTCTCACAATACGGCATCCACTTATTTTTCTATTTTCAAGGCAGCTCTCAAGCAGGCATTTATAGATGGTTATCTAACTGTTGATATATCCGCCAAAATAAAAGGTATTCAGGAACAGGAGTCTCGCCGTGAATACCTTACCGTAGAGGAGTTAAATACGCTTGCTTCAACCCCTTGTGATCGTGAGGTGATGAAACGGGCAGCTCTTTTCTCTGCTCTGACAGGATTACGCCACTGTGATATTCAGAAACTAAAGTGGAAAGAGATTAACATGGATGGAGAACAGCCGAGATTGCATTTTACTCAAAAGAAGACCAAGGGAGTGGAGTATATGCCTATTTCGGAACAAGCCTTACAACTATGTGGAGAACGAAGATTGCCAGAGCAATTGGTTTTTGAAGACCTGCCTAATCCATCATGGATTTCTAAACCTCTAAAGCGTTGGATAGAGGCTGCTGGCATCAAAAAGTCCATAAGCTTTCATTGCTTCCGCCACTCCTACGCGACTCTACAACTTGCCAGCGGTACAGACATTTATACCGTAAGTAAGATGCTGGGACATACGAATGTGAAGACAACGCAAATCTATGCAAAGGTGGTCGATGAAAAGAAAAACAAGGCGGCACAAGCCATAAAATTGGATACGATAGAGACAAAGACTCAGGAATAACCTCACAAAAATGAATAAAGATGCAGTCTAAGTACTTTGAATATATAATTGTTTATTTATCCGTCCTGCTGGCGTGTGCCTTAATTGGCATAATTGTGAGATTTGTTTTTATCTCGGCTGGAGTTGATGAATTTACTGCAACTGTAATTTTCTGCATTGTTACAGGTGTAGGCATCATTCTCTATTCAGCCTAATGCTTCTGATTGACGGCTTGTTCACAGCTATTGTGAAGAAGTTTTTCCCTCACAAGCATTCTCCATCATCACTTCAAAAGAAGAAAGAAGTTGAGCAGGATTTGGACCCAAGAAGAAAGAAGTTGAGCAGGATTTGGACCCAAATAGTATAGAGCCCGAATTCATTCAGGAGATACGAGTTAATCAGCAGCGTAAACAAAGCGATAAATCAAAAGAGAAGTTGGAGATAGCCATCTCCTATACACAGCAAGAATTTGCCCCTTATGTCTCTGATGACGATTTGATACAACTTTGTCAACACATTACAGCTTATTCAGAAGGAAACGTCTTACAAAACCCTCAACCTGTCAGGGTAGCAAAGCTTGCTTCTTTAGACCTGTATCATTTCGGCTGGAATATTTGGAAACATTTCAGTATCGGCAAACAAGACGAGGTTGCTCTTTTCCTCAAGCTTGTTTTTGCCGATGCATTAAAAGACGTTGAGCCCGACACCATCAAAAGCCACCTCAAAGACGATGAACAAAAAGGGCTAATCAAGATTCAGAAAAACCTATAAAGAAAGAGTTTGCTCAAACAAAAAGCAAACTCTCTACTCTATTGCAAAAATTTCTGCAGTTGGGTGTACCCTTGTTTAACCATTATATGCCCTCACCGCTATCCTCTCCACTCCCTGCATCAGGCTTTGGGGCAGGTTTTGCTCCCTTCTTTGGCTTGGCAGTTGTCTGTTCATAGCTTACATCGGTGAGCGTAAAGTACTTTTTTGAAGGGCTGAGGCGAACAACAGGCTTCTCAATGTGTACATTCGCGTTAAATTTTTCACCTTGTGGAACAGCTCTACTCTTGAATGAAGGTTTCAATGTTCCCAAATCGCCAAAATCCACAATATCACCATTAGATACTATGTCTTTTGCTATCTCGGTAGCATAGTTTAATACAGCCTCCACTTCCTGACGATTAAAAGTTGTAGACTTAGCTACACGCTCACAGAAATTGCGGAAACTTACACGACTCCTACCTGTAGGTTGAGCGATTTGAACTATCTTTCCTGCATTCTTACCAACATTTAGTTTACGCTCTACAAGAACGAATTGTAACGGTTTATTTGTCATAATTCCTACATTCTCCTCCTTATATTTCCTCTGTCAGAGCTGGAGGTGTTAGCTTCAGTCAAAGGCTTTTTAGTTCTCCGCTGCAAAGATATTTAATTTATAAAATAAAACATTGGAATTTTACAAAAAAAAGCTTTGTAGGTTTTAGAGGAAAACTCCTAAGCTTTAAATTAAAAGCTTTATACCTTTCCTTGATAAGCGTTGGCTTAAAGCAGAAATGAATATCTCCCTCTTATTCATAATCTCGTATTCTCGTTCAATTGCTCATTAGATGATTTTATAGTTTTGTTGGTTTAAGAAGATTATTAAAACGCACGAATCATAGTGTTTTTGTAGTGTTTTCTCCGTGTTTTGAATCACAGGGAAAACACTTTATTCATTTGTGCCATGTTAAACTCAAAATAGTATAAACATGGACAACAACGAAATTTCTTTTGAGAATCTACCTAAGGCGGTAGCTCACTTAGTGAACGAAGTAGCTGAGATCAAAGCCTTGGTCGAGAAAGGGCAAGATGCGGTTATTTCTCCAAAACGTATTCCTATCGGGATAGATGAAGCGTGTAAAATCATCGGGAAGGCCAAACCTACAATTTATACACTTGTGCGCAAGCGTTTACTCCCTTGCTACAAGAATGGAAAGCAACTCTACTTCTTCGAGGATGAGTTGCTCGAATGGATAGCCAATGGTCGTAGAAAAAGTGTGCGAGAACTTGCCGAAGACTCAAAGCTCTTTATCTCTGAAGGGAAGGCCAAGCGCTCTCATTTCTAAATATCTATTCAACGATGAAAGAAGAAATGGATGAACGACCTGAAGGGAAGCAATCCAAGAATGAACGGATAGAGTCCTTTCTAAGAGAGCACTATGACTTTCGATTCAATACCGTAAAAAGTCGCACGGAGTTTCGATACTCGAATAAAGAAGCACCTTTCTACCCACTCGGTAAATTCGATATCAACTCCATGCGACGGCTGTTGGATTCTTCACAAGGTATCAGTACTTCGGCAGAGAATATACGAGCGATATTGGAAAGTGATTTCTGCCCGCGTATCAATCCTGTACAGGAGTATTTCCAAAAACTATCGAAGTGGAACGAGGGAGAAGATTCGGAGATTATTCACTTGGCTTCGTGCGTAACGGTTCGGAATCCTGAGAAGTGGCAAACTTATCTGACCAAATGGCTTATTGCAGTGGTGGCGAATGCGATGGATGATTTGTTCTGTCGCAATCACACCTGTTTGGTTTTGACTGGAGAGCAGGGTAAGTTCAAGACAACTTTCTTAGACTTGCTTTGTCCTGTGGAGCTAAAAGCATATTTGTTTACAGGTACTATTGACCCTCAAAACAAGGATACGCAGACCCTTATAGCTGAATACCTGTTTATCAATATCGACGACCAACTCAAAGCCCTCAACAAAAGAGACGAAAATGAGTTGAAGAATCTCATCACTACTCCACGGGTTAAGTATCGCAGACCATACGATACGTACATTGAAGAGTATCCTCACTTAGCCAGTTTTATGGCTTCGGTAAACGGTAATGACTTCCTTACAGATCCGACGGGTAGCCGCCGATTTCTTCCTTTTGAGGTAGAAGCTATTGACATAGAAGCTGCTAAACAGGTTGATATCAATAAGGTTTATTCGGAGGCTTGGTGGTATTGTAAAAGTGGGTATCGGTACTGGTTTGATGATGCTGAGATTGCAGAGTTGCACCGAGAGAGCGAAGGCTTTCATGTGCAGACAGTCGAATACGAAATGTTACTCAAAGGCTTTGAGAAACCAAGTCCTACGGAAGAATCTTATATGACCACTTCGGAAGTTCTGAATTATTTGCGTGGATACACTACGCTGAACCTATCTGAAAAACGAATGGGAGAAGCTCTGCGCAAAGCAGGATTTGAACGAAAGTCCCGACGGATAGGAGGTAACCCTATGTATGTTTATCATATCAGGAAAGTCTTCCCGAATCCGTTCGTGAGTCCTTTTTGACTTATTGATGAATTACAGTTACTACTTACTACAAGAGAGGATAATCCAGTGAAAGAAAAAAGATTGAGCGTGTAGTATGGTTTTATAATCTGTCTTACAACAGAATTACTACTCGCACCAATGATACTACTACGAGAAAACAGGTTACGACTCTTTTTCTTTTCACGGTGAATGAGTTATTCATCCATATTCATGTAGTAAGGAGAATCTCCAAAACTTAGAAAAACATGATGAATATTGAACATATAAAATCCTTATCTCTGAAGGATTATTTGGCTAATAAAGGCCATTACCCAGTGAAGGAATATACAAGTTATGGAATGTATAGAAGTCCTTTTCGGGAAGAGAGTTGCCCAAGTTTCAAGGTTGATTATAGGGCAAACCTCTGGTATGACTTTGGAGGAGGAGAAGGTGGCAGCATAATTGATTTGGTAATGAAACTACATGGCTGCACACTGTCTCAAGCAATTGGACTGTTAGAAGACCGTGTAGAGATTAGTCCTCTTACGCAGAACGACTTTGACCGACAGGCCGAGAGTGGCGAAGAGATGAAAATAATCGAAGCCGTCTCTTTGCATCATCCTAATTTGCTGAGATATCTGCAAGACCGTAAGATTGATTGTTCTGTGGCGAAACGGTACTGTCGTGAGATTCACTATCAAGTAAAAGGGCGTACTTATTACGCTATCGGAATGCCCAACGACTTGGGAGGTTATGCCATTCGTAATCTCTATTTCAAAGGCTGTTTACCTCCTTCCAGTATCTCCTCCTTTGATCGAAATACGGATACTATCAATCTCTTTGAAGGATTTATGGATTACTTGAGTTTTTGCACTCTTTATCCTGACAGAAATACTGAATCTGCGATTGTACTGAACTCTGTAAACAATCTCCAAAAGGCTCATTCCTTGCTCTCGAAATATGCCATTGTTAACGCTTATCTCGATAGCGATGCAGCAGGAAAGAAAACGCTTGAAGTGCTTTGGAGAATGAATCTTCCCGTTAATGATTGCTCCACCCTTTATGAGGGACATAAAGACTTGAATGATTTTCTCTGTCGAAAAAATCAAGAACTCATTTCTCCTCCGAGAATGAAAAGTCGGGGACTCAAACGATGAATGGGTATGGAGTCAAGTCCTTTGATTATTAGGGGAGCAAGTTTGTGTTTTGGTCAGACCAAAACCTTGCTCTTCGAGGATTGACTCATCCCGTTGGTCTATTCATAAATCAAAAAACAAATACAGCAATGAAAACAATAGAAAATCGCAATACGAATGGTCGCCCACCCAAACGACCAGTAGAAAAGAAGAAATATAAGGTTACACTGAAAATGGCAACCGAGGAGTTCTACTCTCTCAAAGCTAAAGCGCGGCTTGCAGGGATTACTCGAAGTGAATACATCCGTCGTTGTATTGCTACGAGTATAGTCAGGCAGAGACTATCTCCCGAATTGATGAATCACCTTCGCCAGCTAAGTGGTATGGCCAATAATGTCAATCAGATTGCCCACAAAGCCAATGCTATGGGATACGCACGAGTCTATCAAGACAACCTTGCGATGACTGAGAGATTGGACAATATCATAAAACGAATCGAAGATGATTGCTAAGATTGTTCAAGGGAGAGGATTTCGAGGGGTGATAAACTATGTTTTGGGAAAAGAGCGTGCCCAACTCTTGCAGGCAGAAGGTATTCGTCTGAAAGATAGCGAAGCTATAATCCGAAGCTTTATTACTCAAAGCAAACTCAATCCCAAGATTACGAAACCTGTAGCCCATATATCTTTGGATTTCTCAGCTCAAGATAAAGGGCGTTTAACGGATGCTTTTATGGTCAAGGTGGCACAGGAGTATTTACAGAAAATGGGCTACTCCAACACACAGTATCTTATTGCTCGCCATCACGATACAGACCATCCACACATACACATGGTAATCAATCGTATTGATAACGATGGTCGAAGAATTTCAGATCAAAATGAAAAACTACGTAGCACAAAGGTCTGCATGGAACTGACTAAGAAATACGGATTATATATTGCTTCTGGAAAAGAGAATGTCAAGCGTGAACGGCTGAAAGGGAACGACAAAACCAAATATGAGATTTACGACGCTCTCAAAAAAGCTATTCCTCAAAGTTTGACGTGGGGCCAGTTTCAAGCGACCCTAAAGCAATCAGGTATAGGCTTGGAATTCAAAATGAATGGCAATACGTATAAGATTCAGGGCATCATTTTTGAGAAAGACGGCAATCGGATTTCAGGCTCCCATGTAGATAGAGAATGTAGCTTCTCAAAGATTGACAGGCAGATTAAAGATAATGCTTATCAAGCACTTCAAGTGGCAGAAAAACAAGAGTTCAAAACATCGGAAACTGGAGGTGTGATGGATGCTCTTGATTCTCTTATCGGGCAACTCAACATTTTCTCTCTTTAATAGTCCTCATTATGATGCGACACTTGCCGAATACATTCAGACTCTGAAAGCCAGAAAGTTGGCAGCTAAAAGCAAAATAAGGATACGCAGAGTACTGCACTAATGTTTAATCATAAAAGAAAAAGTATATGAATACAGATAGAATGGATACTTCGGCCGTATATGGCCTATTTGAGGAATTGAAGCAAAGTCTTACGGAAATGGCTTCCTTCTTAAAGGGAAGATCTGAACAACAAACAATCGATTTGAGTAAAATCGAAGAACTTTTTGAGAGGATGAATACACTTTCAAAGCAAGAGGTATTTTCTCCCGAACAAATCAGGGTCTTGGAAGAAATACTTACCAAGAGTGTAGTGGCAGGACTAGAAGTAGCCTTTGAGAAGCTGGATGGATGGGGCTCAGAGAAAAAAGAGACTCTACAAGCCATCGAGGCAAAAATTGATGAGATGGGCAAAGAGAGTCGTAATGTCATCCGTAAAGAACATATTCTTAGTCTTGACTTTAAGAATAGTAAAACGGTTATCTCTCTTTGCAGTATGGGGCTTGTTCTTTTGTTTTCACTGCTTGGAAACTTCTGGCAGATGCGACAAAACAGTCAACTATCGGATAATGACTTGAAGTATCGCCACATCAAAATGTATGGAGAAGCCAATCAGGAAAAGCTAATGGATTTGGAAACGGTTTTTACTTATCAGAGAGACGAAGAGCAGATTGCTCTTATCCGAGAACAAGTGGAAACCTACGAACGATTAGTCAAAGAGCAAGCTGAAAAGACAGAGCGAGCCCGTCTGAACACATCTCAAGCAAATGAACTTCGGAAGCAGGCTGAATCTATAAAACAACGGAAATAAATGCTTCTCTTCTACACCCATTAAAAGGTTTAAGGGGATGAGAAAAAAATTCTCATTCCCTTTTTCTATGCTATTTCATTTCATATCTTTACGCTATCAAACAGAGAATATTGAAAGAGATGGATAAACCCATGAATCGAATAAAAGAAGTGCTTGAGGAGAAAGGAATTAAGCAAACATGGCTTGCTGAAAAACTCGGCAAAAGCTTCAGCATTGTCAATTCCTACGTCTGCAACCGCCGTCAACCAAGCCTCGAAACCCTCTTCCAAATAGCGGAGATACTAGGGGTAAAACCAAGAGACCTTATAGAATAATGATTAGAGATAATAAGATAACACTATCTGCTAGAATCTAAAATGGAACAACAGTCAAATACAATTACAACAGTGCATGAACTCGTCGCATATTATCGTGAATTAAGACCTGAGAAATTCTCTGACTCAAAAATTGAGTATGAAATTCCTCTAACAAAAGAATTATTTGAAAAACAGCTCGAAATACTATCTACTAAAAAGATGCAGAGCAATTTTGAGAACTTCATCGTGAGATGTGCCGAAAGGCTTATTACACCTAACATAAAGCCTCAAACGGGCCCTGATGGAGGTGGTGATGGAAAGGTGGATGCTGAAACCTACGAAGTAACAACCGATATTTCAGACAAATGGTATGTGGCTGATGGTGGTGCATCAGAAAAAGAGAAATGGGCTTTTGCTATTAGCTGTAAGAAACAATGGAAACCAAAGGTTACAACAGATATAGAAAAGATTGCAAATACCAAACGAGGATATACGAGAGCTCTTTTTTTCTCTAATCAATTCATAAAGTCCAGTATAAGAGCTGATATTGAAAAAGATTTATCAAATAAATTCAATATTGAAGTTTCGATTTTCGATGCACTTTGGTGTACAAATGCAGTCTTTCATCATGGATGCAAAGATATAGCCTTGGATTGTTTGAATTTTTCCGATGAGTACAAAAAGAAAAGGGAGAAAATAGGAATCTTAGATAAACAGAGGCAGGAGCGATTGGATGAAATCGAAAAGAGTATTTTATCACGTCAAATAAATGATGTTGATACTGGCTATATAGATGAATTGCAAGAGGCTTGTATTCTCAGCAGAGGTTTAGAGCGTCCACGTATTGAAACTGAAGGTCGTTTTAGTCGGGCGTTACGTGAGTGTGAATATTATGGTTCCACTCAACAAAAGTTCAATATAATCTATGATCATGCTTGGACTAGTTTCTTCTGGTTTGAGGATATTGATGCAGTTCACAAGGATCTTTTGAAACTTAAAGAGTTCGTAAATGACAACTGTTCTGTTATCCGCATAGAGAAGATGACAAACATACTAACTAATTTGATTAATGCAGAGCGAGCAGGGCTAATTGATTCAAAAAAGGTAGAATCGGAAATTAAGTACATAAAAGAACTGTGTAATACATTAGAAAAGAGAGGAGATAAGCCTCTAGTCTCTTATTTTTACGTTTGTATATTGTCGAGCAAAGATTAATAAGTCGTTTATTATCTAAAGATCCAATAGATGAGGACATTGATGCAATCAGGCCGCTATTATTAGAAGCTCCCTCCCATCTTGAAATTGGTTTTAAGGCACAGTATAAAATAATGAATATTTTAAACAAAGTAATTGATGATAATCCAAAATATGAAGACCTTGTTGATGAACTTACGTCAATAGTGAAGAAAAGAGACTCAGAGCAAGCAGCTGCAAGAATAGAAATGGATCGTGCCATAGCTTTAATGAATAAAAAAAGGTTTAAGCAAGCAATTCGTCATTTCAGTTTTTGCATACATCCTTTTGAAAAAGAAGAATGTATGGAGGAGTTAATCAAAACTTCTGGCATGATGGGTATTGCATTGTATGAGATCGGTTTACCTTTTAGTGCGATGGCTTATCTGGTAAAAGCAGCTTCCATGTTGCTTAAAACATTTTACACTTCTGGCAATGTTTCGTATCTTTTAATAACCGTTTTGCAGAAACTTTGTGAGATTGAGTTAATGCTTGGGAGATTTGTTATGTATTTGAACTGGCATGAACTAATGATAATAGTTTCGCAGAATGGTCAGTTTGCAGAAGACGAACATTTTAATAAGATTAATGCACTTCATGATGGAACTTGGGCATGTCGTTTTGCAGCATCAGATTTGAAAGATCCAGTGATAAGTTCTCTACCAGATATACTAGAAAGAATAGGAATGTATCAATCTTCAGAATATTTAAAGTTTTCCCTAGGGTATGCAGATGAATTAGATGAAGAAATTAAAAATATTTTGTTCAAGATGGCTGGCAGGATAAAATGCTTAATCAGCCCGTATTCGAGCAGTTCTTGTGTGATTTGAATATTTCTACTAATGGACGGGCAGAGTTGCAAACAACCGTAAATAACTGCACCTTACATGTTAATTATAAAAATGTTTGTCAAAATCAAATTGTTGCAGAAATATTCTTAGGAGCGATCGAATCAATGCTTGCAACAATGGAAATATTCGAATTATTAATCATTACTCCCAGAGTGTATATTGAAATTACTGAAACAACGGGCAAGTCAGAATTAAGACTATTAGAAAGATCTAATGAATATGAGCTCTGTATTAATTTGAATTATAGTGACAAGGATTTGTGGGAATGTATTTCTATGTTTATAGCATCTTTCTTTAGTAGAAATTCTATGTCAAAAGAAGATTTGATGAAGATGCTTCAGAGTAAACAAGACGGTGAGAAACTTATGGATAGAGTAAGCAACTTATTGCAAGCAAAGCAATCGATATCTAATGTTCTTGGAAATACATTTAAGAGCAAAATAGAGGATTGGAAAAAGGAATCAGATAAGACTTACCCTTTACGGAACAAGGACTTCAAATATAACCCTAAAAATTACAGTAATAAGAAACAAAAAAAAATATCTTTTTATAGTATTAATAATGAGATGGATATATGGGAAGATGCTGGTTGGAGCGGTTGTGGATTTGTATTTGATAAACTTAAATCTACACCTCCAATATTTGGGCTTACCTTTGAGAATTTAGAGCGTGGGAAGCAAATCATTGCTGAGTGGAGGGCTAAATTAGAAAAAGGAGAACATTCCGTAATCATTTACATCATTAGAGGTGTTGATCGGAACCATCCAACATCTTATCGAGTTTGTGTAGCACCAGATGTAAAAAAAGACGAAACTAAAGAGGATCGCTATTTTACCCCCATGTGTCGCAAGTGCACTATGTCTCCCAATACGAACAGGAATCTTGACACTTTTGAAAATTTGTACAAGCAATTTGGAGGCTGTTGGTTTATGGCATTTCAAGTTAAAAGCAATGAGCAGATTATAATACCAGAGAATTTTGAAGGTGCATTTAAGTTTACTAATATCGAATTTAGAAATGCTTGGGAAATAGGACTGGATGATATGGCGATATTAGCACTAGAGCCTGATGATGAACCTTTTATACCAGAAAGTAAAAAGGATATAGCACCTATATTGGAAGTAATGGATATGTTTCGAAAGTTAAGAGCTAATTAGACATGAAAGATGACTTATAAGAGAAAAGAATTTGATGGCTCTGCTATTATGACTTTGGATATAAACAATCAAAATGAGAACTCATGAGCATTTTATGCGTAAGCGTACTTTAAAAATTATTAGACATTCTCCCAAAATGGGATGGGTAAAGATTGCTCAATATTACACATGAAGATAAAGGGAAAATTATGATAACAAAAAAGGAACTTCTACAAATGCTTTCAGACACGGAGAGCTATAATATTGAGAGAACAGAATCGACTGGCAATATGGATAAGTTTTGTCAGGCTATATGTGCTTTCTCAAATGATATTTCGGGTAGTGGTAAGAATGGCTATCTCATTATTGGAGCAAAGGATAATGGAGAGTTGTCAGGTTTGCAGGTTGATGATAAACTCTTATTGCAGATTGCCAATATTCGGACGGATGGCAACATTCTCCCTCAGCCCATCATGACAATAGAAAAGTTCCATTTTGATGAAGGGGATGTATTGGTGGCAGAAGTCCAGCCTTCAGAATTTCCTCCTGTACGTTATCGGGGGCGCGTTTGGGTACGTGTGGGGCCTCGAAAGAGTACTGCAACAGAGGCAGAAGAAAAGATACTCACAGAAAGGCGACTTTCCAATGTTCGTACCTTTGATGCCATGCCTTGTTTGGGAACGAGCATTGATGACTTGGATGTAGCTCTCATTCATAAGGAGTTTTTGCCCAAAGCTGTGGCTGAGGATATTCTCGCTGAAGATAAACGAGATATCACGGATCAACTTTCCTCCCTTGGCTTATATGATTTGCGCTATAACTGTCCGACTAATGGGGCTATTGTCCTATTTGGAAAGAATCCTGAGCGACACGTACATGGAGCGTATATTCAATATGTCCGCTTCAAGGGTAAGGATCGTGCGGGTGATATTCTCAACGAACATAAGTTTAGCGGTAATCTTTGCAAGGTATTGCCTAAGATTGATGCTTTTGTCGAGACAAGTATCTCACAAAAGCGTCCCATTCCCGTAAGTGTACTTCGGGAAGAAACGGTGTCCAAGTACCCATACTGGGCTACTCGAGAGTTGTTGATGAATGCCATTATGCACAGGGATTACGAAGGAAACGCTCCTATTCAGTTTTATGAGTATGATGATCGCATTGAGATCCAAAACCCTGGAGGATTGTACGGCAAGGTCAGTCCCGACAATTTCCCCAATGTTAGCGATTATCGGAACCCCTTTATTGCCGAAGCAATGAAAGTCTTGGGCTATGTAAACCGATTCAGCCGTGGAGTCTATCGAGTTCAGAAGGAGTTGGAAGAAAACGGTAACGGGCAAGCCTCTTTTGATTTTTCATTGATTACAGCTTTTCGAGTAGTTGAGAACGTCTCTCAAAAGTATTTTGAAGAAGGCTTTGGAGGAGATACATCCAAGAAACATCCAAGAAAAGCCCAAGAAACTACCCAAGAAACTACCCAAGAAACTACCCAAGAAACTACCCAAGAAAGGATTTTAGCAGCTATTCAGGCAAAGCCTGAAATTACTCAAAAGGAGTTGGCTCAATCTATCGGTATCACTCTTGATGGCATTAAATATCATATTAAGAATATGACTAAGCAAGGGCTAATCAAACACGAAGGCCCTACAAAGTTAGGTAAGTGGATAATACTCTAAATTCTCCACGATTAAATATTAAATAGCTATTATGATTTGTGTATGAAAACCGTTTTGGAACTAACACCTCAAAAAGCTTTGAAATTTTTTATGGATGCAGAAAATTATTGTAGTTTGTCTCTTCCTGTATATTTAAATTTTCAACCAGTATTAGATTATGTACAAAAAATGGTCGGTAAATCTGACTTGGACAGTTGTTTAAAAACGGCAAAGGTGTATCCGTCCAATTTTGATGGGGTAAATTATAAAATGCTCATCAATAAAGATGGGAGATATGCTTTCAGACCCTTACAGATAGCGAATCCTTTTTTGTACTATTTGCTGGTTCGCAGTATAACAACAAAATCTAATTGGAATACAATAAAGAGGAGATTTCAAGACTTTAAGGATGATCATATTGAAGTCTCTAGTATTCCTGGATTGAAAGAGGAGGAAGATAAAACACTTGTAGGTGCAACAATATCAAATTGGTGGGAAAATGTTGAACAGCGAACAATAGAACTTTCCATACAGTACAAATATATGTTCATTACCGACATAACAAACTGTTATAGTAGCATTTATACTCATGCTATAGGTTGGGCTATTGAGGGGAAAAATGTTGCAAAAGCAAAAAGAGGAAAAGTCTCCTCCTTGGGGAATACAATTGACACGTATATTCAAGGAATGCAATATGGTCAAACTAATGGCCTTCCTCAAGGGAGTGCCCTTTTTGATTTTATAGCTGAAATTATACTTGGATATGCAGACAAGAGACTTAGGGATAAATTGCAAAAGGAGAATATAAACAAATATAAGATTATCAGATACAGAGATGATTACAGAGTATTTAGCAATAGTAAAGAAGAAATTGAGAAAATTGCGTTGATACTACAAAATGTTCTTGCTGACTTAAATTTCCAGATGAATGCCTCTAAAACGAGACTAAGTGAAAATATCGTAGAAGATGCAATTAAACCAGATAAACTGTATTATATTACGAACATACCTGCATACAGAAAATTAAATAGTCTATTTGCTTCTTTTCAAAAGGAATTATATTACATCTTATCGATAGCAAAGCGGCACCCTAATTCTGGAACTATTTCTAGGCTACTGAACAATATTGGCCTAAGAATCGAGAAAAGAAAATCAATAAAAGAAAATATTCTCGTGCTTGTGGCAATTCTTGTCGAAATAGCTATCCTCAGCCCTAAGGCTCACCAACTTGTGTTAGCTTGTATTAGTAATCTCATTTCTAGAATAGAAACTAATGAAGAAAAAAGAGCTGCAATAGAGCAAGTGCGCGCAAAATTAAATTCTCTTCCCAATATTGGACATATTCAAATCTGGCTACAAAGAATTACTTACAAGCTTGATATGGAAGCAGGAGGTAATCCATATCAAGAACCTTTATGTCAATTGGTAGAAGGAAATGCAGTTGATTTATGGAATCTTGATTGGTTAAAAGATAACTTGAAAGCAGGACTACCCATTCTTCAGGTTTGTGATACAAAGAAGCGAGACTCTATGGTACCATTTATAGAAGTCAATGAGATTTCTATATTTGACTACTAAAGAAAATTATTTGCAATCGATTTCAATAATCATATTTGTACCATACGATTGCAATCCTTTGTAAATCAACATAGATTTGTTTTGAAGAAGCAAATAGGTTCTTGTCTTATAATATTAGCTATTGTTGCCTAATTTATTTTGGCACAATGGCTAATATTCTACATTACGATCCCCTATGGAAGAGTTAAAAAAGATTACTGAGGAGATTCGGCAGAATAAAGATGTAGAAAAGGAAATAACACCTCGGACTTTATTTAATGCCTTTAATTGTTATAGACGAACACCTAATAACTGCAAAGTCGTAGATAAATATTTATTAGATAATAACCTTGAAGTTGAACCTGGATACAATGAGGTTTGGATTGATACACCTATTAAACTAAAACATAAGCAAATTGCTACAACGAAATCCTTTAAAAATCCAATAAAGAAGGTTCAAGTTTTACAGTCCGCAAATAGACCACCTCATTGTGTTAGCAATAATGATAGCCTTGATAGAGCGATAAGCATTATGCGTCTCAATAATTACTCTCAACTTCCTGTTACGAATAATGGTACTAGGGGTTTATGTGGATATATTTCTTGGGAGACAATAGGAGCAGCTGTAGCAGACGGTGTTTCTAGTGGAGTCTAAAGAATTACAAAAAAGAAAATGTAAAAGAAATTGGTTTAGATTATCCTCTATTGGATGCTATTAAAATTGTCTATGAGAATGATTTTGTTGTGGTATTGGGGGGAGATAAGTCTCTTTCTGGAATCATAACAACCGCAGATATATCCTCTCAATTTCTTACCCTAACAGAACCTTTTTTTCTTTTAGAAGAGATTGAACTCTCCATCAGAACCTTTATGAATAGAGTATTTCTTCTTGAGGATATCAAGTCTATTTGTAAAGATTCTGAGACTAGAGAAATTCATTCTATAGATGATCTCACATTTGGAGAGTATCTGTATCTGTTAGGAGATGACAATCGATGGAGTCAGCTAGCTCTCAAGTTTGATAAAAGAGTGTTCTTGGAGAATCTCGAAAAAGTCCGACAAATTAGAAATGACATCATGCATTTTGAACCCGAAGGAATTACAAAAGATCAATATAAGATACTAAAATCAACATCTTGTTGTTTACGAGAGATACTTTCAAATTATAGTAAACGTAAGGTGTAAGCTTCAGAAATTCTATAATAACTCGATAGAGAACGTTACACCATCTTTATTCCCTTTCTAGTGTCTTTGGGACTCCACATTTTCATTCCTTCTATGGTGTTTCTCTGACTTTTTGAAATATTGGTAATAATCACCCCTTATCGAAAATGAACCTAATTAGTCGTCCCCTAAAAAGCCCTAATAAGCGGGAAGTCATCCATCCATG
>NZ_BAKX01000002.1 GCF_000614585.1 Porphyromonas gingivicanis JCM 15907
CTGTCACGTTGAGTTCGGATAGCTGATTGTCGGAGCAGCGGAGATCCTGCAACTTGGGTTCTGGCTCACGTTGAGTTTGGATAGCTGATTGTCGTCGCAGGAGAGTTGCTGTAACTCGGGGTTTTGGTTCACATTGAGTTCGGATAGCTGGTTACTGTAGCAGAAGAGATCCTGCAACTTGGGGTTCTGGCTCACATCGAGTTCGGAGAGTTGGTTGCTGGAGCAGGAGAGTTTCTGTAACTCGGAGTTTTGGCTTACATCGAGTTGAGTGAGATCGTTCTCCCAGCATCCGAGATGGGTGAGAGAGGGAGCTTCTTTTACATCAAGTTCTGTTACTCCTTGCCCATTTGCATAAAGAAAGTGTACATCTCCTTTGATGGTGATTTTGCCCTCTGGATCGGTAATCTTGTAGTCTCTATTATCTACGTGTGTTGCACCCTCTACGCTGAACTCGTCATTGGCTCTGATATCCAGAGTAATAATCTCGTTTGCTTTCTTTTGAGTGGTAAGGGATATTTGGAGGGTAAGTCCTTCGTAGGATGCATAGTGAGTTTTTCTTCTCAAGATATAAGAGTACTCAGGGTTCCATCCTTTCTTGAGAGCTTCCTCTACTTGCGCTTTGGTGCAGACATTATCGCCGGGGTATTCTTTTTTTTTGATTTTGCTGACTACGACAAATCTGCCTTTCATCTCTTTTGCACTACGGTCGGGGAGTGTAGCTACGAGATCGGATATCGCTTTGTTTTTAATCTTGTTCTTGTAGCAGTAGAGGGTTTCTAAGTTGGGGTTTTTGCTCACGTCGAGTTGTGTGAGATAGTTGAACTGGCAGCGTAGGGCTTTCAAATTAGGATTCTTACTCACATCAAGTTGAGCGAGTTGATTATTCTCGCAGTCGAGGGTTTGTAAGTCGCGGTTTTGCCTCACATCGAGTTGAGTGAGTTTGTTAGCTGTACAGCGGAGGGTTTTCAAGTTGGGGCTCTTACTCACATCGAGTTGTGTGAGTTGATTACCTTCGCAGTAGAGTTTCTGCAACTTGGGGTTCTGGCTCACATCGAGTTGAGTGAGTTTGTTTGCTGTACAGCGGAGAACGGTTACATCGCCTTTGATGGTAATGCGCCCCTCGCTGTCGGTTATGGTGTAGATTGTGCCAGAATCAAGGGTCGCACCCTCTACTACAAAGTCTCCGTTGGCTGTAATGCCTAATGAGATCATTTTCCCTGTGGTTTGTTTTGTAGTCATTGTAATCTGGCTTTGTGCATAGTACGGGTGGCGGTTAGTAGCGCCATGAGGCAAGGAGTATGCCCAAGAGTAATTTTCCTTTTCTCATTGTTTTCTTTATAGGGTTAGTATATATTATATCCTTTCATTTTCCTACCGATAAGGGGGTACTTCAAAGCCTTTTTTTAGCAATCGTTGAAGTCTTTCTTTTTTAACATTTTGGCAGGGCGTTAAAACGATGTTCCCAAAGAGATGGCAAAGTTCCTACTTTTTCCCTGAAAAATACTTATCAATTTCTGCCAAAAAACTGTCATTTTCGGACATCTTGTAGGAGATAAAACCGTAAAAATCGGACATCAAATATTTGTATTTGTCTGTAAAACAGATAGTAATATACTATTTTTGATGTCCGATTTTTCACTATCCCTAAAAAGAGGGTGGTAGAGTTTCTTTTCCTCTCTATTGAGTAAATGTGTGCCGAGAGTATTCTTCCTGTTTTAACATTTGAGGTATTTTTCTTAGCGTTATGAACACGTTCTTTTTGAGAAAATAGAGATTCGAAAGAGGGAGAGGCGTTCGCTTGTACACCCCCGATGAGCAAAAGTTCGAAGCTCCGCAAGAGGAGGGTCAATTTGTGCATCTCAACTATTCGCAATAAATTTGTAACCATGGTTACGGTTACGGCGGTTACAAAAAGAAAAGAGCTATGAAGTTTTACGATAGGACCAACGAATTGGCGGAGTTGACCCGCATACAAAAGCTCTCTTTTGAAGAGCATTCTCGCCTGACGGTCATAACGGGCAGGCGTCGCATCGGCAAAACAAGCCTCATAATGCAAGCCGTAGAGGGCACACCCACCGTTTACCTTTTCGTGGGGCGTAAGAACGAAGCCACCCTTTGTGAGGAGTTCATTCCCATTATTCGGCAGGCGTTGGGGATCTTCGTTCCCGCTGAAATCCGCTCCTTCCGCACGCTCTTTCAATACTTGATGGAGGTCGCTGGCAACACTCCTTTTAACTTAGTACTCGACGAGTTTCAAGAATTTTACAACATCAACGAGGCGGTTTACAGCGATATGCAAAACATTTGGGATCAGTACCGCAAGCGTTCTCGCATGAACCTCATCGTCTCGGGGTCGCTCTACTCGCTCATGCAGAAGATATTCCAGAGTGCCAAGGAGCCTCTTTTCGGACGAGCAGACAACACGATTAAGTTGGAAGCCTTCTCCCCGTTCACACTCAAAGAGATACTACACGACTACCACAAGGAATACACGCCCGACGACCTTCTGGCTCTCTATACCTTCACGGGCGGAGTACCTAAGTACGTGGAGCTCTTTTGCGATAATAGAGTGCTTACGGTGGATGCAATGATTGATTTTATGGTGCGAGACAACTCCCCCTTTACCGAAGAGGGCAAGTACCTACTCATCGAGGAATTTGGCAAAAACTACGCCACTTACTTCTCTATAATCGGTCTCATATCGGGCGGCAGGAACACCCAACCCGAAATAGAGAATGCTCTCGGCAACAAAAGTCTCGGTGGGTATATCAAGCGGTTGATAGAGGACTACAACATCCTATCACGCCAACGCCCCATTCTCTCCAAAGAGGGAACACAAACGGTGCGCTACGAGATACGGGATAACTTTATCCGATTTTGGTTCAACTACTTCGACCGCCACCGTTCGCTCATAGAGATTAAGAACTTCGAGGCTCTTCGGGAGATTGTTCGTGCGGACTATCCAACCTATTCGGGCGTGATGCTGGAGCGTTATTTCAAGCAACAAATGGCAGAGAGCCTCCAGTATCGTGCTATCGGTTCGTGGTGGGAAACCAAGGGCAAAGCGTACGAAATAGACATTGTAGCCCTCAAAGTAGAGAAGAATAGAGCCGTCGTGGCGGAAGTAAAAAGACAGCGGAAGAACTTCCGTCCCGAACTCTTGGCGGAGAAAGCTGCACACCTCAAGCAGAAACTTCTCCCGAAGTATCAAATCGAGCAACGTTGCCTCTCCTTGGACGATATGTAACCTTTATAATTTCCACTTCTTTCTTCTATTTATATTTCTTTACCTGCCTCTTTTTTTTGTGAATGGATTCCAGATACTCTTTTAAAAATTGAAGCCCAGTCTATTGTTGAAAGCTTTTCACTTCTGGGGATTTTTACGGTAAAGGAAGCTTTTCCCTGGGGAGGTTCTGGGATATCTCTTATGAAAATATAATAGGCTTCGTTTTCTTCTTCCACATATTTAATAAGTAAAGCACATGAGAGTTCTTCTTTTAAGAGATTGTAGGTTGCTACTTTTAGTCGTTGTCTCTCATACTCTGGCTCCCGTTTACCCTTGTTAGATTTTTTAGAACTCTTTAGTTGAACAAGAATTTTAATAGGATAAACATCCCCTTCAAGTATTGGAATTATTATATAATCTACCCCGTAATCAGGGAACTCTTTTCTGCAAATCCATTCTTGAGGCAGATGAGTTTGCAAAAAGCGACCAGACGTTTCTTCTAATACGTGCTCCTTAGTTCTTTGGGGGAATTCTTTCGTCATATTTCTGTTGCTAATTATTTCTTCTTTGTGCGAATTTAGTCATTTTTTTATTGGTGGAGTGGTGCGGTTTGAGTACTGTCGAAAGGATTTTTAGGAATTGCGGTGCAGTTCCTTTTTAATCAAAGTTTACACCGATGGTAGTATGCAAGGATTATCTATTTTAGGATTGGTCGTATTGGTTGGGGCTGTGGTGCAATGGACTCGTAGAACGCCCCGTCGCAGGTTGCACCGTAAACGCAACTCATAAAAGAACAAAGGGGCAACCCTCTCCTTTTTCTCAGTAATTATACCGCCCCTCTCTCAAGGGAGGGTATTTCTTTTTGCTCCCTCTCCTCTTTCTTTTTGGTGGTATTTATCTCTCGCCTTTTATTCCCAAAATGGGCAAAGAGCATAGCGGTAGACTTTTCGCACCTCTTGATATTCCGACTTTGCCCTTTGCTTGGCGAATGAATGCCCAAGGAGCACCCCTCCCGAACAATCCCCTATAAAAAAGAGACCGCCCTCGTGTGATGGTCTCTTTTTTTGTCTTCCTCTTGAAGAGAGTTATTTTCTCAATCTCGGAGACGCTCCCAATCTTTAGAAGATACTAAAAGATTAATCAAATCTCGTATAAATATGGATAAAAGGAAGAAAATAAATCCTTGCTCGCTTATTTCTGACAATGCTTTTTGTCCGTGCAGGAGCCTATTCCTGAATCTCATAGTAATGTATACAAGAGCCTCGATTTTTTCTGTCAGAGAAGGGTTGTTGTTCAAAAGAATATCTCTTGTCCTTTTTTTAGTGCTTCCGTTGCCGAATAAATCTTCGAAATCTTTATTGGTTGTTTTTTCGCTTGTTTCAGAATTAGTGATATATCTCTCGTTGAAAAAAGAGAATAAAGAATTGATTTTTTCGAGGAGGACTTGAGAGAGCTCCTTCCCCCCATTTGTGTTCTGATCTAATAGAGTTTTAATATTATTCCAACCCTTTTTGGTACTATCTTTTCTGTTTGTTAGAAATTTTTCAAAGAGTGCGTAGTAAAAGCTAAACTCTTCTGTTATAAGTAAAGTGGCGGGACTAATGGGGTATGAGAGCTTGTTGCCTAGCCATTCTGCCATGTCTGTTGAAGCCTCTTCCATAAATAAATGAAATTCGTCTTCTGGATAATGATGGTGATCCTTACATGTAGAAATGAATTCTTTTATTAGATTATTCTTTATCTCTAGGTATATAAATTCTTCGCGTGTCATTTTTTTTGCTTATTAGTTGATAATTCAGTTATATTTTCGGGTCAATGGGGTTGCTTCGAGGGGCTTGGGGACGTTGCTCCCGCTCTCCACCGCATCACGCTAAGAGGGTGTTCGAGATGAATCCTTTCACACGGAAGATGTTGTGGATGTTAGCGCCGAAGATTTCAAACGGGGCGTAGAGCGTTTGGTTTTCGTTGTCCGATATACAGCGTATGATGTGCCCGCTCTCCTCGTCGTTGCCCACGATGCAGAGGCGTTTTATCATGCGTTGTCCGTCTCGGGTTACCACCAAGTAGACTTCGCCGTTGATGATGGTGTCGATGCGTTCGGGCGAGATAACGACGATGTCTTTTTCCTTTGCCGTGGGGTACATACTATCGCCCGTTACGTTGAAGCCGATGCACCCCTCATAACCGGGGAAGTTGATGCGCGTGTAGGGTTGCTGGAGTTCGTTGTCTTCGATGCCCTCGATGTTGCTCGCTGTGGCAGACATCAAGTAGAAGTATTTGAGGCTGTTGCGGTCGTTGAGCGAAGTTGGTTCACCCTCTGCCGAGTCGTCCCTCTCGTCGCTGAGCATATCGCCCTCTCCATAGAGCAACCACTTGCGGTTGAGTTGTGGGTATTGGCGCAAAATCTCTTCGAGCTTCTCCGATCCGATGCCTATACGCATCGAGGATACGTAACCGTTGGAGAGTCCGCACTGCATTTCAAAACTTTTGATTGAGATACCTTGGTGGCGGATAAATTGCAGTAGGCGCAACTTGATGGGCTGATGTTAAGCGGTTGAGTAGCCATAATTTACTCGTTATATTTCTTCGTTTATTTCTTTTTGTACTCCCAGCGATGGAACTGGGACATAAGGTAAAATGCCGACCCTAAACTGATGGCGGTGAGGAGGATGCCGACAATGCCCCACGCTATCATTTGTTCGAGTGAGAGGAGGTCTGCCTTGACAAATTGGGCAAAGGCATATCCGCAGTAGGGTAGGGTGAGGAGCGTGGTGAGGAGGACGGGCACATATTTGCCATACACTGCCCATTGGACAAGGTGCGCCACAAGGTGCAGGGAGTGCCCGACCAAGGCGGCAAACCACCATTGATAGTTGCCCGAGCCGATGGCGTAGAGTACGATGAGGCAGAGAAGAATGAACTCGTGCGCTGTACCGAGGGCAAATGTTGCTGTTGAGTAGTCGAACACTTTCTGCCGGGTGAGGAGCTTTGCTACTTGTGGGAAGCGTTGTTCTATCTCCGCTCTATGACGAGTTAGCCAGCTTCGGAACATTATAATTTCCTCATACTCGTGGAGCATAAATGCAAGAGGCAGCAATAGCAGGGTAAACTCGACCGACTTCATTCCTTTTTCTAATCTTTATTCTCTCAACTCGAACCTCTAATCTTTATTCGACTCCTCTCAGTGGGTTTCGGGCGTTAGGAACGTGCCTTTTGCTCCGAATGATTATACCTTTCTTTTTTTTGCGTAGAACATTTTCTAAAATATGATAGAGCGTTTAGTGTAAAAGTTCTATCTTTGTGGCGTAAATGTTCCGTCGCTTGCAAAAGTACGACATTTATCTCGAAAGAAAAAAGTGCTTCCCTCGGAGCATTCCCTAAGTTGAGCGTGAGGCATTGGCTCTTTTTTACTCAGAAGGCTCTTTGTTGCGGTTGGCTGTTAGAGCATTGTACAAGGCACAGGGAGGTCGCAGAGGATGCTGTGAGAGTGTTGTGCGGTGTTGGCAAGAGGAGATACTTTAACGCCTCTCAGAGGGAGATTGGAAAACATAGAGAGGGCGGGCAAATGTAGCTCTAAAGAGCTTTCTTAAGCGTTGGTAATTAACATTAAAAGATAGGATTATTATGAAAGATGCATTTTACTTTTCGCACGATAGCAATGCTTCGCGCGATGCCAAAATCGTAGCCGTGCGCCGTAAGTTCGGGGCTATGGGTTATGGTGTTTACTTTATGATTATCGAGCGTCTCCGAGAGGAGCGAGACTATACCCACTGCCGTTGCTATGCCGATTTGGCATACGATATCCAGGTGGACGAAGAGGTGGTGCGCTCCATTGTGGAGGACTTTGAACTCTTTGCCTTTACCGAGTGTGGCGACCGATTCTTTTCGCCCAGTCTGCTCCGCCGTATGGAGTTGATGGAAGCATCTCTGCAAGAAAGGAGTAAATCTTCTGCCAGCAAGAGTAGGCGGACGGGCATCTCACGAGGCAATCCTAATTTTCTGTTAGGGCACACCAACCCATACAAAGAAAAGATTGAGAAAAATAGAGAGAACTCCGATAAAATCAATAATTCCGATAATTCGGTAGATAATTCTCTAACTATAATTCCGAATTATGACAACGATGCAGCAATAGCAAAAGATAATTCGGTGCAGAATTATGAACGAATTATGCCCCCTATAAAAGAAAAGAAAGAAAAGGAAACAGAACCTAACCTAACTCAAGGGGGAGAGAGTGCGCCCGAAACACGCAACGCTGCGCCACGCTTCGTTGCCCCCACCGAGGGAGAGGTAGAGCGGTTTGTTCGAGAGGGTGGTTATGAGGTCGATGCCGAGCGCTTTGTTTCGTTTTATGCCTCCAAGGGTTGGATGGTGGGGCGCAACAAGATGAAAGATTGGCAAGCGGCAGTACGCAACTGGCACCGACGAGAGCGCAAGGAGGTTGCCGAGCGTAAGCCAGTGGGCGAGTGTCGAGTGTTGGAGTGGGGGCAGCGGTCAGAAGCCGTTGGTATGCGTTTCAATCGAGATGCCAATGCCGAGTGGGGCAGGGCTGTCTGAGCATTTCGAGGGGGCGGTGCAGAAGCGTTGTGGCGTTTCGAGTAGCATTACCCATCTAAGCTATTTCTCAAAAAGAGAACAAGTATGAGCAAACAGAGTATTCGCATCAGCCGATTGGTTCAGTTGGTACGTGAGGGGGGCAGTTTCCCTCTCATTGAGCGCACTCCGATGAACATTGCCCTTGCCAGCTATGAGGAGGCGTTTCTCGCAGTGGCACGCTTGCTTTTACCGCAGGGTTTTGCGGTAGATGAGCATAATAGGAGGGCTGTTTTCTACCTTTTGCAGTGGTTGGAGGGGAGTGTTAATGCTCGCTGTGAGGAGCCTATGGAGGGGCGTATGGTGCCTGCCGATTTGAGTAAAGGCTTCTTTGTGTGTGGACCAACGGGCACGGGTAAATCGCTCGTAATGAACATTATGTCGGAGCTATGCACGCATCTCGGGGTAACGTATCGTATTGGGGATAAGCGTTTCCCTCTTGCTTGGCAGAGTCTGCGCGCCAGCACCATCTGCATGCAGTATGCTCGGGAGGGGCGTTTGGACACTTTCGTAAAACCTCGAGTACTGTGTATTCAGGACTTGGGTTCAGAGCCACGAGAGGTACTCTATATGGGCAATCGGGTGGAGTTGTTACGTATGATTATCGAGGAGCGGGGCGATCGGCACGACTGCATTACTCACTTTACGAGCAATTATAGGTTGGCAGGCGAGCGGCTCCTGCAGTGTTATGGTTCGAGGGCGGTCTCTCGCCTCTTTGAGATGTGTAATTATGTGGAGATGAAAGGCGAGGATAGGCGCAGAGCATCGATAGGAAAAGGCTCTCAAAAAGAGGCTCTTGCATAATGAGATATTGTGGCATTGTTATGAAGTCTCGTATTCGGTTGTTGGGCAGAATAGGCTCTCGACACGTTCTCGCTCCTTGCGCTTTGTACCCTACTCTCTCTCTTTTTGCGCAACCTAAGCTATTGCTTGCAAATGTGCGTTCCTGTTGCCTCTGTGTAATAGCCTCAAAAAGACGATGGGTAGGGAGGGTAGAAACAAAAAACAGTCCCTTGTTTCCCAACAAGGAACTGTGAACGGTTTATTTTCTTGTATTCTTGTCTCTTATGAGATGGTGCAAAAGTAGTATTTCTTTTTGGATAAAAAAAGAGGTGAGCCAATATATTTCTTTTTTTCGAGAGAGGAAATAAACAAAGTTGTAAGTTGTAGAGTGAGCTTTTTGCTCTTTTCCCCGACTTTTAGATTATTTAGAGGGGAGAGCCAAAAGTGTTATGTGATATTTTTTTGATGTAATGAATCGATAGAGTATAGCTGTTGTTGAAAAAGTGTTTTTAGGAGGAAGTTTTATGGAAGTAGATAATCGGTTGGATAGTCATTTTTTGGTAGAAGTTTCTAAAAAGGAGGTTTATCCCCTCTTTGAAGGGGTGCGTACTTCGGGCGAATTTAAGCATCTGTGCATACAGTGTGCGGTGCAGCGTTTAGGTGGGTATGGGCATACTATGGCGTGGCTGGACTACCTGCAAGTGCAGGGGCGGATAACCAAACAGGAAAAGAGCGATATTCGCAAGTTAATCAACACTGCCTTTTCCGATATTGAAGAGCGTGCCAATCGCCGCTTCGGCATTGATTGATCTTTGGGGGTTGAACTATTGCTCCTCCTGTCTATGATAGGTAGGGTGCGCTGTTTGGCTTTCGTATATATTTTTACTACCTTTCGGGAAAGTTAATTTTTAATATTTCTCGGTTATGAAGAAGAGCATTACAGAAATGAAGAGCTCTTTAGTAGCTCTTTTCGAGGGGTTTTATTTGAAGTTCGTAGGGCATCGGAGTACGCTCTCTATGGGTTGCTTTCAGCACCGTGATGCGAGGTTTAGATGGTGCTTCGCATCGGTGGGGCTGATGGCTCTGCTACTCCTCTTAAACGGAGGGGGCGTGCAGCTCCAAGCACAGGAGTGTATCCAGCTCTCGACCCAGAAGAAAGTAGGAGAGACCATTAAGCTGAAGATAAAGGCAAAGGGCACTTTTTCTATCGAAGGCGTAAAAGAGCCTGCCCAAGTCTCCAATTCAAAGGTGCAGTACACTTTGAGTTCCTCTACGATAACTATCAAGGGGGCGGTTACAGAGCTGGTTTGTTCCAGCAGTCAGCTCGAAAAGTTGGACGTAACCAAGGCATCGAGTTTGACCTACCTCGACTGCTCCATCAATCAACTTAAGGTGTTGGATCTTTTGAATACTCCGCATCTTACCTACTTAGATGTGGCAGACAATAAAATATCAAGTCTCAAAGTGGAGCATCTTACGGAGTTGAAGACGTTCGATTGTGGGCATAATGAGCTGACCTCGTTAGCACCGAAAAGTCCACTTTTGGAGGAGTTTTCTTGTCAAGATAACTTCATCGCCTCGCTCGACCTAAGTGCCTGTCCCAAGGTAAGTATCGTTATCTGCCAAGTGAACAGATTGGATAGGGTGGGGATGAAAAACTTTGTTGCTTCGCTCCCAAATAGACCTGATGAAGATGGGCTTCTCTACGTGATAGACACGCAAAAAACAGATGAGCAAAACGTTTGTACTCGAACGGATGTCGCTACGCTCTCGGGCAAAGGGTGGACGGTGTATGACTATAACGGCACCCACGAGAGGGAGTATCCTGGTTCGGAAGAGGGCGGAGATACCCCCAAGCAAACCCTCTCCTTTACAACGGATAAGCCCGTTGGCTCAAAAATTAGCTTCGTTTGTAACGGCTCTTCCGACCTTAAAGCAACAGGAGTGGAGGGCGTTTTTACACCTTCGGAAAGCGTTGTCGAGTACACATTGACCCATCAAACCGTTACGATAGCAGGCTCTTCGATTACGAAATTCGTCTCTACGTACAGTGAGATAACGATGCTTGATGTTTCAAAAGCTGCCGATCTTGAGTGGCTTGATGTCTCTAACAACAAGCTCTCGGATTTGGATCTTACTGCCCTCTCGCGCCTTAAAATATTGGGTTGTGGGGTCAATGCTCTTTCTGAACTCGATGTGAGCGCTTCGGAAGTCTTGGAAGGGCTCAACTGCAACCGCAATCAGTTGACTAAGTTATCGCTATCGAACAATTTGGAGAACCTCAGTTATCTGAACTGTTCCGGCAATAAAATACTTTTAATCGATGCTCAGCATATGCCTGCCTTACAGACACTGGTTTGCTTTAGCAACAAGCTCACGCATCTATATTTTTCGGAGCGTAATGCTAAACTTGAGACGCTACAATGCTTCGATAATGAACTCCGTCGCATCGAGACGCAAAAGTTGCCTCGCCTCAGAAAGCTCTACTGTGGTACGAACTTTCTCTCTCAGTTGGAACTCTCACACAATCCTCTCCTTGAGGAATTATGGTGTGGAGGCAATGAGCTCACCCTGCTGGACCTCTCGCATAACCCTGCAATGTTTGAGTTGCTCTGTGCGTTCAATAGGCTGAGTTCGCTGGTCGTTTCGCCCCAGGCAACGGGAATGATAACGATTGATTGCTATGTAAATCAGATGAATGCCGATGCGATGGCAAAGCTCGTAGAGTCGCTCCCACAGGTCCAATCTTCCGATGATTGTCTCTTTAATGTGGTCGATACTCAAGAGAAAGAAGAGCGGAATAGATGTACCAAAGAGCAGGTCAAAAAGGTACTTGCTAAAGGGTGGAAGGCTATGGACTTCAATGGGGGTAACCTCAAACCCTACGATGGAGAATGGAGCAGTTGCGAGAGAGGGGCAGAGAGGGCTATTAGAGTCTATCCCTCCAGTTTTGATAGCTATCTGGCAGTGCAGAACAAACCTCTCGAAAGCTCTGTCTACCTCTACGATAGAGAGGGGCGACTTATTAAGGAGTGGAGCTCTTGTACGCAGGAGATACTCGACACCCAAGAGCTACCTCAAGGGCAATACATCATCAAAATAGACAACTATTCACAACTCATCGAGAAGCGATAGCCTCTGTGGAGCAGGAGAGTAGGGCAAGTCGGGGTATTGGCTTAGGCAGATGACTCTGATGCGCCCCACCTCTCTCTCTCTGGGGAGGGGTAATTGTTTTTTTTGTAAAATAATGCTAACTTCACATCGTTGGAGAGGCTCTTTCTGTCTCGGTATTACTTTAGATAAAGGTTAAAATTGATATAATATGAAGGCAAAAGGTACTATTTTAGGGTTGTTCGTTGCTCTTATGGCAATGTTTACATCCTACACCGCTGGGGCACAGCATCAAGTTAAACTGACCACCGCCAAGAAAGTCGATGCCATACTCGATATAAACATCAACGCCAATGGCGCATTTACCGTAGAGGGGGCTACTTTGAGCGCAGAAAATCAGTACAAACTGACCGATGCCCAAGGCAATATCGTTATCAAGGGCGATGTGCGTAGCTTGGTCTGCTCAAAGTTGGAGCTTACGGCGCTCGACGTTACGCAAGCTCCCAGCCTTACATCGCTTTACTGCGAGGAAAATGAACTCAAGGCGCTCGATGTGAAGCAAAACGAGAAGTTGAAGATTTTGCATTGCTTCAAAAACCAAATCCGAAAGTTAAAGGTGGACGAAAACGAGGCGCTCGAAGAGCTTTTCTGCTATGACAATCCGCTCTACACCCTTGACCTTAGTGAGAACAAAAAGTTAAGATGGGTATCTTGCTCTGCCAGCAAAATAGGACGTCTCAAAGTGGCTCAGGATGGCGCCTTGGAGACTATACTCTGCTCGCAAAATGAATTGAAAGGTGCAGGTATGCAACGCCTATTGCGCTCCCTCCCCAACCGTAAAAGCATGGCACTAAAGGGCAAGCTGATGGTGATTAACAACAGCGAAACGCCCGATGGGAATATCTTCTCCTCTAATGAGGCTTCGATTGCTGAGGAGAGGGGGTGGTTACCCAGAGAGTGGAATAAAGAGCAGGACAAATGGATCGACTATGCGGGCACAGAACCAACAGTGGGCAAGGGTATTATGACGCTAACTACTTCCAAAAAGAAGGGCGAAACCCTCACCATGACGTTAGGTGCGAGTGATTGTGTAAATATAGAATTATTCGAGATAGAGGGTGCCGAGGAGGTCAGTGCGCAAGAGGGCATCATAACCTTCCGATTGACCGACGAGCAGGGGCGCATTACCATTAAGGGCGACTTGAGCTACTTTGCCTGTGTAAACGATGATATTACCGCTTTGGATGTTAGCAAAAACCCTCAATTAGGTCAACTTGTCTGTTCTGTAAACGCATTGAAAACTATTGATGTGAGAGCTTTACCCTATTTGGAAACATTGGATTGTTATGGCAATAAGCTCTCCACGTTGGACGTGAGTCATAACGCTCTTTTGAGTTCTCTGATGTGTGGCAAAAATGAACTCTCGTCGTTAGATGTGCGTGCCAATACGGAGTTAGAGTATCTCTACTGTGATGGCAATCGCCTATCGGAGGTAGACCTCTCTGCCAACCCCGAGCTTGAGGTTTTTGATTGCAGTTATAATCAAATTACCGCCTTAGACTTTAGCCACAATCCCGATGTGAGGTCTGTAGCTTGTGCTCAAAACAATATCAACGAAAGGGCTATGGATGCACTCATCGCCTCTCTCTCCAACCGCAGTGACGAGGAGAAAAAGGGAGACCTCTTGGTAGTGGACAAGCGAGATAGTAAGGATAAAAACGTTTGCCTCAAAAGACAAGTAGCAACGGCACGCCAAAAAGGATGGATGCCCAAGGAGCTAAAACGAGTTGGGGATAATTTTCAATGGGTGGACTTCGAAGGCACCGATGTGGCTATCGAAGACGTATTGGCGCAAGAGTCGGCTACTATCGTGGCGATTTATAGTGTGGATGGACGTCGCCTAAACGAGATGCAAGAGGGGGTAAACATCGTCCGCCTCAGCAACGGCAAGGTGCGCAAGGTAATCTACAGAAAGTAATCCGCAAAGTGTGATGCGTAGCAATAGATAAAACCCGTTGTTCGGCAAGTTATCCTCCTACGCACGATATATTACAAAAGGGAGCTCCTCAATGGAACTCCCTTTTTTTGTTGATGGTATGAATTACGCTACGACTAATTTTCGTATAGAATTCGGCTTTGCGGTAGGTTTGGAAGCAAAGACTGCCCCTATCCGAAACGAGCCGTAAGACGCTGTACCAATTACTTTATAAAGCTACTTTCAAGACCTCTTTTCTGCCATCGAGGGCGATTTGCATTATGTAGAAGCCTTCTGCCAAAGAGTAGGGCAGTTGCCACTCCGTATCGGCATTCAGAGAAGTATGAGCAAGGAGGCAACCCGAAACATCGAATAGAGATATTTGAGCATCAAAATCGACTTTAATTGTTCGGTTGGCATTGTCATATCGATAACCTCCCTTTTCTCCTGCCATTCGGGGGTATTTATTCCAGTGATATTGTCTTTGAATACCATGTATGCGATGTTACCTTTTTGAGAGTCGTTGGGGTCTACTCTGAAAGTTACCATCACTTTACCATCTGCTGATAGGAAGGGGAAGCCCATCACGGGAGTATTTATTTCAGATATATTGAAGAAACTGGATACATCTACACCTGTTTTTTCTTTGATCCACTCATACAAAGGTTTTCGAGTACCATTTTTGTAGCCTATAAAAGAGTCCCAACCTCCTGTTGGAGCAATTTCGCTGCAGAGTAACTCATTATCGGACCACGCATTGATGGCGATAGCATCAGTGATTTTGTCGAAAATTAGGGACTTCTTTTCTGATAAGTTATAGATGTAGGGCGACTCTTTTCCCAAACGTTCCTCGTCCTTTATGTAGGGTTTGCTGCCGGCACAAATGTAGTTGCCATTAAAACTGGGTAGCATTCTGCGCCCAGAAGAGGGGAGAAACGTAAATTCAAAATCATTTGGGAGAGGTATTTGTGTGCCGAAGAAGGTGGCATCGTCTAACCCTTGGATATGGTACTGGTTATCTGCACCCATCTCCCAAACCATAAATCGGTCTAAGAAGCCTGTCCAGTCTTTTTGAAGTCCAAAGATCTTTTTACCATCTTGTGAGCAGAACATAGCATTGGTAAACTGAGGTTCTGTCCCGAGTACATCTTGTGGCAATACTTCCAAAATGGAGAGTTTGTAGCTACCGTCTTCTTGTCGTATCCCCACAAAAGGTTTGAGTGTAAAACCTCCCTTTTCTTTAGCCACATTTCCGCAGATGTGCTTGCCGTCAGCCGATGCGAAGAGAGGACCTACAAAAGGGTAGTCTGGGTCGGGACTTGTGAAAGCGGTGAACTTCTGGTCGGCTCCCGTTATGACACCTCCGCTACCTTCACCAACGAAAATAAGCATATCGCCATTGTCGAATACAGAGACTATACGATGTTGCTTGGCTGGATAATAGCTTTTCTTAGTTGTAAGGTCGTAACGGAAACTATTTTCTGAGTTGAACCCAAAAATGTAGCGACCATTGGAAGAAATACCGCCTATGATGCAGGCCGTTTCATGCTCTCCGGTTAGCATAATAGGCCCTTCTACGATACCTTGAGCCTTTAGGGAGAGAGAGAAGAAATAGGAGATAAACAGCCCGAACGAGAGGGTAAAAGAGAAGCGAGCCAGCTTCTTAGTAATTGTTGTAATTGAGAGAAGATTGTGTTTCATAATGCATTTCTTTTTTATTTTGATAATGTCGTAAAATTGGTGAATCAATACTTATGAAGTGGGTAAAACTCTTTTCTGTTGTTTTGTTCTGGTTCGCCTATTTTAGGTTCTTATAGCATCCTCTGTAACATTGCTTAAGCGTTGTTGTAGACAAGCGTGAACAAGGTGGTTTTTAGTCATTGAAGAGCTTGTCTGGATAGCTTGCGTGTTTATCTATTTTATGGTAAAAAATGTTCTATCCGGACACAAAAATATGTTTTGTTTATTAGAAAAGCAATAGGGCTTGAAAAAGAAAAATAGGAGTGTAAGATGGTAGCGTAGAGCGGCGAGGGCTAAAAAGACATCGCCGATGCAAAGGTGAGTAACTCTGCATCGGCTCTATCGAACTAGTTGAAAAGAATGAAAAAGTAAGTATGAAGATTAAATGTATTTCTCTTTTAAGTTGGTGCCACTACTTTGGCTGGAAAAGGCAATAGGTAGCAACGGAGCTTTTTGCGTAGAGTGATAAGGATTAGGTTTTGGTCTACATCAAAAGCTATTTCTCAGAGAGAGAGGGGCAAAAAAGGAAGTCCCCCGTCTCGTACAGCTTAATGGAAATGGTTATCTTCTGAGGCGCATTGCCTAATGACAGGTGTTTTCATCGCTTTTTAGGCTTGTGCTAAATCCTCAGGGCATTGCCTACGCTTAGGCAATTTCTTCATGGGTTCTCTCGCTGGGAGAGGTGAGGGAGAAGAGGAGGAGCGAAGGGAATTTGTGCCCTTGCCTCCTATTCTTCTTCGGAAAGGATTGTTTTCGAGAGTCCGAGTAACGGTCTCTTTTCACATGCGCAAAGATACGATGAAGCGAGTGAGATTTCCAATACTCTGTGATACCTACTTGTTAGTAATTTTTGCTCTTTTGTACATAGTTGTAGGGGTTTGAGAGGCTCTTGCTGTGTAATAGTCTTAAAGCGACCGTTGGGGTGCGGTAGGGCGTGCAGTAAGATTTTGATAGCAATAGCGGGGCAGAAGCACTTCAATCCACCCCCACAACGCCCCACACCCCTGCCGTAGAGAGAGCGAGGGCGGAGATAGGCAAAAGTTTATGGAGGGGGAGAGTGCAATCGGGTCGGAGCATCAAGGGGTTACTCGTAGGGGAGCACCTACTTTTGTGGTCAGAAAAGCAAAAGCAAGGCGGTTGCGCAAGGGAGGTACTCACCTCTTTTGAAGCCTCCGAGTGGGGCGACTTTCCCCACCAAAGAGAGACCGAAGAGCGGTCGTAGGGAGAGGGCGCACGGCTTTGCGAGAGAGACCTCACAAGGAGGCTCAAAAGGATCTTTGAGATGTGAACAGAGCTGTCAAAGTACATTCAACTGCCAGATGAAACTACGGGACAAAAAGGGTTTTATTTCGTTGATGTCGGTGCTTAGAGTGGGTAGTATCCCTCCATACGGACTTTTTCTTCATCGTAAATAACTTTTGATATCCTAATGCTTCAAAATCCCTTTTCGGGGGAGAGGTGCGATACCCTTGCTCTCCCCCTCTACCTTAATAAATCTTTATCATGATACCGATTTTCGCCTCCTCTTCTTCTTTCGACGGGGAGGAGCGTACCATGAACCATTCAACACCCCAATCTCGTGGGGTAAAACAAGTAATAACCTTATAATAAATCTATATTATGGCATTGAAATTCAGATTGATAGAACGTAATGTTACGATTGGAAAGCATGCAGGTCGTAAACTCTTTTTTGCACAACAGGTAGCACAAAACAAGCTGACCTTTGCTAAGTTGTGCGATGTAATTTCCGAAGGCTCGACCGTCTCTTCTGCCGATGTAAAGGCAGTTATAGACCGTTTGGCTCACGCCTTTAGTCACTACCTTTCGGAGGGCTTTATTGTCGATTGTGGCGAGTTGGGCTCATTCCGCCCCTCTTTCGGAAGTCAGGGGGTAGAGCGTATTGAGGACTTTAAGGTGCATAAGCATCTGCGCAAGGCTCGTGTACGTTATATGCCCCCTCGTAACTTTAGTGCATTGCGCTTGGCTTCCTACCAGCGTATTGATGAGTTGGCTAACAAGCCAGAGACTGGTGCTCCTTCTACGCCCGATGAGGGCAAGAAACCGACTCCTCCCGTAAGTGGAGAAGATACGGGCGAGGGTATTTAATCGCTCTTTTTACAGTCCTTTAGGCAAGTCTTTTTTCAGTAGCCTATTGTAGGACTTCGGTGGTTGTCGTGTACTTTGAGATTGCTCTGTTTTTGAGTCTTTGAGGCGTTCTCTTGGGCTTTTTGAAGATGAGGTGTAGCACCAAATACACTTCAATGAGGGTGGTAAGCAACGAGCTATCCCCCTCTTTTTTATACGAACCTTTTAATCTTTTATCACTATGGACATTGTAAATATTATTGCCGCTTTGGGCGGTTGGGAGTTGGTACGTTTTGTACTCAATTATCTTTTTTATCGTCGTCGTGAGGGAGAGCCTCCTGCCAAGGGTAAGGCAGACCAGAAAGTCGCCATGCCCGAAAAGGAGGAGCCCACGCAGAAGAAAGAAGAGGCAGAGTAAACGGGGCAGTGCATTATGCGAGCGATTGAGAAGATTATCGTGCATTGCTCTGCCACCCCGCCGGAGCAAGATATTGGCGTGGAAGAAATCCGCTCTTGGCATCAAGAACGAGGGTGGTGCGATGTGGCTACCATTATGTGGTGCGCCGAGATGGCTCAATAGAGGTAGGACGTGCCGAAGAATTGGTCGGAGCGCATTGCCGTGGGTACAATCGTACAAGCATCGGTATCTGTTACGTGGGTGGGGTAAATAGCGAGGGGCAACCCGAAGACAATCGCACGCCTCCACAACGAGTGGCATTGCGCAAGTTGGTCGAGTCGCTCATGGAGCGTTATCCTCGAGCCACACTCCACGGGCACAGAGACTTTGCCCCGAAGGCTTGTCCCTCTTTTGATGTGTTGCGCAGTTTGTAGCGACTATGCCTTTCGTTTGCCTGTTTCTAAAAGTTGGACGGAGCCAAAGGTAATGCAATGGGGCATTTCGGCCCGTGAAAGTCGAGGGCGAAGCCATGAGCGTAGAGTTTCCTCACTTAGCGGATTTTCCTTGTCTTTACACTCTACGTGTGCCGCTAAGACTTGTCCAAAAGAGGCGTGGGGGATGGGAAAAACCCTCGCCGTAAAGACCTCGGGATGTGCTACGATGGTGCGTTCAACGACTTCGGGATAGATGTTTTCGCCGCCTGAAACAATCATCTGATCGGCTCGCCCTTGATAGAAGTAATACCCCTCTGCGTTGCAACGCATCAAGTCGCCTGTGCCTTGCCACTGATGGTCTCGCCCTTGCATCGCCCACCCCGATCGCACCCACAGCGTACCTACGCCATCGGCATTGACCTGCTCTAATCGACACTGCACACCCCGTATGGGGCGGCCTAAGGTCGTCTCTGCGTGTCGCTCCAAATCACTGGGCGTGGCAAGGAGAAAGAATCCTGCCTCCGAAGTACCATAAAGATTGTAGATTACCTTGCCGAGCGTTTCGTGTGCCAGTTGGACGAGTGATCGCTCAAGTCGGTCGCCTCCGCAGATAATGCAACGAAGTGTGGATAGTTGCTCCTTCGATGTTGGCTTTTGCAACATACGAGAGAGCATTACAGGTACTAAAGGAGTTGCCTCGATGCGATATTTGCAGATGGCTTGTAGGGCTTGCTCGGTGTCGAAGTGGCGAGTGAGTAGAATTTCTTTGCCCATAACAAGAGAGGTAATAAGCGTTGCCAAGCCAAATCCGTGGTAAAGGGGAAGGGCGATGTAAACGTTTCGGTAGTGGTGTATGCCGATTTGTCGGAGCAATGCCCAAAGAGGAGGGAGAAATTGTGTGGCAGAAGGACGTCGAGCGGCGGCTTTGTAGTGTCCGCTGGAACCTCCCGTGAGTACCGTTAGTTCTCCCCCTCGGCGTATGTGGGGCAGTTTCCCTTGCGGAGTAGGTGTCTCTGTTAGCTCTCTTTTGATGGCTTCTATCGTAGCAAAAGGGGTAGAAAGAGTCTGAGGGAGCGACTGCTCACGAAGATTTTCGTCAAGAAGAAGTAGCTGATACCCTTTGCCCTTGTGGAGTAGAGCCTCCAGTTTTTCGGCTCCCATCTCCGTATTGAGTAGATGCGTGTGTACACCAAGACGAGATAGGCAGGCAGAAGTAATACCGCCATTGTATGATTGCGACAGAGTATGCCAACCCGATGCCCTGCCCGAAGTCCGTAATGCTCTCGTAATAGATATGCCAGTTGTCGAGATTGCTTGTACAAATCTCGGTAAGTGAGAGTCTCACCCTCGGCTGGTAAGAGAGCGGTTTGATATGGATAAGTTTCTGCCGAAAAGCGGAGAAGTGCCATCAGAGTCGTTCCCTCGGAGAGCAGGCTCTTTATCCAGCGATAGACTCCTTGGGGTGTGATGAATTGTAACTTGATGAGAGCTTGAAAAACGGAATGCTGCTTAGAAGATGGCTTCATACCATGTTGGTTGGTGTGTAAGATATTGTGTCGGGAGTTATGAAACCCATTGCACCGAACTCACGGCGTTATTGTTGATCTGAGGTTTGGGCTATGTATTTCGATAGAGCTTAAAGAGGGGTGTGGTACAATTTGTTTTGTCCACAACCCTCTTTTTTATTGCTATCCTTCGATGCAAAGTTACTTTTGATTTTCGTAATCGAATGCCATCATTAGTTCGATGAGCTTCTTCTCTGCCTGTTCGAGGGCATTGGCTTGCTCTTTCGTAGTGGCAATGTAGCCCCCAGCTTGCAGGGTAACGAAAGTCTCTACGTTGCTTAGATTTTCGTCGATGATGGGTACCGCTTTGTTGGAATCTTCTTCGGACAATTTTGCTCTAATACTGCCTGCAATTAGATTGGCATTATCGCCTATTGAGATAGCGAGTGTATCCATCAAGCTGAAGGTGCGAGATTGGTTGGAGGTGATGCGCCAGTTCACGATAGCCTTTGCCAATGCCTCAATCCACGCTTCACGTAGGGCTTTAGGAGCTACTAAGCAGTCGCCAAAAACATTCTTAGAGGCAATCCATCCCTCTGCTTGCAACTTTTTGATAGTTTCGTTGGACATTTCGGGTTCAAGCTGATTGACCGAAACGCAAAAGAGCCTTCTCAAATCAATCGCAATATCGGATACAAAAAGACCGGTTGCACGGCTGTTACTGGGAATCCATTTTCTGCTTAGACTTCTATCTTTCCCTTCTAAAAAGAGGGCTATCTCTTCGTCTGTTAGCTGGTTACCTTTTTCATCTCTTACGATAACTTCGTTGTTGGGTCTGTCGCTTCTATCGAATGAAATATCTTCCGAACTCAATCCCGCCAAAAGAGGATGGAGACCTCTCATAGCAGAGATGGAGAGGGGGCTTCTTCTCTTCAATGTTCTTCCTCTGCTCTCTCCCTCTTCTTGCTCTTCTTGTTTGGTGGCTTTCTTTCCCTTTTTATCTTGCGATTTTTTCTCGGCTTTCATCCAACCTCCGAAGAGTTGGTCAACATAAGTTGGGTCGCAAGTGCCGTACACTTCGCCCTCTTTGAGTTCCTTCTGTTTGGTAACATCGAAGAGGAAAGTTGTGGGGCTGGGCATCGTTTTTAGGTTTTCGCAAACGGCATCGAGTATAGATCTCTTTACTTGCTGTCCACTGGAGAAAGGGATGTAACGACTAAACTGAGCATCGTAGTAGGATTTCTGACCATCAGCCACACAGAAGACAGTATGCTCTGCTCTTTTGAGCGTACGGATATAAATTGTATTCATAATCTTGTATTTCTATTTGTTTATAAATTTTTCTCTACGAAGGTGTAATCGAATTTGAGCAAGGTGTTGAAATAGACGAACTCTTCGTTGGTCATAAGGTGTACCTCGTTTTTCAAGGCTTTTAGTTGTGCCAAATCTTCTTGCTCTACCCCTGCTATCATCTCTGTAAGAGCCTCGATAAAAGGCTTTTTAGAGCGAGCCGCTAAGAGTCCTTTTTCGATGAGGTTTTTCCGTTCGGTGCCTGAGGCTCCCTTCCTGTAACGTAAGATGAGATTTGCCAATTCTGAGGTATAGTCTGTAATCTCTTGTTTATTTCTTGATAACATAGCAATTAACCAAGTTTTATAGGATTGATAAGTAATAATGTCTTCTTCTTTGTTGAGTGCGAAGTTCTTTGCCTCTTTGAGGTATTTTTCCAAATTCTTGGGGCGCAGGGCTTGCAGTCCGATGCTTCCCAACTCGCAGGCTCTTTTGATATGCCTTCCGTATAGAGACTGAAACTCTTTTTGGTCAAAACGTTCGTCGTTTTGATAAAGGTGCTTATAAATCTCTTTTAGTCTCGTGCCCGATTTGAGGTAGAGAGGGATAAACCCTACTGTCTTGTTGGTTTGTCCAAAACTATAAATGTAGGTCATCAGTTTTCTATCGGGGTACTCGCGTGAAAGACTGAAAAATAGCCTTGCCCAATCGACCGTATCGACCTCTATTAAGTTCTCTTTCGTGCTAAATATCTCTTCGTCTTCGAGGTTTGAGAAGGTAAAATCCTCACGATAGCTTTTGCCGAGTCTATAAGTAAGCCACTGCCCATTCCAAGAGTTGATTTGATTACCTCTTAGTTGTTCGAGGGTAGGGTCGTTCAAGTATTGACGGTAAAACTTCCATCCATCGAATATGAGGAGTAGTAGTTCGGCATCGTCAATAAGTAGATTGTATCCCCCTGCCACTCCGATACCTAAACTTGAACCCAGCCAAGAGCAATAGATATCTTCCTCGTTGTATGCTGTAGAGATATCGGTTATAAGCCCCGAGGTACTTGCAAACTCTTTCTCTTCCGAAGCAGGATAGCCCAGTGCAAAGCTGGCATCGGGAGCCTCGTTGGCTACTTTGTCGTGCAGGGCTTCCAACTTCTCTGCCCTCTCTTCGGGGGTTAGAAGATGTGGCTTTTGTCCGCTTTTCATCTGCACAAAGGGGGAGTTGGTTACCCATTGCAGATACTTCGGGTGGTCGAAGAACAGTTTGAAATATTCTGTATCGAAGAACTCTTTGGCGGAGAGGTTCGATTGGTTCTTCTCATTAAAGGCTTTCAAAAACGTTTTTCCAATTATAGAAGTTATCATAGTATTACTCCTAAGTTGCTGTCTATTTTACTAATGTCTAAACCCATCTCGTCAGAGTAGGCTTCGTCGGGTATGATGAAAGGGTGATTGCCCTTTTCGATTTGTGGTCTTTTCCTTACGGCAGTGTAGCGAACGGGTATCTCCAACTGGAGCCTTGTTGCCAAATTGCCCTCTTGGTAGGCTTCTATGTCGTTTGCCGTGATGCACACCACGCTGTCGATGTCGAGGAGTTCAAAGAGAATGGCCTTGCTATGGTGCGTTAGGCAGTCTATTGTAAACTCACCACTCGATTGGAAGATGGTGTGTTGGTCAATCTGTGTAAAGTCGATAGAGGTAAATACCTCATCTATTTTGCTTTGCAACGATCGCTCCCGTAGAGGTTGACCATCTTCGAGTACCTCGAATGACTTCTGCAGAGTAGCTACATCGTAGGGTCTTGCCTCCAGTTGGTTATCTGAGGGAGCTATTACGTAAATATCTTTTAACTGTCCGATGCGTTCGGGACTTCTTTTGCGATTGACTCGCCCGAAACGTTGTATCATAGCATCCAGCGGAGCACATTCGGTAATCATTACATCGAAACTTATATCCAAGCTAACTTCCACAATCTGCGTAGCTACTACGATACAAGCCTCTTCCGAGGTGTTGAATTGATGCACGGCATTGCCTCTGCATCCCAGCCGAGTAGAGCTCGCTCTTTTTCGTTGCGATCTTTCCGCTTGAAGCGACTGTGCAAAAGCATTGAGGGAACAGAAGGATATAGCTCTCTGATTTGCTCGAAAATGTCCTGCGCCCTCTTGACCTGATTTTGTACGATAAGCACCTTCTCTCCTCGTTGAATCGCCTGCTCGATGGTGGGGAAAAGCGTGTCGAACGAAGTTGCCTTGTGTATGATGTGTCTATCATACAAGTCCAACACCTCGGGAGGCAGTTGCACCTCTAAGACGTCATCGCCCAATAGCTCCACAATTTTGCGGTAGAGTAGAGTGGGCATGGTGGCTGTACCGATGTGTATGCGACACCCTATGGCTTTCAAGATAGCGACCAATTTGAGCACAATGGCCTGTGATATGCCCGAATAGGTATGTACCTCATCTAAGATAACATCGCACCCTTTGAGATCAAGCAACATAGCTTCGTAACCTTTCATCCCGAACGCCAACGCCGACAGCTGATGCGGGGTAAGAATTTTTACCGAAGAGCCGATGTGCGACTGGAGTACTGTCTCCTCGTCGCTCCCTTTGCGAGGAACGACTTTCGAGGTGGAGTGGAGCACACGAATGTCAAGAGAAGGATTGTCTCTCTCAAGGTCGTCCGCCACTCGTCGATACATAGCATTGATAGAGGCTTGATAGGGCAGGGTATAGAAAACCCGTCCATGGCATCTACGCAGCAGATAGTCTGTTTTGCCTGCTCCCGTCGGGGCAACGACTATGGTGTGCTTTTGAGGACTATCGGCATTTAACAGAGAGAGGACATAGAGGGCGTTGGGGCGGTTGTAGAACGATAAGTCTGGGGCTTTGAAGAGCCTCGGGAGGAGGGCATCGACCTTGCCCTCTACGGCAGAGGCAAAGTGGTCGGCTGCCATCAAAAGCCCTTTCCACTCGGATACGCCTCGCTCTCTGGACCGCTTTTCACAGTAATTGATAGCGTACTCCAAATTCTCTTCTGCCTCTTGTGCCGATATAGAGCGGTAGGGGATGTCCAGAGCAACCAATACCTCCCACGCTCTTTCGGACCACTGCTTCCACTCTTGTAAATGAAAATCGATATAGTCGTACTCCTCCTCCAAATCAAGTAACCCTAAGTGGGAGATATCTTTCTTAACCGATTTATGATGGCTGACCACCATTTCGATGAGGGCATGCCACTGCTCTTTGGGAAAGGCTGAAAGGAAAAAGAGCGAGGCTACTTCGTGCCGAAAAGGTTGGCGGGGCGCACGGTGGGCATCTTCCGTCAATCGTTTTTGAAACACGGGATGCGCTTTGCCTATATCGTGCAGAATAGCTCCATTGCGAGCTGTTGCCTTATCTACGGAAAGGTAGTCCGCCAAGAGTTCTGCCACCGAAACTACTTGCTCGGTATGGGCAAGTAGGGTAGTACGCTCGGGAGCTGATTTGGCTAATAGGTCGCTCATGGGTTGTTTTTAGTGGATTATTGTTTGTTTTAGTGGAGCTTATTGATAACTCTTGACGGGAGTACCCACTATGTTAAGCCAACCATACATCTGTTGCCCCGTCTTGCGGTCAATGCCCACAGGAAAAGAGTGCTCATTGGTCTCAAATCGAAGCTCGAAGCCTGGCATCAGCTCCTCGTTGTCAAATGCACTTTCTGGTAGAGAGAAATTCTCTTGAGGCAATAGGATATCTTCGTTGCGCGCCAAACAGATATGCTGTGTAAAAGCCTCGTCGGCATCTTCCTGCTTTAAGAAAGCTAAGTGGAGTACGGGGTTTACCATCACGCCCCGCACAATGATCGAGGTGTCTCTCTGAAATAGATACTCTTTACCCTTTTTCGTTTGATTCCATCCCCTTGTTTGCGTTACCTCTTGCTGTTGGGAGATTTGATCGTAGGAGAGTCGGTGGCGAACAATCTTTTGAATACCACTGGGTGCAGATAGAAGTTCGGGGAAGAGCTTCCGTTCAATACCCTCCACGATGCTGGGGGTGAGAAATTGCTGGGAGAAGGTTTCGCTATCTCTCACGCTGGTCCATGGTTTGATAAAGCCGAAAGGACCTGCATATTTTACTATATAAAGTGTTCTCTCCATAATCTACTCTACTTTAATGCTCCGAACCCTACACCTGTGCTATTGCCAATCCCCACGTGCCACGCAAAGGCTATTATCTCGGGCGTTCCCTCCACAATAACGGGGCATAAATTGGCTTTGCTTTTGACCCCTTTGTAGGCGACTACTTTGGTCTTGGGGTGTGGATAAGTAGGGTCAAAGTACACCTTTATCCCCTCGGTATCTAAGCCCGCTATGCTTGCTTTGCTTTTGAGAGTCTCTGTCATAAAGCGGTTCGCCTCTTCGTCCCGGTAGGTGTAGTGGGTTATCTTGTTTTCGTCGTGTCTTTTTATGAGGATAGGACTGCCGGGGAAGAAACGTTCTTGGTTTGAAAACTCAGGGGCAGAAAGTAGGCGAACATCTACTACTCTTGACCCAGCAAACATCTCAGGTTGCTCCAAAATGTTTTTGACCACTCTGCGCACCTGTTCACTATCGTAGAAACTGAGTGTAAAATAGGTGCTATCCAATAGTCGGATGCCCTCAGACGTAACCTCAACGTTTTGCAACCAAGAAAAGGAGTAGAGGCTTATCTTGCCATGCTCTTCATTCTCCCTGCCCAGCCATTTATGCACGCAACCCGTTAGGAGGGATTGGTAATTGAAATCAATCGGCTTGTGAGAAGCCGATACCTTTATATGTAATCTCATATTGTATAGAGTTATTTTTGTGGTACAACAACGAACTAACGACTCTATGGACTACTCTCGTAATCGCTCTTGCCAGAAGCTGTTGGCTCGTCAAAGTCTCCAAATTTTGTAACTTTTTTGGGATATATCCCCACTGAGGATAGTATAAAAGGCGGAGCGGTTACTCCCTTTTTGGAGAGTTATGTATAGCCTTATCGGTATTCTTCTATCCTTTTTAATCGAAAAGTGAAAATTTGTGAGGCAAATATATGAAAATACTCATAGTCTATCAAGGGCAAGAGTGCTTTTTTGTATCTCCCTCCACCTCTTTGTATGCTACTGTTTTGGTCAATCTAAAGCCTTTACATATCTTTACCGTGAAAAATTAACGGATTTGTTATGCTCCTAAAGCTTGTAGTACATAACATATTGTTAAGTATACTTCCGAACATAGAGAGGTTAAAGGGCAGCTCATTTTTACCACCTATGAGTCCTACTTGCTCGATCAAGAGATATTTAGACCCGACGAAATATGGTTTGCCGAGAAAGATGTAGACCAATCTACGCGTCTCCATCCTCTAAGCGATTTTAATATCCATAGGACTGCCAATATAGAGAATGGCTACTTACATGGACGCTATGGAGGTATCCCCTTTTTGTCAAATCTTGAAGACCTTCGTTGGTAAGAGCTATATGCTAATGATTGAAAAATAAATACAACAGAGGACAGTTTAATCTTTGTCAATGCCTCTTGCTCCCCCAGACATGAGGTGTAAAATATTAGAGAAGTATTATGGCTATGTCTCGCAATAAAGTCCTTATCACAGTCGTGATATTACTGGGTATGGTGCATTGGTGTTACGCTCAGTCTGCTTTCTCACTTTTGGGAAAGGTGATAGATGACAAGGGAGATGCCCTAGTAGGAGCCTATGTCGAATTACTTGTGTCGGAAAATGTAGCGCCTATTGAGGCTGTTACTACCAATCATCTTGGGGAGTTTTATGCCTCTGCCGAAAAAGAGATACGTATTATCAGGGTGCAGTATATCGGATTTGAGAGGAAGGTCTTACAAGCTCCTTTTTCTTCTCCACTACTTATAAAGATGAAGGAGATCCCCTCAGAATTAGAAGAGGTCACGGTGACGGGGCGAAGCCCAAGCAGAATCACAAACGATGGTATCAAGTTCTCGCCTACAAGGCTACAAAAAGCATTACCCAACATCACACATTACCTTGCGCAATTACCATTTATCGAGAAGTCTGGAAGTGGGTTTGCTGTGGTGGGCAGAGGTGTAGCAGTAGTCTATATCGATAACCGAAAGCTCGAAGACCTACAAGAACTAAAGGAGCTCAAAATGGAAGACGTGCTCTCGGTCGATGTATTGCCCAATCCGGGGGCTTTCTATGATGCAGATGTCAGGGCTGTTATTAAGATCCGAACACAAAGGAAGAAAGCCGGAATGGGTGCAGAGTTCGCAAGTAGTGTGATTCATAGCGAATGCACAGAGTACTGGAATAGGGGTAAGTTCTCGTACAACACGCCTACGCTCAGCTGGCAGTCTTCGCTCGCATATGACCACGACCCTACATGTGCCCAGCTTGATATAGTACAGTTGATGACGAAGAACCAATCTTCGTCCGTGAAGTACAATAGTACGGAGGAGCAACTTTATAGAAATCTGCTCCTTCGCAATAGCTTAGTCTATTCCCCAAACAAGAGCAACAGTTTGGGAGCTTCACTCACATACAGTTATACGCACTGGAATACAGATGTCGTCAATGGATTGCACTATACAGATGCAGTGAGCAACGTAGAGTTTGAGCAAAAATCCAACTCTAAGAGTCCAAGTCATAAGTGGACAGGAAACCTGTTTTACAACTACTCTGACAAACGTTGGGATCTACTCTTCAATACTGATCTCTATCGAGGAAGCTATTCCAACGTTATGGCTTCTATAAGTTCGGATCATACGGTAGAGCCAAATGTCAATACACATTCGGAGAGTAGCAACTTCCTCATCTATTCCCAAGCCGTGGCGAGCTATAAAGTCTCGGATTGCATAAATGTCCAATTCGGAGCAGACTATGCTCATACGTCCGTTTCACAAATGTATCAAGTCGGTGGTAGTCATGCTACACTAAGCCCATTTGATATAAGGACTTATCAGCATCGCTATGCCAGTTATGCCATTGTACAATATGACCTTCAACCCTTGTCTTTTGTGGTGGGGCTTCGACATGAGGCATTGTCCATCAAGCGAAAGGACGAAGCAAAGCAGAGTGTTCGCAAGCTCTTTTCACGTTCTCGACTATACCCCTCTGCTTCCATATCAATGAGCCAAAAGGCTTTTCAGTCGCAGTTGTCCTATTCAATGAAGACGGAGTACCCAACATACAATCAGCTGCGTGCAGGTCTTAATTACAGTTCACCCTACCTATACGAAGGAGGTAATCCCGACTTGCGTCCAGAGACACGACACGAGTTATCACTCTTGAGTAGGTATATGAAGAGTTCTCTGATGATCAATTATACAGCGGTCGTAGACAGATCATACAGGTGCCCACGCTTTATGCCGACAATATCATGCTTTATAGACCTGACAACCACGGTGTAAACAAGTACCTCTCGTTGTCTATCGGTCAGCGGATTAAATGGGGTGACTTTTGGGAATGTGCGTTGCGAATGGACTACCAAACACAATGGATGCGTGTTACAGGATTCACAAGAGAGAGGGGCGATGGATATATGCTGAAAGCCGACAACACCATTAGTCTCAGCAATCATGTCCAATGTTTTGTCAATGGTGCTTATCGTAGTGCAAGTGAAAATGGTTTGTTCAGAATACCCCGAGCGTGGAATCTCGATGTCGCTCTCAACTTCTCTTTGCTCTCAGACCGTCTAAATATCTACCTCGAATGTGCAGATGTTTTCTCCACGCTACACGGCAAGCGGACATATGATGGCGAGCATATCACCATGGATTATAGCCGAAACTATCAGACACGTACATTCACGATATATGTCTCCTACAAGTTGTCAAACCTCATCAGTAGCAAGAAGTACAAGGGGAACACTACCAACGATGAAATAAAACGCCTTTAGTATAGTTTATCTTAGATTTGTCATTAGAGAATCTCAATGGGTTGTTATTTCCTTAGCTCTACCCCACAGCAAAAGGAATGCAGGTCTGTGCTTCGACCCAAATTCGTTACTAGGTTTTGTTTTTCTAATTGTTGGTGTCAGATAAAGTTAGACAAGCTGAAAAACAAACAGTAGCCCTCGTTACCCTTACTTAGGAGAGCAGGCGGTGGCGATAGAGCCATCGCAGAAGCGGAGCGAAGGGGCGCGTCAAAGGGGCTGTTATGCGTGCCCACCAAGGGATATAAAAGGCACGTCTGCCCGTAGCCAAACGCATCAGTAGACGCGCGGCTTCGTCTGCCGTGTAACTCGGCAAATGTCGGTAGACTTTGTTCGCCTGCGACATGGGTGTTGCCACCAACGGCATATAGGCTATACGCACCTTGACGCCTCGTGCAGGGAGTTCCATTTGAGCCGTCCTACACCACAGGTCGGTAGCTCCTTTCGAGGCGTGATAAGCTGACCAGTTGGCTACCATAGGTAGAGCAGACTCACCGAAGAGGTATAGACGATGCACCCTCGAGCACGCTCCAACGCTGGGATAAGTGCCAGCGCAAGGTGTACGGTGGCTCGATAGTTTAGGTCGATGGTGCGGTCGAAGTCGTGCGCACGGTCAAGGCTTTTTGCAAGAGGTCGGCAGATAGATTTGCCTGCGTTGGCAAAGAAGTAATCGACGCTCGGGAGCAAGCGAGGTAGTTCTTCGCAGAGGGTTTCCAAAGATGCCTTTTCTCGGAGGTCTAAGGCTCGGTAGAGGGCGCGACACCCCATTTGCTCTGCCTCACGACAGAGTGTTTGTAGCTCCTCTTCTCGGCGAGCAATGAGGAGCAAGTGAGCACCATAGCGCATCAACTGTCGGGCGAGAGCCGCTCCGATGCCCGAGGAAGCCCCCGTAATGACCGCCCAACGCCCTGCGAAGCGAGCTTGTAGTCGCCGTTCCGAACAGTGGGGAGTGGGGTAGAGCAGGTGCATAGTTGGTACCGAGCAATGGAAAAATCCTCCGAAAGGTACAACAACTCCCCCAAACCGCCATCCATGCCTCTATCGTTCTTACTAATCTGTTAAATAGAAAAAGAGCATAGCCATTGCTGTGCCCTTTTTTTAGTTGTGAAAGGGGAGTATTTGTTGGTTATGAGGTCGTTGTTTGCTTGTCCGAAGAGAGGTGTAGTACAAAAAATCGAGAGGTATATAGCTTACTTGTGAAACCCTTTGAGCAAACTCTCAAAACCCTCTGTGCTAACTAACAAAAGGATTATTCCTTGAAATTCGTACAAGGGTCTCGATAGTTACCGAGAAAGGTATAGAAAAAGTCGCCCCGAGCGATGAGTTGGTAGCTCCATCCACAGGACGACTTTTTTATATTCTAATAGGAGGGTTTATTTGAAGTAGCCGATCATTTTGCGAGCGGCTTCCTCCAGTTCGGCACGGAAGTCGGGGTGCGCTATCGAAATGAGCGCTTTGGCACGTTCGGACATGGTGCGCCCTCGCATGCGTGCAATACCGAATTCGGTGATGATATAGTCCACCTCGTTGCGCCCTGTGGTTACGATAGAACCGGGTTTGAGCGTAGGCACGATGCGAGAGACCGTTCCCTCCTTTGCCGTGGCAGGCATGGCAATGATAGAAACGCCTCCCTTGGAGCGTTTTGCCCCACGAACGAAGTCGACCTGACCGCCCGAACCACTAAAGAGAGAGTAGCCGATGCTCTCTGCCGTAACCTGACCGTAGAGGTCAATCTCTATGCAGGAGTTGATGGAAACCACGTTGTCGTGCTGACCAATGATGAAGGGGTCGTTCGTATAGTCTACGGGATACATCTCCACATCGGGGTTGTGGTCCAAAAACTTGTAAAGCTCTTGCGAACCGAACGTAAAAGCCGATACGACTTTGCCCTTGTGGAGAGTCTTCGCCTTGCCGTTGATAACGCCTGACTTCATGAGTCGCATTACCCCATCGGTAAACATTTCGGTATGGATGCCCAGGTCCTTACGGTCTTCCAAGTTATTGAGTACTGCGTCGGGAATGGCTCCGATGCCCAACTGCAAGGTAGCTCCGTCGCCAATAAGCGAGGCGCAGTATTTGCCGATGGTAGCCTCGACCTCTCCAATAGGAGCTTGAGGCACGGTAACGAGCGGAGCATCGATTTCGATGATATAGTCCAATCGGCTCACGGGTACACGAGTATCTCCGTAGAGGTAGGGCATCTGTTTATTGATGATGCCGACTACTTTCTGCGCATGGTCTATGGCAGCACGGGTATAGTCGCACGAAACGCCCATCGAACAGATACCTCGGCATCGGGGGTAGAGAGCTGAACTACAGCCACATCTACAGGGTAGAAGCCATCCTTGATAAGTCCGGGTACTTCGTGAAAGTGGCAGGGAAGAAAGTCCACCAATCCCTCTTTGTAGGCATTACGTCCCTGACGCTCCATAAAATTGATGATGGGGCGTACCTTTCCCTCCATTTCGGGAGTGAGGTAAAGTCCTTTGCCAAAGTAAAGTACGTGGAAAAGGTTTACGAAGGGGAGGGTGTCTCGCTGGGCATACATCTCCTCGATGAAGCAGTCTATATGGGCAGCACCACTACCTACTACAACGTTTGCGCCTTGAAATAGGGAGCTTTTTACTGCCTCGGCGGCGGTTACCAAATGTTCTTTGTAATACGATTGCCAATTCATTGATTCTCTTCTTTGATAAATTACGTGCGCAAAGATAGAAGAATTTACGCTCTTGAGTTCGTACCCTTTTGATGTGGAGTGGGTAGAGATAAAGGAAAGTTCCAGCAGATTATCTTCCCCAAAAAGAGAAAACGCCCCTCTGCCGGAACTTACACATCAAACTTGCATGACTACAAATATCGGGTTTTATTTTTAATCTGAGCTGTTTTTCGATGAAAATCTATCATTTAAGAAGTTGTTCCCAACTGTCATGCGCACCATGTCATTGTTTGATTTTATTGTATAGGCTTCGAGAAGAATTCTCTGTGGATTTGTGTAGTTTTGTACTTGCAATACTTAAAAATTATCAATCAAACCAAGCATTCATCAGTTGTATGGCGCAAAAACTGAAAGAGCATTATGATATAGCCTATTGCCTATCGCTCGGGCAGAAAATAGGATCTGTCTATCCCTCGTTCGACCTTGAAAGATTCATTCATTCGATATCGCCCTCCTTAGAGAGCTTGGAGTTTAACGATAGGCAAACTTTGATTGCTACCACTCTTAAAGAGGTGTTGCCCGAAAGCTATGAACAGACGCTTGAGATTTTTTCGCAAATTCTTGGTCCCGAGTTAGAAGGTAGCTTGGGTATGTTTACCGAGGGGTGGTGGCTCTGGCCAGTGGGCAAATTTGTCGAGCTGTATGGAGGTGAGCAGTTCGAGCAGACTACCGCTTTCAGCAAAGAGCTTACCAAACGCTTTACGGGCGAGTTCTGTATGCGACCCATTTTGGCTCGTTACCCTGAGCAGACGATACGCTTGATGATAGAGTGGAGCAAAGATGCAAACCAGCGAGTGCGACGATTGGCAAGCGAGTGCCTGCGTATACACCTCCCATGGTCGAAGAAGATAGAGGTCGTTCTGGACTACTTTGACCTTTATACAGAGGTTCTCTCCAACTTAAAGGACGATACCGATAAGAGTATTCAGAAAAGCGTTGCTAACAATCTCAATGACCTCTTCAAGGTAGACCCCGAGCGGTTTGAACAAATCATCGGAGCGTGGGAACGCTCGGACATGACCAAGGAGTGTGCGTGGATTATTAAACATGCCTCTCGCACCAAAAACAAGAAGATGGCATCCTCTTCGCCTCAATAGAGCCCCTCGTAAAGCATTAGATGTCCCCGTAAAGCATTAGATGTCCCCGTAGAGCCGAGAGCAAAGGTTCGGAATAGATTGGTTACTACAACAAAGGAAATCTTATTCTTTCATTGTTCAGATTCCAGTCCAATGAATTTTGGTAGAGATACCATTTAAGGATATATTTGCTTCAGAAAAGTGCGTATATACGCAGAAAAAGGAAATGGATATTGATTTATCAGCAATGAATCTTTCATTAATTAGATACAGATTGTATAGGTGGTGAGCCTAATCTTCGGTGTCAATAGGAAATAGAATACCCGATACTCGCTTTTGAGTATCGGGTATTTTATCGGGGAATTCGTCCCGAACCACCGTCCGTTGGAGAGAGGGTAACCTATTGTATCATCGGAGGGCAACTTGTTTGTTGCCATCTTGTGGTAGCGTGCGTACGGCTACAATGCGCTTTAGGGTACAACGCTCGGTGTCGGAGGCAAGGCGGTTGATAAGCTCCATCGTGATGGTAAGGGTTACGAACTCATCCTCTTTCAACTCGAGCTTTCGGGTGAGTTCAAACCCAAAGTGAGGAGGGTAGAGATGTAGTTGTCGCCACGCTTCGGTGTCATCGCCCCGTATAATGCGGCGTCCGCTATCACCCTCTCCCGGTTTTTCGCTATAGGTATAGCCGTTGGCGATATACTCTTCGTACGACCGCGCATGGAAAAGGCAGAGTGGGGCAAGGTTGCTCCCCACGGGATAGTCATCGCCAAAGGAGCGGTCAGCGGTAATGGTTACTCGCTCTACGGTAGCCATACTCAGCTCAGGACGGTTGTCTACCAAGGGATGGGGAAAGGAGGGCTTCTTTTTGTTATAGAAGTTGTCGCCGAAGCAATTGATGTAACGGGAGTAATCGTCTCGCACCTCTTTGAGAGGTGTGCGTAGGTAGAAGGAGATGCCTTTGTTGTTCGGCGATTTAGAGTTCCACACAAAGGTGGTGTCGTTGCGTTGCTCCTCGCTCGGGTAGGGCAACTTGTTGGAGGTGTCTATGTAACTCTCGGCTACGAGGGTGCCATAGAGGTAACCTGTTTTGCCGAGGCTCTTCCAGGGGTTGCGGGTAACGATGGGCATAGGAAAGAGGTCGCACGCTACGAATCCCACGGCAGCGAGGGCGGTCAATGTTACGGCAAGGAGTGCTTAGTAAGATACTTTTTCATTGTGTTGATGTTGTTGTGGTTTGTTTTCAGGGTACAATTTTAGTAAAAACATTTGGTTGAGGCAATTGATATATAAAAGAATGTGAATAGAAAGACTAAGGGAGCGTTGCGTATCCCCCTCTCTTATTACTACCTTTGCAGGTATGAAAGTAGCCCTTTTGAATACTTCCGACCATGGAGGAGGCGCAGCCATAGCCGCTATGCGACTGATGGAGGCACTCCAAACAACCGATGTAGAGGCGCAACTCTTGGTACGTTCTAAGCAGTCGGCGCACCCTTCGGTGGTGTCGCTCAATGAGGGAGCGTGGGCTAACTTTCGCTACAAGATGGCTTTCGTGGCAGAGCGGGCGGCGCTTTTCCTTGCCAACGGTTTCGATCGCAAGCATCTTTTTCACGCTTCGCTCGGTAATACGGGTGTCTCTTTGGCGCATCATCCGCTCATTCAGCAGGCAGATATTATTCATTTACATTGGATTAACCACGGATTTCTCTCCGTCGGTCAGCTCAAAGCCTTGGCACGCCTCGGTAAACCTATTGTGTGGACTATGCACGATATGTGGCCCTTCTCGGCGGCGTTGCACTACACGGGCGAACAGGTCGATGGGCGGGGCATCGAATTATGTGCCGAGCGAGGACTCTTTTTGCCCTATCTGCTCCTGCGTTGGCAGATGAGGCGCAAGGCACAACTCTTTGCTTCAGGGCGTTTTACTATGGTCGGGTGTAGTGAATGGATAGCCGAGGCGTGCCGTCGCAGTCCGCTGGCTCGACACTTTGCGGTAACCTCTATCCCCAATCCGATAGATACGGAGCGATTTTCCCCTGCGGACAAAGCTACGGCACGATGCCTTTGGGGCTTCGATGAGCAGGAGCAAATCATTCTTTTCGGTGCGGTCAAAGCGTCCGACCCTCGTAAGGGAGCACACGAATTGGTCGAGGGGTTGCGTCTCTTTGCCGAGCGGTATGGGGCGGAGCATCCCAAGGTGCGTGTGGTTATCTTTGGGCATCAGAGCGATTACTTCGAGCAACAAATCGCCCTCCCCATTACCCAAGTGGGCTTTGTGCAGGAAGAGAAGCGCATGATTGACCTCTATCGCTCTGCCGACCTTTATGTAACCCCTTCGTTGGAGGATAATCTCCCCAACACCATCATGGAGGCGATGAGCGTAGGAGTGCCTGTGGTGGGCTTCGCAACGGGCGGTATTCCTGAAATGATAGAACATAAAACTACGGGTTATGTGGCGGACTATCGCTCGCCTCACTCCTTGGCGGAGGGACTGCATTATGTGTTGGGAGCTGACCACGACCTACTTGCCAAGCTGCCCGAGATAAAGCCCTTGCCTGCTATGACCAGCGGGTAGTGGCGCAACGCTTCCGCACACTCTACGAGCAACTCCTTGCCTAACCATCGCCTCCTCTCGCTTCTCCACCGCATCTCTATTCTTCTTATTCTTTTATCTAATCCAATACCAAGAGAACATAAGAGACTTGTTCTCTAATTCGATACATTTATTTACAAATATGTATAGACGTATTGAAATGTTTGCTATATTTGTTAATGAGTTGTGAAAAGACTATTTTTACATTCGGTCAATAGTAAACAAAATAAAATACCTGAAAATGAAAAAGTGTATCGTAGTATCGTTAGTACTCTGGCTCACGAGTATTTTTATGTTTCCTTCATTTTGTAGGGCGCAAGAAGCAAGCCCTTACAGTATCAGTATGGATTTCTCTGCCAAGGTAGGAGCTCCCTATATGTTCCTTATGCTGGGACAGGAAGAGGGCAAGGTAGCTTTTGAGTGGGCAGATGGCACGCAAGAGGAGTTTCCAATAAAGAAAGAAGCCACCCCCTTTAGAGGAGAAATCAAAACGAAGCATTTGACCATTAAGGGTAATATCCTTGTCTTGGAGTGCTCGGGCAATGGATTAACTTCTTTGGATATAAGCAATATGCCCATCTTGACAGATTTGACTTCTCGTGGCAACTTTATCCCGACGATTGACTTTTCTAAAAGTAAGTCGTTGAAAAAAGTAGTAATACAAGACTCTCCTTTGCAGAAGCTCGACCTCTCGGCTTGTACGCTTATTGATAGCGTTGTCGTTGCCAATAATCGCATAGCAGAGATTGCCTTCCCTGCCAATTCTCCCTTAAAAACATTGGTTTGTATGACCAATCCGGGGCTGAAAAAGTTAGACCTATCGGGGTGCCCCAAACTAAAATATCTAAACGCATTACAGACACTTGTAACAGAGTACGATCTGACCTCCAATAAGGAATTGACCTATTTTTCTGCAGGTTTGGGAAGACCCATTACCAAGTTGCTCTTGCCTCCCAAGAACAATATAGATACTCTGTTGTTACCATTGGCGGGATTGCAAAAGTTAGACCTTAGCGAAACTAAAAAACTGAAGGTATTAACTACGGATAATAACTTTCTGCTCTCGAAGTTAGATTTGTCGTCGCAAAAAGATTTGCGTGTCCTTTCGTGCGAGGCAAACTCGATAACGGAGCTAAATCTGAGCAATAGCCCTCAGCTAACCTCACTTACCTGCAACAATAATCAGATAAAAAATCTTGATGTAAGTAATCATATTTATTTGGAGGAGCTACTATGCCACTCCAATCAATTAGAGCAACTCAATATCACAGGCTGTAATGCCCTCGTTACGCTGGACTGTTCTGAAAATCCCGAGTTGAAGAGTATCGCCCTTCCCTCATCCTTAAAGTCGATTAATTGTAGCAATTGTGGGTTGAGTCAGATAGACTTGTCTCAACTGCCTTCTTTGGACGACCTACATTGCGACCAAAACAGTTTATCTGCCTTAGATGTATCTAAAAACCCTCTCCTTGTTACACTAAGTTGTAGTGAGAATGCTATACCCCAATTAGATTTGAAAGAGATGCAACACTTGCAAGACCTTTCTGTCAATGGCAATCCTATTAAGGAGGGGCTTACATTGCTGTCTGCCACCAATTTGCGCTTTGTGTCTGTGAATAATACGCAATTAGATGCTTGTGCTTTGGACCAACTCTACCAATCGTTAAGGGTCAAAAGAGAGGGAGATGATGATAACGACTTGGGAGGTTTGATACTTATGAATCAAGTAGAGGCTGCCGCTACAAGCCATACAGAGCTTGCCGTAAAGAAAGGTTGGATGGTCTCTATCGTGGGAGATGGCTCTGGGTGTAAAACTTCGGTAGATGCCCTCCCCTCCTATCAAGGGATACGCATAGAGCATCACGCGGAAGGATGGCGTCTATTGCAAATACCCGAGCAGGTGCAAACCATTACTTTGGTCGATACGGCAGGGCAGTGTATAGCCCAGTATCAACCCACAGAGAGTAGTCTGTTTATTCCAGCACCCGGCAGAGGTATTTTCCTTATTATCATTGATGGTCGGAGAGGCTTTACTTGTTATGCTCAATAGGCGATAGTACGGATTTTTTTTGATGCTTGTGCAATGGTTGTTATAATCAAAGAGAAGTTCAACCTTATAAAAATATCAATTATGAAAAAAGTATTGTATCTGTTTGTTTTCTGCGCTCTTGTGCTGTGCCACTCTTTGCCTCTTAGAGCGCAACAGTCTTGTACCCTACACATCTCTACTCCCGGTACGCTTTGGGACAAACTGCCTGACAATATCTTTGAAGATATTACCGAACTGACCATTACGGGTACACTCAACAGTACAGATGCTCGTTACGTGCGTTCTGTTTGTGGGGGCAATGAAAAGGGCTTTTCGGACCCAAGTATCCTCAAGAAGATAGATTTGTCGGGGGTTACTTTTGTAAAAGGAGGTGAGTACTATGCTGAGTTTAGAGAGGAAGAGAATTCATTGCGGAAGTACTACATCGAACGCTCGGACGAAATCCCCGATAAACTTTTTTACAACTGCACCAGTATCGAGGAGATTATATTGCCCAACAATGTCAAAGCGATAGGCGTAGGAGCATTTTTTAACTGCTATGAACTCAAGAAGATAACGATACCCGATCAGGTTACCGAGATTCGAAGCACGGCTTTCGGGGTGTGTAGAACGTTGGAAACAATCAAGCTACCTTCTGCACTGACCTCTTTAGGAGCTTATATGTTTATCTACTGTAAGGCTCTCAAAGAGGTAACTATACCCGAAGGAGTTAAGCGCTTCAACACTTGTATGTTTCAAGAGTCGATGGTGGAGCGTGTGTATCTCCCCCAGACAATGGAGTTTATTGCGCCTGAGTGCTTTATGGGGGCTGGTGAGTTGCGAGAGATTGTGGTGCCCGAGGGTATTGAAGAGATAGGAAACTATGTTTTTTACGCATGTTGGAAGCTGGAGAAGGTACAACTCCCCAATAGTCTTAAGGAGATACAAAATTGTGCTTTCCAAGATTGTCCCAAATTGGAAAAAATCAATTTCCCCGAAGGTCTCACTAAGATAGGTTCGTTGGCTTTCTTTAATTGTAAATCGATCAAGGAGGTTTCCTTTCCCTCTACTCTCAAAGAGGTACAGATGGAAGCATTCAGAAACTGCGAAGCTCTTAGCGTTTGTAACTTGGGTACAGGGGTCGAACGTATCGGAGAGCTGGCTTTCCTCCACTGTATGGGTATCGAAAAGCTCGAAATACCTGCCAGTATGGAGTACTTAGAGAGTTCCGCTTTTGCCGAATGTATGGGACTAAAGGAGGTGAAGATACATGCCACAGATATGCAGTTTGTTTCTAATCCTTTTTGGGGCTGTTTGAATTTAGAGCGTTACGTGGTGGCGGAAGACAATCCTAAGTTCATGGAATACAAAGGAGGATTATATAGTAAAGATGGTCGTTTCCTCTACTCTTTTGCCAATATGAGTAGCCAAGTATGTGCCATGCACCCCAATACAGAAGAGACAGACAACTATGCAATTTGGTATTGTCGAAATTTGAAGGAGATACATATCCCCAAAAACTTCAACACGTTTGGAAAGAGAGCTTTCTGCGGAAGCGAAAATGTCAAGAAAATAACCATCGAAGTACCCACGCCGATTTTGTACGATATCGAGAGCGACCCCTTTGAAGGCATCGACCTGCCCAACTGCGAACTATGGGTGCCTAAAGGGTCTAAAGAGGCTTACCTTGCTTCTGATTTGTGGAATAAGTTTAAGATTTCAGAGTTCACGGCAATTAACGCTATCGACAAGGCAGAGTGCAGGGTACGAGTATTGCCCTCGATGATTAGCATTGACCATGTGGATAGTGCCTATCAGACCGCCACTCTCTGGGATATGGTGGGCAATAGGATAGCCGAAGCATCTGTCGAGAATGGCACTGTCTCTTTTGCCACTGTGGCACTCCCATCGGGTTGCTATATGCTCGTACTGAAGGGCTCTTCTGCCACAGAGGTGGTTAAAGTAGTACTCCCCTAAGCGAGCGTTGCGATAGTCAATTACCTAAAGGAAGATAGCACTGCTTTTGCAAGTGGTGCTATCTTTTTTTGTTGTTCTCTCTAAGGGGTGCGTCTCTCTTCGTGGGGGAGGGCCTCTGCGCCGTTGGGTACTATTGGGGGCAATGAACTACTTTCAATGCCCGAACTCTATCGTAGCCCTTTGCGCTCTCCATAGGGCAAAGGGTAAAAATCTATCAGCCGTTCCGATGGGGGGAGCATCCTTTCAAACTTGACTTACAGATACAAATGTGGAAAAAGTAGAGAAAAATAAAAAAACATAAATAGGTGAGCCTTTTTCTCACCTACCCTCCGCCCTCTTTGTTCCGATGCTAAGCCTCCTTTCCTTCGCCTCTGCGAGTCGTATCATCTTGACACAATATGAATAGTCTATCTTCTCTCCGTGCGATGCCCTCGTACCCTCGACCGCTTCCCCTCTGTGTCCATGGTACGCCCCATTGCCCCTCTATCCCGAAAAGTTATAATCTGTGGCGCGATGATGCTTTTTAGAGGGAGAGTCGTATATTTGCAACGTTTCCGTTTGTGCGGAGGTACTACGGGCGGGGCGAGCCGGTACAATGCTTGTCTATGTCCCATAACCCAACCTTTCAGTAGCGACTCATAGACAATAATTTAGAGACTATCCAAGACCATCCTATTATGATCTTTCTTAGCCCAATCTATTCGTTTGTACTCTCGACCTATAAGGGTTGTCGGGCAGTGCGCTATGCTTGGCGTATTTTCGGAGTCGTGGCTTTGCTCCTCTGCCTCGGTTGGACTGGGGTCAGTTGCCAGCGTTCTCCCTCGATGGGTGTACCTCGTCCGCTCGAACTTATATTACAGCACGATTCGTTAGCTCCCATTGCGTGGAGCGATTATCATTTCTCCTTGCACGATGTGGCAACGGGCTTATACGCTCCCATAAAGTCGCCTACACTCCAAGAGAATGGTGTGCTTCTTAGTTTTGGGAAGCCCTCCTTGTCCGAGCAACCCTCTGCCTATGAATCGGAGACCCAGCAGCTATGGGGCGAGGGGACATTCGTAGCGCAACTTACTATTTACGATGCCAAGCACGTGGAGCAGGGGCGGGTGCGTTTCCGAGTGCGCACGTTCCGCAAAGAGAATAAAGTCGAAGTAACCGACCTTTTGGGACATGATGGATTTGCTACTTTTCATCGCATTATGAAGTGTTATAGCGGTGTCTGTTCGATATTCTTTGTCCGCTTTGACGCACCACCTGCGTCCCCCTTGCTCGCCCCTCCCAGCTCCGCTCCTCTATTATAGGATTTTGTTCTCTGCCGAAGGGGGGTAGTGATTGTACAAAGCCTCTTTTGCAATGGTTGGGCACTCTGCGCTTCTTCCCTCAATCGAACCCCTTGGAAAGGGTTAATCCTTTCTGCTGTTTAGACCGACCCTTTGAGGCAAAAGGGTCGATGCTTTTGCCGAAAACCTATAAAGGCTTGGGATGCTGTTCCATTGCTCTGCGTGTTATCTCTGTATTTAGTGGGATTGTATCTGACAATGTTTCTTGGTTTTTTCTGGCTCTTTTCGGTTGCTTTATCGTTCGATAGCGTGTGGTGTGTTTTCTTGAAAAGTTGTTTCTTTTATGTGTTTTTTATACGTTTGTGGAACACTTGTTAATTCGAGGGCAGATGGATTAATGTACTTAATACATACTACTATGAAAAAAACTCTTTTGAAAGGTAAACACGTAGCATTTCTTTTGGGCAGTATCTCTCTTTTCGCCTTTATGGCTTGTTGTTCGCCCAAAAAGCAAGAACCCGAACCCATTGTCAAGCCTATCGTTGACCCTGCGTTTGTGCCCGGAGAGGAGGAGACAGAGAGCAATATCATAACCTTTGTTACCGAAAAGCCCATCGGCTCTACCCTTGCCCTTTCCTTCGAGTTGAATGAAGAAGGTAAGGATAATCCTGACCTATACTTTACTCGCATGCAGGGGCTGGGAGACTTCTCTGAGGTGGAAAAGAGAGGACGCCGATACTGGCTTTTCACGATTACAGAGCCTGTTATCAAGATAAAAGGTGCTATCGAAAGGCTTGATTTGTCTATCCCGACCGATGTGAATTTAGAAAAACTCGAGGAGAGCAACCGTATCAAATCTATCGTTGTGAGTCCTACCATCTACCTAAAAAGCCTTATTTACAATAATGATGACGAAGAGCCTACGTTGGGCTATGTTAATGTTTCTAAAGCTCCCAATCTGGCTTACCTACTCGTTCCCAATGGCAACCTGAACAAACTCGACGTAACGCAAAACAAAAAATTAGTATCGCTCTACTGTGGCAATAATGGATTGACCGAGTTAGACCTCTCTCAAAACGCTCTTTTGAAAGCGTTGGCCGTGTCGAATAATGTGTTAAAGCGTCTCGATGTGCATCACATGACAGCTTTGAGCATCTTGGAGTGCGCCAAGTGCGGATTGACCGAATTGAACCTAACCGATAACGAAAAGTTGTCTTTTATTGATGTGCGAGGCAATGCCTTGACTACGCTCGATGTGCGTAATAAGCCCTCTTTGGCAGCTGTTGAAGCCTCTGATAATAAGCTCAAAATGGTCTATTTCGGCAAACATAACTTTTTGACTAATCTGGACGTTTCAAACAACAATCTCTCGCTCTTAGACCTCTCGGGTCTCTCTGCTTTGACCTACTTGGAGTGCTATCGTAATGAATTGAGCAAGTTGAATTTGTCGCACTCCTCCAAACTTTGCTACGTAACTTGCTTTGAGAATAAGATACAGGGCAAGGCGATGAACGACATGATGCGCTCCCTCCCCACCAGCGAACAGGAGGCCAAAATAGCCGTCTTTAATCCCATGACTAAGAGCGAATGTAATGTTTGCCTCAAAAGTGATGTGGCAGAGGCTACGAGGCGTAATTGGACCTGCTATCAAGTGGCGAAACCGTTTGAGGCGAGCTTCTTTTTTGCCCGACATGGCGCCGTTTACGAAGGGAAGTAAAGGAGCATCGTAGCACCGTGAGGTGAAGAATGTATTACATTTGCATCGTAAAAAGTCCGTTGCTTGCGCTGTTTATGGTTCGGGGGGCAGGCTCTGTATAACGAATTTAATTTATGAAACACTACACTATTAAGGGGCTAATGCTCGCTCTTTTGCTCGGTTTTACGCTCATTGCTTGCCGTAAAGAGGTGCCTCAACTGCCCCAACAAAAAGAGGCGCAAGAGGCATCTACTCCCTCTACCTATCCCAGTGAGCCTTCGCCCTCTACGCTACACTTTAGCTTGGTCTATGCGCATCACTCGGATTTCGATTGGGGTCGCTATCGCTTTGCTCTCAAAAAAGCAGAGACGGAGGCTTATGCTCCCTTTGCTGCGCCCGTTACCCATCGTCGAGAGGTGGAGCTCTTCTTCGGTAAACCAACCTTGACAGAGAAGCCCCTCACCCCCAAGCCCATAGAGGAGATAAATGCCTTTTGGAGTAAGGACAAATCGACGCCTGTGGAGCTTATCGTTTACAATGACCAAGGGCGCAGGGTGGCGAGCATCTTCTTCCTACTGAGAGAGGAGGCAGGTGTGCCTATGGTGGGTCCCGTGGCACGAGCCGATGGGTGGTCGCTCTGCCGTTGGGTGTATCAGAAGTCGCCCAACCGATTGCCCTACTTCGAGGTGCGTTTTACTTCGGAAGAGGGGTTGTGAGGAATAGTTAAAAAAGGGAGTCGTAAGGCTCTCTTCGATAGAAAATAATTGAAGGAGGCTTTGTTGCGTGCCGTCGTTGCAGGGTGTTGAGACCGAGGGTAGGGGAGTGCAGAGAGGTGCGAGTCCCGACCTGACTATCGACAATCGCTGGGCAAGTGTGCCGTGGACAATAGTCTCTATATAGAATAGCGTATGAAACATTATATAGTAATAGGATTACTGCTCCTCCTTGGGGGGAGTATGGGGTGGGTAAGTTGCCGACCCAACGGGCAGAAAGAGCCCATCGTAAAGGAGCAAGACAAGAGAGCACAAGACCCTCTTAACCCCGACCGACCCGCTCCAGCGGCGCTCACCTTGCTTTTCGTCTACGGCGACGAGCCCGAGTACGACTGGAGCGACTACCACTTTGCGCTAAAGAATAGCGAGGTAGGTCTGTATGCCCCCTATGAGAAGCCCATTTTGGGTAGGAATAGCGTAGAGGTTACGTTTGGTATCCCCTCACTTGCCGAGAAGCCTCTCACGCCTACCAATCAATCTGTTAAGGTAACATGGGGCGTTCAGAAAAGTTATACCGCCCTGCTTACCATAGCCGATGCCCAAGGGAAAGAGCGAGGCCGTTTCGAGCTGGGCATAACGGAAAACAAAGTGCCCGTTATCAACTATATGGATGGGGCAAAGGCTTCCGCCTCTGTCGCCTCGTGCAGCAGAGTACCCCCTACCGCTTCCCCTACTTCGAGGTGCAGTTTGACGCCCCAAAAGACCTGCAATAGGGTGCATCGCAACCTTTTTGTTTTGACAGCAGGGGCAGGCTCTTTTCGGTAGGGTCTGCCCTTTTTCCTATATGTAAATGGGGTGAGTTGTGGATGGTATTTGTTTTGTACAGAGAGAGTTCGTGCGCAACACTGACAATGTGAGCGAGTGAGTTGTGGATGGTATTTGTTTTGTACTTTTGTCTTTTGTTAAGAGGTGGCAGTGCAAAAAGCTGGTAAGGCTCTCCTTTACACCCCAATATCTTTCGACTAAAAGCTCTGTATAGTAGATTATGTCAGACCCAAAAGCAAACCCCGAGGCGGAGCAATCGGAAGGCGCATAGCTTGGGGCGGGATGGTGCGTGTGTGGCGTTGGTAGGCGAGGCGCATCGTTCGGAATGTATTGTTATTCAAAAAGGAACTACTATCTTTGCGAGGTGCTTTTGTGGCGCATTTTACCCCCTTTTCGCAGAGGGTGGCACAGAATAGAAAAATAGTAATTACAACATTATAATCATAGAAAACGGAAATATGAATATTCCTGCAAATCTTAAGTACACCACCGATCATGAGTGGGTGAGCCTCGATGGCGATGTAGCAACTATTGGTATCACAGATTACGCTCAAGGCGAGTTGGGCGAAATCGTATTCGTAGACGTTCCTACCGAAGGTGAAACCGTAGCTCAAGGTGAGGTATTTGGCTCTATCGAAGCTGTGAAGACCGTAGCTGACCTCCTTATGCCCGTAGAAGGCGAGGTAATCGAGCTTAACTCTGCTCTTGAAGATCAGCCGAGTTGGTGAACAACGCCCCCTATGGCAATGGTTGGATTGTAAAGGTACGCATTGCCGATGCAGCGCAAATGGAAGCCTTGATGGATGCAGCTGCTTACCAAGATTTCTTGGGATAATCGTTAGGTATCTACTCTATAAGTATAGACCGCAAGCATGATGACTCCACTCGTTAGCATCATAATGGGCAGTACTTCCGACTTACCCGTTATGGAGAAAGCGGCACGCCAGTTAGAGGCGTTGCAGATACCTTTCGAGATGTTGGCTCTCTCTGCACACCGTACGCCCGATGAGGTGGCAACCTTTGCCTCCGAAGCCGAGGGGCGTGGTGTTAAGGTGATTATCGCCGCTGCTGGTATGGCTGCCCATTTGTGTGGCGTGGTGGCTTCGATGACCCCCCTACGTTATTGGTGTGCCCATTAAGTCTTCGTTGGATGGTATGGATGCCCTCCTTGCCATCGTGCAGATGCCTCCCGGAATCCCCGTAGCAACGGTGGCGATAGATGGAGCGCAGAATGCAGCCCTCTTGGCGGCTCAGATGCTTGCTTTGGGCGACGAGGCACTGATGAAACGCTTGAAGGAGTTCAAGGAGTCGCTCAAAGAGAAGGTGGTACGTGCCAATAAGGACTTGAGCGAAATCAAGTTTCAGTACAAGGTTAATTGACACCGCCCCAGTATCCACGGAGAGGTGGATAGAGGGCTTTGAGAGGGAGAGCGGAGGCATACTCCCCAAGAGGGAGTGTTGAAACGGACAGTTTGAAGCACTTTATGCTCCCCGTAGCGTATCGCTTTGCACCTCTTCGTTGGAGGTTGTAGATGTTTATAGAGATTCTTTTTTAGGAATAGCAATCGTGCATTGTCCTTCCCGAGTGGTGGGGGTGTGCGGTTGCTTTCTTTATGTCAAGAGCCCTCTGAGGCACTATTTTTAAGTTGAAAGGAGAGAAAAAGAAACAAGCCTATGCAGAACCCAACAAACGGCGACGAGCGTTTCGATGCGCTGAATTATTGCCGTCGCACCACGAAAACAGTTACCATCGGGGGCATTCCCTTGGGGAGCCTCCACCCCTTACGCATACAAACCATGGCGAATGTCTCTACCAATGAGGTGGAGCAGGCAGTAGCCCAAACCCTGCGAGTAGCGGCAGTGGGGTGCGATTATATGCGCTTTACGGCGCAGGGTGTGCGAGAGGCGACTGCTTTGGGCGAGATACACCGAGCCTTGCGCCAAGCCGATTGTTCTCTCCCCTTAGTGGCAGATATTCATTTCAATCCGCAAGCTGCCTACGAAGCTCTAAAGCATGTCGAGAAGGTGCGCATCAATCCGGGCAATTTTGCCGACCGTAAGGGAGATAGGGCGCAGTACACTTCCGATGAAGAGTGGTATCAGGCAGGGGCAAAGCGTGTGAGGGAGCTGTTCGGAGCTTTCGTCGAAGAGGCAAAGGCTTTGGGGCGCACTCTTCGTTTGGGTATCAATCATGGTTCGCTGAGTGAGCGTATGCTTCACCGTTGGGGCAATACGCCTGAGGGTATGGTCGAGAGCTGTTGGGAGTATCTTTCTGTGGCGCAGGCGCATCAGTTCGAGGCTATCGTTATTTCGATGAAGAGCTCCAACGTGCAGGTTATGACACAAGCGGTGCGCCTTTTGGTGGCTCGTCTCGATGCCGAGGGGTGGAATTATCCGCTCCACTTGGGGGTTACTGAGGCGGGCGAGGGCGAAGATGGGCGTATCAAGAGTGCCGTCGGTATAGGTTCTTTGCTCTTAGATGGTATAGGCGACACACTTCGGGTCTCTCTGAGCGAAGCTCCTGAAGCAGAGTTGCCCGTGGCACAACGCTTGGCGCAGTATGTGGGGCAACGCGCCTTGACCCCAAAGCTCTCTTATGCAGGGCATTATACCTATGTGCCCTTTATGTTGCCCGAGCAGAGAGTGCTTCTGTGGCAGATAGCTATGGAGGCGACTCCGTCCCTAAAGTACTGGTTTTCGGAGCTGGAGGGGGCGGAGAGAAAACTTTGATGCAGGGCGATGCACTCTTTTCCTATGGCACAGCGTGGGAGAATATCTCGGTAGAGGGGGCAGAACAGGTACAGTTCCGATGTTTAGATGCCGAGCAATTCACGTCTGCCGATGTGGTTACACTCAAAGAGCAACCCAACGCAGTGCTCGTACTGAACGCTTCGGGGGCTAATGCTGTCGGAGCTTGGCGCAGAGCTGTGGCACTCCTTGCCGAGGAGCAGTGCCGTGTGCCTCTTTTGCTCCATCGTAGTTTTGCGGAGGAGACTTGGGAGGAGGTGCAACTTATCGCCTCTGCAGACTTGGGGCTACTCCTCTTGGAGGGCGTGGCTTCGGGCATCGTACTTTCGTCGCCTCATTGTCGGGTCGCAGAACTTTACTCCTTGGGACTCGGCATCTTGCAGGCCACTCGCTTACGTTTTTCGCACACGGAATTCATTAGTTGCCCTGGCTGTGGTCGCACGTTGTTCGACTTGGAGGGCACCATTGCGCGGGTCAAAAAAGCCACTGCCCACCTGCCCAATCTGAAGATTGGTATTATGGGTTGCATCGTCAATGGTCCGGGCGAAATGGCAGATGCCGACTACGGTTACGTGGGCGGATCTCCGGGCAAAATAGACCTTTACAAGGGGCAAGAGTGTCAAGTGCGAGGTATCCCCGAAGCAGAGGCAGTAGAGGCACTCATCGAACTCATTCGTTCGCATGGCGATTGGCTCGAACCTACCGAATAGATTTCATGGGAAATAGGGCTTGTTATGCTTCCATTCTTGTTGAGTAGAGAGGGATAGACAGCTGCAAATCTTACGACATATTGGAGAGTTATCTGCTTTTATTACAATCTGTTTTCTTGGCTATGTGCCTTTCAATCCCAATGAGACGTAAAAAGAACTTTCTCTTGAAAGAGATAAACTTTAATGACTGATAGGGGGTTTTTATATACATTTGCGACGGAAAAACACACTTTTGTTCTCTATATTTTTTAGGAACAAGCGGTTTTTTTGATAACCAATAACGACTAAATCAATAAAATGAAAGTTCAATCAATCAAAAATGGAGCTGTGACCATAGCTACGCTCTTCGCAATGCTGTTTGCCTTCCCTTTTATGGCAAAAGCGCAGACCAGGTACAAGCTCCAGTTAGCAGGAATTCAAGTAACATCAGCCAATTGCAATGACCTCTCTGTCATAGAGGGCGTCAGCGGAACAGTAAAGTATGACCCCAGTAGTAAGATTCTCACCCTTGAGAATGCAACGATCACTACAAATACTGAGCAAAACTGCATCTCCGTAGAAGAGGCAGGTGTTACAGTTGTAGTCAAAGGGACATGCAAACTTTCTGCCCTCTCCTCCTTTGGTTCGTCTGCTTTTTACGTTAATAAAAGTACAACCATTACGGGAAGTGGAACCCTCTTTACTGAATCAACCAATAGCTGTGGAGTTTACCTGTCTAATGCTCCTCTTACTATTGATGGATGCCATGTGGAAGCCAAAGGTAAATGGGGGATAGCCGGAGAGGCTGCAACTATTGAGGAGTCTCTTACGCTCAAGAATGCAACTATAGTCGCAGAGGGGCACGAAGGTTCTATTTACGACTTAGGGTCGCTTACGCTCGAAGAGTGTGAGATTAGCGAACCAAAAGGAGCTGTTTTTAACGAAAGTAACCATGCTGTCTGTGATGCATCTGGCAATACTATCAAGACTAAAGTTACCATAAAGCCCACGTCCACGGTTGCTAAATACAACCTCCATTTAGCAGAGGTTCAAGTAACAGAAGCTAATTGCAATGACCTCTCTGTGATAGATGGCGTCAGTGGAACAGTAAAGTATGACCCGAATAGTAATACGCTTACCCTTGATAATGCAACAATCGATGTAGGAGATGACAAAAACTGCATTTTCGCAGGAAAGGGAGCTATAGCTCTTACAATTGTGATCAAAGGAACATGTAAACTATCGTCCACCACTTGGTCTCCGCTTAATCTTTGGAGGAATACAACTATTTCGGGAGATGGAGAGCTTTATCTTGAATCGAAAGAGGGCCGTTCGATTAATTTGGATGAAGGGGTTACTCTTACCATTGATCGTTGCCGTGTAGATGCTAAAGGTGCGAGAGGCATCTCGGGATTCAATCAGTCGAGCGATGCTAAACTCGTTATTAAAAACGCATTCGTAACTGCAGAAGGTACGGAGGGTTCAATCATCAACTTGGCATCTCTTACACTCGAGGGTTGTAAGATCAGTGAACCAGCAGGAGCTGTATTTAACGAAAGTAAGGGTGCTGTTTGTGATGCTTCTGGCAATGTCATCACGACGAAAGTGGTCATAAAGCCCCCAGTTAAATATGACCTCGAATTAGCAGGGAAGCAAGTAACGGAAGCCAATCGCAATGACCTCTCTGTGATAGATGGTGTCAGCGGAACCGTAAAGTACGACCCTACTACTACTACACTCACCCTTGAGAATGCAACAATTGATGGGGGAGAGCAGTTCGCTATCTTCGCAGGAGAGCAAGGTACACCTCTTACAATTGTGGTCAAAGGAACATGTAAACTCTCATCTCGCGTTAACCATACGGTTATTCTTTTGAGTAATACAACCATTTCGGGAGATGGAGAGCTTTATCTTGAATCGAAAGAGGGCCGTTCGATTAACTTGGATGAAGGGGTTACTCTTACTATTGATCGTTGCCGTGTAGATGCTAAGGGTGTGAGAGGTATCTCGGGATACAATCAGTCGAGCAACGCTAAACTCGTTATTAAAAACGCATTCGTAACTGCGCAAGGTACGGAGGGGTCGATTGCCAACTTGTCATCGCTTACGCTCGAAGAGTGTAAGATCAGCGAACCAGTAGGGGCTGTATTTAACGAAAGCAAACTTGCTGTTTGTGATGCTGCTGGCAATGTTATCACGACGAAAGTGGTCATAAAGCCCAATAAGCCCGATGCTATTGAACGCATCAGCTGGGAAGAACCCGCTTATCGTGGCATATACAACTTGCAGGGCATTAAGCTCGATATTCCGTTTGAGCAATTACCTATTGGGGTCTATATTGTAGACGGAAAGAAGGTACTTAAGATGTAAGTAAAATCCTAAGTAGAGGAGGAGGGTAGTATAATCATAGTTATGCTACCCTCCTTTTTTTCTCTTCAGCTTTGCTGTTGCGCCTATTACCTGATGTAATAGTACCATTTCGTGTTTGCATATTTGTCTTTCTGTCCTTTTTTTAGTACATTTAAGAGGAGTAATAAGCATCCATCTTCCTTAAAGGGGGAGTTTGGGGAGTTTTTCGCTTTTCTAATAGTGTCGAACTCAAGAGCAAGAAGAACCTTTTGATGGAGAGGAAAAAGTCTCTCGATAGATGGGTTGCCCTCCCTCGTAGGGGTGGATATATGAAAGATAGATCGCATGAAAAAGATAAAAGTACTATTGACAGGCGCATCGGGTACAGTGGGTTATCAAGCTCTCCTGCAACTTGTGGCGCAAGAGGAGCTTTTCAAAATAACTGTTTTCGATATGGATACGCCCCAGAGCCGAACCCTTCTTGAGCCGTTTAGAGATAGGGTGAGACTCGTTTATGGCGATATTACGCAGCCCAACCATTCGGTAGAGGCGTGCCGAGGTGTCGATTATGTCATTCATTTGGCTTCGCTTATCCCCCCTATGGCAGATGAAAATCAAGTCTTGGCACATCGGGTCAATGTGGAGGGTACGCGCAATTTAATTAGCAATTTAGAGCGTTACTCGCCCGATGTTTTTGTAGTCTATTCCTCTTCAGTATCGGTCTATGGCGATAGGGTCGAGACGCCAGAGATTCGAGTAAGCGACCCCCTCAAACCATCCGATAGAGATTACTATGCCACGACAAAGATAGCCGCCGAGGAGATCCTTCGTTCTAGCCGTTTGCGGTGGAGCATCTTTCGTCTCTCGGCAATTATCGGAGCGCAAAATCATAAGATTAGTCCGCTCATGTTTCATATGCCTCTTAATACGCCCATAGAGATGACCTCGCCCGAAGATACAGCACGGGCCTTTGTTCATGCAGCGCAACACAGAGAGGAGCTGGAGGGTAAGATTTTTAATTTAGGTGGGGGAGAGCAGAACCGCATTCACTTTCGAGACCTTTTGGTGAATAACTTCCGCCTCTTTGGTTTGGGCAAGTTCAATCTTCCCGAAAAGGCTTTTGCCGAAAAGAACTTCCACTGTGGTTATTATGCTGATGGGGATGACTTGGAGCGCATTGTACACTTCCGACAAGATACCCTCGCAACCTATTGGCAGAAGGTAAAAGAGAGTGTGCCTCGATGGCGCTATTTTCTCACTCGCTTGGTTGCTCCGTTGATTAAGAAGATACTTCTTTTTCGTTCAGAGCCTTGGCAAGCCTATCAAACAGGCAATAAGAAGGAGATGAAGCACTATTTCCGTTCGTTTTGAGTAGCAAAGTGATTTGCTTAGCACGAAAAAAGGAGAGAGCCAAGTAGCTTCTCTCCTTTTTTTATAGAGTCTCTTTTCGGAGAATGCCTCCCTTTATCCATCGCATAGTAGAGAGGGGAGCAGGCGAGGCTTTCCGCCGATTGAGAGATTAGCGATGCACGAGTAGGCGATAGGCTTGTCCATTGCCTGCCCTTACAAAGTAGTTGCCTTCGGGAAGAGAGGTGAGGTCAAGCTCTACCTTACCTGCTTCGTTAGTTTCGGCAGTGAGTAAACGTACTCCCTCTATGTTGTATAGAGCGATGCGAAGTCCAGCTTTTGCACCCTCGATATGCACTTTGTGGTCGGCTGGGTTGGGGTAGAATGTCAGGGCTGTTGCTGCTACTTCTTCTACGGCTACATCCTTCCCAATCTTCACTTCGGTAGTAGGCTCGCCATTCAGTAAAACAAAGAAGTGAGTGTGATCACCTTCATTGTATCTATAGTCATAAGTACCTATCATCGCTCCTGATGGCTCTAAAATTTTAACTCCTTTTAGTGTTATAGAGGCTAAAGTACCAATGGCATAGGGGTAGGGCTTGTCTGCTTTGCCACTTGCTTTGACGTGAAGCGAAGCATCCTCAACAACCAAATTAGTTGGATAGTAACGATTGCCTTCTATGCCTCCCCAACTATTATTTTCGTCATTGGAGTAGAGGCTTACGGTACACCCATCTGCTATGGTAAGAGTGCCAGATTCGATATAGATAGGAAACTTTCCCGTTTCGACAGTGAGTTTACCGGGTCCTGTGATACGTGTATCTGAGAAGTCTGCTCCATAACCCTCGGGTGCTGTAAAAACGTTTTCTCCTTCTAAATGCAATGTGAAAAGATTTTCGCCTCTTGTGCGTATACAGTCCAATGAACCTTGAACCGTTAATGAAACATTTTTCATAGAGAGAGTGCGCGTCTCTGGAGCATAGGTAAGATGTCCATCGTCTCCAATACTAACTCCCTTAATATTATGCATTTGATTTACATTTTCTTCAGTGATTGAAACACCATTGATGTAAAATTTATATTCTACGGCTGCCTCCTTCCCAATCTTCACTTCGGTAGTAGGCTCGCCATTCAGTAAAACAAAGGTGTGAGTGTAATTGCCTTCATTGTATGTATAGTCATAAGTATCTATCTTCGCTTCTGATGGCTCTAAAATCTTAACTCCATCCAATGTTATAGAGGCTAAAGTACCAATGGCATAGGGGTAGGGCTCGTCTGCCTTGCCACTTGTTTTGACATGAAGCGAAGCATTCTTAACAACCAAATTAGTTGGAGAGTAACGATTGCCTGTTATGCCTCCCCAACCATCATTTTCGTCATTGGAGTAGAGGCTTATGGTACACCCATCTGCTATGGTAAGAGTGCCAGATTCGATATAGATAGCATGCTTTCTCGTTTTGACAGTGAGTTTGCCGGGTCCTGTGATGCGAGTGTTTGCGAAGTCTGCTCCATAACCCTCGGGTGCTGTAAAAACGTTTTCTCCTTCTAAACGCAATGTGAAAGGATTTTCGCCTCTTGTGCGTATACAGTCCGATGAACCTTGAAGCGTTAATGAAACATTTTTCATAGAGAGAGTGCGCGTCTCTGGAGCATAGGTAAGATGTCCACCTTCTCCAATACTAACTCCCTCAATATTATGCATTTGATTTACATTTTCTTCAGTGATTAAAACATCATTGATGCGAAAATCATAGCTTTTTTGAGCTTGCATAGCTCCTATACCACCCATGAGGAGTGATAGAGTAATTAGTAATTGTTTTAATCTCATAGACAACATTTTTAATTGAATTCCTATTTTTTCTTTTATAGCATTTTGAGGAGGGGGAAGCTCTCCATACAAGGAGGAGTAAGATGCTATCTATCCAACCGAAAACTCCACATAGAGAGAAGAATACCCATGTCCTTCGGTCTGCAAATGTATGTAATTTTTTTTGTATATATGTGTGTATATGTCCTGTTGTGATGCTTCCTGTTTGCTTTGGAAGTGAAATTTGCGCAATCTTCTTTTGAAAGGGTGATGTATGAGCTTATAGCTCACAAAAAAGGGGGTGTTTATCAAATAAATTTTGATACACCCTCCTTTATTTAGAATCCCCTAACTGCTGTTCGAGTTAGGGTGTGTTGGTGGAATTACAATTCCACCTCGTCCATACTGATGCCGAGAGCTTTGGCTACCCCTTTGCCATACTCTTCGTCGGCTCGATAGCAGTTTACGATGTGTCTTATCTTGATAAACTTAGGTATGTCTCCCATAGCGCGTGCCGTATTTTCAAAGAGCACTTGTTGCTGTTCGGGAGTCATGAGTCTAAAGAGGGCACGAGGCTGAGAGTAGTAGTCGCAGTCGTCTTCTCTAAAATCCCACTGATAGGCAGCGCCATCGAGTTCGAGCATAGGTTCTTTGTATTCGCCTTGTTCTGCCAGTGTCCGTAGCTATTGGGTTCATAGCCTAAGCGTGAACCATAGTTGCCATCTACGCGCATAGCTCCATCTCTGTGGTACATATTGACGAAGGGGCAACGGCTCTTATTAACGGGTATTTGGTGATGATTGACCCCTAAGCGGTAGCGGTGTGCATCGCCATAGGCAAAGAGACGTCCTTGTAACATACGGTCGGGCGAAAAGCTAATACCCGGCACCACATCGGCTGGGTTGAAAGCAGCCTGCTCTACGTCGGCAAAGTAGTTCTCAGGATTACGATTCAGCTCCAATACCCCCACTTCGATAAGAGGAAACTCCTTTTGCGACCATACTTTGGTGAGGTCAAAGGGGTTGTAGGGCATCTCCTTGGCTTGTTGCTCGGTCATAATCTGCACCTTCATTGTCCATCGAGGGAAGTCGCCTCGCTCGATAGCTTCGTACAAATCGCGCTGATTGCTCTCTCTGTCCTTGCCGATAATAGCCTCAGCCTCGGCATCCGTTACGTTTTTGATGCCCTGATGCGTGTGGAAGTGGAACTTGACCCAGTGGCGTACCCCCTCGGCATTGATGAACGAGAAGGTGTGGCTTCCATAACCATGCATATGACGGTACGAGTAGGGAATGCCTCGGTCGCTCATCGTGATGGTTACTTGGTGGAGTGCCTCGGGTAGGAGTGTCCAGAAGTCCCAATTATTATGCGGGCTACGCATATTGGTGCGAGGGTCACGCTTCACTACGTGGTTGAGGTCGGGAAATTTGAGGGGGTCACGGAGGAAGAATACGGGTGTATTGTTGCCCACTAAATCCCAGTTGCCCTCTTCGGTATAGAACTTGACTGCAAAGCCACGGATATCACGCTCATGATCGGCTGCTCCGCGCTCTCCAGCTACGGTCGAGAAGCGAGCAAATACCTCTGTCTCCTTTCCAATTTTGCTAAAAATAGCTGCCTTGGTGTACTTCGTAATGTCGTGGGTTACGGTAAATTTTCCAAACGCTCCACTACCTTTGGCGTGCATACGACGCTCTGGAATGACCTCACGATTAAAGTGCGACATCTTTTCGATGTACCATACATCTTGAAGCAACATAGGGCCTCGTTTGCCTGCCGTGGCTACGTTCTGATTGTCGGCTACGGGAGCACCTGCTGCCGTGGTAAGTTTCTTGATTTCTTCCATAGTTTTTAGTTTATTATTGTTTTGTTATCTCCTGTTATTGGGGGCGGTTGTTGCTTCGCCAAGGCGTACCTTTTGCGCTATGAGGTCGAGGCTTTTTTTCTGCTCTTCGGTGAGAATTCCGGTCTTGGATTTTAGTGTCTGTACCGATTGGTTGGGGCGCAGAGTAAGCTGACGCTTCATATTCCGAAACATCGACCCTGTGTGCAATTTATAGGTGGTGAAGAGGAGTAGATGAGGTGGAAGTGGAGCGGTCAATTTGTCCTGTGCAAATTGTACCCAGCGACGGTTGGGGTGCTGGTTTACCACGAACCAGCCACTGGTCCAGCATCCGAGTACTAAGAGTTGGCACTCGTTCATCTTCTCGGGAGTAAAGTCGCCTATCGAGCATAGGCTCACACTAAGCCCTTGACTCCAGAGGTGCATAGCAATCTCTCGAGCAAAGGAGGCAGTTTTGCCCCGGCGACTACTGTATAGTATGGTTGCTTTCATAGCGAGTATTCTTTGCGTTTCTTTTACAAAGATAAAGGTGGGTTTTTCTTTTTTTGATTGTAACTATTTATAGAATTATAGTTGCTATCAATGTAGTTGAGTTAGACTATTGCTTAAATGTGTCTTTGCTATCGAAATATATTAAAAAATAACTTATTGACAATAGTTTTATGGAAAATAAGAGGGGTGGGGTCTGGAGAAAATAAAGATCGTCGTATGAAACAACCGACTCCATCTGTAATTCAAATTGCCTCACTTTGTACAGATTGAATGAGGCTTTGCAGGGAGTCGGCTGAATGCCCAAAAATACACAGAGAGGGGTGTATGTGAAATAATTTCAGCAGGCTCAAGGGATCGAGACCATAGCGAGAGGGATAGAGACCATAGGGTTATAGGTTGTATCGCTAACCTTCCGTGCGAATGCCTCAAACCATTGACCCTTTCTCTCGTTGGGACGGATGCTTTTGTAAGCAGCAAAAGAGACGAGAGCGAAAAAAAACGGTCCATTATCCACCACGATGTCGCGCTCGAATTGGGTGCCCATTTTGCCTACGATATAGGCTACATGACCTGTCGAATAGGGATGCAGTACGAACTGACAACGGTTTTTGGCGTGGATAGAGGCAGTGGAGAGAAGGGCAAAGGATTTATCTCGTCGTTCGCTCCGCAACTCTCCTTCACCCTGCCCCTCTGGACTCGCTAAGCAAAGTAACAGTGGGCAACTACCTTGACTTCTCTTAAATAGTACAAAAAAAGGATGTGCCAAAATTCGTTTCGACACATCCTTTTTATTGAATAGCTATTTAGAAAGAATTGTTGGGTTATCTTTTGACTACCTTGCTCGTGTAAACTTCGCCATTGGAGAAAGTTATCTCAATGCTGTATGTACCAGTGGGTAGATGGGCTACATTCACTCCGTTGCTACTGTATTCTCTTGCCACCTCTTGCCCTTGCATATTATATACTTTAACTTCACGAATGGGGGAATCGGTGTTGATACTTATTACGTCGCTAACAGGGTTGGGGTATATCAATGATTCATTACCTACTCGAATTTTTTCTATCGCAACTGGTTTACATTCATATTCTCCTGTGGTTTCAACTTCTGTATTGAGTAGACCTCGGTAAAGTACTTGCCAATTCTTGTTTTTTGCATTTTTACGATTGGTCTTCAATACGACTTCGTGGTTTGCCGACTCTTTCTTGAAAACAGGAAAGATTTTACCAGCTCTCTTTCCTGTACGATCGTTCAGGCTACAATATATATCGTCAATTGTTTGTGTGGAGAATTGGTTGTCATAGCAAGACACTTGTTCCAACTTGCTATTTCTAGAAAGATCAAGAGAGGTCAGTTGGTTCTTAGAGCAAGTTAATTGCGTTAATTCCAAGTTGTTGCTTATGTCAAGGATTTTTAATTCATTGGTTTGGCAATCCAAAAGAGCGAGCTTTGTGTTGTTGCTTACATCTAATGTTTTTAGTTTGTTTTTGTAACAGATCAAAAACTCCAAATCTCTATTTTCACTCAAATCCAAGCTTGTTAAAGATAGATCGGCACAGGCTAAAGCTGTTAGCTTTTTGTTCTGTTTTATGTCTAATTCGGAAATTTTATTTCCCCCACAGTGTAGGGCTATTAATTCCTTGTTTTGAGAAACATCCAGTGCGGTCAAAGCATTGTCTTGGCAGTATAATCTTTCCAAATCTTTGTTGTTCTGTACATCAATTGCACTGATATTTTCTTTGTTCTTGTTGCAACTTATTGCAACTAAATTGCCATAAATAGTCATTGTCTCTCCATGTGCCACATACTTTTTGGGACTGGTACTCCAAGTATCAGATAATTCTACACTAACTTCGTTCTCTCCACTGACTATCTTAATTTGTTCTCCTTTTTGTGATGCGTAGAAATCAAGTTGAATTTCGGCTTGAGGCTTTACAGTTAGTTTGACAAACTTGTTCATATTAACTTGGGCATGGGAGCTGAAGATTGATACTAAGCCAAATGCCACAACTCCAAGAAGGGTCGTTAGTTTGTTCATTTTTCTTGTTCTCATAATTAAATAAAATAGTTTACTTCTTTTTCATTCCTTAAAAGTGGGGTTGGGATAGTAGTGTGTTTTTTTAGGAAAATGTATCTACTGCCCTTCGTAAAGGTAATACTTTTTTATTTATTTGCAAATTTCAAATGTTAAATTAAAAATAAGGCTACAAAGACTGTTGTTAGCTCTAAAATATTTATTATTGCCCGATGGAAAACAAAAAGCCTCAGCCGAGAGAGGGACTGAGACTTATGGAGTGGAGGGGAGAATAGAGTGATGGTGGATTAGACCGAGTAGGCAAGGAGATTGTCCAGGTAGTTTTTGATGGTGGCAAAGTCTGTACTTAAATTTAGCGTTTTGACCATCAGACGATTGCCGTTGGGGGTGGTGAAGGATTCGTCAGGTTGCTCTTGTGCCAGCGTTTGAGCGTAGAGAATCATACCGTCTACCTTGCCGTTTTGCTTCTTGTCTTCGTTCATCATGTAGGTATGGATTTGATAGAGGTTGCCCGAGTGGATTGTTGTCTTTCCGAAATGCCTCTGCAAGGTTTTGCTGTAATACTTGGTGTCGATAATGAGGGTGCGCTCGCCCAAAGTCAGCATAATGTCGGACTGCATAGCGGGGAGGAGCGACCATGACGAAGAGTTACTTTCGCAGAAGTTCCATGTAATTTGTCGTGCGGAGCTCGACTTTCGGGATGATGCCGTTTGTAGTACTCAAGGACGAATCGCTGGAAGAGCAGGTGTATCTGCTCCTCTGAAAATTGCGCTACTTTGAGCGTACCCTCCTCTGTGGAGAGGAGTTCGTGTTGCCAGAGGATGTAGCAGAGGTTGTGGAGCATCTGATAGGTGTGCCTGTTGCGGTCGTATTGTAGACGGCTCCACGGCACACGGCTCAGTTCGATAGCCTCGATGCCGTCGAAAAAGAAGAGCAATTTTTTGAGTCTTTTCTTCCGTTCGCTTTTTAGACATTTTTGACGGATGAGCAGTGTGATACTTGCTTTGATAATCTGATTAAACAGATTGTTGGCGGTGAGATTGTCGTATTCGCAGGCGAGGCGGGCTCTCTGTGCTATCTTCTCCTTAATAGTCTCGGGAAGGGAGAGCTTGCCCTTTAGTGAGGGGAGTGTCTCTTGGCAAAGGATATACTCTTTGTGCAACCCCTGTTTTAGGAGATAAGAAACACCCTTGAAGAGGATTTCGGCAAATAAATCATAGATCTCTTCGAATGCCTCACCCTCGATATGCTCGTAGTTGTTATGCCTCAATTCCTTGAAAGCATAGGTGAGCATATAGTAGATGTTTTTGATGGGTATTTCCTTGTCAATGGTCATTTTAGTGACTCTTTTAGGCGGTCGAGATACCTCTCACACTTAGGGGTATCGTCAAACCAATACTCTCGCAGCATGGGCTCTATGTCGTATTCAATAACGTTTTTGAGCCACTCAGAGGAAAAGACCTTTTGGTTGCAAAAGTAGCTGTGCCCGATGCAGAAGCCTCTACCTAGCGAATCGTCGGAGCTAATCTCTCCATTGAGAGCGATAATCCCTTGAATGATAGTGTCTAATAGTGGACTGTTCAACCCCTCTTGATAATGCTTAAACCCATCGGTATGGAAGCCCGGTCGCATCTCGAAGAAGCTAAAGCGACGGCGCAGAGCATAGTCAATCATCGCTAAAGAGCGGTCGGCAGTGTTCATCATACCGATGATATAGAGATTGTCGGGTACGGCAAAGGGGTCGTCCGTGTAGGCTAACTTAATCTCTTTGCTCGGTAACTGTTTTCGATGAGCATGAGGAGTTCGCCAAATATCTTGCTCAAATTGCCACGATTGATTTCATCGATGATAAAGAAGAAGTCTTTGTCTGGACTATTGAGCGCTTTCATACAGAATTTGTAGAACAAGCCCTGTCTTAGCTCGAAACCGCCCTGTGCATTGGGCTTGTAGCCTAAGATAAAGTCCTCGTAGGAGTAGTTTTGGTGAAATTGCACCATCTCTATCCGTTGCTCGTCCTTGACCCCCATCAGCAGATGTGCTAATCGCTTTGCCGTAAAGGTTTTGCCCACTCCGGGCGCTCCTTGGAGAATGATGTTCTTTTTCTCTCTTACCAATGCTTTGAGGCGTTGTAGGTCATCGGGCGACATATAGACCTCTTGTAGAAATTGCTCGTCGGAATAGTGTTCGAGAGACTCCTCTGTGGTAGGCTGTGGGGCAACCTCTTCGGGAGAAGGGACTGTTACGTGCTCTTCGGTACTCTTGCCTTCTGTGACCAAAGCCGTATTCTCTTTCTTGGAGTCTTTTTGTTCTTTCGGTAGTTTATCATAAATCTCAAGAAGTTTTTCATAGAATTGGAATAGCTCCTTGTTGCCTTTCTTCTCTAATAGGAAACGTTGCAACTCCATTCTGGAGGCTTTGTCTGCATTCGGCATCCCGAAGTATTGGGCGAGGGGAATAAGCCACTCTTTTATGTTATAAATAGGAAGTAGATGCTTGTTGGAGTATAAAAAGGCAATTTTCCAAATTATAACGGGACCTAACGCCCTTGTCTTGCTCTGCTCGAGTGACTCAATTGCTCCCCAATCTCCTTTTTGTGCCGAGAGAGCCGTCTGCACAATCTCTTCTCTTACTTTACCAAAAACTTCTGTCGCGGTTTGTCCTATGGCTCTCCTCCATGCATATTGACTATCTCGGTCGTATTTGCTACTTTTAATGGGGATATTTTCATATTTGTAGATTCCAAATTTGTAAGCAGATCCGCCCGCTATACGCCCCAGTTCTTCTCCCGATTTGACTTCTAACCAGTAGCAGAAAGAGTCTTTTCTTTCGAGGTTGAAGTACTCCTCCAAGGTCATGTTGGGCAAGTGCTCAATGGGGAAGCGTTGCAAGAAGTCGTTGTACAATTTATCTCTTTCTCCCATATTGTTATTGTTGAATTGAGGGATGGGTTGGGGGGTATTATTCGACGTAGAGGAAGAGCCCTTTGAGGTATTCGCCCTCGGGGTGATAGATGCTTACGGGATGATCCGTGGCTTGCCCCAACTGTTGCAAGATGCGCACCGATCTGCCCGCCTGTACCGATGCTGTGAGTACTGCCAAGCGAAAATCTTCGGGCGAAACAGCCTGCGAACAACTATACGTAAAAAGGAAACTGCCGGGGGCTAAGCGTTCTAAGGCGAGAGCATTCAGTTTGCGGTAGCCGTTGAGGGCGTTCTTCAGTGCCGACCGCTTCTTGGCAAAGGCTGGAGGGTCTAAGACGATGAGGTCAAAGGCTCCGTAGGCAATCCCTTTGAGGTATTCAAAGGCATCGGCTACTACGCCTTCGTGCCGTCCGCCTGCTATGGTGTCGCCGAAGTTGAGTGCCACGTTGTGCTCTACCAAGCTGAGGGCTCGCGCCGAACTATCTACCGAAACCACCTCTTCGGCACCCCCTTGTAGAGCGTAGAGGCTGAATCCTCCTGAGTAGCAAAACATATTGAGGACGCGCCTACCAGAGGCATATTGACCCACCAAGCGACGATTGTCGCGCTGGTCGATGAAGAAGCCCGTCTTCTGCCCTCTGAGCCAGTCGGGGAGTATCTGCAGACCGTTTTCGTAGACGGGTTGCGCCGTGCTTTTGCCGATGAGGAAGCGGTCGCCCACACTCGCTATGGAGGGGTCGGGCAGGGTAGCGGACGATTTGTCGAAAACAGCCGTTACTTCACCCTTGCAGACCTTGACCACCGCCTCGGCAATCCGTTCGATATGATGGTAAACCCCAGTGCTATGCGCTTGGAGGACTGCCGTGTCTCCGTAGACGTCTATCACTAATCCCGAAACGCCATCGCCCTCGCCATGAACCAAGCGGTACACGTTGTTGCGGTGCGCTCCTGCTTCGGGGGCAGGTTGTATGAGTCCTAAGGCTTGACGTAGGCGGTAGGCTTGCTCGATTTTCTCCACAAAGAAGGCATCGAAATCGGTTATCGAAGTGCCGAAAGAGAGCATCCGCACGGCAATGCTCCCCCCCTCGAAGAAGCCACACCCCAAGAGGGTTCCATCGTGGGCAAAGAGCCTTACGGGGTCTCCTTCATTGGCTTGCCCTTCGATACGCTCGATGGCTCCGCTGAAAATCCATGGGTGAAAGCGTCGTACCGCTTCGTCACGTCCTTTGCGTAGATATACGGACGGATAGTTTGCTGTCGTCATGCTGTATAAAATGGGTTGTCTTGTTGTCGTGAGGTTATGAGCCTAAAATCATACGTTCGCCCAGTTCGTGTGCATAGCTCATTTTTATCTTATTGAGTTCGTTAAGCTCTTGCATAGCGTTCATAAGAGCTTCGTTGTCGCCCCGTCGCTGAGCCTCTTGTAGTCGGTGGTGGCAGGCTTGCAGTTGTGCTTGAATATGCTCGGCATGGAAGGCTCGTATGCAGCGCAACGTATCGTCTATAAGTTGCTGGAGCGAGGGCATCTCGTTTTCGTTGTCTATGTTGAGGGCTCTGCGTGATGTGCTACTTAACTGGTAACGGTCGGAGAGGAGGTCTACCGTTAAGTCGGCTATTACAGGCTCTTCGTGGTTGGCGAAATAGGCACTTGGACGAAACTCTTTGGAGGCTTCCATCCGTTCGCCAGCCTCGGCGAACATAATGGAAAAGGTCGATGGTTCTGCGCCTTGTAATTCTTCCTCTATACTCATTTTGATGTACATACCGATGGGGGTGTCGCTTACCACTCCCTCTTCGAGTTCTACGGGTATAAGCACATCGCCGTAGCGTACCAAGAGGCGGAGTAGGTCGCTCTCTCCTTTGGAGAGTCGAGTGCGCATCTTAGGAGCCTCTACTACGGGAGGAGTGGGCTGAGGAGCTTCTTCCGAAGGGTGCGGAGTAGCTATCCGTTGCTGTTGGGCATAGCGATTGTTACGGGTTATCTTGACCTGTTGGAGAAGCGTCTGCTCGCTTAAAAATAGATTGCGTGCCATGCTCTGCGTATAGACGCTACGCTCCACCACATCGGGTATCAGGGCTATGGTGCGTACCAGTTCGTTGAGCACCTCGGCTCGTTTCATAGGACTCTCTGCCATTTCGGTACGGTATAGCTCTGTTTTGAAAGAGATAAAGTCCACTTCGTGCTGTTCGATGTATTCGTTGAACTCGCTTACCGAGCGTTGGCGCACGAAGGAGTCGGGGTCTTCGCCCTCTGGGAGGAGTAAAACCTTTACGTGCATACCTGCTTCTAAGAGTAGGTCTACCCCTCGCATAGCGGCTTTGATGCCGGGCGCATCGCCGTCGAAGAGTAGTGTGATATGTTGCGTAAAGCGTTGGATAAGGCGTATTTGCTGTGTGGTGAGAGCCGTTCCGCTGGAGGCGACCACGTTTTCGATGCCTGCTTGGTGCATAGCGATAACGTCCATATAACCCTCTACGAGGAAGACCTTATCGGCCTGCGAAATAGCCTTTTTAGCAAGGTAGAGTCCATACAGCTCTCGACTCTTGGAGTAAATGGCATTTTCGGGCGAGTTGATGTATTTGGCAGTTTTGTCCTTATTGACCATAATACGCCCTCCGAAGGCTACTACTCGCCCACTCACGGAGTGAACGGGGAAGATGATGCGCTCACGGAAACGATCGCCCGAGGTGCGTCCCTCCGTAGGCTCGAAGCATAGTCCCGTGGCGTAGAGGTATTGCGGATTGTATCCCTCGCTGGTGGCTTTTTGCAGAAGCCCATCTCGCTGTGAGGTAGAGTAACCCAAGGCAAATTTCTCGATAATCTGAGGCGTGATACCTCTATGGCGCAAGTAAGGTATCGCTATGGTTTGCCCCTCTTCCGAGTCGGAGAGCTGGTGCTGGAAGTATTGGCAAGCGAACTTTTGTACCAAGAACATACTTTCCTGCTCGTTGCGCCGTCTGCGCTCCTCTTCGGTCTCTTCGCGTTCGTTGATTTCTATGTTGTACTTGTGTGCCAAGTAGCGGAGAGCTTCGTAGTAAGACATCTTCTCCAATTTCATCAGAAAGGAGACGGGAGTGCCTCCTTCGTTGCAGGCGAAGCACTTGCAGATATTTTTTGAGGGAGAGACGTGAAACGAGGGGCGACGATCGGCATGGAAAGGGCATAGCCCCACGTAATTGACGCCCGACCTGCGGAGCGAGACAAAGTCGCTCACCACATCGACGATGTTGGCAGTATCTAAAATGCGCTGTTTGGTAACCTCATCTATCATCTCGGAAGCTCTCTTATAGCGTGCTGAATGTAACTCTTACCCTTTAGGCACGGTAGTAAACCCGCTGTATTCGGGGCGAGAGGTCGGCAATAAGTTCGTAGGGTATGGTCTCTATGGCTTGTGCCAAGGCATTGAGTTCAGTGAGTTCATCGCCAAAGAGAACTACCTCATCGCCCTCCTGTGCCTCGGGGCAGAGCGTTAAGTCTATCATACAGGTGTCCATACATACGTTACCGATAATCGGGCAACGCTTGCCTCGCAGGCTTACCCAACCCCGACCTTGGCTGAAGCGACGGTCGTAACCATCGGCGTATCCTATGGGGATAACGCCAATGATACCTCCTTCGGGGAGAAGTCCTTTTCGAGCATAGCCAATAGTATCGCCTGGGAGGATATTTTTTTTCTGCAAGAGAGTGGTGCGCAGGCGCAGTGCAGGGGTTAGCTGCGTGCTACCCGATGAGGAGATGCCGTATAGCCCGATACCTAAGCGTACCATATCTAACGCTTTGTTGGCGAAGCGTTCCGTCCCTGCCGTGTTGAGGATATGGCGGAGGGCTGGTAGCTACTTGTTGTGCAAAGCGAGTAGCCGCCTCGGAGAACTGTTCTATCTGTCGCAGGGTAAAGGCATCTTCGGTGGAGTCGTCCGCAGCTGCCAAGTGGGTAAAGAGGCTCTTGACGTAAACCAAATGGTTCTCCTTGAAGAAGTCTGCCAGTTCTACCAATTCTTCGGGCGAGAAGCCCAAACGATGCATGCCCGTATCTACCTCCAAGTGCAGAGCGATGCGACTGAACCCCTGCTTGCTAATCTTGGTACAGAGTTGTTCCAAGAGAGAGCGAGAGAAGATAACAGGCTCTAAGGTGTAGTTGATGAGTGTGTCGAAAGCACTCTCTTCGGGGTTCATAACCAGTATGGGCGAGAGTATGCCCGCCTTGCGAAGCTCCTTGCCCTCATCTGCCACTGCTACGGCAAGCGCATCTATATGTGCCTCGTCCAAAGCCTGTGCCACCTCGTAAGAGCCTACCCCATAGCCATTGGCTTTGACCATACCGATGCACTGCGTTCCCTTGGGGAGCAGAGAGCGGTAGTAATGAAGGTTCTGCACAATAGCTTCGAGATTGACCTGTAAGGTGGTCTGATGCACCTTGTGTGCCAATCGCTCTATGATGCGCTCGAATTGGAATGAGCGTGCCCCCTTGACCAAGATGCAACTGTGGCTTATCTCTTCGATGCCTCCATGCTCTAATAACTCTTCTGTGCTGGAGAAGTAGCTAATCTTATGGTCGGGTAGATAGTCTTGCAAGCGTGTCATCTCCTTACCCACCACGAGTAGATGCTCGATGGCGAGAGGTTGAATTATCTCTGCTACGTTGCGGTAGAGCTGACGTGCCGAGAGCCCACTCTGCTGTATCTCTGAGAGGAGTACTACCCGTTGCAGACCCATTTCTTTGGCTCTTCGCTGCTGGAAGTCGAGCGCAATGGCGAGCGAATTGATGTCGTTGCTACACACATCATTGATGATGATATTATCATTATTACCCTTCTTGACCTCGAGGCGCATCTCCACAGGTTCTAAGCGCATAAAGAGGTCGGGTTGTTCGATAAAATCAGGTTTGAGGAGCATCATAGCCACCATACATAGGAGTACATCCTCTACCGAAGCCTTATCGACAAAGGGGATGCGAATGACCAAATCTTTGCCCAGAGGGGCGATGGTTATCTCGGTAAACCGCTCTCGGGTCTCTATCTTTTTAACGAAGAGGGTAGCCTCTTTGTTTTCTGTACTCCAGCCACGACTCCGCCCTAATAGTCCTGCACGGCGCAGTCCATCGGTTATCTGGCTGTCGTCCATATTGTATATGATGCGCTCGCATTCAGAAAAGAGTTGGAGCTTCTCGTCAATCTTCTGAGCAAGGGTGTTGAAATTCTCCTGATGAGCCGAACCGATGTTGGTAAAAATACCTATCGTGGGGCGTATGATGGGGAAGAGTCGTTCCATCTCTCCCGGTTTGGAGATGCCTGCCTCGAAGAGGGCGAGGGTATGGCTCTCGCTCATCTGAAGTACCGACAGGGGGACTCCTAACTGTGAGTTGTAGCTTTTGGGAGAGCGCACTATATTGTAGCTATCGCAGAGCAGTTGGTAGAGAAACTCCTTGACCACCGTTTTGCCATTGCTTCCCGTGATGCCCACTACAGGTATCTGAAAGTTGGCACGCCACTCTATTGCCAAGCGTTGCAGGGCGCGGAGGGTATCGCTCACGGCTATGAAGTTGGCTTCGGGGCATCGCTCGGCAAGCTCTTCGATGTGGTTGATGATAACGAAGTTGCGCACCCCATGTTGGTAGAGCTGTTCGATGTAGAGATGCCCATCTCCCGACTCTCCCAAGAGGGCAAAGAAGAGGGTGTGTTTCGTATGCGATAGAGAGCGACTATCGGTGAGGATATGCTCGATGGTGTCATCGAAGCGAACTATCGACTGCAAAGGGCGTAATCGATGTACTATTTTTTCTATCGTGTAGATCATGTTCGTATAACTACTCTTTCGTCTCTCGTGTATTCGGGTTCGGGATTAGCTCTCCAAAGGGGAGAGCAGATTTCGAGAGACTAAGTTAGGAAATTTATGGCGGATACGCTCGCCCTCTTGTTCTAAAAAACGGCGGTGTGCCTCTTGCTCCTCTGCCGTGGCGTTCATAGGGCGGTGTAGGGCGCGTTGGGCTAACTTTTCTGCCGTGCGCAGTGCCTCCTCTTCGGAGGGAGAGAGCCAGCCCGTGAGTAGACGTTGGCGGATAATCTCTACGGCTAAATCAGTCGGGTGAATCATATCTTCGGCATAGTAGCGGTAATCCCTCAGTTCGTCCATCATAATCTCATAGGCTGGGAAGTAGTGTACTCTGCCTTTGAAACGCTCTTCGAGGGCTTCGGCTGTGAGTAGTAACTCGGCCTTACTGCGCTGACTCTCAGGCGCACCATAACGCAAGTAGCGGATGGGGCTTACCGTGAGGATGATTTCCAATGCTTCGTTGTGGGCTAAAAGCTGTTCGATGATGGGAGCCAAGCGGGCGATAAAAAGCTCCTTTGTGCCTTGGTGTGCGTAAAGTGTTGCTCGGGCAACTTGTGGCAGTTGGCAACGACACAGCCCAACTCCTTATGCGTGTAGAGGAATGCCGACCCCAAGGTTAGGAGCAACCATCGCCCCTCACGGAGCTGTTGTTTTCCCCTCTGGAGGTCTTCTTCGATGCCTTTCCATGTCTCCTCCCAAGTGGGGCGGGAGTAGCGACTGTGGTGCATAAAGCTGTGATACTTGCCTGATGCTCAAAGAGGAGCGTCGAGGGGTCGAACGAGCAGGCTCCCTCTGCCAAGTATTCCAAGGCTTGGGCTATTGAAATCGGGTTGTAAAGCGTGCCAAACGGATTGACCATAGCATCGAACCCATGTCGAAAGAGCCATGAACCAATCCGCTCGCTGAAGCAGGAACCGAGCGAAAGAATTTTTTCGCCGTAGTGGAGACGTCGCTCAGGGGCAATACCCCTCCACACGACAGAGGTAGAAAGGGTAATTGTTTTCATCGTTTAACGAAAGGCTTCTTTGAGATTCGCTATACGGCGCATAGTGCCCTGCTGTAAGAGATAGACTTGGGGCAGTTGCGTTACGTTGAAGGGTATTACGCTGCTCTGCTGTACATCGTACACGTTGAGCCAAGGCAAACGGCGAGTGGCTTGCATCCATTGGTCTATGTCTCTATCGTACGAGACCATGTAGACCTCGGTGCGGGGTGCGGATTGATGGACATAGAGCTGGTTAAGTTCGGCTATGAAGTTCGGCATCCCCTCCATGGCAAAGGAGACAAAGGCGATAAGCACACGAGGGTGGGCGTTGGCTACTTGCTCCAAACTCTGCTCTTCGCCTTGATTGTCGATGAGCGTAAGGGCAGGGAAAGCACGCTCTTCTGCCTGCTCCAAAAGAGCTTCGTAGGGTACACCTTTGCGCTGTTTATCTATCTTGATGAGTTGTAGTGCTTTGTTTTTCAGACCTTTGGTGTAGGGATGCTCGGGCTTGAAGACTTCATAGGCAGAGGCTACCGAACCGAACGAGTGGAGGTCTATTGTAGCTGGAGCAAAGAACTCTATCGGGTAGAGTTCTTGACCACCATTGAGGTTTTGTAGGAGTACGAAATAGGCTTCGAGCGATGAGGGGTTAGGGTAGACGTACTGCTCCGAAAGTCGCTGTTTATGCGCTTCGACAAGTTTCCCTATTTGTTCATTGCCCTCGGCGAGCGTCATCTCTCCCCGACGGCACAACTCGGTGATGCGTTCGATGCTGTCCTCCACCTTTTGGGTGGCTTGCTGGATGCGCATCAAGGCTTGGTTGCTTGCGCCCCCCTCTATGTGGCAACTCCCTGCTGGCTGGGCTAAGCGGAACGAGAGGCGGATTTGCTGAGCAGAGTCGGCACGAAATACGACACCTTGCTTGCCCCTCCCTAAGCGATAGAGTATCGAGTCCTGTTGTATCGGGTAAATGAGGCTGAAGTACCCCTTGCTGTCGGTGCGTACGGAGTCTACGATACGGAGTGTTTCGAGTACCTCGGTGAGGTAGAGCGTGGTGTCGGCACCATCCAGCACTTGCCCTTTGATTTCAAAACTGCGTTGCGGATGCGACTGACAACCGCTTGCCCCCAAAAGAAGCATTAGCACGCCCAACAGCGTGGCGGACAATCCAGCCCATCGCCCTGCGCTCGAGCTTGCGGAGGGTAGTGCATATCCCCCTGCCTTTGATGCAGACAACTCCTTGCCTGAAATAAGGGGGCTAATAGCTCTCTCGTTAGTGGATTTAGGTGGCTCTTGGCTTGCACCTTGCTTGCTCAAAAAGGGGGTAAAGGAAATGCGCTTTAGTGTCATAAATTTCTCTCTCAAAAACAGTCTGTCATCCTGCAATACTCAAAGTCTTCGGAGCTTGTAGCCCTCGAAGCCTTTTGAGCTTTCCTGTTTCTTTGACTGTGGGGCAAAGTTACAAAATAACCTCCACTAAGCCTTTGTCGAAACAGACCATTGTGCCGACTTCAAAAGAACCTCGAAAGACGATGCACTGCCTCCCAACAACCCCAACCCTCCGAAGCGCATCCCTCTGCCATTCCCCCTCTCATACTCCTTGGCATGGTATGCTCTTTTGCTTTTGCACTCCCTCTTTCTCCTACCTCCTTGCTACTTGCCCCAATCTCCGTTTCCTCTCCGAAGCATATCCCTCTGTCAATATCCCCTCTCATCCTCCTTAGCATGGTAGGCTCTTTTGCTCTTGCACTCCCTCGTCTCCCCTCTCCTCAGTGCTGTATGCCGTAATCCTATTCCAAGATTGCCCCCAATCAACAAATCTTAATTCCATCTCCTACCCTTTGTGGAGGGGTGGCACGCACTTGTTGCGTGCGCATACTCTCCCCCCTTTAATGAGTTTGATTTACTTCCCTTTCTTTTCTTTTTATTTATATAGGGGATAATTCAGCGCATAATTATGTCGAATTATAAAATCATGATGTGATAATTATTTCCGAATTATGAAATGAATTATGGTCGAATTATGCAGAATTATCGATTTTACTGGGATCTCTCCACTTCTGCCCCTTGCATCTTTTTCCTCATCTCTTCTACCCTCGCACCTCAAAACACAAACGCATCTAAACGAAACCGCAGTCGGCTGGATAAAATCAGCAATCGAAACTCGTAACTCAAAACACAAACGCATCTAAACCCTTTGCCTCGATCTCCTCGATCTGAAAAACTGCGAACATCTCCTCCCCGCTGACCCCAAAAATTTCACCCCCGATGCTCAAATTCCAACCCCATTATCCTAACTCTCCAAATCATCAACCCTTTCTCCCGAAAGCACAGACCCTTTTCGCCGAAACCATCCGTCTCTACCCACCGAAGCACTACCCCTATCGAAGTGGTTCATTTGTCGCCTTAACCCGCCCTTTTGTTCTCTCTTTTTGAGTGTCTGCTATAGCGGTCACTATATAAGTAAGAGAGAACCTTTTTTGGGGAAGTTTGGGGACAATTAACTGTTAAATCTTTTGCTCCCTCCCCTCTTTCTGCTTGCAAAACAGAAATTGTACTTATATTTGCTGGATAAAACTATAACGATACAAATTGAAATAAATAGGAATAATGGTCACTTGTTTTGTTTTTTACAGGGTGACCCTCTTATCTAAATAAGAATTCAGAATGCATTTATGATCAGTTTAGAAGAGCTAAGCGGGAAAATAGATGATAGAAAAATAAAGTTCCCAGAAGAGAAAGAAAGGTTAGACCAAGCACTCCACGTTGTCAAAAAAATGAAGGTGTTTGAGTATGTTGTGGCTCAATCTATTGGTATGGGACGAGGAGAGGCGAAGACTAAGGAAGAATACAATACCTTACTTAGGAAGTATAACATAACCCATTGGATGAAGACACTCTATTTTATTTGTCTTTCCGATTATGATAGAAAGCTCTCTTTGCCAGAATACAAGGTTTTTGATAACAGTGCTTTTGAAGTAAAATCAGAGAATCTTTTCTCTCTCTTTAATGGGTGGACTGCCTATGAAAATGGCCCTGTAGAGGCAGATATTTATGATAATAGATTTTTTATCAATAAACTGTCCCCTCTCTTTAGTTATGATGGATATTTTTTGCAGCTAAAGGACTCCGTTGACGAGCAGAAGGCTTACCAAATAGTGCGGGAGGAAAAATACAAATCTTGCAAAGCAACACAGGAGGGATTAGAGAACTCTATTGATGAATCCATAAAACACCTTTTTGGCGGACTTTACACACCCCTCTACTACCAGTTAAAAGAACGCCTTCCCGAAGGAGAGCAGGCTGAAGAAAGTTTGGTACAATACACCACTTTGAACACCCAAATGGTAATAGAGGCTTCTCACTCATTTGTTGCATGGAAAGAGTGTTGGAAGAAAAATAACGATAGAGAAAATAAAGTCTACTCCCTCAAAGATATACAAGATTATCTTTCGAATACGAAAAACCTTCGAGAGGAAGTAGAGTATTTTAGAGAATTTCGAGTGTCGACCAAGGCACATTGATAGGTAAAAATAAATAGGGTAGCTCTCTCTATTACCTTGGAGGGAGTTTTTTGATGTCTGTTAGATATTGTTGGTATGAGTGTAGAACCTAAAAAGAGGGGGTATATAGAAGAGATACAAGACCTGCTCAAAGCTCTTCTTGATAACCCCGAAAAATATTTTTTTGACAGCAAAGAGTCTACTGCCTCTAAAGTAGATATGCTACAAATTTCTGATGATTTGAATATAGGTGTCGAAAATCAGGAGGCTGGCGACAAATCGGAACTGAAAAAAACTAAAGTCTCCGAGGGAGAGGAGAAAGCGTATTTCTCAAAATCTCCTAAGAATGAAATAGAGGAAGAAGAGAGGTTATCAGCTGTCAATGCGCAGTTTTGGGCTTACTTTACACTTTCTCTTTTAACGGGGGAGTATCTTCGTCATGCAAGATATTCTAATTCTTTAGAAGCCATTGTAAAAGAGATAAAAGGGAGGTATTATACTAAAGAGAGTAGAAAGTTTTTACACCCTATTCTCCCCGTGGCACACAATCTGTGCCAAAATCTATTGCATAAGTGTCTTTTGATGCGTCAGCAAATTGAGGTGACGGATGGAAATCAAACACTCTTTTTCCCAGAAGAAACGATTGTCTTATCTGCAGATTACTCTCGCTATAAGAAGCGGGGAAGAGAGATAAAGGAGGCGGAGTATATACAAAATTTGGGGCTAAAGTTGATTGAGATGACTTCAATTGACTTTTTAGGAATCATCGATGAAGAGAAACTCAAATCTTTGGCAAACCTTTATAATCTGTGTGAGGAGATTGAAGCATCTCCAGAAAAACATCTACAGATATTTGAAAAAGAAGCATACGATACGAAACCACAAGAAATAGAGGGAAGTGGAAAGTATATCATAGAGGCTATTAAAATTAAGACCTCCTTGTTGCTCTATCAATCGTTCTTTAAGCCCTTCCTGCAGCTTGTACCCTCAACTCAAGATAATAGCATTAACGTGTTTTCTTTTGATGATAAAAGAGGGAACAGCCTCTATGGAGGGATGAAAGAATTACAAGTTGTATTCAAGGGAAAATGTTACGATAAACCAGAAGATTTGATACAATTAGACTGTGTTCGTTTTTGGAAAGAAAAACTCTATGAGTCTAAAGACCCTCTCTTCGCTGTGCTTACAGAGGAACATATTGACGATTATGACAAATTCATTCAGAGATCTCAAGAAACAAGAGAAAAATGGAACGGGTTATTAAACGGAAAAGACCATATTGACGAGGATAATGAGGAAAGGGTTTTTGAAGAAATTGGATGTATAGCAGGTAGAAATGACGATAATAGTAGAGCACGAAAAGAAAACGTTCCATTTGATATAATTTTAAAAGGACTTGATTTCCTTAGACGGAAGTATGCAGGAGAAAAGAAGTCTAGTGTAGAATGGAATGACCCTATAGATCAGATGGATTCTCTTTTGCGTGTTTTTGTTAACGAGTTGGAGCATTATGCCTATAAATCTATGCCCTATGAAAAAGAAAAAGCTTTTTCAAACTCTTTTTTTCGTTTAATATCTGCAACAAACTCCCCCAATCTACCCCCTATATTCATCTCCTCTTTGGGAGTTAGGATGTTGAATGTAGTCCTACTCCGTAAAACTAAGTATCGACTTTACAGAGGTCATTTTCGTAGCTGGCTTTACAAAGCTCAAAAAACTTCTGTGGAAGAATTAGATAGGATAAAGAAGGAGAATGCTCAAGAACTAAAAGTGGCTACTCAAAAATCAGAACAAAAAACAAAAGAGCTTTTGGAAAAATGGAGTGAAAAAAATGCGGGAGATTTAGAGAAGATTCAAGCCTCTCAAGTCGTTTTTCTCGGAATATTTTCCGCTATTATTGCGATGTTGGTGAGCCTTGTGTCTTCATTTAAATTTGCGGAAAATGTCTACGACTTTATGATTATGTTCGGCTCTGGATTTAGCTTCATATCTGGATTACTAGCCATAGTAGTGCTTGTGAAGGAGAAAGATGCAAAAAAAGAGATGAAAAACAGAACATTTAGCTTTTTTGTAGACAAGTGTCGTTATACTAAAATAAGGAATTGGCTGAAGCGTTGGGGAGTAAGTATACTTGTCTTTCTCTTAGTTGCTGTGGGAGTTTTTGTTGCGGGGTGGGGTGTTGCACTCAAAAAGAGTGAGAAGCCTGTTTCTGCCGTAGAGAAGATACGTTTTGAATACGAAGGACAACAAAAAACAGAGTTCGTTGCTGAGCCTACCTCTGAAAGTGCAGAAAAAGAAGAAACGAAAGCAGTGTCCGACAAAGAGATGCTCAACTCGCCTCTAACAGAGAAAAAGAACCCTCAAACACAGAAAGATGTAACAACCTCAAAAGAGGCTTCGACAGCCCAAAGGAAATAGTCATTCCCATAATAATGCGGTCTCTAAGTCTATCTTTTCCCCTCCTAATAGCCAATGCTCCCATCATGCTATTCACATTGATTTTAACGAGGGAGGGCAAGAAATATGCTACCTCCAACATATACGAGAGAAGGGTGTGACCATTGAATTTGACGGGAGTGGGCAGGAAACTGAAGGAGGCTTTGAAGGAGGAGAGCCTGAAATCTTGAGTCGATTTGTCCGATTCTCTACCGAGTGAAAAGAAAAGAGAGGGTAGTCCCATAAAGGCTATCCTCTCTTTTTTGTAGATTATTGTAGGTTACTGTACCCTCTTATTGCCTTTCTTGGGAGTCCTCAACGCTCTTTTTTATTTAAGGTAGTTTGTAGGGCAGAGAGGTGTTAGTGGGCGATGAGCAGGCGGTGCGTTGCATTGCCCACGATGAGTAGGTAACTACCGCGGGGAGGTGGCGTACATCGAGTTGTGCGTCGCCCATGTCTGAGGTGCGCTCTTCGAGGAGGAGATTGCCCGAAGCATCTATGAGGCGAATGGTTGAGGAGGGCGTGGCTTGGCTGATTTGCACGAAGTGGCTCGCAGGGTTAGGATAGCAGCGTACGGCAGTGATGCCGATGAGTTCGCAGTCCACGCTTCCAGGGTATTCCTCCTTTGCAGTTGCATTGCTGTTGAGTGCTGCATAGACTTTATAATGCTTTGCCTTGGCCTTATCGACTTGCTCTACACGGCAGATATTTTGCTCAGTGGTACTATTGGGTTGAATGACGATAAGTCCTGCTTGGTCGCTGGCGGTGCGTTGTGGAAGCGAGGCGATGAGTTGCTCCATGTGGCTTTCGTCAATGCGATTGTCGTAAAAGAAGGCTTCAAGCAGTTGGGGGTTGTGGCTAAAGTCGAGACTTGTAAACTGATTGCTCGAACCCCAGAAGAGCGTGAGTGCAGGGTTATGCGAGAGGTCTATCGAAGTGAGGCTATTGGCTTGACAAAGCACTTGGCGCAACTTGGCAAAAGGCGTCAGGTCGAGCGTTTGTAGCCCTGTCATAGCACACCAGAGTACCTCCAATTCGCTGTTTTGACTCAAGTCCAATGTGCCGAGAGCATTGCCCGAACAGGAGAGTTTACTCAGTTTACGATTGTGTGTAAGGTCTAATTGGGTCAGCTTGCAATCGTTGCAGGAAAGGAGCTCCAACTCGGGGCATTGGCGCACATCTATGCTCCTTAGGAGGGTGGCATAGCACCATATCTTGCTAATCTTCGGATTGTGGCTTAGGTCGAGTTGCTCCAGCGGATTGTATTCGCACTTGAGTTGCTCCAGTTGCACCACCTTAGAGAGGTCAAGTTGGGGTATTTTATTGATAGATATATCCAAGTAACGAAGTGTGGGGCAGGAGGAGAGGTCGATGTTTGTCATCTCGGCATCGGAGCATTCGAGGGAGGTTACTTTGCCCTGTATCAATATACGTGGTAGGTCTACTGTATAGGTAATCTCTTGCCCATTTACCAAGTGCCGGTAGCGCCCTCGATGGCAACGGCTTCGTTAGCATTGATTTTCATTTTTATCTTGCTACCGACGGCTTTGCCGTGCGAGAATGCGATGTAATCGGTCATTACCTCATCTTCTGAACCGCTGTAATCGATACGATTTTGATACTTGCCGTTGAGGTCTTTTGTGAGCCAATCTTTTCCGAGAGCCAAGGCGACTTGCGACTTTGTACAGATGTTTTTCTCATTGGGCGATTGGGTGTTGATGACCAGCACTTCGCCTTCGCCCTGACGAGGGTCTATTGGCTGACCGTCCAAGCTCCGTAGGGAGCGCATCAGTTGGGTCATCTTTTCGCCCTTAATCTCATTTTCGTAGCAAGATATCTTCTTAATCTTGGGGTTGTTGGCTACCGATAGGGCGGTCAGTTTGTTCTGGTGGCAGTTGAGGCGAGTGAGTTCTTTGTTGTGCGATACATCGAGAGATGTGAGCTGGCATCCCGATACATCGAGGATGCTCAATGCCTTGAGAGGCGAGAGGTCAAGTTGCCTAATGGAGCTTAGTCCGCAGTCTACGATGACGAGTGTGCCGTTGTGCGTGAAGTCCATCTCCTCAAGGGGGTTCAAAAAGCAGGAAAGGATCTCCAGCTCTCTATTATGACTGATGTCTAATTGGGTCAGCTCATTTTTGGCGCAGTTGAGTTGCTTTAGTGCTGTTAGTGCGCTCAAATCGAGCGTGGAGAGTTTGTTGAAGCTACAGTTGAGTGCGCCCAACTGGGTGTTGTTACTTAAATTCAGAGAGGAGAGGGCATTGTTGCCGCAATCCAGCGAAGCAACGGCAGTACATGCCTCTATATTGAGTTCGCTCACCTTATTCTGTGCCAAATTGATGGAGGTTAAGAGTGGATTGCTTGAGAGGTCGAGCCTTGTAAGCTGATTGCTCATTACGTTGATGTAGGTCAGCTGAGGGCAGGCACTTAGGTCTATTTGCTCAATCTTGTTAAAGTTCACATTAAGCTCTTGGAGCGAGGTGGTGTTTTCAAGATGTAGAGCGGTGATTTCGCCCATAAGGTTCTCAAATTGGAGGATTTCGCCCTCGAAAGTTACCTCTTGAGCGGAGAGCTTGTAGTAGACGGTAGAGCCGTTTTTGAACTTTCCTGTGGCTCCCGAAACCCTTACGGAGCCGTTGGCTTTGATCTTGATACCGATAGATTGGTTGATGGCTTTGTCTGTTTTTAGGCGGATGCGCCCCTCGGCTTGGAGCGTGTGGGGGAGCATAAGCCCGATAAGCGTAAGGCAAAGTAGAGCAACATACGGATGGAGGGTAGTCTCTCTCTTCATAACTTTTCTTTTTTTTAGTGGATATTCTTATTTGCTCTGTGTTGGTGTGCAATCTTTTAATAAAGAATGCGGATTGTTGTGTGCTGATACTGTTGTTTCTTTTCTTTTGAATGTAAAAATAATAAAACAGAGGTTTTGTGCAATGCAAGTGGATTAAGGAATAGTTTTATTGGAATGTTTTTGTCTCCATTAGATAGCAAGAGGGATTTTTTTCTTAATGCTTTTTAGAGGATGTATATCTTACAGTGTTATTTGTTTGATTACTTTTGTATTAAAATTTCAATGATTATGATTAGAAAGTACTTTGCTTTTTTGTTCTCTCTCTTGATGGGAATGACAATTTTGCAGGCCCAAGAATACCACGTAGCTACGGCGGGTACTCTATCGCAAGTGGTAGGGCCCGAGGTGCGAGATTTATCCCATATTCGCATTACGGGCTTCTTGAATGCTCAAGACCTTGCTTTTATACGAAGTCTGGCGGGATATCCTCGCTCCCAGAGCAAGCTCCGCCATCTTGATATCGAAGATGCTGTATTGGAGAATAATACAATTCCTAAAGAGGGTTTCTTCAAGTGTTGTATGGAAAGTTACAAATTACCCAAGACCCTAAAAAGTATAGAGCAGTGTGCTTTCCAATGGAATCACGATCTCAAAGAGCTTCGCATACCAGAGGGTGTCACTCATGTTGCCAAGAGAGCCTTTTATTGGAATAGGAACTTGGAAAAGATTTGGCTGCCCGAGAGTTTGACAGAGTTTAGTGAGAGCATGTTGGGAGGAGGCTGTATTGCCTTGCGTGAAGTACATTGGTCCAAAAACTTAAAAAGGATTGGAGATAGTGCTTTTTGGGGATGTGAAAGTTTACACATAAAAGATCTTCCTAATACATTGGAAATTATTGAAGAGACTGCTTTTGAAGGCACTTTGATGGATGAGATTGTAGTGCCCAAGAGTGTCAAGAAGATGCAGGGAGCTTTTTGGGGAGCAAAAAAACTTCGTAAGGTCGATATTCAAGCTCCTTTAACCGAAATCGAAAAAAATACTTTTTATTGGTGTGAAGAATTGCGAGAGGTCAAACTTCCCGAGGGAGTTACACGTATCGGTAATGGGGCTTTCTTTTGGAATTTAGAGTTGAAAGATATAACGTTGCCAGAGTCTGTAACTCATATAGAAGATGATGCTTTTAACAGTGCTCCTTTTGACTCGATTGTTATCCCCTCGAAGGTCGTTTTAATCGGACGAGAGGCTTTTTGGAATAATCGCAACTTAAAGAAAGTGTATGCTAAACCAATCGTACCTCCTGTAACAAGTGAACCGACAGTGATTGCTCCCAATTTGCCTTTTCATGCCTGCAATGAGGAAACCGTTACCCTCTATGTGCCAAAAGGCTCTGCAGAAGCCTACCGCTCTTCGGAAATTTTTAGGAATTTTGGAACTATTGTAGAACTTGACCCTTGGCAGTTCCCCCAAGCCAATGAGCCCCCCAACCGCCCTCCTGTTTTGTGCAAAGTGTATGGTTGCAATGGGCAGTTGGTGATTGAAACTCCTGTAGAGTTATTAGGTAAAGCCTATGCTGTCTACTCTATGGAGGGTTCGCTCATCCAGCAGGGCATTCTTCAAGAGGGGGAGATCCTTCTTTCTCCCAATCGAGGAATTTATGTAGTACGAGTAGAGGAGAGTGCCTATAAGGTGTTATTGTAATTGGCGATTATCGCATATCTGATAGAACGATAAATGGGGATTGTTATTTTTAACACTTCTTTACTCCATAGCTCAGTTTTAGATTTACTTTAGAAGACATTTAAGAATGTGGGCTGTGTGCCGAAGCGCATAACTCTAATCAAACGCTGCTAATCATTATGGGGAGAGTGGTGTTGAGAGGTGTCTTTTTTGTACAAGCATACCCCAAAGAGTGGGTAGTGGCTACGTCAGAGGCTTTTCCTAATTTTGTGCCTCGATTTTCTGCTCTTCTCAAAAGGGCGCAATCCTTATACGAGGTGGTTGTGCAGTATGGGCAAGGGGCGGAGATAAAAGGAATAACAAAACCTAAACTATAAAGCGCAATGATACGAAATCCGAAAGAAGTCCTCGAAGAGACCTATCTCATGACCGAGGCAAAGAAGAGCAAGCCTTGGTCTAAGGTCATCCTCCTTGCCATTATGGCGGGGGTCTACATCGCAATGGGCGGATTTTTGTCGCTCTTGGTGGGCAAGGGCTTTCCCGGTATCTCGGCAGACAATCCCGCCTTGGGCAAGTTCCTAAGCGGTATTACTTTCCCCGTGGGGCTTATCCTCACCGTTATTACTGGGGCGGAGTTGTTCACGAGTAATAACGCTATCCTTATCCCTGCGCTTATGAAACGGCGCATCCCCCTGCTTTTTCCCCTAAAGTACTGGGCGGTGGTCTACATCGCCAACTTCGTCGGGGCGGCAGCTTTCACCTACTTTCTCGTGTATCAAACGGGGCTTTTGGAGGGTGGTCCTTGGCGAGAGGCTATTCAGCACGTGGCAGAAGACAAGACTTCGCTCTCCTTTGGGGTCGCTTTCCTTAGAGGCATCGGGGCTAACTGGCTTGTTTGCTTGGCTATTTGGCTCGGCTTGGCGGCAAAGGATTTGACGGGCAAGATGCTCGGTATTTGGTTGCCCGTGATGACGTTCGTAACGTTGGGCTTCGAGCACTCTATTGCCAATATGTTCTATCTTCCCCTCGGTATGATGATGGGGGCGGAGGTAACTTTCGGGCAACTCCTCATCGACAACCTATTGCCCGTTACGCTTGGTAATATCGTGGGAGGGGCACTCTTCGTCGGGGCTTTCCACGCCTACGTATTTGCCACGAAGAAATAACTCCACCTCGGCAGGGCAGGGGCGAATACGAATTGCGCAAGAGCCTGTTGCGCTAATTCAGAGGAGGATAACCCCATAGATACAGCACGGATAAAGCTGATACAAACGTATAGCCATCCTAATTTAGCAGAGGAAAAAGCCCTCTCTTTGTAGTGCGATAGACACTGCCGAGAGAGGGTTTTCTTCTGTTTGCTCCCGTGTGCCCTCCCTCTGCGCCTCGTTTCCAAGGCATTCTACAGCATCTTTGCGCAAAGGTTCTCTTTCAAAAGGTATAATTAGTTGGACTCAAAACCCTCCGTGAGAACTCGTCGAACCCTCCGAGGAAAAACGCAAAAGGTATAATCCTTTGCCCCGATACCCTTAGCCCTTTGCAGACCCTACACCGTGGGGTGCATTAGAGCCTCTTCCGTCCCCTCTGTTGCCCTCTCCCTTTGTCTTGCTCTTTTTGGGGGGGCTAAAGAATCACTTTTTTAAGACCTTTTTTGTCATTTTGTTTGCCGAATGGGAATGCTTACTTTTGTCAAATCTCGCAATGCGGTTTGGATACGTAAAATTTTCTATGCGGTATGATTGAACTTTTATTGGGCGTTATATTCATCTTGTTGGTAGCTGGACTGATTATTTGGGCTATCTGGGGCAGGGTGCCATGGAAAGTTATTGGCAAGATCCTCCTCTCCCTCTTGACCATAGGTATTACCATCGTTCTTTTGCTTGCCCTCCTATCGGATGCTTTTGCTTGAGCTCCTCGCTGGATGGCTTGCAACTCAATGTGAAGGCACCTTGGAAAGGTGTTGCCCGAAAATAATTACCTCCAACTGCCTACCATCGAAAGGGCAGAAGAGAAACATACAAGATGGCTAGGGAGAGTATTATGATATTATCAAAGTGAGACCGATTTGAAACAACAGATTGTAAAAAAGGATTTTGATATGCAGAAAAAAGTTTTTGTGGAAGGCATCGTTGGATTTTTTGCATTTGTGATTTTGCTTTCCTCTTGTCTACAAGGTAAGAAGAGCTCTATTAAGAACGAACAACAAGTTTTTGGACAGGTCGGTTACCTGAGAGATGGCATCGTTGGCGTCTCTTATATGGGGACTAATTACCTCCATCTATCCGATTTTTCCGACTATAGCGACCGTATCGTCTACCGACACGTTAAAGGGGGGAGTCGAGGTCCCTCGATCACTTTTAAGTTTTTCTTGAGAGATGTGCGTTCCGACTATCCTCGCTACCATGAGTTGTTTGACGTGACCAACTATTGTGAGCGCAAACCTTGGCTTAAAAGACGGGGTGGGGCACCTATCCGACCTATAGATTTATGCTTGGCAACCTTCGAGAAAGTCGCCATTACGGCTAATTGCTCTTTCGGTGAGGCGTATCCTGCGGGGAGCGACCTTTCGCCTCTTGCCATTTTTATGTTCAATGACTTTGCCACCTTTGTGGAAAAGAACTTCGATGACAAAGAGATTGAAGAGCCCCTATATATAAAGGGCGACGACGTAGAGGCGTGGAAGAAAGTGCGCCTTTCGTTGCCCTATTTTTCGTTTTTCATAAACCGAGAACCCGATTTGAAGGAGGGCGAAGAGCTACAACTCACCTTTACGTTTGACGTTATCGACCGATTGGTCTCCGACACCGAGCATAAGAGATTTCAAAAGACCTTTACGTTCTACCCCTCTGACAACCCTCTTTGAATAGGAAAGGGGCTAAGGAAAAGGCGGAAGAAGCCCCAAGAATCTAAACCGACCCGATGAGGAGAAAGGAAAAAGCCCTCTCTTTGTAGTGCGATAGACACTGCCGAGAGAGGGGTGTTTGTAGTTGTAGGCATCGAGTTTTTCGATGGCGATGCTTCTCTTTCGCTCCAAAAGGAGGGGCAAATTCTTAAGTGCGGAGTGCATCGAAAGCAGAGGGAAAAAGATTAACTTTGCCTCCCAAAATAGGCACGTTTTAGGACTATGGTGGCGAGATGCTTCGGGCAGAGCTAAAATAGTTCCGCTGGGAAGCCTAAAAGAAACAGAATGAAAAAGAGAAGAAACCCCTTCACCGAGCTACGACCTGCCTCTCGAAAGCAGTTGCTCAACGATATTTTTCTGCTCCTTCTGGGAGCCTTACTGCAAGCGGCTGCCTATGCTATCTTCATCGCACCAGCGGGGATTGTGCCCGGGGGTGTGTATGGTATAAGTATTGCTATCAATCATCTCTCCAAGGGGGTATGGGACATTTTCCCCAACGGATTGCCCATCGGGGTGGTGGCGTACTTCTTCAATATACCGCTCTTCCTATTGGCGGCACGTAGTTTGGGGCTCTCTTCGGGGGCAAAGACCATTGCCACATTCCTTTCCATCGGTCTTTTTACTGACCTTATCACTACCTATATCACACATGGTAAGCCCATTATCGAAGATGACCCCTTCTTGGCATCGGTCTATGGTGGGGCTATCCTCGGGTTAGGGGTGTTCCTTACGTTCAAAGTGGGTAGTACGAGTGCTGGTACCGATGTGTTGGCGCGTGTGCTGAGTAAGGGGCGTAATATAAAAACGAGTAACCTGATTATCTTCGTTGATGCGATGGTTATCCTTTTTGGGTTGATTGTTTTTGGCGACTTGAAAGTGCCTCTCTATTCGTTGGTTACCATCGTCGTATATGGTAAGGTGCTTGACTTGATGTCGCCCGAAAACCCTAACAAGGCGGTTTTCATCGTAAGCGAAAATCCGCACCAACTGAGAGACATTATCGTAGAGCAGTTGGGCTTGCGGGCTACCTACCTACATGGTCAGGGAATGTATGCAGGCGTGGAGCGAGATACTATATTTATGATTGTCGAGCGTAAGCACTTGGCACCGCTCAAACGCTTGGTTTTGGAGCGTGATCCTAAGGCATTTATCGCCACGACCAATGCTACGAACGACACCTTACCCCCATTGATTTAGTTATGAAAAGAGTAGCACTTTTAACCCTTTCGCTTGTGCTTATGATGAGTGCGGCATGGGCGCAACTCAAAGCCCCTTGTCAAGAAGAGGTGAAGAACTTCGTGAAGATTGAAACCAACAAGGGCGATTTCGTGGTGGCACTCTATGAGGGTACGCCTGCGCATCGAGACAATTTCCTCCGTTTGGTGCAGGAGCGTGCCTATGAGCAAACCATCTTTCATCGAGTTATCAATCGCTTTATGATACAAGGAGGCAATCTGATGACCCGCAACGCAACGCCCGAGATGGATGTGAGCTTAGATACCATTAGCCGTCGTCTCCCTGCGGAGATTGATATGGTACGCTTCTTTCACAAGCGTGGTGCGCTGTGTGCCGCTCGTGAGGGCGATGAGGTCAATCCTGAAAAAGCCTCCTCTTCCACACAATTCTATATCGTTACAGGAACTTATTTTACCGACATAGACCTCGATGAGATGGAGCGAAGCAAGGGGAAATCTTATACTCCCGAGCAACGAGAAGCCTACAAAATGTATGGCGGTACGCCCCATTTGGACGACCATTACACCGTCTTTGGCGAAGTGGTCAAGGGGATGGACGTGGTAGAAAAGATACAGAGCGTGAAGACCAACGCCGAGAACCGCCCTACGAAAGACGTTGTTATCCGTCGTATGACACTCGTTTCAAACCCTAACGCTACGAAGAAATAAAGATGCAGACGGGTGTTTTGTACATGATTCCCGTGCCGATTGCCGAGGGCGAAAATAGTGCATTCTTCCCCGTGGTCAATGCTCCTATTGTGGAGGGTTTGGAGCTTTTTTTTGTAGAGAATATCCGTTCCGCGCGTAGAGCTATTCGTTCGCTTTGTCCCTCCAAACCGATAGATCCGATCACCTTTGTCGAAATAGGTAAGCACGCCGATGATACCGCCCTACACGAAGCCTTTAAGCGCATCCAAGCAGGCACTTCGGCAGGGGTGCTTTCAGAGGCTGGTTGTCCGGGCGTAGCCGATCCCGGGGCACAGGTGGCTCGCTTGGCACATCAAATGGGAGTGCGTGTAGTGCCTCTTATCGGACCCTCGTCGCTCCTTATGGGGCTTATGGCATCGGGACTCAATGGGCAACGCTTTGCTTTCGTGGGCTACTTGCCACGAGAGTCGGCAGAGCTAAAGCAAGCTATCCGTCAGTTAGAGCAACGTATCGCATCGCAGGGTGAGGCGCAACTCTTTATCGAAACGCCCTATCGCAATCAACGTATTGCTGAGACCCTATGGGCGCATTGCCAGCCCTCTACCCGTCTCTGTATAGCGCAAGATATAACGGGGGCGCACGAAAAGATTATCACCAAAACCATTGCTCAGTGGCGTAAGTCTCCTTTTGTTTTTGAGAAATTGCCCACGCTCTTTATCCTTGGCGCATGAGCGAATTAATTCCTACGCCCCCCCTCTCGGACGAGTTCCGCCACTCTATCGAAGCCTCTTATCCCGAAGAGGCGGAGCGTTTACTTTGGGCTTTGGAGCATAGTGAGCCTGCTCTCTCTATCCGTTGCAACCAAATCAAGCAAACTATTTACAACTTTTCACTCTCCCATCTGCCCATAGATCGGGCGGTGTGTTGGTGCGAGGGAGGGCATTATCTCTCAGAGCGACCTTTCTTTGCCCATGACCCGCTGTGGCATGCTGGGGCTTACTATGTGCAGGAGGCTGGCTCTATGGCACTCGCTCAACTCCAATCCCTGCTGGGCGAAAAGTCGATAGATGTCTTGGATCTCTCGGCAGCACCGGGGGGGAAGAGTACCTTGCTCACCCAGATTTTACCCAAAGGAAGTCTTCTTGTGGCGAATGAACCCATTCCCAAGCGAGCGCAGATACTGACTGAAAATCTCATTAAATGGGGTTATCCTGATGTTGTCGTAACGCAATCCTACCCTGACCAACTGCGCCGTGCAGGGGTAACATTTGACCTAATTGTGGTAGATGCTCCTTGTTCGGGAGAGGGACTCTTTCGCAAATCGCCCGAAGCACGCAACGAGTGGTCGTTAGGGGCGATGGAGGAGTGTGCTGTGCGACAGAGAGAGATACTCCAAGAGGCATGGCAGATGCTCCGTCCCAACGGCTGGTTAGTCTATGCAACTTGTACGTTCAATCGGCTGGAAAACGAGGCTAATGTCCGTTTCTTGATAGAGCAATTCGGTGCTACTCCTATCCTGCTGGCAGATGTGCCTGATGAATGGCGTTGGGTGCAGGGGGCAGAAGGACTCGGCTACCACTTCCTGCCCGGGATAACCGATAGCGAGGGCTTTTATTGGGCACTGCTCCGCAAGGGCGATGGTGTGGACGAAAGTATTGCAACAAAAGCTCCAAACGCTCTAAGAAAGGCGAACGCAAAGAGATGAATTTCTCCCTCCCTACGTTTTGCTCCGAGTGGGTGCAAGAGTCTTACCGAGGCTATGCCTCTATGACTGTGGGGGAAGAAATTGCTCTGTTGTCGGAAAGGGCAACCCTCTACTGCCGAATGCTCACGGAGGCACGTATTCCCATTCTTTCGGCAGGTATTCCTTGCGCTACCTTGAAGGGAGGGAAGCCTCGCCCCTCTGCGCTTTTGCCGTTTAGTCAGGCAATAAATACGGAGGCATTCTCGAAGGTCGAGCTTTCATTGGGTGAAGCCTTGCGCTACTTGGCAGGCGAAGCTATCCAGCTCCCCACTACTGCTCCGCAGGGCTACTGCCTACTCTTTTTCGAGGGAGTACCCATTGGATGGGCGCACAACGTGGGCAACCGAGCCAATAACCTCTATCCGAAGCCCTATCGCCTCAAATCTCTCCCGAAATAACCCTCCTTCCCCCGCTCCACGGGCAAACATCTTCATAAGAAAGAGCCTTGTAGATTCCCCCATAGAGACCCTTCTGTGCTCCTCCCTCCTTGTCTTTTGCGATAAGAGGTGATAGCTCTTTACGGAAAGAAGTCCGAAATATTGAGAGTAAAAGAGAGAGCGGTTTTTCTGCAACGGACGAGCCTCTACAAAAGACAACCCGAAAGCTACGCATTGAGCCTTCGGGTCTTTTTTTGATGGTTGATATTGTTTGCTCTTCGCTGAGAGCCTGCTCCTCACGTTGGATTAAAACCAGTAAGAGACGCCCAGCTTAAAGGCTTGCGGTTTCACCGATGTGTGGATGTAGGAGTTGGAGTAGAGTATAGGCCAAGTAGGGGTCATATCTCCCATATAGTAGAGCGAAAGTTCTAAGTTGTCCCACACACGGTAATCTGCCGCAAAGAGCAGTCCAAATCCGCTTTCATTTTGAGCTATCGTGTTCAATCTCTTGACGGTATTGTCCGCTCTCTTGACATCGAAACTTTCGGTAGCGTAGGTATTGAACTCAAAAGGCGTTACAAGATTTTCAAAAGGGTAGAGGGTACAGCGAGCTTTGCCTCCGATACCTCTTTGATAGTAAGCTCCTGCACGTAGCGTTAGACTTCCGTTGAATACCTCGTTAAAGCGTAAGCCGAGCGAGAGGGGGAGACGAAGTTTGTGGTCTTGCCAGTCGAATACAAAGCCCAAATGACTCTTTAATTCGGGGTTTTGGAAGAGGTTTCTTGTGAGCTGCGTGTTCCGTTGATAGCTGTATAGTACATCAAGGCGAGCTTGAAAACTAACCACTCCGTGGGGGAAGAAAGTGTAGCGAGCCGAAACGCCCAAGTCCGTCGTAAAGCCGGGCTTTATGGTGCTTTTGGCTGAGAAAACGCCTGCACCCGCCACGGGGGCAAACTCAAACTGCGCAAAGGCAGAGGTAGAAGGGAGCATGAAGGTCAAGATAGCCACCAATACTCCAAGAACTTTAGCTTTTGAACGATTCATAGTTCTCTCGATTTTGTTGTGTGTTATACTGTTTTTCGTTGGGTGTGTAGCAATTCTTCCTGAAGAGATACTAAACAGCTACAAATGTAGCTGTTTTTTTGTTTTGACGATGCTTTTTAACTAAATCTTAAGGGAAAAGTGCTTGTGTGAAGGCTCTAATGAAGTATGTAGAGAGAGGGTGTAGACTTTTGAGTACTTGGAATACTCAAAGAGTTTTGAGTGTTTGAAGCTGGTAATGAGTTTGTAAAATGTAGGAGATTACTTAGCACTCCTACTTCTCCTTTGTTCCCTGTTGCACAAAAAAAGAGTGTAGCGCCTTGAAAGGGAACTACACTCATTGATTTTGTAAGAGAATTATTTTGCTACCCTATGCAAAGGAACAAATCGCTTGCAGGGTTCTTTTTAGGGAAGATGAAAGAAGCTAAGCCTCTTTTTAATATTCGTCCGAAACAGTTAGTTTGGCACGTCCCTTAGCACGGCGAGCTGCCAATACGCGACGACCATTAGCCGTAGCCATACGAGAGCGGAAGCCATGTTTGTTCTTTCTCTTTCTGTTGGAGGGTTGAAACGTTCTTTTCATCGTTGTATGTAACTTATGTAATTTCTATTATACAATGCAATCAGGGTGCAAAGGTACTAATTCTTTTTCTTTTTGCAACCAATTACTCAACTCTTTGTACACAAGATGCACCGGGAGTCCCATTACGTTGTAGAAAGACCCCTCTATCCGAGCGATGCCGATGTAGCCAATCCACTCCTGTATGCCATACGAACCAGCTTTGTCGTAAGGTTTGTAGTGCGAGAGGTAGTACTCGATTTCCTCATCGCTTAGCGAAGCAAACCAAACCTTACTCTCTGCCGAGAAGGAGTATCCTTTACCCGATGGATGCAGTAATGCTACCCCCGTAATTACTCTGTGCATTGTGCCACTGAGGGAGCGGAGCATATCCCGAGCCTCTTCGGGCGAGTGTGGTTTGCCCAAGATGCGTTGCTCTGCGGTGAGTACGATGGTGTCTGCCGTGATGAGGAGTTCATCGGGAGCGAGTTGCTCTCTATACACTTGAGCCTTGCGACAGGCTAAGTGGCGAGGAACTTCGTGCGGGTCGATTTGCTCGGGAGGTGTTTCATCAATGTCGGGCATGGTGCGTACCTCGAAAGGAATGTCCAATCCTGCCAGCAACTCTCTACGACGAGGAGACTGCGAGCCTAAGACGATTTTGTAGGGTAAGTCAATCATTGGTTTATTCGTTGTGGGTCTATTAGCCTTTTTGGAAGCGATTTTTGGAGGAGTGCGGAGTGAACCAGAGAGGCTACCAATTAAGTCCCTCGCCTTGCGTTGCCCATGCACCTTGCGCTCTAAGGGTTTGCTCGATCACTTCACGAGCTATCCCCTCACCACTCTTTACGGGAGAAATGTAGCCCGCCACTTCAAGGGCTTCGACCGAAGCATCGGCAGGGGCAACCGCCAATCCTACGTAGCGCATCACCTCAATGTCGGGGATGTCATCACCCACATAGAGTACTTGGTGGGGGGCTAAGCGATATTTTTCCATAATTTTTAGGAGGTCTCGCATCTTATTGCGTGACTGCTGATAGTATTCCGTTACGCCTAAATGCGCCATACGAGCCTCCATAGGGGGCATATATCCGCCTGTAATGATGCCCACTATGTACCCTCTCTTTACGGCATATTGAAGAGCATAACCATCTCGCACGTTCACGGTACGTAGGGGGTTGCCATCTTCGCCTAATAGGGTGGTGGTACGACTAAGTACGCCGTCAATGTCGAAAAGGAAGGCTTTTATTTGGGTTAGGTCGTAGGCTATACTGCTCATTGCGATGCTTATAATGGTGCGAAAATGGGGTATTATAGGTACACTCGGTAACCTATAACTCTAACGGCAAAAAGGGTCTGTGCAAACTCTCGAAACCATCCGTGCAAATGATGGTTAGGAGTAATGGTTTTTTGGAGGATTGTCCTATGCCCCTGCGAAGATAGAAAAATTGGACGAATAGACCTCGCTATACTCTCTTCAAAAATAGACCCGACTAACGAAAAAAGTCCATGTGTCGGACTCGTAACGACTACATCTATTCCCTATAAAAAGGTATTGCCCCTCTTGTCGCCTTGTTGTACCTTTAGCCCGTAAGGGGAGACCCTCACAAGTAGAATGTGTAAACAGTAAAATAGATACGGATATGTTAGGAACGATTTATTTCAAGACGGGCATGATGCTCGACAATGAGCTTTTGCAATTGGTTCACTTACGGTTGGCGATGGGCGAAAAGGTCCCAGCGCACGACCATAAGGGGCAGGAGGTCTTTTTTACCTTGATTCGAGGCGAGGTAGCGGTAACACTGAACGAGAGTGAGACACATCATTTGAGTGTTGGGCAAGTACTCCACTTTGCAGGCGAGGCAAAGGTTGCCGTAGAAGCTCTTGCAGATAGCGAATGCTTTGTCTATCTCATTCATCGGAGATAGCTGTATGGCTGGAGTCTTCTATTAAAAAGAAATCTTCCTTAAAGAGGCTCTCATTGTGTCGAATAAAGAGGGAAGCAATGGCTGTTGCGCATAGTCCATTGAGTTGGGCTATCGCTTCTTGTTTGACTTTGTTGAGAAATGTTATCTTTGCTATTGTAAACATCAGATATAATTGGAATGCTATGAAGGGGATGTCTCGAATTATCACATTGCTGGCTATCTTGCTGATTATCGTTGTTGCCATAGGAGCTACCATCGCCTTTTTCTATCTGCCCGAGAATATGCAAGGGGTGGTTTTGGGGATAACAGCCTTGGCGTTGCTCAACTTGCTATTGGTGCTTGGCTTTACACGCTACAATGATAAGAGAGGCAGGCGTCGTAAGTAAGATGAGGAGGCTTGTAGTAAGCTGGTGTAGAGAGCTTGATAGAGAGGTCGTGTGTGCGATCTCTCTTTTCTTTTGATACATTGGAAGTGGGAGCAACGCTCTCTCTCTTGGAATGATTGCATATTTGTTTCTTTTAATAAAAATGTGTATGTTTGCATTGAAGGATAGAGATGTTGGTTGCTCAGTGCTGTTAGGTTTATAGCTCTTCCCTTTCGATTGTCTTAAAAAACGCAATAGAACTCCTATCCTTAGAAGAGCTTGCAGTACTCTTTCCCTCTGATATTACGATGGCTTATCGAGCTTTTTCTGTAGTATCATTTCAATGTGAGAAAAACAAGTTTTACAGTGTTAAACAGATTTCGATTATGCGTCAAAGAATAAAACTTTTTGCCTCCCTTGCTATGTCTCTATTGATGCTTGGCAGTGCAGTGGGGGGATGGGCACAAGAAAATGCAAACCGTAGATTGGTTCGCGTGTGGTTCGATCAGGCTCCCGAGGGAGGAATGGTCGTGGTAAAACAGGGTACTCGCATACTTCGCGATGGAGATGCGGTACACAATGGCTCTACATTGCTAATTGAGGCTTCTGTGGCACAGAGAGATTACTCTTTAGCTGTGCTACGAGTGAGTGGAAAGCATTATGTAAACCTCCCTGTGCAGAGCGTTTCTGTAAAGTATAAAGTGGAGGGAGATACACACATTAAGGCGATTTTTTCCCAGATTCAGCCTGCTAATAAGGCGACTTTAGATATTAAGAAGAACCAAGGAGGAACCTTGGAGGTGTATGTTGGAGATAGAGAGGTATTGACTGGAGAGCATGTTCCCGTAGGTACGGTGTTGCGCATTCGAGCTATATCGGGCAAAAGTTTCGTTCTTAGTAACCTCACAGCGCAGAGAGGTCAATGTTTGATTGATGAAACCTATACGAACAATCCTATTGAAGTATTCTATCGTGTAAGCGAGGCTTATACTTTGATAAAGGCATACTTTGAGCATTGGTCTTCTCTAGACAGAGTGCACGTGCCTCTTTACATAAGTGAATCAGGAAAGGGAGGTCTCCTCTATGTTTTCTTGGGTGAAAGGCAAGTATACAATGGAGATCTTGTTCCTTTGAGAGGTACTTTGACCCTAAAGGCTATTCCCGAAAGATATGGTTGGCTAACCCAACTAACGATAGGCGATGAGGCAATTATTTCTGAACCAATCTGTACTCCCTTTACCTATCGTCATACAATTGAAACAACAGTCTACGTAAGAGCGAAATTTTCCCCTACTCCCCCCTCTTCCGACAGAGGAAAGGGCGATGCCCCTATGAACAATGAAGAGATTGGGTTGGAGGGAGCTGCTCCTTATGCCTATTTCTCTTGGGCAAGAGAGGATAGCGCGTTCGTGATTGCTCGTGCCAAAGCCGATGTAAGCGTACAACTCTACAATATGAATGGTCATTTGATGCGTCAAGAACGTACTGATGCTAACGGAACTTGCAGGCTCTCGACTGAAGGATTGGCTACGGGTACTTATTTGTTGCGTGTGGGTAATGTGGTAAAGAAAGTACTTGTGAAGTAATTGCACACATTCAGTAGAGACTGTGTTTTAGTTTTTCTTTTCATAAGTTGCGTAGTGAATGGGGGAGAGCTTTTGATAGTTCTCCCCTTTTCTTACTTGCCCCTCGTTCCTCCTATTGTATGCGCACTGTCTCTCTAAGAATTATATCTTTGCGCCATGACAAGGCATTGTAACTCGCCCTTCTGTGGAGAGAGTCGTTGCCTCGATTAGATTCTTACATTGATTTATGCTATTCGCTACACTACTTCTTTCATGCGCTTGTGCGCTGACCCCTCCCTTGCTTTCTGCTCCGAAAGAGCCGATACTCTCTACCCCGATGGTTGCTATTCCCCCTATCCCCTCATCAGTAGACTCTTTGATGCTCCAGTATGGTATGGTCGAGGTTACTCGCTTTGCTCCCTCCATTGTGGTAGACTTACGTTACGCTACGGCGGATAACTTCACGGGGCAACAGCTCTACACCGAATTGAACAAAGCCTATTTAGAAAAAGGATTTGCTGAACGCCTTGTTCGTGCGCAAAGAATTCTTTCAAAGCGTCGGCCCGGGTATCGTTTTATTATCTTCGATGCAGCCCGTCCGATTAGTGTACAGCGCAAAATGTATGCTTTGGTTGCTAATACGCCTCTGAAAGTTTACGTTGCCAATGGCAATAGAGGGGGCAGACACAACTATGGGGTGGCGGTCGATTTGAGTATCGTCGATGCCAAAGGTAAGTTGCTCGATATGGGAACGCCCTTTGATTATTTCGGGGAGGAGGCACATACCGACCAAGAGGAACGATTGGTGCGTGAAGGGCGCATCTCTCATCAAGCTCGAAGCAATAGAGAGTTGCTACGGCAGATTTTGGGCGAAGTGGGACTGCGCTGCTATCATCGAGAGTGGTGGCATTTCCAAGAACGTATCGAGATGAAGGAAGTGCGCCGTCGTTACCGTCTGCTGGACTTTTAGAGAGTAGCATCCATAGAGCTTCTCTTTCTGCTTGAAAGTTCCCCTCTTGCCTCGAACTTCTCTATTATGTATTGCTCCTATCAATAGAAGAGAAAAAGAGCTGTTCCCTCCCATGGAGAACAGCCCTTTGATGCTTCTTGCATTACCCATTGGAGGGGTGCAAAAAGGAGTTTGAAAGGAGGTTAGAACCTTAGTTTCTTTGACTTGACGCTATTGATTAATGGTTGTTTCATTGACAAAGCTCTCTTCGATAGAGATATTGAAGGTTGCATTATTTGTCAAGAGATTACCTGTTATAGTGGTAAGCCAATTACGCTGAATGGGGACATTGGTTTTGAGGTCGTGGCTGGTAATAGGGGTGGCTCCGTCCAGTGCTTCAAACTTGAGGTGGATGGGCGTTTGATTACTCTTGTCGGTCATTAGGTAGTCCACGATGAGTGTACGGTTGTTTGTACTTAAATCATAGTTTAGGGCATACTCTTTCTGATCCTTATTGATACGACCTGTGTAGAACTTGCTCTCTCCATCGGGTAAATCTTCGCTTTCGCCCTCTCCTGTTACGGCATTGAGCTTTTTGAAACGCTTGCAGCGTAGTAGGTTATTTTGAAATTGTCAGCTTTCTCCAATTTGTGCAAGCCCCAGTCGGTAGTTACAGCACGCAACTTCGCAAAAGGACGCTTTAGTACGAGCGACTCATTAACGCTTTGGTTGCCTACTTGAAGGTCTTTAGTTATGAAGTAGGCATCGCGACTCTCATCGTTCAAGATGTCTTGCTTGTCGGGCTGTGCATAGCTAATAGCCTTAAAGTCTGCCGTGTTATAGTGGAGGTCGGCATCCGTCCCCTGGGTCACGAAGTCTGCCCATACTACTACTTTGTAGTTGCGATTGGGTGTGAGTCGAAGAGAGAAGGTTACAGGTTCGTAACTATCTACCACCTTTTTGATGGGAGCCACAGCTATGGGTGTTTCAGAGCCATCTACACGATAAACTGCCAACTGATAGCGGAGGTCATACTGGGTCATATTAACATTGGTAAGCCCTCCAGCAGCACTATTGCTTTTATCTCCGTAAAGTGCGGAGCGGGTGTTACTAATCTCTCCATCGGTAGGAAGTGTGAGAGTAAAGGTTACATTACCCTCTTCCGAGGCATTAACCGCTTGGTTGTTCATCTCTATGTCTTTGGTTTGACATGCTGTGAGAAGCAGAGATAAACTGCTTAGGTATATTGCTAATTTTTTCATACGTTTAAGTATTTAACCTTGTTGAATAATATTCTTGATGTTTCGCTTCAGCTTAAGGCTGGATGATACTGATCTTATTTGCATTTCGTTCCACTCGACCATAATACGGGGTAGCAGGTTTGTGAGTAGTCGGAGCACCCGTCAGATGATTTACATATTTCACATTCGTCGGGATAGGATTTCTGTCTAGGACCAAACCATCACCATATTTTACATGTCCGATAAATCCACTTATTTTGCGCGGACTGCCCACAGTTCTGATAGTAACGTAGTCAGCGCTACAAGTGCGAATGGTGATTCCACGCCCTCCAACTACTTCTCCGATAAAACCACCGACGTCTCCATCATAAAAGCCTCCCTTACAAATTAGATTTATATCTTTTACCGAACAGTTCTCTAAGCTGGCTCCACCGACACCAACCCAACCGACAAGTCCCCCGATATTTTGAGTATATCCTTGCATCAAGGCTGCTTTTACTTCTATATGTCTAGCATGAACATTTGTAAAACTGAGAGAGGTACTCCAGTTGGCTCCGGCATAGCCAATACAACCAGCAAAGTAGGCGGGTTCATTGTCGTGGGGTATAGGATTGCCGTGTTCATCGGTATGTACTTTATCGTCAGCACGACCATTGATGGTAATATTCTCAAACGTTACATTTTTCATATTACCATTATATGCGCCAAATACTCCTGTGTAAGCCATTACTTTATAGGAAAGCCAACCACCGAGGGCGCTATATTCGTACAGAGTACTATACTTCCCATTGAGAGAGAAGTTTTTGAGCTTGTGGCCTTGTCCGTCAAAGTCGAAGTTGGCATTGTGAATCGGCTTCCACTCTATCCCAGCCATATCTATGTCGCTGGTTAATACTACTTTCTTGTCATTGACAGTGGCCACATTGTCGGGCAACCAAGCAAATTCGTTGCGATTATTGATAGTATAAGTATTAGTCGCAGCATCGAATGCAGGAGCTATGGGGTTTATTACGGCAGGATTCCACCACATTTCTGCTACGTTCCAATTGTTTACAAAGTTCTCATCAATAGAGATGGAGAAAGTTGCATCTGTCGTTAGTACATTACCCGTAATGGTAGTCAGCCAGTTGCGCTGGATAGGAATGTTAGTTTTCAAATTGTGTTTAGCGATAGGAGTAGTACCGTCTAACGCTTCGATAACCATATGGATGGGTGTTTGCTCTGTGAGGTCAGTCATAAGGTAATCCACAGTAAGCGTTCTATTGTTGGCACTTTGGTCGTAGTTTAGGGCATATTCCTTTTCATCCTTATTGATAGTACCTGTATAGGTTACAGTGCCCGGATTGGGGAGGTCTTCGCTGGTAGCAACACCTGTGAGAGCATTCATCCCTGTAAAGCGTTTGCATCCATAGTAGGTTACTTTGAAGTTGTCCGCCTTTTCAAGCTCGTACAATCCCCAATCTGTGGTTACAACACGCACTTTGGCAAAAGGACGCTTGAGTACCAGATTGTCTGTGAAGTCGGTATTGCCGAGGTTGAACTCCTTAGTAATAAAGTAGGCATCACGGCTCTCATCGTTGAGGATATCGGTCTTTTGTACGTCTTTGTAGACAATGTTGGTCAAGTCGGAAGTGTTGTAGTGCAAATCCTCTTCGGAGCCTTGGGTTACAAAGTCCGCCCATACCACAGCTTTGTAGGTGCGGTTAGGGGTTAATCGCAGAGAGAAAGATACGGGTTGGTATCTATCTACCACCTTTTTGATAGGAGCAACAGCTTCAATGGTTGTGCCTGAGGCTTCTACACGATAAATTGCCAACTGGTAGCGAAGATCGTGTGAGGTGGTGAGATTTACATTCGTGAGACCGCCTGCGGCACTACTGCTTTGCTCTCCATAGAGGGCAGCACGAGTAGCTTGGAGACCTTGCTCTTCGGGAATAGATAGCGTAAAGTTGATATTAGCTTCGCTACTACCATCGGGTACTTGTTGGTCTATAACAAGCACCTCCTTGGTCTGACATCCTGCCAGAAGAAATAGAGAAAATAGAAGGTAGATTGCTTTGATTTTCATTGTTGTATAAAATAAAAATGGATTAATATGCAAAGAGTAAATATTTAATAGTTAGTTTCTTGTGCTCATCTCTTTAATTAAAAGGAGTTAGAGAGAGACGTGGAGTTGCTTCTCCCGATAGTGTAACTGTACCATTTGTATTGGTAAGCATATTACCCGTAATGGTGGTTAGCCAGTTACGTTGGATAGGAATGTTGCTCTTGAGATTGTAGCGCACTAACGAAGTAGTGCCCTCTAAGGCTTCGAATATAATGTTAATCGGAGTTTGTCCTTTTGAAGGAGTCATCAGATAGTCCACCATGATGGTGCGATTGTTAGGGCTCAAGTCGTAACCCAAGGCGTACTCTTTTTCGGTTTTGTTGAGTGTACCACTATAGGTGGTAACGTTTTCACTTTTGGGGAGGTCGATGCTTGTACTCTGGTCTGTGAGGAGGTTGATGCTTGTAAATCGTTTACAACCATAGTAAGCTATCTTTATTTGGTCTACTTTTGGTGCTGTGGGCTCCCAGTCTGTTGTTACGATACGTAGTTTGGCAAAGGGACGTTTTAGAACGAGTTGCTGTGCCACCCCTTGGTTGGTTACTGCAAACTCTTGTACACCATAAAAGGCATCGCGGCTCTCATCGTTGAGAATTGCGGTAGCATCGGAGGGCAAGAGGGTGATGTTAGGGAAGTCTTGCGTATTGTAATGGTGGTCTGTACGAGTGCCTTGAGGTATGAAGTCTGCCCATACCACAGCTTTGTAAGTGCGATTGGGGCTGAGACGTAGAGCAAATGTAGTGGGGGTGTTGGCATCCTCGATCTTTGACAGAGGGGCAACCACTCGGCGGTGCGTTCCGTCGCTTTCTACCTTATAAATGGCTATTTGGTAGCGTAGGTCGTATTTATTAACCCAATCAATGTTATGTATGCCCCCTAAAGCACTATTGCTCTCTTGACCCAAGAGGGCAGAGCGAGTCTGTAACTCTCCATCGGGGGGTGATACAGAAAAACTAACTTCTATCATGGAGGTTTGCTCTTCAAGGTCGTTATCAACCCCTTGCTTAGGTTGGCAAGAGGGTGTTACTATAAGGACCAAAAGGGAGAGAAATAGTATTGCAATTCTTTTCATCTTTTCAGGGGAGAATTATATTTCTACAATATGTTCGCCATCAAACTTTTCGTCGATAGAGACCTGACCTCCATTGTCAATCTTTTTGGTCAAGAAAGGAGCTTTGACTACCGTCTCATGGTTGCGTAGTAAGGGTACTTCTACATTGGAACAACGACTAATCTCTACGCCGTTAGCATCGAAGAAATAGAGGTCTACGATGATGTTGTCTTCCTTTTTGAAACTTGTGAAAAGGTAGTCTTTCAGCAGGATAATCTCCTCTGTATCTTGCGAAAGGTCGTCGGGTAGTGGAGCTTCGAAACTATAGGTGCTAATAAATTCGTTCGGTTCTTTCTGAGAAACATCGTATCCTATGCTCACGTACTGCTTGTAGGTTACTTTCACTTTGCCTCCTTTTAGTTTACCACCATCTTGAACAAAGGCACGATAGTCCGAAGCGACTAATGTATAGCGAGCCACGGGGCGAGAAAGTAATACGGGGATAAGGCGAGAGCGTTGTACTCCCATATCGGGTAGGAGAGGATAACCCTCAGGACCCAAATTCATGTCGAGCGTGAAAGATTGTTGTCCCGCAGCGCAACTTTTGAGATGTATGTCGGTTGGATAATTTTTAATGTTAGAGAGAATGTTGAGAAGAGTAGGGGTAGAGTAATGAGTATCGGTCGGCTGCCCCTTGCGTACATAGTCCGCCCAAGCCAATATGCAGTAGTTACCATCGGGTAGCTTCGTGTATAAGCGATTTTGAGGAGGAAGAGCATCTTTGTCCAACTCCATCACATGGCGAGCTACTCGCTCATCTTGGCGCATAGAGCGTGTGGCACGCGTTGGGTTGCAACGGTAGATGTCGAGGATAAGGCGCATAGCGTATCCCTCGGCAGGTTGGTAAGCAGGAGTACTCACAGCATCAAGAACTTTTACCGAACGCTCCCACTTGGGACCATATACTACCTCTTTATGGTAGAGAGGAGGCGTGCGATCGATGTGTGTTTCGACGATAACCTCCGATTCGATGGGTTGTGGATACTCATGGATGGTACGGTCGCAAGAGCTAAGTAGGCTTGCCACCCCACATAGGGTTAGGATAAGTGTATATAACTTCTTGTACATGGTGCTCTTTCTTACTTTTTACGAGGCTTGTAGAATTTGTAAGCAATGGAGATGCCAGCTCTGGTAATACCCCAATAGAAGTCGTTGCCTGAGTGGAATTTAGGACCATTGTTCCAGTTACGATAGACATCGTAGTCATATTCGGCAAAGCCTGCTCCGATGTTGAATTCTAAACTCCAGCGTCCCGCTTTGTCCAAGTGAGTGGCATAGCCGTAGCTGAGTCCCATCCCCCATAGTGCGTGGTTGGGGTCTTGGTATCGTCCATTATCGTTAATAGCCACATTAAAGCCTACTATGTGTGTATGAACCCCGAAGAAGTTGCCTCTGCCCGCTTTTTTCAACCAGTAGCGTAGCTCGGGTTGCGAAGCCAAAAGGCGTATTTTACGAGTTGGGGTGTAGTCGTAGGGAGAATACCAAACAGGTACATCCAAGCTCCATTGACGCCAAAGCTCCACTTCAAAACCAGCATTCGCAAGTAGGGCACCCAAGAAGAGCCCATTTGTTTTAATGGCCCAGAAGCGATTTTCAACAGGGGCTTCGAGGGGCATTTCAACCACAGGAGTGGGTGTTATGGTTACAGTGTCGGGTGGTAAATGGGTAGGAGTCGGAGAGACTGGAGTGGGGAGCTTAATATCTTCAGCAGAGCAGACAATAACCATACGCGAGTTACGCAATACGGGAAAAATGTCTTGTAGTAATAGTCGCCACGTCTTTCCTTGGTCTATTGCTTTTATCTTGCGTTTTCTTACTGCCCAATCATTCTCGTTTGAGATGATTTCCAAAACTCGTTCCTTGTTGGGGAATTCTTGTTCCCGAAGAAGACGAGAGAGCGTTAGCCAATCTTCCCAAAGATTTTCTTTCCGAATATCAGCGTCGGTTAAGTTGGTTTTCCTCTTGATATAGTCAGCAAACACTCGTGCACGCCATGCTCCCAACCGCTTATTGCCTTCAATAGGACCCTCAGGAGAGGCACTACCTCCAATCCAAATGTAAGACATCTTGACCCGTTCGTCTTTTCTCAATTTGTTGATAAGGTCTACAATCTCAGAGAGTTGCTCGTCTTCTCGCAACACAGCTTTGTTTACCTCATAGATGACGGGAACAAGATCCGTGTGAGCATACGCTAAAACGGAGTCTAACTTGTCGGAGGGTAGGAATGTTACATACCGAGGATACCATTCGTACGCCTGAGCAATAACAGAGTCCCCTTGAAGAGGGGGAGCCTCTACTTGTAAAGATGCTCCAGCCCATAGTACATGGACAATTAGTGAAAGGAGTAGTAGCGTTCTTTTCATATAATCAATTTAGAGCCTCTGCATATAGGAGGGAATGGCCAAGAGAGAAAAAGAGGTATAGCAGGGCTGTGAAACGATAAAAGGAGTTTGTTCAGAATGAGTGTGGATAATGGCTACATCTTGTGTAGAGAGGGTTTGTGAAGTATTGTGTGTGAACGGAACGTTTTCTATTCATAATTAAAAGGAGAATACTTTAAGCAAGGAGTTTCTCATTAATCCCAATGTCTGTTTCGTGCGCAAATGCAGTAGCATGTATCCATTTCGAGACAAAGATAAAATATTTTATTTAATGTAATATCCTCTTTTGTGAATTGTTTTTGAAAGAGGCGACATAATGTTGTTTCTTTATTGAGAGATAGCTCTTTCTGTAAGCGAAAGGTTGTAGCTTTCTAAAATCTTTGTAAAAACGTGTTCGGACGCTCTGTTTTTTTATTGAGCTATTATTGTTTTTGAAGAAAAAAGGTAGTGCAACCCGATATTGTTAAAAGTAAGTGTTGGGATAGTAGATTAAAAATGTAACCATTAACCCTTTGGAACAGAACCTTCTGTGCGAACTCTGGAAAGGATTAATCCTTAGGAGGCTAATCATTAACCTTTTAGAGGGTGTCGCGATAATATCGTATTCAGTGTGTTGTTATCGACTTCCTATTTTGTGTATAGACCTCTTTTCGCTTTCTCTTCTTTTGAGCTTAATTCTTTCTAAGGTATGATGCTTCCCCTCGGCACTATTGAGTAACCGCACTCTGCTATCGTTTTACGAAACCGTTGTGATCATAGTACTCGCGAAGTTTTACAAAGAACCTTTTCTAAGCAGATTTTAGAAGTCCGAGTAATGAGGGCTACTTATCTGCTCTAACCTCTCTATGAGAAGAGTGCCGATGGTATAAAAAGAAAGAGACACCCTATTGAAGGATGTCTCTCGTTTATTGTTCGTCTTAAAAGGACGTAAAGCCTTGTTAAGTAGATGAGGTAGAGTTACACTACAATTACTTAACGCTCTTAGAGATATTACGACGCTCTCTAATGCGAGCTGCACGACCCATACGACCACGGAGGTAGTAGAGTTTTGCACGACGTACCTTACCGTGTTTTTCTACGGTGATAGTTTCGATGAATGGGCTATCGTAAGGGAAGATACGCTCTACTCCTACTTCGCCTGAAATCTTACGTACAGTGAAACGACGCTTGTCGCCATGGCCACGGAAAGCGATGACAGTGCCACGGTACTTCTGAATACGCTCTTTACCACCTTCTGAAATGCGGTAGTCGATAGTAATAGTATCACCTACAGTGAACTTGGGGTGCTCTTTGCCAGACTTGAACTCTTCGTGCACCAACTTAATGAAATCCATACTTTCTGCTCTTTTTTAATTAGTATTTTGTACTACCAAACGCAATGTAACGAGCTGCCCCTAACGGATTATGTCTCGAAAGAGATTGCGCAAAGCGACTGCAAATGTAACCAAAACTTTCGATATACCAAAGAGTTACCTTTGTTATACCAAAGAAAAAGCCCCATAGCTTCTCTCTTTTTTGCGGGCGAGAGAGCGACGTCGAACGGCACAAGTAATGCAATAAGTTGCACTCTATCCCACTCATCTCCTTGTCGGTTTTAGGGTGATGCCCCTCCGCTCGCTCTCTAAGAGTAAGCGGAAAGAAGGGAGGAGTTCGATGGATTAGCTAGCCTACCAGTTAGGGTAGGCTCGTTGCTCTGTTGGGGAGTCAAACAGAGGGTTAGCGACGGATGAGCAAGCGATAGCCCTTTCCGTTGCCTGCTTTTACTACATAGTTGCCTGTGGGTAGGTCGGTGAGGTCAAGCTCTGCGAAGCCTGCTTCGTTCGCCTCGGCAGTGAGCAAACGTACACCCTCTAAGGTGTATAGGGCGATAGGTGTGTCTGCCTTTGCTCCCTCAATACGTATGTAGCGATTGGCTGGATTGGGGTAGAGCTTCAAAGCCATTGCTTCTACCTTTTCTACGGCTGTTGTCTTTTCAATCCTTACATTGCTTACGAAGTCCCCCTTTAGCATAATGAACTTTTCTCGCCTCTCTTTGCCTGCAAACGTATAGATGAATTCTCTGATTTCTGCTTCCGATGGAGACCTGATTTCAGCCCCTTTGAGCGAGATGGATTGAAACCCTCCAATGGCATAGGGGAAAGGTGCATTCTTCTTACCTTCCGCTCGAGCATATAGATAGCCCTCCTTGAGTACCAAATGGCTATCAAAAGTGGCTCCCGTAATAGCGGCATAGCTCCCCTCTAAGGGTCTGGAGCCCACATCGACCGTACAACCCTTTTCTATGGTAAGCGTACAGTGCCCTACACGTATAGCATATTGCTTGGAGTCGACGACGAGTAGTCCCGACCCCGTTATGCGTGTGTTGGCATCGAGCTGAGCGTCTCTCTTCCATTTCTTGTGTAGAGCTGGTTGCGCCCCTCGATATGTAGGGTCATGGGGTGATTTGTCCGTACCTCGCATACTTTCTCTGTTTCAGTGATGGCGATAACGTTTTTTATCGAGAGGGTCTGCGTGTCGGGGTGGAAGACGATATATCCGCCCTCTTCTATTGTTACTCCGTCGATACTTCCCAATTTATCCCGATTGTAGCTTGTAATGGGCACACCGCAGAAAGAGATACCATAGTCGATAGGCTCGCTCTTCTCTATCTTGACCTCTGTGGCAGGTTTATTACCTTCCATAACGAAGGTGCGAGAGTAGTCTTTACCTCCGTAGCTAAAATTGTACGTACCTATCTGTGCCTCTGTGGGGGTAACTATCTTGACCCCATCAAGTTGGATAGATTGAAACCCTCCGATAGCGTAGGGGAAAGGGGTATCTTCCGAACCCAATGTTTGTACCTCCAATGAGGCATTCTGTATCACCAGATGGCTATCGGTGTTCCATATCCCATCAACCCCGGCATATCCACTCTCTTTGGCTTGAGAGAGAATGTGCACCGAGCACTCATTCGATAGCGTCAATGTACTGGCGTATACCGAGATGCCGAACTTTTGGGTATTGATCGTGAGTTTGCCCGGTCCCTCGATGGTGAGGTTCTTTTTGGTATGTAAAGCCTGTTCGGTGGCAGGAGATAGATAATTCTCTCCTTCTAAATGGAGGGTAAAGTCTTTGGCAGATTTGCCGATGTTCAAACTATAATCGCCCGATATGGAGTTAATCCTCACGTTTTTCATAGAGAGCGTATAGGTTTTAGGGTCGAAGCTAATCTGTCCATTTGCCCCCGTAAAGATGCCTTGGATGCTATGCAAGTTGTTCACATTGGCAGAAGTAATGGGCGTGCCGTTAATCCAAAACCCGTAATCAGTTTGTGCTTGTGTTACTGCAACGCTCCCGATAAGGAGGGTTAGGGTAATGAGTAATTGTTTTAATCTCATAGGAGAATATGTTTTTAGGTTAGTGTGTTTTGCAAAAATATACAAAAAAACAAATGATTGTACTAAGGTTGTTGTAATAGGAGTTCTTTTCTTTTTTTGAGAGGCTATCAATCCTTAAACGGCAAAGAATCACTTGATAAAAATAAAAGGATAGCCCTCCGAATAGCTTTCCTCCTTTTTGTATGTTTTTGCGTGATGCTCCTTTTCGCTTGCTCTTAAAGAGCTGGTAAGGGAGATTGACGTATCAACGATTTATCTTCAAGCGATAGATTTCTCCATTTTCACCCATGCCGAGGGCGTTCCTCCTCCAATAGTAGGGAGGAAACGGATAGCCGATACCATTATGAGGGTTCGTGTACACTATCAACAGCGAGAGGGGCGAGCAGCGTTTGGAGCGAGGGAAGCTGGAAACCTCGTTGATGCGCCAAGGTGAGAAACTGCTTGGCAAGGTAGAGCATCTCGCCACGTGCTTTGAGCGTATGACCCATAATGAACAATTCTGCCCACGATGAGGCAAAGATATTGGTAAGAAGGTCGCTCATCAAACTTGGGGAGAGGTAACGCATAACAGCGATTTTTTTCGGCGTGATGCCGATACCTGCACGGCGTAGGAAAGCGAGGTTTTCTCGTAAACTTTTACTCGTTAGCAGGAGTGCCTCTCGATTGTTTGCCAGCGAATAGTTGTCTCCTCCATCGTAGTAGATAGCACAAGCCATCGGAACTACCAGAGCTAAATGCGTTTTCTGCCAAGCGTCCATATTGTGCTGTATTGAGGTGGGAAAGCCAGCCTTAGCCAAGAGCCTTTGCAATGTGCGTAGTCTTGGGGTGCGTGTGCCGTCCACTTCGCCCAATGTGGTCGGTTGCACGCAACGTTGGACTAAGTTGTACTGCACGATGCCTCTTTCTATACACCCTCCTGCGCCTGGGAAAGCGGGTAGCACCCTGCCTCGTCCCAACACTTGTTCCCAAGCCTCATAGCCCCAAGCGTTATTGACCATAAAAACAAAGGTCTCGGAGCGGTTGCCAGCCAACTGAGGCAATGCCTCCATAACCTGTTCTGCACGGAGGGTAACGAATATATAATCATAAATATCCTCCGAACTCAGCCTCTCAATCAGACGGATGGGAGGGCTTACCTCTTCCTCTTTTCGCCCATTTTTCCTATCCATCCTTTGGAGGCGAAGCCCCATAGTGCGGAGCTCTTCCAATCGCTTGCCTCGAGCCAAGAAGGTAACTTCTGCTCCGTTCTCTGCGAGTCGTCCTCCATATATAGAGCCTATAACACCAGCTCCGACCACTAAGATACGTTTGCTATTCATGACCTATGGAAGGCGGTTACATTTTCTTTTGAGGGTAGAGTAGTCAGGGTTACAATAAAGAAGAGAGATAAAATGTGATTGAACCATCCGCCACCGATGAGTATAGCAAAGGGGGCAGGAAGCACTTCGAATAGTTCGCCCACCCAAAGGGTTACGATGGGTAGCGCAAAAGTTACCCAACGAGAGAAGCGAGTCGCCCTGTGAAGTATGAGATAGCCATAGAGCAACCAACCGATACTTTGGCACACAAAAGAGATACCGCCCACGATAGAAGCGTACTGCATGAGCGGGGAGATAAGATGCGGATAACCCTCTCTTGAGACAATACCGAAGGCAGGGAAGAAAGCGTGGTAAGCACCCCCGAAGAGTATCCCCAACGAGAGGAGTAGAAAGCACCCTAACCCCCACTTTTTGTGGTAGGTTGCACGCTTAAATAGAGGTGGTAAAAGCCCAATAGGTAGAGTCCCATGGCGAAGGGGGCTACTACTCCGCCAGCAAAGAGACGGGCAGAGGGAATCAACCCATCGAGGGGAGTAATTCTTGCTCTATATCGGCAAAAGACTCGGTAGTGAAGTAGAGGAGCATATCGCCTGCGTACATGGCGAGCGCTCCTATCAATCCTGCCCATGCTGTGATACGTAATTTCTTGTTCATAGCTCGTTACTATTCAATAATTTTTCTATCCGAATAGGCTGTAGAGTAGGGCATCGGATAGTTATAGAGATTGTTGCTTATAGCCTTCACAAAGCATCCCTTTTACTATGCGGACAAAGGTAAAATATTTGAAAGAATGGTAAAATCCCTACAAATATGTATATCGTTTATTCAAAAAAGAGGAGCGATAAGCATCGGGAGGGTTGTACCTCTTTTTTGTAACCATTAACCCTTTTGAAAGTTAGCTCGGAGGGTTTTGCGAGTTTACACGGAGGGTTTTGCATCCAACCCTTATACCTTTGGAGGAGGGAACTTCTCCCCACATTGCATAATAGTCGAGATATGATTTTATCTTTGTGCGGTGGGTAACGGAGGCAAAGGACCTCTTCCCCGAAAAGAAGTGAGCGTAAATAGTTTCGCTTGATAAATAGAAAAGAATTATGAACCTACGACAAACATTCATCGTGATGACTGCCATGCTCCTTACAGCATGCGCCCCTACCGAACAGAAAGAAACCTGCCCTGCAGAGAAAGCCTCTGTTGCCCCTGACACCACTATCGTGGTGATGCGTGGCGAGAGCATAGCCGTAGTGGGGCAACAACCCCAAGTTGGCTCTTTAGCCCCCGACTTTACGGCGGTTAAAAACGACCTTTCAGATCTGACTCTTGCCTCCCTTAAAGGAAAGCGCGTGGTGCTTAACATCTTTCCAAGCATAGACACAGGGGTTTGCGCCCAGAGTGTACGCTCTTTCAATGAACGTGCAGCGGAGCTTGACAATACGGTTGTGCTCTGCCTATCGAAAGATTTGCCTTTTGCTCAAGCACGCTTCTGCGGAGCGGAGGGTATTGATAAGGTAGAGACGCTATCTCTCTTCCGCAATGATGACTTTGATTTGGACTATGGTGTACGCATCGCATCAGGAGCTTTGCAAGGTCTTTTGGCTCGTGCCGTAGTGGTTATTGATGCCGAGGGTAAGATTGTCTACCACGAATTGGTCGCCAATATATCGCAAGAACCTAACTACGATGCGGCTATTCAAGCTCTTTTGTAAGCGATGAGCGAGGCCCTATCGCAACTTGTGTACATACCCTATTTTGGGACTGTACGCATAGAGAAAACCCCTTCGGCATGGCATATAGAACTGCATCCCGAGGGGGTAGCCTTACCTGACGATAGAGGTAAGGCACTGTACTATATTTTGGAGGAGGAGGCACTTCCCGATACATCGCTCTGGCAAGGTACACCTTTCCAGCGTAGTGTATGGCACGCTCTCTCTGTGCTACCGATGGGGGCAAGGGTAAGTTACCAAGAGATTGCCGTGCGCATCGGTAAGCCTCGAGCCGTGCGAGCCGTTGCCAATGCCGTGGGGGCTAATCCCTTTCCGCTCCTCATCCCCTGTCACCGAGTGATACGCTCTTCGGGAGCTATCGGGGGGTACTATTATGGCACAGCTATGAAAGAGGCATTGCTCCGCTGGGAAGCTGAGCAGATGGGCTGATTTTCTTTGCCTCTTCTCCCTTACGGCTATGGGGGAGCGTGGTTGTGGCTCTATCTATGTTACAAAAAACCGTTGCACAGAGCCTCATCGGGGTCGCTATGCAACGGGTTTACTAATTAGTGAGAAAATAGAAAAGGTCGAGTTTGGACTCTCCCAAAAGGATTACAAAACCTCAAAGAGAGGTGGAGGAGCTGCCGTCAGACACCTCCTCCGAGGGTAGTGGTTAGTTACCGCCCTGACCTTGTCCCATGCTTTTCTGGCTGTCGGTCTCCTTGGCGGTACTCAAGTCATCGTTTACAATGGTGCGTTTTACTTTGCGGATTTGGCTCTTCATCTGACCAAAGTTGAAACTAATCCTTAGTCCTCCGTTGAACATGAACTGGCGCACCTTGTACTCTTGTCGAAGGCCGGGAGCCGTAGAGGTTATACGGAAAGTTTGGTAAGGGGCAAAGGGATTGTTCACAAAGGCAGATAGCGTTAAGCGTTTATTCAGAAGCGATTTCGAGAGCGATAGGTGATGCCATGTGCCATAGACACTGCTGGAGCCGAGTTTAGGCTCTTGGGCAAAGAAGCCACCATTGAGCCCTATGGTCCAACTCTTCGGTAAGGTAAACATAGCCCCTAAGTAGGATACGCCCCCAAACCCCTGTTGGGTATTGCTGTAGGTAGTACCCTGTGGAGTCTTTTGGTTACGTGCTTCGAAATAGTAGTGCATGAGGTTGGCATTGGCATAGAGGCGTAGCCACACTTTGGGAGTGTAGTTGATAAAGATGTTTCCTCCTATATTGCGAGACGTTCCGTAGTTGCCCCAAGTGGCGTGTATGAGAGTCGGATTGTCCTTATCGACATACATAATCTGGGTAATATTATCGTTAGAGTACCCCCCTTGCAATGAAGCCATAAGCGTCAGCTTCTGACTGTATCGATTGTAGTCAAGGTCTATGTGGTGCATCTTAGAGTTGTTAATGTCGGGATTGCCCTCACTTACCAGCGTGGGAGAGCGTTGTGTGCGGTAGGGATTGACCTGTGTGAGGTTCGGACGAGCCACTCGATAGTTGTACGAGAGCTTGATTTGTTGCATATCGCTTAGCTTGTATGCGAGCGTTACTTGCGGCACGATGTCGAGGAAGGTACGAGAGAAGTTGGCTCCCTCCAAGTCTTTGAAGCGCACATCATAGAACCCTTGCTCTCCACGCACGCCCATAACGAAGGTAACCTTCTTCCATTTGGCGGTATAGTTGGCGTAAAGTCCGTAGATGTCCTGTCGGTAGCTCATCGGAGCCGAAGCTATTCCGATATGTTGCCCGAAGAGACTCCCCTTTTCCCACTGTTGGGTCATCGGATTGAACAATTCATAACTTGAATTATTGCCTCCACGGCGGAAGATAGCCTTAGCCCCTACGTCAATAAGGTGTACTTCTCCGAATGGGCGGGTATAGTCTACCTGTGCAGTATGTTCGTTGAGAGCGGCGATAGACTGCGTTCTTTGGAATAAATCTAACGCTGGATTTAGCTCGACTCCTCCTCGATGATGGTAGGAGAGATCCATGTTCTGAAAGTTAGCACTGGGGCTATGCACGAAGCGGTAGGATAGGGTGAGCTGTTCGTTCTCACGCTCAGTAGTGTGTTGATAGTCGATGTTTGCCTCTACCGAACCTGAATTGCTTCGAGTAGATGTGGTGCTCTTGTATGCCTCTTGGAGCATACCATTCTTAAGGGTAAGAGCACTCTCGGTTAAGCTCTTGTTGGAGTTGTTATAGAGGTTGATCGAAACGCTCGCAGAGAGTAGATTACGAGGGTTGAAGTCATAGGTCAAATTGGCGCTACCATAGTGCCCATTCGCTTTGTCGTTGGGCGATTTTGTTATATCCTTTTGGTTGCCGTGGGGCAGCTCCATATAAGAGTCTGTTTCGGAGCCTATGATAGTCTTGTGTCGCCAATAGGTATAATTAGTACTAATACCGAGCTTGCCGATTTTGCCTGTAAAGAAAAGCGAAGTGCCCAAATAGGGTTGTAGAGGACTTCCATTGACCGAAACGCTCCCAGAGTAGCCTTCTAAGGTGGTAGACGAGGTAACGATGTTGAGTATTGCCGTAACACCTTCGGCATCATACTTAACCCCTGGATCGGTGATGACTTCTACCTTTTTAATGGAGGAGGCAGGGATACTGCGCAACACCTCTTTCGGATTGGAACTAATCATCTTCGAGGGTTTGCCATTGAGGTAGATTCGGAAGTTAGAAGAACCTTTTACCTGTACCTTACCCTCGCCATCTACGGTTACTAAGGGTACTTTGCGGAGCATATCACTCAGGCTCTCGCTCTTGCTCATTGGGTCATCGGTTACGTTATAGGCTATGCGGTCGGCATCAATACGTACCAAGGGGCGAGCGGCACTAACGGTTACGGTGGAGAGTTCTTCGGCACGGTCTTGCATTTTGACCCGTACCATAGCGCCTGCTTCTATTCGACTGAAAGGCACTTTGATAGGCTCCATTTTCTTGCCTACAAAAGAGGCTGTGAGGGCATACTCCTCTGCCGAGGGGACTAATACGGTAAAACGTCCCATGTCATCGGTTACCTGCTTGAGCGTTTCCAATTCTTCCGTTCCTTTGAGAGGGGTAATGGCTATGGTCGCATAAGGTATGGTCTCGTTGGTGAGACTGTCGAGGATAACCCCTTTTAGTAAGTGCTTTTTGCTGTGCTTTTCCTTCGCGGGGAAGCCAAAGCATAGTTGCCAAAAGCAGTAGGATACCTGCTATCGAATACTTGTTAATACTTACTTTCATATTCCTATTCCTTATTGGGTTTACTATCTGTATTGCTGTTTTGATACGGCAAAGATAGTTTACTTATTTGACAACTGCAATACCTTGCTATTACACCTTGTCTAAAAATCCGAAAAATCAACCCTTTTAGTTGGGGTGGAGTGTTAAAACAAAAGCTATCAGAAGTATCTGACGGATATTTTGAGCGGTGGCTGTGTTTCTAAGGTTTGTACCCTTAAGTAATAAGTATTAATGGTTCGGCTCGTAAGTCGATGCTTAGAGTGAAAAGGTACGATGCTTTTTGCGCAAAGGGTTAATGTTTTTTTGTGTAAGCGATAGCCTCCGAAAAAGTTCCCTTCTGTGCCTCCGTTCTCAATCTCCTTTGCCTCTTCTCTTAGAGATGTGATACGATGCTCTTTGATGCTCGGTGGAGCTGACTCCTCCAATTATACTATATACATGGTTCGTTTCGTTGTATTAGCGTTATTATGTACTTTTGAGGTATGATAAAAGTAGTAGGTATATTCTTAGCTTTAGGGCTACTTATCTGGGTAATCCTCCGCTGGGGCAAACGCCATGGCTCGATAGAGGAGCATGCCGATGATATAAAGAAAGATATTGAAACATGGGGCGAACCCTCGGCTGCTTGCAGTACATGCAGTAGCAGTTGTTGCTCATCGGGGTGTGGAGCCTCTACGCCTAAGAAGAAGCAGGCGGTGTACTACGATGATGAGGAGTTGGATCGCTTTGTCCATCGCTCTGCTACCGACTATACTCCAGAGGAGGTCGAAGAGTTTCGCGAAGTGCTTACCACGCTTTACCCTCACGAGGTGGGCGATTGGCTCAAAAGCCTTGAAAAGAGAGAAATAGCCCTCCCGATTGCTTTGGCAGAGGAGGCTCGGCAGTTGATAGCATCGGCTCAAAACTTGCCCCAATAATTACCATGAAGGCGATATATTCTTACCTGCGAGTATCTGCGCTCCTACTGTTCGTTGTCGTGGGAGCTTCCTGTTCTACGCGTAAGAATACGGCATCTTCACGCTTCTATCATCAGCTCACGACTCGCTATAACGTTTACTACAATGGAGAGAAGAGTTTCACAGAGTCGTATGCTAACCTTATCAAGTCTTATACGGAGAGTTATTCCGAACCGATATTCTTAGACCCGATACAAGCACAGCGAGGGATACTCAAAGAGTCCTCAGGCGGAGCTTTCAACAAAGCCCTTGAGAAGGGGCAGAAAGCCATCAAGATGCACTCCATACGGGTCAAACCCGAGCGCAAACGCAATGCTTCGGCACGAGACGAGGCGTTCTATCGCCGTCGGGAGTACAACACTTTCCTCCACAATGCTTGGCTTTTAGTGGGTAAATCGCAATTCTATAATGGCGATTTTATGGATGCTATGGCGACCTTCTCCTATATGTCTCGCCTCTATGCTACCGAACCGCTCATTCGAGACGAAGCGCGCCTTTGGCAGGCACGTAGCTATGTAGCGATGGATTGGATTCACGAGGGAGAAACATTGGTGGCTGGTTTGCAAACCACGCAGTCGCTTCTGCGTAAAAGTGCTATCTACGACAAAACGCAGGCAGAGATAGCCCTTGCCCTTGGCAAAGAACAGGAGGCTATCGACCCCCTCCGTAGGGCACTTCGCAAAGAACCCGACCGACTCGAGCGTATGCGTATGCGTTATCTTTTGGGGCAGTTGCAGATGCGCGCCCAAAGACCCCGAGAGGCAGACCGTACTTTTGCAACTTTGCTTCGTCAAGCCCCTCCTTTTGCTATGGAGATAGCTACACATCTGCGCCGTGTAGAGATAGAAGCAGAGCGAGACCCCCGAGGTGCCATTCGCTCTACTGAACGATTGGTGCGCAGTGCTCGCCATAAGGATGTCTTAGATCGTATATACCTCACGCAGGGACAGCTATACTTGATGCTCCCCGACACCCTACAAGCTATACAATCGTTCCGCCTTGGAGGAGAGCATAGTACCGAAAGGAAAGAGGACTTTGCCCTCTGTCAAATCTCTCTTGGTCGCATCTTCCGTGCGCAACGCAACTGGCTTGAGGCACAAAAGGCCTTCTCGGCAGGTGTACCCGCCCTGCCCAAAGCCCATCCGCTCTATGAGGAGTCGAATCTGCTTTCAAAGCAGTTGGATGCTTTAGGATTACACGTAAAGGCTTTGGTGGAGCAGGATAGCCTCCGCCACTTGGCTTCGCTACCCGAAGAGGAGCGACTTAGAATTATCGATAGTGCCATCACTGCCTATAAAAAAGCGGAGCGAGAGCGTCTCCGTAACGAACAGATGGCAGAGCAAGAGGAACGTCAGCGTGTCGTTAATGAGGAGTTAGGAGGCTTACCCCAGCGCCAGTCCTCATTGCCTACTATGCCCCAGCAGAGCGCAGGAGGAGAGTTTTATTTTTACAATACGCAACTTATTACACAGGGTAAGGCTAAGTTCGTGCAGTTGTGGGGACAACGTCCGCTCGAAGATGATTGGCGTAGACGGCGCAAACAGATTGCCCCTACTGCCGAGACTACCCTAACCCCCTCCGAAGGAGAGCCAGAGAAGAATGCGGAAATATCCGAAGGAGAGAAGAAAGAAGCGGTTGTCAGCCCAGCTTTAGAAGTACGATCGCCCTCCGAAGATCCTAATCAGCGCGACTACTATTTGGCGCAACTGCCTCTTACTGAAGAGCAAAAGGCTGCCAGTGATATTATTATTCAGAACACTTTAGTAGGAATGGCGGAGGTTTTTGAAAATGAAATGGAGCTTTTCTCCGAAGCATCGAGGCTTGGCAAGAGCTTTTACGCCGTTACCCTAACTTCGAGGAAAGATTAAATGCCTACTACCAGCTCTATATGCTCTGCGAGCGACTCGGACTGCATAGCCAGTCTGCCGAGTGGCAACGTAAGATTGTGAGTCAATACCCCGAAGACCCGCTTTCTAAGGCGGTGGCAGACCCGAACTATTTGCGTAAGTTGCGCACGGCAGATAGTGTTGCCAATGCCATTTATAATGAGGCTTGGCTTGCTTACCGTGCAGGAGAAGCGACCCCAATACGCCAAGCTATGGAGCGTATCAAGCAAGACTATCCGCTCTCGGAACTACTTCCCAAGATGCACTACCTTAATGCTTTGGGTTATGTGCTCGAAGGTAGGCAGGAGGAGTTTAAGAAGGCTTTGGACGAGATGTTGGCACTCTACCCACAAGGAGATGTGAGCGAACCAGCGCAACGTATGCTTGCCGAATTGCTTCGTGGGCGAAAAATTGCCCAAGGAGGTTATACAGGATTGGAGTATGATGCGCTCTTTGGATTTGCTGGCTCTACTGCTGGTGCGGATTCACTCTATTTCTCAGTGCCCCTTTTGGCGGACAAACAAAAAGTTCTCTTGCTCTATCCCTCCGAGGTACTGACCGTAATGCGTTGCTCTTTGCTGTTACTACCTTCAATTTTAGCCAGTTTACCGAGCAAGACCTCTCCCTCTCCTTGGAGCGAGGGGCTACCTCTGACCGTTTGCTCATAGGAGATTTTAAGGGAGAGTATGCCGCATGGCACTATGTACAGCGTGCCTATTCGCCCGAAGGGTATATGCCCCAACTGGGCAGAGAGGCTATTCTTTTAGCAATTAGTGAACGCAACTGGGAGCAGCTCCAAGGGGGGCTTTCCTTAGAGGCATATATGAATTTTATGGCAGATAGTCTCGTACAGCGAGTACCGACTATGGCTATTCCCTTAGAGCGATATGCTATACTCAAACAAGAGGCAGAGCAACAGGCAAAGCCATCTTCCAAAACATCTGAGGAGGTGGAAGAGTCTGGGCTGGAGGAAACTAACTTACCCGTTGTTGCAGTTCCTGTACAGAGTGGGCAAGAGCCCGAAGAGGAGTCTAACAACGATAGTACAGAACGTATTGAAACACCTAAAAAAGTTTCTGAGAGTCAGCCTATCACCTATGATGATGTGCGTCGCCTTGAGAGAGAGCGTAAGGCTCGAGAGAAAAAGCTCGCTGAAGAAAAGAAACAGCGTGAACGAGCCGCCGAGGAGGCTCGTAGGCAAACCCTTCGAGACCGCGAAAAACAACGCCAAGAGGAGCGTCGCAAACGTGCCCAAGCCGAGAAGGAACGGCGAGATAAGGCGAGGGCTCGAGAGCGTGTCAAACGTTGATACCATATCTCGTTATATATAAAATAGGTACTCTAAATCTATATGAGTATCCAGTTTATGGCTGATGTTGCACCTTACTCTACATAAGAACCCCTCCCCAGAAGGATTACTCCGACCAGAGAGGGGTAAGGTAAAGTAATACCGCCTTCTGAGAGACGTTACCAAAACCTCGTAACTCTAAGTGTAAGCACCGATACGATGCTCTGTAACGACCTCTCGTTGCAACCCGTACAACGGGCGTTGGGGATAGAGGGGAGGGGCTTTTCAAGAAAATAAACCATTAATTCCTGCGATATTGCCCCTCCCTTTACTCTATATTTTTCGTGCTTTTTCTTCTTTTTTATAGGTTCTAATTTTTCTTCTCGTTAGACCTCTGTTGCAGAAGTTTCACCTCCGTTGTCAATAATATGGCAAGGTATTTCTCGTGCTTTCAGTGATAACGAGTGCTTAGGTAAGAACTGAATCTTGGGTCTTTTGAGGGTTTCTATCGTAATCTCAGAGGGGCTTTTTCGACGTTTGCCTATCGAAACCACTTTTAGGGTTCCGAGGTTAGCTAAGTCCACAGCCTTTCCCTCAAGAACTGCCTCCCGCACTACTTCTGCCAGGGCACTAACTGTTGCGCGCACTTCCGCACGTGTCAGTGAGGTAGCCTTTATGATACGATCTTCTACCTCCTTGGGAGAGAGTTTCTCGTGGGGTACTAAAGCAGCGTAATACATGCTCTTACCCTTCTCTCTGCCCACACGCATTACCTCTTTTTTAATGTGATACTCTAACATATGCTCCTATCTGATGATTGTTTTTTTTATTGTCAATATTGTTACTCTTCGGCTCCACACCCTTTCCATAAAGGGGGCAGAGTGCTCTCCGTAGCGTATGCCTCGGAGGTACAGAATCCTCTAACAGAGAGGCTTGCTGAAGAAGAAATAGCAACCAGACTATCGTTTCCTATTGAGACGGAAGAGCTTTTCTATTGAACTCCTCCAAGAACACTGACTCGAGTCTTTTATCTTGCGAGTCTTGGGGTCTTTGATGTGTTTTTCTGTAGTTGCTATTTCCTCTTTTCCACGTTCTTTAGCCCACTTTTCTATTTCATCCCTTACTACGAGACGCACCGTGTCAAGGAGTTCCATTCGCTCTTCGGCAAACTCCAAAGCCCGTTGGCTTTTATTCTTCTGCTTTTCACTTTCATTGGAGCGTCTCATAGTTCATCTTTTCTCTCTACCGCAAAGTTCGGAACAAAATCTCCTATCTTACTTATCAATTTCTGCCAAAAATCTGTCAATTTCTGCCATATTTCAAATGTTAAATCTGTTGTTTTCGGACATCGTTCCCTTATAACTTGTTGAAATATAGTGTATAGCGTGCTTTTTTTGATGTCCGATTTTTCACCCTATGGGTTTGTTCCCTTTTTGAGAGAAAATCGTTACCTAACTAAGAGGGAAAGAGGGCATAATAGAACTGTTCTTGCCCTTATTTTTTCAAAAAAGATTAAAGTTTGAAGCGGACGATGTACTTTTGTAGCTGGAAAATTAGTTGTTGTTTCTTAATCTAAGCATTAAAGGATTCTTTATGGATGTATCTGATCGAGGCGTTTTTTTTTTATTGGTGGCTTCCCATTTTCTTTTTTCTTCTTTTGCCTTCGTGTGCTAAGAAACAACAAGTTATTTCTACCGAAGAACGCCGTGCTGTAGATAGTGTAATCCGATCGCAGAAAGGATGTGAAGAGTTAGAGGCTCTACAAAAAAAGTGGGAGGACGAAGGAAATCAGCTGGGTAGCTTATCGGTACTGAGAGAATGGGGCAAGAAATTGCGTGATGAGAGCCGTTTTGACGAAGCTCTCAAAGTACACAGCAAGGGGTTGATGCTGGCAGAGCAGCTTAATGATACCCTCGAAATGGTGCAAGCCCTTAACAATATTGGGACTAATTACCGACGTTTAGGAGTACTCGATGTAGCTACTGAATATCATTATAAGGCGTGGAAGTTGAGCGAAGAGCATTCTGATACCTCTTATATGGCCAAGAAAAATGAGGTCATCTCTCTCAATGGTTTGGGTAATATCTATATGACTCTTGGCAATTATGAGCGTGCCGATAGTGCCTTTCGCAAAGCCCTTCGAGGAGAAGAAATACTCAAAAGCACTATTGGTAAGGCTATAAACTATGCTAATATCGGAGCTGTTTTTGAGTTACAGGGGCAGGTAGACTCCGCTTGGGTCTATTATCGTCGTTCTATGGAGTTGAATCAAAAGGCGAATAACACGCTGGGTATATCGCTCTGCTATATCTATTTTGGTCATCTCTATGAAGAGTCTGAAGATTACCTCTCGGCTAACGAGGCTTACCGTGCAGCTACCAACTTATGGTCGCTTCTAAAGATGAGTGGCATGCGCTCAATACGCTTATTGCGATGGCCCGTATTTCGTACAAAATGGGGCAATTCGATCAAGCAGAGGCTTACTTAGTACAAGCACGGCAGACTGCTCAGAAGATCAATTCCATAGCGCATCTCTCCGATATATATGACCTTTATTTTCTTATGTATAAGAAACGAGGCGACTACCGCAAGGCTCTCGAATATCATGAACGTGCTACTCTCTATGCCGATAGTGTGGTAGACGTTAAGAAGATGAATCAGATACAAAATGTCAGCGTGAGTCTGGAACGCAATAGAGAGCGCCAAAAGATGCGTTTGGCAGAGCAGGAGTACAAGGAGGAGCGTACTGTACGTAGGGTAGGCTTTGCCATCTCTTTTATGGTTATCCTTATTCTCTTATTGCTCCTCTCGATGATGTGGTATATCTCTCGTAGCCGTGCTCGTAATCATCGCCTTCTGAAGAAGTTGAATAGTATGCGTGAATCTTTCTTTACTAATGTTACCCACGAGTTTCGTACACCTCTAACGCTCATTTTGGGAGAGAGTAAAGATTTGCAGACTAAGTGTCATACTCGCGCAGAGATTGAGCATTCGGCTCAGGTTATAGAACGTCAGGGAAACAATCTCTTACAACTAATCAATCAACTACTTGATATTTCCAAGGTAAAATCATCCGTCGGAGACCCCGATTGGCGTAGAGGAGATGTGTGTACCTATCTTTCGATGATTGTAGATAGCTATCGAGAGTATGCTCATAGACACTCCATCGAACTTGATTTTGTGGCGCATGAAAGCATCGAGATAGATTTTGTGCCCGACTATACGAGCAAACTTATCAACAATTTACTTTCCAACGCACTAAAGTTTACTCCAAAGCAAGGCAAGATAACAGTCTCTGTGTGGAAGAAAGAGCAAAGCTGTTTCCTCGTAGTGGCAGACACCGGTATTGGTATTGCGGAGGAGGATATTGAACATCTTTTTGAACCCTTTTTCCAAATAGTAGGGGGGCATGACAATACAGGTACGGGCATTGGTTTGGCTCTCGTTAAGCAGATTGTAGACTCTGTCGGAGGCTCTATTTCTGTTGAGAGTGTTTTAGGCAAAGGTACCACCTTTACTATCCAGTTACCCATACACCATGGTTCGGGGCATCATGCTATCTTCTCTTACGAAGAGCATCACAATATGCCTCTTTTACCCAAAGAGGTGGTGGAAACTACTGATGATTGTTCCGAGGAGGACGATGGGAAGACAAGAGTGCTTATTATAGAGGATAATAGTGATATAGCCTCTTATATAGGAAGCCGATTTGGAGATGAATATGCCATATCTTATGCTGCCAATGGACGACTGGGGATTGAGAAAGCCGAAGAAACCATCCCTGATATTATTATTACCGACTTGATGATGCCCGAAATGGATGGGGTAGAGGTGTGTAGACATATACGGCACAGCGAACTAACCAATCATATCCCGATTATTGTTATTACGGCTAAAGTGAACGAAGAGGATCGTATCAACGTTCTCAAAGAGGGAGCAGATGCTTTTTTGGAAAAGCCTTTCAATGACGAAGAATTAAGGGTAAGGGTCGATAAACTTTTGGAACAGCGTAGATTGCTACGAGAGAAATATGCTCAGCCATTGGAAGAGAGTGGAGAAGAACCAGATGCACTTGAAATCGAGGAGAATAAGAAGTTCCTTAGTAAGATGATTACTTGCATCTATGTCCTTATGGAAAGTGGGCAGATGGATATACCGATGCTTGCCGAACGGCTGTGTTTGAGTACTCGACAGCTACATCGTAAGGTAACGGCATTAACAGGAGAAACCCCTGCAAGCTATACTATGCATGTGCGTATGCGTCGAGCTAAACAGCTTTTAGAGATGCACCCTGAGTGGAGTGTGAGAGAGGTTGCTTTGAAGTGTGGCTTTGATGAACCCTCCAATTTTACGCGCAACTTCCGAAAACTCTATGGCATTTCGCCCAAACAGTATGGGCGCCATGAGGAGTAGCCCTATTGAAGTAGGGAGATTTCTTTATTACTCAACATTTATCAAGAGCCCGTCAAGCTCTTTTTATTCTCTGAATTCTTAATTTATATTTGATTGTTGCTGAAAATAGATTAATTTTGCGATGCTCCTTTCGGGTACAGAATGAATGTCTGCGAATATCTATTATTCTGTTTTATATAAATATATACTTATGAAAAAGAAGATCTTCTTATCCATTATTCTTATTGCATCTCTATTTGCGATAACTTCTTGTGGTCCTAAGGAACCTAAGATCGAGAAACTTGAGGTAACTCAGAGTACGCTTTATCTATTGAAGGGAGAGAGCTGGACTATCCAATATTCCGTAAAACCTGCGACTGTGCCTGTTCAGTTCAAAAGTGACAATGAGCAGATTGCCACTGTCTCTGATAAGGGAGTGATTACAGTCAAAGAGGTAGGGGAGACATATATTCATCTTTCTGCCCAAGGCTTACAAGAGAAAGTAAAGGTGGTGGGTATTGAAAGTGCCCAGCTACGCTACTCCAATAAAGCTGTGCTTGTGGGCGACTCTTTTACATTACCCATCGAACCTAAAGAGGCTACCTATAAGATTGCTATGGACAAGGAAGGTATCGTAGAGCTTAAAGGCAACGAAGTTATGGTGAAAGGTGAGGGAGAAGTTGTACTTACGCTCTCTAAAGCAGGTAAGGAAGAAACTTTTACCATTGCAGCTTTTCCCGAAGTTGATTATAGTGCAGCATCTTGGGATGTTGATTTGCTCATGGGCGACCCGATTCAATGGAATATGCCGATGGTGCTTTCTGCCGAAAAAGCCTTAGGTTTGCGTGAAAATGTAGGCTTTAGTAAAGAGAAGGGTAAGGAACAATTACTCTTTATGCCCAAAGAGGGAGTAACTGATGAACAACTTTTGTTTCAGTTGGCTGTGTATCATTTGAATCAAGGCCCTTGGTCTCGTGTGGTGTATAGTTGTGTCAATTATCCTGTTAAGACGAAAGATAACAAAGAGTTAGAGCCTTTGAAGGAGGCCAATGCTGAAAAATGGTCTCAGCTTTTCTTCTATCGTTATCCTAAGTTGATTTTTATGATGCAGATGGTAGACCCAAATAATGACGATAAATTCTATGGACTGCTCTTCTCTCATAATCCTCCTTTGCCAACGGCTTCTCTCTCTCTAATGATGCCTGTTGAGGAAGGTAAGCCTATTACCCACTTCGTAGTCTTGACATTACCAGAAGATGAGTAGAGGGGTATTCTGAGATATACTCTAAACTTATCCTATATATAGTATAAGATTAGTCCCCGGTGAGCTTTTGATATTGGCTTCATTGGGGGCTTTTTTATGGAGCCATAGGGCAAACGCTCCCTTTCTTTTGTATTTTTGTCTTCGTTGAGGTAGGGTAGAGTGAGGAGTGTCTCAATTCATTTTAGCCACACCCTTCTCTATAGATACCTATTATATATATGTGTAGTCGTAAACGATGAATACGGAACTTCAGATCGTTATTGTCGGAGCAGGTGGAGTGGCTGAGAGTTTTATTGCCTCTCTTGTAACCAAAGGATGCACCCCTCATGCTATTGTAAGTCCGACAGTGGGGCATGCCGAGGCGTTGTCTGCACGCTATTGTCCCACAAGTCAAGTATTTCACTCTTTGGAAGAGATACCACGGATGCCGATATCTATCTCTTGGCAGTACCTGATAGGGTGGTTCAAGAGGTGGCACAAACTATGCCTACTACCCAAGGGGTGTGGATGCACACGGCGGCAAGTGTCTCTCTTGAGACGCTCACACAGTATCACTATTCGAGTGCTGTTTTTTATCCATTAAATACCTTCTCAAAAGGTCGCCCTCTACCGATGGAGTGCGTGCCTCTTTTCTATGAGGGGGCAAGTAGTGAGGCTATGGAACAGGTGATGAGACTGGCACACCTTCTGGGGATGCAGGGGCGAGAAGCTCCCTTGTCGATGCGTAGAGCTCTGCACTTATCAGCTGTTTTTGCGTGCAACTTTGTCAATCACCAGTGGGCGGTGGCGGCACAGATGTTGGAGCGTGCCAATTTGCCCGTAGAAGTTTTGTACCCTTTGATGCAAGAAACATTGCACAAAGCCATTGCGTTGGGGGCTCAAGAGGGGCAGACGGGACCTGCTCGGAGGGGCGATGTCGAAACTATGCAAGCGCATCAGATGCTCTTAGGGGAGTATCCCGAAGAGTGGAGAGAACTCTATGCGATAACTTCGCTTTCTATACAAAAGCTCTATCAGTAGAGGATACTCGATGCTGTTCCCTTGGCTTGCCCTTTAAGCCTATCGTTCTTTAGACAGAAGGTTTTCTCGAAAAGGATTAATGGTTACGAGCGTTTGCACAGATGTTTTTGTCGTAAAGGGTTAATGGTTGCAAAAGATGGTAGTAGCCCCTTTTGCTACAAGGTTGATGTAAGGACTTTTTCCCTCTATACTAACAGCTTTAAGTGGAGCTTTGCAACGACCTAACTAATCTTTTCTTTTGTGAGAGTTCTTGCCTTCGCTGTCGAATACGAGGGGTATATATATTAACAAGAAATGCTATTTTCTGAACCTTTTTTTTTGAGGCACTCTCTTTCATTTTCTCTTGTTTGCCCCTTTTTTATCATTACCAAAAAGATTTATTATCTTCTTTCGAAAAGTCTTGAAACACCCTTGTATAAAGACTTTTCTTCCTCTTTGATCTTGTTGATAAAAGACCAAAACGCTGTTTTCGATTATAGAATTGTATAGAAAATACTTGTTTATCTCTTTTCTATTATGTACTTTTGGTACAGAAGATGATGTGAAGTGTCAAAAAATGTAATAGCCATGAAGTGTTCTTGGTCTTCCTTGATATGCTGTGTTGCTATTCCTTACTTTTTAAGGGGTTCATTCTTTGCAAACCTTTCAGTAAGTCTTCTTAGAGAGATTGTATATGGTGTATGAAATATAAAACGAAGAAAGTATGAATCGTTCTCAAATAATTTATAGACTTTGGAAAACTGTGCTACTGCTCGTTAGTGGTGCTGTGCTTTCGAGTGGAGTTGCTTGGGCGCAAACAGCTGCTGATGTTACGATGACAGCGGTAGCAACTGATGCACATTGTGTTCAGGATGGAGCTGTTGAAATCAATGTCGCAAAAAAAGAAGGTTCTCCTTACAATTTTACTCCGAGTAATGTGAAGTATGATTTACGCGACGATAAAGGAAACTCTTTGGCAGGTGCGAGTGGCCAGTTTGTCTTAAATAATCGTTTTGGAGGACTGAAAAAAGGTGTCTATAAGGCATACGCTAAGGTGCGTTTTGATAATAGTGTAGAGGTTACTTTAGATCCTATTTCTGTTACTGTAAACTCGGATTATAAAGTTCCAACGGTAGCTATTAAACTTGAACGTAAAACGTTGAAGAGCTATAAGGAAAATGGTCAGCGTGTCCCTACGGGGATTATTTCAGTAATGGTTACTGGCGGGAATAGACCTGAGTATAAGGTTAAGATGATAGAAACACCATCTAACTATACTGGGATTAAAGAGCATGTCCTTACTCCTGATGTTAAGGTTTACTTCTATAATATCCCAGAGGGAGTCTATAAGTTTCAGGTATATGATGAGTGTGGGGGGCAAGAGGTGCAAACTATTAATATGACAGCTGTTGCTTCTGATGCCCCTCAGGGGGGGGTTGTTCCCTTTGAGACTAATCCTCAAGCTTCTGAGGAAACCCGCCTGGCTTGTGGTTGGTTCTTCTTCCGTTATCAAAATAGAGGTATTGCTCAGTTTGTTGGTAATGACCAAGATTTACAGCCCTATTTATCTCCCACAGGTAATAATCTTTCCACTCAAGGAGGAACAGTAGTGCCATTGGATACAATTGCTAAGTACTACAATTATGGATTTGCTTATGGGGATGCTAAACCAACGAAGTATTATAAAGTTGGAGAGGTGAATTTTGCAGGTAACTCTACTCCTGGTATTGCTGCAGATTGGGGAACCATGTATTATCTTTTTAGTAAGATTTCTAATGGGGCTAAGTGGAGTGATGCTGGTTTTGTGGATACAGATCAAAAGCCGGAAGTTAGTACTATTAATAAGAATGTTTTTCCAGCTCTTTTTTTACAAGTAAAAGGTTCTCCCGATCAGATGTCCACTGGGTTTCGAGGCAAAAGAATAAAAACTAAAAAATATGAATTCCTGACTCACTGGATTACCCTTGTGGATCCTTGTCGAACAGATTATTATGTGAATATTAGACCCTCGGATGTCGTTACAGAACTTTTTTGCTATCCTGTTAAGGTAGGGCTTTTTGATACTGATAAGACAACACGTTTAGGTACAGCGGGCGATGAGGTGTTTACGAAGAAAGGAAATCCTCCTAGTACCAGATTTAATAATTATGTTTTGAAGGCGGGAAAAGACTATTGGATTAAGGGTGAAGATGGAAGCGGTGCTAAGGTAGAATTCTCTATAAGAATAGAGGACAGCTTCACTTATAATGTCAGAGTCAATCCAAGTAGAGATAAATATGATATTTGTAATCGAAAGAGAGGGTCAGCTATCGAAATATATCGAGCTACTCCTATTGGTGCTACTTTTTTGAGTCATAAGGTAACTTTGCAGAGCGCTCCTGTTGGATATCAGCCAGAGGAAGATGGTTTAGTGTTGGGAGAAACATTTGAGTTTCCTGCTAATTTTCCTCCAGCGGAACCCGAAGATAAAGATAGAAGAAACAATCGCTTTTTCCCCTTTGGGAAGAAGTCAGAACTCTTCCGTAAGAGTAGAGATATATTTGCTCCGAATGGTAAGTATATGTTCAAGATAGAGGATGCGTGTGGCAAGGTTCATATGCTGGAAGCGGAGATTACGACGGCTGTAACACCTAAATGGGAGGTTAAAGAAGAGAATTTTAGCCCACGTTTGGTAAATGCTTCTTGTGGACGCGTGCGTATTCATCCCTTTACTCCAGAAAATAGAACGAATTTCCTTTTTAAGAATGGTGCTGCAGAGCCAATGGATTTAATGTTCTATATCGCCGAGTTCCCAGCAGGTCTCAAGAAGGAAGATGTAACTCATAACTTACAATCTGGAAGTGCTTGGGCATGGGTATATCACACAGCTTTGTGGTTTGGAGCAAATCAAGCCAATCCTGAGAATCTTTATTTTGAGTTGCCTAAAACCAATGGTAAAATAAAAATTGGAGTAGCTCCATTTAGTAGATCTAACGAGTATGACAGAGTTTTTAGAGACTTGCCGTGTATGCCTGTTTATACTATCGACTTATCTAACATCCCTCTCTCTTACGAACGAGAGACTTATATTGGGTATAGTTGTCCCGATGGCTTAACGGGTCGTCTCTTTATTGTTCCTACTAATAATGTAGGGGGGGTAAAAATAGAACTCTTTTATGAAGGAGAAAGTCTTCCTTTTGCAACGCAGATTTTAGCAAAAGATCAAGTAAAGAATGGGGCTTCGTTCAATTTAGCAGCTCCTGCAGGAAAGAAACTCCCAGGTAAACTTCGTGCTAAATTGACTGATATGGAGTGTTCTAATTTTAATGATGAATCTCTCATTGTATATAACCTCCCATCTCCAGACATGATTAGAACTCCTAATCAACAGCGTAAATATTGTGTGGGCGATAATATAGAGTTGGCTGTGATTAATTTGGGAGAAGGAATTACTTACTCATGGAAACTTCCTAATGGGCAAACTCGCACAGGACAGAAGATTGTACTTACGAATGTAGATGAGACTTATTCGGGAGAGTATGAGATAACGATTAATAATATACTTTGTGGAGGTACTTCTTCAAGTATAAGTCAGAAGTTTGTCCTTTCTGTAGCACCACGTGAACTGTGGTGGCGCAAGGATGCCCAGAATGCAGACTGGCATAACCTCAATAACTGGGCCAAGAGAGATGGTGTACCCGTACAAGCTGTTCCTGCTCCTTGTACTACAGTGCATATACCTGCAGAAGTGGATAACGCTTTCCCAGACCTTGCTGGTGCTATTACCAAACGAGATGTCTACGGTGCGCCTGAGTGTAATGATGTTTATTTCCACTATGGTTCTCAATTAGGAACTCCGCAACAGCTTTCCTACCATAATGCTTATGTAGACTATAATTTTGGTGAAATGAGCAATAGCGGTGTCGTTACTGCTTATGTTGAACTCGGGCATCCTTCTGCAGACAGTAAACTTATGGAGCGTAATCGTTGGTATATGATTGCTACTCCTCTTAAAGATATGGTTTCTGGAGACTTTGGGGTAGGAGGTTATCCCAAAACGTATCAACGTTATTTAAAGATGTCTACAGCAACTCCTTTGACCGATGCATCTTTCACAAAACCCTTTAATTCTCAAGTAGAACCATTGTCAAATCACAATCATGCAATGGCTTTGCGAGTGGCTGGTTATCAAAGTGGTAAAGTTGGTTATAGTGATCATACGCGTCTCAATATGTTAGATGGTATTTTCCGTCTACCTTTCTTTGAAAATCCTCGTTCTTCTTCTGCTTATGCTCATCATGATTATGATGATCATACAGAAACAAGTACTTTCCGCTATTATAATGAAAATACTTTAGCACTAACGAATAGGACTGATAGTTATAAGAGAACTTTACCTGATGCATTCCGTTTTGTTTTTGAAAAGAATAATCCGGGTCGTCGTGGAAAGATTGGTAATATTCATGTTGGAGGTGTTAATACAGAGGGATACTCTTTAGGAGCTAAGCCCACAGGTGGCGTTGGAGACTGGATAATGTTGGGTAATCCATTTATGACACCGATGGATTTCGATAAGTTCTATGAAGTGAATCAAGATAAGATAGAACCTTACTACTACCTCTTTACAGAGAATGTTTGGAAGGTTTACTCCAAAGCAACAGCACCGGCTTCGACTCTTTCCAAAGAGATTGCTCCTTTGCAATCTATTGTCGTGAAGCGTAAGGCGGTAGGCGACCTTCTTTTCCCCACATCAGGAGATAAGTCTGTTCTTCTCCCATCATGGCGCACAGGACAGCCTGGTCGTTACGAGGTGAAGAATGCAGGTGTGGTTTCTATGGAGGAAGTGCCTCTTACTATCAATGTAGCCAATAGAGAGGGCGACTATTCACAGGCTTTCTTGGGTTGGACTAATGATGTCTCTGCTCCTGCATTCGTAAATAGTGAGTATGCTTCTATGCCTACAGTCTTCTTGGTAGAGCCTGATGCTGGAGATTACAATGCTATTACTTATCCTAAGAGAGCTCATGGTACTATCAATTTAGGAGTAGCTTCTTCGCTTTCGTCTCCTTTGACACTCTCTTTTGACCATATAGATCGCTCGGTATATGAAGAGCTTACATTGGTCGATAAGCATGAGGGAGTAGAGCAAGATCTCCTAAGCAACCCTCAGTACGACTTTATCCATAAGCCCGATACGACTCCTGCTACACGTTTTGCTTTGCGTATCAAACGCTTTGGTATAACCAATGTTACATCGAGTGACGAGATGCCTATTGCTGAGTTCAAGATGTTCTACAGAGCAGGTAGCCTCCGTGTCGAGAGTCCCGATGCTCTCCATCGAGTAGTTGTTTACGATATGCAGGGTAAGACATTGGCAGACGAAGTTTTGACAGACAATGCTACTCGTACTGTAGAAGTAGATACTAATAATGCTCATGGAGTGGTAGTAGTAGAAGTATTCTTCAAGAATGGAATGCGTACGGTACGTAAATACGATTTGCGATAAATAACTTACTCTCTTGCTTAGAGGTAAATAAGGACAATGATAAAATACTATGATATGAAAAAGTTTCTGCTTATTGGAGCGTTGTTGCTAGTAGCTTTCTCTTCGGCTTTTGCCCAAAAAGTAGCTATAAAGAACAACCTTGCCTATGATGCTCTTCTTACTCCCAACCTCTCTTTAGAGATTGCTTTAGGACGTAAGGTTACCTTGGATACTCAGCTGGGAGCCAACTTCTTCTTCTATGAAAAGAACTCTTTAGCCACAGGGTATACTCCTAAGAAATGGAGTCACTGGTTGGTACAGCCCGAACTCCGTCTTTGGACTTGTGATGCCTTTAATGGTTGGTTCTTTGGGGTACATGCTCATGGGGGGCTTATGAATGTTGGAGGGGTAAATATCCCTTACTTTATCCTACAGAATAAAGAGAATAAGATGGCAGACCATCGTTACGAAGGTTGGTTTATCGGTGGTGGTGTGAGTGTGGGGTATCATTGGATGCTCTCTTCTCGCTTCAGTCTTGAGGCTTCTATTGGAGCAGGTTATGCTCGTATCATGTATGATAAGTATAAGTGTACTACTTGTGGCGAGCGTCTCGCGAAAGATCAGGTGGCAGACTATATTGGTCCTACCAAGGCTACCCTCTCTTTGATATATATGATTAAGTAAAAACGATAAAGAAAAAGGAATTAGCAATGAATAAGATATACAAATTTCTAATCGTTTCCCTCTTCGGAGCTTCGCTCTCTTTTGGAGTTTCTGCTCAGAAAACAGAAACCTATAAGTGGACGAGTAGTAATGTCAAGATAGAGCGTTCGCAAGACAGACAACACCTCAATGTGTCGTTTTCTGTTCTCCCCGATCGCAAGATAATGTCTCAAGAGTTGGTGTACATCTACCCTACACTGGTAAGTGCAGACAATTCTAAGGAGGTAAGCCTTGAGCCTTTGTGCATTGTAGGCAATAAGCGTGCAAAGGTTATCAAGCGTGCAAAGGTGTTAAAGAATAAGATGCACCTCCCTGTTGTAGAGGAGGTACATTCAGCCAAGTTTGCTTCCATAGAGGTAGAGCGTTCTGTGCCCTTTGAACGTTGGATGGCGAAGTCTCGCCTTGTACTTCGTGAGGAAGTGTATGGTTGTGCCGAGTGTAAGAAGAAAGATCGTGAGCGCGGTTCCTATGATGCAGGCATCCATTCTTTCTCTCCCGAAGATTATCGTTACTCATTTGTTGAGCCTAAGGCGGTAGCTGTTAAACGTCATGAGGAGAGCTTTGAGAGTAAGGTTAACTTCGTTGTAGCGCGTCATGAACTCAAGAGAGATTATAAGAACAATGCTTCTGAACTCAATCGTTTGGACGACTTTGTGAAGAAAGCTTTGAGCTTAGAGGGAACTACTTTGGATGTAGTACATGTAGAAGGGTATGCCTCTCCCGAAGGAGATGCTAATGCCAACCAAACTCTCTCAGAGCGTCGTGCCGATGTTTTGGCTAACTATGTACGCAATAAGTATCCGCAGATTAAACGTACACAAAACCTCAAGGTTAAGGGGTTTGGTTCAGACTGGGCTGGTCTTCGTAAGGCTGTTGAGGCTTCTAATCTTTCTTATAAGGCACAGGTGCTCAAAGCGCTTGATACTCATTCCGATCACTTGGGTAAACGTAATGCCCTTCTTCAAATAGAGGGTGGTCAGGCTTATCACTACCTTTTGGAAAATATTTATCCTCCGCTCCGTCGTACTACTTTCCGTATGGGTTACAAGGTGCGTCCATTCACTATTGACGAATTGCCTCGTATCTTCGGTAAGAAACCTGAGTTGATGAGTAATCAAGAGCACTATATGCTGGCTCAGCAGTATATTAAAGAGGGTAAAAATCCTCTTCCAGTATTTGAAACAGCTTATCGTATCTATCCAGACGATGTGGTAGCTGCTCTCAACTATGCCAACGCTCTTTTGAAATATGATGGAAGTAAGCAGGCAGAAAAAGCTGTGTGTGTACTCCAACCTTTTAGAGACGATGTTCGTACAGCTCTTCCTACAGCTATAGCAGAACATATGTTGGGCTATGAAGAAGCGGCAGAAAAAACTCTCAGCGATGCAGCTGCTAAGGGATGCAAGATAGCTCAAGAGATTTTGAACCGATAAACGAAGAAAACTGACTAAACAATGAACTCATCATTTATGAATCGTATAAATAAACTCAAAATTTGGTGCTGGGCAGTAGTTGCAGTGCTTCTTGCGGGAGTTACTTCTTCTTGTAAGCGACACGTGTTTGACAACTTGGCTTCCTGCGAAAGAGGAGTCTATATTAATATCTATGAGCAAACAGAGTGTGCCAAAGCTCCCTCTTTTCCAGAGGTTAAGAGTTTGCATATCTACACTTTCAACGAGCAGGATAAGTGGGTGTCTACCACAGTAAACAAAGACTTTCGTCTTTCTGCAGAGGGAGAGGTATTGGTTCCAGTGCCAACCCATGGTCGTTATAGCTTCGTAGTGTGGGCTAATGTAGATGATCATTTTGAATTAAAAGAACTCAATAACGAATCTACTCGTAAAGATGTATTGCTTCTTCTCAAAAGAGAGGCGAATAAAGCTGCCGCTTTGGGCGAGCATAAACTTTATGTTGGAACTTCTCCCCGTGTTATTGTGGGTGAAAAGGAAGAGTTTTTACCCCACACACAGGTCAATATTCGTGAGATTACCAACCGAGTAAATGTTCGTGTTATTGGTTTCGAAAAACCTCAAGACTTTGCTATTGAGTTGCATTCTAATAATGCTACCTATATAGCGGAGGGGGGAGTATTTAAGCATGAAAAGCTTTCTTACCCCACTACAATGGAATACCTTCCCAATAGAAAGTATCCTAATGAGTTAGACCTCTTTGCTACTTTCTCTACGCTTAAGTTGGAAACAGGGAGAAACAATGAGCTTATTATCCGTAAATTGGAGAACGGAGAGGAGATGTTCAAGGTAGATCTGATAGGAGCTATTCTGTTAAGTCCTAATGCGGACAATATAAATCTACGTTGTATCAATGACTTTGATGTCTTGGTGCGTATGGAGAAATGTAAGTGTCCTAATGGTTATATGGCTATTGAGCTTTGGATCAACGAATGGTTGGTACACAGCTATGAAGTAGACTTGGGCGACTAAACTCTTATATACTCAACAAATACAAAAGAAATAATTTAATAAAGTGTTAATTTAATAGTTAAACAATCATGAAAATGAAATCTATTTTGGTTGCAGGACTAGCTCTCTTCTTGGGAGCGATGACCTCTTGTAACAAGGGTTCTGAAGAGCTCAATGGAAAGACAGAAAAGGGCGATACCTATGCTTCTGTAACTCTGTCTCTTGGAGGTGATGCCTTCCGTACAGAAGAGGATGACTTCAACAAGAGAGATGATCAGTGGGAAGGTAACGATGCCATTAAAACAGTTGATGTTTACTTGGTAGATGCTACAACCGTTTCTTCTGGTCAATACACTCTTGCAGATTTCACTATTGTAAAGAATGCTGGTCAGGAAACAAAACTTAATCCCAATAAGGCGATCAAAACAACAGCTGGTCCTAAGAAGGTGTATGTTTTGGTGAATGCTCCTCAAGAAATTCGTCGAACTCTTGCTGTAACAGAGAAGGGAGCTTTTGATAGAGCTTGGGCTGAGATTTATGTGGCTCACAATATTGCTGCTAATACTGCTGCTTACAAAACAGATGCTCCTGCTGCTATGAAGAAGTTGATGACTCAAGAAACCAATGGAGAAGATCTAATTATGATGAGTAACAGTGAAGAGTGTACAATTGATGTTCAACCTAATGTTACTTATGAGGCTGCGATGGCTCCTGCTCCTCAAAACAGAGCTACAGCCAAAGTAAAGAGAGTTGCTGCTCGCGTTGTATTGACCACTGCTAAGGATGCTTTTGAAATCGAAAATACAAGTACTGGTCAAAAAATTGGTAAGATTACAGAAATTAAATATGCTGTAGCCCAAGGTGAAAAGAGAATGTTTATTCAACAAAAGATAGAGACTGGCATCATAAAGACCCCCGCTTACGCAGTTGTAACAGGACCTTTTTCTAATCCTCAAACATATACTGATATGAATGATAATTATGACTATTCAGACTTGTTTGTTAAGGATCGTCCTGCTACTGTGCAAACATTTGGTAGCCTAAATTCAGAACTTATTGGTAAAATCGAGCGTCCAGCTTTTATACTTGAAGCTAACCACAAGCGTAATACCGCACCAAACAATACACCTGCTACTTACGATGGTGATTTCCGCCGTGGTAATACTCCTTACGTTTTGGTACGTACGAAGTTTGAACCCTATGATGCTGCTTTTGCAGAAGGAAACTCTAAGAATGAATTGGTAGATGGTACTTTCTATTTGGGTACAACTACAGGTAAGCTTTATTCAAAGGTTGAAAACGTTATTGATCCTGATAAGGGTGGTCTTGTAGGACAAAAGTATCGTAAGTATGAAGGTGGTAAGGTGCTTTACTATGCTTATGTGAACCCCGATATTGTAGAGCGTCCTAAGACTCTTAACGCTCCTGCTTTCCGTAACAACGTTTACCACGTACATATTAGAAATATTAAGGCTCTTGGTTTCAACTGGAATCCTTTGTATCCAGAAGATCCTGACAACCCTGGTTCTGATTATCCTGTGAACCCAGACCCAAGACCAAACGAAGATGATCCTACACCTCCTGTTAAGCCAGAAGATCCATTGGGCGACAAGGATACTTATATGAGTGTAGCTGTTCAGGTTCTTAAGTGGAACGTTCACTCTTACGAAGTAGATTTGGGTCTCTAATTAGAGTAACTTCATTATCCTCATAATTATTGCAGAGGCTTAGGGAGCGGATATTTGAGGTTCGCTCCCGCCCTCCGCAATCTAACAAACAAAATAGTTGCGTAGAGATAGGAAGTGCTATAATGAGATACGCATCACCTGCGTTGTTGTCAGCTCTTTATGAAGATAGTGTTCTTTCATAGGGATTGTTTTTGCAAGCAGGAATACTGACACCCGATGACAGGTGTAGAAACAAACATTTATCTATAGAAACATTATGCTTAAAAGAAAATCTATATTCTTACTCCCTTTCTTGGTATTTGTTGGGTGGGTAACTTCGTGTACTAAACCCAATCAAGGGTTAGACCCTACGCAGCCACATACAGCATATGTAAGCTTAGGCATTGATGCCTTGCGTTCTCATGGAGTTGATACAGAAAATCCTGGGTTTACAGACCCCAATACAGACCCTGCAGATAAGGAGGATGTCATTCGGGAACTTCGTTTGATTCTTTTCCCTACAGGAGTAGCTAATGCTTCGTTGAATGTAAAGTTTGACGCTGCCAATATAGTAAATCATAGGGTTACTTTTAAAATCTCAGAGATGCTGACCTATGACATATATATGATTGCGAACGAATCAGCATCGGGTCAGTCGGGTACAGATTTGTCCTTTTTGTCACAAGCTGGGATTTCTCGTAATACATTGGAGTCTTTTGCTGATGTAAATATGGTTGGCATTGTTCCCGAACAAATGGGTAGTGGAGTCAATGGACTCTTTATGATGACAGCTGTATACAAGGGAGTTACTTTTTCTCGTTCGCTACCTGGCACTGGATCTCAAGCAGATCCTCATCGTATTAACTTACAACCTCAAAACTTAGTACAACGTCCCAGTATCAAGGGGACGAACCGTCAAGCTGCTGAGATGATGCGCTCTTTAGCGAAGATGGAAATTACATTGAAGGATGTTGTGGAAGTTGTTGTGGGAGAAGATGGCAATAAGACATATAGTTGGATTTTACCTTATGGCTATACCCCCAATAGTCGTTTGAAAGTAGAGCTACTTAATATGCCTGCCAAGTATACCCTTTTCCCTCGTAAACAACTCACTAATCCTGCAATTGTAGGGGCTGCACAAGGCTATACTTTTAGCTTTCAGGGTGCTCCGCAAGAAGCATACGTTGTGCTCCCTCCTAATATTGACGATGCTTCTATTGGGGGAATTTTAACAGCAGACTATCGACTTTATGTTTATTTGCCAGAGTATTTGGCTTCACAAACTTTGCCAGAGCAACAGCGACCTGGGGTTAAGATAACTTATTCTGAAGAAAATATTGCTACTCCCAAAAGTAAGTTCTATCCTATTAGAAATGCAGGACCTACCCATTATGATACTGTTTTAGGAGATTTGAATCACTCTACTGATTGGAGTGTTTTTCGAAATCGCTTCTACAAGATGAGGGTAAATATAAAAGGTTTCGTTATCTCTTAATTTTTACACCTCAAGAGCTATATTGTTAGAACTCTTAGGGGATATAAATAACTGTCTTATTGGTAAATTCCAGCAAGACAGTTTTTTTGATCCTGTTTTTGAGAGGGTATAGAAGTTGGTTTAATATGTCAAAGCGGAAGTGTCTTAAAAGAGTGTGTAAGCTTAGTTGTTGCTTTTGAGGGGAAGACAGTATCGTTGCTCAGGTTGTCAAAAGATGTTCTCAATGGACTTTTTATAATTATTTGAAGAATACTACCAATGACAAAGCCTGTGTAAGACAAGGTCAGTGCAAGTTTGTAGGATTGTCGAGACGATTAAACTGCCTTAGAAGACATCAAGTGGAAATAGGGAGGGATATGTACAGAAGTAATGACTACCGCCGAATGTCGTACAGGCTAATTTGGTGGGTTATGATATATCTCCAGAGTAATAGTATAATCATTGGTGTCCGATAAAAGTTTTTTGACGGTATAATTAAAAGGCTGATTCCTATATCAGGAGTTCAGCCCTTCTTTTCGTTACTTTATTGTCAGCAAAAAAACTCAATAACGATGAGTAAAAGTAAGCATTTTATCGGACACCAATAAATGTATTAATACAATAGTTTCAAGCTATGCCTGGGCGTATTATTCAAGCTATCAAAAAGGCGGTATAATGTATTAATGCAATAGTTTCAAGAGGGAAAATTAGAAGAGGGAATAGTATTTATCTTTTTACTTTATTGACTGTAAGATTTTATCCTAAATATGTATTGAGGATAGGGCGTTATATTCTGATTTTGTTATCTTTGTTAGTGAACATTTTTAAGAAGGAATGAAATTATGAATTTATTAGGCAAAATCTTTTCGACACTTATAGTGATTTTGATTATTGTAGTTATCTATTTGGTAGCTAAAGGGATAATTCTAATCTCAAGTGCTTTGCTTAAAGCTGCCGTATTGGTTGTTTTGGTATTGTTAGGTATTAGTATCTTGATAGGGCTTTGGCGTAAAGCTAAACCTAAGAACTAACTTCCCTTTGCAGTTTACATATACGTACTACTTTTTCGTCAAGTAGCTTTATCCAAGGAGGGTAGCCTTTACCGAGGCTTCCCTCTTTTTTTAGGTAGATCTGTTGGCTGCTTTGTCTCTTCGGGTGATTGTTTTATGCTATCACACTTGTCGTATTATTGACATTTAGGTTCGATAAGCGATCTCTTTACCTCTCTTCTTCTCTTTCATTCTTTAATCTCTTGCGTTTATGATATTCTACAGAGTATTGTGAAAAGTCCGTCGAAAAAAACTTGTCGGAATTCACACGAGGCTTTCTGATTTCGCTTGTTTATATCACAACGTAATGTCGATAGAGGGGAAGGCAACGCTCTCTAAAGCTTTTGGATAAAAGGTATATACCTTTTGAAAGTTAGCACAGAGGGTTACTTCTCTTTACACGGAAGGTTATAAGCGTTAGGATTAATGGTTGGAGAGATTGAGACATTATTCTCAAAAGAGATGCTGTATCATCATACACAAATTGCTGAGTTACTCGCAATTCTTGGCTTTAGGCTTCTACTTTGCTACGCTCTTTTCTACCTCTCTTTTATCATCTTGTATTTTGAGTATTCTGTGATGCCTTAATGAGGAAGATGTCTCAATAAATTCTTACCCTCTCTTTTTTACTCGATAACTTAGCTCTTTCTTGATGGAGAGGGTATACTATCTCTTGGTAGAGACTGTGTGCAATGTTTTTATGTTGAGGGCTTGATGTTGAGTAAACGAGGGAATGACAAAGAGTCTCCCAAAAAGGATTTTATGTTACCTTTTCGAGAGACTCTGCTGTCTCTACAAGAGGAGTCTAAAACTCCGCTTTATAGTGTTTAAGTAAAAAGGTTCTGATTACTTTTTCATTACCTTTTGTGTGTGTGCCTCTACACGTACCAAATAGGCTCCACTTGGATAGTTGTTCATATCAATACGCATCTGAGGAGCATCGGCTGTAGCCTGATAGACTATGGAACCATCAAGTGCATAGATGATAATACGGTCGTTGGGATTGGCACCCTCGATAAAGAGAGCATCAGTTGTAGGAGTCGTATAGCAGTTCACCTTTGCAAAGCCAATCTCTTCGTTGGCAAGGTCTGTTCCTGGGAAAAGGACACCATTTTCGCCTTGTGTATCTCCAATATTGTCTCGTACTTCCCAGTTTTTCGTATTAGCCAATGTTACCAAAGTAGAGGAGCATACGTTCTTTTCTATTCCCCTAGCCTCTGTATCGACGATTACCAAGATACCCTTGTCGCTTCCATCGGGGATGGCGGGGAGTGCTTCGATAAGTTTTTTGCTATTGTCTTCGTCGAGCTGATTTTTGAAGCAGAAGATTGTATTGAGTTTAGGGCATCCGGATAGGGTAATGCTTGTCAGCTTGTTGTTCTTGAGGTCGATAGACTCTAAGAGAGGACAATCTGCAAGAGTAAATGTGCTGAGTTGGTTTTTGGAGAGTAGTATTCTTTTTAACTCAGGAGAGGGGGTAATCTCGATTTCTTTTATCTCGTTATGGAAGCCCCAGAAGAGTCTGAGTGCGGGATTATTGATACGGATAGACTCAATTTCGTTGCTATGGCAAGAGAATACCGATAAGTCTCCACGTATTGTTACCTCCGAACCTTAAGTGTGTATTCCGTTAAGCCACTGCCTGGTACGTAGGTTTCTTCAACCCCTTCTATTACGGCAGGAGTTTCTTCTGGTCCAAGGTCTATTGCAATCTTCTGTCCAGCTGTTTTCTTGGTGCGGAAGGTCATAACACCATTGCCTAAAGGAGCGGCGATAAGCTCTTTTTTATGCCCTCCATTCCAGTCGAATAGATCCCAATTTTTTTCTTTTCCTATTGCCAAATCGTTTTGGTCGTATTCATTCTGCTCTTCGACAGTAACCTGACCTACTGATGGAACGCTATTGATCAGTATAAGCTCTCCAGCTTGGTCTCCCTCTATGGTGCGGAGCGAAGAGAGTAGCTTCTTCATTTCGGGCTTTTTGATCTTGTTGAAATAGACAGAGAGATTGCGCAACTCAATGTTTGAGGAGAGGTCAAGCTCCGTTATTTGATTGTTGACCACGTCTGCGAAAACGAGCTTTGGATTGCCACTTGTGTTAAGACTGGTAAGCTGATTGTTGTAGATTTCAAAATACTGCAAGTTCGCATTTTTAGAGATGTCGATAGAGGTTAGCTTATTGGTCGAGCAGTCAAACTCTTCCAGCGAAGTAGCTTTGGTAACATCAATAGCTGTGATATCCAATATTGAGCAGTTAAGTTTTTTAATTTTCCCTTTGATTACTACATTAGGAGAGCGGAGGGTGTAGTTTTCCCACCCCTTTTTGTAAGTACCATCAAGTCCTTCAAAAGTAACTTCTCCTTCTGCCTCTATTTCCATACTTATAGATGTATTTATTGGTCGCTCTGTTACGAAAGAGATTTGTTCGGTATCCTCCTGAGGTTCTTCGTCTGTACCAGCATAAGAGTTTTTGTTACCTCCGTTGTAGTCCATCACAGACCAACATTTTTCTTCAGCTACAAGGGCATCTTTTTTCATACAGTGGTTATCGTGTGTAGAGCCTTTGCTGTTGATAATGCGTAGCTCGGCTTCATCCAAAAGGGTTCTTTCGGGTAATGAGGCTACCAAGTCGCTCATCGCTTTTCCCTTTATTTTATTGCCGAAGCAGTTGATGTAAATGAGCTTGCTAAGTCCTGCAAGGTCTAAGCTACTCAATTCGTTGTTTTCGCAAAATAGATTAACTAAAAGTTTGTTTTGAGTTACATCAATTTTTTTTAGTTTGTTGTTGCCAACTCCTAAGTGAGATAGCTTAGAGTTGGTGGTTACATCTATAGTTTCTAAGTTGTTACGTTCGCACGATAGAAATTCGAGCTTTTCTATACCCGTTACGTTAATACTTTCCAACTTGTTTTGAATACAAGTGATTGATTTTATTTCGCTGTTTTGACTAAAATCCAGACTTTGGATCTCATTGTAAGAGCAAATAATGGCTTGAAGTTCAGGGGCATTCTTTGTATCAATAGAGGTAATCTGATTGTTAGAGCAGAACAGGCGTTTAATAACTCCTGTAATGGTAACCTCTTGTTTGTTGAGGGTGTACTCTTTCCAAGCATTTTCGAACTCTTCTTCCACACCATCTATACTGATAGAAGTCTTGGGTTCGATGTAGATGCGCAACTTGATTTTTTCGCCCACAGCCTTGTTGGTAGTAAGGGTTATACTACTCTGAGCCATAGCGGAAAACGAATAGGCTACACTTCCTAAGAGTAACGAAAGGAAGCACGATAAGAAAACAAAGCCCCTTTTGGTGGAAGAGAGCACTCTTGAAGTAGTTTTTTTCTCTTTCATAGATAAAGTAAGTATTTAGTTTATAATGAATAGTACAATTTAGCTTCTTCCGAAGTGTAAAGCCTTCCGTTCCTTTCCGTTCTTCTTCAAGAACCTACTTTGGAGGAAAAGCCTTTTGTAGCATTGCGGGCAAATGTAATTGTTTTGTTTTTATTGTCAAAATATTTAATTAATTTGATTGCGTTGCTTCTGCTCATCGCTGGTACTCTGAAGAGTTTATTACACCGACCTTTCTGCTATGTTTTGTAGAATGCGGTAATTAGAAGGTCTTGAGATAGGAGATAAAGGGTGCGTGCAAAGTATATGGCTAAAGTCGAAAGTTAATGGTGGATGTAGGAAATGGGGAGGGTGGGTAATAGCATCTGTAATTGAGATAAAGAAAAAACCTATCCCTCCGAAAAGAAGGATAGGTTTTTATTGCGACAATACCATGGTTTATGGGGCGCATATAGATTGCTTGCCTTTACATTCTGTTTTAGTTACGCCCTTCTGTACATTTCTTTTAGTTTCGTTTTTAGTGTCTCTTTTTCTATGTGTGTAGATACACCTCGGCGTAAAGAAGTATCCCAAATAAGTTCGATGCACCCTTTTATGAAGTACTCTCTTAGAAGGTTATTTTAGGATGTTTCTCTTCTTTCCAAAAGGAGGTGAGAGGTATCAATGCTTAACATAGAAAGACTGAGCGGTAGCCTGTTTGTCTGGAGTAACTACCTGTACGAAGTAGCGTCCCGTTTGCCAATCTGTTACATTAAGAGTAAACTCTTCGGAAGCACTTTCGGTGTAATAGAGGAGTTTCCCACATGGGTCAAAGATGCGAACTTGACTCTTTTGGGGAGTTCGGACTGTAATCTGTGTCGAACTCTCTGTCGGGAAGATACTAACTTCTTCCTCGGGCAGTGCAGGTAGCGTTGCAGAGGATACCTCAACTTCTATTTTGATGTTGTCCAAAAGGAAGCTGGAACCTGGGCTTAGAGAGGAGGTGTTGCCTATGCGCTTGTGAACAAAAGCGAGTGTTACCGTCTTTCCCTTAAACGGCATTAGGTCTATGGTTTCATTTTGCCACTCCTTGGAATGGGTTACTTGCCCCTCTTTGAGGACGTGGGTAAAGTGTGATGCAAGTGTCGATTCGGTCGAAGCGAGTAGCTGGTAGTGGTCGGGTTTGGAGAGAAAGTATCTGTTCGTTGCATATGATATAGAGGCCTTTACCGCTTTTTCGGGTATGGAGATTGGGGGGAGATTAGCCAGTTTTGCGCAGCTACGTTAGTTCCTTTTAGGTTAAAGCCTCCATTAGGAGCAACTGTTCCGCTTGTGGGATAAAAACTCCACGATACCCAACAGAGAGGAGAGTTGTAGCCTCCTTTGTAATTTTCGGGGATGGTCAAACCCAAACGGTCGAGGTCCATTTTCAAATTACTCCAACTTTTGAAGTCTCCATCTTCCTCCCAAGTGCGCCACCCTTTAGGCAGTGTGCCATTTTCTGCATCTTCATTTATTGGGAGGGTCGAACTTTTTCTGTCGAGTACGGTATAGGTACGCTCGGCGGTAGTGCTTCCCTTGATGTTTTGTAGGGTTAGCTGTACCTTATAGGTGCCGGGAGTATCCCATACAGCAACGGGGTTTTGCTCTGAAGAGGAGGGGGTATTTGCGCCCTCGAATGTCCACGCATAGCTGGTAATGGGGGCTATTGATTCGTAGATAGGTGTCCAAGCAATTTGTTCTCCCGTATAGGCTGTTTCTAAGGCATAGGCTTGTACAGCTTTGGGAGCTTGGGGTAACTTGGGGCAAGCGTTAATCAACTCTTTCAACCGGGTTTCTGAATATAAAATGCCTGTTTGATAGATTTCTGTGTACTCATTGTGGGGGCTGATGAGAAAGACGCTCGGTACGGAGTTAAATTGTATACCTAACTTTTTGTCCATCTCTCGTTCGGACAGGATAGGGTAGCTTACATCGTCTGTCGAGTTGTGTATTTTAGTCCAGTCTTTGTAGGGGTCTTTTATCTTGTCCCACGGAGCTCCATAGACTTCGACCCATAGTACAACCAAGCGCTGCATCTCTGTGCCATTAGGTCCAAAGAGGTTATGATACTTTTCCAAATAGCCCTGTTGGTGAAGCTTCCAGCAAGGTTCACAGTTGGTAGCCGAGAAGTCGATAAGTACGCACTTACCTTCTGCCAAATAGGCTTGTATATCGTGGGTTACGCCTTTATAGTCAGTTGCTACATAATTGCCTGTTAGAGGTTTCCACGAGTAGTCTTCGTATTGAGCAGTTATGCCCTTAGATGGGGCAGATTGCGCTCCTGCAGAGCAAATAGTCAAGAGTACCCCGATTAAAAAAGAGTAGATGTGTTTCATAAATCTTTGGGCTAAATATGATTGCTTTATTTCTAATTTGGGGACAAATATATTTATACTTGGGCGCATTACCATAACTTTTGAAAAATATATAAGGGTCATGTAGCAGAGGAGGCACGGCGGAGAAGGAGCAATACTTCCCGTATTTATTCCATTATGGCTATTTCTATTTGAGAATTGTGAGAGGGCATCTATTTATGCAAAGGTATCTATACAATGATATGGATATTATCGGATATTATCGTAACTTTGAGGCGATTTGATTAAAAAAACAAACATATAAATAAGATGAAAACAACTCCGTTTACCGACGTACACATTGCACTTGGCGCAAAAATGGCTGAGTTTGCAGGCTACAATATGCCAATCGAATACTCTGGAATCACTGAGGAACACCTCAATGTGGTTAATAATGTTGGGGTATTTGATGTATCACATATGGGAGAGTTTTGGGTAAAAGGTCCTAATGCCCTTGCTTTCTTGCAAAAAGTTTCCAGCAACGACGCCTCTAAACTTGCTATTGGTCAGGTGCAATACTGCTGCTTCCCTAATGGAAAAGGGGGGATTGTAGACGACTTCCTGCTCTATCGTTACGACGAAGACAAATATATGATGGTGCCTAATGCGGCTAATATCGAAAAGGATTGGGAGTGGTGCAAGGCTCAAAATACTATGGGTGCGGCTTTGGAAAATGCTTCTGATCAAATTGCTCAGTTGGCAGTACAAGGTCCTAACGCCATCAAGGTGATGCAAAAACTCACTGATATCAACCTCTCAGAAATCGAGTATTATAACTTCAAGGTAGGTTTCTTTGCAGGCTGTCCTAATGTAATTATCTCTGCTACGGGTTATACGGGAGCAGGTGGTTTTGAGCTTTATTTCTATCCAGACTATGCTAAGAAGATTTGGGACGCACTCTTCGAAGCGGGTAAGGAAGAGGGGATTATGCCTGCTGGTTTGGGCTGTCGAGACACTTTGCGCTTAGAAATGTGCTTCTGCCTCTATGGTCATGATATTGATGATACTCACTCTCCCATTGAGGCTGGTTTGGGCTGGATAACCAAATTTACCGACGATAAGAAAGAGATGATAGACCGTGCCCTCTTGGAAGAGCAAAAGGCTGGTAAACTTACTCGTAAGCTCGTTGCCTTCGAGATGATTGATAAGGGTATTCCACGTCAGCACTATGATATTGTAAATGAGCAGGGCGAGGTGATTGGCGTTGTAACCTCTGGTTCTATGTCTCCTTGCCTTAAGAAGGGTATCGGTATGGGCTATGTAACTATGGACTATACTAAGGTAGGCACTCCTATCGCTATCTCGGTACGTGGACGCAACCTCAAGGCAGAGGTGGTAAAGGGTCCTTTCCGTAAGTAATAAATGCTTTCGATATTAGGATAGAGAGGTTGAGAGATTTATTGTAGTACTCTCATTCTCTACTGTTTGAGAAAAGCGTTCAAACGTTTTGTAGAAGCCCCCTTTCTGAAGGTCGTATTTCGGAGAGGGGGTTCTCTTTGAGGTTTTGGAGGGTGGACGCTAATTTTGTTATGGAGGTAAGGTAAGGGCTTTTGACTACTCTTGGACAGGCGGAGTGATGCACTCTTTTAGGCTTTCTTTCAGTATTCAACTCTTCTCCTCCCTTTGGTTTTCCTTTCAATTAGTCGTACTTTTGTGCCGTAACAAAAGTCTTTTTATGAAATACATACGTAACTATTCAATGATGCAGAGAAGCTGGAGCCGAGGTATAATGATTGCTTTTGTAGCTTTCTTTGCTTTCTGTACGGTGCAAACCACCGTAGCGCAAGAGAAAAAGGTAGTATTCCTCTCTGTCAATGATATGCATGCTGCCATAGATCAATTTCCTCGTTTTGGTTACATGGTAGATAGCCTGCGTCAAATCTATCCCGATATGCTTCTTATCGGGGCTGGAGATAACCATAGTGGCAATCCTATTAATGATCTTTTTACGCCAAGAGGTTACCCGATGACTCATTTGATGAATATGGTGCGTTTCGACTATTCGGTGCTTGGAAATCATGAGTTTGACACTCGTGCCGACTTGGGACTCCTTACTCAGGTAGCACAGTTCCCTTTCTTGGCAGCAAACGTTTTCCCTGCTCCTCAGCGAGGTATTCGTCTTCTGCCCAGTGCCATACACACTCTCCCCAATGGAGTGAGAGTCGGTTTGGTTGGACTTTTGCAGTTGGAGAAAAGTGGTTTGCCTGCTACAAACCCCACTTGGGTAGAGCACGTGCGCTTTGCTCCTGCCCAAAAAGAGATCAAAAAGTATCAAGAGCTACGTGAGGTATGTGATGCCGTAGTGTTGGTATCGCACTTAGGGGTAGAGGAAGATCAGATAGTAGCACGTGATAATAATTGGATTGACCTTATCATCGGGGGGCATTCGCATACTCTCCTTACCGAACCTATCAAGGAGGGCAAATGCACCATTACACAGGCGGGAAGTCGTTTGCGCAACTGTTACCTCACTACATTGACCCTTTCGGACTCCTCGGAGGTGCAGGTTACTACACAACTCCTCTCGATTGATGCCCAAGCAGGAGAGGAGAGTGCTACCATCCGTGCCGTGGTGGACGACTTCAATAGCAATCCTTTCTTCAAACAAGTGGTAGGAGAGGCTTCGGATGACTTTACCTCTGGAGAGGAATTGGGCTTTTTTATGGCAGATGCCCATTACTCAACATTAGGCGTTGATATAACTCTACAAAATCGAGGAGGGGTGCGCATGAGTCGCCTGCCCAAAGGTCCTATCACCAACCACAATGTCTATTCGTTAGATCCCTTTGGTAACGAAATGGTGGTAATAGAACTTACTCCAGAAGAGCTTAGTAGACTATTGCTCAAAAACTGGAGCAAAGAGTTTGAGAGTCCTATATATGCGGCAGGTTTGTATGCTGTATATCACGTAGATAAGAAGAGTAAAAAATGTTTTTCAGTAGAACTGTTTACTCCTAATAAAAAGCCGTTGAAGAAGGATTATAAGTACCGTGTAGCTTATAACAACTATATTGCCAATGCTTACGAGTTTGAGCATACCTCCTCCTATAAGGAGACAGGCTATACATCGGTAGAAAGTATCCTTGCTTATCTTAAGAAGGTGCAAAAGGTACCTTCTTACAGAAAGAGTAAAAAGCGTTGGAAAGTAGTGTATCACTAAATTTCAATAGAGTATAAAGTTTGCAATAGTGAGTTCGAGAGGATAGGAGAGGTAGGTTGTACACCTCCTATACCTCTGTGTTCGATAGTATAAGAGACACAACAGATATGAATAGCAAATTGGAAGAATTGGCGAGAGCTTACCATGCAGGCGATAAGCTGGTAAGATAGAAGTACGCCCCACAAAACCCTATGCCACGCAGCAAGATTTGACATTGGCATATAGTCCGGGCGTAGCAGTACCTTGTAAGGATATAGAGAGCGACCCCACGGCAGCCTATAAGTACACGGCTAAGGGCAATTTGGTAGCCGTTATTTCCAATGGAACGGCAGTGCTTGGCTTGGGTGATATAGGAGCTATGGCGGGTAAGCCCGTGATGGAGGGTAAGGGACTTCTTTTCAAAATCTATGCGGGGATTGATGTTTTTGACATAGAGGTGGATGAGAAAGACCCCAAAAAGTTTATCGAAATAGTCAAAGCAATAGCTCCTACGTTTGGAGGGATCAATCTGGAAGATATTAAAGCCCCTGAATGTTTTGAGATTGAACAGACTCTCAAGAAAGAATTGGATATACCCGTGATGCATGACGATCAGCACGGTACTGCTATTATATCTGCCGCAGGGCTTCTCAATGCGCTCTCTATTGCGGGCAAAAAAATAGAGGAAGCTCGCTTTGTTATCAATGGAGCAGGAGCTTCGGCTATATCTTGTACTAAACTTTATGAATCTTTTGGAGCAAGAAGAGAAAACATCGTGATGCTCGACAGTAAGGGGGTTATCTCTAAAGAGCGTACCGATCTTACCGAAGAGAAAGCCTATTTTGCCACTTCACGTACCGATATTCACACTTTGGCAGAGGCTATTGTGGGGGCAGATGTTTTTGTCGGGCTTTCGCGTGCCAAAGTGCTTTCACAAGATATGGTGCGTGCTATGGCTTCACAGCCTATTGTTTTTGCCTTGGCAAACCCTAATCCAGAGATTACTTACGAAGAGGCAAAGGCTGCTCGCGAAGATGTTATTATGGCAACGGGTCGTTCGGACTATCCTAATCAGATAAACAATGTGATCGGATTTCCCTATATCTTTAGAGGGGCGTTGGACGTTCAGGCTCGTGCCATCAATGAGGAGATGAAGAAGGCTGCTACTCTTGCTATTGCAGCGTTGGCTCGTGAGGCTGTACCCGAAGAGGTTACCCGAGCCTATGGCAATGTGGAGTTGCATTTCGGCCCAGACTATTTTATCCCTAAGCCTGTAGACCCTCGTTTGATAGTGCGGGTTTCATCGGCAGTAGCACGTGCAGCTATTGAGAGTGGAGTAGCCAGAGGGCTATTGAAGATTGGTCTGCCTATGAAGATGAGTTACGCTCTCGTTTAGGTTTGATGAGTCACTTGACCCGTCGCCTCCATGAGGCTGCCAAACTAAGTCCTCGTCGTGTGGTGTATGCCGCAGGAGATAATCCCGCGGTCTTGCGTGCTGCCGTAGAGGCTCAAGCGCAGGGCATGGCACATCCTATTATATTAGGTATCCCCTCGCATTTAGAGCAATTGGCAAAAGAGTTGGACCTTTCGCTCGAAGGGCTTACTATTATCAATTATAGAGACGAGGCTGAAAAGGGACGTCGCCAAGAGTATGCCGAGCTTTTGGCTCATCAAAACTGGCGTAAGGGAGGTGATTTGCCGACGGCTGTTGATAAAATGTACGACCCCAATTACTTTGGTATGATGATGCTCTCTAAAGGAGATGCCGATGCAATGATTACGGGTATTTACAGCCATCACACAGATTTGGCAGAGATTGCCAAGCAGACCGTAGGACTTCGAAAGGGGGTCAACCATTTTGCTACCATGCATATGGTAACGCTAAAGAATGGTCCTCTCTTCTTAACCGATACCATGATTAATTGCAACCTAAAGGCAGATGCGTTGGTTGATATAGCTGTTTTGGCTGCTGAGAAGGTACGTTGTTTCGGTATCGAACCTGTTCTGGCATTGGTCGGATTCTCCAACTTTGGCTCTACCGACGCTGAGTCTACACAGGAGGCACAGAAGGCGGTGGCTATATTGCATGAGCGTTATCCTCATCTTTTGGTTGATGGAGAAATGCAAGTATCTCTTGCTTTACATGCCGAAAAGCGAGACAAGCGTTATCCAGAGAATAAAATTAGGGGCAGAAAGGCTAATGTGCTTATTTTCCCCCGTCTGACAGCTTCGAATGCTTGCTATCAGTTGCTTCGAGAGGCAGACGATGCCGAAGAGGTGGTAGGACCTATTCAAATGGGGCTAAACAAGCCGGTCTACTTTGCCGACCATGAGGCGAGTGTTACGGATATTGTAAACATAACGGCTTTGGCGGTTCTGGACTCCAATACGTGCATTGTGTAGGCGGTACTCCTTAGTGCTATCATAATCGACTTTACTCTATCCTTGTTCCCTTGTTGGGTAAAGAGAGGGTAAGTTGAGGTGTATGTATATAAAAGGGAGCTGGCTCGATGTAAAAGTCGGGTAAGCTCCTCTTTTTATATCACCTCTTCTGACGCGAACTTTGGTTAGGGAGAAGCATTGCCAGAGTTTCGTTGAGCGTCTGCTCTCATTGGCACACGAGACAACTAAAATTTAGACCTATGGAAACTAAAGTGTGCTCTTAAAGGATTAGATTTTACAGGGTTAGATAACCTCTCTTCTGTATTTTGTTACGAAAATCAAATAAGTGGCGAGGCATGCTCAACCCTGATCAAATCACTACCCGACCACAGCTATCCGCACCCGATGCATAACAATAAGCTACGTATTATAAATACAGGGTCTCAGACGGAGCGCAACGTTTGCTATGAAGCAGATGCTAAGCTGGCTTGGGAAAAAGGTTGGGAGTGCGAAGATTATAATGGAGGTAACCCTCGACGTTACGAAGGCTCTCAACCCTCCGCAAGTGAAGAGGTAATGTCTTCTGCCATAGAAGTATTCCCCAATCCTGTGACCTTCGAGCTTCGCATACGAGGGGCGGAAGCCTTTGCTGAGGTAGTTCTCTTTACCACTCAGGGAGTGGCAGTACAGCTCACGCGATGCAAGGGGGACGGATCTGCTACACTTGATCTCTCTGGACTGCCACAAGGAACTTATCTTGTTGAGGTTGGAGGTAAGGCAATCCCCGTGGTTAAACAGTAAGAATTATTAAAGCCGTAGATGGATTATCCCATCGGGGCAATATATCCTCTATCAAAAGGCTGTACTCGGATAGGGTACAGCCTTCTTTGGAGAAAAGATATAGAAGACAGAGAGGGGCGTAAAGAATAGTTCCTTCTTCTCCTCGTATAAGAGCCTCTTTTTCCCTGCACATCTTCTGTTGTTTTGTGCACATTTGAAAATCTATTCCCTTTAATCGTAAGAATAACTTGGCAGAACAAAAAGAAGTGCTAACTTTGTGGCAGTTATAGAAGTATCTCCGTTATATCTTTGTTCGTACGTATACCTTTGTTCACAAAGAAGAGGTGCAGTGTACGGAGAGATATTGGGGCTTGCTCCAATAAATAGAACGCTTGGCGAAGTGCTTCCGTGCAGAGTGAAAGAATACCTATAAGGTAGGATTCCCCTCTTGATACATTCTATAATTATGAGATAGCCCGCCTATTCCGGGGGAATAGGAGACGGTGGGTGATAAGAAGGTGAGGCATCACGAGGAGCATCTTTTGTGGAAGGGGTTGTTTCTTTTGTGTAAAATGTCTTTTGTCCTCCTCATACCAAACACTGCCTAAGAAATTTGGCCCCTGATAGGAATAGCCTAAGTGCGGACTGTCAAGGGGCTTTTGTCTTTTATCGCCTCCTATTATCGTTCTGTGGGTTCGATGTTTAGGAGAGATCGAAGGTACAGTCTCCCTGTTTTTGTGTCCTGCCTAACCCTGACACTATGTGCTAACCAAGGTTTAGGTCAGAGGAAAAAAGATGACTTAATAAATATAGTATAAGGATAATAACGGACCTCTTAGAAACTAACCTTTGAGGAAAGTTTGAAAAAAGGAAAGGATTAAAGTTATGATGACGAGAGAAGAGTACATCGAGAGTTTGCGTAAACTGAATCTTCAAGTTTACTTCATGGGCAAAAAGATCGACAATCCAGTAGATCACCCTGTAATCCGCCCATCACTCAATTCGTTGGCAATGACTTATGAGTTGGCTCAACATGATGAATACAAAGAGCTGATGACTGCAAAAAGTCACCTAACGGGTAAGACAATCAACCGTTTCTGCCATATTCATCAGAATACGACAGACCTCATGAACAAGGTGAAGATGCAACGTCTCTTGGGACAGAAAACCGCATCTTGCTTCCAACGTTGCGTAGGTATGGATGCTTTTAACGCTATCTACTCTACTACTTACGATATGGACCAAGAGCTCGGTACAGAGTATCACAAACGTTTTGTGAAGTACCTTGAGATGGTACAAGAGAGAGACCTCGTGGTAGACGGCGCTATGACCGACCCTAAGGGAGACCGTAACTTGAGCCTTCACAACAACCCGACCCAGATCTCTACCTTCGTATTGTGGAGGTGCGCGAAGATGGTATTGTGGTGCGCGGAGCTAAGGCGCATCAAACAGGTGCCGTGAACTCTCACGAACACCTCATCATGCCTACATTGGCTATGCGTGAAGATGATGCAGACTATGCCGTGTCTTTTGCTATTGAGAGCGATGCTCCTGGTATTTTGATGATTTATGGTCGTCAAAGCTGTGATACTCGTAAGATGGAAGAGGGAGCAGATATTGATTTGGGTAACTCTTCTTTTGGAGGTCACGAAGCGTTGGTTATCTTCGACGACGTATTCATCCCTAACGAACGTGTCTTCATGTGCCGTGAGTACAAGTATGCAGGGGTAATGGTAGAGCGTTTTGCAGGCTATCACCGTCAGTCTTATGGTGGTTGTAAGGTAGGTGTGGGCGATGTCCTTATCGGTGCAGCAGCTTTGGCAGCAGACTACAATGGTGTCCCTAAGGCTTCGCACATCAAGGATAAGCTCATCGAGATGATTCATTTGAACGAAACACTCTATGCTTGTGGTATTGCTTGTTCGGCTGAGGGTAAACCTACTAAGAGTGGTAACTATCTTATCGACCTCCTTTTGGCGAATGTTTGTAAGCAAAATATTACACGCTTCCCCTATGAGATTGCTCGTTTGGCAGAGGACATCGCTGGCGGTCTTATGGTAACTATGCCCGCAGAGCAAGACCTTCGTGACGAAAAGCTCGGACCCTTGGTACGCAAATATTTACAAGGAGCTACAGGTACCAACGTTGAAAATCGTATGCGTGTACTTCGTCTCATCGAAAATATCACACTCGGTACAGCTGCAGTGGGTTATCGTACAGAGTCTATGCACGGTGCTGGTTCTCCTCAGGCTCAACGTATCATGATCCAACGTCAAGGCGATATCGAAGGTAAGAAGCAGTTGGCACGCGAAATTGCCAAGGTTGATGTTTCTTTGGACCAAAAGCCTGCTGGTAAATAATAGTAGACCAAAGATTTTTAATCTATATGAGTTTGAGTTTTGATGCCGTACAGGCTGTGTTGGAACAACAGGTAAACCCTGCGTTGGCTTCACATGGAGGTGGCGTCAAGCTATGTAGCATATCCCCTGAAGGAGACATCCACGTCTCCTTCAAGGGGGCTTGTGCTGCCTGCCCCTCTATGCGAGATACACTGGACGAATTGGTCGAGGCTACTCTACGGGGCGCTTTTCCAGACGAGGAGTTTCGTCTTATTGCCGTTTCGGGTATAGACGATGACCTCATTAATCAAGCCAAAGCCTTGCTTCGAGAACGACAAGAAGCACGAAAGGCACAACAGAAGTAACTCGCTTCTGTAACCTTAATCGACACAAAGAAGAATACGAAATCAATATTCTCGATAATATTACGAAACTAAAGTGATGGAAGATTACAAAAGCAAAGTCGTATCTGCCCAAGAGGCGATAAAGGCGATTAAGAGTGGAGACACCGTAGTCCTCTCCCATGCGGCAGGTGCCCCTCAGCTCACAATCAAGGCACTCTGTGAAAATTACAAGAACTATCAGGATGTGAAGATTTATCACATGCTGGTGCTAGGGGAAGCTCCCTACTGTGCTCCCGAGATGAAAGGGCACTTCAAACACATAACCAACTTTGTTGGAGGCAATACACGTCAAGCTATTGCCGAGGGTCGTGCCGACTTTTTTCCTATGTTCTTCTATCAAGTGCCTCGCGCCCTTCGCGAAGGTACTATTCCTGTAGACGTGGCTGTTATCCAAGTGTCAGAACCCAATGCAGAGGGCTTCTGTAGCTATGGTGTATCGTGCGACTATACGCGCCCTGCTGCCGAGTGTGCCAAGGTGGTTATCGCCGAGATGAATAAGCAAACACCTTTCGTAGGGGGAGACAACCTCATCCACGTTTCTAAAATAGACTATATCATAGAGGGAGACTATCCCCTATACGAAATACCTCGACCCAAAATCGGGGCTACCGAAGAGGCTATCGGTAGTAACGTTGCAAGCCTCGTAAAAGATGGAGATACCCTTCAGCTCGGTATTGGCGCTATACCCGATGCCGTGTTGCTCTTCCTTAAGGACAAAAAGGATTTGGGTATCCATACAGAGATGTTCTCAGATGGCGTGTTGGAACTCGTGCGTGCAGGTATTGTTACGGGAGCTCGCAAGGAGATTGACAAGGGTAAACTTACTGCTACATTCCTCATGGGTACCAAAGAGCTTTACGACTTCGTTAATAATAACCCCGATGTGCGTCTCGACTCTGTAGATGTTGTAAACAACCCTTGTACAGTGATGCAGTTTGATCGTATTGTAAGTATCAATAGCTGTATAGAGGTAGACCTTATGGGACAGGTTTGTAGCGAAACTATTGGTTACAAACAGTTCAGTGGTACAGGGGGTCAGGTGGACTATGTACGCGGTGCTGCTATGTCGGGTCATGGAGTAAGTATCATGCTATGCCTGCTACGGCGGCTAAGGGTACGGTATCTCGCATCGTACCTCTATTGGCAGAGGGGGCAGCCGTAACAACTTCTCGCAATGATGTTGATTATGTCGTTACCGAGTATGGTGTGGCTCGCCTCAAAGGACGTACCTTAAGAGACAGAGCCAAGGCTCTTATTGCTATTGCGCACCCCGATTTTCGCGCCAGCTTAACAGAAGAATTGAATAAACGTTTCCCTCATTAAAATATTACGCAGAACTCATGCAGTTACTTAAGTTAAGCACAAAAGTGCATCGCTCGGAGACTTTTGCCGAGTTTGCTACGGAGTTTGCCCTCAATGAGCATGACCTCGTACTCACCAATGACTTCCTTTATCAACCTTTTATGAAGGCCCTTAACCTTCCTTGCCACTTTGTTATGCAAGAGAAGTATGGTGTGGGTGAGCCTTCTGACGAGATGATGAACAACATCTTGCGCGACTTGAAGGGAGTTACCTTCAATCGTGTAATAGCCGTTGGTGGTGGAACGGTAATTGACATCGCTAAGCTCTTTGTTCTCAAAGATCTCAAAGATGTAATGGATGCTTTCGACCACAAAATTCCTTTGATTAAAGAGAAGCAACTGGTGATTATACCTACCACCTGTGGTACAGGTAGCGAAGTTACCAACATCTCTATTGCCGAGATTAAGTCTCGCCACACCAAGATGGGGCTTGCCGATGATGCTATTGTTGCCGATGATGCGGTTATCATCCAGAACTTCTTGCGGGCTTGCCCTTCCGCTTCTATGCTGCGGCTTCTATTGATGCGCTGATACATGCTATTGAGTCTTGCGTATCTCCTCGTTGCAACCCTTACACACGTGTGTTCAGTATGGCAGCTATGGAGACTATCATTGATGTATTCCAAAAGATTGCTGCTACTAATCCCGAAGAGCGTCATAAATATGCTGCCGACATGCTTATTGCTGCCAACATGGCGGGTATTGCATTCGGTAATGCTGGGGTGGGTGCAGTGCATGCACTCTCTTATCCTTTGGGGGGAATTACCACGTTCCTCATGGAGAGGCTAACTATCAGTTCTTTACAGAGGTATTCAAGCTCTACCACCAAAAAGATCCCAACGGAGCTATCGCCCCATTGGAAAAAGAGTTGGCTCGCTTGCTCAACTGTACGGTAGATAATGTGTATGAAGCTCTTGACGAATTGCTCGGTAAGCTCATCAGCCGTAAACCTCTTCAAGAGTATGGTATGAAGCAAGAAGAGTGCCGTGGCTTTGCAGAGTCGGTGCTTGTAACACAACAACGTTTGCTCAAAAATAACTACGTCCCTTTCTCTGTAGATGAGATTGAGGGCATCTATACACGTCTATTCTAATTGGTGTTAGACGGCGTTTTGGAATAAGATTTCAACAAATACGATAAAAAATAAGAAGTCCAAATGGAAATCAAAGAAATGGTGAGCCTGGCTCGTGAGGCTCAAAAACAGTATCAAGCCACTCATAACCAAGAGTCTGTAGATAACATCTGTCGTGCTGCAGCGAAAGTAATCTACGAAAATGCAGAGATTTTGGCTCGTGAAGCAGTAGATGAAACTCGTATGGGTGTGTACGAACACAAAGTTGCCAAGAACCAAGGTAAGTCTAAAGGTGTTTGGTACAACCTTCATGACAAAAAGTCTGTAGGTATCCTCAATATTGATGAGCGTACAGGCATGATTGAGATTGCTAAGCCTATCGGTGTGGTTGGTGCTGTTACTCCTACTACAAATCCTATCGTTACTCCTATGAGTAACATCATCTTTGCGTTGAAGACTTGTAATGCTATTATCATTGCTCCTCACCCACGCAGTAAGAAATGTTCTGCTCACGCTGTACGTTTGATTAAGGAGGCTATTGCTCCTTTCAATGTACCTGACGCAATGGTACAAATTATCGAAGAGCCCAGCATCGAAAAAACACAAGAGTTGATGGGTGCTGTAGACGTAGTTGTTGCTACGGGCGGTATGGGTATGGTTAAGTCTGCCTACTCTTCTGGTAAGCCTTCTTTCGGTGTGGGTGCTGGTAACGTACAGGTAATTGTGGATACAGATATCGACTTCGAAGTAGCTGCTGATAAGATTATCACAGGTCGTGCATTCGACAACGGTATTATCTGCTCTGGCGAACAAAGCATTATCTACAACGAAAAGGATAAAGAAGCTGTATATAGCGCATTCCGCAACAAGGGTGCTTACTTCTGTACTGCAGAAGAAGGCGAGCGCGTACGTACTGCTATCTTCGAAGATGGTTCTATCGCTAAAGACGTAGTAGGTCAGAGCGTGGACTTTATCGCTAAGAAGGCTGGGCTTACTGTTCCTGCTGGAACTCGTGTTATTATGGTAGAAGCTCACGGAGTAGGTGCAGAAGACATTATCTGTAAGGAAAAGATGTGTCCTGTAATGTGCGTACTTTCTTACAAGCACTTCGAAGAAGGGGTACAAATTGCACGCACCAACTTGGCTAACGAAGGTAATGGTCACACTTGTGCTATCCACTCTAACAACCAAGCACACATCATCCTCGTTGGTTCTGAAGTAACAGTATCTCGTATCGTAGTTAATGCACCAAGTGCAACTACTGCAGGGGGGCATATCCAAAATGGTTTGGCTGTAACCAATACTTTGGGTTGCGGTTCTTGGGGTAACAACTCTATTTCAGAGAACTTTACTTACAAGCACTTGCTCAACATCTCTCGTGTGGCTCCTCTAAACACCAAGATCCACATTCCTAACGACAAGGAAATCTGGGAAATGTAATTTTAGGGTATACTACCGATAGCTCTTCGACAAACGGAGAGGTACTCGTAACAAAAGCTACCTGACTTTGGTTGGGTAGCTTTTTTGTTTCTATTGGAAAGATAGAAGAAGAGGTATTCTCTCGAAAAGAACGTGCTGAGCGTGAGATTATATGGTAGTCTCAAAAAGGGCTTCTTAATCTCCTCAAAAAAGGCTATTTTTGTGGATAATAAACTAATAAGACTCCTACAAATATGGAATTTAAGATCTCATCTGGAGAGTTATCTTCTCTCCTGCAAAGCATCGCCAAGATTGTTCCTGTTAATAGCACCCTTCCGATACTCTCGCACTTCCTTTTTGAGATAGAAAACGGTTCTCTTCATGTTACAGCATCGGACCAATCGTTACGTATCTCGGGGGTACTCCCTCTTCTCTCTGCCGAGGGAAACTGCTCTTTTACAGTACGTCCTAAGGATGTGATAGACTATATCAAGAATTTGCCTGATCAGCCATTGACTTTCTCTTACAATCAGGAGAATTCTGCAGTTTCGGTAACGTTCGATGGAGGATACTTCAAATTCGTTTGTAGCGATGCTTCTCTCTATCCTCGCAAGTTGGCTCCCGTGAGTCTCCAACAGAAACAGCCCGAAGAAGAACCCGTTTTGCACAGTGCCACCCTTACGGTAGACACTTTGCGTCATGCGTTAGATGCAGCCCTTCCAGCTGTAGCTACGGACGAAAAACGTCCCATCCTTACCGGGGTTTGTATGGACTTCATTCCCGAAGGACTTACTTTCGTGGCAACCAACGGCTTCATATTAACCAAGATGTGCGACCATAAAATCGTTGCCGTGCCTAATAAGGAGGAACATCAACGCTTTGTTTTGCCTCCTAAGACAGCTAACTTCTTGCGTGGCTTTCTGCCTCGTTATGCGGGCGAACCTGTACACGTTACCTATACACAGTCCAAGGCGGTGTTTTCACTCGGATCGGTAGAAATTTCCACACTTCTACTGGCAGGTCGTTTCCCTAACTATGCCTCTATTATCCCAGCTGATAGCCCTCATCAAGTGCAGATAGATGGAAAGCGTTTCAATAGTGTTATTAAACGTATTTACACCTTTTTGGCAGAAGATAAATCCATTGTTAAGTTGCAGTTTACAGACCAAGCTATCGTGATTACTTCAGGTGTGTTTGGCGAGGAGAAGATGGCACAAGAGAACTTCCCTTGTGATGTGCCCGAAACACTCCGTATGACCATCGCCTTCGGTACGCACGATTTGGTGCAGATACTCTCTTGCATGGGTGAGAACGATTTGATATTCCATTTGGCAGACCAAACACGACCTCTATTGGTAAAACCCTTAGATCTTGAGGAGGGCAAAGACTTGCTCGGTCTCATTGTTCCTAAAACAATATCGGCATGAAATTAGCACTCAATCGCCCCATTATTTTCTTCGATATAGAGTCTACGGGTCTCTCGCCCGTTAAGGATCGTATTGTGGAGATCTCTCTCTTGAAGGTTTATCCTGATGGTAGAGAGGAGAGTAAAACACGCCGTATCAATCCCGAATGCCCCATCCCTCCCGAGACTACAGCAATACATGTATATCGGACGATGATGTTAAGGATTGCCCCACTTTCCGTCAGATAGCCAAGAGTTTGGCATCGGAATTTGTCGGGTGCGACATCGCGGGCTATAACTCTAACCGATTCGATATACCTATGCTTGCCGAAGAGTTCATTCGAGCAGGTGTGGAGATTAATCTGGGGCAGTATCGTTTCGTAGATGTGCAGAACATCTTCCATAAGATGGAGCAACGTACCTTGGAGGCTGCTTACCGCTTCTACTGCAATGAAGAACTCAAAGATGCACACTCTGCCGAGGCGGACACACGTGCTACTTACGAAGTACTCAAGGCGCAGTTGGACCGCTATCCCGATCAACTTCAAAATAATATCGAGTTCTTGGCACAATTCTCACAACAAAATCGCAATGTAGACTTGGCGGGGCGTATTATTCTTAATGATAAAAGTGAGCCAATAATTAACTTCGGCAAACATAAAGGACGCTCCGTACAGGAGGTATTGCTCCAAGAACCGGGCTATTATGGTTGGATTTTGGGTTCCGATTTCCCCGAAGATACAAAGAAGCATTTCACACGCCTTTACTTGGAGGCTACACGCAAAAACTAATCCGATGAAGTTGCAGGGCAAGCATATCGTAGTGGGTATTACGGGCAGTATCGCTGCCTACAAGGCGGCTACTCTTATTCGTTGTCTCATCAAAGAGGGGGCAGAGGTACAGGTGGTAATAACTCCTGCAGGCAAAGAGTTTATTACCCCTCTCACTCTATCAACCCTTACTAATAAACCCGTTGTTTCGGAGTTTTTCGACCGTCGAGATGGTTCGTGGCATAGCCATGTCTCTTTAGGTCTGTGGGCAGATCTTATGCTCATAGCACCTGCTTCTGCAGCTACGTTGGGCAAGATGGCGCATGGCATTGCCGACAATATGCTTCTAACTACCTATCTTTCTATGAAAGCACCCACGTGGGTAGCTCCTGCCATGGATTTGGATATGTATGCGCATGAGGCTACGCAAAACAATCTCTCTATACTACAACAAAGGGGAGTACATATCATAGATGCTGGTTCTGGATTTTTGGCAAGCGGTTTGGAGGGCAAAGGGCGTATGGCAGAACCCGAACATATTGCTGGGGAGGTGATACGCTACTTTGAGAGTGGAGCAATGCCCCTTGCGACACCTCTCTCAAAAGCTCCTCTTCAAGGAAAGCGAGTACTTATAACGGCAGGGCCTACGTATGAGGCGATTGATGCAGTACGTTTCATTGGCAACCATTCTTCGGGGCGAATGGGCTATGCTTTGGCTTCGGCTTGTAAGGCGCAAGGAGCGGAGGTTACTTTGGTATCGGGTCCTACGGCACTGCCCGACCCATCGGGGGTGAAAACAGTTCGAGTAACTTCGGCTTTGGAGATGTTACAGGCATCCGAAGTGATTTTCCCTAAGAGCGACATCGCTATCTTCTCGGCTGCGGTGGCAGACTATCGACCTACTACGCCTGTAGAGGGCAAGATGAAGCGTGAAACTTTAGGACAAGAACTGCAAATTCAACTCACTAAAAATCCTGATATTGCTGCTACATTGGGGGCAAAGAAAGAAGCTCGACAGCTGTTAGTGGGTTTTGCTTTAGAGACCTCTCCCAACGAAGAGGAGGCACTCCGTAAGATGAGAGTCAAAGGGATGGATATGATGGTACTCAATTCTCTCTCCGATCAGGGAGCTGGTTTTGGGGGTACGACTAATAAGATTGCCCTGCTTTCAGCTACCGAAGTGGTCCACTTCCCCCTCAAATCAAAAGAAGAGGTGGCGCAAGACATTGTACAAGCTATCATCAAAAGGTTAGAAAGGGTATGAGTAGACTCTTGAAAAGTATTGTTTTCCTGTTTCTTTTGCTCCTGCCTTTCCTCAGTTCGGCACAAGAGTTAAAGGCAAAGGTGGCTATCAATACTGACCGATTAGGTACGGTAGATAAGCAACAGTTTGCCGAGCTGGAACGACAGCTCTCCGATATGCTCAACAATACGCGTTGGACCAATGCCGTCTTTTCGCCCAATGAGCGCATCGAATGTAACTTTGCACTAAATCTCCTCTCTGTAGAGGATGAGTCAAAATATCAAGCGGAACTTTATGTTACTGCCCAACGTCCTGTTTACAATGCTTCTTATCAATCACCTCTTTTGGTATATAGAGATAGAGATGTGAACTTTGAGTATCAATCGTTCGATGTGGTTGAATACAATAGCAATCAGATAAGTAGTAATCTGGTGGCTACGATGGTTTTCTACGCTTATTTTATTCTGGCACTTGATTTCGATAGCTTCTCGCTCCAAGGGGGTAATATAGCTCGTACCGAAATGCGTCAGTTAGTCAATAGTGCAGGTCAGACCAATGCCGATTGGAAGGGTTGGAAAGCCTATGAAAACGACTATAACCGCTACGCCATAGCAGAGGCATTAAATGATCCTCGACAAGAACCTTTTAGAAAGTTTTGGTATGCGTATCATCGTAAAGGGTTGGATGAGTTGGTTGCCAACGTGCAACGAGGGCGCACTTCTCTCTTGGAGAGTCTCAAAGATTTAGAACTCTCTTGGCAGGGTAACTCCCTCTCGCCTTTACTTATGCTGGTATCCCAAACTAAGTTGCAAGAGATTGTACAGATTGCAAAAGAGGCTACTCCAGAGGAGAAGCAGGCAGCCTACAAACTGCTTTCAAAGATTTACCCTACCGAGGGCAATGTGCTTGATGCCCTTAAACGCTAACCCCTCTTTTAAGAGTTACAGATGCTATGCTTAGCCGATTGACCATCTCCAACTTCGTACTTATAGACTATTTGTCTGTAGAGTTTTCCTCTGGATACACTTCCGTAACGGGAGAGACGGGGGCGGGTAAGAGCCTCTTTGTTGGTGCGCTTTCTCTTCTTTTAGGTAAGCGTGCCGAGAGTTCGATGATTAAACAGGGGGCTACGAAGTGTATCATAGAGGGAGAGTTCGCCACCATCCCACAGCAAGCGGAGCAGTGGTTGCAGGAAAACGACCTCCTCTTCGAGGGAGAGGAGTATTGCCTCCTAAGAAGAGAGCTTGCCACATCGGGCAGGGGGCGTTGTTTCATCAATGATACTCCCGTTTCGCTCACACAGTTGGCAGAGTTGGGGGCTATGTTGCTCGACATCCACTCACAGCATCAAAATTTAAGTCTTACGGGTTCTTCGTTTCAAATGCGTATGGTAGACAAGATGTTGCCGAGCCTTGCGCCTTTTGAGGTCTATACCAACGCTTATGCCGAGTATAGGGGGGCGGAGAAAGCCTTGGCGCAACTCACCGAAGAGATACGACGAGGCAAGGAGGAATACGACTACAACCTTTTCAAATATAACGAGTTGAACGAGGCGCAACTGAAAGAAAATGAAGAGACAGAGCTTGCCGAACAGGAGGAGCAACTATCCCATGCCGACGAAATCAAAGCTGGTCTTTTCGAAACCCTTTCGCTCTTGGAGGGCGAGGGAGAGGGGGCTCTCTCTCTTTTGCTCCAAGCCGAGCGGGCGTTGCAGTCCGTGGCAACCAAGGTAAGTACCTTAGAGGAGTATGCCGAGCGGTTGCACTCTTGCCGTATTGAGCTCAATGATGTGCGCACCGACTTGGGCAATCTTTCGGAGAGTGTAGAGTCCAATCCGTTACTGCTGGAGCAGGTAACGGACCGATTGGACTTGCTTAACACGCTCTTCCAAAAGTATCGAGTGCCGAGTAGTCAAGAGCTTATCACCCTTCGTGACCAACTCAAAGCTCTGTTGCAGCAGCACGAAGACCAAGATATGCTTCTTCAAGAGGCGGAGCAGCGCCTTGCCGAGGCACGACAATCTATGGACCAAGCTGCTGCCGTGCTTACCGAAATGCGTCGTACAGTAGCACAAAAAATTGCCGAACGTCTTACCGAAGACCTCCATCAATTAGAGATGCCTCATGCTTACATCGAAGTTGCCCTAACTCCTACCGATAGCCCTACGCCCATGGGATACGACCAAGTGATCCTACTCTTTGGGGCTAATGGTGCGAAAGATATACGTCCGATTGGCGAGGTAGCCTCGGGTGGAGAGATAGCGCGCGTGATGCTGGCGGTAAAGGCTATGCTGGCAGAGCGAGACCAACTACCTACCCTGCTTTTTGACGAGATAGATACGGGCGTTTCGGGCCGTGTGGCAGACAAAATGGGTAAGATACTCCAGAGCATGGGGCACTACCTTCAGGTCATTGCTATTACCCACTTGCCACAGATGGCAGCACGCAGTGGGGCGCAGATGTGTATTGCCAAGCGGTACGATGAGCAGCAGATGGCGCACACCGAACTAACCCTGCTCGATGCACAGCAACGAGAGGACGAAATAGCACGCCTTATCAGCGGAGACACTATAACAGAGGCTGCGAGAGCTGCCGCGAGAGAACTTTTGAACAATGATTAAAGAGAAGATTATATTTGGCATACACTCCGTACAGGAGGCACTCGATGCAGGGCAAGAAATTGATAAAATCTACCTCCGTCGGGGTATTGTTTCCGAGGAGATACGTACCATTAAAAGCGCAGCACGTAGGCTACGCATCCCCGTTATGGAAGTGCCTCAAGAGCGTCTGAATCGCTTCACAAGAGGGGCACATCAGGGGTGTGTAGCTGTTATGGCACAGGTTTCCTATACGAGATTAGAGATGCTTGTCCCTCATTTGTATGAAGAGGGGTTTGAGCCTCTTATTGTGGTACTGGATGGTATTACCGATACTCGTAATTTTGGTGCAATAGCTCGCTCTGCAGAGTGTGCTGGGGCGCATGCGCTGGTGATACCTGAGCGAGGGAGTGTGTCGGTTACAGCCGATGCGGTCAATGCTTCGGCAGGTGCTTTGATGCGCATACCCGTGTGCCGAGTGCCTTCTATTGTGGGGGCGGTGGGCTATCTGAAAGATAGCGGATTGAGTGTAGTAGTTGCCAACGAAAAGGCTTCGCAACGCTACTACGAAACAAACCTCACAGGACCGTTGGCACTTGTCTTGGGTAACGAACATGAGGGAGTAAGTGAGCAAGTGGCTCGCTTGTCTTCGATACAAGTAGCAATCCCTCAGAGGGGTACTATTGGTTCGCTAAACGTTTCCGTAGCAGGGGGCATACTGCTCTTCGAGGTGCTACGCCAGCAAGAGTTAAGAGATAAGAACGAATATCGTTATTAATATTTTGTTTTATGAAAAAAGTAATCAATACTTCCAACGCTCCTGCAGCGATTGGACCTTACAGCCAAGCCATCGAATTTGACGGCATGCTCATCACAAGTGGTCAGCTCGGATTAGACCCTGCTACGGGTAATTTTGTAGAGGGCGGTGTAGCTGAGCAAACTGAGCAAGTATTCCGCAACCTCAAAGCTATTCTCAGCGAAGCGGGTTACACGATGGATAACATCATCAAAACGACTTGCTTCCTTGCTGATATGGGCGACTTTGCAGCCATGAATGCTGTGTACGAAAAGCACTTCACTGGCACGTTCCCCGCTCGTTCTGCCGTAGCAGTTAAAACGCTCCCTAAGAACGGATTGGTAGAAATAGAAGTAATCTGCCGTAAGTAATTCGAGATCGTTGCTCGAATTAGTTGTATAGCCATTGGTGGCTACGATTTGTCTCCAGTACGGCTCACCTCCCTCCCGAGAGAAGCATTTGCCTTCTCTCGGGATTTTTTTGCTTTTGGGAAACTGAGAGCTATTGAAAGCAAGGAGGGTAGAACTTCGATACCCTCCTCAAAAAGAGTATAGCTCCGAGACCCTGAGATGCTATAACCTTGTAGTTGTATGTTTTTTTATCGCAGTTCAGTAAAATGAAGTTCAAACGGCTAAAAAGACTGATGAAAATTAGTGCTACTTTTTTGTAGATTAACTCTTCTTGCTGGTTATCAATAGAGTAGTGCACAAAGAGTTGTCTTTTAACTTGCTTTTCCCTATATAACCTGTAACAGTAATTGTTTGATTGAGTTCTTTTTCCAAAGAAAATCGGATGTTGTAGTGCCCTTTCTCTGGTCTGTACAGTAGTTCTTTGTTTCCTTTAACCTCCTGGAGATTTTTACTATCGTCTAATATCCAATACAGCTCTGTCTTTGTCTGAATAGCTAAGTAGAAACGTTTGTCCTGTGGCTGTTGTAGAAGCTGTAAAGTACCTTGTAATTCCTGAGAAGGTACGCTCTGACAGGAGGTTACGTTTAGCACCTTGTACTTTCTTCCGTTTTTATTCGTTAGAGTTTTTGCTTCTCCTTGTATGATCATAGTGTCCAAAGAAGCCAGTGATTTTCCTTTCAAAGTGTTGCTTATGGGCTTTCCTTTTTCTTGTTGTAATAATTGCCAATTTTCTGCTAAAAAGTAATCTTGGATGGTAGGTGTAATAAATACATTACCAGGGAGATATTTTTGATTCCAATAATACTCTGGCATTTTTTCTTTTTGAAAGATAACATCTCGAAAAGATTTGACTTCAATAGCTTCCTTTTTAGTACATGATGTAGACATGACTAATAGGAAAGAGAGGAATAATACAGATAGCTGCTTTGTTTTCATATCTAACTTTGGTTGGTAATCGTAACTATTTACGATGTTACAAAAATATATCAATGTGATTGATTAAAATGAATAATTATTTATGATGTGCAGACTTGGAAAGAGGTATTAGTTCTCCCCTTTTTTAATACTCTTTTGTGGAGTTTGTATGATAGGTTTTATTTAATATTTATTGTATTTTTGTCTCATTGGCATATGAGTTTATAACCAAAGAGACCCTGTGATAGTCTTCCGACCTCATATAGTATGGAAAAGAAGTCCTTGCACTCTCTTGCCCATAGGTTCTATTAGAAGTTTCACTGAAATACAATGAAAAAGATGAGAAAAACTGTATTGTTATTCTCCGTATTGCTACTCTCTTTGCAGCTACTTACTGCTCAGAGTTACGGTAGAATATTCCAACCTGGTAGCGAGGGGCCCGTATTTGATTACAGCATAGTGCAGGGCGAACCCAAAGAGTATTACGATGCGGGTGGTCCCGACAAGGGGATGCGCAACAACTATGCCTATACGATGCTCCAACTGAAGCCCACAAATGCCAATTCGCACATTACTATCGTTTTTGAAGAGATGGAGTTGGACTCATTCGACGAGATGCGGATTTACTCAGGTATAGTGGTACTTAACAACGAAATGGATGAAGATGGCGAGTATAGGTATGGCTGGCCCAAGGGACTGACTCCCACGTTCCAAACCAAGGGAACGCCTGCTAAGCAGAAGTTTGCCGTTTCTTCTACCGCTCCCGATGGGGCACTCTCGGTCGCTTTTTTCTGTGCTTCTGCTATGAAGGGATGGAAGGGGATGATTTATTGTGTCAAGAATGGCGACCCCGAACCTCTGCCCGATGATGAAACCCCAGCCAATATAGTACTCAAAATGACCGATGATTTGGGGGTGGATGAAGATGGTTACGAGATAGACGAAGCCACTGTACAGATGCACTTAGGGGCACAGAAAGAGGGGACTGCTATCCAGATTGATTGGGGTAGTGGCGAAAAGATAGACTACACCATCGGCTCCAAAGAGCCCGTTAGTATCAGCCAAACGATAGATAAGGGGGCTGTTGTTAAGATTTATGGCGAACTCACCCTCTTGGATATTACGAACAATCCCTTTGTAGAGGCGCATTTCGACAAGAACGATGCCCTAAAGGTGCTCCGCTTGGCGCAGAACAAAATCAGCCGCCTCAACCTCGATAAGCTCACCAACCTACGAGAGTTGTGGATTACCGACAATAAGCTCACCAGTATTGATATTAGCCATTTGGCAAATTTGGAAGAGTTCTATGGCGGTTGGAACGCGTACACCGAACTGCGCACGGCGATGAATCCGAAACTTACCGTGCTAACTTGCTACAATACGAGTATTACCGCATTGGATTTGAGTCAGAACCAATTGCTCGAAATCCTCACCGCAGGGGGCAATAACTACACTACTCCGCTCGATTTGAGTCATACTCCAGCCCTCAAATCGCTCGACTTGGAGGGCGCATCCTTGACCTCCATTGATGTAACTATGCTACCTAATCTCAAGAAACTCAATCTCCAGAGTAACAAACTCTCGACTTTGGATATTGCATCGAATAAAGCGTTGAGATATTTAGATCTTAGAGGCAATCCTTTCGATGCCTGCACGCTGAACGATATATGCTATCTTTTGCCCAAAGCCACCGAGGCAGATGAGGCTAAACTCTTCATTAATAAGACGACAGGTGGAGCCACGGCACAGACCGCTATGCTCAAAGAGAAGGCTTGGAAGAGCGACATCGAGGGCGATGGCACGGGCTGTAATACGATACGTTTGCTCTGTTTGCCTGCCCAGCATGGTACTTTTGCCACTCTTGTAGAGGGTAAAGCAGTTGCCTCTTGGACACCTATCCAAAAGGGAGCCGACGTAACCATTTCTGCCACCCCCGAAGATAAGTATATGCTCAAAAAGATTGTCGTAGAGGGCAAGGAGATAACGGGCAATACTTTTAAGGCGGAGCAATATGCCATGGTAGAGGTGCTCTTTGTACTGATAGATGCCATTGACGATGCCCGTAGAGAGGGCGTTGCCGTTCGTTGTACCGAAACGAGCCTCTATGTAGAGGGACTCGAAGCCGAGGCTCCCTACCAAGTGTACGATGCTAAGGGGGGCTTGCTCGTAGAGGGACGTGCCGATGCTCAAGGAACTGCGGAGGTAACAATGGAGCGTGGTGCTGGTTTGTGGCTCATTCGCCAAGGCACTACTACGGTAAAGGTTATCCGCTAACGAGCCTCGGTCTCCACTCTTTCCGAGTCCCCTTGGTGATTACTAAGAGGCTCTCGTGATAGGCGCAGGCTAACCACTCGATACACTGAATTAAAAAAGGTCTAATGATTTTCATCGAAACCATTAGACCTTTTGCTTGTAACCTACGTACCTTTGGAAAGTTTGTACGGGGGTTCGATTGGTGTCTAAAATAGGCTAACCAATCAGATCACGATTAGTAGCATTGGACTTGCTACAGCAATCGCTCTATCGGACAATCAGCTTTTTAGTGGCTGTTGTTCCATTTACAAGTACTACTTTCACGAAGTAGTTGCCTGCCGAAGGGGTTTTTATCTGTAGAGTAGCTTCGTCGAGGCTCTTACCACTCGTTAGCAGTTTGCCCTCCATCGAGTAAAGCGATGCTTCGGTAATGGCATCCGATGCCGTTATAAAAAGGTTACTTCCCTCTTGGTGTATCGTAAGGTGCGCCTCTTCGGTAGCTATGATAGGAGCTTGGATAGCCATAGGATCTTTGGCAATGCTTATGCGCCCGAAGTAGGGGACTACGTCTTTGTTGATTTTGTTGAATAGTCCCGACACATAGAGCCATCCGTTAATGGGATCGGCATATAAGAAAGTGGCGGTGCGGTCGGGTTTTGTATCTAATTTGAAACCATCGGTTATCTCGCTTCCCTTACTATCGAAGGAGTGGATAAAAGAGGTTTGAGGAGCTGTAACATCTCCCCCTGCAACGAATATCCAATCCATATAGCGAAGGGCGTAGTAGGCTGCCCATGTGATGTTGTTATCGTCTCCTGAGAAATTAAAAGGCTTGTACTCTTCTACTACATTGCCCTGCCTGTCGATGACACAGGTGAGAAAACGCTCTTGCTCATTGACCTTTACAAAGTCGCCCGCTACGAGATAGTGTCCTGTATCGTAGGGAGTTATACTTTTTACAGTACAACCTCCGTCTTCGCTATCCTTAAATTCGGGTGATTGAAATTCGGGATCGAGACTGCCGTCGGGCAAGAAGCGTACCACTCTATCGCACCCTATAATGCCTCCATAGCGAGAGAAACTCCCCGTAATAAAGAAACTTCCGTCATGGTCCATATAAGCCCCCAATATGCTGGGGTCGGTCTTAAAGTTCACTTTATCGACAGGTTGATAGCTACCATCGTGCTGCCCATCTGCCGAGAAGCGCGCCACAAAGGGGGCAAATATATCGTTCACTTTGTTGAAGCCTCCTACTACGTAGATCTGTCCTGAGGGGTGAATGAAAATCTTGCTTACAGAGGGGGTGTAGTTGGCGTGAAAGCCATCGAGAGTAAACGTATTGTTATTATTGAACGTTGGGTCTAATGAGCCATCGGGCATTAGGCGTACAAGCATCCCTACGGGTTGGTCGTTGTACTTGCTAAAGCGACCCGATACGAGATATTTGCCCTCTGGGGTGCGGAGTATGGAGTAGACACTATTGTCGAAACCTATGCCTCCTGTGTTGAAGCTCTTGTCGGGATTGCCGTTAGAGTTTAGGCGTATAATGTTGCCCATATATACCGCATCTTCATCGTTGTATCCAGCATTAGCAAAGCTACCTCCTACCATGATGGTTCCGTCCGAATTGGGAAGTACGACAAAGACATTGCCGTCCAGCGTGGGGCGAAAAGACTTATCCAACGCTCCGTGAGCTATCTCTTGAGCTTGGCTGTTGAGGCTTAGTAAGGTTGCTATACAGGCAACCATAATTAGATACACTTTTTTCATGTTGAGAATCTCAAAGGTTAGAGGATTATTTTGTGGGTTACGTAGTTGCCTTCTTCCTCATCGTAAGCAATGAGGATGTAGCTCTGTGCAGGTAAGACAATTGAGGTGGGAGTATGGGGTTCGATGCGTTGCTCTCTAATAGTATTGCCGTCAAGGGAGAAGAGGTGTACTTGGCACTTCTTCTGAGCCGTTAGTTCGATGCCTTCTCCTGTGTAGGCAAGTTGGATAAGTTCGGAGTTGAGAATGGGTTGCACCGCATCGTCAAGCGGATTTTCTTTTGCTAAAATAGGGAAAATGACCATCTCTCCTGAGGCAAAGTCTTTGCCCATAAAGCCAAACACCGTAAGGCGGCTTTGAGGGATTGTTTTATTGCGGAGGAAAAGGTGCGGATAGATGTTTTGTGCCGCAAGAAGGTCGCCGTTCTTATCCTTAAAAGAGAAGCGACGGTTGGGAGCTGGAATAAAGGGAGTTGTAGTGTTGCTAATCGCTTCGGAGATATAAACCGCTTGGAGCGATAGGCACAGCCCGTGGAGTTGTTCCTTGATAGGGGCTAACTCTTTGAACTCTTTGCAAGTGAAGTTGATAAGGCTCCAGTCGGCTTCCGTTTCCTTGATTTTGGGTGTAGTGTCGAGTACAAAAGCGAGGTTGTTATCTTGGCGCACTAACTGCCCCCTAATAGATTGTACTGCTTTTTTCTTTAGAGGTAAATCTTTTGCTATGGGTAGGTAGTAAAGAGGGTCATTGAGCATAATGCCCGCTTCCCCTTGTATTAACCAATGTTGATTGCATAGCGGTATCGAGAAGTTGAGATACAAATCATCTTTTTCGGGAGTTATTTCGTAAAACTCGCCTACATTGCCTTTCTTCAGTTCTTTGAGCGACTGTATCTTTTTGTAGGGGCGTACCCAGAAGTCCATCTTATAACTTGCAATACCAGGGTAGGGTTTATTTGAGGTAATATCGACAAATTGCAGTTCGAGACTATGCTTACCTTCGCTGAGATTGTCGAAAATGGCACTGTGCCCCTCGATTTCATCGTTAAGATGCTTTATGTCTACTTTTTGATCATTATCGAGTGTTACTGTCATATAGGTGGTAGAGCTGTAGTAAGGCTCTGGAGTAGACCCCCATAGTATCCAACTTGCTCCACTGATTTGTGGCTTTACTTCGAGGCGAGTTTGGGTAGTTTCATAACCATTGACAATGCCTTCTGGGCGTATGTCCCAAGCTGCATCTACGCCCGTCTCGTAAGGATAGAAGCAAAGGTCGTCTATAAGAATGCGAAAGCCTGAGCCCAGTCTTCTTTCATCTTGACTTTGATAGCGTATCCGGAAGCGGAATGGACGATTGTCCATATCGGGAGCTTCAATGGTGATTACCGAGGGGAAGAGATCTAATGTGAACAATGCAGAGTTAGCTTTCTGCCAAGTTTTTCCATCATCGTAACTAAGTTCGTATATCCAAGCGGTATTATCTTTTGAAATAACGCCGTCCATCCCCGAAGTAGCAAGTACAAAAGAGATTTGACTGGCAGGGATATTGTCGAGTAGTTCAAAGGTGGTAGGAATACCATTGAGAGACCCTGCGACCAACTCCAGAGCTTTTTGTCCTGAAGGTATGCGTTTTAGCTTATTTTCTGCTATGGTAGCGTTGCAGAGTTTCCATCGATAGCCCTCGATATTTATGATTTCTTCGTTTAAGTCGTTCTTGCTCCACGTCTCAAAGCTCGTGTGAAAGAATGGGGTGGGAGGGACTACTTGTTCTTGCGCCACACAGAGATTGCCCATAGGTAGCGCAAAGGCAGAGAGAAATAATGTGTGTAATAGATGTTTCATCGTTTATATGTATTTATTGTAGTTCAATATCTTTTCTGAATGCCCATAGCAGTTTGTACTCGCTCTTTTTAGGGTCGTTGTCATTGTCTATCAGGGAAACGGCTATGAGTGTATCTTCTGCGGAGGGAGAGGAGAGCTGTTTATCTTCGTAAACGGTACGTCCATCTTTAGAAATGCCTATCGGACGGTAGTGATAGAGTAGCCAAGGGCTTATCATTGTAGTGTACACCTCTCTGCTTTTCATAAAAAGATTGATGCGATCTACCGAGTTACCTCGTCCCGAGTAGGCTACTGTATGACAAGGGGCTAAGTCGCCCGAAGGGGTTAGTATGTAGGAGATGGCTATCCACAGTTCGTCGCTCTCTACCTGTTCAGGTATCTTTACCGCAGGACGGCGATGGGGCTGGGCTATTTCGAAGGCACGCAACTCGTCAAGAGTTCCTCCGATTTTAGTGAAGATTTGGCATGGTAGTTGGGGAGGGGTTTGTGGGTTGTTCCCATTGTTGGGGATTTGTTTGCGACAACTGCTTAGCACTCCGAGCGAGAGTACCAGTAGGGAATAAAGAAATAGTTTAAGCCGTTTTGTACACATATCTGATGTTATTGGTTCTTTCTCTCTCTTTCTAATAGCCTACTCTCTCATAGTCGAGTTCGATACCTTCTGCTATGGGAGGGGTACTGGGCAATTAACTTTTGTTGTATGGCTCTATTATCCGTTCTATACCTTCTACTACGGGAGGGGGATACCCTCGTTTTTAGTAAATATCTTTCCACTGTTTCTTCTTGATACCCCTCTCCTTAATCGACTTTGGGCAGTGCTTATTGCGAATAGCTCTGCGATGCTCCCTCTTAAAGGTTAGCTATTATGGAATGTTTTCTTCTTTTTTTAATAAATATTTTCCTAATGTCCTGTCAAATAGGACTGATGTTTTTATGAATAAAAGTATTCATTACCTCGATAGAGGTTTATTCAAAGACATCGAAGTAAAAAAGCGATGTATTGGATATGTTTAACTGAAATCGACTGCAATTTAGTTATAAAATACAAAACAAGCAAGGGTTTTCTTTGACATATGTGAAGTATATGTCAGGTGTTTACACTTGTTATTTTGTAAATGAATGGAAGAGATAGGAGGATATTGGGGAATGCTGGGCGGCTTTTTTGTAGATTTCAGACTTTTTAGCGAGTGCTTTATAGCCTACTCAAGCAGGAGATAGTTTTTGATATAGTTGCAAAGCGCTCTTTTATCCTATAAGTGGGGAGAAAGAGGACAAAAGAGAAAGCCCCTTCTCCTTGATAGAACAAGAGAAAGGGCTTCGATGGGTAAAAGACCATTTAACGGTCTCAGTAGATTTACTCTTGAGAGAAACTATTCTCTGCGACGGCGTTCGCCACGCTCACCCTCCTCACGACGGCGAGGACGGCGTTCTGGCTCAACATAGTCAGCAGGTTTTTCACGCAACGAGCGACGAGAAAGTTTGAATTTACCCGTCTTGGGGTCAATCTCCAAGAGTTGTATCTTAACGTTATCTCCTTCGTGTAAATTGGTGTCTTCGATTTTTTCGAAACGCTTCCAATCTATTTCACTAATATGGAGTAACCCTTCTTTGCCAGGGAGAAACTCTACAAAGCATCCATAAGGCATAACGGAGGTAATCTTACCTTCATATACTTCGCCTACTTCGGGTAATGCCACAATACCTTTAATCATTGCCATAGCTACATCTAAAGCCTCCTTGTTGGCACTGGAGATTTCTACATGGCCTTCGCCCTCAACCTCCTCAATGCTTACCACAGCACCACTCTTTTCTTGAATACCTTGGATAATCTTACCTCCAGGACCGATAATAGCTCCAATAAATTCTTTAGGTACACGCAATCGCTCAATGCGAGGAGCTTGTGGCTTCAGGTCGGGACGGACAGCAGGCATAGCCTCTTCGATTTTACCAAGAATATGCATACGGCCATCGCGAGCCTGACGAAGTGCGTTCTCTAAGATTTCATAGCTGAGTCCATCTACCTTGATGTCCATCTGAGTAGCAGTGATACCATCTCGTGTCCCTGTTACCTTGAAGTCCATATCTCCGAGGTGGTCTTCGTCTCCGAGGATATCTGAGAGGATAGCATAGTTGGTACCCTTATTTTCGCTGATAAGCCCCATGGCGATACCCGATACGGGTTTCTTGATTTGCACCCCAGCATCCATAAGAGCCAGTGTACCAGCACAAACAGTGGCCATAGAGGAAGAGCCGTTCGACTCCAATATGTCGCTAATAACACGTACTACATAGGGGCAATCTTGGGGGATCATACGTTTGAGTGCACGGAATGCCAAGTTACCATGTCCAATCTCGCGACGACCAGTGGCACGTTGGGGACGAGCTTCGCCTGTAGAGAAGGGAGGAAAGTTGTAGTGTAAGAGGAAACGCTCCTTAGTACGATAGAGTACATCGTCTACGAGTTTTTCATCAGCTTTTGTGCCCAAGGTAACCGTGGTCAAAGATTGGGTCTCTCCACGTGTGAAGATAGCCGATCCATGTGGCATAGGAAGACAGTCGGTTTCAATCCATATAGGACGAATTTCCGTAGTTTTACGACCGTCAAGACGTTTACCTTCGTCCAAAATAGCGCGACGCATAGCTTCCTTTTCCACATCGTGGTAGTAGCGGGCTATCATGGTCTTTTTGAGAGCTAATTCCTCTTCGGTGAATTGTGCCTTGTATTCCTCTACCAAGTTTTTGAAAGCCTCGGCACGAGCGTGTTTGTCGGTACCGCTTGTGGCAATGGCGTAGGCCTTTGCATAGCACTTGTCGTGTACATCTTTGCGTAGCTCTTCGTCATTTTCTTCATGACAGTAAGCGCGTTTTTCCAATTTGCCTACTGCGGCAGAGAGTTCTAACTGAGCTTGGCATTGTTTTTTTATCGCTTCGTGGGCTACTTTGATAGCTTCGAGCATGTCGCTCTCTTGTACTTCGTCCATCTCACCTTCAACCATCATGATGTTATCCATCGTAGCGGCTACCATCATGTCGATGTCAGCGTTTTCCAACTGTTCAAAAGTAGGGTTAATGATAATCTTACCATCTACGCGAGCCACACGTACCTCACTGATAGGGCCTTCGAAAGGGATGTCCGAAACGGCAAGTGCAGCAGAAGCTGCTAAGCCAGCCAAAGCATCGGGGATATCTACACCATCGGCAGAGAAAAGCGTGATGCTAACAAATACCTCTGCGTGGTAATCTGAGGGGAAGAGGGGGCGCAAGGCTCTATCTACCAAACGGCTGGTCAATATCTCATAGTCAGAAGCCTTTCCTTCTCTCTTGGTGAACCCTCCAGGGAAGCGACCAATAGAAGAGTACTTCTCTTTGTAATCTACTTGAAGCGGCATAAAGTCGCAGTCGGGAGCTGCCTCAGAAGCAGCACATACAGTAGCGAGCAACACGGTATTGCCCATAGTTACGGTGACAGCACCGTCGGCTTGTTTAGCCAATTTTCCCGTTTCGATCTTGATGGAACGTCCATCACCAAGATCAATCGTCTTAGTTACGGGTGTTAACATAGTCATCTTAAATTATTTTTCTTCTTGAAACATTCTTGACAAAGGTACTAAAAATCATAGATTTATGGTCATAGGAGCAAAGAGAAAAAGAGCAGATGTATCGCCCCGAAGTTTGCCCCTTTCTCAAATAGGGCAACGCTATCGTTTAGAATCTGTAGACGTCGATAACGTATTTTGCTACGTGACCGAGTACGATGTTGTTCTATGACACTCAATAATCTCTTGGGAGAGGATTCTCTTTTTCATTGTCAGAAAGGTGGTCAAAGTCTATATAATTTCTGTATCTATCTATTTCTTTCGACTCTATACTTTGTCCAACGTATTTATGCACAGCATAGAAAGGAACAAAAATCTTATAAATAAGCCTTCTTTAGATTGGAAGTAATCTCCTCTTTAATCTTAGGCGAACTTTGGTGTAGAAGCCTCTTTTCGCATTCTTGTATGCTTTTGGATACTTCTTGTCTTTAGCGAATTTTTTGCAAGGCTTGAGTCTTCGTTTTGCAACCATTAATCCTTTTGCTCGAAAGGGTTAATGGTCTCGAAAGTTTGCACGGATGGTTTGGGTAGTTTACTCGGATGCTTTTGGCGGTTTAGTCGGAGGGTTTCGAAAGTTGAGGTAGATGGTGGCAGAAGGGTGCGCAAATCACTCTGAAAAAAAGCCTCTTGCAATGATGGAGGAGCATCTTGCAAGGAGGCTAAAAAGAAAAAGCTGTACCCCGATAAAGGATACAGCTTTTTGTAGTTCGTTTAGATAAGTAGAGCGTTAGAAGTTAACGCGCATACCCATCTGCCAAGTGCGTCCAAAGCCGTACCATACGAGGGCATCTTCGCCTGTACGTACATTGTTGCTATCTACCTTAACACCATCGGTAGCATCGGCTATATAGCGAGTATTCAAAAGGTTATTAACTCCTCCGAAGATGGTAGCTGTCATACCCTTATAGAGTTCGAAGCTGTAGCTTGTAGAGAGGTCTACTAAGGTGTAGTTAGGCATTTGCCAAGCATCGCCGGTGTACACTTCAATTTCGCCACTTGCGTTCTTGCTAAGACGGTTAGTAGGCTCGAAGTCCGCAAAGTTTTTACCGAAGTAGTTGATGTTACCACGTAGGTGGAGTTTAGAGAATACTTCCCAGTCAAATCCAAAGGCTGCAGTAAACTGAGCAGAGTTACCTACGTGCACGCCGTTGAGGTTGATTTCGCCTTCGCCCAATTTGGTTTGAGAGTCATCGTACACATCGTAGTAAGTCTTGCCTCCCCAACGCCAGTCTCCCCAAGAAACCATAGCATTAAGACGCAATTCGTCTACGGGACGAGCTTCTGCCTCCAACTCTACCCCCATGTGTTGAGCATTCAAACCACGGAAGTTAAAGTACTGACGATTATCGAGTACACTGGAGCGACGCAAGAAGCGGTCATTCCACTTGGTATAGTAACCGTTCAAGTTAACACGTACATACTCATTGGTAAAGCCGTAACCCAACTCGGCAGTGAGAATTTTCTCATTGGTTAGGTGCTTGTTGATTTCGGTAGAGTAGTTGAGGAAGGTCCCTCCGAAGTGGGGCGCACGTGTGAAGTAACCTGCGTTGATAAATACATTATTGTAGTCAAGGAATTTGTAAGAAGCTCCCGCCTTTACACTAAAGGGCATAAAGTTTATGCGATCCGAAGCGGCACGATCACGTATCTCAGGAGCTAACTTTTTGGCATTAGCAACGCTGTATCCATCGGGAACGAGGTAGCGGTAACCTTGGTAAGTAAGAGATCCTGAGAGGAAAGCGTCGAACTCATCGCTGGTGAATTCGCCCTGTGCAAAGGCTCCGCCCCAAAGTACTTCGCCTATGTTGTGGTAGTCGAAGATGTCGCCCACTTGAAGCGTAGTTTTACCTGCATTTACTTGGCTTTGGAGGAGTTGATTTTGGTAGTTTTTTCCACCCAAAAGGTCGTACACTTGCTTGTAGTGGTCGCCACGGTAGAAGCGTCCGTCCAAACCAGCTGTAATAGTAAACTGCTCATCAAGACGATTGCGATAGGTAGAGAGGATGCCGTACCACTGGTGATTGTTTACACTGTTGGCAAGGATAGCCTTAGAGCCGTTGTCCCCTTCGGAGGCATTGGCTGCGAAGATACTTTCCCAGTCTACAAGTCCACTGGGAGTACGCTTAGCAATAGGGTCAAGTTTACCACGGTATGCTTCGATCCAGTTAGTGTAGCGAACGGTCTTACCTGCTACTTTTTCTACTTTACCATCTACACGACGACCTCCTCCGTTAGCGATAGAAGCGTAAACAGCAGTGCTGAGAGAAGAACTTTCGTCTATTCTCCAAAGGTGGTTGAGAGAGAGTTGTGGCTTGTGGTAATAGTTGTGACGAGCAGAGTATACCCCTCCGTTGAGGTAACCATACTCTAAGTTCATGCGTTCCTTATCGGGGTGTTCGGCATATTGCGCTTGTGTGTGGCGAGCCGATCTTTGGTTGTGCCATTGAGGTGCACCGAAAGCTGTGAGTGAAACAGTGTGCTCATCGTTGATTTTCTTAGATAGGTTTAAGAAGTAACTCCAGCCACGGAAGTCGGTTCCTCTAACATAACCATCACCATAAGAGGTAGCTCCAGAGGCAGTAAGAGCCCAACCGTTGTCCATAAGACCTGTAGAAATGCTAAATCCATGCTTGGCGTATTGGTCGTTACCGATACCGGTGTATACGCTACCGCCTTTCTTAGCATCTATGTTCTTTGTTACGATGTTGATAGTTCCCCCTACGGAAGAGATACCAAGGCGAGAAGCTCCCAAACCACGTTGTACCTGCACCAAAGAAGATACATCGTTCAATCCTGCCCAGTTACTCCAGTACACACGTCCGCTTTCCATATCGTTTACGGGTACTCCGTTGATGAGTACACCGAGGTTATTGGTGTCGAACCCACGCATCATAATACGAGAGTCTCCGAAACCACCACCCGAACGAGTAACATATACCGAAGGGGTAGACTTAAGAAGCTCTGGGAATTCTGTGTTGAAAGCCTTGCTCTCGATTTGTGCCAGAGAGATGTTAGAAACGGGTACGGGTACCTTTCTATCTTTCGGCACGATAGAGGCGATTACTTCTACTTGTCCCAAACTAACAGCATCTTCTGCCAAATAGATCGCACCCAATGAGTGTGTGCGAGTGGTAGCCGATAACTTATGGGTGTAAGATACATAGCCTACACTTCTGATGGTCAAAGTAGCGTTGCGAGGTACTTCGAGTTTGAAGTTGCCATCTACATCGGTAGTCGTGCCACGGAGGGTAGCTCCCTGTCCTGTGGTTACAGAAGCTCCGACAATAGGAGTCTTTTGCTCTTTGTCCAATACTCTACCCGTAACAAGGGTTTGAGCGTAGGTCCAGCCTATGCTTATGAGTGTCAAAAGCAAAAGGCTAATAAAACGTACTCTGTTTTGTCTCATAAAAATCCTTTTTAATTTCTGTTCTCTTAATTATTATCTTCAATACTTACATTTTTCTTTTCGTATTTCGCAGGGTAGGGAGGCTTTTTGTTTTGTGAATAGAGGCGTTGTATCCTAAATCTCTTTCGGAGTTTTTTGTGCCTCCCTAAAGCCGAAGACTCCCTCCAACACATATGTGAAAGAAGAGGGAGTCTTCATGATAGGGAACTTTATTAAGTTATTTTACTGACTGCAAATCATTTCTTTGCCACTTGTTTCTTTGATTTCTTAGTAGCAAGCATATAAGCTATAGGAGAAGCTACAAAGAGTGTACTATAAGTACCAATTACCACCCCAAGCAAAATCGCAAACGTGAAACTGCGCATAGAAGCCCCTCCGAATATGAAGATGATAAACATCACAATGAAAGTGGTTAGCGAAGTATTCAACGTTCTGGATAGAGTACTATTCAACGCATCGTTAATGGTCGTATAGAGGTCTCTATTGGGATAGGTCTTTACAGTTTCACGAATGCGGTCGAAGACTACCACAGTGTCGTTGATAGAGTACCCGATAATTGCCAAGATAGCTGCAATGAAGTTCTGATCGATTTCCATTGTAAATGGCATAAGTTTCCACAGTAAGATATAGAGAGCTATAATGCTTAGTGTGGTAGCCGTTACCGATGCAAAGGCCCCGATAGAGTAAGAGATACGACGGAAACGAAGCAAAATGTAAAGAGCCATAAAGATCAGTGAGATAAGCACCGCAATAAATGCCTTGCGACTAATATCTTTAGACATGCTGGCACTAACTTTTTGAGAACTTACAATGCTTTCAGAAAGGAAAGTGTCTTTAGTCACAGGGGTTTGATAGAAGTCTTTGCAAGCGTTGTAGAGCTTTTCGTTGATAGCATCTTCTACTTCAGCTGTGTTTTCTTCAATCATATAGTTCGTGGCGATACGTACTTCGGTACCTTCGTTACCAATAGAGGTTACCACGAGTTTGTTATCCAACTCAGGAGCTAAAGCTGCTCGGATCTCTTCGATATTCACCTTTTGGTCAAAAGCTATGACAAAGTTACGTCCTCCAGAGAACTCGATACCCTTGTTTAACCCTAAGGTGAAGTACCCCACAAGTCCTATGAGCACAAGAATCACAGGGATAGCTATACCAAGTTTACGCTTACCTAATATGTTGAATGAGGGGTTGGTTAGTATGTTGCGAGTAATAGAGGTCGTGTAGGTTACCTTGCTCATCTTGCCTTTTTTGTCAAGCCATTCCACAACAATACGAGTTAGGAATACGGCAGTAACGAACGAGGCAATCAAACCTATAATCAGTGTGGTGGCAAAACCACGAATAGGACCTGTACCAAATGTGTAGAGGATAATTCCTGTAATAATCGTTGTGAGGTTGGAGTCGAAGATAGCGGAGAAAGCGTTTCCGTATCCATCGGCAATAGCACGGGTTACAGATTTGCCTGCACGCAACTCTTCTTTGATACGTTCAAATATAAGCACGTTGGCATCTACCGCCATACCTAATGTAAGCACCAACCCTGCGATACCAGAGAGGGTAAGCACCGAATGGAACGAGGCCAAAATACCTAAGGTAAAGAAGCTGTTGATGATAAGTGCCCCATTAGCTACCATACCAGGTATGAAGCCGTATGCCAAGCACATATATATCATAAGGATAAGAAGTGCTACGAAGAAGGAAATAACACCAGAACGGATAGATTCTTCTCCGAGGGTAGGCCCTACAACGTTTTCTTGCTCAATAGTAACAGTTGCCTCCATGCGTCCAGAGCTGAGTACATTGGCAAGGTCCACAGTCTGCTCTACAGTAAAGTCTCCGCTAATTTCAGAGCGTCCACCTGTAATCTCACCACGAGGGGCAGGGGCAGAGTAAACCACATTGTCCAAAACCACGGCAATAGGCTTGCCGATGTTCTCTTTTGTGAGTCGAGCCCATTTGCGCGCTCCCTCTTCATTCATAGCCATTGTAACCACTGGGCCTCTATTAACGATAGACTGGCTCATTTCACTCTTTGAGGAGGTTACAACATCTCCCCCTAAGTCGGGTTGTCCCGAGCGATTGCCACGTATAGCATAGAGTTCGTAAAGGTCTGTCTCTCTCTTGGTTTCAGGGTCTACATAAGGAGCATTCCCCCAAAGAAGAAGAAGGTCTTCACGTATAAATCCTTGTTCTTTGGCTACTTGAATCAAACTGTCGATAGCAGCTCGATTGGCATTGCGTGCCATACCAACGATTACTCCTCTATTGACGAGATTGAGGCGATTGAAAAGCACATTCCCCATAGGTTCAGTAGCTTTTTCTTCTACCTGAGGAGCTTCTTGGGTTGTTCCTCGGGAGTAACTTCTGTTGAGGTCGCTTCCTCTTCTGTCGCAGGTGTTTCTGTGGCAGACTCTTCTTCGACAGTTGCTTTAGTAGAAGAGAGTGATGCCATAGCAGAGAGACGATTATTGGCATTGATTAGGTCGCCTTCTACTTCTGTATAGTCATACGTCCGCCAGAATTGGAGGTTAGCACTCTGTTGCAAGAGGCTACGTACACGCTCAGGTTCTTTAACCCCTGGGAGTTCTACTAATATACGCCCCTCTCCTTCTATCTTTTGGATGTTGGGAGCGACTACCCCGAAGCGTCTATACGGGTGCGTAACACGTTGATAGAGGCTTCAGATGCACTATTATATTTTTCCTTAAGGATTTTGATAACCTCCTCATTGGTGCTACGAGCGGATACTTGCTCACGAAGGTCTCCATTACCAAAGATTATAGAGAGCTGACCTTCTGGGGCTATTTTTTTGTACTCGCTAACGAACTTGTCGATGAAGTCTCCCGATTGAGAAGACTTGGCAGCATTGTCCAAGGCTTTGAGAAAGTTAGGATCTTCACTATGGCCAGAGAGGTTGATGAGCAGATCTTTTGCATTGAGGCGCAATACTACGTTCATCCCTCCTTTGAGGTCAAGTCCTAATCCGATTTGTTGTGTTCTTGCTTTCTTGAGCGTTTGTCCAAACCAAACATTCTCATTAGCCATTGAGTCGAGGTACGCTTTACCGTCTTGTCCTGCAGCGGTCATCGCCTCTGCTTTGCTCTCATAGTGGCGAACCACGGGAGTAAAGGATAGATAGTAGGCACAGATAATGGCCAACGCAACTGTGATGAAGATCACAAATCCTTTGTTTTGCATCTGTTTTTACTTGCTTTATAATAAAATACTTAATAATCCACGAGCGCAAAGTTATACCTTTTTTTGCGACATATATCAAAAACTCTCCGATAAAGTAAACTTTTCAAAGAGAAATGCCCCTGTGAAAAGGGGCATTAGGTAGCCTGAGAGTATAAAAAAGCTTCGCTTAAAGATCGTCTTCGATAGAAGCAGACTTGGCATAGGCACTGGGTTTTGCCTCAAAAAAGTCAGTTTTTATGAGGTTGGAATTGCTGTACTGCGACACCCACCCCATACTCATAGGTTCCTCTTCGTAGCCAGGGAAAATAACCCCTAAACCAAGATTTGCTGAGCGTAGATTGGCCAAATACATAATATAATCGCTGACCATTTGTTCGGTAAGGCCCTCTATTTCGTTGCCAATAACATACTTACCCCATTCGATTTCTTGGAGTGCTCCCTCCTTAATCATACTTCGGAAGAGTTCTTCGCTTTCGGGTGTGAAAAGTTCGGGGGCTTCTTTTTTGAGTTCCAATATCATAGAGCGGAAGAGCCATAGGTGCGTATTTTCGTCCCTATTTATATAACGTATCTCTTGAACAGAACCGGGCATTTTTCCGATGCGTCCTAAGTTGTAAAAGAACATGAAACCTGAGTAGAAGTAAACCCCCTCAAGGATATAATTTGCCACCATAGTACGGAGCAACTGCTCAGGGGTTTTGTTTTCTTGAAACTCGTTGTAGATATCGCCGATGAACTTGTTACGACGTAGCAAGTGGGGGTCGTCTCTCCACTGATAGAGTATGTCGGTGCGCTCTTCGGGAGAGCAGATAGTGTCCAACATATAGCTATAACTCTGAGAGTGTACCGCCTCTTGGAATGCTTGTATGGTGAGGCAGAGATTGACCTCGTTGGCGGTGATATACTCGCCTACACTGGGGAGATTGGCTGTTTGGATGCTGTCTAAGAAGATTAAGAAGGAGAGGATTTTATCGTAGGCATTCTTTTCGGCAGGCGATAGCAGGCGATAGTCCTTGATGTCCTGACTGAGATTGATCTCTTCGGGTATCCAAAAGTTGTTCATAGCTGTACGATACCAGTTGGAGACCCATGTATATTTGATGTTGTTAAAATCGTTGAGGTTGGTTGTATTTCCGTTAATTAAACGACGTTTAGAGAGTTCTATGTCTCCCAACTCATTGAAGAGTGCTTTTTTCTTTAAGTCCATAAAATTTTATCAGATAAGGGGTGATGATGATTTCTTCTATTCTCATTAGGCAGAGCAGGTCTCACACTCTTCTACTTCGAGGGCAAGACTTCGGATGTAGTAAAGTGTCTTGACTCCTTTGTGCCAAGCTCTAAGGTAAAGGTCTCGTATGCCTCCGAAGGTTATATCTTGGGTGATGAAAAGGTTTACCGACTGTGCTTGGTCTAAGTGGCGTTGGCGCACTCCTGCGGCATCTATAACCCATTTTTGGTCTATGTTGTGTGCGGTTTTGTAGAGCCAGAATGTACTGTCGGTCAAGTTGGGGGCTACGCGAGGTACGATAGAGCCTTTCTTCTCTTCCAAGAAGTAACGATTCATAATGGGGTCAGTGCCTGCGGTAGTACCTGCGATTATAGAGGTGGAGCTGGTAGGTGCTATGGCTAAAAGATAACCATTACGCATACCCTTTTGAGCTACTTTGGAGGCAAGCTCTTGCCACTCAGAAGATTGGTAGTCACGTTTGGTGAAGTAAGCCCCTGTCTGCCAATCACTACCTTCGAAGTAGTTGTAGCGTCCTTTTTCTTCTGCCAACTCTGCCGAGGCTTCGATGGTATAGAAGTTGATTTTTTCGTAGAGTTTGTCCATGAAGTCGAGGTGCACCTCGCTCTCCCATGCAATGCCTTTCTTTGCCAATAGGTGGTGGTATCCGCTCGTCCCTAAGCCTATGGGGCGCATCTTCATATTAGTGATTTCGGCATAGGGTATAGGGTAGAAGTTGAGGTCGATAACGTTGTCCAAAGCACGCACTATGGTGTGGATAATCTCTTTAAGTTCTTCAGGATGGTCGGTATTGATATTGCCGAGTACGAGTGAGGCTAAGTTGCACACAACGAAGTCGCCTGCAATGTTTTTTTCGATAACTACTTCTTGGCCTTCCTCTACTTCTACTTTGATTTGCTTCAGGCGTATTTCGCTTTGGTTTTGAGCTATCTCTGTACAGAGGTTCGAGCAGTATATCATACCCTGATGGGCATTAGTTCATACGATTAACGGTATCTCTATTGAAGATAAAGGGAGTTCCCGTCTCTACGGCAGATTTGATGATGAGGCGTAACATATCCTTTAGAGAGATGGCACGTTTGGCAAGGCGATTGTCTGCTAAGCAGTCGAGGTATCTTTTCGTCCACTCGTCTCCATGGTAGTCTTCTAAAGCATATCCTTTAGTACTCAACACTTCATGAGGGCATAATAGATACCAAGTGCCATTGGGGTTCTCCTCAAGTTGTTGCCAATAGTAATCGGGTACGCATACTCCTGGGAATACATCGTGTGCCTTCATGCGGTCATCACCGTTGTTGGTACGTATTTGTAGAAACTCTGGCATATCGCGATGCCAAATATCCAAGTAAAGGGCTACAGAGCCTTGGCGAACGCCTAATTGGTCTACAGCTATGGCTGTGTCATTGGCAAGTTTGACCCACTTGAGTACCCCTCCAGCCACGCCTTTGAAGCCTCTAATGTCGCTCCCGACGGCACGAATTTTTCCTAAATAGATACCCATTCCTCCTCCGAACTTAGAGACTTGGGCAAAATTGTCTATCGTACGGTAGATGCCAATCAAGTTGTCGGGCATTACGTCAATAAAGCAACTGGAGAGCTGACTCAAAGGCTTGCGCGCATTGCTCATAGTGGGGGTAGCCATTGTAACCTTGAGTTGAGAGAGTATGTCGTATATCTTTTTCGCCCAAAATACTTTGTTCTCTCCTTCGGGCAGTGCCAAATGCATAGCAATCCCCATAAACATCTCTTGCGGACTCTCTAAGAGAACGTGACTTCCTGAGCGAATTACGTAGCGCTTGGCAATTAGATGCAGACTGCTGTATGTGAGTAGTTGTGTGCGTTCGTTTTCGATGCCTTGTGCCAGACGGTCGATTTCTTCCTTTGTATAGTGTTCCAAAATGTAACGTCCATAGAGTCCCTCGTTGGTGAGGTACTTAATCTTGGCATAGAAACTGTCTATTTGTAGTGCTTCTTCTTCTTTATCTAATGCTTTGCGTAGTTCTAAAGCATAGAGGCGAGAGGCTATGTATTCCCAGTTGGGAGCCTGGGGGGTAATGAGCTCTACCGCTGCCTTAATAAGAGTAGAGAGCGTATTAGCCCCTTCTTTGAAAAAGGCAAAAAACTTGGCATGTAATAGATCTAAAGCGTATACCGCCCCTTCGTGTTGCTCCTGAATTTCTTTAAGAAGGGAGATAATCTCTTCGTCTTTGATTTGATTGCGGAAGCGATTGATTACTTCTCGAGCTTCGGTACGCTTGGTGCGATAGAGAATGTAGGCTTTGGCTACCTTGTAATAGCCTCCTTTCATAAGCTCGGTTTCGACTATGTCTTGTACCGTTTCTACATCAATTTGCTTGTATTGTAGTGCCTCTATAACGGTTAAAATTTGCTTGCAAAGCTCGGTTAGTTCACGCTGACTAATCTTTGTTTTGGTGGCTGCAAAGGCTCGTTTTAGGGCGTTCTTTATCTTGTCGAGGGTGAACTCCTCGGTCTGTTTGTTTCTTTTTACGATTAGCATTGCTTGGAAGTCTATTTTGCCCTACAAAGATAGGTATACCGAATGATTTTTATAGCATTGAACGAACTTTTGAATGAAAAATATATCATCCTTAAAGAGAACTTTCTGGAGAATAGGGAGATTGCCTATTCGTTATTCAAAGGGTTAATCCTTACGAGAGTTTGCACGGATGGTTTTGAGAGTTTGCACAGATGGTTTTGAGAGTTTGCACAGATGGTTTTGAGAGTTTGCAATAATGGTTTTCAAAAGTAGCTATATGGAGAGGAGGAGGGTCGGACAAAATGTCTTAGTACACTTTCCATATACTTCGTTGGGTAAGCTCTGTATGCTACGCTTCTTTTCAGATACCTAACGGAGGGTTGCGGGTGTTCTTTTTGTTTCTTTTTGCCTTTTCTGGCACGTAAATTGTATGTCTTTCCGTGTGCGCTTTATATCCATACACTATGCAGGGTATCGCACTATGGAAAAGCAAGAACGTAAATAAACAATACAGACTAAGATTATGAACATCAAACCACTCGCAGATCGCGTTGTTATTAAACCTGCTGTTGCAGAAGAAAAGTCGCAGGGAGGTATTATTATTCCCGATACGGCTAAAGAAAAACCACTAAAGGGAGAGGTTGTTGCCGTAGGCAAGGGGACTAAAGACCAAGCTATGGAACTTAAGGTGGGAGACCAAGTGCTTTATGGTAAGTACGCCGGCACTGAGATAGAAATCGAGGGGGCTAAGGTGCTTATTATGCGCGAAAGTGATGTGTTGGCTATACTTTAAGGAGGATAGGATTATGGGAAAAGGACAAGGAAATGCAGGCGGATGGCCTTCAACAACAGGTAATCCAAGTGGTGGCGGGAGAAGTAATAACCCTCCTAAGGGGAAATAATTAACAAGAGATTGAATAGAAATAAAAGTAAATCTGTAGACAAGAATATAAAGCTATGGCTAAAGAGATAAAATTTGACGTTGAAGCACGTGAGTTGCTCAAGAAGGGTGTAGACGAATTGGCAAATGCCGTAAAAGTAACCCTCGGACCTAAGGGTCGTAACGTTATTATTGGCAAATCATATGGTGCCCCTCATATTACCAAAGATGGTGTGAGCGTGGCAAAAGAAATAGAACTCGACTGTCCTATCTGCAATATGGGAGCGCAGTTGGTGCGTGAGGTGGCATCTAAGACCAATGACGATGCTGGTGATGGTACTACTACTGCAACTGTTTTGGCACAGAGCATCATCAGTGTAGGGCTTAAGAATGTGGCAGCAGGAGCTAATCCTATGGACCTCAAACGTGGTATCGACAAGGCAGTAGCTACCGTAGTAGGAGACCTTGCTAAGCAGAGCCAAGCTGTAGGAGATGACTTGAAGAAAATCGAACACGTGGCTAAAATTTCTGCCAATGGAGATGAAGAAATCGGTCGTCTCATTGCAGAGGCTATGGATAAAGTAAAGAAAGAAGGTGTTATTACCGTGGAAGAAGCTAAGGGTACTGAAACCAGTGTCAAGGTGGTAGAGGGTATGCAGTTTGACCGTGGTTATATCTCTCCCTACTTCGTAACTAATACGGAGAAGATGGAAACGCAGATGGATAACCCCTATATTCTCCTTTACGACAAAAAGATTTCTGTAATTAAAGACATCCTTCCTCTCTTGGAAAAGAGTCTACAAACGGGTCGTCCTCTTCTCATCATCGCAGAAGATCTCGATAGCGAAGCCCTCGCAACGCTTGTTGTGAACCGCTTGCGTGGTGGACTAAAAGTGTGTGCTGTGAAAGCTCCGGGCTTTGGAGATCGTCGTAAGGCTATGTTGCAAGACATCGCTATCCTCACAGGAGCTACTGTTATCAGCGAAGAGACAGGTCTCTCTCTTGAGAGTGCTACGGTAGAAATGCTCGGTCAGGCGGAGAAAGTAACCGTGGACAAAGACAATACCACTATTGTAAATGGTATGGGCGATAAGGCGTTGCTCGAAGAGCGTGTAGCGCAAATCCGCAAACAGATCGAAAATACCACAAGCGACTACGATCGTGAGAAGCTCCAAGAACGTTTGGCAAAACTCGCAGGCGGTGTAGCTGTACTTTACGTAGGTGCTGCCAGCGAAGTAGAGATGAAGGAAAAGAAAGACCGTGTAGAAGATGCCTTGAGTGCTACTCGTGCAGCTATCGAAGAGGGAACAGTGCCCGGTGGAGGAACTGCTATATACGGGCTATCGAAGTGCTTGAGTCTCTCAAGGGCGAGAACGAAGACGAGTCTACTGGTATTGACATCGTGAAGCGTGCTATCGAAGAACCTCTCCGTCAGATTGTATCTAATGCTGGTAAGGAAGGTGCCGTAGTGGTACAAAAGGTGCGTGAGGGCAAAGGCGACTTCGGTTACAATGCTCGTATCGACAAGTACGAAAACCTCTATGAGTCTGGCGTAATCGACCCCACTAAGGTATCTCGTGTGGCACTCGAAAACGCTGCTTCTATTGCAGGTATGTTCCTCACTACCGAATGCGTTATAGCCGAGAAGAAAGAAGATAAACCCGATATGAGTGCGGCAGCAGCTGCAGCTATGGGTGGCGGTATGGGCGGTATGATGTAATCTATCCGCCTCATCTTACCGTGCAGTAAAACCCACTGTGCGGAAAAATAAAAAGAACCCTCCTTGCACAACGCAAGGAGGGTTCTTTATTGGCTACTTACTCTCTTGTGTTTAGAAAGTATATAGGGTGGACTCGTTGTCGATGCGAATAAGCACTGTACCCCTCTCTACCGAAGTGGGTAAACGTACTACTACGCTGTTCTCAAAGGTCTCTTGATGTGCCAACAACTGTCCCGCCATATTGTACACCGAAAGTGTGTGCGTCTTGGCATCCTCCAAAGAAATCTGCAATTGCCCCTCTGAATAAACAATCTTTGCTTTCGAGAGCAAAGGAGTTTCTACCGAGAGAGGCACTTTGTAGTTTATTTCGCAACCGCTTTCTGGATACAATGTGAAAGTCTCTCCTGTAGCATTGGTAAAGCACAATAGCTCTTCACAAGTACAATGTCCGCCTACAAGGTCATAATATTTAACAGCACCTAATCCTTGATTTCCCCCGATACCTTCTATCCAAAAACCAGTATCCAAGAAAAACATTGAATGGCTTTGAAAGGGATCTCCTTTCGTGTATTTCCCAAATGGATCTTCTTCTTGATGATGATTCTCTTCCTGATCAAAATATGGTGCAAAAGCCAATTGATAGACTCTACGCTTGCTACCATTGATCTCCTTATCTGAAATAGAAATCACCTTCATGCGCAACTTCTTAAAACCTTCCTTGAGAGGTGCATTCTCCCAAATGAAAACATCTCCTTCCTTTAGAGCATAGTCAAAGATTAGAATTTCTTCTCTCTCTGGGTATTTTCTATATACTTTCCCTGTTGTCAAATCTTCTCGCATAAAGAAAGATAGCTCTCCATCTCTCAAGATTTCGAAATATTTCTTACCTTCCAGCTCCACCTCTCGCTTGATGCTATAGTGATATGTAGTTTTGTCTTCTCCTAACTTTTTGGGAGGTTTAGCCGTGCCATCAAAAACTTCACATTGCTTATAGGTATTCCACTTGTTACCTATGGTAAGCATAGGTATCATCTTTGCTTCTTGGGTGTTTTTGGTATGCGTTCTTTCTGCGAGGTGATTTACAAAGACAGCTTCTTGGAGTTCTGTCAGTTTTGTTTCCTGACTTTTCCCTGTCCATGCGAAGCAGGAAAGCATTGGAATCAATAATGCTATAAATCTTTTACTTATCATGATTGTATCTTTTAAATGTTAGTGCTCTTCTACAAGGAGCAGAACACGAACCTATTGTGTTTTACGAGTGCAATTTATGTAAATATTGTGTGTTGTACAATGGTTAAAATTATAGAGTTTTGTCGGAGGGCTAATGTAGAGAATGTGGAGGGTAGGTATTCTGTGTGAACAAGGTGTGCCCAAAAAGGGTTACCTTTGGTCGAAAGAAATAATCAAAATAAGGAGATTAAAAGATGAATAAGGAAGAAAACAAAAAAGCGGTGGAATACTTCCACGCAGGACCTAACAATTGGAACTGCGCACAGTCTATCGTAAAGAGCTTTCAGGCAGAGTCCAACATGAGTGATGAGGATATAGAGCTTACTTATCGTTCTAAGGGAGGTGGTCGTGCCGAAGGTGGTTTGTGCGGAGCTGTTTATGCTGCAAAGCAGATGTTGGGCGAAGATTCGCCCGAAGCGCAAGCTCTTCAGGAGGAATTCCGTCAGCAGTGGGGTGCTTTGACTTGTAAGGAACTCAAAGCGGAGAAGCGTGTGCCCTGTACCGATACCGTAGGGTTGGCAGACCAACTTTTGGAGAAATACCTCGCTATCCAACAGGAGCGTTTGGCGCACACTTGATAGTAAAAAGCATAAGCTACCCCTCTTCTTTGTAGTATGCCCGAATCATCGCTCCAACAGTCGCTGAGTAATGCCTCGTTGCGAAAGTTGATATGGGGGCTTGCGATACCCAATATCGTTTCCAACATCACAGTGCCACTACTCTCTTTAGTGGATGTGGGGCTGGCGGGCAATATGGCGGTGTATGGAAGCATCGGAGCGTGGCGCTCGCCTCTGTCGTGGTCAATACTCTGTACTGGCTGTTTGGCTTTCTTCGTATGGGGACTACAGGTCTTGTAGCCCAAGCCTTCGGAGCCGATGATGTGGAGGCCATCAACCGAAACCTCGGAAGAGGGGTAGTTTTAGCTTTATTGATAGGGATTCTTCTCTCCCTTACGATGCCTTTAATGGCTTTCTTCGTCCATGCTATGGCACAGGGCGATATTGAGATGGCATTTCAAGCCGAGCGGTATATTCGTGTGTCCCTTTTGGGTGCTCCTGCCACGATGTTGCTCTATGTTTTTAATGGATGGTTTATCGGTATGCAGAACACGCGCACCCCGATGATAGGAGCTATTCTCGTTAATCTGCTTAATATCCTCATTAGTTACGTTTGTGTGCGAGGGTATGCTATGGGGGTCGAAGGGTTGGCATGGGGCACTATTGTGGCTCAATACATAGGGGTACTTTTTCTTTTGTTGAGTGCACGTTTCCTCTACCGTCCTATCCTAAAGCAGTTTCGGATTAAGGAGCTTTTGCAACTCCATGGCGCTCGCCACTATTTGGGTGTGAATAGAGATCTTTTTTTACGCTCTATACTTTTAAGTGGCGTTACTCTTTTCTTTACCTATGCTTCGACTAAGGAGGGCGAAGTAGTGGTTTCTGCCAACACATTGCTGTTGCAGTTCTTTACCCTCTTCTCCTATTTTATGGACGGATTTGCCTATGCGGGCGAGGCGTTGGCAGGTCGTTTTATCGGAATGAAGCAACGCTCTCTTTTGGAACGACTTGTACGCCAACTTTTTATCATAGGAGTACCTCTAACTCTCTTTACAGCTCTGCTCTACTATCTGCTGCCTGCTCCGCTTTTGCATTTACTCTCCAATAGAGAAGATATTGTAGCCTCTGCTATGGAGTATGTGTTCTGGGCAGCTCTTATACCGCCGATGGGTTTTGCTGCCTTCCTTTGGGATGGGATTTTTATTGGGGGGACCTATGCCAAAGGGTTGCTCTGGAGTATGCTTTGGGCAGCCGCTCTCTTTTTCTTGCTCTACTATACGTTGCATCCCTATTGGGGGGTAACGGCACTCTGGCTCGCTTTCAACGTCTATCTCCTTACAAGAGGAGCGGTGCAAACATTCCTTTTCCCTCGCTTTTTACGCCGATTGAGTTTTTAACTCCTCCTCGCTTTGTGGGGTAGAGTTTTATATCCAAAATCTTTTTTCTCTATGGGCTGTTGCTCGTGGCTCTTTGCTTTATTGTACTTTTGTCGAGAAGTAAATTGTATCAAATTAATATAGTAATGCCTTATAGATTGCTTACGGGGATGGGGGCAGATTCGACCCAAAAAGCCGAACCTATTATTCCCAAAGACCTTTCTGCTGAACAAATTGCCAAAATCGACTTTGGTGGCCTTTTCTCCGATTGGCTTAAACTCTTCATAGACTTTGGAATACGAGTCCTCATAGCCGTAGTTATTTTCTACGTAGGACGCTTACTCTCTCGATTTATATTGCGCCTTATTGTCAAGGCGATGGTAAAGCGCAACATAGACCCTGCCGTACGTTCGTTTCTTAACTCCTTTTTGAAGGTTGTTTTTGTTATAATACTGCTCATTGTAGCTATCAATATACTGGGTGTTGCCCCCGTATCCTTTGCAGCCCTTATGGCAGCGGCAGGGGTTACTTTGGGAGCTTCGTTGAGCGGTCAGTTGCAGAACTTTGCTGGGGGCATCATACTACTTGTTACACGCCCCTTTCATGTGGGAGACTACATACAGTTCGAGTCCGTCGAAGGTTTCGTGCAGAAAGTAGCTATCTTTTATACTACGCTTACCACAGCAGACAATAAAGTGATTCATATCCCCAATGGACGCCTTTCGAGCGATGTGATTATTAACTTCAGTGCTATGACTATGCGTCGATGTCAGGTTATTGTGGGGGTAGATTACGATACGCCTTTTGAGAAGGTACGACCCATATTGGAGAAGTTGCTTGAGAGAGACCCGCGCATTTTACGCGACCAACCTATAAATATCGAATTGCACGAGATGGCAGCCAGCTCTGTTAATATTCTTGTACGTGTTTGGTGTAAAACGGAAGATTATTGGGATCTTTATTGGTGGCTCAATAAAGAGGTGTACTCCGTATTCAATAAAGAGGGTATCTCTTTTGCTTTCCCTCAGTTGCGCATCCATCAAGAGAAAGTAAAGAATACAAACCTAGCAGAAAAGGAGTAATTTTGTAGCCACGGAAGAGAGGGTATCCTCTGAACTAAAAACAAGACATATATGAACATATCTTACAAATGGCTTGCAGACTACTTGCCAGCCGTCAAAGAAATGACCCCTCAAGAAGTAGCCGATGCGCTCACTTCTATTGGGCTCGAAACAGGAAGTGTAGAACGTGTGGACTCCATCAAGGGTGGGTTAGAAGGTCTTGTTGTAGGGCATGTGCTTACCTGTACGGAGCATCCCAATTCGGACCATCTGCACTGCACAACAGTAGATGTGGGGACAGAGGAGCCTCTCAAGATAGTTTGCGGAGCGCCCAATATAGCTCAAGGGCAATATGTTATTGTAGCCACCATCGGCACCACGCTTTATAGCGGGGAAGACTCTTTCGTTATCAAGAAATCTAAGCTAAGAGGCGAGGAAAGCTACGGAATGATTTGCTCCGAAGTGGAGATAGGTATCGGTAGCGATAGTAGTGGTATTCTTGCCTTGTCTGATGCTCCCACGCCCGGAACTCCCGCTGCAAAGTATTTCAATATAGAGTGCGACTATGTTTTGGAGGTAGATATTACCCCCAACCGAGTAGATGCTACCTCTCATTTCGGGGTAGCGAGAGACTTGGCAGCTTATCTCAATCAGAGAGGTAAGTCCGTACAGGCACAACGCCCCGAGGAGGCGAAACTTTCATCTAACTCTACGGTAGCACCGATAGATATAGCTGTGGAGGTATCCGAGGAGGCGTGTCCTCGTTATCAAGGGGTAGTGGTAGAGGGGCTAACCAACGGCGAAAGCCCTGAATGGCTCCAGCAACGACTCACGGCGATAGGTTTACGTCCGCTCAATCTCTTGGTAGATATTTCCAACTATGTGCTACACGAAATGGGGCAACCCCTTCACTTCTTCGATGCTGACCGCATTGCAGGCGGACGGATACGTGTAGCCCAACTTCCTAAAGATACCCCTTTCACTACCTTGGATGGGGTAGAGCGTAAGTTGCAGGGTACAGAACTGATGATTTGCGATGACCAATACAAACCGCTCTGTATGGCAGGTGTCTTTGGTGGATTAGATTCTGGAGTAACGGAGACGACCACTCGTATTTTTATCGAATGTGCCAATTTCAACAGCACGCTTATCCGTAAGGCTGCCCGTGCGCACGCCCTGAATACCGACTCCTCTTTTCGCTTCGAACGTGGGTTAGACCCCGAAGCAACTCATTTTGCCCTTTGTCGTGCCCTTTTGTTAATTACGGAGTTAATACCTCAAGCGGTGGTAGGTAGTGGGGTAGATGTATATAGAAAGGCGCCCGAAAAGCCCGAATGTACATTGCGTAGAAGTAAACTCAACGAGGTAGCAGGGGCAGAGCTTGCCGACGAAACAGTACTCAAAATCTTACAAGACTTAGATATTAACCCTATCAAAACGACAGAGGATGGTTGGCTTTTATCGCTTCCCGTTTACCGTACTGATGTGCGCAGAGAGATCGATGTGATAGAGGAAATCCTCCGTATCTATGGTTATAACGAAATCCCCCTCAAGGGTATATCCATGCGAATTTAAGTACTCGTAGCGAGAACGATTTGGACTACCACTCCGAACTTATATTGAGCGAGCAGTTGGTCGGGGCAGGTTATAACGAAATACTCTCGAACTCTCTCACGGCAGAGCGTTACTACACCGAGCTTACCACCTATCCTGCGAGTGAATTGGTCTCGTTGGTTAATCCTCTGAGCCGAGAGTTGGGCGTATTGCGTCAGACCCTTCTTTTTGGAGGGTTGGAGGCTATCAGTCGTAACTTCCATAACAAACAGAGCGTATGTGCCTTCTTCGAGTGGGGCAATTGCTATCGAAAAGAAGCACAAGAAGGATTGGAAAAGAACGAACTCTCTGTATATAAAGAAAAAGCTATGTTGGGTCTCTGGCTTTCGGGTACACGAGCAGAAAACAACTGGCTTACTCCTGCGCAGAAGATGACCGTTTATCACCTCAAATCGGATGTAGAGAATCTTTTCCGACGTATGCACATTGTGCCTGATACCCTTCATCTAACAATTTCTTCCAACGACCTTTTTACGGACTGTTTAGAGTATCGTATAGGCGATGCCTCAGGGGCTTGTATTGCATGGTTGGGTAGGGTTAAGCCTGAGATTACCCACTCTTTTGAGATTGAAGATCCTGTTTTCTATGCCGAGATAGACCGCACACTCCTTATGCAGTGGGGTAGAAAAAGCCCTCTTCAAGCTAAGGAAATTAACAAATACCCCGTAGTGAAGAGGGATTTGGCTCTTCTTTTGGATGAGGCTATACCTTTTATTGAAATTGAAAAGATAGCCTACAAGGCAGAGCGCAAACTACTCCAACGTGTAGAACTCTTTGACGTATATACGGGTAAGAACCTCCCTGAGGGTAAAAAGAGTTATGCCGTGAGCTTCTATCTACAAGACGAAACAGCCACACTTACCGATAAACAGATTGAAAAGAGTATGCTCCGCATCCGTCAGATGCTTGAAAAAGAGTTAGGAGCATCGTTACGATAAATAATAAAAGAATAATATAGAGATACGAAAGATTTATGGGAAGAGCTTTTGAATATCGCAAAGCACGAAAGATGAAACGCTGGGGCAACATGGCTCGCGTCTTCACAAAGTTAGGTAAAGAGATAACCATGGCGGTAAAAGCTGGTGGTTCGGACCCTGATACCAATCCCCGTTTACGCGTTCTTATACAGACGGCTAAGAAAGAAAATATGCCTAAGGAAAACGTGGAGCGTGCCATCAAAAAGGCGACCGACAAGGACTTTTCTGATTATAAGGAGGTCAACTACGAAGGATATGGTCCTAACGGAATAGCCATCTTTGTAGAGACTGCTACAGACAACACTACTCGTACTGTTGCCAATGTGCGTAGTTACTTCAACAAACATGGCGGTAGTCTTGGTACTACGGGTAGCCTTGAGTTCCTATTCGACCATAAATGTGTCTTCCATCTTCGTAAACGAGAAGACATAGATTTGGAGGAATTTTCGCTTGAGGTTATCGACTTTGGTGTGGAGGACGAAATTGAAGAGGAGGAGGGCGAACTCATTCTCTATGGAGAGTTTGCTCAAAATGCCGCTTTACAGAGCTACCTCGAAGAGAATGGTTGGGAAATCCTTTCGGCAGAGTTTGTACGTATCCCCAAAGACTATCGTGACGTAACGCCCGAAGAGGCAGAGCAAGTGAATAAATTAATCGAAAAGATTGAAGAAGACGAAGATGTACAAAACGTCTTTACCAATATGCGTGAGGCGGAGTAAGTCTCACTACTTGGGGGATTGCCCCTTGAGAGGGAGGGCGTGATGAACGCTCCCTTTGCTCCCTTTCATTCCCTTAAATTAACCCCTCCCTTCTCTCTACGAAGCGGAGGGGTTCTCTTTTTCGACTTTGCATAACAGAGGTTTGGCTTCGTTGTTGTCGGCGTTCTGGGTCAGTCACGTACCTGTGTACGCTCCTTTCCCCCTCATCCTCCACGCCTTGCCCTCCCTCTATTCTCCAAAGTCTCTGCAAAGGCATCCTTCGTTGCCTTTGGGGCACTTATTGCCAAAGTTCTCTTTTTCGACTTTGCATAACAGAGGTTTGGCTTCGTTGTTGTTGCTCTTCGAGGGGATGCTGGGAGTATCTCCTCTTCATCGCAGAGTGCAAAGAGGGCTTTTTATGATACGCCTATTCGACAGTTTCGATACTTCGTTTACCTTTGTAACAATCACAATAAGATAAAAAGGTTACATTATGGCAATGACTTGGAAGAATCTTCTGTCCGATATGCGTTTGGGTAAAGAGGACGAGAGGCGCAATATCACCGTCCTCTCCTCTGGGGCAGGGCGCAGTTCCGACTTCGAGAGAGATTTTGACCGTCTGATTTTTTCAGCACCCTTTCGGCGTTTGCAGAACAAAGCGCAGGTCTTTCCCTTACCAGGCAATGTATTTGTACATAATAGGCTCACACACAGCTTAGAGGTGAGCTGCGTGGGCCGTTCACTGGGCAATAATATCACACGCCATTTGCAGCGCAAGTATGGGGCAGAACTCTTTGACCCTTTGGCAATTGCTCCATAGTATCTTCGGCTTGTTTGGCGCACGATATGGGTAATCCGCCCTTTGGGCACAGTGGCGAGCGGGCTATTTCGAGTTACTTTGCCGATGGACCTGGTAAGCAGTGGGAGGAGCAGGTGCGCCGTGAGGGCGGACGCTGGGACGACTTCCTCCACTTCGAGGGCAATGCCAATACGTTCCGTCTGCTCACGCACCAGTTCGAGGGGCGTCGCAAGGGGGGCTTCGGACTCACTTACACTACGCTGGCTTCGGTGGTTAAGTATCCTTTTTCCTCCACGGCGGGGCAGAAGAAGGGCAAGTTTGGCTTCTTTGAAACCGAGCAAAATACCTTTCGCACCATTGCAGACCATTTGGGGTTGATTTGCTTTGAAGAGGAACCTTTGCGCTATGCTCGCCATCCGTTGGTCTTTTTGGTAGAGGCGGCAGACGATATTTGCTACCAGATAATGGATTTGGAGGATGCCTGCAAACTTCGACTTTTGGGTTATCAAGAGGTGATACAACTGATGTTGGACTTTTTCTCCGAGGAGGAGCAGAATCATATCCAAGCTATTGCCGATAGTATCCACGACAAGAATGAGAGCATTGCCTACGTGCGCTCTAAGGTTATCAATCTTTTGGTCGAGGAGTGTTCTGAAGCCTTCTTGCGCAACGAGGCTGCTATCTTGGAAGGTACCTTTCAAGGGGCTCTAATTAACGCTACTTCTGACCGATGCGCCAAGGCATACGAAAAGTCGAGCAAGATAGCTCGCCAACACATCTACGTTACTCAAGATGTAGTGGATGTGGAGCTGGCAGGGCATCGCATCTTCGAGGAGATTATAGACCGTATGATGTATGCATTGCTCCACCCAGAGAACTCCTATTCGAAGACCTTCCTCAAGCGAGTTAGCAGTCAGTACAACACTAAGGCAGATCGCCTTTATGGCAAGATTCAGTGTACGCTGGACTTTCTATCGGGGATGACGGACCTCTATGCACTCGACCTCTACCGCAAGCTAACGGGAATGAACCTCCCCGCTGTCTGACTCTCATACCTTTCCGATTAGTAACGTTATCGGTTGCGAATGAAAGGGTGGGAGGGAGTCGTTAAAAGGATTAACCCTTTCGGAAGTTAGCACAGATGGTTACAAGAGTTTGCACAGATGCTTTTGTTCGGAGGGTATATACCCTGCAATGCTACCTTCTTTACCTTTCTTGACGATATAGTTGAGTAGCTCTTTGTAAAGACTTTCTTACTCTCTTTGTAGAGCTTCTTGAGGATGGGGCAAACGTACTAAGGAGTAGGGCAAAACGCCCTGCTCCTTTTTCTTTTTCTTTTTCGACAATCTCTATTATTCCCCTTTTTGATAGAGAGAAATGCTTCTTTCTTTTCTTAATAGGTGAGCTGTATTTGTTGTGAAAATGGATGGCTATAAGAAGCCGAAAGTAATGTGAGAAGCCAGTTCTTGCTACTTCTTTTTTTGTTAAAATAGCAAATAAGCCTCTATTCTTTTCTTTTTTTCTAACCCTAAAACCCTCTGTGATCCCATTAAAAAGTATGGGTAAAAATCGGACATGAAAAATAAGGGTTTATTTGTTGATTATTAGTTGTTTATGAGGTTTTGATGTCCGAAATTGACAGATTTTGTACAGGAAGAATGTCCGAAATTGACAGATTTTTGGCAGAATTTGATAAGTGGATAATGGAAATAACTCCGAACTTTGCAAAATATAAAAGGAGTAATCTTTATGGATGCTCCTACGCAATGTCTTCCGATAATATCTTCAAAAGAACCATTGTGAGTGGGTGCTTTTGTGATTTTTGTAAAGGTCTTTTTTTAGACCGATATTTGGTGTGAAAAAAAGCAATGAAAATATAGTCAAAATGAAAAAAGAAACTACTTTCCGGGGCTTATTTATAGTCCTTATGGTGCTACTCTCCTTTGGAGGAATGGAGGCGCAAAATCAGATTACGATGACAACAAGCAAGGCTGTCGGTGAAACCCTTGGTTTGAGTATTGAAGCCAATGGAGATTTTACTGTCGAGGGAGCAACCCTTGACAGTGGCACAGACTACACGCTAACCGCCACTGATGGACGTATTACCATTAAGGGCGATGTAATAGAGCTTTTTTGCAACAATAATACTCTCACACAGCTTGATGTAACCCAAAGCCCCAACCTCAAAGAATTGCGTTGCTGGAATAATCAACTCTCTGAGCTTGATGTTACCCACAACAAAGTACTTGAGACACTCTCTTGTCGTGGCAATCTTCTTACCCAACTCGATGTTCGACAAAACTCCAAGCTAAAAAATCTTGACTGTTCTTCCAACCAACTCTCTCAGCTTGATGTGAGCCAAAACCCTAATCTTACGGCTCTGTTCTGTAATATCAATCAAATTACGGAACTTGATATTAAACAAAATGTAGGGCTTAGCACGCTCTATTGTAATGATAATCAACTCTCTCAGTTGGATGTTAGTATCAATACGCAACTTTATGCGCTCGACTGCTCTTTTAATCAACTCACCCAGCTCGATATTAGCAAAAATACGGGGCTTAGTACTCTCGAATGTTCCAGCAACCAGCTTACCCAGCTTGATGTCGAGAAAAATAAAGCATTAGTAACTCTTAAATGTGCTGGCAATCGACTCGCTCAGCTCGATATTAGCAAAAATACGAGGCTTAAGCACCTCAACTGCTCTGCCAATCTGCTTACTCAACTTGATATTGATCAGAATACGGAATTGCAGAGTCTGAAGTGCTCCTCCAACCAGCTTACTCAGCTTGATTTAAGCGCGCACACGGACCTACAGGAGCTTGATTGCTCTACTAATCGGCTGACTCAACTCAATGTGAGCGAAAGCAAAAATTTGAATGCTCTCTTTTGCTCTCAAAATGCGATTAGAGGGAGCGAAATGAATGCCCTCATAGCTTCTCTTCCTTACCGACATAGTTCTCTACGACAAGGTTTCTTTGGAGTAGTAAACTTTTCAACCCCAGATATAACCGAGGGGAATATCTGTACGAGAAAGCAGGTAGCTTCGATACGCTCTAAGAATTGGATAGCCTTGGAGCTTAAGAAAGACAATATAGTAGAATATGCAGGCAGTAAAGAGATAGGTAGTGGGGTCATCACGATGAAGACCAGCAAAGCTGTAGGAGAGAGTATCGACTTAGCCCTTGAGGTAGATGCAGACTTTGAGGTAGAGGGAGTGGCTGAAGGAGATGATGGCAACTACCTCCTTACAGACGAGGGTGGACGTATCACGATAAAAGGAGATGTAATCTCGCTCGACTGCTCTCAAAACCAACTTACCGACATTGATTTTAGCAAAAATAGTCGTTTGGAGCTACTCCGTTGTAAGCAAAATCTCCTTAAGGGGGCGAAGATGGATGCCCTCATTGCCTCGCTTCCTGACCGAAGTAGTCAGGGTGTAAAGGGAGAGTTCAGGGTGGTAGATTTTTCAGACCCCGATTATCCAGAGGGCAATGTCTGCACTAAAAAGCAGGTGCAGATGCTTTGGCTCGTGGTTGGATTGCCAAAGAGTGGAAAGAGGACCTCGGAAGTTGGGTAGACTACACGGGAAGTGAAGAGGTTGGCAGTGGTGTAATTACGATGAAGAGCAACAAAGCCGTAGGTAGTAGTATCTACCTGTCTGTAGCAGAAGTCAATGGAGCTTTTGAAGTAGAGGGGGCAACTCATAAGAGCGATAGCGAATATACACTTACTAATACGGAGGGGCGCATTACTATCAAAGGAGATGTAGTTAAGTTCTTTTGTAGTGAAAATGAACTTACTCAGATCGATGTGAGCCAAAATGCAGAGCTCGTGCAACTTTGTTGCTCTGAAAACGAACTTACTCAGCTTGATGTAAGCAAAAATATAAAGCTCAATGAGTTAGATTGTTCTCAAAACCGCATCAAGGGGGAAAAGATGGATGCTCTTATCGCTTCGCTTCCTGACCGAAGCAATGAAGAGAAAAAAGGAAAGTTTGAAGTGATAGACTTCTCAGATGTTAGAAGTCCAGAAAGTAATGTTTGCTCTAAGAAGCAGGTAGCAACCGCCAAGACTCGAGGTTGGATTGCCAAAGAGTGGAATCCCAATGAAAAGAGTTGGAAAGACTACGAGGGTAGCGAAGATGTGTCTATCGACGATGTTTTGGCGCAAGAGGAGGCTACTATTGTGGCGATATATAGTGTAGAGGGTCGTCGCCTTGCGGAGTTGCAAGAGGGGGTAAACATCATCCGCCTCAGCAATGGTAAGACTCGCAAAGTGCTTCACCGCATCAAGTAGTACTCTATGTATAAAGAATAGTCTCACATAGGAGTCCCTATTTTGAGACTCTTGCACATTCTTGTCTTTTATTCCGTCCCTTAGAGTCTTCCTATCAGCTCTAAAGGGGCGGAATTTTTTAATAGCCTACCAGTGAAGAGGCAAGATAGTTGCAGCCCCTTTCTTGATTTTAGATAAATATGTATAGATAGAGTCTTTCGTACATCGCTGGGGGAGTAGCGAGGAGTTTAGCGGAAGAATAGATGCATCTTTTGCCACCTCCTCATTGCCTCGGTGCGCATCTCTACCGCCAGTATCAGGAGTGAGTGGGGCATATGGGTGGTAGAGAGGCTTTACCTTGTAGCACCTCTCGACACCAGCGGAGCAGTTGCTCTTGTGGGTAGTAGGCTATTTGTTCGCCCGAGGGTGCATACCAAAAGGCTTGTGCCTTGAAACCTTTTTCCCGTTCGTGGCGCAGTAGCATTTGGGCTATACTGTGTGGGGTGCGGGGCGTGTTGCTCTCCTTTTCGTCAAGGTTGGGTGTTACTTCGGGTGGCGTATTGCATCTGCCAGGCGAGCCGTACTGTTCATCGCCCCGTACTCTGCGCCAGTTGTCACTGTTGAGTGCCGATTTCCTGAACGAAATACGAGCCCAAGCCATACCTTGATACTGCTCTTTGCGCTCCTTCTCGGGTGTAGTGTAGAGCATCTCTTCTACGCAGAGGGTATCTGCCAAGCGTACTAAGGCGATTTGCCCATAACGATTCGGTAGGTTGGGTAGGCGTTGTACCTCTACGATGCTGTCTGTGGGGGTGTGAAACTGCTCTTCTAAACCTCTCTTCCAAGCAGTGATGGCTTTGTATTGCCCTGCTGGAATTTGAGTGTTACTCCCCTGTATAGGATAGATTTTGCCCAGTCGCCCCTCGGTGCGTAGGGCTATGCCAAAGTGTTTCAAATCGAGCATCTCTCCCGTGGGGTTAAAGAGTTCTATGTATTCGCTCCCTCCTAATAGAGGGTAGTACATTACCTCGCTTAAGAGCGGATGTGTCTCTGGTTTCGGCTCTTCGGCAGGGAGTGGAGTGGGGCGTTCTTCTTCTAAGGAGAATATAAACTCCTCTTCGGGTAGAAGGTTGCCTTGTGGGGTGTATAGATTACGTAGCGTAAGCCGATAACGCCCCTCCGACAATGCCTCGGATAGGTGCAGGTACAGCAGATCGTCTTTAGCTTCGGGGTGTAAAGTGCCCTTATAGGGTTCCAATCGAGCCTCTAAATGGCTTATATCTAAAGACTTTTTGCAGTGTAATGTAAGCTGTTGGGGCGTATAACTTATGTCGTCAAAGGGGCTTTCGCCCTCGTTGGGTGTTGGTTCTTCGTTGGGAAGGGTACTGTTTGTTGTCTTCCAGCGTAGGAGTTGCCACCCTTTGGCTTGCTTTTTAGTATAGCGAATGTATAGCCCCCATGTGGGTTGCTGGGTTATGGGGCAGAGGGTTGGCTCTATGTCGATAGAGCCTATATGTCTCCACTCCTTTTGCAATGAATTGTGTGTATTGAGCCAAAGAGTACATCTCCCTTGGCTATTCCATGAGATGCGCCACGAGAGGTGGTTTGAGCTATTGTCGAAACGGTATAGTATGTGGTCATTGAGTAGAGTAGAGAGCGGTGTGAGGAGCATTTCCTCCCCTTTCGTATGTCGCTTTTGGAGGGTGATGAGTTGTACCACCTTGTCTCTGCCGATAGAGAGGGCTACGAAATTTTGTTCGTTCCTTTCGGATGTTCCCTTTGGGTAAGTATAGGGGTAGAGAAGAAGGTAAAAATGATTGTAAGAGGAGGGGGTAAACGAAAAACTAACCTCCCCTTGTAGCTGGTGGGGCAAGGAAGAAGAGTAGGGTGCGATAAGCCATGCTTCGTTATGCCGAGGGCGAGGTGAAGGGTCGGCAAGGTATAGCCCTCCGTCTCCTATTTGGAACTTCTCTACCGTGCCTTGCCACTGCTCTGAAGAGAGAGGGATACCCTCCCAAACATTACTTCCCTGTCCATAGAGGGGTGCCGAAGAGCATAGTATGCAGATACCGATGAGTAAGCAGAGTAGCGCAAGGCTTTTGGAGCGGTGTCGTGGCGAGAAAAAGTTGAGTTGCATAGCAGAGTGTAGGATGGTAATTGGCTTAAAGTGAGTATTTTTGTGTTCAGCTCTCTTGCAAGAAACCTATGAGGCTTCTTGAAGAGGCGAAATTAGATGTTTTTACTAAAAGAATAGAAAAGGTATGAAAATAGCTATTGTAGGAGCTTCTGGAGCAGTCGGAGGGGAGTTTATACGTCTTATAGAGGAACGCCACTTTCCCGCAGATGAGATTCGCCTGTTTGGCTCTTCACGAAGTGCAGGGCGTAGCTACACGATACAGGGCAAAACCTGTGTGGTAGAAGAGTTGTGCGATAATGATGCTTTCAAAGATATAGATATTGCTTTTGTATCGGCAGGGGGAGACACTTCCAGAGCCTATGCCTCTACCATTACTCGATATGGCACCTTGATGATAGACAATTCTTCGGCCTTTCGTATGGAGTCAGATGTACCTCTGGTGGTCCCCGAGGTAAACCCCGAAGATGCTCTTACTACGCCACGCCATATCATAGCCAACCCTAACTGCTCTACCATACAGATGGTGGTGGCACTCCATGCTTTGAATAAAATTACTCCACTCAAAGAGGTGCATGTAGCTACCTACCAAGCCGCGAGTGGGGCAGGTAATCTTGCTATGGAGGAACTTCGTGAACAGGTCCGTTCGGCAGCCGAGGGCGCACCTTTAGAGGTGCAGAAGTTTGCCCATCAATTGCTCTACAATGTGATACCGCATATCGATAAGTTTGATCAGGACGACTATACCAAAGAGGAGCTTAAAATGCACTACGAGACTCAGAAGATTTTGCACAGCGATATATCGGTCAGTGCTACCTGTGTGCGAGTCCCTGTACTACGTGCCCACAGTGAAGCTATTTGGGTACGTGGGGAGCGAGCTATCTCTCCCGAAGAGGCACGTCGAGCCTTTCATTCCCAAGAGGGACTGGTGGTGGTAGACGATCCTAAGATGTTGGAGTATCCGATGCCTCTCTTTGTGGCAGACAAAGACCCTGTATATGTGGGGCGCATCCGTCGAGATATAGCCCACGATGGAGGTATTACCTTCTGGTGTGTGGCAGATCAAATCCGTAAGGGGGCAGCCTCAATGCCGTGCAGATAGCCGAGTGGCTCATCGAACACAAAGGGATAACAAAAAAATAAGTAGGGTTGTAAGTGATGAGTACACAAGAAAAAAACTATCTAACACCTGAAGTGTTGGAGTTTGCCACCGTGGCAGTACCTTTTTGCGCTTTGCTCCACGAAGCTGCGCAAACGCAACGTGCCGATTTTGTGGAGCGGTTGCTCAAAATACTACCTCTGCTTTATGTGAAGTCTTCTTTGCTCCCCTCTATTGAACAGTCCGATGAGGCAGAAGAACTCTTTGCTCTGCTCCCTGAGAGTGTCAGTGAGGAGGAATACACCTATGTGCAGCGTAGTATTGAAGACCTCTTGGATAGAGAAGACCTTTTTTTAGAGACTCTCTCGGACGATATGCAGTACAGCGATGTTCCTATGACGGCTCGCATATCAGAGTGCTTGGCAGATGTGTATCAGCCTGTTGGTAATTTGGTCGGTATCCTAAGAGATGAAAACTTTGTTGCTCTTCCCGCAGCTATTTCTTTTACTCATGCACAGTTTGAGGAGTATTGGGGCGATCGTCTCTTAGCTGCGTTGAGAGCCTTACATCGTGTACGTTATACGCAAGAGGCAGAGTTGGCAGCCGTTATTCCCACTTTGCCTACCGAAGAAGACTTTGAGGCACATATTGATAAAATGTTTGACTAAAGAGATGAATTTACGCCCATCCATATCGAAAGAGGAGATTAGTGCAATCGAAGAGGTTGCCTCTTTCTCTGGCACTATCCACCTCATTGAGACCGAAGAGGAGGCTGTCCGCGCTCTTCAGGCTCTAAGAGACGAGCGAGTAGTAGGCTTTGATACCGAGAGCAAGCCCGTTTTTAGACGAGACGAGCAGGCAGAGGTTTCCCTCATTCAGATTGCTACGCTTACCGATGCCTATCTATTTCGTATCAACAAAATCGGTTTCACGCAGGAATTGTGCGACTTTATCACCAATCCAGATATTTATAAGATAGGGCTTAGTTTGCACGATGATTACAAAGTAATGCGTCGTAAGATGCAACTCACTCCTCAAGGTTTCGTAGAGTTGCAGAAGCTCTGCCCAGGATACGGTATTAAAGACTCGGGGTTACAGCGTATCTATGCTATCCTTTTCAACGAACGGATTAGTAAAACACAACGGGTAACGAATTGGGAAGCAAAGCAACTGACCCCAAAACAGATTGGCTACGCCGCTCTTGATGCTTATGCTTGTTTGCGTATTTATAACTTCTTGATGAAGTTGCCTCGTCCTCATCCGCTATGTTTTGCTCTTATTCAATAGGAAGATAGGAGAAGACCTGCGATAGTCTTTCTTTGAGAGAGTGAGCAACGACCTCTTTTTAGTACCTTTGCCCCAAATTAGTGAGTGGTATGCAAGAAAAAATATTGATACTTGATTTTGGTTCACAAACTACGCAACTCATTGGCCGTCGTATTCGTGACCTCAATACCTATTGTGAGATTGTGCTACAACAAATTACCTGAAAATATCGAGGATGTGCGTGGGGTAATTCTTTCGGGTAGTCCCTACTCGGTCTATGACCCTAAGGCTTTTCGCATTACTCTAAACGAGCTACGAGGTCGCTTCCCTCTCTTGGGTATTTGCTATGGTGCACAGAGTTTGGTATATCAAGCTGGTGGTAAGGTAGAGCCTTCGGAAACGAGAGAGTATGGTTCTTCTCAGCTTAACCTATTGGCCCCAGAAGACCCCCTTCTGAAAGGACTCTCTCCGAGAAGCACTGTATGGATGTCGCACGGCGATACCATTACTGAATTACCTCAAGGCTTTACCACAATAGCCTCTACCGATCAGGTAACGCATGCAGCTTACCGCATAGAGGGCGAGCTAACGTGGGGCGTTCAGTTTCATCCTGAAGCGTTTCATAGTGCAGAGGGGGTACGCCTCTTAGAGAACTTTATCAATATTGTTGGCATTGCAGGCAATTGGTCGCCCGATGCTTTCATTGAACGCTCGGTAGTAGAGCTTCGTGAGCAGTTGGGCAACGATAAGGTACTACTGGCACTTAGTGGAGGAGTAGATAGCTCTGTGGTAGCAGTTTTACTTCACCGTGCTATTGGTAATAATCTCACTTGTATCTTCGTAGACCATGGTTTACTCCGTAAGGGTGAGGCAGAGCAGGTACTCGAAGATTATCGTCACTTGGGGCTTAATGTAATTGGGGTAGATGCGCATGAGCAATTCTATACAGCACTTGAGGGTGTTGCAGACCCCGAACAGAAGCGCAAAATTATCGGTAAAGGCTTTATTGATGTGTTTGAGGCAGAGGCTTCGAAGTTGCAAGGCATCAAATGGCTTGGTCAGGGCACTATCTACCCTGATATTATCGAGTCTATCAATATAACAGGCATGGTTATTAAGAGCCACCATAATGTAGGCGGTCTTCCAGAGCGTATGAAGCTCAAGTTGGTAGAGCCTATCCGTACTCTTTTCAAAGATGAGGTGCGCCGAGTGGGGAAAGCGCTTGGTATGCAGGCTCATCTTTTGGAGCGTCACCCCTTCCCCGGTCCCGGTTTAGGCATACGTATCTTGGGGGCTGTTACGCCCGAAAAGGTGCGCATATTGCAGGAGGCAGACCATATCTATATGAGCGAGATGCGCAAGCAAGGACTCTATAACTCGGTCTGGCAGGCGGGAGCTATCCTTCTCCCCGTCAAGTCGGTAGGTGTGATGGGAGATGAGCGTACCTATGAGTACACCATTGCTCTCAGAGCAGTAAATAGTGTAGACGCTATGAGTGCCGACTGGACACGTTTACCTTATGAGTTTTTGGCAAAAGTCTCTAACGAAATTATCAATAAGGTACGTGGTGTGAACCGTGTAGTGTACGATATTTCCTCTAAACCACCCAGTACAATTGAATGGGAGTGATAGGGGGAGTTGAACGAACTATCAAACATATTTTTATCCGTATATAAATAGGTAAAGCATAAGTCGTCCAACGGAAACATTTGTACAGGCTCTCAAAAAGGCTGTGTAAGAGGCCTTTTGAGAGCTTTGCAAAGTGATAGTCGGGGCATTGAGAGAGGGACGGAAGAGTCGGGTGTTTATTGGTTGTACAACGAAACACAAGTTTTAATTGCCATTTTTCAAGCCTTATAAAAAGCGTTTTGCTTGTAAAGCAGCTGTTTCTTTGGATGTTTACTCTTTGAGCTTTATCCCATTTCCTTAACTCTTATATAGGTGCTGAAGAGGAGGCACCTTGCAAAAAGCAAAAGAACTATTATGTCTACTTACCAACCCGAAGACTCTCGGAAAGTTACCACCCACCGCCTGCTCGAAATGAAAGGACGTGGCGAGAAAATTGCTATGCTCACTGCTTATGATTACACTATGGCAAAGTTGGTCGATAGTGCAGGGATGGATGTTATCTTGGTGGGCGACTCTGCCTCTAACGTGATGGCAGGTAATACCACTACGCTACCTATTACGTTAGATCAGATGATTTATCATGGCAAATCGGTCGTTAAGGCAGTACAAAGAGCTTTAGTCGTTGTTGATCTTCCCTTCGGGTCTTATCAGGGTAACCCTATGTTGGCACTTGACTCTGCCATAAAGGTGATGAAGATAACTCATGCCGATGCTATCAAGGTAGAGGGAGGATGTGAGATTCAAGAGTCGGTAGAACGCATTCTTTCGGCAGGTATTCCCGTTATGGGACACTTAGGTTTAACCCCCCAATCTATCAATAAATTTGGCTCTTACAATGTACGTGCTCGTGAGGAAGAGGAGGCTAATAAGTTGGTGCGCGATGCCCATTTGCTCGAAGAGTTGGGCTGTTTTGCCATTGTGTTAGAGAAGATACCTGCCACTCTGGCAGAGCGAGTGGCAAAGGAACTCACCATTCCAGTTATTGGTATAGGAGCGGGGGGAGCTGTTGATGGTCAGGTGTTGGTTTTACACGATATGGTCGGCTTGAATGAGGGCTTCCGCCCCCGTTTCTTGCGTCTGTATGCCGAGTTGGGAGAGGTAATGCGTAGGGCATTTACTCAATATATTAGCGATGTAAAGGCACACGATTTTCCCAATTTGGATGAACAGTATTAAGTCTATCCATTTGATGGATAGCTTTTTATCTTTCTAAGAGGTTTTCAAAATCTCCCGGTTTTGAGGAAAATCTCTTTTGCCTTATATTTGTGCTTTAGGAGTATGTCTTGCGTTCCTCATAGAGAGGGGCAGATGCTCAGAGAGCATTTATTTTTTTGAAAGTAGATACTTGATACAATGATTACTATAGAGCAATTATATAATTTATTTCTCGAAGCGGGGAGCGTTACTATAGATAGTCGTAGTTTCCAGCCCAAGGCTCTTTTCTTTGCATTGAAAGGAGAGCGTTTTGATGGTAATCAGTTCGCTCTACAGGCTCTGCAACAAGGATGCAGTTATGCCGTGGTAGACGATGCAGAGATAGCTCAGAAGGATGACCGTTGTATTCTGGTAGAAGATGTTTGGCAGACACTTGTTGAGCTGGCACGATATCACCGTAGACAACTTGCGATACCTTTGCTTGCCATTACAGGAACCAATGGAAAGACAACCTCCAAGGAGCTAATTGCGACTGTACTCCGTCAGCGTTATAAGGTGGAAGCTACGGAGGGCAATTTGAACAATCATATTGGTGTTCCTCTCACGTTACTTCGTTTACAGAAAGAGCACGAGATAGCCGTTGTCGAGATGGGTGCCTCTCATATTGGTGATATTCAAGATCTTGCGGACATAGCGGAGCCTAATTTTGCCCTGATAACTAATATCGGAAGAGCCCATTTGGAGGGCTTTGGTTCTTATGAGGGAGTTGTTCAAGCCAAAGGAGAGCTTTACGATTATATACACTCGCATGGGGGGCAGATATTTTTACATACCGATGATGAGATATTGGTAAAGTTGGCTGAGGGTTTACCTTCGCTAACTTATGGTCTTGAGGCTACAGATGGAGTAAAAGCCACTTTGTTACCTCGCTCAGAAGACTATTGCTTGGCTTTCCAGCTCTCTCATAACGAAACCCTATACGATGTGTATACGCATCTTGTAGGTGATTATAATCTCCCTAATGCTCTTTCTGCTGTTGCTGTGGGGCTCTTTTTTGAGGTTCCCATAGAGGATATTGTTGTTGCTTTGGAGTCTTACACTCCTTCCAATAATAGGTCGCAATTTATCCCTTCTACTCCTTTGGACAATGAGCTTATTGTAGATGCTTACAATGCCAATCCCACCAGCATGCGTATTGCTGTGGATAATTTTGTGCAGCTCTCCTCAGCCCGACCCAAAGCCATTGTCTTGGGGGATATGTACGAGTTGGGAGCAGAGGCCGTGCAAGAGCATAGAGCATTGGTAGAATACCTCTCTGCCCTGACGACTATTAATACTATTTATTTGGTAGGGGCAGAGTTTTACTCTTTACGTACAGAGCTGCACCCCCCTCACATACACTACTTTCCTTCTCGAGAAGCGTTGGTAGTAGAACTCCAACAGCAACCATTCCGAGGTCAACTCATACTCCTAAAAGCATCGAATAGTATGCGTTTTAGTTCTTTAGTGGAGTTATGTTAGATCAATCTTTAGTTCAGAAGCAAAAACAATCTCTCACTACACAGCAGATACAGCAGTTCTTACTGTTGGAGATTCCTGCCGTGGAGTTGGCAGATCGTATTCAAGAGGAGTTGGCTACCAATCCAGCATTGGAGGTGGACTCTCAGCCTATGGAGGCAAATGCTTTGGAACAAGAGAATTCAGAAATAGAGTCTCCGATAGAGGATTCCCTTGAGGATAGTGAGGAACTTTATACCCCATCGGCAACGAGTGAGGATTTCTCCACGGCAGATTATGCCTCGGAAGATGATATCCCTGAGTATAAACTACGCTTAATACAAGAGGTAGAGGAGCAGAGAGAGGAGATCCCTTTTGCTGGAGATACTAATACACTGGCAGACTATCTAAGGGAGCAATTCATAACCTTGCCCCTCACAGCCGAAGAGCGTACTGTGGCAGAATACATCGTGGGTAACCTTACCGATGATGGCTACTTTAGATTGAATTTTAGAGATGTAGAGGACGACCTCCTTTTTAACGAAAACATTACTGTTTCACATACAGTCATTGAGCAGGTACTCCGTAAGATACAGTCATTAGACCCAGCTGGGGTGGCTGCAAGAGATTTACAAGAGTGTCTCTCTTTACAGTTGCTTCGCCTTAAAGAACAGCATAGAGAAGAGAAGGAACAGCTACACCGTCTTGCCTTGGCGACCGAGATTGTAGAGCACCATTTCGATGCTCTTGCCAATAGACGTTATAAGAGTATAATGCAAGCTCTCTCACTCTCGGAAGAAGAGTTTGCCTCTGTACAGCACCTTATTCGTTCGCTTACGCCTCGGCCTGCCAATGGTTTCGGTAGTGCCGTCGAAGCTGCTGCGGCGCGTATTACCCCCGATTTCACGGTACACCTAAGAGATGATAGACTTTTGATCTGGCTCAATGACCCTCCGGGGATACCCTCACTTCGTGTTTCGCCAGAGTACAAGGTGCTTAGTGAACGCCCCTCTGCTCAAAAGATCAAGGAGGAGCGACCCGAAGAACGTGCTGCAAGAGAATTTGCTCGTCAGAGAGTCCACGAGGCATCATGGTTTATAGGAGCTATTGCTCGTCGTAGAAGTACTCTTTTGTCAGTGATGCAAATCATCGTAGAGATGCAGGAGCCTTTTTTTCGTCTCGGAGATGTAGCTCTCTTACGTCCTATGGGACTCAAAGATATTGCAGAGCGTGCAGGCTATGATATAAGTACTGTAAGTCGAATTACTTCACGTAAGTATGTGCAGAGCGACTATGGAATCTATTCGTTGAAATACTTCTTTAGCGAGGGTACGGAGCGAGAGGAGGGCGATGCTGTATCGACCCGTCAAACCAAAGCCTTAATAGAGTCGTTTATAGAGCAGGAGGATAAACGCAAACCTCTCTCGGATGCACAGATAGAGTCGATGCTGGCAGAACAAGGACTCTCCGTGGCTCGGCGTACCGTGGCTAAGTACAGAGAGCAGTTGAACATACCGATAGCCCGACTTCGTAAGGAGCTATAAAGAACATAAAACACCAACATAACACAAACCAAATGAAACGTCTAAAGAATTATTACCTCCTCCATGGAGGCTTTTCGTCCCTAAAAAGAGGGTGGGTCTCGATACTTTTCCTCCTCATATATACCGCTCCCTCTTGGGCGCAGATTATGGTGCAGGGACGTGTGCTGGATAGCATATCGGGAGAACCTCTTGTTGGAGCCTCTATTTACCTTACCAAACATAGAGAGATTGGTGCTATTGCCGATGTAGATGGCAACTTCAAACTAACTATTCCTGCCTACTATGCAAAGAATACTCGTTTGACACTCTCGGCTTCGATGGTCGGCTACCGAGTAAGTACTGTACGTTTAGAGCAGACTAAGGTTACCAAAGGTTACTACTGGCAGTTTAACCTTCGAGGCGCAGAGTTGCAAACAGTGGTCGTTTCGCCCAAGAAGAAACGCTACCGCAAAAAGGGTAATCCTGCCGTAACCATAATGGAGCGAGCTATTGCCCGTAAGGAGAAGAATAGAGTGGAGTCGCAGAAAGATTTTAGTTATCAGGTCTATCGTCGTCAAATTATCGGACTTACCGACTCTATAGATAAACCCTTTAGTTCTCTATTCGGTATTGATAGCAAGAGATGGCAGGCATGGAGTGATAGTTCTGGCTTCGAGGGGCTAAAAGTACGCCCTTTCTCAATTCGAGAACGCCATTCTGTACGGGCTAATATAGGTGGTAAGGAACAAGAGGAACTCATCATAGGGCGTCGTTATCAGGGTATTGAGGAGGCGATAGAAGGACCTCAGGTTATGCTTAACCTTGAGGAACTAATGCCCGAAGTGAACTTCTATAACAACGATTTAGGACTCTTCTTGAATAGTTTCCCGGGTCCGATGAGCAGTCTTTTCTCCACTTCTTTTTACAAATACTATCTTTTAGATACGGTTATGGTCAATGACCGTCCCTCCTATCAGATTGGTGTAGTGCCTTTTAGTATACGTAGTATCGGATTTAAGGGTACGCTTTGGGTCGATACAGCTTCTTATGCTTTGGCAAAGTTGCACCTTGAGCTTCCTAAAGAGGCGAATATAGACTGGGTACAAGGGTGCTACATAACAGCCGAATATGCTCCACAAGTCTTCGGAGCCGACACGATTTGGTTGCCCCAAAGGCAAGATTTTCATACACTTTTGTCTCCAACACCTCTGCTTAAACAGAATGCAGAGTTTTTCCAGAGCTTTATCTACACACACTATAAGAGAGGTCCAGAAGCTCTTGATAGTGTAGCTTTAGACCCTCGTAAAGCTCTATCGAAAGAAGTACGTAAAGAGATCGATAAGCCTCGACGAAGTACATTTGGTATTGTAACCCGTCCCGAACCTTTGCCCCCCCTTGGCGAGGGTACGCTTGCTATGATGCGCTATGTGCACAGAGACCCCATATACTTAACGCTTGCCAAGGGGGCTCAGCTGCTTTCGAGGGGTTTCTTGGGCTTACCATTGAATAAGTTGAAACGAGAAGATTATTATGCTGAATTAGGACCTTTGGAGTCGGTTATTGCGTGGAATACGTTGGAGGGAGTACGTCTACGTTTGGGAGGGATTACCTCTGCAGGTCTTAGTCCCCATTTCTTTGGACAGGGCTATTTGGGCTATGGCTTTGGAGACGAGCGTTGGAAGTATTACGCACGCCTTATTTACTCACCGATAGAGAAAGATGCTCATGAGAATGAATTCCCCCGACGCAACATATCTCTCACCGTACAGAATGATCTCTTTGTACCAGGCTATACCGAAGAGGCTCTCTATAAGGACGGCTTAGGTACGCTCTTGGGAACGATGAATATCCGCCAACGTTACTATGAAAAGAGTGCTACGCTCTCTTTTCTTGCCGACCTTAATAAGACTTGGGAGATTGGATTGTGGACGAATGTTTTTCAACGGACTTCTACAGGAGACCTCCATTACTATCGCATCAATGCTCAAGGTGAGCGAATAGAAGTACCTTCTCTGCAACGAGCTTCAGTGGGAGCTTCTGTAAACTTTACCCCAGGGAGAGAGCCCATTGACAATCGTCGTCCTAAGCAGATGATGAATTTCAAACGCTTTCACCCGACCATTGGTCTAAGGGCTACCTATTTCCCCGATGGGGTTTTGGGTAATAATGGGCATAAAGGTACATTGGCTCTCTCTTTTTACAACCGCTTTTATCTTTCGCTTTTTGGATATATAGATGCCTCAGTATTAGGAGGTATTTCTTTGGGAAAAGTAGACGAAGCCGACTTCTATACTCCGGGGATTAATGCCAGTTGGGTCCTTTCGCGCAACAAGTTTCAGTTGATGCAACCTTTGGAATTTGTGGCAGATAAATATCTGGAGTTCAATTTGTTTTATCGTATGCGAGGGCTTATACTGAATCGAATACCCTTGATTAACCGCTTAGGTTTGAGAGAAGTATTCTCTCTTCATGGTTACTGGGGAGATGTCTCTCAAGAGAGAAAAGGACATCGAGAGGGCGAATATGTTTACCCTATGACAGTAAGTCCTATGCACAACCATCTTTATTGGGAGGGTAGTGCAGGTATAGAGGGTATATTCAACATCTTTGCGGTACACTATTTTCGGCGCTTTACTCCAAGTTTGCTCCCCGATACTCCTATGTGGGGCATCCGTGTCGGTATGGGGATGTCATTCTAAGTACACCCCCATTTTCCCATCTCTACAAAGGGTTTTTGTTGTCCCACAGAGGCTTTGTAAATACCCCTCATCCTAAAATGTTGCCAACGTAGGATTTAAATCTTGCGTTGGCTTTTCTTTTTGCTAACTCTTGTCTTATAGTTAGTTACGTTGTCTCAAATTAAATGTTTGTTGCTCTCTCCTTAAATGTAGGGGAGATGGGAGCGTGTTGTATTGCCATCTCTAAAGGTTGGAAGCCTTTTATCGGACACGAGTAGAAGCCTTTGAACGCTCTTGTTGGGTCGGTAGCATTGTGGGTTGTAGAGAAAGGGTTAATCATTTGTTGCCAAATGACTAACCCTTTTAAGAAATTGCACGGAGAGTTTTACCTCTTTACTCAGAGAGTTTCAAAGGTTGAAACAGAGCAAGTAGGAGGCTCCTCTTACCGCTTGGGTAAGAAAACGATACCATTGGGAATATCTCCTGTGGGTATTTGGGCTTTTAGTACTCCCTCTTTGGTGTAGATAAAGAGCGTTCCGCTTGAGGTAAAGTCTCCAGCATCCATTATGAAGATTTCACCCGTGGTGGGGTGTATTGCCAATCCATAAGGAGATTTAATTTTCTGTTCAGTACCATCGGAGATAAAGTTTTCCTTGAATAGTTTGCGTGTAGAGATTTTTACTATCCCAAACCTATTTTCTTGCTTTTTAGTCGTGTTGTCGAAAAGCGAACTGGTAAAGTACAGATAGTCCTTGTCAATAGCCATATTGTTTACAGGGATGTTGAGGTCTTCGACATGCGGAGAGGCTTGGCTCACAGCATCGTAACGCACGCAGTGCAGATTGCTGGGCACATCTTTATAGTTGCCCCGAGAGCTTATCCACAGAGCGTTGTGTGCATCTTTGCGCATACGGTGCATATTAAGAGCTACAGTAAAGTCCTTTTGCTTTACGAAGCTATTGAGGTCTATTACAGAGATAGTTTTATCATAATTAGGTGCTCTATATCCTCCTGAATTGACGACATACAGAAAATCATTTATAACCTCCATTTCTTCGGGTTGATAACCTACCTCAACTATTCCACGCGTTTGTAGCGAAGCAGTATCTATACGATATACAACGCCCGGTGCATTGGCATCACTTCCTTGAGGATTGGCATATGAAGATACATAAGCGTATTGTTTATGGAAGTTGATGTAACGTCCGCTGGGAATATCGATTTGTGCAATATGACGAGCCGTATAGGCATCTAATATCTCTACTTTATGTGAGCCATTTACAACGATGTAGAGTTTAGAACCATATATTTTGAGATCGTTACCTGTATCGCCTAACTCCTTCACCTTGTTGGGGTTGCGCAAACCGAAAACGTTATGGATGTAGCGTCCTGTGAGGAAATTGGCATAGTCTAAGCTACTTTTATTGCTTTGGAAAGCTCCTTCGTTGAGAAGGTAAAAGCCTTGGAAGGTGTCATCGACACGCTTCAAAGTTGCAACTTCGATACCTTCTTTGGTTTCTTCTTGAGGCTTGGTAGGTTCTTTGCGACAAGAGACCACACCTACACTTATTAAAAGTAGTAGGGCGAGAATTCTGATTTTGTAATTCATAAGGAAATAGATTAGTGTATTGTTTGTAATAGTCTCTAAATAAAATTGTTCGTTGAGATAGAGAGATGAGTGCAGACTCTTTGCAGACTACCGCCATTCTGTTGCTCATACAACTGCCTATCCTGCGCAAAGGTAATACTATAATGAGACTTGCTTTCTATCTCATAACACTCCTGAAATGCAGAGCCGATGTTAGAAATTGTAGGAGATGCCCATAGAGAGGCTCATGAGATCTGGATAGCCAGGTACGAACGAAATAGAAAAATCTATCTGATCTCTCAAGACGACTTTATACTCAAACTCTCCTCCATACCACAGAAAGCGATACTGCCAATAGTCGTCCTTGTCGCCTTTGAAATAGTGACTATCTTGATAGCCTTCGAGTCGAAACCAGTTGCGACGAAAGATAATCGTAGGGCCTAATCCTCCATAGAGGCTGTGCCTACCAAGACGAAAGATGCGAGCGCGGATACCTATACTTGAAAAGCCTGCTAATTGTACGGCGCAGTCTGCATAGAGTCCTTGCAAGGCTTTGACCGAGACAATATCTTTATAAAGAAAGTGTTCGTAGGAGAGTATAGCTCCAAGATTGACTACAAAATGCGCTTGGGGGTCTAACTTATTGGGCATGATAACCTCGTTGCCATTGCCTCCCAAGGGATGGATGCTTAGTCCCATAAATTTGAGTCCGACATTGCTACGATACTGTGCCTTCAATGAGAAAGTAGAGTATAGAAGGAAGAAGAGGAGGAGTGTTTTCTTCATATTTGTACGTTTGTTATTTCTTGGTGTGTTATGAATAGACTTTTTAGAATTCTTGTAATGGTTCTCATAAAATATGTGCAATTAGGGAGAGCTTATAGCTTCTTAACGGCATCGGATAGTTGTTTACTACTTCGTAATCTTCTGCCCAAATATTGTTGCACTCAGCCTGTATTTGTAGGTCTTGTCTGCGCCAAATAGGAAGGGTGTAACTCACGCTAAGGTCATGAGTCTGCCAAGGGCGCATATAATGTTGTGGAAAGTTTTCGCGCTGATTGTAGCGAGCTCCCGTGTAGAGTATGCTGTATCCTACTTGCCATCTATACCAGTGTATCCGATGTGTCCATGAGGCTGTGTGTCGAGGGGCATAGGGTATTTGATGAGTATAGTAACGTGTTTCAGGATCGGTTAGGTCTCTGGCAGACTGATAAGTATAGCGCAGCGTACTACGCCATTCAACCTCTCTAAGAGGCTTTATAAGACAAGAGAGTTGGGCATCTACTCCCTGTATGCTTACCCTGCCTAAGTTAATCATGGTCCAACGGAACTGTTGCCCTTTGGGGTAGGCTATAATTTTGTTTTGCACTCTGTTGTAGTATGCCTCAAGTCGGAAATTCAATTCTTGATACCACCCTTTCCAGCGAGCTATGCCATCAAGGCTAAGATTAAATTGTTCTGTATCTTCAGGCTCAAGATGTATCTCTCCGATGTCGATGTAGTAGAGGTCGTTGAAGGAAGGCATCCGAAACGAACGCTTGTAGAGCGCTCCCCAGCGCAGATGGGGTAGTCGTGGGTGTTGATATGAAGCGATAACGGATGGTGTTAGGGTGTGATAGCGAGGAGGATTGGGTAGTCCCGTTTGGTCGGCTATATAGGTACTGAGTAGGCTGGCTTGTATCCTCCAGTCGGAGGTGTTGTATTGACTCGAAAGGGCAAGTAAGTGTGTGGAACGACGAGGATTAGGTACATCTTTCCGATACCGCTCCAAAGAGTGGTGCATAAAGTCGTACGCCAAGGAGAGACTCCACGAGGGGAGAATTTGGTAACTCTGGGCATAGGAGAGATACCACTCACGCTGAAGGTAACGTTCATCAATAGCTTTAGTTCGCCAGTCGTGGTTTACGTAGCGCAAACGATAATCGGCATACTTTGCTGTGAATAGCCCTTTATAGTTTCCTATTCGGTAGTTCCCAATGCCTTGTATAAAGCTGTTTTGTACCCACATTCGCTCTCCTCGGCGCCATACATTGCTCACTATGGCTCCCGGTACGCCCTGTTCGTTGCGGTAGAAGTAACCTTTGATATGCATATCTCCGTGCCTCCATTGTCCAAAAAGGTTACTCTCGGCTCGTAGCGCTTTGATGTCTCCATTGGCACGTACTGCTGTGGTATCGTAGGCGAGTGTGCCGTCAGGAGCAGTACGTCGGTAGCGAAAGGGATAATTGCCAGTAGCTTGTAACCACTCCCCATTGAACGAAGTGGAGAGGTTCGAGGCGAGGTGTTGCTCCCAAAGTAGGGAACTATTGAATAGTCCGAAAGAGCCTCCCCGTATTGTGGCTCGTAGCGACGTGGGGCGATGTGCCGTGTATTGTGGACGACGAGTGTAGAGATAGAGACTACCCGAAGAAGCAAAATCTCGAGCAGGTTGTAGCTCTTGGCTTTTTTGCCCCACATAGACCTCGATACGCTCTATCGGTTCGAGCGAAAATTCGCCCAGATTTACCATACCATGCTGCACGTTCCCTACCTCAACCCCATCGTAAAAGACACCCATGTGAGTACTACCCATGCTTCGAAAATTAATAGTTTTGAGCCCGCCAATACCACCATAGTCTTTGATTTGTATGCCGTTAAAGAGACGTAGTGCATCGGCTATACTGAAGAGGGAAAGGGCTTTGAGTTCTTTGCCCTCCAATTTTTGAGGTGGAAGTGTAGGTGTCTTCGAAGAGATATTATGCTGTATGAGCACCTCTCTAAGGGTTTTCTCTTTGAGAGAATCTTGAGGAGAGGATGTTAGACTGTCTATACAAGAGACATCCCACTGGTAGCGAGGGGGAGAGAGTAGGCTATTCTTGGCTTCTTGTTCGCTGGAAAATAGAGTAATACCCCACATAGAGAAGGAGCAAAGGCTCTCCAAGAGGAAGAGGGGGAGAAGATAGGTTAGCGTTCGTTTCATCAAATTCAATCGGCAGTCTATGGTGGTTTGTGGAGCAAAGTAGGATCGGAGCGTGACGATGTAAAATTACTGCTTTTATCTTCGACCTTACTACCTTACCTTATTCTACTCTTTGGGGGATCTCTTAGCTCTTATATTACCCCCCCATCGAAAGGTATATACCTATTGTCCTTAACCCACCGTGTAAACTCTCGAAACCATTAATGGTAACCTCTACAACCTTCCGTGCAAACTTTCCTGTTTTTCTCCCAAAAGAAGTACTTTTGTGGTGCTGAAAAGAGGAATGGACAATGGAGTATAGTAAAGAGCGGATTATATTAGGCATTGACCCCGGTACCACTGTGATGGGCTATGGTCTGCTGCGTATAGAGCAGAGAAAGCCCTCTCTAATTGCTATGGGGGCTATCGAACTCAAAAAGTACCAAGATCATTACCTCCGTTTGAATCGTATCTTTGAGCGCATAACAGGGCTCATTGAGGAGTTTCTTCCTGATGAAATGGCTCTCGAAGCCCCTTTTTATGGCAAGAATGTACAGACCATGCTCAAGTTGGGGCGAGCGCAAGGAGCTGCGATGATTGCGGGTTTGCAACGAGGACTTCCTATAACCGAATATGCTCCTATGCGGATTAAGCAGTCTATCACGGGTAACGGAAATGCCTCTAAGGAGCAGGTGGCAGAGATGTTGCAGAAGATTTTGCGTATTTCCAAAGAGGATATGCCTTATCTGCTTGATGCAACGGACGGCTTAGCTGTAGCTCTCTGTCACTTTTATCAAACGAGTAATCCATTGGCAGCCACTACAAACGTGGTGCGCAACTGGGCAGACTTTGCTCGAGCTAATCCTCACAAGGTAAAGGGACTGAGATAGTCGTATGTTGGTTGCTTGCCCTTTCCTTCAATTCCCTTGCAAGGCAATATAATTCTCCTATTATTCCATAGTTGATACATACAATGCTAAAGAGTACTTTCTTAATACCTAAGATGGATTGCCCCTGCGAAGAGCGAATGATTAGAATGAAGCTCGATGGAGATAGTACGATAGAGCAACTCTCATTCGATCTGTCTCAACGTCGCTTGGAGATAATCCACCGAGAGGCAGTAAAACCTATTGAGGATACTTTGGCTTCGCTTAATTTGGGTAGTCGTTTAGAGCTTTCTATACCTTTTGACGGTGTTTTACCGGCAAAGCAGCCCGAAAATGCTGTTGAGCGGAGAGAGAAGACCCTCTTGTGGTGGGTGCTTAGCATCAACTTTTTTTGCTTTGTAGTAGAGGGGGCATGGGGTATTTGGGCTCGTTCAATGGGATTGATGGCAGATAGCCTCGATATGTTGGCAGATGCTTTGGTGTATGGTTTAGCGTTATGGGCTATAGGGCGTGCTGGGCGAAGTAAGAAGCAGGTTGCTGTTATGGCGGGGCTTTTGCAGTTCTTACTTGCAGGGTGGGGAATTGTTGAGGTCGTTCAGCGTTTTGTTACTCCCGACCTAACGCCCGATTTTTGGGCAATGATTATTGCCTCTCTTATAGCTTTGTCAGGTAACACCGCCTCTCTTTGGATACTAAACCGAGCACAAAGTCGTGAGGCGCATATAGAGGCTTCACGTATTTTCACCTCCAACGATGTGTTGGTCAATATAGGGGTGATTGTTTCGGCTATTGTGGTAGCATTTACCAATTCTCGTTATCCCGATTTGATTGTCGGGAGCATTGTTTTCTTATTAGTACTCAGAGGAGCGATACGTATCTTGCGTTTGGCTCGCTAAGCCTGCTCATCTGTGAAGCATTTTGCGTCTCTTTCCCAACCTCTCATTACTAAAAAAAGCTACCCTCTCACTGGGGAGAGAGTAGCTTGTGTTGCTGTAAGAAACGATTGCTCTTAAGAGTTGGTTTGCTTTTTCAGAAGTTCCTTGATGTCGCTCAATAGTTTAACTTCTTCAGAAGGAGGAGCTGGTGCTTCTGGAGCTGGTTCTTCTACTTTCTGACGTTTTAGCTTCATAATGCCTTTAATCATAAGGAAGATAACAAAGGCTATGATAATGAAGTCAATAACAGTTTGTAAAAAGCCTCCAATGTTCATAACTACTTCGGGTTGAACAACCTCTCCACCCTCGATAATAGCATCGCGAAGCACCCACTTGATCTCTTCGACATTGCCCGCTCCCGTGAGCAAAGCGATGGGAGGCATAATAACATCTTCTACTAACGAAGAGACAATCTTGCCAAAGGCTGCCCCTATAATTAGACCGACAGCCATATCTATCACGTTGCCTCTAACGGCAAACTCTTTGAAATCTTGAATAAACTTTCCCATAATTGCTTTATAAACTTTTATAACTACCGCAAGCAAAGATATGAAATATAATCGTTTTTCTTCTGTGTTAAGATAAAAAACATTATACTCGTCAGGGGAAAATCTATTTTAATCTTGATTGATCAGTGAGAGGGTTGAGGCTTATAGCGGAAAAGTAGTAAGAAGAGGATACCCGTTATCAGTGCATATCCTGCAAAAATAGCCCAGACAGTACTCCATTGCACACTATTATCTGTAGTGAAGGCCTGTACCACTTGACCGCTCAACGAAGAGCCTATCACGGCACCCAATCCATTGGTTGCCAAGATAAATAGACCCTGCACGCTGGCTCGCATAGAGGCAGGTGTTTCTGACTCTACAAACATAGAACCCGATATATTGAAGAAGTCAAACGCCATACCATACACTACCATAGAGAGAAGTAGGGCGATGATGCCAGGGAAGCCTGGATCTCCAATGCTAAAAAGCCCGAAGCGTAAGAACCATGCGAAGAAGCTCATCAGCATTACGTTCTTGATGCCAAAGCGTTTGAGAAAGAAAGGGATAGCAAGAATAAAGAGGGTCTCGGAAATTTGTGATAGCGAAAGCAGAATGTTGGGATAACGTACCGCAAAACTTTCTTTGAAGAGTTCTTGCGTACCAAAGCTATCTAAGAATAGATTACCATAAGCATTGGTAATCTGAAGGGCAGCCCCTAAGAGGATAGAGAAGAGAAAGAAGATCGCCATCCTCGTATCTTTCAAAAGCACCAAAGCATCCAACCCGAAGGAGGAGAGTAAACCCTTTTTTTCTCCCTTACCGAGTCCGTGAGGAACCTTGGGTAGCGTTATGCTATAAAATGCTAAACAAAGTGCTACTCCTGCCCCTAAGAAGAATTGGTTGGGGCTATCCATAAAGCCCAGAAGATTGACCAACCACATCGCTAAGATGAAACCAACTGTTCCCCATACTCGAATAGGAGGGAAAGCCTTTACTACATCTTCGCCTACTTGATTGAGGGCGCTATACGAAACCGTATAACTCAACGAAAGTGTAGGCATATAGAAGCAGTTCAGAAGAAGTACTACCAGAAAAACAGTCCCGTAGGGAGTGCCCGCAGGCAATAGACCTAAGAGGATGAGAAGCCCTGCCGAAAGTGCATGACAAAGTCCCAAAAGTCGCTCGGCATTGACCCATCGGTCGGCGACGATACCCACCAAAGCAGGCATGATAATAGAGGCAATACCTCCTGTGGCAAAGAGATTGCCGATTTGAGCTCCGTCAAAATGCATTACGTTACCAAAGTAACGCCCCATAGATATAAGCCATGCGCCCCACATAAAAAACTGTAAGAAGTTCATTACCGTGAGCCTAATCTTGGTATCCTTTGCTGTTATCATTATTGTATTGGGATAAAAAACGATGCTTTTTTCTCTTTTGAGACGATTTCCTCACTCCTCCAAAGAGGGTTAAAGCTATTTCTTGTGTTTCTTATGTGAGGAGCTTATTACTCCTATTCTTATGCCTCCAGACTCCAACTGAATGCGGGCGCCTGAGGGGAACACATAGTTCATAATATTGGCAGTAAGTTTAGAACCACTCAAAGTCTCCCTACGAACGGGGAGTATCACCATCTCTAATGGTTTTTTTAGTGTGATGGAACCCGTTTGAGGGTCTTGAGTGCTATGCTGGTCAATATGTTTCGTTATTAGGCGACTTATATTGTTAAAGACATAAGCCTTTGATTGATATTGTATTGGGTAGAAAGAAAAAAGACATCGGGGTGGGTTAATTCCGTATATCCATTCTGGAAGAAGGAGACAATAGAGTCCTTAGGAATGAGCAGCGTATAGGCGGGTGGATTCAGTATAGTCTGGGTCTCTGAAGGCACGTTTACAGGCAATTTGAGTTGAGCATCGTTAATAAGGCGTGTTCTGCTGGCATCTCCTAAGGCTTTCCCAAAAGCCTTTTCCATATCTTTTTGTGAGAGCGTGAGTTGCATGGCTACTCCTTGTGGCGATTTTACATAGGCATATTCGCTACTCGGAGCCAAGAGGTTGTCGATATTACTATCTTCAAACTGTTGCAACATATAGAGTTGATTAGTATTTGTAAAGCGAGATGTTGCCACCACGTTCATTACGGTGTCTCGTCCTGCTTTATTCTTACCTTCATAACGGTAGGTGTAGTAGAGTACAAGGGTTGTGTTATAGATGCTGAGCATACAACCCGAACCCGTAGTGGATTGGATGTAAAGTCCTCTAAGGAGTTGCTCCTCGAAGTTCTTTTGCGTATCGAAACTGAGAGGAGCGTTTATAGATGCATTATGAATACGTTCGCCAAGCTCGGTCTTTACAGGTATCTTTAGAGTATGCTCTCCTTTGGCGTTACCTGCCTGATAAGTATGTGTGCCGAGCAGTTCTGCTCCTTTAATGTAGGGAGTTAGGTCTCTTGAATAACGGCTTTCAGGAAGTGGTTGCTTTACTTCATATACCGCTACTTTAGCCCATGTAGTAGAGTCTCCTACCCAAGAAGAGTAGCTAACCTCCACCGCCACCGAGTCTATTTTCCCATTAATAGGGGTATGCTTGAGCTTAAAGCCTGGAGCATGTTGTAGACGAGTAATATAAGAAGAGCGGAAATTGCCGAAGAAAGGATCGCTTAATTGCCCTAATAAAGTATAGGTTGAGCGACTATAAATCGAGTCTATAGGTATCGTTTGGGCTTCGAGTAATAGGGTGTCGGAGAGCGTCTGTACGTGCTGATCCGAAGGAAGTGTTAAACCTAAATCCGAGAGCTTGTCGTTGCAAGCTGTAAAGAGGAGTGAAATCCAGATAGCAAAGAGTGCTAAGGCTGGCTTGAATAGGTTTGTTTTCATCTTTTTATTTCTGGATTGAAAGTGGAGCAAGGCTTATGCTCTCTGTCTGCAATAGTAGCAATAGAGCTAACATAAGAGGGTAGAGCGAAGCACTCCTTGTGTGGTGTTGAATGATGAATAAAAAGGTTTTAGTCAACAAGAGAATCGTAGAAATCTTGGAATTTCTGTACATTCTCTTTCAAGTCTCCAGGGTACTCTAAAATCGGTTTATTGCACTCTTTGGCATACTCCAATAGAGCCGATTGAGCGATCTTTTCGGGCATAACTACACCATCACAGTGAGCTATCGCCATACGACGAACAGCCTCTGGCGTATAAGCTCCGTTCATAGGAGCTACAAGCTCATTTTCTATACCATCGAAGTGCAAAGCTCCATGATTTTTTCTGATAGCTCGCCCTCTTCTTCCTTCTCGAAAGGAGAGTAAACAATCTTAGCTTTACTGAAGCAGGGATCATCCTTGTAGATTGTTTTCAGGTAAGCTGGCGCAAGTGCCCCAAACCATCCCACGCAGTGAATAACGTCGGGTATCCAGCGGAGCTTCTTGATGGCTTCGAAAACACCATGTACGAAGAAGATAGAGCGGTCCGCTGTATCGTTGCCATACTTCTCTTCGATGCCAAATTGGGATTTGCGTTTGAAAAACTCATCGTTGTCGATAAAGTAGACTTGTATACGAGACTGTGGTACAGAGGCCACTTTAATGATGAGCGGATAGTCGGTGTCATTGACGATAATGTTGATGCCTGAGAGGCGAATAACCTCGTGCAATTGATGACGACGCTCATTGATAAGCCCGTAACGTGGCATAAAGATCCGCACATCGCTACCGTTCTCTTGGATGCGTTGAGGTAACCACCGAGAAAAAATCCCCATAGGAGTTTCCTCCAAATAGGGAGTAATCTCTTGTGATATATATAGAATTCTTTTTTGGCTCATAATGCGCAACTATATTTAGTGATAGAAGCAAAGGTACTAAAAAAGAGCTAACTACGCAAAAAATGCATATAGCCGAATAGGCCTTCTCTCTATTAGGAGAGTGTTGCATGATAATACCAGTGGAGGCGGTAATATACAACACTCTCTAAGGTTGGAGGGGATACTTGTACGTTGCCTCTTTTAACCTCTTTTGCCCAAGGAGAGGCAGGTAGACTGCTTCTTGTGAGAGCAAGTAGAGTTGGGTGCATCGTTGGCATCGACTCCGTTAGGTGTATCCAAGATACGGATTTCGTAGCCAATCTTTTCGAGTTTCTTCGCCAGATGTTCCAAAGAAGTCTTGTCTTGGTCGAAAACCAATAGGATAACATTGTTTTCGATGTCGAACTCTATGTCTTTCATCCCTTTTTCAAACTGCAATGCCTTACGAATCTTTTCTTCGCAACTGGTGCAGTGCATACGAGGGGTAGGGGCAACGTGTACTCTGACAATGTTTTTGGCCAACAATGCTGTACTACAAAGTAATGTGAAAAGGATAGATACAAATGCTGTTTTCATATTGTTATAGAATGAATTGAATGTTTATAGAACGAGAGGAAACAGACCATGATTTAGTTGTCGAATATATTGAAGCGAATACCCATATAGACCATAATACCCTCGGTTGGTCCCCACACCATGGAGGCATCGAAGTTAGGTCCCCAAGGATTGTGAGCATCAATAATGGGAGTCGGCTGCTGGAAGTTAGTCATATTTTCTGCTCCTAAATAGATAGACCATTTGGGGAAGAAGCGTGTGATCTGCGCACTAAGCATCGGATAGGTGGGGAAGTGAGGCTTCCATGAGGAAGTGCCGTCTGCCAAAAGGTAAGGGGTGGGCATACGTCCTCCTCCATTAAGAGAGAGTGTTACATCGCCCTGCCAACGTCTAAGAGGCGTTTTGTACGAGAGTGAGAGCATACTCTTGAAAAGCGAACTTAGAGGCTCTTGTTGGAGTAGATTGTTGGTGGTGGTACGCACATCGGTATAGCGAAAAGCTGCTGTTATATCCAAATCTTTGAGTAGTTTATAGGCAGCATCGATTTGGAATGTGTGTGAAAAGGATAGTCCATCATTGAGCGGATAGAAATGTACTTCATGTGGATTTTTATCCATATCCATTACCACTCGATTGTCAAAGCGGGTGTAATAGTACTCCAAATTGAGATCTAACTTTTTCTCCTTCCATAGGGGGATTTCCCAACTGTTGCTCAAACCAAAGTTCCAAGAGCTTTCTTGTAGTTGGTCAGCCCCCTCCGTAATGATGAGTTGGCGACTGGAGGCGAGTAGGTGATAGTTTTCTGTGAGAACCCTTTGTGTACGATAGCCTTTACCAACGGAAAAACGCACATTGGTGTACTCTATAGGGCTGTAGCGCACGTGTAAACGAGGCGTTACAAAGAAGCCATGTAGGTTGCTATAATCGGCACGTATACCTCCCATTAGGTCAAATGTCCATTGGGCGTATAGGTGTATTGTGTATAGACTCCAGGGACAGATTCGAAGAAAGTACTCTTATGTGGAGTGAGCCCTTTCCGAGACTCTATTTGAGAGGCTTGATGCCAAGCATCGTACTGCCAGCTAAGTCCAGAAGATAGCGCATGTTTGCCCTGCCACTGTGTTTCGAAGATGAGCGAAGCGTAGAGATTATTTTGCTCGATATCTAATGTTTTGAGCCCATAGAAGGAGTTCATCTTTTGCTTTCCTGCATCGAGTATGAGGGCTATGTTGCTACCATTTTCATCGTCAAAGGAGTGAGCCACTTTGGTAAATGCCTCTGTGCGGTGATTTTGAATGCCGATTTGGTAACGATCAAGTGGAGATTTGTGGAGATGACCCAACTGTCCCGAACGCCTATTTTCATAGAGGTAGAGAAAACCCGCTTGGAGCATAGTATGCCCTCCTTTATAGGTCCAGCGGTTCATTACATTGTACTGCCTTTGCAGGGGCATATCTATGAAAGAATCCTTGTTGCCATCATGAGGTAGAGAACGGTCTTCGATATGCGTCAGAAGGGCAGTACTCCAATGCTTCCCGAACTGATAATTGCCGATAAGGTTGCCTTCGGCACGCAGTCCCTGATCCAAGTAAAAATTGCCGTCTAAGTAGCGTTCGGTATTGGGCTTGCGATACTCTACGTTGATTTGTCCCGTCATGGACTCGAAACCATTTTTGACAGAGGCTGCTCCCTTTGATACTTGGATGCTCTCAATCCAAGTGCCAGGGATATACCCCAAAGCAAAAGGAGATGAAACTCCTCGGAAGTTGGGAATGTTTTCCGTCTGCATCTGCACATACTTACCACTTAATCCAAGCAATTTAATTTGCTTAGACCCTGTGGCAGCATCGGTTGTAGAGACATCTACCGAGGGGTTTGTAGTAAAGCTCTCGCCCAAACTACAACAGGCAGCACGAAGTAGTTCGCCCATATTAATGCGTTCTTGATTGCCTGCCGAGAGTTTGGACCGACTTCGTCCACGTTGGAAAGCGACTACTTCTACTTCTTCCATTTCAAGAGAGTGTAGGGTAACTTTTAGCTCTGCGATGTCAGTAGAGATGGGTATCGTATCGGAGCGGAAGCCCATAGAACTAATGATTACTTTGCTGCTTTTCTCCGTTCGAGGAAGTGTAAAGATACCCTCTTCGTTGGTGGTTGTGTGGGTAAAAGTACCTAACCAATAGACATTGGCAGAGGGGAGCGGTGCTCCCTCTTCATCGACCACGCTACCCTTTATGTGTGTGGCATCTTGTGCTGTTAGAGAGAAGGTTGTGAATGATAGGATTAGGAAAAAGAGGAGCAAGCTCTTGTGTGTACGATTCATAATAATAATACGTGGTTTCGAATTTGAAATAAATACTTGTTTAATTACTGCATCTTTCGCTGATGCCTGTGCGCAGGAGTCAATAGACAGCAGCGCATAGGGAAGCCCTTTTTAACGTCTCACGACGCAAAGGGGGACAAGTATTCAAATTCTCAGTACACAACTGTGTGTGAGTATGCTTCTGCCCTCAAGAGGGGCAGGATGAGTAGGGATTTTTGGGAAAGTAGTACTTGTTCCTGCAAGGGAAGGTGTAATATAATACGTACTAATCTCCGAGAGAGTAATCCATAGGTAATTGACTCTCTTGAACGATTCTTTTGGAGGGGTATAACTATCTACGTGGAGTACTTCAATCTTGGGGATACAATCCGAACACTCTTCTCCTCCATCACAGGTACACTGCTCTTCGGTGGTTGTTGTCTCTTCGTTTGGGAGTGAGGCGAGTAGACGCCCCGCGAAACTCTCCGCATCAAGGCGTTCCAAAGGACACCCCTTGGGAGCTATCTGAGTACATATACATGCGCAGCAGACCTCAACGCTTTTGAAGCCCACGCTGAACAGCAACATCAATCCTAAAAAGATGGGGATTGTTATACTCTTAATGACTCTATTCCACATAGTCTCAGAAGAGGTTTTCTACCTGGTCAATTGTAGGTGTCTAACCTTTACTCCGAGGCAAATGTAAGATAAAAATCCAATATTTTGCTTGATTGTGTCGGCCTAATTTTAATGTAAATAGTTTGTCTTAATAAGTAATCCTAAGAGTGTGCTCTTTTTGGTTCTTACTTTTGTCGTTCTTTGTGGTGTTTATTTGTTGATTTATAGTAGTTTGTAGTCTTTTTGTAGACCTTCTTGTTTTTGATTTTAGACCACGTGTAACTGCCTGAATACTTCGTGCTAAAAAAGAATAAAAAGAAAAAGGAGAGCTGTTTCTTTCGGAGGAAAAGGGCTTATTTCTATATCGAAATCGTTTTATTGTTCCTTCCTTATTGTGATTGCCATACTCTACAGATGTCTTGTTGGACGTTCGTTGCGATAGATTTTTTTGAATTCTTTCTAACGTGCTCTCTTAGTGTCGAGTTGCAACCATTAATCCTTTTGCTCCGAAGGTATAATGGTTTTGAGAGTTTACACGGAGGGTTTCAGGAGTTTGTAGGCATGGTTTTGGGACTTCCACAAAAGATTAAAGTCTATTCCTTACAAAGTAGTATCAAGTTTGACCGATAACCACTAACTTTACAGACCAAATCATACAGAGATTATACAAGTAGATGGCAAAAGATCACTATAAACTTCCTGGCGCAAAACTATCCGCCGACGGATGCAAAGGGTGTGGAAAACGCCCCCTTAGTTCGTTTGACTGGATGGCAGACCTTTCCAAGGATGTGCAGGATAACCGATATATAGAAGTTCAATTCAAAAATACCCGTAAGGTAGTCTTTACAAATCCTCTCAACTTGGAGTTACATAAAGACGACATCGTAGCAGTAGAGGGAGCTCCCGGCTTCGACGTGGGGAGTGTTACCTTGACAGGTACTCTCGCAGCACTCCGTTACAGACGAATGAGCGAAAATGCTCGCGAACAGGTGCGTCAGATATTCCGCCTTGCTACGCCTAACGATATAGAGCGTTGGGAAGAGGCCAAGCAACGAGAGCATACCACTATGATCAAAGCAAGGCAAATAGCCGAAGAATTGGGGCTTGATATGAAGATTGGAGATGTGGAGTATCAAGGCGATGGAAGCAAAGCCATATTCTACTACATAGCCGATAGTCGAGTGGACTTTCGTAAGCTGATACGAGTGCTGGCAGAGACCTTTCATGTACGCATTGAGATGAAGCAGATTGGAGCTCGCCAAGAGGCAGGTCGCATTGGAGGTATTGGTCCTTGTGGACGCCCTCTTTGTTGCGCCCAATGGATGACCTCTTTTAAGAGTGTCAATACTACGGCTGCACGTTTTCAAGAGCTTACTCTTAACCCTGAGAAACTTACTGGGCAGTGTGCCAAACTCAAGTGCTGTACCAACTTTGAGGTCAATACCTATCTCGAAGCGCAGAAAAAGATGCCTTCGAAGAATATCGTCTTGGCAACCCAGACAGATAATTATAAGTTTGTCAAGTGGGATTTGCTCCGTTCGCAGCTTACCTATGTCCCCGAAGAGGGCAACCTATCGAATAGTGTAACGCTATCGCTACGCCGAGTAAGAGAAGTTATCGAAATGAATAAACGAGGAGAAAAGCCAGAGGCTCTACTCGAAGAGGTAGCTACACCGACCAATGGGGTAACAGACATCTTGGAAGCCAATTCCCTCACTCGCTTTGATAACGATAAGCGACGCGGACGCAAAAAGCGTCCCAGCGGTAAGTCCAAAGAGGTGGCAGGGCAAGCAACGGCAGAAACCGCCAAAGAGGCAGAACAAAAAACAACTATCGAGCATCCCTCTCAGAGCGAAAAGCCTCAACCGAATCGAAGGAGAAACAACCCTCGAAACGCTCACCGTGCGCACAATCGAAGTGCAAATAGCGAAAATCACGAGGCAGGCTCTCTAGAAAAAAACTCTCGTCCACAAGGCAAAAGAGGAGAAAAGAGAAACGCCGAGAAACCTAACGAATAGTGATAACGAAAACTCCCGTGAAGGTAAAAAGTACTCCTCTCGCTCTCTTTTTAGGGTTTGTACTGCTATTGCTACTCGTAACGAACTGCAGACCTTCACAAGAGCTTTCGGTTACCTACTGCACTCTTCCTGCTTCGGGCTGGAAGAAGGAGGCTCCCGTAGAGATCCCTTTTCTCATCACCGAGGCGAAACGCCCCTACCGAATCGACGTTTTAATACGTCACAATAACGAGTATGACTATAACAATATCGTGCTACATAGCTCCATTGCTAATCAATGGGGCTATGAACGTATAGATACCCTATCAATTCCTCTCGCTATCGAGTCGGGGAGATGGTCAGGGAGAGGGATTACGCTACGTGAAAACAGTTTTGTCTTTTTCCGAAAAATATCATTCCCTACGAGTGGTATCTATACAATGCGACTCGCTCCTCTTACGCCACTTCCTGCACTTAAAGGAATAGAAAACATAGGCATCGTATGCCAACCCTACGATAAACAAAGCGATTTCTTAGAACCAGAAACGTACTAAAGAAGAAGTTAAAAACATATTCAAAAAGAAAAAGCTCCCTTTTTTTGCTTTAAAAACAAGAAATAAAAACAGTATCGTATTAAACCTGTTGTTTTTTTAGTATCTAAAGAGAAAAGTAAAGCCTCATTGTGAAGGCAAAAAGAGAGTAAAGAGTAGCCCACTCTTCCTCTCTGTAAAACGACGAAAACAAAGCAAGAATTATGACAAAAAATCGATTGCTCCTATTCTTAGGACTCGTGTTAGTCCTTTGGGGTACTGTTTCGGTACCCAATTATGCCCAAGTTGTTCCCGATAACACTACCATACCCACCAATTCCCCTCCGCATAGTCGAGAGATTTCATTAGACGAAGCCATTGAGATAGCTCTTGCCGAAAGTAGTTCCGTACAAGTGGGTGAGCTTCTCATCCAAAAGCAAAAGTACTCCTACCGTGAGGCTCTGGGTCAGCTTTTCCCCTCTGTAAATCTCTCTGGAAATTATAGCTACACCATAAAAAAACAGGTGATGTACTTAGATGGCTTCCCCGGGGCAAGTAGTATGCCTGAAGAGATGCTTGCTAAAGGTATCGAAGTGGGACGTACTAATAACATACAAGGGGGTGTAAATGTAGCCCTCCCCTTGGTCAATGCTCAATTGTGGAGAAGTATTACCATGAGTAAGGAAAATCTTGCCTTAGCGATGGAACAAGCCAACACGACCAAGGTAAATAAGGTAGCCGAGATACGTAAGGCCTTCTTGCAAACTCTCTTGGCGCGCGATGCCTATGAGGTTTTGTTGGCAAGCTATCGTAATGCACTGAACAACTACCGATTGGTGGAGAGCAACTATAAGCAAGGCTTAGTGGCTCAGTACGATTTGTTCCGTAGTGAGGTACAAGTCAAAAACCTCGAACCTAACCTTCGACAGGCTCAAGATGCTGCCAATACAGCTAATAGTTCTCTGCTCGTCCTCATGGGACTACCTCCCCATTTTGCTATTGTTCCCAAAGGAACTCTCAAAGACTATGCTCCAGAAATCATAGACAAATATATTGTAGCCGAACATAGCACTCTCGACAACAATCCTACCCTTAAAGAATTGGCGCATCAGAAAAAGCTCCTCAACTCCTCTTTGGAACTCTCAAAGGCATCTTTCATCCCAACTCTTTCGGTGTCGGGAATGTACAATTTCTCCTTTTCGAGCAACAAATTGGACTTAGACAATAGTCGTCTTTGGACACCTTTTTCGTCTATCAATTTCAATCTATCGATACCCATCTTCTCGGGAGGTAAACGTTACTACAATGTACAGCAACAAAAAGTTGCATTGTTACAGTTCGAACTCAATCGTAGAGACATCGAACGCCAGCTCACCATAGCTCAAAAAGATGCTTTGGACAGAGTACGCCGAGCAGTACAAACCTATACTGTAAGCCAAGAGGCTATTAAACTGGCAGAAAAGGGTTATAGCATAGCGACTAAACGCTTTGAAACAGGCGAGGGAACTCTTCTTGAAGTGAACGATGCCGACGTAGCTTTGCTCCAAGCACGTCTTAACTATCACCAATCCCTCTTCGATTTTATGGTCGCTCAGTCGGAGCTTGAAAAACTTGAGGGCAAAGGGTTACCCGACAAAAAATAAATCACAACGGAATAGAAATAATATCATCTTAGATAAAAAGAACTACACTATGAAGCGAACAATCATAAACTACCTCCTCGTCTCTCTATGCTCTATGGGAGGAGCATTCCTACTCTCCTCTTGTGGTAGCACATCTTCTAAGGGACAAACGGCGACAGAAGATACTACTCGGATAGTGGTTGAAACCTCCGTAGCCTCATATCAAATGGTGCCTCAAACAGAACTTTTCTCGGCTACTATAGAGGCTAAAACTAAAAACAATATTGCTCCACAAATGGCAGGGCGTATCAAAAGTATCCGTACCGAAGTAGGGGCTTTCGTTAGTCGTGGACAGGTTTTGGCTGAAATGGATAATAGTCAGCTCAACCAAGTTCAAGTACAGTTGGCAGATGCCCAGCTCGCCTTTAACCGTACCGATGAGCTTTACAAAGTGGGAGGGGTGGCTCAAGCCCAATGGGAGGCTCGTCGCAGTGCGCTGGCCATAGCGGAGAATAACTTCAAAAATATTCAAGAGAATACCATACTTCGTAGCCCTATAAGTGGAATTGTAACTGCCCGCAACTATGATAGTGGCGATATGTGTACCCCCTCGGCACCTATATTTGTAATCCAAGAGATAAATCCTGTTAAACTTCGCTTCAATGTCTCAGAGCGTTTATACAGTAGGGTAAATAAGGGGATGCCTGCTTCTCTCAAGGTAGATGCTTTGGGCGACGAGGTGTTCACTGGAAAGGTATCTCTCATCTATCCAACCATAAATCCAGCTACTCACACTTTCCCAGTAGAGATTGAAGTGAACAATAGCAAAAATGTACTTCGTCCAGGCATGTTTGCCCGTGCAACGCTCGACTTTGGTACAGAAAAGAAGTTGCTTGTTTCGGATCGTGCCGTGGTTAAACAGAGTGGTAGTGGCGACTATTATGCCTTTACCCTTGACGGTGATAAGGCAGTGCGTACCGAGCTTAAAATAGGTACAAGACACGATGCTTTTATAGAGGTAATCGAAGGTTTGAAAGAGGGCGATGTGGTTATTACCGAGGGTTCTCAAAGCCTTCGCAACGGAGTACGTGTACGAGTAGTCAGTAAGTAATTATAGCGAGAGTCTCAACAATCGACCATTATGAGTATATATAGTGCTGCCGTCAAGAAACCCATTACAACGATACTGATATTCGTTGCTGTGGTTATATTAGGGCTCTTCTCTTTGCAGAAGTTGCCGATAGACCTCTACCCCAATATAGAGTTTGGGCGTATCATTGTATTTACCTCTTATCCGGGTGCAGGACCAACGGACGTAGAGGCGAACGTAACCAATCCTATCGAAAATGTTTTGAATGGGATTGCCAATCAGAAACACATCACCAGTGAGAGCCGAGAAAATGTTTCTATCGTAACCATCGAGTTCAATGAGGGGAGCGATATGGACGTAGCTACGAACGATGTACGAGACAAGTTGGGGCTTTTAACCGAATCGCTCCCTGATGGCGTGCGAGACCCAATGCTCTTTAAGTTCAGTGCCGACGATATTCCTATCCAAATACTTGTAGCTACAGCCGAAGAGAGTACCACAGGGTTGGATAAGATATTAGAAGAAAAAGTGGTTAATCCGATTGGTCGTATCGATGGTGTGGGGAGTGTATCCTCTTCGGGTACTATTAAACGACAGATACAGGTCTACTGTGACCCTACTGCCCTCGAAGCCTACGGACTAAGCATACCGCAGATAAGTTCCATTATACGGGCAGAAAATAGCAACACGCCTGCTGGACAAATCACCATTGGTAACCAGACCAATTCTATACGAGTACAGGGAGAGTTTGCCGACCCCTCTGAACTCGAAAACATAGTTATAGCCAGTAGAGGAGGACAGAACATATACCTCCGAGACGTAGCACGAGTGGAAGACACCATAGCCGAACAGATGCAGGAGGCTTACAATAATGGCGAACGCAGCGCTCTGATTATTATCAATAAGCAGAGTGGTGCTAACTCCGTTTCCATATCCAATAAGATTACCGAGCTACTCCCAAAACTTGAGCAGTCGCTCCCCAGTGATGTAAAGCTCTCTTCGGTAATGAATACTGCCAACTATATTGAAGATACCATTTCGAGCCTTACGAACACTATCTTTATCACTTTCGTGGTAGTCATCTTTGTGGTGCTGCTCTTTTTGGGTAGATGGCGAGCTACTTTTATTATTATACTTACCATCCCTATCTCACTTATCGGCTCCTTCATCTACCTAATGCTAACGGGTAATACTCTCAACATTATTTCGATGAGTTCGCTCTCTATAGCCATCGGTATGGTGGTAGACGATGCGATTGTGGTTTTGGAGAATATTACCACCCATATAGAGCGAGGCAGTTACCCTAAACAAGCTGCCACACATGCTACTAATGAGGTAGCTATCTCGGTTGTAGCCTCTACTCTTACGATGCTTGCAGTATTCCTCCCTCTCACAATGCTCGGAGGTATGACGGGTATTATGTTTCAGCAGTTAGGGTGGATTGTAAGTATCATTATGATTATTTCTACCATCGGAGCACTTACCCTAACTCCTTCGCTCTGTGCACACATATTGCGCCGTAAGCAGAAGAAAGAACGTCAAGAACTCAATCGCATACAACGATCTATTGAATCGGCTCTCTCATGGACCGAAGAGATATATGCTCGCTCTCTTAAGTGGGCATTAGGACACCGCACGCTCACTATCCTTTTGGCGATACTCATCTTTGGAGGTTCTATTATATTAGGTTCTACCATTAAGACAGAGTTTATGCCGCAAAATGACAACTCTTCTATGACGATGCGTATAGATCTACCTTTGGGTACGAGTATCGACCTGGCACGTGAAAAAGCTTATGCTTACCAAAATGTGGCAAGAAAAGTATCCTGAAATAAAGAATTGTAACCTAACAGTAGGTACTGCCGATGCGGGCAATGCTTTTGCCACTCTTTCGGGAAGTGGTAATAATGTGCTGCGCTACAACATAGGCTTTGTAGATGCTTCGGAACGAGATAGGAGTATCTATGCCATAGCTGACTTGATGCGTGAAGACCTTGCCAATACCCCTGGCATTAACACCTATGTGGTTACCCCCGGAGCAGCAGGTAGGAGGGCAGACGGCTGTAGCGGTGGAAATCTATGGTTACGACTTTGAAAAGACCAATCAAACAGCAGCTAAGGTACAAGAGGCTCTCAAGAAACGTCCTTCTTGCTCGGAAGTCAATAACGACCGTAGCAAAGATATGCCTGAATATCGTATGGAATTTGACCGCAAAAAACTGGCTGAACATGGACTCAACATCTCCACTGCTGCCTTGATGCTCAATAATAGCGTTATGGGTAACCTTGCCTCCTATTATAGAGAGGCAGGTAATGAATATGAGATACGTGTGCGTTTGGCTCCCGAATATCGCCGTTCGCTCGAAGATATGAACAATATTTTGGTAGCCACCCCCACAGGGGCTGCAGTACGCTTGGGCGATTTGGGAACGCTGAAAGAGTACTTTACTCCCCCTTCTATCAAGCGTAAGGATAGAGAGCGCGTGGTAACTCTTGCTATGGTAGCGGCAGAGGGAGTGCCTCTCTCCGATTTGGTGAAGGATGCCAACGAAGTGCTCAAGAATACCGAAATGCCTGCTGGAGTAACCTATAAGATTTCGGGAAGCTATGAACAGCAACAAGAGGCTTTTGGCGATCTGACGATACTCTTACTCCTTATTTTGGTTTTAGTATATATCGTTATGGCGGCGCAGTTTGAAAGTATGTTCGACCCCTTTGTGATAATGTTTTCCGTACCCTTTGCTTTTACAGGTGTTATTATAGGGTTAGCTCTCACTCGCGTACCATTGAGTATTATAGCCTTTATTGGAGCTATTATGTTGGTAGGTATTGTGGTGAAAAATGGTATTGTACTCATCGACTACGCTCGCTTGGGTAGAGAGCGTGGATTGGGTGTGCGTCGAGCCATTATGCAGTCTGGCAAATCTCGCTTGCGTCCAGTACTTATGACCACACTGACCACCGTACTCGGTATGGTACCTATGGCTATCGGTATTGGCGAAGGAAGCGAAACGTGGCAACCTATGGGAGTTACCGTTGCATTTGGTCTCTCTATTTCTACGGGAGTTACGTTGATTTTAATTCCTACCATTTATGCATCTCTCTTGGGTAGACGTGTCAGACGTGCTCGAAGAGCCTTCCAAAGACGGAGAGTGTAAAAAACTTTTGAACCCCTAATAGCTACGAGTTATGGAATCACAAAAGATAGTTTTCATTAGTTTCAATCAGGCCCTTCATGGACTTGTCATCAAGGCTTTGAGCCGTCTCAATCTAAAGGGATACACCAATGGGAGGAAATTCAAGGGGCGGGGTCTCACACGGGTAATCCCCATTTGGGCACCCACGCATGGCCTACTCTCAATGGGGCTCTCTTGGTAGCATGCTCCGAAGAGCGTGCACATAAGCTCTTAGATGCTTTAGCAGAGATTGATAGGGAAAATCCGTTGCAGGGTTTGCGAGCTTTCCTGTGGAGTGTGGAGCGAAGCATATAAGTTCCAAAAGTAAGGACGGTGTTTTATAGTACGCAAATTGCTGTACTGCTTGCCACTTTCAGCTTTTGTCTCGTACTTCGGCACGCTCTTTTCAGCCACGATCTTCGTGCTTTGTACTTTGCATATTCTGACCTACCTTAACGAGGGATATGTCTAAAATGAACTTTGGCACTCCCTCGTTGTTCGCTTCTCGCTCTATCAATAGCACCTTGCACAGCAATCTTATGCATGATGTCTAATGGGCTTCGTTTGTGCTTGAATGATTATTTTTGTAGCTTAGTTGTCTGTATAGGGCTTTTGTCCTATTGTAAAATAGAATTATGCAAGATAGAGGTGAAGAATTGACCCTCCTCGGAGGGAAAACAGTATATAAGCAGGACTACGCCCCCGAAGTGTTAGAGTCTTTTGTTAATAAGCATCCTGAGCGAGATTATTGGGTGCGCTTCGTCTGCCCAGAGTTTACAGCACTCTGCCCCATAACAAGCCAGCCAGACTTTGCCACCCTTTATATAGACTATATACCTGATGTACAGATGGTCGAGAGCAAGAGTTTGAAACTCTATCTCTTTAGCTTTCGTTCGCATGGAGCTTTTCATGAAGATTGCGTCAATATCATAATGAATGATTTGATTGCTCTTATGAATCCTAAGTATATAGAAGTAACGGGAGATTTCCTCCCCCGTGGAGGCATTAGCATCCATCCCTACTGTAACTATGGACGTCCTGGTACTAAGTACGAAACCTTGGCAGAGGAGCGATTGGCACAACACAATAGAAGATAAATAGAACATCTATAAAGAGTGTGAAAAAGAGGGTTATAGCTATCATTAATCCGATATCGGGCATCGCATCTAAACACAAAGTGCCTGCTTTGCTTGCAGCCGCCTATCAGGATAGAGAGGAGGAGCTCTTCTTGACCTATACTAAGGGAGAAGGGCATGCCGCTGAGGTGATTAAAGAGGCTATGGTTCATGGGTTAGACTCGGTTATCGCTGTGGGAGGCGATGGTACTATTAACGAGATAGCAAGTGCTTTGAGTGGCTCAGAGGTCAAGTTAGGTATCATACCTCGAGGGAGTGGCAATGGCTTAGCCCGAGCGTTGGGTATCCCTATGCAAAACGATGCAGAAGCAGTACGTATTATAACCGAGGGTAAGTTGGTTTCTATTGATATGGGATTGGCGAATGGCTTGCCTTTTTTCTGTACTTTCGGTGTAGGATTTGATGCGCAGATTACTAAACGCTACGATGATGCCTCGACTCGTGGACTTCTTACCTATATAAAGTCTGCCATTGATGAATATATTTCTTTCAAACCTCAGGAGTATAAAATCTCCATAGATAATCATGACATAGGGGGAGAAGCATTCCTGATAACGTGTGCCAACATAGAGCAATATGGCAATAATGCTTACATTGCACCCAATGCCTCGCCCTCGGACGGACTTTTGGACTTGGTGATAATCCGCCCCTTAGAGGGTATTCATGCCGCACAGGTGGCATTGCAACTTTTTACAAAGACGATAGACAAAAATGCCCGCATCGAGTCGTATAGGGGCTCTCACATAGTGATAGAACGCAGTGCCTTTGGACCTGCTCAGATAGATGGAGAGTCGGTGCAGATGGGAAAAAAAATAGAAATAGGAGTTCGTCAGCAAGACCTTTTAGTATATGCTCCTCTCAGTTTTGGAGAAGCTATTCAGCCCTTCTGATAGAGTTGTGATTAAGGATAAAGAACCTTTCTATCAAGACAGTTTACTAATACAACCATTCAAAAAAGTATGGATATAGATGTTCAGCAGATTAAGCAACGCTTCGGGATTATAGGCAATGCGCCTCTTTTCTTACAAGCACTGCGTACAGCAGCACAAGTAGCCACTACTGATATGTCTGTATTGGTTGTGGGTGAGAGTGGTGTAGGAAAGGAGTTTTTCCCTCAGATTATACATCAGTACTCTCGGCGCAAACACAGTAAGTATATAGCGATAAACTGTGGAGCTATTCCAGAAGGAACCATAGATTCTGAGCTTTTTGGACATCGGAAGGGGTCTTTTACAGGTGCTTTGGGAGACCGTAAGGGCTATTTTGAAGAGGCTAATGGAGGGACTATTTTTCTTGATGAAGTGGGAGAATTGCCTCTTGCTACCCAAGCTCGCCTTTTGCGTGTCTTGGAGAATGGCGAGTTTATACCCGTTGGAGCAAGTCAGCCCGTAAAAACGGATGTACGGGTGGTGGCAGCTACCAATGTCAATTTGGGCGAGGCTATTCGCAAAGGACGTTTTCGTGAAGATCTCTTCTATCGACTCAATACCGTACCCATCGAAGTACCTCCTTTGAGAAAGCGTCCCGAAGATATCCCTCTGCTATTCCGTCGCTTCGCCTCCGATTTTGCTCGCCTTTATCAAATACCTCCATTGGATTTGGACGATGCAGCCAAGGAGATGTTACAAGCCTATCGCTGGCCAGGCAATATACGTGAGCTGAGAAATATTACTGACCGTATGAGCGTACTCGAAGAGTCTCGCTTAATAGGAATTACTACGCTACGTAATTATCTCCAGCAAGAGGGGTTGCAAGATTTACACCCCGTACTCGTAGCTTCGGCAGATGAGGGAGCTAAGGGAGGGCAAAGTTTTGCTAACGAACGGGAGATTTTATACCAAGTACTTTTCGATTTGCGTCGCGAACTCAATGAAGTTAAGGCGAAAGTTAACGAATTACTCCCTCAAAAAGGGCGTCCCGAAGAATGCCCTCCGCAAATATTTACTCCCTCTTCTGCGGGAGGGAAAGGAGCAGACCTTCCGACGGTAGAGACTACTCCACACTTTTTACCACTTTCTTCTACACCTATAACCTCTGCACGAACAGCAGATGAAACGGTGATTATAGACAGCGAAGAGATGCCCGAAGAGGAGTTGGCTACTGATGGCTCTATTGTAACCCTTCTCGATGGGGAGCGTTTTCTTATTAAGAGGGCCATGGCGAGGAATAAAAATGCTACTCGCCAAGAGATAGCCGACCAGTTGGGAATATCGGTACGCACACTACATCGTAAATTGAAAGAATATGGCTTGGAATAGTTGTAAGAAACAGGGGGTCGGTTGGTACAGTCTCTTTCTATTGACTCTCTTTATAACAGGGTGTAGTATATCGTATAAGTTTTCGGGGGCTTCGATAGACTATGCCTCTACGAAGACCTTCTCTATATCGCTCTTTAACAACCAAGCTCCACTTGTTTATCCGCCATTGAGTCAGTCATTTACGGAAGCTCTTAGAGAGTTGTTTCGACGTCAAACTCGTTTAGAAGAGGTGTCTCAAGGGGGCGACTTTACTCTCGAAGGAGCCATTGTAGGCTATGATTTAGCTCCCGTGGCGGTGCAGGAGAACTCCTATGCTTTATTGACACGCTTTACGATGACCGTTTCGGTGCATTTTGAAAATAATGCCAATCCAAAGAAAAACTTCGACCGAGCTTTTTCTGCCTACACCGATTTTGAAAGTAGCTCTCTCTTTTCCGATGTGCAGGACGATTTGGTTCGACAGCTTACAGAAGATATTACCAAGCAGATATTTAACGCCACGGCAGAAGACTGGTAAGGATGACAGCAGAAGATTTGAATGCCTATCTCAATGACCCTACGTTGCTCCATAAGGGTACTTTGGAAGACCTTAGATATATGGTCGATAGCTACCCCTATGCCCATACGTTTGTCTTTTTGTACCTTTACAACTTAGCTCTGGTAGAGGATATTCGTTACTTTTCCGAGTTGCAGCGTTTAGCTCCTTTCTTGGCAGACCGCAACAAACTCTACGTTATGGTAGAGAAAAGATATATTGCCCCCTCGTATTCAAATCACGAATACCTTGACACAGATAGTTTTGCTTCGGTAGAACGTTTCCTAGACCAGATGGAAGAAAATGAAGTTGCGCCAGTGGCACTCTCTTCGGACTATACTTCTACTTCAGGCGACTATTTCTCTCTACATGGGATATCTTCCGAGAAGTCTTCTTCTACAGAAAGAGATTCGACTTTTGCTCCTGTTTTTGAAGAGCCTACAACCGTTTTGCCTAAAGAAATATCGCCTCTCGAAGAGCCCTTTAGTGCTTCTCTTACTGCGGATGAGGTTGAAGCACCAATATTTACCGAAACACTCGCCCGACTCTATATCGAACAGCATTGTTACGACAAAGCTCTCAATATAATTCTCTCTATAAAAGACAAAAATCCAGAAAAAAGTAGTTACTTTGCAGATCAGATACGTTTCTTAGAACGATTGATAGAAATCAGTAAATAAATTAGATACATATAAAGGCAATGTTTATATTTTTGACTATTTTGATTTTGTTGGCAGCGATCTTACTTATATTGCTCGTTGTTATTCAGAACTCCAAGGGTGGAGGTTTGGCCTCAGGCTTCTCTTCAAGCAATCAGATTATGGGTGTGCGTAAGACTACCGATTTTTTGGAAAAAGGTACTTGGTGGTTGGCTTGTACAATAGCCGTTTTAAGTATCGTGTCTACTCACTTTTTGCATTCATCCGTTAACGAAGAAAAGCAAGTACTGGAAGTTATTGAGCAGACTACTAAGGAACAGCCTGCTCCTCAATTGCCTAACTTGGGCGAAACACCTACCCTCCCCACTACTCCTCAATGAGGTAGTAAGTAGAGGGTGGTAAATAGTCTCGTAATAGCATCGAAAGTTCGGCTCTCTCGGATAGAGGGGGGCGGGTTTTTGGTTGTGTCACAGAAGGGTAAAGGACATCCTTTATAACTATCCCCAAAGAGGGGTGAAAGAACTCTTTTACTACTACCCCTGTTATAGAATAGTACTCCTTCGTTTTGGAGATTTTGTACTATACAGTAATGTCGTTACATTTGTGTCAGCAAAAGAGAGTTAAACTGCTATTATTGTATAGCACAAGTTTGCTAAAAGGTTCCTTGACACTCTTTGAGGGTATGGACCTGCTCTTTTTGGCAGTAGAAAAGTGTTTTGTGAGTTAATACACCAACATAAAAAGAAAAACTATGAAGAAGATTATTTCTATCTCTTTGGGGCTTGTTGCCTCATCACACTTTTAACTCTAACAAGCTGTGAGAAGAAAAAGCAAGAACCTATGTTGCCCAATCAAAAAATTGATCTTATGGGCACTGTTTGGGACGGAGAGTATAAGCAGTACGATGGGGAGTTGAAAGATTATCGAAAGCTTAATGTAAGAGTGGTATTCTATGATAGTGACACCACCCAAAATAGGGAGGATTACTTAGCAACCTTTAGAGTATTTGGAGGAGATGTTAAGGACGGAGAGGATAAAATCGTGGATGTCCTTATCAAAAAGAGCAGAAATGTTATAGTCGTTACTCACAAAAAGAGTGCAAATTCTTCTGTTTTTGAAGGGCGATGGATAATACATACTCAGAACTCTGAACAGATATCTATGCAGAAAGAGCCAGAGTATTTCGATAAAACAGACTTCTTTGATCTCAAGAGAGTTACCAGAGGAGATATCGAAGGCACCCTCTTCTAAAGAAGTAACCCTATAGACTAAGTATCAAATTACATGGCACCCCAAAGGTTTTTAACTATAACTTTTGGGGTGCTTTGTGTATGGACTCATCTGTTGTAGCCTCTCTTAAGGGGGATAAAAGGCTTTACTTGGGAGGGTCATGGCATAGAGACTATTGGTCAGAAGTTTTATTTAGTGTACTATTGCAGGCGCAAAGAAAAACATCTAACCGATATGCCTACCCGTTTGATAGCCGATGCCTCACTCCCCTACATAAAAGGGGTGTTAGAGTCCGTGGCAGATATTATCTATTTGCCCTCGCAAGAGATAACTCGAGCAAGGATTATAGCCGAGAGAGCCGAAGGCTTGCTCATTCGTAGTATTACCCGATGCGATTCGCTCTTTTGGAAGAAACCCCTATTCGATTTATAGCTACAGCAACGGCAGGTTTTGACCACATAGATGCTTCCTACTGCTCAGCACACGGGATAGAGTGGCACAATGCTCCTGGATGTAATGCTCGAGGTGTAGCACATTGGGTGCTATGCGCACTCTCTTGGATGGCGATACAACAGGGCCGTCCCCTTAGAGAGGAGCGTTTGGGTATCGTAGGGGTGGGTAACGTGGGGCGAAACCTCTTGCAGATGGCGGAGGTGGTCGTAGGTGAAATCTTATTGTGTGATCCCCCAAGAGCAGAGCGAGAGGGAGAGGCAGACTTTCACTCTTTGGAGCATTTGGCGGAGCATTGTTCTCTTCTCTCTTTCCACACACCACTAACCCGAGAGAAGCGTTATGCAACGCATCATCTCATCAATTCAGAATTACTCGCACGCTGTTCTCCACGAACTATTGTTCTCAACGCTGCCCGAGGGGGAGTAGCGACAGTCAAGCCCTTCTCGAAGCTCTAAAAATGGGAAGAGTGGGGAGCGCAATGATAGACTGTTGGGAGGGAGAGCCCTATATAAAAGAAGAGTTATTGCCCTTTGTAAGTTATGCAACACCGCATATTGCGGGTTTTTCAGCCGAGGGAAAAGCTCGTGGTTCTCGTAGTGTATTGGAGGATACTCTCCGCTTTTTTGGTTGGGAGGGGGTTGATTTATCAAGAATCAAAGTGCCTGAATTGGAGCATCCTTTCATTACCATTCCTTCAGAACACCCTTTTTGGCTAGAAGAAGTATTCTTACAAACTTCCCACACTATTCGTCAAACCGAAGTTTTTTGCGCAAAATCCTTCAGATTTCGAGTTGCATCGAGTAAACTACCCCTTTCACAGAGAACCCGAGGCATATATCGCCATAGGGGGAAATGCTTATCAACGAGAAGTCTTACAGCGGATAGGATTTCGCATCCCAACATAACTCAATGTCTATCGTTTCTTTTTTGAACTTTTGTGAGTTTTTTCTATTTATCAATGGGTAGCAGTGTCGTCGCTTTTTAGTACTTTAGTGGACTGAATAAACTACTTCTCGTGGAGAGCCTGTACTGTGTTTTCTTAGAGGGAGAGCAATATGCTTTTCGCCCTCTAAAAAGAAGAGGTAGCAACGTACTGCTTAGTAGTAAAAAAGAGGTATGCAGATTCCTATTATCAATAAGTCGAACAATCCCTTGCCTCGCTATGCGACTCCTCTCTCGGCAGGAGTAGATCTTGCTGCTTTTTTGGAGGAGCCTGTGCTCCTTAAGCCTGGAGAGCGCAAGCTCATACCTACGGGTATTTCAATAGCTTTGCCAGCAGGTTACGAGGCACAGATACGCCCTCGTAGTGGCTTAGCTCTAAAGAAAGGTATCACACTGCTTAATACTCCCGGTACAATCGATGCAGATTATCGAGGTGAGATAGGGGTTATTCTTATCAATCTTTCCCAAGAGGAGGTCGAAATAGTTTCGGGAGACCGCATCGCTCAGATGGTTATAGCGCGGTATGAAACGGTAGAATGGAAATCCGTAGATACGCTTGACGAGACCGAACGAGGTACAGGTGGTTTTGGTCATTCGGGTGTTAAGAATTAGTAGGGTAGTTGTGTAGTGGTTGTTCTATGAGATGTTTACCTTTTAAGCACCTATCGATAAGTCTTGTTGGATTATGGGTTAGCCTCTTTTCGCTCTGTGCTCAGGGGGTGGATGTTAAGGCGACAGATAGCCTTCGTGCGCAATTTCTTTTTGAGCAAGGTATGATGGCACTCCATACCGACAAACCTTCTTTAGCTTATCACTTGCTTTCTAATTCCTTTTTTTACTCACCCTCTGCAGCCGCAGCACATGCTTTGGCAGAGCTTACACAAGGGCGCATATCGGCTCGTTCATATGCGTGGGCTCAAAAGGCATTTGAACTTTTGCCTTCTGAACAACGCTACATGCATACTTATGTAAATGCTTTGCTTCAAAAACAGGAGTGGAGAGAGGCAATAGAGGCACTTGAACGCTATCGGCTCTACGCTCCTACAGAGGTAGAGGCTGCAATGCTTCTTACCGAAATCTACATTGTGGCAGGTAAGGTCGACAAGGCGGAACAACTCTTCGAAAAAATGTCTCCCCACATGCAAGACACTCCCTACGAGGAGGTAATGCATCAGATACGTTTCAAGCTCTTGCAAGCTAAGGGGGCAGATCGTAAGGAGGTGCGTCTCTATGCAGAAGAGCTTTTGAAAAGTCAGATTAAAGAAAACCCCGAAAAATCTATTGAAGGACTGTCGCAACTTTTATCGCTTGGAGATACAGAGGGCGTAAGAGAGATTTTGAATCGTCTATCCGAAGAAGAGCGTTTTCTGCCTCCTTGTGCTTTGATAGCTACTTCTGCCTATATGATAGAGGGTCGCCGTACAGAGGCTTGTAATGAACTCTTACGCTTGATAGGTTCGAGGCAATTGTCGCCCGATGAGTTGCTTGCAGCCATTTTGCCCCTATTGCAGCAAGAGACATCAAAGGGAGTGCTTTTCAAAGAGTATAATCCTGTTTACGAAACTCTCCTAAGCCTTCATCCCGACAAGTATGATTTCCACGCTTCCTACGTACCACAGCTTTATGCGCAGGGCGATACAGAAGGGGCGGTGAAGTATCTTTATAAATTGACACAATTATTCCCTAAAGATCATCCAGAGATTTGGGGGGCACTTGTTGAGGAACGTCTTATGAAAGACGATATAGCAGGTGCTGAACATCTTATTGAAGAGGGATTACAACAGTACCCCAATGACCCTTCGCTCATTGTGTATAGGGGCTTGATTAGAACAGCAGAGGAGAAATATGATTTGGCAGAGCAGCTTTTCCAAAAAGCTCTTCAACTGACGCCCCCAGAGGAGCGTAGCACACGAGCAGAGATACTCTCGCATTTGGGAGATTTGTACTATGCGCAAGAAAGGGAAGAACAGGCTTTTGAGCATTACGAACAAGCTCTTGTCGAAGACCCCAAACAGGTTAATGTGTTGAACAACTATGCCTACTATTTAGCAATTAAAGGTATTGAACTCGAAAAGGCAGCACGTATGGCAGCACAAGCTGTAGCTCTCCAGCCCGAGGCTCCTTACATATTGGATACTTATGGGTATATTCTTTACCTTCAAAAAAATTATACATTGGCGGAAATTTACCTCCGCAAAGCGATAGAAAACAGTGCCGATAATCCCCAAAGTCGTTTTACCTATCTTATGCACCACTCGGTAGTACTGGAAGAGATGGGTAAGGTAGACGAAGCAATAGAGTGGCTTGAAAAAGAGTTGACTACTGCACCGAATGAAGAGATTAGGGTACGTATAGAGCATCTCAAAAAGTTACAAAGGTGAAAATAAAAGGAGCTTTACTATGCAGTCTTCTGCTCTTTGGGAGCTTTCTCTTAATGCTCTCTTCTTGTGGCACACGTCAAGAAGCCTTAGAGGCATCAGCTACGATAGCGGTACGTCCGAAGGAGTATTTGCGACAGTTTTCCGAAACTCGTGTAGAGCCTGTACCTTGGCAAGCCTCGGGTTCTTTGGCAATAGAAATTCCCAGTTTCTCAATAGATGTTCGCACGGATATATCATTTCATCCAGGATATGGCTTCTATTTTTCTTTCCGTCCCTTACTGTTTGCTGAAGTAGCGCGTATCTACATTTTGCCCGAAGAACTGATTGTTATAGACCGCTACAACGAGCGTTATTTCAGAACTTCTTATGATTATTTAAGTCAGCAACTTACCTTTCCCCTATCCTATTCTATTCTTGAGAGTTTGCTCTTGGGAGAAGCAGTACGTCCTTTTGAAAAGATAGGTTTTGCCGAAGAAGGAGAGGTTGAAGTGCATCCCTCCGATTGGCCTATATACCTACATTATCGCTTAAACGATCTTATCCGTCCACATCGAGCCGTAACAATGCCCCTTTACCGAGGAGTGCATGCCGTTATAGATTATGCTTCGTATGCCAGTCGTACACCCGGAGCATTGCCGACCGATGTTAAGATTCAGGTTTTTCGCCAAGGACATCGACAGGTAGCATTGCACTATGTGAGCCGTTCATTGCATCGAGAGGTTTCTGCAGCTGAACGTTTACGCCCCAACATTCCATTTGAGTACCGAGAGATGAGAACGGATGAGGTGGTTCGTTTACTTCGTAGTTTGTTTCAAGATTAGACCCTAAGTAGCATGAAATCTATTCTATATATCTTTCTCGCCATGATTTTGGCGTTATCTTCTATAACTTTATCAGCACAAACTAAGTCGAAAAAGGTGCAAAATCTCGAACGTCAGCGCAAGGCTGCTATGGAAGAGATACAGAAGACCAATAAGGAACTGAACAAGATTAGCAAGGATAAGTCCAAGAAGCAGAAAGAGGTCAATTTATTGAAGAAAAAGGTCGGTCAGCGTCAGAAAGTAATAAACCTCTTGGATGCCGAGATTAAAGCCCTCAATGGAGATATAGATTCGCTTCAACGGCAGGAAAAATACCTAAAAGGAGAAGAAGAGCTACGTAAAGAGGCTTATGCTCGCTCGGTAGTAGCATTACAACATAGGAAATCTACCACCGACCCTATGCTTTTTGTGCTTTCGTCAGAGGCCTTTGATCAGGCGGTAAGGCGAATGCGTTTTGTATCGCAATATGCGTTGGCTCATCAGCAGGCTTCCGCTCAATTGAAAGAGACTCGTTTGGCTTTAGAACAAACTCGTTTTTCTATCGAAGCGAACAGAAACAACAAATCGACCCTTTTGGTGCAACGAGAAAAGGAGTGCAATCTCTTACAACAAGAGCAGAAACAGCGCATCTCTGAGGTGCAACAGCTTCAAGGAAAGGAAAAAGACCTCAAAGCCCTTCGTCGTAAACAACAGCAACAAATAGCCACACTAAACAAAAAGATCGAGCAACAAATTGCTTTTGAAATAGCCGAAGCAGAGCGCAAGGCTCGTGAAGAACAAGAAAGACGGGCTCGAGAGGCTGCCGCACGAGGTGAGAAAGCCCCAATTGTCGAAGAGCGTAAGGCGGCTACCAAGGGAGGTTATCCAATGACCGCAGAGGAGCGCAAATTGGGAGGTAGTTTTGCACAAAACAAAGGTAACCTACCTGCTCCTGTTAATAACAATTACCAAATAGTTGGACGCTTCGGTGTGCAGCAACACAATCAATTAAGTAAAGTGCAGACCAACAATAATGGAATTGATTTAGAAGTCCCCAATGGCACCAGTGCGCGGGCTGTCTTTGATGGTGTTGTTACCTCTGTTTTTGTGATAGAAGGAGCTAAAGTGGCTGTCATTATTCGCCATGGTAACTACCTTACCGTTTATTCAAACATAACTAATGTGGTCGTAAAGAAGGGGCAGAAGGTCAAGGCGCACCAACCTTTGGGACGTGTAGCTGTAGACAGCTTTTCCAACAAAGCGATTCTAAACTTCCAAGTGTGGCACGAGCGCACCAAGCAAAACCCAAGTTCATGGATACGATAAAATTGATTCGCACCGAAGAGGGTATCTCTTTACCCAAAGGTGTGGCACTCGCAGGCCCCGTAGTTGCGACTATGGGAGTGTTTGATGGGGTGCACTTAGGACATAAATATCTAATCAATTGCCTTAAAAACGAGGCAAAAAAAGCAGGTCTTCATTCTGCTATTATTACTTTTGATCAACCCCCAATTGCGGTGGTTCGCCCCGATGTACCCTACGAAAAGCTCCATTCAGAAATAGAAAAATTGGAGCATCTTATGGCTACAGGGGTCGATTATGTTGTTGTTTTACCTTTCGATCCTCCTTTGGCAGCTCTCTCAGCAGAGGAGTTTTGCTCCAGTATATTGGCAAAGGTACTGAGGGTAAAAAAGCTTCTCATGGGGTATGATCATAATTTCGGACGTCCGCCACAAAAGGGAGCTCCTCGCACGGACTATCACACCATCGGTGCATGCTATGGTATAGAAATACTCCCCCAAGATCCTATCTATGACAAAGAGTTAGGATTGCCTTATAGTTCCAGTTCTGTGCGCAAGTTGTTGCGAGAAGGCTCTTTAACTACTGCCAATCGTTTCTTGGGATACCCTTACTGCCTAAGAGGTTCTGTAGTAGGAGGGTTGGGTTTAGGACGTAAGTTCGGCTATCCAACTGCCAATATCTCTTTAGAAGATAGTCACAAACTTATCCCTCCCCATGGTGTGTATGCTGTTTGGGTAACTATCGAGGGGCAACGCTATGGTGGTATGCTTTACATTGGCAGACGCCCCACTATTGCAGATGGACTTGAGGAGAGTATCGAGGTAAATATATTTGATTTTATGGGCAATCTTTATGATGCTAAACTTTCGATCGATTGATAGCCCATACAAGAGGAGAGATGCGTTTCGATACACACCAAGAATTAGTAGCTCAAATCGATAGAGACTTCGAGGAAGTACACATGATATTGACAACAGCAACCTGTTAAAAGAAAAGGAGAGTACAGTCTCAATAGATTTATCGGACATATTTTTTCAATCATACAGATAACGCCTACATTCGTGTGGGCGTTTTTCTTTAGAGGAGTTGTGAAAATTTCTTCTTAAACCTGACGTATATATGCCAAATTCATTGCATTGTTATCGACACTCAGGCACTCTCCGTTGCTTAGTGTAAGTAGGCAATTTCTTTGAAGGCAAAAGAGCGTTGTTCTCCTTTTTTGTCTCTCACTTGTAAGAATCCTTCTTCCGATACGGTCTCTATCTTTCCAAGAAACTCACCACCTAACTTCAAATCCTCGTAGATGTGCCAAGTCCCTTTTCGGTAGAGCAGTGAGCAGTACTCCGATAGTATTTCGCTCTTCCAATATTTCCCTTCCGCCCAAGGGAGTCTATCACTCAATCGTTTTAATAATTCCTCCCGAACTTCTTTTAGCGGGATCTCTTCTTTATTAATAAGTCGTAACGAAGTGGGGTTTGGGAGTATACTGGGGAAGCTATATTCATTGACATTCAATCCAATGCCAATTACCGAAAAGCGGACATAAAGCCCCTCAATGGAATGCCCGATGAGAATACCTGCAATTTTACAGTCGTTATAGTAGATATCGTTAGGCCATTTAATGAAAAGATTTTGGGGATAAGGAACATAATTTTGTAGCGTATCGATAATGCCCAATGCCGTTAGGATAGAGATGCGAAAACTTTGGTGAGGGCAGAGATAAGGATAGCGTACCAAGATGGAAGGGAGTAAATTTAAGCCTCTGGAGGAGTACCACGAATTACCACGTTGCCCTCGCCCTTGCGTTTGAAAGTCCGCGTCTATAAATGCACCTGATGGCAGAGTTTCATCACTCTCTGCCAGAGCAAAAAGGTGGGTATAGGTACTCTCTATAGAGGGCGAAGATGGTTGAATAGGATTAAAAATCAATGGCTTCATCATCTACGGATAAAAGCTGAGGATACTCTTTGATTAGATATTTGGGTAACTTCTTTACTACACAACAGTAGGAGTGCTTTATCAATTGCTCTACCAAAGCGGAGGGAATCTCTCTTTTTAGACGGATCCTGCTCCAATACTTCTTATTCAGATGAGGGGCTGGTATTACATTACTATCGTACCGCTCACGGATTTTTCTGGCTACCTCTTCTGTACTTTTCAAAGCGACACTTTCTTTTTCTTCATCTAACGGTATAATGGCAAATATCTTGCCCACTACCTTAAAAACGAGCGTTTGATCGTCAAAGGGAAAAGACTCTGTTGCTTCTGGGAGTGAGAGGCAAAACTCTCGTACTTGGATTATATCGGTCATCTTGCTAAATTTGCAGGAAAGTCTTACTACAATACATAGCAAAAGTAATGCAAAAACTCATCTTTGCTTCCAACAATGCTCATAAGATAGAGGAGGTAAGAAGTATCCTTTCTTCTCCATACGTTGTTGTTTCGCCCAAAGAAATAGGTGTAACGAGCGAGCCCGAAGAGAGTGCCGATACACTTGAGGGTAATGCTCTTATAAAAGTACGAGCACTCTACAAAATAGTGCAAGCCCCCTGCTTTGCTGATGATACGGGGTTGGAGGTAGAAGCGTTGAATGGTGCTCCCGGTGTGCGCTCAGCTCGCTATGCCTCTGCAGAGCATGATGATAAAGCAAATAGAAGATTGCTTCTCAAAGAATTGTCTTCTACTCCTTGTCCCCGTAAAGCTCGCTTTCGGACTGTAATTGCTTACATTGATGAGGCAGGGCAAGAACATCTTTTTGAGGGGGTTGTCAAGGGAGAAATCATAAAAGAAGAAAGAGGTAACTGTGGCTTTGGTTACGACTCTATTTTCGTGCCAATGGGAGCAACACAAACCTTTGCCGAAATGTGTGAGAGCGAGAAAAATAGCATAAGCCATCGGTATAAAGCAGTAGTGGCCCTCAAAGAGTTTTTAGATTCAAATACGGCGTCTGAAGTATGAAAAAGAGCTTTTTATTGCTGTCCCTCTTCTGTCTTGCGATAGCTTTTCGTCTTGAGGGGCAAAATTATCTATGGCAGTCCATTCTTTCCAAGAGTAGCTACTCACAAATCGAAGATACTCCCGAAGGGATTTTTGTAGTAGGCGATGGCTCTCTCTTTTTTGTGGATAAGAAGAACTACCCTAACAAAAATAAAGAACTTACTGAGGTCTCTTCCCTACTAATAGATCGTAAGATGGGGCTTTCAGACAGCCAAATCGCCTCGATACGTTATAGTAGAACCACATCTTCTCTCATTATTTACTACCTATCAGGCAATATTGACATCCTTAATTTGCAGGGTGAAGTGCGTAACGTGCCAGCTATCTATGAGAACTTGCGCCTTACGGACAAAACCATTTCTCATATCCTTCCCAATGAAGAAAAGACCTATCTGGTAGGAGGATTTGGGATATCCAAAATGGATCTTGCCCGTGGAGTCATCGATGCTACCTATTTCATCGGGAAAAAAGTACTTAACATAGCCTTTCGAGATACTTCGATATATGCCCTCCTTCCTGACAATAAACTCTATATAGGTAGTGAGAAAAATAACTTGCAAGACCCCTCTAATTGGAGATTGATAACACTCCCCACATCGGGAGCAGACTTTATTTCCTTGGCTCTTAACGGAGAGGAGTTGCTTTTGTTGGATAGCAAAGGAAGGCTTTACACCCTTGCCCTATCCTCCTTGGAGAGTGCCAATCTTCAACCTCTTTTCATCAAAGAAAAAGTAACCTCTATTGTTTCTACCTCTAATGCTCTTCTCATCATCGCAGAGCAAGAGCTTTCTCTAAGAGATAGAGAACAAAACAATCGAGTTTTAGTCTCCGAAGAAGCTCCTATTCTTAACCTTTCTAATAATGTAGAAGTAGAAACTTTTTGGTACAGCACCTCTCATTTTATCGCTGCTCTCTCTACAACAGGAGGTGCAGCAACGACGGTGCAAAAGTTACATCTCGACAAAAATGCTCCATGGGACAATAATTATTTCTACTCTCTCTTTGAAAACAATCGATTCTATACCGTCGGAGGAGGACGTGGCTCCGATAGACACTGGTTACCTGGAACGATTAAAATATTTGAAGACTCTCGTTGGACCAACATTACTCCACAAGATGTCTCTCCACAGAGTAATTCTTTCTTCAACGATATGGTATGTATAGCCATAGATCCAACAGATAAAAATCATTATATGGTTTCCTCTTGGGGCGAAGGTCTTTTCGAGTTTCGTAATAATGCCTACGTGGCGCATTATTCTATGCACAACTCTCCGCTCCATTCTGCCGCTCCCGACAAAGACTTCGCAGACCATCTTGTACGTGTGAGTAGTTTAGCTTTCGACAAGAAAGGGGGGCTTTGGATGGCACAAGGCTCAGTGAGAGAAAATATCCTCTATCGTACCAAAGAAGGGGAGTGGTACAAATATTATCACCCTACTCTTATTAATGTTAACTCCTTCGGAGAAACACATCTTATGAGCAATGGAGATGTATGGATTACCATTGCTCGTCGTGGCGATGCTCAAAAAGGAATACTCGTACTAAACAATGGAGGAACTCTCGATAATACGGGAGATGACAAGATGCTCTATATCCCTCAATTTATGGATAGAACTGGTAAAAGCATTGCCACGCAAACCATCTTCACACTGCAACAAGACCGCAATGGAATGCTTTGGTTAGGAACAGACAAAGGACCTTTGGTTGTTTCTAATCCTTTAGGCATACTACGTAATCCAAACGCTTCTCCTATTGCTTCTCGTCCAGTGGGTGGTAAAGAGCCCAACCTCTTCTATGTTTTGGATAATATCCCTATTGTAACTATTGCCGTAGACAACATTAACAATAAATGGATGGGAACTGACGGAGGGGGGCTTTATCTTCTAAGTGCCGATGGTACAGAGATTTTAGAACACTTCACCACCAGCAATAGTCCATTGCTTTCAGACAAAATCCGCACACTTAACCTTGACCCCAATTCGGGGCTTCTCTACATCACAACTCCCGTAGGACTCATGACCTACCAGACAGGTAATAGAGCATCTACCAAAGAGAGTATGTCTGCTATCCACGTATATCCTAATCCTGTACGCCCCGAAGACACCGACAAAGTTTCGATAACCGGGCTTACAGTGGGTATGGAGATAAAAGTAACGGACAGCTATGGCAACCTGCTACACTCCTCTATGGCTACGGGAACTGAGGTTTCTTTCCCTGCCCGACGCGCTTCTGGAGAGCGCTTTTCTTCTGGGATCTATGTCGTAATGATCTACGACCCCAAAACTAAGAATAGCGAATTGGTACGCTTTGCTGTAATTGAGTAATAACAAAACTTAGTATAAACCATTTTTTTATGAAGAAACAAACGATTGCCATTGCCTTGGCACTCTTTTCGTCTATGGCAACTTCCTCTTTGTGGGGACAAACAGCAGGCAAAGGAGGTTTAGATGAAAAAGCCCTTCAAACAATCCGTCAAGGATTTCAAAACACTCCTTCTGAAAGAGCCTTGCGCAATGCTATCTTGGTAAATGGAATGACTTTTACCAATGGAAGCAACACTATCAAACCCGATGGACGTTTTTCTCATCGTGTAAAGAGTAAGGGAGTTACAGACCAACAGAAGAGCGGTCGTTGCTGGCTCTTTACAGGGCTAAATGTCTTAAGAGCCGACCTTATCAACCAGCACAAAACAGGAGAGTTCTTCTTCTCACATAACTACTCCTTCTTTTGGGATCAGTTAGAGAAATCAAACCTCTTTCTACAAGGTATTATAGATACACGAAGTAAGGCTATCGACGAGCGTACTGTAGCATGGCTCTTTGCTCATCCAATAAATGATGGAGGGCAGTTTACAGGTGTTTCGGATAACCTTATTAAGTATGGAGTAGTACCTGCTGAAGTAATGCCTGAGACAGTTAATAGTAATAATACTAACAAACTTTCTGCTACTATCGCTAAGTTATTGCGCCAGGCTGGTATACGTTTGCGCGAAGCAGCTGCTAAGGGAGCTTCTGAGAAGCAGTTGGAAAAGCAAAAAATAGAGGTTTTACAGTCTATCTATCGCCTATTAGTACTTAATTTGGGAGAGCCTCCTACGAAGTTTACCTATACATTGAAAGATGCAGAAGGTAACCCTATCAGTACCAAAGAATACACGCCCCAAAGTTTTTACCAAGAGTTTGTGGGTAGAGACCTTAGAGATGAGTATGTAATGCTTATGAATGACCCTTCTCGTCCTTTCTACAAAACTTATCAAATCGAGTATGACCGCCATCTTTACGATGGTAAGAATTGGACATATATAAACCTCCCTATAGAAGACCTCAAAGCTATGGCCATAGCCTCCATTAAGGATAATACTATGATGTACTATTCTTGTGATGTGGGTAAAGAGTTGGACAGTAAGAATGGTATCCTTAGTCTCAACTACAATGACTATGAAGCAGTATTAGGAGTACCTTTTACAATGAGTAAAAAGGAGCGTATACAGTCTGGTGACAGTGGCTCTACGCATGCTATGACACTTGTAGCTGTAGACTTGGATGCTAACGGAAAGCCTCTAAAATGGTTGGTAGAAAATAGTTGGGGTAGCACCTCTGGATACCAAGGACACTTGATTATTACCGATGAGTGGTTTGATGCTTACACTTTCCGCATTGTAGTAGAAAAGAAATATCTCAATGATACAGCTAAGGGACTTTTGAATCAAAAGGCTACCATGTTGCCACCTTGGGATCCTATGTTCCGTTCAGAGGAGTAATTTTCTTCCACGAACATAATACAAAAATGCCTTAAAGAAAGCAATTGAATAATTTATTAGATGTTAGCAAGAGTACTTCCTAAGAGGGAAAAATCTTTTGCTAACATCTTTTTTGAATTCATAATGTATGTCTTTTGACTAAGAAAAAGAGAGTTAATCCTCTCTTTCTAAAAAGAATAATAATCAAAAACTCCCTTCCAAACTTTTGTCTGAAAGGGAGTTTTTCACTCTTTTGAGCCTCTTGTCGGATTCGAACCAACGACCCCGAGATTACAAATCACGTGCTCTGGCCAACTGAGCTAAAGAGGCATACAGGTGAGCAACCTACATCGCACCGCTACGACCTACTACCCTTGCTGCGATCAAGCCCTGGGGGATTCACAGGGAGCTGGTCGTGTAGGACTCACCCGAGTGCAAAAGTACTACTTTTTTTGATATCTGCAATATCTTCTTTCAAAAAAGGCTCTCTTTTTTATTTATGAACGGATAATACCATTGGCTACAAAGACTTTATGTAACGCATTTATAGCGAAGTCCAACTGTTCCTTGGTGTGGGTAGCCATCAGACTGAAGCGAATGAGCGTATCTTCGGGGGGAACTGCAGGAGAAACTACAGGGTTTACAAAGACCCCCTCTTGGAAAAGATCGCGCGTTATGCAGAAAGTAGCCTCATTGTTTCGGATGAAAAGGGGGATAATAGGCGTAGAAGTATTGCCTATTTCGAATCCTAATGAACGGAAGCGGTCAAGGGCATAATGGGTAAGTTCCCAAAGACGTTCGAAACGTTCAGGTTCAGAAAGCATAATATCCAAAGCTGCATTGGCAGCTGCTGTAGAAGCAGGTGTACAACTGGCACTAAAGATATAACTGCGAGCATGGTGACGAAGGTAGTTGATAAGCACTTTGTCGCCTGCCACGAAACCTCCAAGTGAAGCAAACGATTTGCTGAATGTACCCATAATAAGGTCTACATCTTGACTAAGTCCATAGTGATGGCAAACCCCTCGTCCACAGTCGCCCAGCACTCCTATACCATGTGCCTCATCGACCATCAAAGTTGCTTTGTATTTCTTAGCCAAACGTACTATTTCGGGTAGATTACAAATATCTCCCTCCATAGAAAAGACGCCATCTACAACAATGAGGATTATTTTACCTGGAGTACATTGCTTTAATCGACGCTCCAAAGAAGCCATATCATTGTGTTTATACTTGAGCTTAGTACTATAAGTCAAACGCATTCCCTCAATGATAGAAGCGTGGTTAAGCTCATCCCAAATGATATAATCCTCTCTCCCCGTAAGGATAGAAACCACCCCTAAGTTTACCTGAAAACCTGTCGAGAAGATAATTGCATCGTCTTTACCTAAAAACTCAGCCAATCTTTTCTCTAAAGCGATATGACTGTCTAAAGTTCCATTTAAGAAACGGCTACCAGCACATCCAGTACCATATTTTTCGGTAGCCTCGATGGCTGCTTTCTTAAGAATAGGATGGTTTGTAAGCCCTAAATAGGAGTTAGAGCCAAACATAAGCACCTTACGCCCATCAATAATCACTTCCGTGTCTTGTTCGGACTCTATCTTACGGAAATAGGGGTATATCCCCATAGCTTGAGCTTCTTGAGGGGCCGTATAGGAGGCCAATTTTTCTTGGAGTATTTTCATATTACTATTATTACACTGTAAGAAGTTACTACTTCTTAAGTACAATTTGGGTTAATTGGTCGAAGAGGGAGGGGCAGATTTTTTACGAAGAACTGCCAGCGCATGCTTAGCAGCCACCTGCTCAGAACCTTTTTTAGTAGAACTTTTTCCTTCCCCTAAAGCAACGCCATCTACATACACTCGGGAGACAAAAGTACAATGAGGACCTGGATTGTGGTGTACGAGACGGAAATCTATCTCTATCTTTTCTTTAAGTCCCCACTCAAGTAACTTATTTTTAAAGTTGATACCTAAGTCGGGGTTTTCCTGATTGATTTCTTCAAAAATAGAAATCATCTTTTGGCGAACAAACCTCTCTGCTTGCTCAAAACCCTTGTCCAAAAAGATAGCTCCTACAATAGCTTCTAAAGCATTGCCCAAAGCATCTTTTGCCAAAGGGTTGTTTTTATTCTTAATAAGTACTTTATCTATACCTATTCGCTTGGCAATGGAGTCTCCAATCTCTCGAGACACAATGCGTGCTTTCTTCTCAGACATTGGCCCTACGAGCTGTCGGGATACTTCAAATAGAGATATTTGGAAACAATAGCCCCAATGACACTGTCTCCCAAAAACTCTAAACGGTCGTTATCCTTTTGATTAGAATGCCTTTGCGCTCCTGTTTGATGGCAAGAAGGGTCTATAAGAGCCAAGCGATAGTATTCCTTATTGCGAATACTAAAATCCAGAATACTCTCCAACACAGCCCAATTTGGCTCGTTCTTCTTCTTCCTAAATTTACCAAAATAGTTAGAGGAAAAAAAGTTCAAAACCGTCGCCCAATTCATAGACAATGTAATGATTGTGTATTGAGAGTTATACTATCAAACAAAGAGTAAGGGACACCCTTTACATATATCAAGGAGATGTCCCTTACTTCATTTAGCCAATTTTATACAGCATTGAGCCTATCACAAAATACTTATTGGTATTTCTTAAAGAGTACGGAAGCATTATGACCACCAAAACCAAAAGTATTGGATATAGCTACCCGTACATCTCTCTTACAAGGCTTGTTGTACGTATAATTCAACGATGGATCTACTTCTGGATCGTCATCATCGTCTGAGTGATTAATCGTGGGAGGAATAATATTTTCTGCCACAGACTTCACGGCAACGAATGCCTCCAAAGCCCCAGCAGCCCCCAACAGGTGTCCCGTCATTGATTTCGTCGAGCTAATGTTCAAGCGAGTAGCATGCTCTCCAAAGACAGCTTTTATGGCTTTAACCTCGCTAACATCTCCTACTGGAGTACTCGTACCGTGAACGTTGATATAATCCACATCGGCAGGAGTCATACCTGAGTCTTCCAGCACACGCTTCATAACGAGCTGTGCGCCCAATCCCTCGGGATGACTTGCTGTAAGATGGTGAGCATCGGCAGAAAGACCGAAGCCTCCAAACTCGGCATATATCTTTGCCCCACGAGCAAGAGCATGCTCTAACTCTTCCAAGATAAGCACACAACTACCCTCTCCCAATACAAAGCCGTCACGACTCTTACTGAAAGGACGACTTGCCGTCTGAGGACTATCATTGCGTGTTGAAAGAGCGTTCATCGCTGTAAAACCACCAATACCAGCAGCAGTAACAGATGCCTCACTACCACCTGCAAGCATCATATCTGCCTTACCTAAACGGATCATAATGGCAGCATCGATAATTGCGTTAGTAGATGAAGCACAAGCAGAAGCTACAGAATAGTTAGGGCCATTGAATCCATACTCGATAGATACTAACCCTGCAGCGATGTCTGAAATCATCTTAGGAATAAAGAACGGATTGAAACGAGGTCCCACTTCGGGAGAGTATTGCATTACTTCCTCTTCGAAAGTAGTCAAACCTCCGATCCCCGATGATATAATAACCCCTACACGTTCTTTATTGATCTTTTCAAGATCTACCGCTGCATCCTCAAGAGCTTGCTTGGCAGTAACCAATGCAAACTGGGTGTAGCGGTCGTAACGACGAGCCTCCTTACGATCAAAGTGATCCGTTGGGACAAAGTTCTTTACTTCACAAGCGAATGTGGTTTTGAACTTCGAAGCATCAAAGAGGGTGATAGGGCTGCCCCACTCTTGCCCTCCAAGAGATTATCCCAAGTCTCACCAGCACTATTCCCCAAGGGGGTCAAGGCTCCAAGACCGGTAACTACGACTCTTTTGAATTCCATATTACTTATGGCTTTCGATATACTTAACAGCGTCGCCTACAGTTTGGATCTTTTGAGCATCTTCATCAGGAATCTTCATATCGAACTCCTGCTCAAAGCCCATCATTAGCTCCACAGTATCGAGTGAGTCTGCACCCAAATCTGTAGTGAAGTTAGCTTCCATTGTTACTTCGCTTGCTTCAACACCAAGCTTATCTACGATAAGTTCTACTACTTTTTCTTGAATTTCGTTCATTGTTTTACTCTGTTTAGAGGGTTTATTATTTATCTAATTACTCACTTACCAAAAACTTACAAGTTCTCCATACGCTTATAGAGAGCTCAAATAATAGTACCTTTCATACTATCTTTGCCACAAAGAAAGGCATTTTTGCCCAACCTGAGACAAACTCGGTAGCAAATATACAACTTTCTTGCACAAAGATTACACATCTGTGCGAATAATCTTGACTATAAAAGATGAAAAGAATTGCAATTTTTGCCAGTGGTAACGGTAGCAATGCCGAGAATTTGATAGCTCAATTGGGCGAAAAAGAGGGATGTTCCTTTCCCATTATCGTGTGTGACAACCTCAAAGCAGGTGTTTGGGAGAGGGCTAAAAAACTGGGAGTTAGATGCGTGCACTTCTCTCGAACGGAACTCGCTGAGGGAGGTGCCGTCTGTGAACTTCTGAAAAAAGAAGGCATCGACCTCATCGTTTTGGCTGGTTTTTTAGGTAAAATATCGGGACCTCTTTTGGAACAATTCGGTGGACACATTGTAAATATCCACCCTGCCTTCTACCTCAATTTGGAGGCAAGGGGATGTATGGGCACCATGTGCATGAGGCGGTGCTTGCTCACAACGAACGCTTTTCGGGTATAACAATACACTTTGTAGATGCAGAGTATGACCATGGAGCTACTATATGTCAAGTAACCTGCCCCGTATATCCCGAAATAGATACCCCAGACACATTGGCAAATCGCATCCATCGTTTGGAGCATATCTACTTTCCTATCGTAGTGCGAGATTTAGTACAACGTATGGAGTAGTCTCTCTCTGAAATAAAATAACCCATAAGAATCTCTTTCTATGACCCGACAAGAACGCTTCAAGCATATCATAAGGTATTTTGAAGAAAATATGCCCATAGCAGAAACGGAGTTGGACTACACGACTCCGTTTGAACTTCTGGTCGCCGTCATTCTTTCGGCACAGTGTACCGACAAGAGGGTAAATATGGTTACCCCTCAACTCTTTAAGCAGTTCCCTACGGCAGAGCAACTCGCTACTGCCGAAGTAGGGGAGATTTACGAACTTATCAAGAGCATCAGTTACCCTAACAATAAGGCAAAACACCTTTCTGCTATGGCTAAGATGCTATGTGATACGTTCCAAGGAGAAGTCCCCTCCCAGCGAGAAGACTTGATGAAGTTGCCAGGAGTAGGGCGCAAAACAGCTAATGTAATAGCTTCTGTGGTGTTCGATCAGCCTGCTATGGCGGTAGATACACACGTTTTTCGTATCTCCAATCGTCTGGGACTAACAACCAACTCGAAAACGCCTCGTCAAACGGAGGAGACTTTAGTCAAATATATCCCAGAACACCTAATCCCCAAGGCGCATCATTGGCTCATACTACACGGCAGATATGTATGCGTGGCACGCAAACCCAAGTGTGAAGAGTGTGGACTCACCCCTTACTGTCGTTATTACGCTACCCAGCAACGCTCTTCGATAAACATTGAATAATTATAGATCTTCCATCCTTCCCCCCCCCCAAAAAAAACATTTCAATCCATTTATACGTTGTTTATATATTAAAAGTATTGTGTATATTTGCAAATATAAATAGGTCAGATCATAAAACGGTTCTCTTTATGCCTAAATTCATCTTAAACGGTAAAAGAGTTGATCTGCAAACAAGCATGCAAAGAATATTTTGTGTTTAACTTTTAACAAACAATAGCGTATGGATAAGAAAAAACGTTATTTGGTGACCTACACCAAAGGGGATGTTAGTAAAACCACTGCCGTCAGTATTTTGAATGTACCTAAAACAAGGTGCAAAGATGGGGTTACCACAATGGCTCTTGAGGAAGTTCCAGCAAGTTCGGATGTTTTACACTTCGAAAAGTTGGGGGTTTCTGCATTAGAACTCTCTGAAGAAGAAGTAAAAATCCTTCAAAACAGCAAAGAAGTACTCTCTGTTGAGGAAGACTATGAAGTACATGCCTTAGATTTTGATCAAAAGGACTTTTTGAATTCCTTTTTAGAAGATGATGGAGATTATGACTTTGAGGATGAGAGTTTTGAAGATGAGTATATGGACGAAGATTATGACTTAGACTCAGAGATAGAAGCTGAAGAATATCCTAATCTTCGAGATTTCCGATTAAGAGGAAAAAAAGTCCGTCGACCCAAGTTAAAGAAAAAGAAACGACCAATACAGCCTTGGTGGCCTGGTGCTCGCCCAGGTTCTATTCCCCCCATTGCAGTGCTGCCCCGATGGAAACAACGTATCGTAAGAGCAGTCTTGAGAGATGTGTATGTTTCTTTGCTTAGGAATCTCAGATACTCTTCTCCTGCTCCAACTCCTCCATCGTATCAAGATTATCCTTGGAATATGGAGTTAGTAAACGCCCCTGCTGCTTGGAGAAGAAAAATTACGGGTAAAGGAGTTAATGTAGCAGTTCTTGATAGTGGCATTGCTTCTCACGTGGACTTAAGCATTTCTGGAGGAGTTTCCTTCGTAGCAGGGGAGAGTAGCTTCAATGATCGAAATGGACATGGAACCCATTGTGCTGGTATTCTTGCCGCAAAAAATAACTCTACAGGAGTAGTTGGTGTGGCTCCCGATGTAAACCTTTTTGCCGTTAAGGTGCTAGGGGATAATTGTTCAGGATTTACCTCAGATATTATAGCTGCTTTAGAGTGGTGTTTGAAGAATAATATCCAAGTGGCAAGTATGAGTCTTGGGGGGGCCTATGGACCTTCTCTAGCATATGCTTCCATTATAGAGCGTTGTCAAGATAGAGGCTTGGCAGTTGTAGTTGCTGCGGGTAATTCTTTCCAAACAAGTTATCCATGGGTAAATGGTCCTGCGAACACTTTTGTCCCTAATACACCGAATGCAAGTCCTATTGCGGTGGGAGCAGTCGATAGAAGAGGTAGAATAGCAAATTTTTCTTCCAGAGGTCGTAGAAGCAACGAATGGAACCCTGTAACTTGTGTTGCCCCAGGAGTTAGAATAAATTCGACATATCTCAAAAATGGATATACGGAACTTTCTGGCACCAGTATGGCCTGTCCTCATGTTGCTGGATTGGTAGCTCTCCTAACCCAGAAATATGCAGATGTTCCAGCCAATAGAAGAGTGGCTTTGATTAAGAACATTATAGCCAATACTTCGATGGATCTCGGAGATAATGCATTTGACGAAACTTATGGAGCAGGATTAATAAACTGTGATGCCGCTGTTTCATAAAAACTAAACAATAGGAAGTGGTCTTCTTCGAAGTAAAAAGGTAGAAGACCGCTTCTTTTTATTTACTATTTCATTTTTTATGAGTGCACTACACCCACAATTAGAAGAATTTCTAAGAAAAAGCAACGAGAATGATCTTTTTGAGGTCTTGATTGTAATCCAAGAGGGAAAAAGTATTCCTCCTTTGGGAACGGAGAAGATTCATGTTTTAAGCCCTAGTATACTATCGGTCTCTCTTACCAGTAAGCAAATCCTCTCTTTGTCTGAGCACCCTGATATACTATCTATAGAGTCTAACTCCGAAGTTCACGCTCTTTGAAAGAGTAAGTTGTTCAAAAAACTATTGTAGGGTCTCTTAAAAAGGCGATGAAAAGCCTTTTTAAGAGACTTGGTAGTTTACGTCATTTTGAAACGTATTGCAAAAAATATATATAGGATGAGATAGACTGTAAATACTAATTCTCATCTAATTTTCATTACCTAACTATCATAAAAAACAAGGCAGAAAATAATTGTTAATAATACATAGTCAGTATCTTATTATGTAATCATATCGAATGACTCTATGAACATATAGAACCCATCAGTGCTTTCAGACGAAAGCATTAACCCTTTTAGGGAAAAGCATAGACCTTTCTGAGCGTTAGGATTATTCCTTTTGAGGCAGCTCTTTAGTGATATCTATTGGGGGACTCCCCCCTCTCTTTTCTCTCCAACATCTTTACAGAAGCTCTATTATCGGAAAAACTATCATTACAGCCACAAGGATTTTTCTACACCACGGAAGAGCCCATAAAAAAGCACCTCAGAAATTCTTCTAAGGTGCTTTTGTTTTTAGTAATGCTTATAGGGAGAGGGGCAAGAAATTTTCGAAGCTTGCGTTATCTCCTCTCTATGAGCTTACTTCAAAGGCTTGATATGCTGTAAGTTTACAGGCTTAATCATATTCTCAGGACTCAAGATGGTATCCAAGTCTTCCTTGGTAAGGATGCCATGCTCCAATACGAGGTCGTACACGCCACGACCCGTTTCCATCGCCTCTTTGGCAATCTTGGTTGAGTTCTTATATCCAATAACAGGGTTCAATGCAGTTACGATACCGATACTGTTGCGGATGTAGTTGCGACAATCTTCTTCGTTGGCAGTAATACCATCTACACAGAGTAGGCGGAAGGTGTCCATACCATTGATCAAGAGATCACAGCTCTCGAAACAGCATTGTGCCATAACGGGTTCCATAGCATTTAGCTCCATTTGAGCAGCATCTCCTGCTAAGGTTACAGTCAGGTCGTTACCCATTACCTTGTAGCATACTTGGCTCAATACCTCTGGGATAACGGGGTTCACTTTACCAGGCATAATAGAAGAACCGGGTTGCATAGCAGGTACGTTAATTTCGTGCAATCCGCAACGAGGTCCAGAAGCTAACAAACGAATATCATTGCCAATTTTATTGAGCTTAACAGCAATGCGCTTGAGGGCAGAAGAGTAACCAATCATCACCGAAGTATCACTGGTAGCCCCTACAAGGTCTTTGGTCAGCTTAATGTCCCAACCTGTAATCTCTGCTGTGGCTTTGACACAAGCCTCTGCATAACCAGGTTCTGAACAGATACCTGTACCGATAGCCGTAGCTCCCATATTGATGGTGAGGAATTGCTTTGCAGCAAAATCAAGGTACTCGATTTCCTCTTCGAGGATAGAGCAAAGCCACCGAACGTTTGTCCTAAAGACATAGGTACAGCATCTTCGAGCTGAGTACGTCCCATCTTTAAGATGTGGGCAAACTCTTCGCTCTTCTTTCTAAGAGAACGGATAAGCTCTTCGAGATGAGGCTTCAAAGCAAGATGCTTAGCATACAGCCCTAAATGAATAGCGGTAGGATAGGCGTCATTGGTAGACTGGCTGCAATTAACGTGGTCGTTAGGTTGTAGGTACTGATACTCTCCAGCCTGGTGTCCCATGAGTTGAAGCCCACGGTTACAAATCACCTCATTGGCATTCATATTGGTGGTAGTACCCGCTCCTCCCTGTATCATATCGATTGGGAATTGGTCGTGATGTTTGCCTTCAATAATCTCACGACAAGCACCAACGATAGCATCGTATTGCTCTTTGGTAAGGAGTCCATGAGCATAGTTGGCTATAGCTGCCCCCCACTTGGTGTAAGCCAAACCGTTGATAAAAAGAGGGTACTGGTCGAGGCGGAAGTTACTTATACGAAAATTCTCAATGCCTCGGAGTGTTTGCACTCCATAGAGTTTATCTACGGGAATCTCTCTCTCGCCGAGAAGGTCGCTTTCAATGCGCACTTTATTGTTCGTATCCATCGTATATGGTTATTTAATGTGTTATACTTGTCGAACGTTGAAATTTGATATGTTCCGCAAAGGTACACTTAAATATCTAAAAACAACGCTCTTAGCAAGAAATAAGCCCTTTTGTAGCTTCTCATCGTTGTATCTTAACTCTTCAAGGAATAAGTTCCAGAGAGGTGTCAAAAGTTTCTATCAATAAAAAAAGAAGTAGTACCCGAATGTGTCAGATACTACTTCTCCTACGGAGACTTCTTAATAGTCTCTCTGGGATTAGACTTATTTTAGGTTAGGATTTATCTTACTCCACTCTGTAAGAGGAGGCAGAATGCCCATGTCGATGACCTGATTGCGCAAGGCACAGAGGTGTTCATAGCTTTGGTCAAGAAGAGCCAGCTCTTCTGCCGTACCTTTCATCTCGTGGCATATAACTCCCTCTTTGGTAATATTGTTTTCCATAGCCATCATGATATGGTTGTACTTTTCGTTGGCTACATAACAGCCCGAAGGTTGTACAAAAGGTTCTCCTCCCATAGCCGCAGCAATCATCTTTACAGATACATAAGAGGGGCTTTGGAAGCTGGAGCGACCACGAAGTTTGATAATATTGGCTCCCCCCTTTACTACTCTCTCTTTGAGAGCTATCCACTCTTCGTTAGAGAGTTTGTCTGTTCCGATCAAAGTGCTTAGCGGAGTGTCCTCTACCTGTGCTGTAGATGCGAAAACAGCCATCATCTCACCATGACCTCCATAGGTGCGGCAGTTGGTAACTTTGCTTTGAAGTACACCAAAATGCTTCGCTAATTCACTTTGTAGACGAGTGGTGTCTAATGCCGCTAAAGTGGTTACCTGTGAAGGTTTTAATCCTGAGTGTACCAATGTTACAAGGCCAGTAATGTCTGCAGGATTGAAAATGATGGTTACGTGATGTACATCGGGGCAATAGCGTTTGATGTTACGTCCCAATTCAGCCGCAATTTCAGAGTTTCCGCGCAACAAATCTTCGCGAGTCATCCCCTCCTTACGAGGGGCTCCTCCTGCAGAAACGATGTACTTAGTCCCCGTGAAAGCCTTTTCAATATCGTCCGTAAAGGTAAGGTTTAAGCCCTCAAAACCACAGTGACGCATCTCTTCTGCTACGCCCTCTAACCCTTGAATAAAGGGGTCGTAGAGACAAATGTTGGGGGTGAGGCGCATCATAGCTGCCGTCTGTGCCATATTGGAGCCAATCATACCCGCTGCTCCTACAAAGGTCAGTTTATCTTCGGTTAAGAAATTCATATTCTTTCTATTTAGATGATTATTGTATCTTTTCCTTTCCAATATAAGAGCTCCTACTCATATTATTGGAAGGAAGTCTCACAAAGATAATCCTTTTAACCCAGCTTTACAAGCCTTAAAAAGCACTACAAAATGGACCCCATGGATACAAAAAAAGAGGTCTTAGACCCCTTTTCTATGAAGATTGATTATTTATCTACCCGCAAAAGTTGCGTTTTTTGAGGTGTATAGAGCAGATACCAACCTGAAGGATAGGTAGAGAGATCTATACGAAGGCTATCTTGTTCAGTTACACTCTTCCACAAGGATACTCCCTCTATGGTCCGGAGTTCTATCTTATCTCCCTTTTGTACACCTGAAAGTATCACATATTCTTGGGCAGGATTGGGATAAATTGTTACGGCAAGCGCTCCCACTACATCGGCAAGAGCCGTTATCCCAGGGTAATCATGTTCATTATAGTTGGCATCTATTTTTTTTACTTTCCAGTTTTTCGAAAGAGCTTCTCGTACATCACTTTCTGTACAGACATTACCATCAGGCTTTTCCATACCTTCGGAAAAAATAACAATGGAAGCCTCAATATCCCCCTTTTCTGCCGTGGGGAGCGACTTTATCATTGCAGTCATAGCTTCCCCCTTAATTTGATTGCCAAAAACACTTATACGTCTCAATTTATCAGAGGTAAAAAGAAGTTCGCTTAGGGAATTATCATGCACCTGTACCATCTCTAAAAGAGGATTGTTTGTAAGGTCTAATTTTGTCAGATAGCAACCGCTAATTGTTAGTTCTTTGAGCTTTTTCGCCACACTGAGGTCTACTTGCCTAATCGTATTATTAGCCGCATGGAGCACTTCGAGCTGAGTAGCTTTACTCAAATCGAGTTTATTAATCTTCGTAGTAGCGCACTTTAGACTCTTTAAGCCTTTTGCATTGGATACATTGATAGAAGCTATATTAGTTCCCTTAATATCAATATATTCCAAGTCTTTATGTTGTGAGAGGTCCAATGTTTTAATCGCAGGATTGTCCGCACAGCGTAGAGTGGTTAGATGGAGGTTGCCCGAAATGTTCAAATCTGTGATCTCACAGCCAGAAATATCTAAATATCCCACTTTACCTTTTAGAGTAACTGTCTTTTTCTTTAGGATATATTCATCGCGCTCATTTTTGCGTTGCCAGTACTCTGCACCATCGACAAAAACATCGGCATTATCCTTACCCTCAATACGCATGAAGATGGAGTTGTTCTGCTTGATGGAGGTTTGAAAGGTAATCACATCATCGCTATACGAGGGAGCATAGTCATATCCTCTATAAGGCTTTCTCGCTTCGTTGAAGACCCCCCATCCCTTACGTACAGCCGCAGTTACATGAGCCACAGAGCAACGATTTCTCTCTTCAAAAGTTACAGGGTTTTCATCTACAACAAAGAGCATTCCTGGATTTGTTGTTGCTGTTAAATCAGGGAGAGATGTGATAAAATCAGTCATTTTGTTATCGTTAATCCGATTGCCGAATATCAAAGCGAAAGAGAGAGCATCACAGCCTGTTACATCCAATTCATTGAGAGCAGCGGGAGCTACTGCCAGAATGGAGAGAGCCTTCAATCCTTTTACATTCACCTCATCTATTTGTGTAAAGGCAGCTGCGACTATACGCATACGAGGATTTTTCGAAAAGTCCATTTTGGAAAGCTCTGGGTTATTGTTAGCATAGAACTCTTCTAAAGTTTCGCAATGAGAAGCGTCGAAAGAACGGATCCCTGTATTTTCAGTATCTATCCAAGTAAGAGGTTTTTCTGTCGAGCCTTTGATACGGATATTTTGTTTTTTGACTTGATATATGCGTATATTATGGCTACCTCCATCTGGATCTGGTTCAACGCGAACAAGGTTTAATCCCTCGATTTGCTCATCGGGGACATTAGCTTCGAAGCGTACTTCTTCTCCCTCACTTTTGGCAAGAACGATATCTACATAGCTATCATTATCGGCTTTCAAAGAGGCTGGGGATATGCTCTGAAAGCTCTCTTGAGTTGCGATGTCTTCTTGAGAGCGTAACAATTTTTCAAACAAATGCACATTACTACGTGACACATAGTGTGGAATATCTCCCTCAGAAATGATAGCTTCATTTTGGGCAAAAACCTTGTTCAAAAGGCTAATAAGTCCCAATAGGAATAAACCAATGGTAAAAATTCTTTTCATCTTTTTAGTTCTAACTACACTGTTACTTTTTGCTGAATAATTTAGTTTGAGAGGGTCTCTTATAATTTCTCTTATTGAGGGAATGCCTCTTCATAAGTAAAGAGAAGCTTCACAAATATGCCTACTTGCTCTTCTCATCAAAAGAAAATGTATTTCCAAGGAGAAGAAGTCCTAAAATCTTCTCCTGCTTCGAAAGTACAAAAAAGTATTTCAAAAATAACCTTTTCGCATAGTTTTAGCGGATGGAAAAAGAATACTCTGCGAACAAAAAAGACCACAAGAGACTTGCTCTAATGGCCCTATTTGAATTACTGTATTATGAAAGAGAGCGGAAAACGAGACTCGAACTCGCGACCCTAACCTTGGCAAGGTTATGCTCTACCAACTGAGCTATTTCCGCATTGAAGACTTAACTTTCTCTGTCAAATCCTTTGCAAAAGTAGTATTTTTTTTTGTTTGGACAATACTTCGACTTAAGTCTGATTATCCATGTTGAGGTGATATATCCATCATAGGTGTCAAAAATAGGGGGAGAGCAACAACTCTCCCCCTTATAACATACGATACACGCCCAAAAGGTTCGTTTGAAGAAACTCCTTTACAATGGGTTGCTTTTAGCGCAAGGCTTTTTATTCCTTATAAAGTAGTCCGGCAGCAACTTCTTTACGAGTAGAAGTATCAGTCAAAGCCTCTACAACTTCCAAAGCAAAAGCCATAGAAGCAGCAGGCCCTTGCCCTGTTATAATATGCCCATCACGTATTACAGGCTGTGCGATGGGGGTTGCCCCCAGCATCTTAGGCTCAAAAGAGGATAGCAAGTAGCCTTACGACCCTCTAAAAGATGAGTTGCACCTAATACTACTGCAGGAGATGCACAGATGGCAGCAATGATTTTATTCTCTTTATTTTGTTCTTCTAACATGGCAAGAAGAGAGGTACAAGCATACAAGTTGTCTGCTCCAGGCAATCCTCCAGGTAGTACTAAAGCATCTGCTTTTTGCCCCTTTATTTGGTCTATGGTCTTATCTGCTGTATAGGGTACACCATGCGCACCTACAACGACAAGTTCTGCTGTAACTGAAACAGTAGTGGTTGATACTCCTGCACGGCGCAAAATATCTATTGATGTAACCGCCTCTATCTCTTCAAATCCTGTTGCTAAAAAAACAAAAGCTCTCTTTTCCATATCGTTTGTGTTTCTATTTTTAAGTTTACTGAATATCAAAATGGTAAGTAATAGTACCCTCTTGGTCGGCAGCCCCAGGTTGAGCATTAAAACGTGTCGCCCTTGCCGCCCGTACTGCAGCTTGTAGCGTAGCAGGGTCTGTAATGTTAGTACCTTTTAATCGCTCGGTAGCTCTATAACTCTACCCTCATCATTTACCACAATGCGCACTACTACGGTGCCTCGAGTAGGTCTAAACCCTGTAGGACGAGCAGGCATACCGCCATTACCTGTGATGCTTCGCCCTGCTAATGAAAATCCTGCACCTACATTCTTGCCCTGTGTAGCATTACCCTCAGCTCCATTTTGCTCTTGTTTTTTAGAGCCTCCTTTACCGAAAGCTCCCACGACCTTACGATTAATCTCGTCACGGCGACGTTGTTCTTCCTCTTGGGCTTTCTTAGCCTCGCGTCCCCTACGTTCCTCTGCCGTTTCTTTAGGCTGCTCCACGGGTTTCGGAGTGGGGGAAGGAACAGTCTTTTCCGCTCTCTTATCAGCAACAAGAGGCTCTTCTTGAGATAGGGTGGAGGCTTGAGGTTTCTTTGCCATAGGTCGTGCAACTGACTCTGGTGCAGGCGATGAAGCTACCGCTGCAGTAGCCACTTCCTGAGAAGGGGTCTCTTCTAAAACCCCTACAGGTACTAATGTAATCTCCTTAGTACGAGGTTTTACGCTACTCGAAAGGGTTAACCAAAAGAGTAGACCAACACCTATCAGATGGAGAGTCAATGTGAGAGCTAAGGCTATTAAACGATTGCGCAACATAGGTTAAACATGCGATTGTAAAGCCTTGGTGGCAAGTACCAACTTTAGATCTAATTGAGCTGTAATGTTGAGAATCTTTACAATTTCCTTATAGGGAACTTCCTCATCGGCGTAGAGAGCTACAAGCATATCTGCATTTTGCTCTTGTGCTCGTATTAGTTGTTCCGCAAGTCCGTCAATAGTAACCTCTTGGGCTGTCTGTATCGTGGGGGTAACAATGTAGTACCTACTCCGCCGTTAGAGTAAGGCGTACCATAGGGGACTCGCTCGGAGCAGTAGACTGCGAAGAGGGGAGATTGACCTTTATAGCGTTGGGTACAACTAATGTACTAACTACCATAAAGAAAATGAGTAAAAGGAATATAACATCGGTCATAGATGCCATACTGAAAGCCTCATTAACCTTTGTTTTTCTTTTAAGTGCCATTCTTGTAGGTTCTACTTATTGTTGTGGAGTATGCTTGGCAAGCTCGTTAAGTACGTCCATAAACTCTATACTTCGAGCCTCGAGAAGATTAACTGTTTTGTCAATACGAGCTACTAAAAAGTTGTATGCAAAGAGGGCTACGATGCCAACTATCAACCCTCCTACAGTCGTAACCAATGCCTCATAAATACCTCCCGAAAGAAGAGAAATATCAATTGCTGTACCTGCATTTGCCATGTCAAAGAATGCTTTAACCATACCTGTTACCGTGCCAAGAAACCCAATCATTGGAGCTCCAGCTGCAATGGTTGCCAAAAGAGGCATAGAGGTTTGTAACTTACCCACTTCGAGATTACCTGCATTTTCTACGGCGACAGAGATATCTGCCATCGGGCGTCCGAGACGCATAAGCCTTTATCTATCATTCGAGCCTCTGGAGTATCTGTTGAGAGGCAGAGATTATGTGCTGCATCAATCCTGTTGGTATTGATATAATCTTTGATACGCTCCATAAAAGAAGAGTTAGAGCGGAGAGCAGCACGCACCTCCAAGAACTTCTTTACAAAAATGTAAATTGCAGCGAGTGAAAGAAGTCCCAAAACGAGCATTATCCACCCTCCCTTGAGAGCAAGATCCCACACAGAAAGAGTAACGGGTGCTTCTGTAACAGTACCCACGGCAGTAAGAGCATCTTGCGTAGAGTCGGCAACGATGCTATTTAATTGTAATAAGGGAAAGAATTTCATGTCTATCATTCAACGATTAACTCTTGTCTATACCGACGGATGGTTTCCTCCAACCCAAAGTAAAGGGCATCAGCTATCAACGCATGACCTATGGAGACCTCCGCTAAGGGTTTGACTTGAGTGGCAAAATAGTGTAAATTGTCTAAATTAAGGTCGTGCCCTGCATTAACCTCCAATCCACAAGTCGAAGCATGAGCTGCCGCTTGGATAAAATCCGTGACGGCTACTGCCCCCGCTCCCTTAGCGAATGAGGCTGCATAAGGCTCTGTATAAAGTTCTACTCTATCGCATCCTGTTTCAGCAGCACGACTAATGTTATTACAATCAGTACCCACGAAGATCGAAGTACGGATGCCAGCATCTTTGAAGCGAGCAACGACCCCCTTTAGAAAATCAAAGTGTGCTCCCACATTCCAGCCTGCATTGGATGTTAAAGCATCGGGAGCATCAGGCACTAAAGTAACTTGTGCTGGCAGTACCTCCAATACAAGATCTACAAAGGAGGGGGTAGGATTACCTTCGATATTAAATTCAGTCGTGAGATGTTGTTTCAATTCTCTTACATCGGCATAGCGAATATGGCGTTCATCAGGACGAGGGTGTACAGTTATACCCTGTGCCCCAAAGCGCTCACAGTCCAAAGCAACCTGCAAAACATTGGGGATCATTCCTCCCCGAGCATTGCGTAATGTAGCGATCTTATTTATATTTACACTTAAACGTGTCATAGGTTATTTTTTTAATCTCCAAGCAAATATAATGTTTTTATAAAGACCATTGATGAAAGAGTCGTCTGGAGATTGTGTTTAGTCTCAGTGTTTTCCAATCATGTATTAACCCTGTATCAGAAAAAAAGAGCCCAAGATGTTACACTCTATCGGAGCTATAATCTGATTCATGTATTCTTCAAAGCCTCTTGTTATACCAACCTATTCAGAGAATGTTATACCAAAATGTTATTTGTTTTTACCTTCTATGATACTAACGTTTTTGAATAACCTTTCAATGCGAAAAGCGTACCTACCCCTACTATGGTAGATACGCTTTGCCTTAGATTTTAGTGCTGTATGATAATGGGAAGTATCTTGGTGGCACCACTCTGTTCGATGATACGTACAAAATAGTTTCCATCACTCAATTTGTCTGTGAGTATCTCAATAAAAGTTGCTCCCCCTTGCTGGAAGAAGATTTGTCTTCCCTGCATATCAAGAAGCATCACAGTCGCTCCCTCGGCACACTCTACGATAACTTTTTGGTCTGCGACAGTAGGATATACCCTTACATTTTCCGCCTCGGGAGCTTGAATAGCTACTTCGGGCTTGAGAGTGATGGTTATATCATCTAACAATACTCCTGGTCCTTGTCTTAGTGTCTTGTGTACAAAAGCAAGAGAGATACGCTCTCCTTTGAATTTAGATAGGTCTATTGTATGTGTATTCCAAGTTCGAGGTTTTTCGGTAGCATAAGCATCTTCAAGCAAATAGACAAAATCCGATGCCTTTATCGCAGGTCCTACGGCAGCGTAAACACGATACCTCTCTTTTTTTGTATTATCTATAAAGAAACTACTTGTCGAAAAAGTCAGCAAAGGAGTTATATCTCCTTCGTTGGGGATATTTATAGGTGGAGAGATTAGCCAGTTGTTTGGAAAGAGAGCCTCTCCTTCAAAAGTGAATTCATTTTCTGTACCTGCTTTAGGGGTTGCTTTGGTAGGAGAGAAACTCCAAGAAACCAATGAATAGGAAGAATTATAACCAACGCCGAGTGCATCGTTATTAGCAATCCCCAAACGATCTAATTCCGTTTTGATATTTATCCACGTTTGATTATCTCTATCCATTTTAAGTGTACGCCACTTCGTTGGAAAAGCGCCATCTTCGAATTTCTCTTGGAGTGGAAATTGGGTCGTCGCTCCATCGTACACTACAAAGTTCGTTTCACTGGTAGCTGTGCCAAACTTGTTGGTAATTGTGAATTTGACTTTGTAACTACCTGGGGTATCCCAAACGACAGAGGGACGCTCTAAAGAGGAAGTTTTCTCTCTTGCTCCTTGAAACTCCCATTCGAAAGATGTGATAGGACTATCAGAGGTATACTCTGGCATCCATTGTATGTTCTCTCCCGTATAAGCAAACTCTATTGCCGTAGGTATGCCTGCCGTAGGAGGGGTAGATAGAGTTTGAGGCTCTGGACAAGACTCCAGAAGAGCTCGCATAGCGGGGATATTGCTTATAGGAGCTTTAGAAAAGAGGTTAGTGTACTCTCCAGAAGGGCTAATAAAAGCTACTGTTGGATAACCAGACACAATAATACCTAAAGCTCCAGCCAATCTGGCATCACTGATAATGGGATAGGAAACCTCTTCTTGTGTACCATATACCATAGTCCAATCTCGGCTTGGATTTCTAATCTCCTTTTCCGAAGCTCCTGTAGCCTCCACCCAGAGAATTACTAAGTCTTGAGAACTTTTTCCTGTAGGACCAAACTCCTTATCGAGATTTTCTAAAAAATGATTCGTATGGATATTCCAGCAAGGGTTACACCATGTAGCCGAAAAGTCAATGAGTATTTTCTTTCCCTGACGAAGCAATTGTTGTATGTCATGTTTATTCCCTTTAAAATCGGTAGCGATATACTTCTCTCGGGAGATTTTTCTCCAGTTGTAGCTATTGTAGACTGACCCTTGTCCCCACAATAATAAGAATCCAAGGTATAAAGTTGAGCAAAGGGTAATAATTTTTCTCATTATAAATCTGTTTTTGTCTTTTGTGCTAACTTAAAATACATACTCCTCTTGTCCTCAAAGTCCCCACATACAAGAGGGTTTGAGGATATAAACAACGCAAATATAAATATTTCAAGGCAAACAATTCTTGCAAAAAAATATTGTAGAATTTTGTTCAGAGCGATAAAAGGCGAGGGGATAAAGGCTGTTTCATAATGATGGTGGGTCATAACATGTAGTTACTACCTCGTTTGTTACTTTCTCTTTTAGCCAGAGATTTTTGCTACACTCCTTTAGCCTCTTATATTTTATTGCCCTGACACGACTTAACGAGAGAAACGTGCAATATGAATTTTGTTCTCTCTTCGTATAATAACAATAAAGGTTGCAAGAGACATACAAGATAGAATATGCAAAAAGAAGCCTCTCACCATTAGGTCGAGAGGCCTCTTTTAAAGTTTAGACTACTTAATTATTTCTGTAGTCTACGATTTATCATTTAGTGCTTAACGATAACAGGAACTACCTTGATAGCACCTTCTGCCTCTACTACGCGAACGAAATAGTTGCCATCGCTAAGAGCTACTGTGCTGAAGCGAGCCTTTCCTCCTTCGATACGAACAGACTCAATTTGGCGACCTGTTACATCGAAGAGAACAACAGTTGCTCGTTCTGCCGCTTCTACGAAAAGTTCATTATTAGCCACCGTTGGGTATACTGCCACGTTCTCAGCTTCTGGGATAGCAGAAATACCTACTGTTCCGTCCAATGTTACGCTAAAGTTATCCAAGGAAATACCACTTCCTCCTTCTTGTTTGTTAGATTCGTGTACGAAAGCAAGAGTTACACGTTTTCCTTTAAACTTAGAAAGGTCAATTGTTTCAGCTTTCCATTGTCCCTGGCCAGCACCAGCAACTTTAGATGCTACGATTACTTCTGTAAAGTCTGCAGTATTGGTTGTTGAACCAGTAGAAGCCAACACTCTATACTGGTCTGGATCATTGCTAAAGAAAGCATTTGATGCGAAGAAGAGGGTTGGATTCTGTGCATCTGCAGGGATGTTTAGTGCCGGAGAAAGAAGCCAGTTGTTAGGAGTATGTACCTCTCCTCCAAACTGTATTCCATTTTGTCCTTGAGATGCACTTGTGGGGAAGAAGCTCCAAGATATGGCATGATAAGCCGTTTTATAACCAATTTTAGCACCTGGGTTGAGCTTCAAGCCTACGCGGTCAAGCATTGTCTTAACATTTTCCCAAGAGTATTTGTCGCCATCTACACTCAGAGTACGCCACTCGTTAGAGGGGAACCAGCCATCATCAAAGCCTGCTGCTACGGGGAATTTGGTCACATTGATATCCTTAACCTCGTATGCGCGTTCTGCAGTAGCAGTGCCAAATTGATTGGTTACAGCCAAAGTTACCTTGTAAGTACCAGGGTTAGCCCAGGTTACTTTAGGCTCACGTTCTGTAGAAGTTGTAACGTTAGCTCCTTCGAAAGTCCACTCGATCTTTGTTACATCAGACATCGAGCGATAGTCTGGTTTCCAAGCAACTTCTTCTCCTGTATAGGCAAAGTTAAGAGCCTGAAGCGACACTCCAGCAGGTTTTTCGTTAGGACTTGGTATAGAACTGAGAAAATCGTTCATCTTTTCCGTTTCAACACCAGCAAACTGTCCTACGATGAAAGGGAGACCAGATGTATATTGACCCGTAGGTGCAAGTATTACGAAAGTAGGCCATGCCTGTATGGTTATACCCAGCTTCCCAGCAAGTTTGGCATCGCTGATAACAGGATAAGGTACTTCTTCTGTGGTCCCATATTTCAAACTCCAGTTTTTGTTAGGGTCTGTTACCTTGTCCTTTTTACCCTCTCCTTCTACCCAAAGCACTACTAAATCTTGTCTTTGAGTTCCTTGTGGACCAAACTGCTCATAGAACTTTTCGAGCAATCCTTTTTGGTGAGCCATCCAGCAAGGACCACACCATGTTGCAGAAAAATCAATAAACACCTTTTTCCCTGATTGGAGTAGTGCTTTAATGTCAATCTCATTTCCCTTGATGTCTTGAGTTTTGTAGCCATCAAGCTTCAAATCTTGCCATTGATAATCATCATAAGCACGAAGGGCACCTACCTCTTTTTGAAGGGCAAAAGGAACCGTCGTTTGCACTACTTCTTGAGCGAAGATACCGCTCGAAAGAGTAAGCGCAGCTGCACATAAAGTAATTAATTTCTTCATAGTGGTTTCTACGATTTATATATTAAACATTTTCTATTACGACTAATAACCTCCTCCTTAATCCAAGAAAGAAGAAAGCTTACCGATGCAAATGTAGTAGTTTTTTTACAAGAATGGTGTTTTAGTCTGTTAAATATAGGGGTGTTCTCTGCCTTAAAGTGGTAATAAATCTACAAGAAAATATAAAAGGGAGAGAGTAGCTGACGAGATAGAGAGCTGTATTCCCCCTCCTGAGTACGTAGAGTGAGTGAGGTTAAAGGGCAGAAAGGAGCTTCGGGATGCTGATATATCCACTCACTAAGCAAACGTTTGGGAGCTTTTCCCTCTACCGTAATCACTGCTGCTAGACGGAAGGGTACAAAGCCGTCCGAAGTTGCTGCGGTGCGTAATGCCTCTAATTGGTCGTAAGGGGTAATCATAGCTAACTTTCCATTAGGTTTTAGTAGGCGAGATGCCCAGCCGAAAAGTTGGCGAGGTGCAAGTGTTGTAGTGTAACGAGCTTGCTTGCGTTCTTGCGAACGGGTAGCCACTCCTGAGGGAAAAAACGGAGGGTTGGAGATAATTAAATTAGCGGAATGAGAGGGTAGCATAGATACATACTTTGCAAAGTCGGCACGTACTATTGAGATGCGCTCTGCAAAAGGTGAAGCGAGTGCGTTGCTCCGTGCCATTTGGCTAGCCTTTTCTTCAATTTCCACCCCTAAGAGTTGAGCTGAAGGATAGCGTTGTGCCAACATCAAGGTAAGTAACCCTGTGCCTGTACCCACGTCAATAATCATAGGAGGGTCAAGGGACGAAGGCATGGAAGATACCATATCTTTCGAATGAAGCGTTGCCCAACTGCCTAACAATACTCCATCTGTACTGATACGCATACCACACCCCTCTTGTCGAAGAGTAAACTCTTTGAAGTGCATTATATCTCTCCCTGCCATATTTTATATAGCCCCTGACAAAAAAGCCTCTATTATCACATTGCAAAGATATATAGCTTTCTCACAAGGGTGTAATTGGATTATGGATTATAAGAGCGCATTTCGAGCTATTTAGCTATCTCTGTGCCTATCTTGAAATGAAGGAGTGCAAAAGAAAAGTGTCATAATTCATTAGAATTACAACACTTGTATCGTTGGTCTCAACTGCTCTAAAAGATTACTCACAGAGTCTTTACTGCGGAAGCGGGGGATTCGAACCCCCGGTACGGTTACCCGTACGACAGTTTAGCAAACTGTTGGTTTCAGCCACTCACCCACACTTCCAATATCCTTGGAGGATTTTTGACCACCGCAAAGATAATAGTTCTTTTTGAATTGGCAATATATGGAGTTGTTGTTGATTTCGATTGAACTTGTTGAAATAGCTAACGAAGAAGATATTTTTATGAGGTGTTAAATAAGGAGATGTATTTTTATTAATTATGAAGATTTTGTACCTTTGTTGCGGCGGGATTAATACCCTCGTCTGTTTTTATTTTTACAAGGAAGCGTTGCTTCATTCTTTCGACAGTGAATCCTGAGAAAATTCAAGAAAGGAAGAATGCTGTGGCGGCTTCCCACGTTTATAGGCGTGGGGGCTGTGTTGTGTCATTCTTTTTTCTAAGGCCTTTCTCAGGAGCCTACTGTCAGAGTGTGATGTCAATACGACCTCACGCTTTCTTTTTTATAAAACAATAGTTTCCGCGAGAGAGCCTGCGGTACAGGTTATCGATATTTGGAATAGGAGATTAACTTTTTCTCTTACTATATTTTTGTTTGCCTTTCGTTCATATTGAGAGAGAGGGATGATGATTGGTAGAGAGAACTGCGAGAAGAAAGAATTTACGATAAATCAATATTGTTATGAAGAAGTACATTTTATCTTTTTTGTTGGTGCTCGTCTTAGCGAGTTCAGTACAAGTATTACATGGCTATAATCAGCCCCTTCAGGAAACATCAATGGCGTTTGATAAGCAGAGGTATCTACGACGTACCTATGGGGGAATTTTGAAAACGGCAACTTCACGGATGGCTCAGCATCTTATGGGTGAGATTGCTCCACAGAGCGGTAAAGAACTTCGTTATAAGGTCTATTTAGAACAGATTGCGTATGATGAAAAAGAAAATTGTGTTGCAGCTAATGTTTACATTACTTGGCAAGCAAGAGATTGGTTTAGCAATGTCCCCTATGGAGAGTGTCAGATACAGGGAACCATCTATGTCTATATACCGATGAGAAATATAGATAATACTAAAGTTTATCTTGATGTAGCATCTTACAATGAACACCTTAGTAGGGTGTCAAAGCCTCAACATATAAGAAGTTTAGAGTCAGGTGTCATAATAAATATTTAAGTTTGGTGTCTAAAAACTTAAATAAATATATTACTTATGAGTAAGAATTCGATTATTACAACTATTGCCGTATGTGTGGCTATTATTGTAGGTGCATGGTTCATTGGCAGGGGAATAAAGCATTTTAGAGAGGGGTACGCCAAAATTTCCGTTACGGGGGCTTGTGAGCGTAACATTGTAAGTGACCTAATCGTCTGGAAGCTCTCTTTCAACAGCAGAACGCGTAGCACTCAAGATGCCTTTATGAAGATAGAAAAGGATACAAAGATTATCGTTGATTATCTCAAAGAGCAGGGTATTGCTCCAGAAGAGATTGTCGTAAGACCTGTCTCGATAGCAGAGGATATTCAAACTGTTTGGGAGACAGGTAAAAGAACATCGTATGGTTATGTCGGTTTGCGTACTATTGAGGTAAAATCTGCCGAGGTGTCAAATGTCGAGCGCGCTTATCAAAACATATCAGATCTTTACAATCAAGGGGTGGACTTAGCATCTGAAACCCCCAATTACTACTATACCAAGCTGAATGAACTCAAGATGGAGATGTTACGAGAGGCTTCTGCCGATGCTCGAGAACGTGCACTCACTATTGCAGAGGGTAGTGGTAGTTCTTTGGGCAAGGCTATATCCTCTTCTATGGGTGTATTCCAAATAGTAGCACTTCACGGAAATGATGAATATAGTTGGGGCGGTACACTCAATACTAAGAGTAGGGAGAAAACGGCAACTATTACTGTCAAAACTGTTTATAAGTTGCAGTAAAGATGTATTCTTTTTTGAGTGAAAACACTTCATTGAGAGCTGTTTTTTTAGTTTCTTAAAAGAGAACAAGTCTTCGAGGAGTAGAGTTCCCCGAACGCTTTCGATTAGGAGACTGTGCGAAATGCTCTTATTAAAAGTCAGGTTACCCCTATTAGGTAGCCTGATTTTTTATGAGGTATTCTGAATTTCTGTTGAAAACAAACTTTTGTACACTATCCATAGTGCCTTTCCGAAAGGTATAATGGTTGTTCGCAAAAGGTTCGATAGTTTTGTTCCTAACCATCTGTGTGAACTTTCGAAAGCATTAACCCTTTTGAAGAAGGTATTAGTTGGCTTCCGCCTCCTCTGAAATACTCTTCTAAGAGCCGATTTGCTTTTTGCTCTAAGAAACTCATCGAAGTCAAGAGGATAGAGTGGTTGAATACTGAACTTTTTTATTTGATATACCTGTTGTACTGTACAGCCTAAATTCTTGAATGTACAGAACGCAACCAATATCGTACCAGCTCACTCCCGTAGGGGCTAAGGTAGCTTTCGGGATGGAACTGAACTGCATATATGGGAAGAGCCTTGTGTCGGAGTGCCATAATGGTACCATCACTTTCGGCATAGGCTATCACTTGAAGTTCTTTGGGGAACGACTGCTCATCTACGACCCAAGAGTGATAACGTCCGATGCAACTCTCTATGGGGAATGCCTTAAACCATACCTCCTCGGCATTTGCCAATCGTAAACGATCGGCATGACCATGTAATGGACGAGATAGTTGGCGCAATGAGCCTCCGAAGAAACATGCTAAAGCTTGAAGCCCCAAGCAGACACCCATTATAGGCATACAGCGGTAGGTGTGCTCTATTAGTTCACTGAGTCCATCCATTTCAGTAGGGTGGCCTGGTCCGGGGGAGAGTAACAGCGCATCGAAACGATCTAAACAGACTCCTCTGCACTGTTCGATAGGATAGACTTCGTAACTACACCCCGAGGTGCTGCGTACAATCTCTATAAGATTATAGACAAAGGAGTCGTGACAGTTTGCAACTAATATATGCGCCATAAGTGCAAGCAAAGTTATAGTATATTTGTCGAGCAATTGGTATTTCCCCTATCGAAAATACCATGCAGTAGAAAAGAAACTATAATAGTATGGAAAAGGTACATGTGTCGGAAGAGGTCCGTAGCGTATTTGAAAGCATGAATAAATTAGGGGCGTCGGGTACGCCCTATCTTTTTGCCGTAGACTATGCCTTACAGCAGGGGTTTATCTTGCCCCATCCTCTGCAGCAGAACGATATATTTTTTCAAGTAGGAGCTATTAGTAATGGTCTTCCTTGCCCTCAAGAGGAAGAAAGAACTTATGCTACTGAGGAGATGCTTCAGCTACATCCCATCTCTTATAGTGCCTATCTACGTAAATATCAGCGTATAGAAAAAGCATTACAACGAGGCGACTCCTTTCTTGCCAATCTAACCCTTAAAACGCCCATTGTTACCCCTTTCTCTCTGGAACAAATCTACCGAAGGGCTTCTGCTCCCTATAAATTGCTTCTCCGTGACCGCTTTGTCTGTTTTTCGCCTGAGCGTTTTGTGGCAATCTCTGAGGGAGGTAAAAGAATTGAAACCTGCCCCATGAAGGGTACGATAGATGCCTCTCTTCCCGATGCTGAAGAGGTCATACGCAATGATTATAAGGAAACAGCCGAACACTATACTATTGTCGATCTTATGCGCAACGACTTGGCGCGCATAGGGACTAATGTGCGGGTCGAAGAGTTTCGCTATATCGACCGAGTTGCTACATTGCGAGGCGAGTTACTACAGGTCAGTTCGCGTATTGTTGCAGATCTTTCAGACAATGCTTTAGAGCATTTGGGCGATATATTTCAGGCATTACTCCCCGCAGGCTCTATATCGGGAGCTCCGAAGCAAGCGACCCTTGAAGCCATCCATGAGGCAGAGCAGGAGAGTCGGGGGTACTATACGGGAGTTTTCGGCTATTTCGATGGCTCTTCTGTCGATTCGGGCGTTCTTATTCGTTTTATCGAAAAGGATGAGAAGGGGGATACCTTCTTCCGAAGTGGCGGAGGGATTACCATCAATAGTTCCCCAAAAGAGGAGTATGAAGAGGTTATTCAGAAGATTTACCTTCCTTTTCATTAACGAATCTTTTCTCTCATACCTTTGTTCTTACAATTAATTTTCTTTATGAAAACAGGTTCCCCGACAGAGTACCCCTTCTTCGAGAGCATTGCCTTAAGGGGAGGAGTTCCTCAATTACTCTCTCTACATCAAGCTCGTGTGGAGCGCACTCTTAGAGACCATATGCTCCCTTTTATACAGTTGCCCGATTTAGAGGAGTTATGCCCTGATGACTGTCGAGAAGGATTGACTAAGTGTCGCGTAGTTTATAGAGAAAAGATAGAGCAGATTTCTTTCATTCCTTATCAGCAGAAGATCATCAAAAGTCTCTCGTTAGCCCCCCTGAAGCCCTCCCATACTTATTTTTATAAGAGTACCAATCGTGCTTTTTTAGAGCTATTGTTAGCTCATGCAGGAGCTGATGAGGTGATTTTTTTTGACCATAATGGGTTTGTTACCGATAGTAGTTACACTAATCTACTCTTTCTCCAAGGAGATATCTATTACACCCCTTCTACTCCTCTTTTAGAGGGTGTGCAAAGAACCCATCTGCTCGCATCTAAGAAGATAGAGGAGCGCCAGATAAAACTCGAAGACTTGTCTCTCTATTCTCATGTTGGATTTATCAATGCAATGATGCCTTTGGAAGAGATGCCTCTTTTTCCGATAGAGTCTATTGAACCATTACGGAGCTATCTTGTCAAGGAGAGATAGTATTGCAAGGAAGAAATAAAAAAGGGCTGTGTCAAAATATATTTTGAGAACAGCCCCCTTTTGGATTTTTAGAGTGTATAATATGCAGGACCTAAAAAGGTCGTTTGCATGGGTTTCTTTAATTTGAACGAACCAACGTTTTTACAGATTCTCCATTGTAGTAGAGGATATAAGTACCTTGAGGTAACGAATAGCTTGTTTCTTGGTTTTCAAGTACTTTATGCATCAGAGTTTTTCCTTCTGCCGAATAGATGTTTAGTAGATGTCCTGTTTCTGCTACACGTACCACGATTTCGCCTCTATTGCTGTTGCTCACTTGAAGGGAGCTTCCAGCTCTTGAAATATCGGCATTTGAAGTTACCCCTTGTGCCTTGAGTGCTACTTCTACTCTATGACTACCTGAAGAAAGTACCAATTTGGCTACTTTGCTCCCCTCGGAGGTTGGTGAACAAACAACCCCCACAAACCCTTTTGGAGAAATTCTCTCGAGAGAACTCTTAGATGCCTTAAACTCGTTGGCATGAGTTCCTTCAATAGTTACAGAGACATCTTCGCTCAGTTGCTCCATGGTAACATCGACACCATACTCTATGGTAGGCTTACCGATAGTTGCATTGCCAAAGTTTATTTTTTCTCTATTGACTTTTAGCAGAGCATTCTCTGCATAACAGAGTAGGGTTATGGGCAAACGTTTTTCAATCTTATCCAACTTGATAACGACTTCTGCTTGAAACTTACCTACCTTATCAGGAATACTTTCTATCTCTAATACAAAGCTGCCTCTTCGAGGTTGGGAAACAATCGAAAACATTGCTTTGTGTGTACCCTCCAATTCGAGAGTAGGAATTGCAGAAGTATGTTTTATAGTAACATTGGTGCTAACTGTTTGATAGGTTTGTATCAACACGTTTCCGAAGTCTAATTGTTCGGATGTTACCTCTATTACGGCATTTTTCTCTTCAAACCCCCATGCTTTAAGAGGTAGGCTAATTTCGGCAGTGCCAGACTTGATTTTGAGTGTTGCCTCCACTTGTGCTTCTACTTTGGGAGTAAAAATTATTTCTAAAGTCCCTTTATCACTGCCTAAAGACAACTCTCCCTTGACTGTAAAGAGGTCCTTGTTTTCTCCCTCAATAGTAATCATAGGTGCTATACGGATATTAGCCATATTTACCTCTAACTTTTGACTTGAGGTAGCTCCTACATAGGTGTCGGGGAAAGAGAGTGCTGCAACTTCTGTACTTAAAACGGGAGCTGGGTATTGGGCATGAGCGGAAATCGGGATAATGCTCTCAGTTGCTCCGTCTTTAAGAAGTAATTCGGCTTTTTTATCGCCCTCTGTCGCTGTATTGAGAGTGATGGTTAGTGTCTGATTTTCCTTATTGGGTTGCAATGCCCCTGTTAGGGTAAAGTCGGAAGCATTGACCCCTCGTATCTGTGCCGTAGGATTAGTGCCACTATTCTTGGTGGTAATAGAGATACTCTTTTCGTAAGACTTTTCAGGAGCAATAGTGCCAAACTCGATGAGCTTTGTTTCTGAGATAAATTCAGGCTGACTGTCTCCTATACCCATACCTACTATTTTCACACGACGCACCTCGTTACCATCATGTTTTACCAGGAGTGCGCCTTCTTTTTTACCTATACTTTTAGGATTTAGATAAATCATCATCTTAGCCGTTTCGGTGTCATTATCAAAATAAGCATAAGTGTGATAGAAATCCTGTGCCTGAGCACTCTCGAATGTTACTGTATACTTGTGATCAAAACCTCCTAAAGGAGAAATTTTTACGAGTATGATTTGTGGAGAAGAGTAGGTGTTGAGTCGAGTGCTACCAAGGTCAATGACATCGCCAGCAGGAGTGATAGTAATAGTAACTTCCTCAGCATAGAGTGGAGTTGCCAATGAGATTAAAAGAAAAAAGGGAATGAAAGGGAGTATAAAACGTCTCCATATATTGTGGATCATAGTGATTGTTTTTGTTAATTGAGTTTTTAGATAATGCGAAAAGATAACGATGCTCTCCTAAAAAGAAGAGCATTGTATGAATCTCAAAGGTTATGGCAGATATACCGAATCTGTTATGCGAACACTGAAAGTTGTATAGACAATGCCCTCTTTATTTTCCTGTTCGACTAAGTATTCAATGTATTCAGAGGCTTTCTTTGTGTCAGTCGGTTTGAGGAAATAGTGATGATGTTGATTGTCTTGGTCTACACGGCAGTTATAGATATATCCTTCCTTTTCAAAAAGGTCTATTATCTCTTGGTGTAGTATGTTTTCTTCTTTCCAAACAGCTTCATTGGGTAGAGTGTAAAGCCCTACGATAAGTAAATTGTTTTCTTGCTCCTTTACAAGATAGGTTCTGAGAGGCATTTTTTCATCTGTCGTTTTATACTTTAGAACGACGAAGCCTGCCGCAGCCTGCTTGTCGAGTAAGGTACTTCCGAGATTTTGTTCAGCCTCTTCTACTTGTGTTAGCGTACTTCCCAATTCGATTGGTGCTTTAGGAATAGCCTTTAGGATAATCTGATTTTGAGGATTCTCTTTTTCTTTTTGTGGTTCGGAGACAGGCTTGTTGCAAGCAAGTAATGCCATAAATAGGGCGACAAAAGAGGTAATTGGAAAAATCTTCTTCATAATTGTACTGTTTTTTATGTTAGGGTAAATATGTTTTCTCTAAAGAATTAAGTATCCTAATTGAGAGTTAAGACAAGGTGTCCTAAACAGAAGGTGCTCGAAACTTCGCTACTTTTGCATGAAGAAGTGCATTTCCGCAAGAATTTCTCCTCCATTAGGGTTAATTTGAGCGGGTAGCACTACCATCTGCAATCTTGACACCTCGTTCAAGAAGTAGTAGTCTTTGACCCGAGATCGGCTAAAGTTAAAACCCACGCTACGGCCCATTCTTGAAATGTGGTATTGAGTGTAAAACTATCCTTTCCATCATACTTGATTACTTCCGATAGAGGACGGATGAGTTGAATTACCTCTACTAACCGATTTTGTTGGAAGAAATACTTTCGTAGCACGAGTCCTGTATGCGGATAAGAACTGAAAATGAGAGATTGTCCTTCATACTCATCTTGTTGAGTTACCATACGAGCTCCCATTTTATATTCCTCTTCTTTTATTTCTTTAGGCGACTTGTTGAAGTCCAATTGGGGTAATTCGCCATAGGCATATTGCTTCCAAGGATTTTCTTTTTTAATGGGTTCTTTGTTAGGCTTATTACAACCTGTTAAAAAGATAGAAGCATCGCTGAGAGGAGAGCGACGAGGAATAAATTTTTTGTCATAAGGTTTGTGGATTTGCTGTAGAGTTTTCTTTTCTTTATATGTCAAAATTAACAAGATTGTAGTCCTTGTTTTCCTTATTTTTCGCAGGCAAATGTACAAATAAATCAATGTAATATCACAAAATTAGGGATTGGTATTTGGGAAAATCAAAACAGAAGAGTGCCCTATTCGTATGTTGTAAACTTTCAGAGAAGAGTTTTACAAATCTTCTTCAAGAGCTTGTGAAAGAGTTTGTTACTCTAATTACGTAGAGAATAATCTTCTTTATTATAGAGTAGTTTAACATACGTTACAATTCAAGCCCTATTTTGTATCTTTGTCTCATGAAAAAAGAATTCTTTTGGAATCTATATGAGATTTAAGATATCCTTACAGGTCAATAAATTTGCCTATGGCAATCTATTGCCCCTTAACTATCAGTACGAACTCTCGGCTGTGATATACAAAATACTCTCTCGCTCTGACCAAGCCTATACGGAGTGGTTACATAACAATGGCTTTACGGGACTCGCCAATCAAAAGAAGTTCAAACTTTTCTGCTTCTCTCGCCTCAATGTAGAAAAGTTTAGACTCCTCAAAGAGAGTGCAAGGCTCGAGATTTTGAGCGATAAGGTTTCGTGGGAGCTTTCCTTCCTGCCCGAGAATAGCACAAGTAAGTTCGTTCATGGGCTATTCTCCAATCAAGTGTTTGAGGTGGGGGATAGACGCTCTTCGGTGCAATTCAAGGTAGAGCGTATCGAGCAATGGCGCCTCCTCCTCTTTCTACAGAAATGACCTTTGAGACACTCTCTCCTATCTGTTTAAGAGTGCACCGACCCGATGGCAGCACCGAATACATATCCCCTCTGCACGAAAGAGCCGAAGAAGCGATTCGTTACGGCTCATCAACCGATATGAGGCTTTCTACAACAAACCCTATATGGGTGAAGACTTCTTCCAATTTGAGCCGATAAATACGCCCAAATCAGCCCTTATAACCATCAAAGCGGGCACTCCTTTCGAGACAAAAGTGAAAGGATTTATGTGTCGTTTTCGCGTCAAAGCTCCCGTGGAACTGATGCATATCCTCTACGAAAGTGGCATAGGAGAGCAATGCTCGCAAGGCTTTGGCTATCTCCGCCTACTATAATTCAACAATAAAAGAACCCCATTATATGAGTTTAGACACAATACTTACCATCGGAAAAGCTCTAAGAGAGTCCGATAATTGGATAAAGCATTTTAGCCGGGCAAAGTCTTGCTTAAGAGAGGCAGATGCTTTTTATATCACTTTACCCGTCAAAGAAAACTATTCGATAGATTGGAGTAAGGCACGGATAACTCCAGAGAAAGAAACTGACCAACTCTACTACTTAGATTTCAAGACTTCTGAAAGTGATACTTCGGGTAAATTTCTCTATGGAGATATCTATCATAAAAAAGTAACAAAAATCTCCAAAACTGGAGAAATAGAGGTTACAGAAAGTGGTAACTACAAGTTGTACAAAGGAGAAAAAAGCTCCTTTGAGAAAGCTATTCCAGACTATGATGATATCCTGAAAAAACTTAGAGAACAGGCTGAGGATACTACTTTAGAGGAGAGTTCGATTTCTTCTCAAACTTTACAGCAGTTCGAGAAAATGCGAGGAATGGTAGGCAACAACCAGGAACTTATTGAGAAAATGCTATTGTTCCCTAGTTCTGTAAAATATTATTTTTCAGAAGCTGTAAAGACTCCTCTTGAGGAGCTACTTCGAGATGATAAACAACTATTAGAGTTTTCGGTTAGGGCTAACTTAGCTTTTCTTTCTGATAATGACAAAAAAGCTTTGGGTATTTCTTCGGATGTGTTAGATGAAAAACAGAGAGAGATTCTCTCCAAGGTAAGTAATTGCACTCTTTTTATCCATTTTGAATACCCTGGTAGTACCAAACATTGGTATCAATTTGAAGGGGTGCTATCTGCGTTGATGAAAAAATGATTGCAGAGTATACGGATAGTACCTTCCATGGATTGGTCTTAAAAAAGACACTCTATAAGACGCTTTGCTCTGGTGATAAAAAGAATGATATTCAATTTCCTGGCTTCTCTCTTGTAGGTAGATATAAGTCTCAATCTTTTCAACAAGAGGGTATTCGAAATCTATTTTTTGCCTTGGAGTACGCCAAAAGAGGGAAAAGAATTTCAGGTACTGATGTGAAGGTTATAGTCCTTCCTCGAGGAGAAAATCTAACCGCTGAAGATTATGAGAGCTTTTTAGAGACAGAAAGTGAAGCTCAACTAATTATAAACAATAGTCCCCCAGAGTCTATATTTCAAATTGATGATGATCTTCAAGAGAAGGTTACCTCTTTTGATCTTATATTTTGCAAGCAAGGGGGAGTCACTTCTCCCGATAAAGATTTGATTGAAATATCGGGAATACAGAAGAGTAAATTGAGGCAAATAAAAGATAGAATAGATACTATTGCCAAACAGGTTTATGAAGAACGGGAGAAAGAGGTTAATACAGAAAAGGGAAAGAATTCTTTAAAGCCAATTTATTTGACAAATGCTTTCCGTCAAATATTGGAGAACAATGGTAATAAATATGAATCCCATCTACTTAGGACTTTACCTTTAATCTACACAGAAAGCTACTATAACGATGGGCAACTTTTGCCCGCTTTCATTCAAAACATAGAATTTTCGGTGCGAAATGGAGAGGAAAAAAGCAATCGAGCACATTTCAAACAACTAAAGTTCTATTTTATATTCTTGCAAAGAATCCGAAACACAAAAACAGACAATTATATGCAAATGACAAATTCAGAGAGCTATCAAATAGGACTCCTATTAGGGCTAATGGCTCGTAATTTAAACACAGAGATAAACTCTTTCGAGAAGAGCTATGTGGGTATCTTGACGCGTAGAATAGGGACTCTTCAAGACCTTATATGTTTCAAAAACGATGTGGTTGAGAAACTCGTTCTACACGATAAGATGAAGTATGTGCGTAAGCACTCTTGTGAGTTAGACCAAAAAATAAAAGAGCTGAGGGAGCAGTACGACAAGGAGATATGTGCTTTTGGCTTTTTCGAAAGCTATTTCTCCTATAATAACTCCACCAAAGAAACAAGTGAGGAAGAAAATGTTTAATAATCAATATTTAGTTAGAAATGAATACAATAACAAAGAAATCAGAGATTCTATTCTTGTACGAAACGCAGTACAACATACCTAATGGAGACCCTTTTACGGGAGAACAACGTTACGATACGGAAACCAAAAAGATTCTCGTAAGCGATGTGCGTATGAAACGTTATGTGCGTTCTTATTTGGAGGATGTAAAAGGGCTTCCTATTTACGTAAGTGAAAAAACAGGAGTAGGAAAGACAGATGCTAAGGGGGTACTTAATTGGATTGTAGCTAATCGGAATGACGAAGGACTCACAGATATTGGAGAGATTCTAAAAAAACAAGTTGATGTACGTTTGTTTGGTGGAATTTCTACCTTAGGAGATGATGCAAAAAAAATAAAAGTGGGCAAAGAAACGTGCACCAACGGACATGTACAGTTTACAGGGCCAGTTCAGTTCGCTCTACTAAACCCATCTCTAAATTCTGTGGACCTTAGAATGCATCAAAACACCACACACTTTACCTCCAAAGCAGGCAATGCTCAAGGGTCTATAGGAACAACTACGATTGTTCCATATTCATTAGTGCAAATCCACGGATGGATAAATCCTAAAGTTGCAGAGACAACAGCTCTCTCTTCAGAAGATATTAAGCTGATGTACGAAGGGCTTTGGTATGGAACAAGTGGAGACGGAAGTTCCCACTCTCGAAGTAAAATCGGACAGAATTCAGTCCTTCTTTTAGAGCTTGAATATGTCGAAGCTAATCGAAAAATATATGGAGTAGAAAGATTGATCTCTCTCAACCCTAATGAAGGAAAAAGAGAGGAAGATATCCGCAATATGGATGACTATACTCTTGATTTTCACCGCTTGATAGAGGTTGCTAACTCTGACAAGGTTTCTAAGGTAAAATACTATACAGAAATAGATGCAATAAAGAAACTTTTGCAGGGACCCAAGTTTGAATTTATGGAGTTATGAAAGGCTTTCTATTAGAAGTATCGGGAGAGTGGGCACATTTCAAAAGACCAGAAACGAATAATAACCCTCTCTCTCACGATCTAATTACCAAGACCGCTTTAATTGGAGTGATTGGTGCAGTCTTGGGAATAGAACGTAGAGAGATGAAAAGCCTCTATCCTCAACTTTCAGAAGATTTACTCTATGGAGTGCAGTTAATCAATCCTCTAAGAAAATTGTCTTGGGGATTCACAAGTAAAACTGCTATAAATCCGACTGAAAAGGGGACTCCGAAGTATTTTGAGTTCCTGAAAAATCCCTCATTTCTTGTAGCATTGGCCCTAAAAGAAGAGAAATCGGAAGCTATTTACTCTGCCTTTCAAGAGTCGATAGAGAAAGAATATTCGATTTATCCACCTGTGTTAGGTTGGCACAATTGCCCAGCTAATCTCCAATTTAGGAGCGAAGGATGTTTTTCGGAGCGTAAAAATGGATTGTTTGAGACTCAAGGTTTTATTTCTACCGATGAGCATATTCTGAAAAATCTATATAATGATTTTCGGGTAGGTTTTGATAAGCTGCCGACTTTTCAGAATGATGATTTTTGGAACTTGCCCGAGAGATATGTCCAGATTGTATATCCCGAAGCCTCCTACAAGTTAGCGGTAGAAGGACCTCATTATACGTATAAGGGAAAAGTGGAGCAAGAGAGTGCATGGTATCTGATATAAGTAGTCTAAAGTCTCATCCTGAAAAGCTCCTGATAGACCACATTAAAGGAGTTAGAGCAAACGTTAATCAACTAACCAAATCCGCAGTCGCGGATTTGGTCGCAGTGTTTCATGACGTCGGCAAGTGCAATCCTTTTTTTCAACAAAAATTGGAGGAAATCAGAAGCAAAGGATATTCAAATCACTCTTATCTCTCTGCTTTTGCTTTCTTTTGTTCAATTCTCTCTCAAAGAAATAAAGATTTTCTAACTACATTTATCAATCCAGAGCATCCTCTGAATGTCAATGATTTTGTTGCTATTGCTGTACTTATAGCTAAGCATCACACTGATTTGCCCAACTTTACCCTCAATGGAAGTGAGGCTACACTCCTATCTAAAGATGAAATTCAAAATCTGTTTGATTTTTTAGGTGATAAAGAAGATCAAGACAATAGAGGTAAACTCCTGCTTTCAGAGTTGATTGTTAACTTCTACCCTTCTATAGAACCTTTTCAGACTTGCTTATATTCCCCAAAGGCAAGATTATATTTCAAAGAAAAGTTGGGGTTCTCGGATAAAACCAATGAATACCCTTTAGACTTCTTTTTGGACTATCAATTTGCTTTTTCGGCTCTTCTTTTGGCAGATAAGGTAGACGCTGCCAACTTTTCAGACTTCATATCTCAACAGAAAAAGGAGTGCGGGCACTTTGCTGAGATGTACCCCCAATTACTTGAAGATTATCTCTCCTCTTTGAGTCAGGAGAGAGAGATAAATCGTCTTCGTACATCGATACGTCGAGAGGCAGTACAAACTCTTCATGAAAAGCTTACCTCCGAAAAGAGAGTCTTTGAGCTAACAGCCCCAACAGGCTCTGGTAAAACTCTTATGATGCTCTCTTTAGCTTCGGAATTTATGCAACAGAAAGGTCCTAAGCGGATTATTTATGCTCTTCCTTTCCTCTCAATTACTGAGCAGGTAGAGGCTGAAGTAGTCAAGATTTTCGAGGGATGTGAAGTGTACATACAACGGATAGATTCTAAATCGGAGAATAAGGATTTTAATAGGTCGCAGCAAGAGTGGGAACACAATCCCACGAAAGAACTTTTGGACAAGATTAACCTCATCGACTTTAAGGAAAATACTTTCTCTTACCCCTTTATAATTACCACGTTTGTTCGCTTTTTCGAGACGTTACTAAGCAATCGCAATGCAGATTTATTGAAGCTTCCCAACTTTGCAAACTCTATTTTCCTTTTGGACGAAATACAGGCACTCCCCCCACGCCTGTATGGTTTTTTCGTAGCTTACCTCACTAAGTTTTGCGAGAAGTTTGATAGTTATGCAATTATATCTACAGCCACTCAACCCAACTTTGAACTGCCTAAGGAGCTAAAGATGCCCGATAAGAAAAAAGAATTTTTCTCTGGATATACTGCTCCTGCTCCCTTATTGGAGCCGAAGCACTTTGAAAATCCTCTTTTTGACCGATACCATATCCAAAAAGCATCCGAGCCTTGGGAGACTGAGAGGTTAAGAGAAGAAATCCTCAATGAGAAAGATTCGTGCTTAGTTATACTTAACACGATTGATGACACCAAAGAGTTGTATAAACAGCTTTTGGAAGATATTCCTTCAGAAGAGTTGCTTTTACTCAATACTCATATTACCCCAGCGGATAGATGCTTGAAAATCGACTGTGCCAAAGAAAGGTTGAGAGACAAAAAACGTATCATTGTGGTTTCTACTCAGCTCATAGAAGCAGGGGTAGATATAGACTTCCCTATCTTGTATAGAGACGCTACAACAGTTGCCAGTCTGGTGCAATCCGCAGGTAGGTGCAACCGAAATGGGAAAATGCCTACTAAGGGAAAAGTGGTGCTATTCGAACTGACTCGGAATAAGTGCAAGAGAGCAGAACTGATATATAGAGGAAGAGATAGAGAACTCTTGAGGTTTACAAAAGAGGCGTTAGAGGGAGGAGATAGTTGGGAAGAGAAAGATTTGTTTGAAGTACAAAAGAGGTTTTTCGATAAGCTCCAACGAGAGTTGTATTTCGCCAAACATTGGAGTCCTAAAAATAAGGATAACAGCAACCCTGACTTTGACTTTATAGAAGACATACGCCAATGTATGTATAGAAAGATAGGTGGCTTCCGACTCATTGATGAGAAGTCTTTTGGAGAGGAGCATCAATACTTCGTGCCTCAAAATGACCAAGATGATCAATTTGAGAGATTGCTTGAAGAAGAGGATAAGCTCACTTCTCTTTTAGGAGGCGATACGACAAATTGGGAAGATATACGTAGGCAGAAGAGAAAAATAGCCTCTCTTCTCAAAAAAATGGCTTCTCAAATTGTGCAGATACGTATTTATCCAGGTAACCCCCAACCTCTATTAGGTAACTCGAGGTCGTACTTTAGTTTATATAAATTGGATAGAGGATGTTACTCTTTCGAAAGGGGAATACGTTTAGACAATGAGGGATTTATCTTGTAACCCCCTCTCTTTTTAAGTAGTTATGAATACACCTTAATAAGAGCTGACTAAGAGCATATTACCATGATAATCACAGGGACACACTTCAATTACTATCAGGTTTGTCACAGAAAGCTGTGGCTCTTTTCCAATCATATTTACTTTGAACAGAACTCAGATCTCGTCTACGAGGGTAAATTGATTCATGAGAATAGTTACCCTCAACGCTCCGAAAAATATGAAGAGGTAGCTATCGAGGGCATTAAGGTCGATTTTTACGATGCTAAAAATCGCATCATACATGAGATCAAGAAGTCCAATAAGATAGAAAAGGCCCATGAGTGGCAACTCAAATACTACATCTACGTTTTCGAACGCAATGGGATAAAGGGTGTTTCGGGTATTTTGGAATATCCTTCACTTCGAAAGAGAGAAGAGGTCTTTCTAAGCGATGTAGAAAGAGAGCTTATCGTCGAAATGGAGCAGGAGATAGCTCAAATTGTTTCGAATGAGCAGTGCCCGCCTCTTGCTAAGAAAGGTTTTTGTCGCAACTGTAGCTACTATGATTTTTGTTACTGTGGAGAAGAAGAAGTATGAAAAGAAGTTACTACCTATTTAATCCAGGGGAATTGGAGCGTAAAGATAACACGCTTAAATTTACCCCTTACGAGGAGTTGGAAGAGAATAGATATACGCCCAGTGCTCCTCGTTACCTTCCCATTGAAGATATCGATGAGCTTTACGTGTTTGGCTCATTAAGAGCCAATAGTAGTTTGTATAATTTCCTTGGTCAGAGAGGGGTAGTAGTCCATTTTTTTGACTATTATGAGAATTATACGGGTTCGTTTATGCCCCGTGACTCCCTTCTTTCGGGCAAGATGCTTTTAGCCCAGACTTCGGCTTATAGGAACAAAAAGAAACGCCTTCAGTTAGCACAGAAGTTCATTGCAGGAGCCTCTTTTAATATACAGAAGAATCTTTCCTACTATAATAAGAGAGGTAAGGAACTTCTCTCTATGATGGAGCTTATTGACAAATATACTGCTTGTATAGAGACCTCTACCTCCATTGAGGCATTAATGGGTATTGAAGGCAATATACGACAGATATACTACGAGGCTTTTGATACGATTATCGACTCTTTTGAGATGGGGGTAAGAAGTAAACAACCACCTCAGAATGAGGTGAATGCTCTCATCTCTTTTGGTAATATGATGTGCTATACCCTCTGTTTGAAGGCAATTCATCAAACGCAACTCAATCCGACTATTAGCTTTTTGCACTCTCCTGGTGAGAGAAGGTACTCTCTCTGTCTTGATATTGCTGAAATTTTCAAACCGATATTGGTAGATAGAACTATCTTCAAGGTGCTGAATAAGCGTATCATCCAAGAGAAGCATTTCGACAAACAGCTCAACCGTTGCATCCTCAATAATAGTGGTAAAAAGCTCTTTGTACAAGCCTTCGAAGAGCGACTGCAGGAGACTATCAAGCATCGCAAACTCAATCGCTCGGTGAGCTATAAACACTTGGTTAAATTGGAGTGCTACAAACTGGGCAAAGATTTATTAGGTCTAGAGGAGTATCAACCCTTTAAGATGTATTGGTAATGTATATTATTTTGGTTTACGATATTAAGGAGAAGCGAGTTGCTAAAATGCTCAAACTCTGCCGAAAGTATCTCAACTGGATTCAAAACTCTGTATTTGAAGGAGAAATTACCGATGTTAAGTTGAAAGAGTTAAAACTCTCAGCCGAGGAGATTATGGATAAAAAGGAAGATAGTCTTATTATTTTCTCTTCTCGACAGGAGCGTTGGCTTACCAAAGAGATTATTGGAAAGGAAAGAGGAGCAACGGATATTTTTCTCTGAATCTCAGTTGAAACCTCCTTGCCTCTATTGCATAATGGGGTTTCTGTTTCGTTGTCGTCGTCTCGTCTTCAAAGATGTCCTTCTGTATATTTCATTTCTTCTCAACGTCTGCGCCTTGTGTTACACTCTCCATACTCCAATGTCTTTCGAGAGAGAGGCTTTTTGACTGCCTTTTTTGAGAAGCTCTACACCGCTCTTTATTTGGGTTTGTTGGAGGGATGAAACACGGAATAACCTCTCTTTATTAAAAGCTAAAAAGGAAGCCGAGCAACTTTACAGTTACTCGGCTTTTTTTGTGCGCCCTCCCAAAAAGAGGAGGGCTTTGTAAACGAGGGATATATTCTTTTGTTAGATTTCTTCGAAGCGAGCGGTAAAGAAGCGGAGTTGCTTAGGCTCATAGACAAAGCGCAAGCCCTTGATTTGCTCCTTGTGTTTGAAGAGGTCGATAACTGCATCTGCTACTACGTCCATGTGTTTGTAGGTGTACACACGGCGAGGAATGGTCAAACGTACGGTTTCCAACTTAGGTTTGTGGTTTTCTCCTGTATTGATATCACGACCTGCGGAAACGATACCACGCTCCATACTGCGCACTCCACTTTCTATATAGAGGTTGGCAGCCAAGCTCTGTGCGGGGAACTGCTCTTGGGTAAGATGTGGGCAGAAACGACGAGCGTCGAGGAATACAGCGTGACCTCCTACGGGTTCAATAATGGGTACGCCTGCTTCTTTAAGACGTTCGCCGAGGTAACGTACTTGGAGTACACGATGACGGATATACTCATACTGCATAGACTCCTCTAACCCGATAGCCATAGCTTCCATATCACGACCTGCAAGACCACCATAAGAGGGCATACCTTCATAAACTACTACGAGTTCCTTGGCATTTTGGAAGAGTTCTTCATCGTTCATACACAAGAAACCACCGATATTTACCAAACAATCCTTTTTCCCACTCATGGTACAGCCATCAGCATAGCTAAACATTTCGTGTACGATTTCGCTAATGGTCTTATCGGCATAGCCCGCTTCCTGCTCTTTGATGAAGTAAGCATTTTCTACGCAACGAGTAGCATCGTAGAATACTTTGATACCATACTTATTGGTCAATTCACGTACGGCACGCATATTTTCCATAGAAACAGGTTGCCCCCCTGCAAGGTTTACCGTAACGGCAAGGCATACATAAGCCACATTTTGAGGACCTTTTTCGTCGATAACTCTCTGGAGCTTCGCCAAGTCGATATTACCTTAAATGGGATATCTAAGGTCGCATCGTGAGCCTCGTCACGGATGATGTCTACAAAAATACCACCGTTACGCTCTTGGTGATAGCGAGTAGTGGTAAAATACATATTACCGGGTACGAACTGACCAGGTTTGATAGCTATTTGGCTGAGCAAGTTCTCTGCTCCACGACCTTGATGGGTAGGTACTATGTACTTGAAACCAAAGTGCTTTTGTACCACTTCTTGTAGGTGGTGGAAGTTGCGACTACCTGCGTAGGCTTCATCTCCAATCATCATACCGCCCCATTGTCTATCGCTCATGGCATTGGTCCCACTATCAGTAAGGAGGTCGATGTATACATCCTTTGAATTAATTAAAAAGGTGTTGTAACCTGCCTCTTTTGCTACTTTGAGACGCTCTTCACGAGAGATCATAGCTACGGGTTCTACACTTTTGATGCGAAATGGCTCTGCAGGATACTTGCTGAAATCAATCATAATATACTTACACTTAATTGTTATTTAATCTATACACCACAAAAATCAGACCAAAAAGGTGTATTCGCCCGGAATAAACCTTAATAGTTCTACACTTATATGGTGCAGTGCAAATATACGTATTATTATCAGATATGCAAATGACGACTCTGCTATTGGTTGATTTAGTTTTGTCTTGTGCAGGATAAGTCCCTTTTCTAAGAGTAATAGATGGGGATTTTAATTCACGTTTGACAACAGAAATTGATGTTTGGTTGTAGGTGTTTACAGAACAGACTATATTTGCAGCGTTGAAAGAGAGTTGCTTGCCAAAAGGGTAAGGGCTGGAACGAATATATAGTCGAGAATAATTTATAGGAATAATAGATTTATGAAAAAAGTATTTTTAGTAGCGATGATTATGCTCGCTTCTGTGGCTTCTTCTTGGGCACAGAAAGGACCTTCTTTTAGAGCAGATGTAAACTTTATGGCTTCGGATTGGCTGTTCCTCTCCAAATCAAGCAGTACTCCCATGGGCTTGTTACCCAGTTTGAGAGTCGGCGGTGCCGCAGAATTTGCTGTTAGTAAGGGCTTTTATGTAGCTCCAGGTTTGGCATACAGCATAAAAGGATTCAAGAATACAGTTCAGCTTACAGTACCAGCGACTCTTACCATGCGATTTCATTATTTGGAAATACCCATCAATGCAGGCTATCGCATAGATTTGGGTAACAAGTTAAATGTGTCGGTAGAGGTCGGTCCTTATGTGGGTTTTGCTCTTTTCGGCACTGCCGTTCGAGAAATAGGTTCGACAAAAAAGACCAATCCCCTTTTTCAAACGGAAAGCGAAATATCCAGATTCGATATGGGGATTGGAACCTCTTTAGCCTTGGGGTATGATCGATATTACCTCAACTTTGGTTATGAGAGAGGTTTGTTTAATATGTCAAAGAAAAAAACAGATGTTTCTTTGAATAATGTTAGTTATATGATTGGTGTTGGGATGCGTTTCTAACATTCACTAAGCTATACCCCCTTTTCTCTCTATTGGGGGTCGATATATGGATAGTCTGTAATGGGCTGTCCATATTTTTTTAGTATGTTGCGTTGTAGAGACTGTGTAGGGCTTTCAATAGGTATAATGGTTGGCGATGAAAGGGTTAATCGTTTGATGTAAAACCATTAATCCTTTTAGGTGTTTGCACAGAGGGTTCTGTTGTCTAATTATGTAGCGGAGGTTTTTAGAGACGTTTGCTTTCTCCTCTATACAGCGATATTATTGTTGATATTCGGCTTCGCTTGGGTATTTGAGTAACGCTCTTTTGGGGAGTGTCGTTAAGATATGCTTCTGTTTGTTATTCACTATCCGAACAGAGAACCTAAAAGGTTTGAGATATTGAGAATATCTATATGAAAATGGTGTATATTTGTAGTCGCATAGAGGGCAATGTGCTAAGTGCCTTTGGGCTATACGATGTTGTTTCTCTACGCTTTGGAAAAGTCTTTTTACAATGGTAGAGAAAATCCTTTGTAATACACTCAAAAGGATAGACTACAAGAAGAAAAAAGAGCGCTCTATATAATAGACGAGACAACGTATGACACCACAGGAAGAACTGGCACTCATAAGTACCACCTTTACAGATATAACCGATGTGCAGCGAAAGCAACTGGAGGCCCTTTGGGAGCTATACACCGATTGGAATAGCAAGATAAACGTTATATCTCGTAAGGATATAGAACATCTTTATTTACACCACATACTCCACTCTTTAGGTGTACTCAAAATACTCAAATTTGCCCCTAAAACGAAAGTTATTGATGTAGGTACGGGAGGAGGATTTCCCGGTATCCCGCTGGCTATTATGCTACCCGAGGTAGATTTTGTCTTGGTAGACAGCATCGGCAAAAAAGTGAAAGTGGCAGAGAGTGTGGCTCAATCTATCGGTTTGCGCAATGTAACTACACATCATACTCGTATAGAGGCTCTTAAAGAGCAGTGCCACTTTGTGGTAACGCGTGCTACGATGCCTCTTGCCGAGTTGGTCAAGTTGAGTCGCCACCTTGTGAGCAAAGAGCAGTTCAATGCTCTGCCCAATGGTTTTATTGCTCTCAAAGGGGGCAATTTAGAGGGAGAGCTTTCTTCTTTCGCTAAGAGAGCTATGGAAGAAGACTTGTATCCTTTCCTACCAGACCCCTATTTCAAAGAGAAAAAAGTAGTCTATCTGCCCCTTTAACCCTATAATTAGCAACGATTTAGAGATGCAGACATCTGTTCATCAACTTACTTTCAATTACGTCGAAGAGAATACCTACATACTTGTGGATAAGGCCACCCAAGAGGCTGCCATTATAGATTGTGGATGTATGAATACAGCAGAGGAGCAGCGCTTGGTGCAAGCCGTTGAGCAGTTGGGAGTAACCCCACGGTTACTTCTTTTTACCCATCTACACTTCGATCATTGTTGGGGGGCTGCTTTTGCGGCGCAACAATATGGGCTTACTCCTATGGCGCACGAAACGGAGATTCAGAAGATGCCCCCCTTGCCTCAGCAACTCGGTTCTTTTGGGTTTCCCGATGCCGAAGTGCGCCCTCAACCCACCTACGCCCCATTGCATACGGGCGATGAACTTACTTTAGGAGCTACCACCCTCAAGGTGTTATTTGTACCGGGACATACTCCGGGGCATATTGCCTTTTACGAACCAGTAGATGGATTGCTCTTTGTGGGTGATGTACTTTTTGTAGGTGGAGATATTGGGCGTACCGACCTTGTTGGCGGAAGTTACACAACGCTGATAAAGAGCATCAAAGAAGAGCTTCTTCCTCTACCTCTTACTACACAAGTTTATTCAGGGCATGGTCCCTCTTTCGACATGGATTCAGTTCATAAAAATAATCCCTATATCCGATAAAAAAATGGACACAACAAAATTTTCTACTCGTCATATTGGTATTTCCGACAAGGATTTACCAGAGATGCTCCAAGCAATAGGAGTATCTTCTGTAGACGAACTCATGCACCAAGTGTATCCTGAGAATATCTTCTTGAAAGAATCAATAGATATTTCCGAAGCGATGACTGAGCGAGAGCTTGCAGAGCATATCGCTGAGTTGGGTTCTAAGAACAAGACCTATACTTCTTACATCGGTCAGGGCTGGTACGATACCGTTACCCCAGCTCCTATCCAGCGCAATGTGTTGGAAAACCCCGCATGGTACACCTCTTACACCCCCTATCAGGCAGAAATTTCTCAGGGGCGTTTGGAGGCTCTTTTTAACTACCAAACTGTTATTACCGAACTTACAGGTTTGCCTTTGACCAACTGCTCTCTGCTTGATGAAGCTACCGCAGGGGCAGAGGCGGCTTTACTTCTCTATAATGAGCGCACACGTGCGCAGGTGAAAGAGGGGGCTAAAACACTCTTTGTGGATAAGCGTCTTTTCAAGAGTACACAGGCTGTAATACGTACACGTGTTATCCCTCAGGGTATGAACCTCGTAATTGGCGACTATGAAACACTGGAGTTTACTCCTGATATTTTTGGGGTAATGATTCAGTACCCTGATATGAAGGGAGCTGTACACCACTACGAAGAGTTTGTAGCTAAGGCGAAAGCCAATGGTTCTACGGTAGCTGTGGCAGCAGATCTTATGAGCCTTGTGCTCCTTACACCTCCAGGAGAGTGGGGTGCAGATGTGGTGTTTGGTTCGTCTCAACGTTTCGGTATCCCCATGTACTTCGGAGGTCCTTCTGCAGGTTACCTCTCTTGTCGTATGGAGTACAAGCGTGAAATCCCCGGTCGTATCATTGGTATGTCTAAAGATGCTTACGGGCATCCTGCTTACCGCCTTGCTCTTCAAACTCGTGAGCAGCATATAAAGCGTGAGAAGGCAACCTCAAATATCTGTACGGCACAGGCATTGCTTGCTACTATGAGTGGGCTCTATGCGGTATATCATGGCCCCGAAGGTTTGCGTCAAATAGCTCGTCGCATCCATTCGTATGCAGGTTTTCTTAATGAGAAGTTGGGCGAGCTCGGTTATCTCCAAAAGAATGTCGAATTTTTCGATACGCTCCATGTACGTATGCCCGACTCTGTTTCGGTAGAGCGTGTTAAGGAAATTGCTTTGGAGTGTGGGGTAAACTTCTTCTACTTCCCCTGTGGTAAGTGTGTAGGTGTAAGCTTGATGAGACAACGCTCCCATCTGATATTGGTGTGCTTTGTTACATTTTTGCCGAAGCTGCAGGAAAAGAAGTTCCCTCTCTTGAAGGGTTAAGTGAAGATAAGATATATGTATCGGACAAGAATGTACGTACCAGCGACTTCCTCCAGTACGATGTCTTTAATAGCTATCATACAGAAACAGAGTTGATGCGCTATATCAAACGTCTCGAACGTAAAGATATTTCTTTGGCACACTCGATGATTTCTCTCGGCTCTTGTACAATGAAGTTAAATGCTGCAAGCGAACTCTTCGCCTTGAGCAATCCTAACTTCTGTAACATTCACCCCTACGCTCCCGATGATCAAGTAGAGGGCTACCTCGAAATGCTTGATAACTTGGGCGACTACTTGGCAAAGATTACAGGCTTTGATGCGACTTCGCTCCAGCCCAACTCTGGGGCATCGGGCGAGTACACAGGCTTGCGTACCATCCGTACTTATCTTGAAAGTATCGGACAGGGACACCGAGACATCGTTATTTTGCCAGCGTCTGCGCATGGAACTAACCCTGCAAGTGCGGTGCAGTGTGGCTATAAGTGCGTAATTATTAAGACCGATGAGCGTGGTAACGTTGATTGGGACGACTTTATGGCTCAGACCGAAGCGCACAAGGATCAAATTGCAGCCATGATGATTACTTACCCCAGTACGCATGGTATCTTTGAAACCAATATCGTAGACCTCTGTCAACGCATTCATGACTGTGGTGGTCAGGTGTATATGGACGGTGCTAATATGAATGCTCAAGTCGGTTACACTAACCCCGGTTTTATTGGTGCTGACGTATGTCACTTGAACTTGCACAAAACTTTTGCCATACCTCATGGTGGTGGTGGTCCGGGTGTGGGACCTATCTGTGTAGCCAAACATTTAACACCTTTCTTGCCTAAGCATGTTATTCGCTTTGAGGACGACCTCAATCAGGTATCTGCTGCTCCTTATGGTAGTGCTGGTGTAGCCATTATCACTTATAGCTATATACGTTTACTTGGTTTTGAAGGTCTGCGTCAAGCTACAGCTATGGCTATTCTTAATGCCAACTATATGGCAGCACGCTTTAAGGATACCTACGGCATACTCTACACTGGACCACAGGGCGAGTAGGACATGAGTTGATTTTGGAGTGTCGTAAGGTGAAAGAGGAGTGTGGTGTAGACGAGAGCGACATTGCTAAGCGTTTGATGGACTTCGGTTATCACGCTCCAACGCTATCGTTCCCTGTACATGGTACATTGATGATTGAGCCTACCGAGAGCGAAAGTAAGGCCGAGTTGGATCGTTTCTGCGATGTGATGGATTGTATCTATCAAGAAACGCGTGAGATTGTAGAAGGTAAGGCCGATAAGGTAGACAACGTTTTGAAGAATGCTCCTCACCCACAGTATGAGGTCATTGCCGACGAATGGAAGCACAGCTACCCTCGTAGTAAGGCTGCTTTTGCCCTTCCCTATTTGCTCGATAACAAGTTTTGGATAAACGTGGCACGTGTAGATAACGGATTTGGAGACCGTAACCTTATCCCTACAATGTGCGATTGCGAAGGCTTTTTCGCTCAACTCAAAGAGGAGCAGGGCAAGTAATATATTCCTGCACGGAGTTAGGTACATCGTGTAGGGCTGTAAATGCCTAAACAATAGCAAACTCCCTCTGTTAGCTTTGTGCCGACAGAGGGAGTTTTTCGTGTTTCTCTAAGAACCTTTTAGAGGTTATTGAGCATAAGTTTTAGAAGATGTAGAGGGAGAGGCAAGAGATTATTCGAAAGGCACGAAGTCTTCGTCACGGTCTTTCTCTTCCTGTGGTTCTACATGGACGATGATGTGCGTCTGCGGACCGAAGCAAAGACGCAAGCGGTCTTCGATTTCTTTTGTTACATCGTGTGCGGCTCTTACGCTCATAGAGCCTTTGACCCTTATATCTACTTCAATGGCATATCTTGTTCCGATGCGTCGAGTGTAGAGCTTATGGTAGCTAAGGATAGCCGGTTCTTCGTCAAGTATAGCGCAGATATTTTTCTCTTGATGCTCAGGAATGCTTTTTTCTAATAGTTCTTCCAAGGCGGGGACGAGTAGCATCCCCCCTGTGTAGATGATGATAAGACTAACAACTCCCGCAGCAATCGGTTCTAAAATAGCCCAACGAGCGTCCAAAAGAATAGCAGCCCCAACGCCTATTAGTACCGCCAAGGAGGTAAAGACATCGTTGCGGTGATCAAAGGCTTTGGCTCGAAGGCTCGAACTGGAGAGTTGCTCGCTTCTCTTATGAGTGTAGAAAAATAGAGTTAGCTTAAAGATGAGAGTAAAAAAGGCTACAAGAAGGGCTATTGTTCCTGGGGGAGTAATCTCCCTTTGGTGGTAGATGACATCGGAGACTACATTTACCGACTCTGCCAAAAGAATAGCACCCAGCACAATCATACCGAAAGCTATGATAGCAGAAGCTAATGTCTCGTATTTGCCATGCCCATACTTATGACACTTGTCGGAGGGGCGGCAGGAAAGCGGTACGAGTACAAAGAGTACTATGTCGGTTATCAAATCGGAAAGAGAGTTGGCAGCATCGGCTATTAGAGCACTACTATTGCCTACAATACCAGCTACTAATTTGAGTACGGTAAGGAGGATGTTGGAGAGAGTACCTACTGCACCGACACCCAAGATCTTTTTCTTGCGATGATGCCCCGAAACGTTCATTTATTTTTCCCTATTTGTTACAACTGTTTAGAGGAGAATTTTCTCAAAAAGGGCGAAGTATTTTCTCTTCTTGTGTCTTAGAGAAAATATATAACACAAAGGCTCGAAACGCTGACTATGACCCAGAGAGAAACGGCAAGTAAGAAAGGTTTCAATCCTATGCCTTTGAGTGATTGAGGCGAGAGTGTAGCGCCGATGAAGAACATCGCCAATATCATCCCCTTGCGGGCTATGCCACTGATTATTTTCCCTATTTGTGGATAATCGGTCAGTAGATAGGTGTTGATAAGTATGGCAATAACGAAGTAGAGTATAAACCAAGGGATTTGTACTTTGCTTCCTTTTTCTTTGAAGATAAAAGAGGAGACAAATGCCACGGGGATAATCCACAAAGCACGAGTTAGTTTAATCATTGTAGCAGTTTGTAGAGCTTCTTCGCCGTAGGTAGCACCTGCTCCTACCACGCTACTGGTGTCGTGAATAGCTATGGCAGCCCATGTGCCGAAGTCGTGTTGCCCCAGAGAGAGGAATGAACCGATAGAGGGGAAGATGAAAAGAGCTATGGCATTGAGGATAAAAACCGACCCCAAAGCAACAGACATAGACTCGTCGTTGGCTTTTATAGTGGGGCCTACGGCTGCAATAGCACTACCTCCGCAGATGGCAGTACCCGAGGCTATGAGGTAAGAGGTCTTTCTATCTACTCCGAGCCATTTAACTCCAATGAGCATACCTACCACGAGGGTTAGACCAACCGATAGAATAGTAAAACTCATTCCTCCGATGCCAGAAGAAAGAGACTCCTGTAAGTTCATACCGAACCCTAAGCCAATGATAGACCATTGCAAGAGTTTTTTTGAGGCTTTGCTATTGAATTTCTTGTAAGGAGTGCCGAAGAAAAAGGCAAAAAGCAGCCCGATGAGTAGTACGATGGGAGCTTTTACCCAACTGTAAATATCGGTAGGGAGAGTTGTATAACTGGCTAATAACAAGAGGATAAGTGCGACTACAATGCCTCTATATAGGAGGCGATTGTACTGTTGTATATACTGTTTCATAGGTAATGACCATCTCAATTTCGGTGCAAATATCACTATTTTATATGATATTATTGTATAGAAAGGGGGCGAGAGGTAAACGCACCTGAGCGTTCCTATGGTCTCACTTGCTGTTTACGAAGCTCGATAGAGAAAATAGCCGTATAGCGTATAAATGTGTCGAAGAGCACCATCTTAGGCGATACATAGCCTCTTATATGGCGGATGGCTTGTTCCGAAAGTTTGTAAAGATGCTGGATGTTTTGAGGTGTAACACATACTTTGATGCGGTTGAGCAGTCGCTGTTCGTCCGACGAACGTTGGGCTATCTCGCCTGGAGCTACACTTTCACGCAGTAATACTCGGAAGCACTCCTCGAAATATTCAATCATATTGATTGCTACGGCTCGCCCCTCTTTGTGTAACTGTTCGCTGAGTGTGCGGAATACAATAATCTCTTTGTTGAGCATTGCATTGGTAAGCATATCGAAGTAGGTCGTGTATTTCTTCTCAGCATTCTTGTTGTCGAGTATTCTTTTTGCTTTAAGTACCAGTCCTTGCGAGCGTTGTACAATGCTGTTGAGCCTATTATTGTCGAGTTGTGAGGGAGACCAACGAGTAATGGCTGCCCTCATTTCTACATTAGAGAGGGGAGTCATCTCGATAGATTGCATACGACTGTGTACTGTTTCCAAGAGTAAATCTGGTCGGAAAGAGACGGATATAAAGAGGGTGCGTTCGGGAGGTTCCTCCATCGTTTTAAGGAGTTTGTTGCTCGCCTCATCGTTCATCTTGTCAGGTTGATATATAATGATGCAACGATAAGAGGCATACCCTATGGTAAGACGTAGCTTTTGTTCAAGGGCATAGGCATCCTTACTATATATAATAGGCTGTTTATTCTCGGGATTGAGGGCTTGTAACCACTCTTCGCTTGCCCAGTAAACTCCTTGTTTTTGGAGCATCTCTCTCCATTGAGGTAAGTAGTTGTCCGAAGGGGTTTCGGCATCGGCAGAGTCGATAACAGGGTATATAAAGTGTACATCGGGATGCTCTAATTGGCTTATCATCTTGCACTGTGCACAAGTGCCACACGAGTCCCCATCCTGTGGATTAAGACAGTTGAGATACTGTACCCATGCCAGTGCCATAGCAATGCCAGGCATTCCATCTTGAATTTCTAGGAGGATGTTGTGGGGTATTTTTCGAGAGTGTGCCATAGAGCGCAGATGCTCTTTTAGGCTTTCATAGCCATCTATATCCTTAAACTGCATACCTCCCTCCCCTTTTTTCAGATTTTCTACCAATTTTTCTTGTACGAAGATACAAACTCTCTTTGAGGATAGAGATAGAAAGCTCTAAAGAAAGTACTAACTTCGCACTCAGGAAAAAAATATAGAGTATAAATTCCTTTCTTAAAGGGAAGGAAGACTTTTATAGAACAGATATTCACTAAATCAAATAAGAAACATGGCTAATCTAACCAAGATTGTAGAGTGTGTGCCCAATTTTAGCGAAGGGCGTGACAGAGAGAAGATTGAGAAAATCGTAAACCCCTTCCGCACTCGTAACGGAGTAAAGCTATTGAACTATAGCAATGACGAAGATCACAACCGCCTTGTGGTAACCGTAGTGGGCGAACCTGAACCTCTCAAAGAGGCTCTTCTCGAAGCGATTGGCGTAGCTGTTGAGGTTATAGACATGACAAAGCACTCTGGTCAGCACCCTCGTATGGGAGCCGTAGACGTAGTTCCCTTTATCCCTATCCGTAATATGGAGATGGAAGAAACTATTGAACTCTCTCGCGAAGTGGGACAAATCATCGGTGAAAAATATGGTATCCCTGTATTCCTCTATGAAAAATCGGCTACAGCTCCTCATCGTGAGAACTTGGCAAAAGTTCGCAAGGGAGAGTTTGAAGGCATGGCAGAGAAGGTACACGAAGCAGAATGGAAACCCGATTTTGGACCTGCAGATCGTCACGCTACAGCTGGTTGTGTAGCAGTGGGTGCTCGTATGCCTTTGGTCGCTTACAATGTGAACCTTAATACCAGCGATGTAGCTATTGCCGATGCCATTGCCAAAAAAGTACGTCACTTGGGTGGTGGACTCCGCTTCTGCAAGGCTATGGGTGTGGAGCTTACCGACCGTAAGGTAGCACAGGTTTCTATGAACCTTACAGATTATACCAAGACGGCTGTATACCGTGCACACGAAATGGTACGTATGGAAGCTAAACGCTATGGGGTGGAAATCATCGGTAGTGAAGTAATTGGGCTTCTTCCTATGGCTGCTCTGATTGATTGTGCCGAGTACTATTTGGGCATAGAAAACTTCTCGCACGATCAAATCCTCGAACTAAGAATGATGGAGTAATAACCCAAGTTTAGTTTAGGGTGTATTGATAAAAAAGAAGAGGAGGGAGTTAAACTTCAAAGACGAGGGTCTCTCTCCTCTTTTTGTTGGATAAATCTGAAAAAAATAATAGGATGAACCTCTATGTAAAAAATATAGGTCAGCTCGTAACCTGTCGAGGCAAGCAAGCAAAGCATGGAGCTGAAGCGATGAGAGACCTCTCGGTTGTCGAAGGACCTGCTGCTGTGGTTATCCGAGACGGTATTATCCGTTTTGCAGGAGCAGCGAAAGATTTAGACCTTTCCCTTACCGAGGGGTGCGAGGTGTGCGATGCTCAAGGTAATGCCGTATTGCCAGGTTTTGTCGATAGCCATACCCATTTGGTATTCGGAGGTTATAGAGAAGATGAGTTCCAGTGGCGCTTGGCAGGCGATAGCTATATGAGTATCATGGAGCGTGGTGGAGGCATTGCCAATACGATGCGTGCTACACGTACCACATCCATAGAAGATTTGGAGCGTTCGGCTCGTGCGCACTTGGATGCTATGTTATCCATGGGGGTTACTACCGCCGATGCGAAGAGCGGTTATGGTATGGATTTAGATACCGAGCTCAAGCAGTTAGAGGTAGTACAACGCTTGCAGAAGTCGCATCCCGTAGAGTTGTTTAGCACTTTTATGGGAGCGCATGATACGCCCGAGGAGTATAAGGGGCGTTCTACGGAGTACATTGATTTCATTATTCGAGAGGTACTTCCTGTGGTGCGTGAGCGTAACTTGGCAGAGTGTTGCGATATATTTACTGAAAAAGGGGTTTTCGACCATGCCCAAACCCGTCAGTTGCTCAATGCAGCACGAGCCATGGGCTTTAAACTAAAGATGCATGCAGATGAGATTGTACCCTTTGCAGGAGCAGAGTTAGCTGCCGAATTGGGCTGTCTCTCTGCCGACCACTTGTTGCAAATCTCCGATGAGGGTATCAAGGCTTTGGCGAACTCCAACACGGTAGCTACCTTGCTTCCCTGTACCGCTTTTAGTCTTAAGGCGGACTACGCTCCTGCCCGCAAGATGATAGATAACGGATGTGCCGTGGCTGTGGCGAGCGATTTGAACCCAGGTAGTTGCTTTAGTTCATCGGTGCCTCTTATGTTTGCTCTCTCTACGATATATATGGGAATGACTGTAGAAGAGGCGGTAACTGCACTAACCATTAATGGTGCTGCTGCCATAGATAGAGCCGACCGTATAGGAAGTATCGAAGAGGGTAAGCAGGGTGATTTGGTCATTTTACGCTTCCCCTCGTATAAATTCTTGTCTTATCACTTTGGTGTAAACCTTGTACGCTCTACCATCAAGAAGGGCGTAGTATATACAAATCATATCAATTAAGAAATAAAAGATAGTTATGCTAACAGAATTAACCGTAAAAGGTCTTTTGGCTGAAACCGCAGGCGAAGCTCCTGTGCCTGGAGGTGGTAGTATCTCTGCTCTCAATGGCGCTATTGCCGCAGCACTTACAGAGATGGTAGCCAACCTAACCGTTGGTAAAAAGAAATATGCAGAGGTAGAGGATGAGATGAAGGCTATTGCTGCCGATGTGGCTCCCATCCAGAAAGAACTTGTACTCGATGTTGATAGGGACAGTGATGCTTATGATGGTGTAGCGCAAGCCTTTAAGCTGCCCAAAGAAACCGATGAAGAGAAGGCTATTCGTTCTGCAGCGATACAAGAGAATACCAAAAAGGCTGCCCTCGTACCTATGGAAGTGGCTCGCCGTACCTCTACCTTGCTCCCTCGCATCGAAGCGGTGGTAGCACGTGGTAATCAAAACGCTGTTACTGATGGATGTGTAGCCATGATGTGTGCTCGAGTAGCCATTGTGGGCGCGCTCTTCAATGTACGCATCAATTTGACTTCACTCAAAGATGAGGCTTTTGTAGCCGAAATGAGAGCCGAAGCAGACCGCTTGGAAGCCGATGTTATGGCTCGTGAAGCGAAAGTAATCGAGTACACCAAAAAAGCGTGCGAATAAGTTATGGCAGATCATACGTTTTTTGTAGGCTCTGCTCCGCTGACTCTTGAGTTTTGCGCTCAATACTTAGAGGAGCGTTTCCCTTTGGCTCTTAGTGAAGAGGCAAAGGCACGCATCCAACACTGCCGTGACTATCTCGACAATAAAGTAAAGGAGAGCGATAAACCCATATACGGAGTAACCACAGGGTTCGGTTCACTCTGCAATAGAACCATATCTCCCGAACAGCTTACTACGCTACAAGAAAACTTGGTTAAGAGCCATGCTTGTAGTTGTGGTACAGAGGTGCACCCCGACATAGTGCGCCTAATGTTGCTTTTGAAGGCTCATGCTTTGCAGTTGGGTCATAGTGGAGTGCAGGTAGTTACCGTAGAGCGTATTTTAGATATGCTCAACAACGATGTATTGCCTATTGTTTACGACCGTGGTTCGCTCGGTGCTTCTGGCGATTTAGCTCCCTTGTCTAACCTTTTCCTCCCCTTGATTGGAGAGGGCGAAGTGCGCTATAAGGGCGAGAAGCGTGATGCCAAAGAGGTGTATGCCGAGTTGGGATTGAGCAAAGTAACCCTTAAAAGCAAGGAGGGATTGGCTCTGCTCAATGGTACTCAGTTTATGAGTTCGCACGGTGTATATGCACTCATCAAGGCTCGCCGTTTGGCGAATTTGGCAGATAGCTGCGCTGCTCTCTCTTTGGAGGCTTTTGATGGACTTGATGCCCCCTTCTCCGATGCGTTGCACATCATCCGTCCTCACAAAGGACAGCTTACAGTGGCACGTCACTTGAGAGCGTTGTTGGAGGGTAGTGAGCTTATCCGTCGCCCCAAAAAGCAGGTACAAGACCCTTACAGTTTCCGTTGCGTGCCTCAAGTGCATGGCGCTTCTCGTGATGCGATTGACTATGTAGAGAGCGTGGTAGTAACAGAGATTAACTCCGTTACGGACAATCCTACCGTCTTTCCCGATGAAGATTGCGTCGTTTCGGGTGGTAATTTCCACGGGCAACCTTTGGCGATTGTGTACGACTTCTTGGCGATTGCCTTGGCAGAGTTAGGAAACATTTCTGAGCGTCGTGTGGCCCAACTCATCTTGGGCTTGCGTGACTTGCCCGAGTTCCTCGTGGCTAATCCCGGTTTGAACTCAGGTTTCATGATCCCTCAGTATGCAGCCGCCTCTATGGTGAGCAAGAACAAGATGTATTGCTACTCGGCTGCTTCGGACAGCATCGTTTCGAGCAACGGACAAGAAGACCATGTCTCAATGGGAGCTAATGCGGCTACTAAGTTGCTCCCCATTATAGACAACTTGGAGCACATCTTCGCTATTGAGTTGATGAATGCGGCACAGGCACTCGAATTCCGTCGTCCTGCCAAGAGTTCACCTACTATCGAAGCTATGATGAGTGCCTTCCGTAGTGTTGTGCCTCGTGTAGAGGAAGATGTGGTGATGTACAAGCAAATTCAGGATGCTACCGAATTTGTTCGCTCGTACGACTTCCAATAAACCATAAAACTACTATCCGATAGACTTTAATCTGTGGGATAGATACAACAAGAGCCTGCGTAGATTTGCGGTCTATGCAGGCTCTTCTTTTATAGGCTGACAAGTCTTTTTGCACGTTCCCGATAGAGGGTAGAGTGGTGCCCCTCCAATCTCTTGAGTAATGCCTTCCAATACTTTGAGTAACTCCCTTTAATAGTTCGTGCAATGGGTGATTATTGTGCTGATTCAAAGGCTACTAACGCCTCATGAAAAAGGTATATACCTTTCTCTTGAAACCTCCCGTGCAAACTCTCGTAACCATCCGTGCAAACTTTTGCAACCTTCGAACCTTTCTCCTCTACCCCTTAACCTTTTAAGAATAGCCAGTTATACTTAATGGCTCTTCGACTTAGCTATCCCATTAAATATAATTAGAAGCGACGTTCAATTTCTTGAGCACCTTTGGAGCGACTGTTCGCTTTATCTTTCGCATTAGAAAATTTATAGGAAATAGATAGATAAAGAGTAGGATAAGAGTATCTATTGTTGAATGCAATGGAGTAGCCTACTCGATGGCTAACTCCCTTGTAGGCAGAGGAGACAAGATTTATACCTGCAACTGATAGGGATAAACGTCTATTGAGTAGAAAATAACTCATGCCTATACCTAAATCATATTGAGGTTCGATAGATGCAACGGTTGTATTTTTGCGTCCAGTGTACTCTCCCGATATATACCCTGTCCATGTACGACTTTTATTGAAGGTAAAATCTAAATACCCACTTAGTCCCCATTCATTGCCTTCTGTTTGGGGCAGGAGAGAGTGATGGGTTGAGGTATATTGACTCCAACCGTAATAACCGTCTATACTAGCGTTTATCCAGCTTAACTTATCAAAGTAGTATCCAGCTTCGAGTCCTAAAAATAGACTGTTTTGAGCATTTTCCATTTGGTATATACGTTCTCTCCTTGCATCGTTGATAGAGAAGTGATTAACCCTAACCCTCTTTTAGCCTTACCTTTGATGGATAGTGCTCTTTTGAAAGTATATCCTAAACTTGTGGTATAGTAAAGTTGAGGGCGTAGGTTTGTATTCCCTCGATAAAAAGAATATTCATTGATTTGCCATACAAATGGATTGAGGTCTTTGAATTTAGGGCGGTTAATAGAACTGTTGAATGAGAATGTAACTTGATGATTGGATGATAGAGTATAGCTGGTGTGTAGCAAGGGTAGCCACGCATTATTGTACATTGATACTTTGGGAATACCTGCTGTGTTTTTACCTATTTGTTGTAGAAGAGATTGGGTGCCGACATATGTTAGTCCTAATCGCATCCACCACCGTTCGCCCAATCGAAGCGTGCTACTTATGTAGGGAGTTAGTATCAATTCATCCCATTGTATACTGTTGCTTTGATGGGTTGTTGGACTGAGGTTTCTATGTTCGTTATGTGTCCTATAATTGGTCGTAAAACTCCAACTCCCCTTTATCCCAGTCTCCAGTAAGTATTTATGCTCCGAGTCTATATAGATAGAATAGTCATTATTTAAATTTACTCCAGAGGTGTTTATATCGTTGCCTTCTAAGTATTTCAAAAAAGGTGTGTTTTGAAAGAGTTCATACCCTACATAGTTTGTCTGAGAGCGATTGGTAAGATTGAAATAGGATAGCTCTGTCCAAACTTGGTGTCCTTTCTGCCCAAAGGAAGTCTCCCAATAGGCAGTTGCTGTTATACGTGGTTCGCTTGATTTGTAGCTATTTTGGTTATTTACTACACGTTCAGCCTTCCCTAATTGAGTCGATATTTCTCGACTCTCGAACTGATTGTTGTGTTTTTTCTTATTCCACGAGAAAGCTAACCCTATTAGTTTCTTGTCTCCATATTCATATTGCAAATTGCCGCGTATACCTTTATAATTGAATTGTCCCACAGAGGGGGTTTGTACTTTATATTGGTGTTGTCCTATTTGATATTCTTGTTGCTCTGAATATTCAGAGCCATTAAAGTTGATAGAGGGGGCAAGAGAGACAAAAACTCCCCGACGATTGTAATGTAGTGCTCCATAACCTCCAAAGCGAAAATTGTCTTTGCTCCCCCACATCTCTTCGGTGCCTATAATCCCTCCTATATACTCTTTGAATATAGAAGAGGTGTGTAGTATAATCATTGCTGTATTCCCATCAGGGTCATAACGAAGAGGGGGCTGAGTGATAACCTCTACTCGGTCAATTAGACCAGCATCGTATCCTTTAAGAACAGAGGCTATTTCGGATGCTTCTACACGCTGTAAGATGTTTCCTACCTTAACCAATACCTTATCTTTACCGATTACGGAAAGTTGATCTCCCTTTACTTGTACTCTGGGTATTGATTTTAACAAGTCAAGAGCATCGTTGCTTCGCTCTCTAAATTCTTTTACATTTACAACGAACCCATCAGGTTGTGTACGCACTCGGACAGCCTTGCCTTGAACGACCACTGTTTGAAGTTCTTGAGTGGTTTCTTGTAGAGTGATAGTGCCAAGATCCAGCTTCTCAGAAGTGATATGTATTTCTTTTGCGTAAAGAGCGTATCCAATGAAACTTACCCCTAAAATATAATCACCCTCAGGAATAACTAATGAAAATTCTCCATTGGTTCCACTTACAGTATGTTGGATGATTTCTTGAGTCGATAAATCTTTAACTAAGAAAATCGATGCTCCCGTTAATATGCCTTGATTATCTCGGATATTTCCAGAGATTGTCCCAATTAGATTTTGTGCAAGTAGAGTCGTTGTCCAGAGTAATACTGAAAGTAGAGTAAGTAACCTATACATAAATAAAGTAGGGAGAGTCTAAAGATACTTATTGATATTTTTTTTGTTGTTCTGACCTTTTAGGAAAATATTCATTCTGTTGAGCGTTGCATAGTTATTGTCATTATACAATACTTCTTGTTTCTTCTCAGTACTTCAAAACTATATAGAGGGCAAATTCGCTCTTTTTGAGGGGAATGTCAAACTCCCTATTTTGTCTTTTCAGCGGTACTCTACATCGAAAAATGTTACAGATCGAGTGGAGTCTTTCTCTGCAATGATGGGACCAGAAAAACGTCCTGATATGTATTTTGAGACGCTGTCAATCTTGTCAATTTGGAATGTGAACTCTTTATTTTTCCACGAAGAGTGGAAGTGCGAGTCGGGAAAAGCATCGTAGGGGTAAACATAGGGTTTGCCATTGATCTCAAATGCCACAAGTCCCACACCGAGTTGAGAGGCGGGAGGCATCTGAGCGAAAAATAGAGAATCTTCGTTGATGTTACGGATTTTTTCTGAGGAGAGCGTAACCATAAGCAGGAGTTGAAAACCAATAGGAGTACGGTGAGGAAAGCTCCTACTTTTACCATCTTTTTTGTCATAATGTTAGTGTGTTGTGTTTTTTTTTAGCACTTCAAAAGTATAGTTTTTTGTCAGAAAGTCAAACTTTTTTAGATTTCTTCTTCCTTAGTATATATGCAGACGCAAACTCCCATACGGCGACCCATCCCAATGCTTCTATTCGCCGTGCTACATCCACGTATAGAGCAGAGGTTAGGTAGGCGCTTGGGGCATCCAATTATCGAAAACCGTATTGCCTCAACTCTATTGTGTAACAGTCTCCTTTAGTTTGCTTATTTTTGCGCTTAGCTTTTGTGTCTTATATCTATAAAGATGCTTGTTGCTATTTGATATTTTAAGATTTAGAAGTAGATACATCTTGCCCATGGAATGGAAAGTATTTAGTAGAGCCAATCGAGTGGTAGGCTGGTTGGTGTTTTTGGTCGCAGCGGTTACTTACTTGATGACCATAGGACCTTCTGCCAGTATCTGGGATTGTGCGGAGTTTATCCTCTCTGCCCACAAGTTAGAAGTAGGGCATCCACCCGGTGCTCCTTTCTTTATGCTGGTCTACAATGTGGTGTCTCAATTTACCTCCGATCCTACTCAAGTAGCTTTTTACTGCAATGCAACGAGTGCTTTGTTGAGTGCTTTTACTATACTTTTCCTCTTTTGGACCATTACCCACATGGTGCGTAGACTCTTGGCTCCCGGTGTGCGTAGTGGGCATACTTTAGATGGTCAGGAGGCAAAACTCTCGTTAGGACAAGCCATTGCCGTACTCGCCTCGGGGATAGGGGGGGCTTTGCTTTTTACTTTTACCGATTCTTTTTGGTTTAGTGCTGTAGAGGCGGAGGTGTATGCCTTTAGTTCTTTCTTTACCGCCCTTGTTTTTTGGCTGATGTTGGAGTGGGAAGACCAAGCTGACAGAGAGGGGTCGGACCGCTGGTTGATACTTATAGCCTATTTCTTAGGTTTGAGCGTTGGGGTGCACTTGCTCAACCTGCTTTGCATCCCCGCCATGGCTTTGATTTACTACTACAAACGTTGGAAAACCCCCTCTGTTAAGGGTGCGTTGATAGCTCTTGTGCTCTCTTTCGTTACCATTGCAGTTATGATGTACGGCATTGTGCAGGGAGTACCCAAGTTGGGAGCTTCGATAGATAAGTTTGCCGTAAACTCTTTGGGGCTTTCGTTCAACTCTGGATTTATAGCCTACTTGCTATTTTTGCTCGCTCTCTTTGCGTGGTCTGTGGTAGAGTTTACTCGCCAGCGTAATCTCTTTCGTTGTCGTCTCTCTATCTTTCTAACGGCAACGTTTATGGGTATTCCTTTTATGACCGATAGCTTCTTCGTTTGGGCTATTTTGTTGGCGGGATTGGCTTACTTGATCTTTGGACTTAAACGTATCAACCTCTCTACGCTTTTTACCTTGCAGATGTCTCTCTTGGCAGTGTTGATAGGTTTCTCTTCCTATGGAGTTATATTGGTGCGTTCTGTTGCAGGTACCCCAATGAACCAAAATATGCCCAACACGGCATTGGTGCTCAAACGCTATCTCAATAGAGAGCAGTATGGTACTATTCCCCACATATCAGGACCAACCTTTGCCTCTAAGATGGTAGGCAGGGAAATGGGGAATGGTGTGTGGAGTCCAGCCCCTAAGAACTCTCCAGAGGATAAAGACCAGTATATCAAACTTTACGATGAGGAAAAAGCGGTCTACGATAAGAAAGTTTTCTTCCCTCGTGCTTTCTCTACGCAACCTGCTCATATATATGGCTATAACCTTTGGATGGGGCGTGCATATGACGATATGTCTCAGCCGACTTTTGGGCAGAATTTGCGCTACTTCTTCTCCTATCAATTAGGATATATGTATTGGCGTTACTTTGCTTGGAACTTCATCGGTAGACAGAATGATATACAAGGACATGGGGGGCGCATTAATGGAGGAGTGGCTACTGGGCTTCCTTTTGTAGACCGAATGATAATTGGAGATGCTCAGCAGTTGCCTGATTTTTTAACTGACAACAAGGCTCATAATGTTTATTACTTATTGCCTCTTTTGTTGGGGTTGCTAGGTATTGGCTTTCAGTTGATGCGAGGTGTTCGCGGGGCTCAGAGCTTTTGGGTAACTTTCTTTTTCTTCTTTATGACGGGGATTGCTATTGTCCTCTATATCAATCAGACAACGGGGCAACCTCGTGAGCGAGATTATGCCTATGCAGGTTCGTTCTATGCCTTCGCTATATGGATTGGTTTCGGGATAGCAGGTCTCTATTCCCTCTTGCAAAGGGCAAAGTTGTCTCCCCTCCCCAGTAGTGGTATTGCCTTAGTGGTAGCTCTTTTGGTACCCTTACAAATGGCTACCCAAAATTGGGATGATCATGATCGTTCAGGGCGTACCGTAGCTGCTGATTTTGGATACAATTTCTTGATGAGTTGTGAACCCAATGCCATTCTTTTCTGCTTTGGTGATAATGATACATTCCCCCTATGGTATGCGCAAGAAGTAGAGGGGGTTAGACCTGATGTGCTTACCGCTAATCTTAGCTATCTTTCGGACGAAAGGTATGTTGATCAGATGCGTAAGCAGTCGCATGAGGCTCAGCCGATGCCATTGCAGTATATGACGCCTCAGTTTTACTATCCCAATCCATTTGCTTATGTGCAGGAAAGTGGAGTGCAACAGGCGGGTAGTGCTTTACAGCGTATGGTACAACCTTTGCCTGCGTATGGTACGGCAGTATTGCCCACTAATCAATTGACAATACCTCTTGATTCACTCCAGATTGTAGAGGCATTCCCCCAGCTGAAAGGGATGTCTATCCCCTCTGAAATGTATATCTCACTGTCGGGTACGCGAGTGATAACAAGAGATAAAATGGCACTCTTAGACCTTTTGCAAACGAATAAGTGGAAACGTCCGATTCATTGGGCTAAATCTACCCCTATAGACGATGTCTTTGCCAACTTCCCCAATCACCTCTCTTCGAATGGAGTGGTTTACAGGGTGAATCCTATTGAAACGAAGGGAACTCTTCAAGAGATAAATGTAGACAAAGAGTATGATTTAGTAATGAATAAGTATCGTTGGTTTGGAGCTTCTGATCCCGATATTTACTACGACGATTATATTCGCGGTACTATTCGATACTATTACAGAGGAGTTCTTTTCCCAAATTTGGTACAGGCATTATTGCAGAGAGGCGATAAGGAACGTGCTCAGAAGGTTTTGAAAAAATGCTTCCAAGAGTTGCATCCTAAGGCTATTCCTTATACAAGAGCCGATATTCCTTTGGCGATTGCTTGCTATGATGCCGAGATGCGAGAGCAAGCCGATGAAATAGCTAAGGCGGTGCTTGAAAGTAATATGCGTACCATACGCTGGGCTATGGAGTTGTATAGAGGCAATAAGGCGGCACAAGCTGTGTTTTTCGATATTTATCAAGATCAAACTTTTGAAAATGCTTTGAATGCGGCGCAAACTGTTGCTGTTTTGGCACGTCGCTATGGTTCTTCGATAGCGACCCCGTATGAAAAAGAGTTAGCCCTTTATCTTACAGCTATTTATGGTGCGCCAGAGCAATCCCTTCCAGACAATGTAGCAACAGGGCAAGGAGGCTTGGAGGAGAGTCTTGAAAATAATCAAGTGCAAGAATAAGATAGAGTTTCCTCCCTTTAGCCTTGTGGCGATTGAATGAAAAAACCTACTTTTGTAGGCAGGAGATAAGAATTGAACAGACTTAGATTTATACATATTATATATGGCAACAACTGCTGACTTTAGAAATGGTATGTGCCTTGATATCGATGGGCAATACTTCTTTATTATTGAATTCTTGCACGTAAAGCCAGGTAAAGGTCCTGCTTTTGTGCGTACTAAGCTCCGTAACGTAGCTACGGGTCGTGTACTGGACAAAACATGGAACAGTGGTGTTAAGGTAGAGGAGGTGCGTATCGAGCGTCGTCCCTATCAGTTCCTTTACAAAGATGAAATGGGCTACAATTTTATGCATCCAGAGACCTTTGAACAGATTTCAATTCCTGGAGATAGCATCGAGGGAGTGCAATTTCTCAAAGATGGAGATATGGTAGAGGCTATGGTGCATGCCGAGAGCGAAACCGTACTTACTTGTGAATTGCCAGCACATGTTGTGCTCCGTGTAACTTATACCGAACCCGGTATAAAGGGAGATACCGCGACTAATGCATTGAAGCCCGCTACTCTTGAGACTGGAGCAGAGGTTCGTGTGCCTCTTTTCATTCAAAACGATGAGTTAATAGAGATTGATACACGAGACGGCTCCTATATAGGACGTGTCAAGGAATAATTAAAACTTCGGCAAATCCTCTGTGTAACACCTCTCTGTTGGGTGTGCTAAGTCTCTCAATTTAGAAAGTCCTCTTTATAATTATTAAGGGGTATTTCGCTTGTGGGATAGTTATAAATTAGTATATTTGCTGGCAATACTTGTTTAACGATTGTAAATGTTTTTCAAAAAACGTGCTTCTTAAATAGGTATGCGCGTGGGGCAGAGTGCTTATGCGAGCAGGTAGAACTATTCGGGAGTAGAGATTGCTCCTGTTGAGAGACTGCTTGGAGAATAGGGGTATTCTATTCGAGATAGAATGGTGAGAAGTCCCTCCTCTGGATTAAAGATGGAAGAAATAGAAAAAGATAACTAATTAGTAAAACGGAAAAAGAAATGTCTATGAAAAGATTGGCACTATTCTTCCTAACCCTCATGATGGGTTTGGGATGGGCTGTAGCCCAGAATAGGACAGTGACAGGTACCGTTGTGTCTTCTACGGACAACGAACCTCTCATTGGCGCAAGTGTTGTAGTAGTGGGGCAACCTACTATTGGTACTACAACTGATTTTGATGGTAAGTTCAAACTCTCTGTACCCGCTAATGCTAAGAAATTGAGATTTTCTTACGTAGGGATGCAGGCACAAGAACATGACATCGAAAATGTAATGAACATCGTCTTGAGCGATAGCAAAGACTTAGATGTAGTTGTTGTCGTAGGTTATGGTTCTGGACAGAAGTTGAGCACTGTGTCTGGATCTGTGGCACGTGTATCTGGCGAAAAGTTGGAGAACAAGCCTGTGGCAAACGTTATGGACGGTCTCCAAGGTCAAGTAGCAGGTATGCAAGTTGAGACAGGTTCTGGTGACCCTAACGCAGTAGCTTCTGTACAAATCCACGGTAACGCTTCTTTGGGAGCTGGAGGTTCTCCTCTTTATATCGTAGACGGAGTGCAAACTTCTGCAGGTGTGGTTATGGCGATGAACCCCAGCGACTTTGAGTCTATCACAGTATTGAAAGATGCTTCTTCAACATCTATTTATGGTGCTCGTGCTGCTAACGGTGTTATCGTTATTACTACTAAAAGAGGTAAACTTAACCAGGATGGTCAAATCTCTGTAAGTACCATGTATGGTGTTTCTTCTCTTATCAGCCGTCGTCCTTTTGAGCATATCATGTCTGCTCAAGAGTTGCTCAAATATCAAATGAAACATCGTGTCAGCCAAAATGATGGTGCCGTGCCTGGGTCTGAATTCTTAAAAGGATTTAAGGGAACTGCTTTTGCTGGTGAAGTAGACTCAGATGGCAACTATACAGGTAAGGTACTTCGCGAGTATGATTGGTTGAATGTGTTTATGGGTAAACATGCTCCTACATTCCAGACAGATATGTCTATTGCTGGTGGTAGTGACAATGTTTCTTACTATGTTTCTGGAGGTTATTTCTCTCAAGAAGGTATCTCTGCAGAGACATCTCGTTATAGAAAATTCAACATTCGTAGTAATATCGATGCTCGTGTTAAGGAGTGGCTTCGTGTAGGTATGAATGTTTCTGGAGGTTTGGTTCAACAAGAAGCCAGTAGCTTCCAAGGTAGTGCTTATGTAAATAGCGGTACTTTTGCTGCTCTTACTATTCCTGCTTATTATAGTCCTTTTGCTAAAGATGCAAATGGAAACGATATGAACGAATATGCTCGTTATATCCGTCTCCATAAATCTTACCCAGTATTGACAAATGCTACTCTTTATCTCCCAAGTGTTGCTAATGAGACAAGCTTGTCAAAGGGAACCAGCTATCGTTTGAATGCTTCTGGATATGCTCAGTTGCGTCCTATCGAGGGCTTGACTTTGAAAACACAAGCAGGTGTTGATATGATTTTCGGAAGAGATCAGAGACTTGTTTACCCTGAAAATCCAGATGTAAATGGTCTTGGCTTTAACCGTCAATCTTATGACAACAGTAACACACTTACTTGGACCAATACGGCAGAGTATAAGTTCAAAGTTAAAGAAGACCATGACTTTACAGCTCTTCTTGGACAAGAATTTGTAGACAACCGAAGCGAAGGCTTTACTGCTATGGCTCGTGGTCTCCGTAACCGTGACTATATGTTCTTAGGTCATGGGCAGTTGGCTCATTCCTCGTTCGTCCTTCTCAATCATCTTCTGCTTATGCTTACTTCTCTCTCTTTGCTCGTTTGAACTATACGTTCAAGGATTACATGGCATTCGATGTTACTGTTCGTAACGACCGCTCTTCGAGATTTGGACGTAATCACCAAGCAGCTACATTCTTCTCTGTAGGAGCTATGTACGATTTCCTCCGTTCAGGATTGGTTGATGATAAGGGGCTTATTAGTACTCTCCGCTTGAAAGCTAACTACGGTACGCAGGGTAACTCTTCAATTCCTTTGTATGCTTCTGAGGCTTTGACGGGTACTATTAATTATACAGAAGAACTTGCTTTCGGTGTTACTTCAATCGGTAACCCAGACCTCGCTTGGGAGCGTCAAGGTATGTTCAGCGTAGGGGTAGATTATGGTATGTGGGATAACACTCTTACTGTAGATCTTGCTTACTACAACCGTAAGACTACTGACATGCTTATGAATGTCCCTCTCCCTTATTCTACAGGGTACGGAGCTCGTTGGCAAAATGTTGGAGCCATGACGAACCAAGGTATTGACCTTACTCTTCAATATAATTTCTTGCGTTTGAAAGATTGGAATGCTTATGTTAGTGCTACTTTCAACTACAATGATGAGCGTATCGATAAGTTGTTCAGCGATAAGACCAATAAAGAAGGTTATGCTATTACCAATCTTATGAAATACAATGTCGGCAAGCCTATTGTTTACCATATTCCTGTTTTTGCTGGTATTAATGAAAATACAGGTAAACAAATGTGGTATGACAAAGATGGAAATAAGACAGACGTTTATAGCAGTGACTTGAGACAAGATATTGATTATGCTCGTATTTCTGCTCCTATTTCAGGTGGGGTGTCAATGGGTGTAACTTGGAAGAACCAACTCTCTTTCAATATGGATTGGACTTTCACAGCAGGAGCTTATACATTCAATAACGACCGCTTCTTCCTCGAAAACAACGTGTATGGTTTTAGTATGATGAACCGTTCTAAGAAATTGTTGGATGAGTGGACAGAAGATAATCCAAAGGGAACAGTTGCTAAATTTGGAGAGGATTTGGTTGTAGACACACGTCTTCTTGAAAATACTTCTTACCTTCGTTTGAAGAATATCCAGCTCGCTTATACTTTCCCAAAAACTCTTTTAGGAAGTCAGAAGATAATTTCAGGTGTTAAGGTGTACGTTTCTTCTCGTAACCTTCTTACCTTCGTAGACAAGAGCTACACTGGTTTCGATCCAGAAGCAGGTGGTGGAGTTTCTTTGAATGCCTTCCCAAATACTCGTCAGTTTGTTGGAGGTCTTCAGTTAATGTTCTAAACTCTTAAGTAGAAGAATAAACAAATGAAAAAAATAGCATATTTACTGTCAGCCATAGTTTTACTGGCTACTACATTTGTGTCTTGCGATGTTACTCGCAAGCCTGAGGTTACTCCAGAGCAAGGTCCTTTTAGAACGCTTGTTATGGCTCAGCAAAATAGAGATGCTCTCTACGCTCTTTTGAGAAGTGCAGAGTCTCCTAATACCTTGAACGCAGCTGATGTACAGAGTGACCTCTATCACCTTACGTTCCTTGATAATAACTCTATGAATGGTCTCTATAATTGGCGTCGTCAGTCTGTAACAGACCATGATATGATTGTAAGTTATTACGGAGCTTTCTATAGCGTATTGATGCAAGCCAACTACTTTTTGTGGCGTGCGCAAGAGCTTTTGGATAGCCAAGAATATACCCTGAAAGAGCCAGAACGCAAGCTTTTGGAGCAATATATAGGAGAAGTTAAAGTAATGAGAGCTTTAGCTCACTGGCGTTTGGTAATCCGTTTCTCGAAGCCTTGGGATGGTACTACAGACAATGACCAATACTCTGGTATTATCCAAATCTTGAGCTACGATCCTATTGCTCGTGCATCTGATCCGAAAGCTTCTCGTGCAGAGGTATACAAACAGGCTATTAAGGACTTGGATGAAGCTATTGCTGCTATTCCAGAGAGTGCTAACAAGGATGTAAAACCTGCTGTTTACATTACACGTGATTACGCTTATGCTGTTAAAGCTCGTGTGTGCCTCTTTATGCAAGACTGGCAGGGGGCTGCAGACGCAGTAGAGAACTTCATAGGAAATTACTCCTTGACAAGAATGACTGGTAATAGAACTGATGATGTTACAGCTTTGAATCGTCTTTGGAGAACGGAAGACAGTGACGAAATTATGATTCGTCTCTATACAACTCCTCAGTTTGGTGCTGTAACTAGCTTCTTGTATGCAGGTAGTACAGGGATGGCTTACCTTAACCCTGAGGATAAGGAACAGACAAGAGTACACTTCCTCACTCCTTACCTTGTACTTGAAAAATGGGTATGCGATTTGTACGAAGATAGTGATATCCGTAAGGAAGTTTATACTGGATCACGTTCTTTCTATAGAGAAGACTATACCGTTATTCCTTTCCGTTCGGTAACAAAGCATGAAGGTAATCCTTCTTTAGACCAAGACAAGAAAATCCGTGAAGATAAGTTTGGGGTACACTTGTTCAATGTTGGAGAGGCTTACTTGATTAAGGCTGAGGCTTTGGTTAATCTTAATAGAACTGCTGATGCCCGTACAGCTTTGAGAGATCTTCGTGCAGCTCGTGGTTTGACCACTTCTGACGATGACTATGCTACGAGAGATCAAGTTTATGCTCTTCTTCGCGACGAACGTGTACGCGAGCTTGTGGCTGAGGGATGGCGTTTGAACGACTTGCTTCGTTGGGGACAACCTCTTCAACGTAGCGAACAACAGCCAGAAATGGAAAAGATTCAGCAAGCTTTTGGTGAAGAGTTCATCGTGCATAAAGAAGGTCGTCTCTTGCAAAAAGATCCTAAGACAGAGCAAATGTTCGTATGGGAATTCCCAACACGTGACCTTGAAAACAATACTAACTTGAGTGAGAACCGTAACTGGAAGTAATCAGGTCTATTGAATATTATTGGAGTGTGGGTGTCTCTCTTTATAGAGAAGGCACCCATTCTCTTTTTAGATAGATGTTCTCTTGTTTTGTCAGAAATCATTTCCGATATTTGTACCTATTCGAGCTTTATAAACAATGGTCTTTTATTCATTTTTTGTTTCAAGTTCTAATGATAAGAGCCATAGATCTTACATACTTTTTTAAGACAATATCACAATGAATCGATTATTCTATCTCGTCGTGGCAATAACACTTAGTTTATTGCCTCATCAAGTTCAAGCTCAAGATTTTTGGACGATAACAAACACCGCAAATACCTCTTCTGGATTGCCCAGTGATGAAGTCCTTTCAATACAATTTGATAGGAATGGCAAACTATGGATAGGAACTAATTTGGCATTGGCTTCATTCGATGGCACTAATTGGAAAGTGTATGGAGAGGAAGATGGCCTTACTTGGGGTAATGTGCGATTAGGAAAACTACGTATCGACTCCAAGCAAAATGTTTGGATTTGCTCTGAAGAAGCTGGCCTTGCTCGTGTAGGTGCTGATGGAAAAGTAACGATGTTTCTTGAATCGGAGGAGTTGGATGATGCACATATTGCCAGTAATATCCTCTTTGATATCGTCGAAGACGAGAAGGGAGGTTTTTGGATTTCTAACTGGGCTCAGATGGGTACTACGCTTTCTTATCTTTCTCCCGAGGGTAAGTTCACGCATTACCATTTTACTACTTTGGGCAATAATCCTTTTGATAAACTCCTTTCGTTGGCTTATGATAAGCAAACGAAGACACTCTATGGAGGTTCTCTTTTCCAAGGTGTGGTAAAATTTGATGGACAACTTTTTACTCCTATTACTGAAAACTACCAGACTGCTGTTTCGGATTTGTTGATTGATGAGGGTAATCGTTTACTTTACGGAGCCAGTGATATAGGGCTTATTCGCTATGAATTGGAAGGAGAGAAAACGGTCAAACTGCTGACTACGGAGGAGGGATTGCCCGATAACTTTACCACATCTGTTGCTATTGCTAAAGATGGTAGTTTGTGGGTTGGTACAGATGGAGCTGGAGTAGCTCACATAAAAGAGGGAAAATCGACTATTTATAATACCACCAATGGCCTTAGCTCGAATGACATCTATTCTATAGCCTTCAATCCCCAAAATGAGATTTACTTTGGTACGCACATAGGAGGTATTTGTTATAGAGATACCAATGATGTTTGGCATTATATGACTTCTTCGGGGTTGGCAAGTAACGATGTGGTGGATATGCTTTTTAACTTCGGAGGTAAGGATTGGTATGCTACGGTGGCTGGGCTTTCTTCTTTTGATGGGAAACTTTGGAAAAACTATACGCTTAAGGGGGAAGACGGAAAGGGGTTTCCTTCGAATTATATTGCCACAGTTTGCCCCAATCTGAATGATGAAACTCAGAAAACTCTTCATGTGGGAACAAAAGGAGGTGTTGCTACCCTTAATCTCGAAACGAATAGTTGGACTACCTATCCCGTAGAGGCAAAGGATAAGGAGGGTAACCCTGTTTTTCCAAAAATAAAGGCCTACCAATTTGAGAAAGATAAGATATGGCTCTGTACTTTCGGCGCACAATTAGGTTTTGGGATACTTGATTTGACGACAAAGGAATATCGCTTCTATACCGATAAAAATTTGGATGTATTGCCCAAAGGGTGTAATTCGTTCTTTGAAATAAAGCAAGCTCCAGATGCTTCGGTATGGATAGGCTCAGTAGATGGAGCATTAGTTTATAAGGACGGAGCTTATAGGATGATAGATTTTACCACAGAAACCGAGATGGTCAATCCTAATACAGGAGCTGCTGAAACCGTAAAAGACAATAATGTTCGCAATTTTGCTTTTGCTCCTGATGGAAAAGTATGGGTGAGTAAGCTAAGTGGTCTCGTTATCTACGATCCTGTAACAGATACAAAGGTGCATGAGACAGGACCGGTAGATAATCCTATGTCTATTTTGACCTCTATTGTGTTTGATGGTGAGGGAAATGCTTTTATCGGTACATTACTTGATGGTTTGTTCCTCAGGACAAAAAATGGAGTCTACAAACATCTTGGAACGAATTATGGATTGAGTAATAAGTTGATGGTTTACAATACTTATTTCCGAGATGAACATCTTGTCCTCACTACAGATGCAGGAGTTTTTGTAGCTCATAAACCGAAAGATATTGTAGAAAAGGCTCTTTCTTTGAATTCAATGCCCGAAGAGGATCGCTTATTTCATCTTTATCCTAATCCGTCAGATAACATTGTTTATTTCCCAAAATCAACTCTTTCCTATACACTTTATACACAGAGTGGTCAGCTGATCCGTTCGGGAAACGCTCATCCCATTGAGCAGATTGAGGTAGGAAGCTTGCCCAGAGGAGTGTATTTCGTGAAGTATCAAGTACAAGGTATTTGGGTGGTAGAGAAACTTGTCGTGAAGTAACTCCCGATGATACTTCTATCCGTCCCTCTATGGAGCGTAGCCTATACTTTGTTTCATGCTTTGAGCTTATGATGATAAGAGAGAGGGAATGTATATAATAAAACCTCATAGAGTAGGACTATTTGCCTTCTCTATGAGGTTCTTTTTAGAGGTTATTGTACTCCTTCTCAAAGGAGGCTTACAGCATTCTTATTGTATGTATAGCTTCTGACTGGTTTTGCCCACTTTAAGGAAATAAGCGCCTCTGAGAAAGTTGCTTGTAGAAACTTGGACCTCCTCCGTTTGTATTTGTAAGGAGAAAATAAGCCTACCATCTATAGTGTATAGATGTATCATCTCTCCAAGGTATTCCTCTGGTACTACTACCATGATAGCCTCTTTCTTTACTGCTACTTTTATAGGTGTTGAGTCAATAATGGTCGTAGCGGTAATTTTAGACAGTTTGAATAAATTCCATGGGGCGATTGTTTGGTATAGGTCGAAAGAGGCTTCGGGAACCAAGAGTTCACAGCGCGTATAATCCATTGTCCCAAATACATTTTCTTCGAGTGTTATGTTTGCAGGATCATTGACTCGTAGTACAATATGGAATAGAGCTGTATTGGATAAGGCAGCAGCCTTAATCTTTTTGAGAGTAGAAGGCAGATCTATATGGGTAAGGCTTTTGCATCCGAAAAAAGCAGAGCCAGCGAGGGTTTCAACTCCTTCTGGTATAACTACTGGTTGTGCATAATTAACGGGCAAGTTATAGACTGTTTTGTTGTCTCTACTCATAAGCATTCCGTTGTGCAGTTTATATAGAGAATTTTCAGGAAGGTTGAACTGTATGGCAGTTCCCTTGAACGCTCCGTCTCCAAGATAACTAAGGGAGGAGGGGAGAGCAAGGCGAGTTAGAGAGGTACACCCTTCGAAAGCAAAATTTCCTATTTTATTTAATCCGTCGGGAAGATGTAGTTCATTTAGATCTGCATTGTTTAGAAAAGCAGAGATGCCAATCTCTGTTATGGCATTGCTTAAAGCGATGCTTTTTAGTTTGCTACAATGAGCAAAGGAGAGATCTCCAATCTTAGTAATTTGATTAGGAAGGGCTATTTCGCTGAGAGACGTACATTTGTTAAAGGCAGAAGCTCCTATTTCCTTGATGTTCGGAGAGAAAGTAATACGAGTAAGGGATTGACAGGAGTTAAAAACTTCTTCTTTGATTTGCGTAATTGTATTTGGCAAAGAAATAGTTCCTAAGGCTGTACATCCCTTAAAGGTGGCTATGCCTAAATCTTCTACTTGAGAGGGAAGTGTGAGGCTACTTAGGGAGGTACAGTTGAGAAAATTACTGCCTCCTAATTTCTTCAAAGATTCAGGAAGAACAACTTGGGCAAGAGCCGAGCACCCCTCGAAAGTTCCAGCACCTAAAGCCAATAACGTACCAGAGGCAGAAAACGAGACGAGAGAGGTCATCCCTTTGAAACTTTCTGCGGGTATTTCTTCTTTATTGTATGCTTTGCTCCCCTCCAATGTACCTTCGGTGCCATTGTAGGCATCTATGGAGATATTAGAGAGATTTAATGTTTGTAGTTGATTGAAACGGCGCAATGTGCGAAAATCTCTTGCATCTAATGTCCCACTTATTGTTAGAGATTTAACCATAGTAAACTGGTCAGGCTTTACTAATGATGCCAATTCACCTGCTTTGGAAACATTGAGACTTAACTCCTCTTTGTTTACCTCTTGCCATGGAGAGAGGGGCAATGGAGCTTGGAGTATGCAACGTACTGAATAGCCCATAAACTTATCTTCCATGTAACTGTTAATGGTATGGGAGTCCCAGTAAAGACGGATGAACAGAGCTTTAGTATCAGAGTAGTCACTAACGGTAGAGGTCCAAAAATAGCCTTGTCGGTTGAGTCCTGAATACCCATTGAAGTATTTGCTTGTAGAGGTACTGCCATAGGCTTTCATATCGAGCATTGTGGCATTGTTACCAGGAAGTAATTGTCCCGTTGCAGTAGAGGGCTTTACCCACTCTGTTTTACTCTTGAGCATCTCACCTGCTGTATAGGATAGAGAAGCTGTTTCGTAGTCAAATGTCATAGCCCCTTTAGGGTCAATGTATTTAGCAAGCGACTCCCAATCTTCCATACGAGGCACTATCCAACCTTTAGGAGCGATAGATATTGCGTTTTCTACGGCATACCAGTTGTACAATGCTCCCATTTTATCTTTGTTATCTTTATTACCATCATAGTAAGTCATTGCAGGAGATTTACTCTTTTCCCACTGATCTTTAGGGAGATTGGTAACAATAGTAGAGCCGTCATTGAAACGCCCAGTACGTAGATTGTCGCGCATCCAAATCTGTAACCCTACTTTAACTAAGGCATAGTGTTCTGTCTCGTCGCCTCTTTTATCTTCCAATAAAAACGGCTTTATAAGTACTTCTTGGGCTCCATCTATGGGTGCATAGGAGAGGTTCCCTTTATTTGTAAGAAACAAAGCTCCTTGCCATATTTCTCCTACCGTCTCCTCGGCTGAAGTATTGTTAGAGGTATTATGGAGTACTTTTTTGGCTTGATCTATTCTATATCCTACCGAAAAGTCTATTTCTCTATTCTCTTTAGGTAAGTATAAGAGCGTTAGTGTTTGTCCTTTGCCTTCGAGTACTACATATTCTTTGGCTAATAGCCCTAATTCATTATCACCATCACTAACGAGTAGCAGATTGCTGGCTTCAAAGTTTAATTTCTCGGGCAACGGGATTTTTACTTGAGCCAATACTTGTACAATGCCGTATACTATACATAGCATTATAACGATACCTTTCTTAGTTACCTTTTCTTTCATTGTTTCTTGGGTCATTTAAGTTTGAATACTTCTTTTGTTGCAGTGAGTAAAAAGATCGTGGAGTTACAATGGGAGCAAATGTAGTTAAATATCCCAAACATCCAAATGTGGTAGGAGAGCGAGAGATAGCAAGAAGAAAACCCCATAGAGTAGGGTCTTTAGCCTTTCTCTATGAGGTTTTTTGGGGGCATTATTTATGCCTTTATGACAACGAAGGTTCGTCGATTATTTTTGCATTCGATTTAGCGTTTGCTTGTATTCTTCCAGAAGAGAGGTCATAATCTCTGCGATGGGACGAATCTTGCTGATTTGTGCTGAGGCTTGTCCAATCTCTAACTCTCCTTCTACGAGGTCGCCTTCAAAGATGCCTTTCTTGGCACGTCCTTTGCCGAGTATCTCTTTGAGTTCTTCTGCCGAGGCTCCACGATCTTCGGCTGCAATCACTTGGTCGTAGAACTCTCTTTTGAGAATACGTGTAGGTCCTAACTTTTTGAGTACAAGGGCAGTGTCGCCTTCGCCAGCTTCGCAGCAAAGGTTCTTAAAGTTCTTATGTGCAGAACTCTCCTCACTCATAGCAAAAAGTGTACCGATTTGTACTGCTTCTGCTCCTAAGCACATAGCCGCAGCCATAGCACGTCCAGAGGCTATCCCCCCAGCTGCCACTACGGGTATCTGCACGCTGTCTGCTACAGAGGGTATGAGGCACATGGTGGTGGTCTCTTCTTTACCATTGTGTCCTCCTGCTTCGAAACCCTCGGCAATGATAGCATCTACTCCTGCCGCTTCGGCTTTCATAGCAAACTTAGAGCTACTTACCACGTGAAGTACCTTGCAACCAGCTTCATGTAGTTTAGCAGTCCACGTTTTAGGGTTACCAGCAGAGGTTACTACTACGGGTACTTTCTCTTCTATAATAATTTCTATTACTTTATCCATCTCTGGGTAAAGTAACGGAACATTTACACCATAAGGACGATGAGTGGCGGCTTTGCATTTAACGATGTGTTCGCGGAGTGTTTCGGGGTGCATAGATCCTGCACCAATCAAGCCTAATCCGCCTGCATTGCTTACGGCAGAAGCCAAACGCCATCCGCTACACCAAACCATACCACCAGCAATGATGGGATATTCTATTCCTAAGAGAGAGGTTATTCTATTATTTGTCATACAATTAAAACGATACTTTTTACTAATTATCCGACTACAAAGCTACTTCTTTATATCAGAAAAGAGGAGATAACAAGTCGGTATTTTCTCTCTCTCTTCCACACTAAAAACAGCTTTTATGAGGAAGTGTTCATTCCTGGTTGAGCCGAGGCTCTTCTTGAAGTAGACATTGTGCCTGCTCGATGGCTCGATGGATGTCGGGGCAAATATTCTCTTCGCCTAAGAGTGCAGTTATTTCTACCTGCGTGAGAGTCTCATGAACCGATTTATTGACACCCGATAAGATGAGTGCGATGCCCTCTTTTTGACATGCCTTGACCATCATCTTGAGGTTGTGCGCTCCTGTGGCATCCATAAAGGGTACTCGACGCATACGTAAAATGCGTATTTGAGGCCGTTTGCCCACCAGTTTGGTTACTTCTTCAAAGCGGTTTGCTATCCCAAAAAAGAAGGGACCATTGATTTCAAACACTTCAACACCTTCGGGTACTTTAAGTATTTCCTCTTGCGTGCTGGGAGCTACCTCATTGTCCAGATCGATATGGTTTTTGTGTAGGATAATGTCGGTGGCTAAATAAGTACGGCGCATAAAGAGGAGTACGCTGAGTAGCATACCAATCTCAATTGCTATGGTTAGGTCGATGAGTACCGTTAGTAAGAAAGTAACCAAAAGTACGGCTCTGTCTCCTATAGGTCCTTTGAGTATGGCAGTGAAAGACTTGATTTCGCTCATGTTGAACGACACTACCATGAGGATACCTGCCAAGCAAGCCATAGGAATGTAGGCAGTTAATTGCCCCAAAAAGAGCATAATAAGAAGAAGAACTATGGTGTGGACAATACCCGCAATAGGCTTTTACCTCCATTTTTGATATTGGTCATAGTGCGGGCAATGGCTCCTGTTACGGGTATTCCTCCGAAGAAGGGTACTACTATGTTGGCAGTACCCTGTGCTATGAGTTCCATATTGGAGTTATGCTTTTCATTGATAGCTCCGTCTGCTACCGAGGCAGAGAGGAGAGATTCAATAGCTCCCAGCATAGCAATCGTAAAGGCGGAGGGGAGAAGCTGTCGGATTTTTTCCATACTTAGCCCGAGCGACTCTGCTTGAGGGAGCGATGCTGAGAAGGAGAAACGGTCGCCGATGGTTTCCATGCCCGATAGTGTGGTGAATTTATTAAGAACATACACGAGTAGGTCATCACGATAATTGCAATTAGAGACCCAGGTATGCGCTTAGAAATCTTTGGGAAAAGGAAGATAATAGCAATGGTAAGAAGTCCGATGAGGGTAGCTGTCCATTGCAAAGTATTGAAAGAGTGGAAATAGACCTCCCATTTTCCGATGAAATCACCTGGCAGGCTTTCCGTAGTGAGTCCGAAAAAATCCTTGATTTGAGTGGTGAAAATGGTCACGGCAATACCACTTGTAAAGCCGATGATGATGGGGTAGGGGATAAAACGAATCACTGTACCCAAGCGAAGAAAGCCTAAGAGCAGGAGTAGCAATCCTGCCATAAAAGTGGCAATAGCCAGGCCTTCAACGCCAAATTGCTGGATAATGCCGTAAACAATTACGATAAAAGCCCCCGTAGGACCACCGATTTGTACGGAACTCCCCCCAAGAAAGGAGACAATGAAGCCCCCTATGATGGCTGTGATAAGACCCTTCTCGGGACTGACCCCAGAGGCAATACCGAAAGCTATCGCCAAAGGGAGTGCAACGATACCGACTATGAGGCCTGCCATTACATCTTTGGCAAACTTCTCACGATTGTAATCTCGAAGACTTTGGAATAGTTGTGGCGTAAAGGTTCGCCAGAGAGCAGAGGCACGTTCGTTGAGCATCATACTTCTATTATTTCTATGGAATGTAAAAATTATACTACAAAGGTACTTCAAAAAGAGCATAGAAGAGATTTATGTAGAGCCTAAAGAGACTTTTCGCCTATCTCTGTTGGAGTACCAGTAGAGATAGGCTCAAAAGAGAGCTCACGACGGGCAACAAAAGGGTTAATACTTCTGCTCGGAAAGATTAATGGTTTCTGTCGAAAGGATTAATGCTTTTCGGACAAAGGTATAATGGTTGCACTTCGAGTGTTTATCGAAAACCTCGAAGAGGGGTAGTGAACGGAAAAAGAGAGGAATGTTAGTTGTTGAAGTCGAAGTTGATACCCAAACGCAACGTCATCGGATTGATGGGGTAATGTGCCAAAGAGAAGCGTTTGGCAGGTTGTAGGAAAAGCTCAGTAGCGTTGTGCATCATAAGGAAAAAGCGCACACGCCGTACCTTGAAGTTGGCAAAGAAGTTGAGCATCGGATAGTTGCCTACCAAGACATCCCTCTGATTGACAAATTGCTGTGTGGCTGGTTCGTAGTAGGGAGCGTGGTACAGAGTGTGGTAGTAGCAGTCGGCTCCAATTTGGGTACGCATTACCTTTGCCACGTAGAAGTGGAGGTACAGAGAGGCATATGCCGAAAGTTGAGGCAGAGGCATCACCTGCTGATTGCTCGATATTTGATACGATCCCTCCATTTGCCAGCCTATGAAACCCCAATGGTATTGGTGTCTTAGTCGTCCCTCCATTATTTGGAGTGGCTGGGTATATTGTCGGGGGAAGCCGTCAGGGGCAATGTAAATCTGATTGCCAATAGTGGCAGAGTGTAGCGATATATCGGTGCCCCATTTCGGTGCCGAGAGGGTACCGCCCAAGAGCAACCGCCTTGTGTAGGCAAACTCTTGATCCCAACGGAAAAAAGAGCCGTGGTGATGGCGCATAAGGTAGGGCGGCCGGTCTATATGCAACGCTCCATGAGCACCGATGCCAACAGGGATAGAGCCTATTTGGAAAGCTGTTTGTACCGTGCCGTCAATGTGTAGAGCTCCAATGTTGCTACCGAGTACGGCTATTTCGCCCCCTGCGTCGAAGTTGAGCCCTTTACCTGTTTTTCGTTCGATACGTCCCCCCACGAATGTAGAGAATTCATGGATGTTTCGATTGCTCGATAGAGTGTCTCTCTGAAAGAAAGAGCGATTTTCCAAGCGCGCATATGCCGTAAGTCCAAACTTCATCCACGGACGGAAGCCTTCTCGTAATGAAAGAGCTACCGTATTGGTTATTTGAGTCATACGAATAGAGTCGAAGGGTAGTACCATAAGGGTGTCTGTCTGCTGACTGCTCCGCCCCTCCCACAGATAGGGGTAGGCTCTTTTATAGATAGTGTCGAGGTGGTTGCGCTTCCCTATATAGAGACGTACCCCTCTATCATAGGAGAAACGATGGCTAATGCTTCCCACCGGTACGAAGAGGGTTGTATCTTGCTGTGCAATCTTGCCATTGGGCAGTCGGCTATCTTTGCGAAAACTCCTCTCACTCCCTATATTGAAGCGGTGAGCTGCCAATATGTGCCCTACAAAAAAGGTATTACCAACACCACTGGGGAAGCGCACGGGTATTTCGATAGATTGGAGGTTACTTCTCCCCCTCCCAACCCCATAGGATTGTTGATATAATCATCGTCTTTAATACCGCCATTTTCATTCATGCGTAGGTAATTGTTACCAGCCGAAGCGTAGAGTTCGTAGCGAGGCAGTGATAGGCTCCCGAAAAGGCGATAACTAACCCCTTGTGATAGGTTGCCAATGTATTGACCTCTCGAAAGCGTGTAGTTGAAGTCGCCCCCCAATGATATAGGCTTGCCTATATTGAGAGCCATAGTCATGTCTAACTCCTCTTCACGTTGATTGGCAGAACCATTACGCTGATAGAGCATATTGGTACAGGGAGAGCGAGTGTCGTAGAATCGAATAGAGGGTTGAGCATAGAGAAGACCTTGGTAGGTATCTCCGAATATAAAAGGATTAATAGGATAGGTACGGTCGAAGTAGGTTTTGAAGTGACGAGGTCCGATTAGATTGCCGTTATACCCAACGGCAAGACCTTTGCCTTCTACCGTAGTGCGTTTGTAATAGTCAAGAGCTATCGTATCTACATCGCTCTCATAGGGCATCCCAGTGACGGGGTGTAGCTTAAATCCTCGGAAAGTTTCTCCCCGATTGATGAGTTCTACATCACCCTGTTCCTGCTCTCCTTGTATGAAGTAGCCCGTTTGTGCCCACAGAATGGTACTATACCCCTTCCCGAATAATAGAAGGGCAAGAAGTAGTAACCCTTTGAAAAAAGAGTTTGTGAGGGATGTTTTTGTGGTAGAGTGGTAGGGGCGACTCTCTTTTTTCATAATGATAGCAAAGGCACAGAGGGATAAGTGGCAGGCAATGGGGCGAAAGATATCGTTAATTATGTACAGTCAAGCCTTGTGGTGAAGTTTGCACAACGTAGCGTCTTAGCGGTGTGTGGGCTGGCTCTGAAAGAGGACTCCCATCTCCGTACTGTATGCTAAAGCGACTTTTGCATTCAGGACATTCGGCTTCGTAGCGGTCATTGAAAAAGATTTTTATCTCCCTTTTGCGCTCATAAGGGCAGGAGAGATCGTAGGCATAGTAAACATTGTTTTGTAGAAGAGAGTGGATAATGAGCAACCCTCCATATCCAATAGCAGAGTTGGCAAGCTCTACACGCTCTACCCGAAGATAACCTCCAGGAGCAATGAGGGCTTTACCTGCCGACGAATTGAAGTCCACCTGATAGTATACAGGAGAGGGAGGGATGTTGCTCTCCGACTCATAGATGCACCCCATGGTAAGAAAAGAAAAAAGGCTCAAAGCCAAGAGAAGGAAAATAACCCTCCTCTCTGCTAAAGGCCTTATTAGATGGGTGCAATACCTTCTCATTCAATATAAGATATGCTACTGAATAGGTCGGCTATCTTTTCGACACCTTCGCTCATAGGTTTAGAGACCATGGCTTTTGCGAATATAGGCACATCTGCCTCTATAGTAAATACAAGCGATGTGACTTCCTCTGAAAGAGGAGTTAAAGTAAGACTCAAAGAACCGCTTACGGGAGCATTCTTGGGTATTAAGCTCACGAACGTAGGCACTTCCCTCTGTACGATAGTGAGCTCAATGTCGCCAACGATAGCTGTTTGCAATAGGCAGGTGTCGGCATCCTGTACCGAGATAGAGACACCATTGATAGCACCTCTCTCGGCAAGAGGGCGTAGGTGCTCAAAGTTTGATACCTTGGCAAAGACAGTGGCAATAGGGGCTTTGATTTCTCGGGGTGTACTACTAATTTTCATCGTGTAGGGTGTAAGGAGAGAAAGTTGCTATTACTTACCCCAGTTAGCTGGGTCTTTGCGCCACTCTTGGAGTACTTCTTTTACTTCAGGGGCTATATAGCCAGTGCGTAGAGCCTCTTCGATAACGGCGTTGTAGTTGCTTAGGGTGTGCATAGCTACACCAGCCTCTGCAAAGAGTTGCTCTGCCACCTCGAAGCCATGAGTATATACGGCATAGAGCCCAAGTATATCGGCGCCAGCATCGCGCAGAGCTTCTACAGCTTTTAGGCTACTACCTCCTGTCGAGATAAGATCTTCTACAACCAACACTCGGCTATTCTCAGGTAGGTAACCTTCGATAAGGTTTTTCATACCATGGTCTTTGGCTTGCGAACGTACATACACGAAAGGTAAGTTAAGTGCATCTGCAACAAAAGCTCCCCACGATATAGCTCCAGTAGCAACGCCTGCTATAACTTGTGTCTCGGGATAGCGATCTATGATAGCTTTTGCCATAGCCATCTTTATATAGTTGCGTGCCTCTGGATAGGAGAGGGTGCGACGGTTATCGCAGTAGATGGGAGATTTCCAGCCTGAAGCCCAAGTAAAAGGTTCTTTAGGACTAAGGCGAACAGCCTCTACCTGCAATAGATACCGAGCTACGGTTTGTTCTGTTAAGTGATCCATAATGTTATTTGTGGTGAAAATAGATGTCGTTGTGAGTTATTGGTTGAGTAGGTCGGGGCGTAGACGTTGAGTTCGTTCAAGGGCTTGCTCCTGTTTCCATGCTTCTATCTTAGCCTGATGACCGCTCAGCAGAATGTCGGGTACACGCCATCCTCTGAAGTCGGCTGGGCGTGTGTATATAGGGGGGGCTAATAAGTTATCTTGGAAAGTGTCGCTCAGGGCACTTTCGGCATCGCCAATTACCCCTGGTAGGAGGCGCACAATAGCATCGGTCATAACGGCTGCGGGTAGTTCTCCGCCTGTAAGTACATAGTCGCCAATAGAGATTTCACGGGTGATAAAGTGCTCTCTGACCCGATGGTCTATGCCTTTGTAATGACCACAAAGGATGAGAAGATTCTTTTTAAGGCTTAGTTCGTTGGCTATCGGTTGGTCGAACCGTTCGCCATCGGGAGAGGTGTAGATAATCTCATCATATACACGCTCCTTGCTTAGGCTTTCTATGGCATTGGCTATTGGTTCTATACCAATGATCATACCTGCTTCCCCGCCATACGGGTAGTCGTCTACTCTGCGCCACTTGTCGTTAGAGTAGTCTCTGAGATTGTGCAGATGGATACATACATGCCCCTCACGGACAGCTCTGCCGATGATAGAGACAGAGAGTAAAGGCTCTATCATCTCTGGGAGTATGGTGATAATATCTATGTGCATCATTAGCCTATAATACTGCTCACAAAGGTAACAATATCAGAGCAATAGGGAAAACGGAAGGAGGGTAAAGTGCCGAAAGGGGCGTCGAAAGCTCTTTTTTATCGAGTGGAGAGAGCGGCTGTGAGGAGTGAGAGGAGGCGTTGATGAGTCTATCAAACGCTCTTCGTGGCAGAGGGTGAGCGGGTTACTCTCGATGCTTTTTGATGAATTGAGCAAGGGGGACGGGAAAAGCGTAGTCTGACAATTGCCCTTGGGAGACGAGTTGGAAAGGGTTGCCCAAGGGCGTATCGGCACTCTGCACGGCTCGATACACTTTGATGTGTAGGAGCTGATGGCTTAGTTTATGCTCCATCTCGAAGAGAGGGGCGGAGGGGATTTCCGTCCACGAAGTAGCAAATTTTTCTTGCCATAGCTGGGCAAGGTCTTTAGGGGCGGTCGCTTGTTCGGTTTCCAATAAAGGAAATTCGTACAAACCTCGCCAAATATCATTGTCGCCTCGTTTGTTGATATAGTACCCAGAAGAAGAGGAGAGAACTATGTAATTTAGATAGCGATGACGTATGGTTATTTGTTTCTCTTTGTAGGGGTATCGCTCTACTTCGGGAGTGCCTGCAAGCGCACAATGCTCTGCAATAGGGCATTGGCTACATTGAGGTTTTTTGGGTGTGCAGACTAGTGCTCCAAGTTCGATGAGAGCTTGGTTGAAGATAGCAGGATGGGCAGATTTGAGTAGAGAGACTACAGCCTGAGATAGCTCTTTTTTGCCCATATTAGAGTCTATAGGTAGGGCACAAGCTGTGATACGACTCATTACACGGAGTACATTGCCATCTACTGCAGGGTGAGATAGATTATAGGCAAAGGAGGCTATTGCCCCTGCTGTGTATTCGCCAATGCCTGGTAAAGCTCTAATTGCTTCGAATGTTTTTGGAAACACTCCCTCGTATTGCTCCATAACCAGCTGTGCCGCTCTATGTAAGTTGCGTGCTCTGCTGTAGTAGCCCAGTCCCTGCCAGAGGAGAAGTACCTTGTCTTCGGGGGCTTCTGCTAACTCTTTGATGGAGGGGAAGTAGGTTATAAAACGCTTATAATATTCGAGCCCTTGATTGACACGGGTTTGTTGAAGAATGATTTCCGACACCCATATTTTATAGGGATCTTGAGTATCTCGCCAAGGGAGTGATCTGTGGTGCGAGAGATACCATTCTTGGAGAGGAGAGACAAGGCGTTGAGATACAGATAGAGGCATGTCTGTAAGGCGTTTTTAGATGAGGTTACAAAGATAGCGAGAGATGGACGAACTATAAAAAAGAGGGTGCTAAGATGGTGAACTGTACTACTATGCTCTTTTTTATTCTCGTAATTGTTTGAAAAAAAGCTCTTTTTATTGCTCGTTTCAGCCTATTTTTATACTTTTGCAAGGGAGCGAGAATGCCCTTGTTGTAGAGCCTTTGCAAGCTGTTTTTTTCGTTTGGCTTAGTAGTATGCAGGGTATCTTTAGTATTCGATAACAAAGGCTTATGTGCTCTTGGTGCGATGCTTTCCTTTATGAATTTTTGGACGATTTAGATTATAGTTTTATGCCCTATAAGTCTCCTGTTTATGCCGTAATAAATCTCGGTAGTTCTACAATCTCTGGCATGGTTGCATGCAAAGATGGTATGGGTCGGGTTATCCCTCTAGGATATGCCGAAGAACCCAGTAAGAAATCTATATTTCATGGTACGGTGCAGAATATAGATGCTACGGGAGAGATTATAACCTCTATTATCAAGCAATTGAATGGATGCTTAGAGGAGAATTATCATATTCAGCGAGTGTATATCGGAGTGGACTGTATGACCCTACGTTCGCATAAGGAGAAATTTTCCCACAAAATGAATGAGGAGAGTACTCCTATTTCGCAGGAGATGTTGGACGACTTTCAGCAAAGGGTAAAGGAAAAACGGTATGAAGGTCGAGAGATTATTCATATCGCAGATCCTTTCTTTACAATAGATAGTATTCATACCACGAAGCCTCTTGGGGTAGTTTGTCGAGATAAGTTTGAGGCTCATTATCGTTTGATTTCTGTTCGTAGTTCCATAGCACGTAACATACGCTCGGTTATAGAAGATCATCTACATCTTACCTTAGTACAAATCTTAGTTGCCCCTCTGTGCGAGAGCAGTGTAGTACTTTCGCCTACTCAGAAAGAGCTGGGGTGTGCCTATATAAACGTGGGGGGAGGAACAACTTCTGTAGCTGTTTTTTTACGAGGTTGTTTGGAACAGTTGAATGTGTATCCCTTTGGTGGAATCAACGTTACTAAAGACCTCACAGATCTGAAGATAGTAGAGGACGATGCCGAGCGTCTAAAAATAGAACATGCGAGTGCTATGCGATCTTCGGAAGATCGTAACGAAACGGTGCAATTGCTTACGGAAACATCGGAGCAACCCACCACCTATCGCAAGATTGATATTAACAATCTTAGCTCGATGCGTATGAAGGAGATTATACACAATGCTGTGGCTATCGTGGGTTACTCCGAAGTTCCCAAAGAACAGTTGCGTGCGGGCTATATTTTTGCTGGAGGGGGTACTAAAATACGGAATATGAAAGAGCTCATAGAGATGTATTGCTCAAGCAACTATACGCTAATCAGAACTATAAAAAGGGAGATTATTTCGGATGAGATAACTGATTTGAGCGATAGTTTGCTTTATAGTTCAGACCCTCGTTTTATAACCCTTTTGGGGTTGGCATTGGAGGCCCAAGAGGATTGTCTTGAGGTAACTCATAAGACACTTTCAGAGCTTGTTGAGAGTACTCTTGAGGCAAAGTCGGAAACACCTTCCTCGGCAACTTCCAATGACGGAGGCTTATTCCCTGACTCTGAGAATATGGAAGACCCAAATCAAGAGACCCATTCTGAAACAAATAATGGTGGAAGTAGAGGCTTTAGTTTAAAAAAGAAGTCAAAAGGATTCCTGCAAAATGTTACTGACAAGATTTCCTCTCTTGTTACTCCACAGGAAGAGGATGAGGAGACGCCTTTTGGAGATTTTTAATCTTTAAGGAGAAGAGGAAATAAGAACTGTATGTCTAAAGAGAAGCCTTTTAAAATAGGGTAATATGGAAGATAATAAACTGAACATAACAGGCGTAAATGCTACTCCCAGTGGAGATGCTCCAATTATAGACATGAACCCATCTCGCCTCTCTTCAGGAGGAGAGCCTCGTCCACAACTCTCTTTTAATTACCCCAAACCGCAGAAAAAAGCTAATATCAAGGTAATTGGTGTCGGTGGGTGTGGAGGTAATGCTACTACCGATATGTACCAAGCGAAGGTTTCGGGCGTATCTTACTTGCTGCTCAATACTGACCAACAAGACTTGGACAAGAGTGCGGTGCCCGATAAACTCCTTTTAGGTCCCACGGTTACTCGAGGCTTAGGCTCTGGAGACTTGCCCGAAAAGGGACGCAAGGCAGCCGAAGAGAGCTTCCAAGAGATTTATGACAAACTCAATGATGGTTGTACCGAAATGGTCTTTATCACCGCCGGCATGGGTAAGGGAACGGGAACAGGAGCAAGTCCCGTTGTGGCTCGTATTGCAAAGAAAGAGTTGGGGTTACTAACCATTGCTGTGGTTACTATCCCATTTTCGGCAGATGGAAGAGATCAAATAATTAAGGCATTAAGAGGGTTGGAAGAGCTACATAAAGAGGTAGACGCCCTTATGGTAATCAGTAATGAGCGAATGCTAGAGGCTTATAAAGGGCTTACCTTTCCCGCAGCACTGCAGAAAGCCAATGAGGTTTTGATTAATGCCGTGAGGAGTATCTCCGAAATCATTTGGAAGCAAGGGTATCAAAATGCCGACTTGAATGATATTCGTACTACTCTTGAGAATGGTAATGTGGCTATCGTTAGTACTGGTACAGCAAGTGGTCCCAATCGTATGCAAGAGGCTATTGATAAAGCTCTCAGATCACCTTTGCTCAATAACAATAACGTGGAGCAGGCACGGCGCATACTCATAGCTGTTTATCACTCTAAAGATGAGCGCTATGCCTTGAGGATAGAGGAGCAGAGTGTAATAACAGATTTCACTCGCACGCTTCAGAGCGGATATGCTTGCATCCGTGCCTACTATTACGATGACACGCTCAAAGACAGTATGAGAGTAACTATTGTTGCCTCAGGATTTGCCCCCGAAGCTACTTACGAATTTTTAGGCTTGAAACAGGAAGAGTCTGATCCAATGGAGTCTTACCAGCGAGCCTATAAGAAGAAAGAGGATGATTTACTTATTAGTAAGTATTATAAACTTGAAGAGATTGGAAGTGGAGTAAAGTCTTCGACTACTCCTTTTGTTTTTACTTTAGACGAGTTGGATGATGATGCTTTTATCCACGCGGTCGAAAATCAGCCTGCTTTTCGCAGAGAGCATTTTCTTTTAGAGGAGATGCGAAAGAGTAAAAACTCTCACAAACTACGGAGAGTTCCCTCTCATATTTTAGAGTCTGAAGAACTCTTTGCAGAGAAAACCAGCGAAGAGAATGATGGTATTTCAGTAATAAATAACTTTTTTTGATTATGTCTTTATTAGAACAGATTAACCAAGATATAAAAGAGTCGATGTTGGCTCGCGAGAAGGTTCGCTTAGAAGCTCTTCGAAGCGTAAAAAAAGAGTTTCAAGAGGTCCTCACGGCTAAAGGCAGTACTGGAGAGCTTCCCGATGACAAAGCTCTTGCAATTATCCGTAAACTACTGAAGCAAAGATCAGATAGTGCTGCTATATACACCGAAAATGGTCGTGCCGATTTGGCGCAAAGAGAGCTCGAAGAGGCAGAAGTACTTAAGGCTTATCTCCCCCAGCAATTATCTGCCGAAGAGTTGCGCCCTATTGTTACCGCCAAGTTACAAGAATTGGGCATTACTGATATCAAGCAGAAAGGGCGTGTAACAGGAGTTTTGTGTAAAGAGTTGGCAGGTAGAGCCGATGGAAAACTTATCGGAGAAGTAGTTCAAGTTGTATTGGAAGCAATGAATTGATACGCTTGTGAGTCGTAAACATATCGAAAAAGTAGGGCAATCTTGGGGTTGCCCTTTTTTTGTTCTCATTGGACGATGGGGATTTTTATAGTCGCCTTTTCTCCATTTGCACATTAGTTCTTGACTATTTGTAGAGAGCATTATGGGTGTTCACAGAAAGAGATGTAATAGTTTCCTATAATGCTTTGTTGCAAAAGGGTCAATGGTTCGGAAAGTTTGCACGGAAGGTTTTGCTTCAAAGGGTTAATGGTTGGGAAAGTTTGCTGGGATGGGAGGGGTAAGAGTTGCCATTATAGCTCTTTTGTATTGATGGATAGTGTCCGATAAAGACTATAAAACAATGCCAAAAAGGGGAGTATTCCATAGGTAAGACAAGCCTTGTTTACCAAGGGAGAGAGTTATCCATTGCTCTCCAAGCATCTTTTTTATACCAAAAACAGACATATCACTGTGCAGAAAATAACACAAACAAAGTATCTTTGTAGGGGAAATAAAAAAGATTGATGAATATGCAAGACGATAAATTAGCAAGAAAGAAAGATAAAAAATCACTCATATTTTACCTTTTCCTATTGCTTATTTTTATAGCGGGAATATGGGCAACGGCAACTATCGCTCTACCGATCCTCTCCCCAGACGAGATGGCAAAGAGCAATATACGAGTAGGTACCAGTGCCTTTGCCACCTTTACAGAGGGAGTACAGCACCATTTAGGAACAACCATAGGACTACTACTCTTGCAGATTATCGTTATTCTCTCTGTGGCAAGAGGTATGGGGATTCTCTTCTCCAAGCTAAAGCAACCTACCGTTATTGGAGAGATTGTAGCGGGTATTCTCTTAGGTCCTACCCTTTTGGGAGCTGTTTGGCCAGAGGGGTTTGCCTTTCTCTTTCCTGAGTCGAGCTTGGGAAGTATTGAACTTTTAAGCCAATTTGGTCTTATCCTTTTCATGTTTACGATCGGGATGGAACTCAACATATCCGACATTCGTAAACAAGCCCGTAATGCGCTTATCATTAGCCAGTCGGGCATTTTTATTCCCTTTGTTTTAGGAATTGTCCTATGTATCACTACCTATACCCGTTACTCCAGTCAAGTAGCATTCTTGCCTCTCGCTCTTTTTATGGGTATATCTATGAGTATTACAGCCTTCCCCGTATTGGCTCGCATCATCCAAGAGCGTTCTATGAGTCGTACTCCCTTGGGGAAATTGGCACTTAATACAGCAGCTGCTGGCGATATCATTGCATGGCTTCTTCTGGCTGGTATTATGGCAATCACACAAAGTGGGAGCTTCAATAGTGCTATCTTCAACTTCCTTTTCTTGCTACTCTATCTTTTGGTAGCTTTCGGCATCCTACGCCCTCTCTTTTCTATCATCGGACGTATTTATAACAAACAAGAACTTATTAGCAAGTCCATTATAGGACTTATCTTCATACTCCTTTTGGTGAGTGCCTATGTAACAGAAATTCTAAGTATGCATGCCCTTTTCGGCTCATTCATATTAGGTCTCATCATGCCCGAAGATGTAAAGTTTCGCCACATCCTCACCGAAAAGGTAGAGGATGTCTCGCTCAACGTATTCTTACCACTATTCTTTGCCTCTTCGGGACTACGTACCGAGCTGGGACTTATCAATACTCCAGAGTTATGGATTCTCCTTATGATTTTTATCGCCGTGGCTATTATCGGCAAGATTGGAGGTACTTATCTCTCGGCTCGTATCTGTGGGCTACAAGTAAAGGAGAGTTTGTACTTAGGAGCTTACATGAATACGCGAGGTCTCATGGAACTCGTTGTACTAAAGATAGGTCTTGATTTGGGGGTACTACCACCTGTCTTCTTCGCCATATTGGTACTTATGACATTGGTAACAACCCTGATGACAGCTCCATTGATTCACCTAATAGATACAATAGATGCCTTAGTACAGAAAAGAAAAGGCAAACTTCGTAAAATCAGCCAACGTGTTCTCTTGGCTTTCGGGCGTTCAAATACAGGTCCAACTCTGCTCCGCTTGGCACATCAAATATTCTCCAAACAAGAGTTGAATAATGGACTTTCGCTACTACACATCACTATGAGCTACAACATTAGCGTTATTGATGAGGAGACTTTCTTTGAAGAAAATTTTGAAGAGTCTATCAAAGAGAGCGAACGCCTATCACTAAAAGTAGAACCTATCCATAAAATATCTGACCAAGCAGCGACAGAAATTATCCATTGTGCCAACAATGGCGAACATAAATTCCTATTGGTCGGGGCAGGCTTAAACCTTTCGGATTCCGAAATCGACAAAAGTATTATCAGCGAGCACCAATCACTCCAAAAATTTTGGGGTAAGCTATCCGTAAATACCCCCGAAGCAATCCTCAATGCTCGCACTATGTTTAACGACAAAATGGCTCGATTTGCCGAAGAAGCCAAATGCTCGCTCGGAGTTTTCGTTAATCGTAAGTTTACCTCTCCTCGACGTATATTAGTAGCTTGCCATGGAAAAGAAGATGCTTTACTATTACCCTATGCTCAAAATATGGCGGCAATTAACAAGGGCACAGTATCACTCCTACCTCTACAACTTACCTCCTCAGATAAGGGAGCAGAGGGTTACTCTTCTCTGTCTGTCAATCTACTTCTTCCAAGCAAGTCGGGCGAGGAAATCTCTCAATACGAATTTATGTTCATCTCCTACGAAACATGGACCTTACTAACAGAATTACGTCCTGAGGTTCTTGCTCATCTGCCGAGTGTTCTCATCGTAAACCCGAAGTAATGAGACCATCCATAAAGCAGTAACTTCTTATGACAAGAAACGTGTTTCATCTTGTATCCCTTATAGTCCTATTAATAGGTTGGTGGGGATACACTCCCTTAAGAGCACAAACTGAAGACACTCAAAGTTTCACTTTCGACCCAGAGAATATCTCTAAGGAGCTACGAGAGCAACTTCTACTACCTATATATTTTGGAGAAGATATATCGCTCGAAAGAATATTACTCTATGATAAGTACACCCTAAAAGATACCTATACCTACAATAAAAAGCGTAGACAAATACAGTGGGCGCAAATACGTTCTAAACTTGCTTTAGTGGAGAATATGTTAGAAGGTTCTTTCCAATGGGGAGTACTGCAAAACTACAAAAACCTAAAAGGGAAAGCTCCTCAGCCTAAAAATGCTCGCATCGAGGGTAAAAGCGTATTCGATTCGTTGGGTGTAGAACGTTACCAAGCTATTCCTCTCTACACAGAAGAAGACTTAGAGCTTCCTCTGCTTTATGCAAGAGATGGATGGATAGCTCTCAACAAGGGATTAGAAAACGATTATTATCGAGTACATCCCATTGAGTTGGATCGAGAATTTTTGGTTCCAAGAGCCTATTTCACTCCTCTTGCAGACAGCACCTTTTTTCAGCACGTTATTTTTATAGATCGCAAGCGACAATATATCGTTACGACGGAGCGATTATCCCCTCAACAATGGGCTATAAGGAGTGTAAACCCCAGTACTACAGGTATCCAAAAACCTCCCTACTCACAAGAAACCCCCTTAGGCATGTTTCTCTTACAAGGGAAACGAGAAAAGATGCGCTATCTTAAAGATGGTTCGCAAACAGAAATAGCAGGGTTTGCTCCTTATGCCTGTCGCTTCACAGGAGGAGCCTATGTGCATGGTGTACCCTCTGTGGTGCCTAAAGAAGAAATCACCGAGTATAGCAGTTCTCTGGGCACACGTCCACTCTCGCATATGTGTGTCAGAACGCCCTCCTCTCATGCCTTCTTCATCTATAAATGGGCACCTTACCTGCAAACCATTATATTTGTTATCGAATAAACCTCTCCTATCAACAGTACATCTACGACCTTCAAAAATTTCACAACAACAGAAACATAACTCGATATAGTAAATACAGAATAACAAATAAGCTGAAACAATGAAAGATATAAAATGGAAAATTTTGCCACTCTTGATTGCTCTTCTTGTTTTTTGTAATAAGAGCTTTGCACAAAACGGGATTAAGAGTCTTACCCCTCAAGAATATAAGCAAGCGATACAGAATGACCCTTCGGCTATTGTCCTTGATGTACGCCAACCTCAAGAGTATAAAATGGGACATATCAAAGGAGCTATACTCATCAACGTGCTGGACGAACCTCTCTTCGAGCAAGAGATAAAGAAACTCGACAAAAACAAGACCTACTACCTCTACTGTCGTAGTGGTAAAAGAAGCAATAAGGCAGCTCTAAAAATGCAAAAGATGGGGTTCAAGGTATGGGAGCTAAAAGGAGGTATCAAATCTTGGACAGAATCTAAAATGCCCATCGAAAAGTAATGTGCGCTTGTCTCTAAGAGTGTAATCAATCATTTGAGAGATAAAACTCGTAAGAATACCTACTCCCCCAAAAGGTTTCCTCATAGCCTTTTGGGGATTTTTTATAACAATGACTATACCCCGAGGGGGTAATTCTCTCGATCAGAAGGCTATACAAAATTAGTAATACACCATAGCCTCGAGGTATTCGATGTTAGATATGTTTTTGATACCTTTACGAAATCTTCTAATAATCATTAATAAAAGATTATAGACCTATGAAAAACTTAATTACTTATTGTATACTCCTCGTGAGTATTTTCTTAAGTGTTCCTACCCTCAAAGCACAGGGTAATATTCGTTTCGTAAAGGAAGGTGGCTCTGGAGATGGCTCTTCTTGGTCAAAAGCATCTGGAGATTTGCAAGCAATGATTGATGCTTCTACCTCTGGCGATGAGATATGGATTGCCGAAGGGCACTACAAACCGACTCGACTCATTCGAGAGAACAAAAAGCGTTCGTATGCCTTTCATCTCAAAAATGGAGTAAGTCTGCTTGGAGGCTTTGCTGGGAGTGAAACCTCTAAACAAGAGCGCGAACATACCCAAGCACCTGTACCTCTACAGTTTCTCTTCAAGCATCGTACCATTATCGACGGCAATATCGATGACAATGAAGAGTCTTGGCAAAGAGTTATAGAGGAAGGCTCGACTTCTCGCTATATTTGGAAAATTTCAGGGCATGAGAAGAATGCCAATCACTTACTCTATCTACCCGACATAGCCACCCATGCTATCGTTATTGATGGGTTAGTACTAACAGGGGCCTATGCCGATGTATTTCAAGTAAAAGTATCGGGAGCCGCTCTCTATGCTCGTGGCGAGATACATTTGCTCAATAGTATCATTAAGCGAAACGCTACATACAGTCGAGCCGAAGGCAATGTCAACTTCTTTGGTGGTGCTGTATACATAGGTAATGGAGGGGGCAAGGCTCGTATAGAAAACTGTCTCTTTGAAGACAATCAAGCCTATCTCCCTACATTCTCTGCCGAAGGAGGGGCAGTGTACTTAGAGCAAGGTACTATATCTAACTCCCTATTTCGCGCCAATGTCGGCGTAGATGCTGGCGGTGCAGTAAGACTAAACAGCGGAGAGATAAAAAACTGCTACTTCTATGACTGTTACGGAGGTAAAGGTGGTGCTATCTGTGCCAATGATGCACAAATAAAGGCCTGCTATATTGCCGACTGCCGAGGGCTCGTAGGTGGAGGCATCTACTCTGCGAATAGCCAGATACATCACACTCAGATATTAGGTTGCTATGCGGACGACCCTGCTTTTGGCGAAGCTGGAGGTGGCTCAGGAGGAGGAATCTATGGCGAAAGAGCCACAACTGTAATAGGCTCGCTCATTGCAAACTGTAGTTCAGGTAAGCTGGGTGGGGGCGTTGGCTTCAAAACATCGGGCAAACTTTACCACTCCACCGTACAACAATGTAACGCACGCCTCATCAATCAGCCTGTACAAAACGTAACTTTGGGAGAGGGGGGCATTATGCTCAATACAATAGCCTCAGACGACCCTTCTCCCGTAGGCTTCATACGCTCAACCTCTTTTACAGGGTCAGCACTAACACCCGAGCAAAAAGAAGAAATTTATTCGGCTGATTGGGCACTTGACGTTGGTAGCGATCATATTGCTACAGGCGAAATAATCCCTGAGACACCAGAACCTACCGATATGCGTGGTGTAGAGCGTATACGAGATGGGAAGATAGATAGAGGTGCCTTTGCCTACAAACCGCCCCAAGCAATCCCTGCCATCGTGGTTACTATGAGCACCGAGAATAGTAATGTTAAGCTCGGTGTGGGAGGAAATGAGGGGACCTCTTTTTCGATAGACTTCGGCTCTGGACAACCAATTCAATATGAAGGGGCTAAAGTAATCACAGAGACAGTACAAGGTAGAACTATTAAAATATACGGAGAGGGAATCCTTGTATTTGTAGCTAATCAACAGGGTATTGCATCGCTCGATCTCTCAAATGCCAAAAGCCTCATGAAACTTCAGGTTATGGATAACGAGCTCAAGAGTCTTGATGTCTCGCACTCGCCCAACCTCTATATGCTCTACTGCGATCGAAACAAAATATCAGGAGCATTGAACCTCAAAGCCCAAAACAGGATGAATGTAATAAGTTGTCAAAACAACCAAATATCAGGGCGATTGGACCTATCGCACATAGAGAATTTGACCTCCATTATCTGTAATGACAATCGAATTAGCGAACTCATATTGCCCTCCAAAGCGGACAAACTCACTACTATCAGTTGCGAAAACAACGAAATAGAACAACTTAATGTAACTCAATGTAGCGAATTGGATGAGTTGCTCTGTGCGAACAATAAAATCAAGAGCTTAGACCTAACAAAGAACCACAAACTGACTAAACTCTACGCTGTAGAGAACGCTCTCTCTTGGCTCGACCTAAGCCAAAACAAGCAACTCAAAACGCTAACACTTACTAAGAATAGTATCGAGACAATAAATCTCTCACACAATACAGCTATTGAGAACCTCTATCTTGGGCAGAACAAACTCAAACAAATTGATCTCACTCCCCTCAAAGCTCTACAATGGCTTATCCTCGACGACAATCATCTTGAGAAAATAGATCTCAGCCAGCAAAGTAAATTGAAGCAAATTAAGGCATCGCACAATAAATTGCACAGTATCGACCTAAGCCACAACCCCGATTTATCTGTACTTTGGGTGGGCAATAATCAACTCAAACAGTTGGATATATCTCGTCAAAAGCAACTAATTTGGCTGGAATGCGACAGCAACAGATTGACCCATCTATCTATTGAAAACAATAAAAACATTGTATGGTTAGAATGCCAGAATAATGAAATCGCCTCGCTCGAAGTAGCCCATCTAAGCAATTTGCAGAAGCTATTCGCTTCGCACAATAAGCTCAAGGAGATTAACCTCAAAAGCAATCAAGGCATACAGGGCATTAGACTTGATCATAACGAACTACACAAAGAGGTACTTACTCGCCTCTTGAACGATTTACCCGATGTCTCTTCGGTTGAGATTAACGAAAACAACAAAGAGTGGGTTAAGCAAATTGATATTAGTTACAACTATGGAAGTAGCGAAGTAGACACTAACAAAGCGCACTCCCTTGGTTGGATAGTAAAGAACGCTCCGGGACTACCCGATGCTATTACTCCAATCAATGCCGAAGAGCTCCATTACTACTACGACAAAACAAACCAAAGACTACACTTCGTGAAACCCTATTTACACATAGAGGTGTACAATATGCTCGGGCAGAAAGTACTTTTTTCGGAAAATCCAACAGAGTGGATAGATCTATCCTCTCTCGATGAGGGAACCTATATTGCGGTAGCTTATTACGAAGAAGAAGTTCGCCAAGCCCTACGTTTGATACGATAGAATGCTACTCTCGAACTCTCCCAGAAAGGCTCTTCTATTTACCTTTTTTGGGGGAGTTCCCTTGGCAGAGATAAAAACATAACATTAATAAGAAGAAAAAGTACAGAGCAATGTACAACCATATTTACGTAATGAGAGTAATACAACAAAAGCTGTATAGCTATAATTATCTCGTTATCTGAAACTCTCTTCCGACAAAATGTAAAACGAAAAAGGTCGTTACTCTTTGTGAATAACGACCCTTTCTTTTGCGCTCCCTCAAGGACTTGAACCTTGGACCCCCTGATTAACAGTCAGATGCTCTAACCAACTGAGCTAAGGAAGCATTTTTATTTCCGACTGCAAAGATAGCTATTATTTCGGGATTAGCAACACTTTTGCTAAAACTTTTATCCTCTATTTCCCTCTCTACTCTTCGCCTTCTAACCGAGTACTAAGAGAAGAAACTGATGTACAAAAGATTAGCCATCTTCATCTAAATCCTAGCACAAGTACTCAAAGAATAGTAAGGCAAAAGATAACAAAGTACTCAACAGCCTAAAACTACTCCAAAACATGTAGATAAAGCAGGAACGAAGCGAAACGAACAATGGCTATTGCCTCCATCTATACTGCTCCGACTCTTGATAATTCCAGCTATTTCTCCCAACCATTAACCCTTTGAAGCAAAACCTTCCGTGCAAACTTTCCGAACCATTGACCCTTTGGCGCCAAACCATCCGTGCAAACTCTCAAAAGGGTTATACCTTTTCGATTGAAATTTTCTGTGGAAAAAGAAAGCTACTCTATCTCTTTTAGTTGCTCTACTAACCATCCTAAGGCTTCGGGAGCTATAGTAATCTCTATGCGAGCATACTCTCTGGGACTTCCCGTAGAGGCTGGTTGAAAGAGATGATTGAGACCTGCGAAGAGTCGAGTCCTTGCCTTGGGGCAGTGCTCCTTTAGTAAATCTATATTGAGGGGCAATACTTGCACATCTTTCTCTCCTTGTAGAGCGATGATAGGGCAGGTTATTTGCGATAAGTACTCCTGCGGTCGTATGCTAAGGAGGCTACGTATCCCCGGTTGGAGCAGAGCAAGTGCTTGCTCTTCGAGTTGCTTTTGTTGTAGGGGAGATAGAAGAGGGTGTTGCGAAGCATAGGAGTGAATGTATTTGCTCAAAGCCTTTTTGAGTTCTTGTTCGCTCTGCATACTATCGACGGCTATGGAGAGCAAATCTTTATTGATGCGATTGTTTTCATCCAGTGTCGCGTTGTCTAAGCCTTCCAAAGCACCTATTGCTCTTGCCTGCATGGGGAGGAGCTCCACAAGAGGTTGTATGGGGGTGGCAAGCAGTACTATTCCTGCTATATCTTGTTGGTGCTGTGCGGCTATCATCGAAGCTATGATGCCTCCTTCACTATGCCCCAAGAGATAGATTCTCTTAGTGTCAATTTTAGGATGTTGCTGTAGAAATCGTATAGCGCATAGCGCATCATTTTTTAGATCTTGGATGCTGGCTTTGGCAAAGTATCCTGTACTTTTACCTACCCCTCTATCGTCATAACGGAGTACGGCAAAACCTGCTCGAGTAAGTGTATCTGCAATTAGGGCAAAGGGTTTGTGTCCCATGAGCGTTTCATCTCTATCTTGCGGACCGCTACCCGTAAGAAGTAACACCACAGGCAGAGGGGTAGAAGTGTTTTTCGGAAAAGTTAAGGTCCCCGAAAGGGTTATCGACTCTTGCTTTTCACTAAAGAAAGTACACTCCTCTTCATGGTAGGGAAAAGGTGCTTGCGGAGTCTGTGGGCGATATCGATAATTCTCTCTACTCAATAATAGTGGTAAGGAGAAGCCATTTTGTTCGAAAGTACCCTCGAAAGCTCCCTTATTATTCAGTACCCCCTTGTAGGAGATGGAAAGCTCTTTTTGAGAGAAATAGAGTGATGTGTTTTCCATTTTTACCTCAGATAAAGGTATGTCGAAGGCGTTTTGGTCAGGGCTATCCATTGTTCCTCCCCAACTCTCCTTTTCTTCAGTAAGATGGATTACCAAACTTAACTCTGCACCAAAAGGTAAGCTGATTGTGCCATACCAAGTACCCGATAGAGAGTGGGCAGATACAACCCCTATATTTAAGGAGAGAAGAAGGGTTACTAACCAGCAAGGGAGATATTTATTGTTCCGCATTCTTTTCTTTATTGGGTATTTTTCTTTGACTTCTTGGGCGACTTTTTTACGTATCGTTTCTTATATACGATGTATCCTGATAAAAACACGATAAGAATCAAAAGCCCCACTACGAAAATGTAGAGCATGGAACCCATCATATGAGGGATGAAAAGTCGCCCCGTATGTGCCTCCAAAGCTACTTGCCACAGAGAGATGCGCCCTGGTCGTAGTTCGTCAGGCATAGAGGGATAGGACAGTTGGAGTCAATAAATGAAGCCCCTTTGTTATAGTCTACTATGAGAGGCCCTTGAGTAAAATGGTTGGAAAACCCACAAATAGCATTTTCGAACGAGGGCATACCTCCCTGGACTGCCTTTATAGGCTTTTGAGTGATATAATCTAAGCTCTCTTGAGAGGAGCGATTCCAGCGATAGATACCGCTAAAAGAACCCACTATCCACGAACCATCAGACTCTTGTTCCCAGACATTTACACCCATAACACTAACGGGAGGGGATGCTGTTATACGTTGGGGTGATTGATTCCAATGTCTTAAAGAAAAAAAGCCTTCTGAGGTAGAGAGTAACCACTCGCCTGCAATCGAGTCATAGCGTAGCTTGCGCAACTTATCTTTCCAAGGATTGTCCGAGTGGAGAGCAGTACCTGGAATGGTAGGTACTTTTGTTCGAGCGATAGGAATAAGCAAGGGAGGACGTAAAAACATTCCCGTAAGGGTAATTAGCAATAAGAGTATGAAGAAGCTCTTTCCCACCCAATTATGCCATTGTAGCGATGTATTCCACTTTTTCAATAGGGCATTGTTGCGGATTTTTTTATCCTTATTTCTTCGCACCATTATACGATAGAGGGTGATGAGTAGCCCTGTTACAATTAAAATCAAGAGTAGAAGACCGATTATATCGACTACAAAAATGCCTACAGAGCCAAACAGAGTACCACTATGTAGCATCCAAAGTGTACGGAAGAGCGAAGCTTGAGGCTTGTACCCTTCGGGAGCTTGTAGAGGTACCAACGAGAATTCTTTGTAAGGTGGTAGCGAGAGGAGTAGTGCAGATCGAGATAGCACCAGCATACTATCGCCTTTAAAGACAACATCTGTAAGGAGAGCATCGTCTTTCTTTACAGCGATCGCTTGTTTCTCCCAACCTTTGTACGTATAGCGGTATAGGTGATAGGGTGTAAGGGCAAAGAGACTCCCTTGAGGGGCTCGGGCAAGGGCTCGTATCGAGCGTTGATCGGTAGCATTAGGTAGCCCCTTGTTGAAGTCTACGAAGTGTTGTGCTAAGTGGTCGGTGAGCCATATACCCGAATAGCCATATACCAATGGGAAAGACTATCTCGGGCTACCGAACCTATCATAGAACCATGATTCCAATTTTTATAATGATAGGAGGGAAGTAGTAGGCCCCTTGAAATATCTATCCCTGAAAGTGTGTGTCGATGATTCAGTAAGATGCCTGAGAGGGCAAAGAAAATAAGAAAAAACGAAAGCAACCAACTAAGCCATTTATGCCAGCGGATAAGGCCACGTATCATAGAGTAAGTGAATTGGTAGTTAGAGAGAAAGAGTGGTGGGGAAGAGTGTTTCCAAATAGTTTTGCAGAGCAAGACGTACCTTGACTCTATCCTTAACTTCTGAGGCTAATAGTGCCACACTGTATGTACGCCCATTGTAGTGAAGATAGCCAGCATAGCACTGAATACCTTTCATAGAACCACTTTTGACGAAGAGCCGCAGGTAACTCTCTTTCATAAAGTTCTTTACCGTTCCCTCTACTCCTGCTTGTGGGAGGGTTTGCATAAAGGCATCGACCTGTTCGATACTTCCCAAGGCTACATAGTTTAGAAGAGTGGTAACATCAGAAGCAGAGGTCCGATTGGCGCGAGCCAGTCCAGAGCCGTCATAGAGCCTAAATTGTGGAGAGAAAGTTAGCCCTCCCTCTTTCCATACTTGTAAGGCTTTTTCAATAGCTCCTTTTGTCGAAGCTGGTGTGGAGTCCGAGGGGGCTATGGCAATGGTTTTGAGAATAGCTTCGGCATAGTGGTTCAGACTGCGGTAATTCATCTCTCGGCAAAGTTCTTTAAGTGATGGAGAGTAGTATTTTCCTGCCAATTTACCTCGATCATTGAGTGGTGTAAAGAGGGTTTGTACTTGCCCCTCAACGAAGATACCATATTCGATAAGTCGTTTTTTTAATATAGCTCCCATGTATCGAGGTGGGTTGGGAAGATCCGATTTGAGTGTTACTCTATCTCGATTGCAGGGTAGTGTCCCTTTTATGGTACGTTTCTCATCTCGTCCATAACCACGACATCCCCATCCACTTTTATTACAGTTTACACTGAGTTGATGCCTCCATTCTACCCCCGTATCGGGTGGATTAGTCCCCAAGAAGGTAAAGTCATCGCTTTTTCTACCAGTGGTATAGTAGAGGTCTATCCAGTTGTCATAGATATTAGCTGCATAGACCCCTGTAGCGTAGTATTCTCCTCTGTCTTCTTGGTCCCATAGAGGGTGTACGCCTATGGAGTCAAAGGAGGCAGATTCGATAATGATATTACCTCTTACTTCTTTTATATGCTGGGCTTGAAGGGTCAAGTAGACGCTTTCTATCCATCGAGTAGAATCGTTGGGAAAATACTTAGAAGCTATGGAAGGGTCGCCATGGGTAACGACAATCAGGTCGCCGTTGAGTATATTTTGCTCTACCTTACCTCGGAGGTAAAGGTCAGTAACGAAAGAGTAGTCGGGACCTAATACATCTAAAGCTATGGCGGTGGTGAAGAGTTTGGTTACTGAGGCGGGGCAAAGGACACGCTCCGATGCATAGCCATAGCGTTCTGAGGGGTCAAATATATCTTGTACAGCAACGGAGTAGAGTGCTTCTTGCGCCTCTTCGCTTTTTCGAAGGAGAGAAGAGGCTTGGGTGGAAAGCTCGTATAATTGTTGGGCTTGAAGGGCGAAGGTAGAGAGAAGTAGCCCCAAGAAGCTCCCCAAAAAAGAGATTGGGTAGTAGCTACGAGGTATCTTATATCGCATGGCTCAAAAGGATATAGATATAAAAAGAGGTAGAATTTATACGTTAGTATATTTTCTACCTCCTGAGATTGTTCCTTATTGGTTTATAAATATGTTGGCTCCAGGCATACCTGCTGCGATGTAGCGATTGAGCTCTTCGGCTGTTATCTCCTTAAGTTGTGATCGATCGCATACAGCGAGAAAGGTAAAAGGAGACTTGTCCATGATAAAATCTTGTAGTTCTACTGCCGTTGGGTCTGTAGGTAGAGCACTGTACTCTTCATAGGAGAGGCTTAAAAAGGCGGTTGTTAGCCCCACGCCTCGACGATCCCAAAGGTAACCATTGTCCAACTCGATAGGGTAGAAGTAGTTGCCTTCACTGCCCAAGTCTCCGCGAGAGGGATAGCTAATAATTGTGCCATCGACCTCTAAGGTTACCGGTACCATATGGTTGTAATTACTACGAGTTTTATAAATCACGATAGGAGCGAGTTGTTGTACCCCTTTGCCTCCAAAGCCAATAGGCATTTGTTGAACGTTGCTGGCGGAAGTTTCCATTGTAGAAGTATTTTGTTTAGAAGCCTCTTTTTTAGAGGCACATCCCCCGAATGTTAATAGCACAAGGAGAGTTCCTATGAGTGTAAAAGCCTTGAGTATGCTCATAATTGGTCTTGTTATATAGATTTTGAACTTGTTGCAAATATACGTAGAAAAGCTACATCTACTGCTGAGTGAAAATGGAGTCTTGATGTAAGGAGATACTCGTATCGTGTGTGGGTACTGTAATTACTCTGTCGGGATACTCAAGGTATATAGAGTTGAAAGCCCCCCATCCTAATTGAGGGATAACTTTATCTAAGAAGGTGCGCAGTTGCCATAGTTTTCTTTTCCACTCCTGCATAGCTCCAAAATTGACTTCCAATCCAGCAATGCGTGTTTGGGCAATGAGTTGCTTCTCGGGGGCTGTTACATAAAGAGAGGTAAAGAAAGAATTCCAAAAGGCATCTTTTGATATGTGGAGCATTAAGTCATAGATACTCCCCGTGGCACTCTCGGCGGGGACATGACCATGTACCACCATAAGAGGAAAAGAGTATTGTTCCTGTGGGTGCAGGGGTATTATCTCTCTATCTCGGGTAACGTAGTAGCTTGCCTTGGGGGTAGAGACAATGAAGAATGGGTCTCTTTGGGTAACCTCTACATGTAGTGTGCCTTTAGTTGTGTAGAATATGTTTACCTCCTTGAAGAGTGTATTCTTAAGGAGCGATTGCTCCAGTGCCGAAAGGTTTACCGAGTCTGCTCGAAAACCGATCAGGTCGGGCTTCAATTTTTTTACGTCCTCTATCAGTTGGACTTCGTTCACGAACTTAGGTGTCTCTCCTTCCTTTACATGTGCCTCTATGTTCTGTATAGTTACCTCTTGCTTCCTTTGAGGTATGGTAAGGGCTAAGTAAAGAAGGAAGGCTATGCAGAGAAGAATGCCTATTCTTATAAGTATTTTTTTTATCATCGTCGGGTACGCAAAAGTTGGGCTAATAGAGGTACTATTCGGTCTATGTTACCAGCTCCGAGAGTTAAGATTATACGAGGTAAATCGCTCCTTTGCTCCAAATGGGTTACAACTTCCTCTCGGGCTATAATACTTTTAGATGAGATGGATATTTCTTGCAGGATTAATTCGCTTGTTACTCCGGGCAGGGGCTCCTCTCGAGCAGGGTATATGGGAAGCAAAATAACTTCGTCCAAAAGCGAGAGAGACTGAGCGAACTCTTTATAGAAGTCTTGGGTACGAGAGTAAAGGTGGGGCTGGAAAATTCCCAATATGGACTCTTGAGGGTACAGCTTGCGTACTGAAGTAATAGCAGCTCGAAGCTCTTCGGGGTGATGGGCATAATCGTCTATAAAGACACAACGAGGAGTATCTACCAAACGTTCAAATCTCCGATGAATACCCCTAAAGGAAGAGAGACTTTCACGTAGTTCCTCTGCTGTAACACCATTAAGATAAGCCACTGCCATGGCTGCTGTGGCATTCTCTACATTGATAGCTATCGGTACCCCTAATTCTAAGGACGAGAGCGTGAGTCCATCAGCCTTACAGTGCCAGTCGAAGAAGAGTTTGCCCTCCTTGAATTGAAGGTTATCGGCATAGAAATCTGCCTCTTGCTCCATAGCGTACGAAAAGGCGCGTACCCCTTTGGCTCGTTGGGGCAGTTGAGGGTAGATACCTTTTTTGTAAACTAATGCTCCATTGGGTTTTATGCGTGCCACAAATTGGGCAAAGCCTTCTCTATATCCTTCGGGTGTTTCGTATATATCCAGATGGTCAGGGTCAAGCGAGGTAACAATTGCCATATGAGGTGAGAGATGTAGAAACGAGCGGTCGTATTCGTCTGCCTCTACTACGACGAAGTCGCTTTGAGGATCTAACAACAGATTGGAGGAGTAGTTTGCAACAATTCCACCTAAAAAAGCATTTCCCCCTATATGGCTGTTGTGCATTAGATGAGCTAGTAGAGAAGAAGTTGTGGTCTTGCCATGTGTGCCTGCTACTGCTAAAAGTTGTTGGTTGTATACCGCTTCTCCCAAGGCTTCGCTTCTTTTAACAACTCGGAAGTTATGTGTGCGACAATAGACCAATTCTCCCAAATCGTCAGGAACAGCGGGTGTATAGACCACCAGCACCTCGGACGAGTTGGGATACCATTCACTCAAAAACTCAGGACTGTCGGTGTAATGGATCGGTATGCCCTCCTTTTCTAAAGTCTGTGTGAGGGGCGAGGGAGTTAAATCGTAACCCTTAACTTCTGCTCCATTACTGTGAAAGTAGCGAGCCAAGGCACTCATACCGATGCCTCCAATACCGATGAAGTATATCTTCTTATAGTTATTAGGCGTTATCATGCTTTGGGGAAAAAATAATTTGCTCAAGAATGGAAACAATCTTTGCTGCAGAGCGAGGAGCTGCCAAACATAAAACAGCCTCGCTCATACGTTTTAGTGCTTCGGGCTGTGTAACCCATTGAAGTGCTTCTGGAACTAAAATATCGTGAGCTTGTGTATCAGGTACCAAAAGGGCTGCTCCTCTTGAAGAGAGAGCTTGGGCATTGTGGGTCTGATGATCTTCTGCCACATTGGGCGAGGGAACCAGTATCGAGGGCTTGCCTAACAGCGAGATTTCCGATATGGTAGAGGCACCCGCTCGAGATATCATGAGATTGCAAGCGGCATAGGCATTGTCCATATGTTCGATAAAAGGGAGCGACACAATCCACTCTTCTGCTTCTGGCCCTAATTTTTTTAGTGCTTCCTGAGCCTCTTTGGCATATCCTTTCCCTGTTTGCCATATGAGGCGGACACGATTTTCTATAAAGAGCTTAAGCCCATTGCAGATACTTTGGTTAATGGTCTTGGCACCGAGGCTACCTCCTACCACTAATACTAAGGGATAATTTTCATTGCTGAAACCAAAACTTCGTAATGCTTCTGCTCGGGAGGGAAGAGGAGTGTCTTCCAAAATAGGACGTATTGGGTTACCCGTTAGAATAGGGGGTGTGTAGGGAAAAAAACGTTCCATATTGGGGTAGGCTACGCAGATGGCTTGGGCACGACGGGCAAGCAGTTTGTTGGTCTTTCCTGCAAAACTGTTTTGCTCTTGAATCAAAGTCGGGATACCCAGTTTTTGAGCAGCCAATAGAGTAGGAGCAGAGGCATATCCACCCACACCTACTACGGCATTGGGGCGAAACTCTCGAATAATTTGTTTGGCTCTCACTCGTGCCTTGTATAGATTGAAAAGTACCAATACATTGCGCCAAGGTCTTTTTCTATCTAACCCTTGCACCGTAAGCCCCTCTATCCGATAGCCTGCTTGAGGTACCCGCTCCATTTCCATACGTCCTACTGCGCCGATAAAAAGAATCTCAACATTAGGATGCTTCTGCTTGATGGCATCGGCAATGGCAAGGGCAGGAAATATGTGCCCACCCGTACCTCCTCCAGATATAATTACACGTTCTATTTTCTTTTCCATAACGGATATGATTTTATGCCCTATTGATTACAGCTCTGTGGAAGCACCTTGCTGATAGATTGTCTCCTCTTGAATTTCCTCTCCTACAGTCTCTTCGTGTAGGTCTTGCACATGACTCTCCCTTAGTGCCTTCATCCTCTTTTTAGAATCTTTTGCTATGGCAAGGATAATGCCTATACCACAACTGGTAATAATGTATGACGTACCTCCTGTACTTATAAGGGGGAGTGTCTGACCCGTTACGGGAAAAAGATTTATTGCAACGAGCATATTTAAGAAGGCTTGGAACACGTAGAGAAAGGTGATACCATAGAGTAGTATTAAATATCTTTTGCTGGTAGTTTGTCGTCCTACGGATGCTACTTGGAATATGAGAAGCAAGTACATAAAAGGGATGAGGATAGCTCCAATAATACCATACTCCTCTAAGATGATGGCAAAGATAAAGTCGTTCGAGGCTTCGGGTAGGTCATAGCGTGCTCTACTTGACCCCGGACCATTGATAACCCCACCTAATCCTTTAGCAATGGCCATCTTGGCTCGTCGAGGCTGCATGTTGTGGTCAGTCTCGATAAACTTTAGGGCATACTTCTGTTCTTTAGGCAGGTTTTGATAGACACTATCGGGCAAATTGTGCGCAGGAGGAGGGTCGATACGAGTCTTCCAAGTATTAAAACGTCCAGGTAGCTTGTCCAAGACAGACTCGGGAGTGAAGTAGAGGAACGAGATAAAGAGGCAAGACCCTACCACAATGAGAGCAACGAGTCTATTGAAAGTACGTGTAAACCCACTACTTATAAAGATTACTCCCAGTGTCGTGGCTACGAAAATAATAGCCATAGAGAAGTTTTGCAGCACGATAAATAGCGTTGGTACTGCTACGGCGAAAAGGAAAAGGTAAATCTTTTTTTCTTCGAGCGACCATACCTTCTTGGGAACAATTTGTACAGGAAGTCGCTCGAGTATCCACTTCTTTAATCCTTGAAGCATACGTACGAGGATTAGGCGGTCGAAGTCATCTTTGCGCGTAAAGATGTAAGCCCCGATAAGCACAATTCCCAACTTGGTTATTTCTGAGGGCTGGAAGGGTATGCCAAATATTTTAATCCATCGTTTGGCTCCGTTGATAGTCTCTCCGAATAGGGGTGTCAGGATGGCAAGTATTGTACCTCCGAAATAAATACCGATGGTTAGATAACGGACCATTTTCTTCAAAGAGAGCATAGTAAGCCCGTAGACCAATCCTAAGGATACAAGTAGGAAACCGATATGCTTGAAGAACTTTAAGCCCCCACTACTATCTCCTATCTCGGAAGCAGAGCCTGTATATACAGCAGGGAATGAGATGAGTAAAAACACAATGTAGAGAAACCAAATAATACGATTTTGGTTGCTCTTAAACTCGTTGAATATTCGGGCAATGAACGACATGCTATGGGGGTCAAATAAGGGTAAGTAATAGTTGTTGTAGAGAGTTGGTTTAAGCTTTCTTTTCGGTGGAAGAAATCAAAGCCTGTACCTTACTTCGAAATTGGTCGCCTCGGTCTTCGTAATTCTTAAAGAGGTCAAAACTGGCACAAGCAGGAGAGAGAAGCACCACATCTCCTGTCTGAGAAAGGGTGCGAGCATGATGTAGCATCTCATCGATAGAGCGAGCATCTCTAATGTCGGTTATCTTGTTGTCAAAGAAAGCGTGTAGCTTGTTGTTATCCACGCCCATAAAAATCAATGCTTTGCAGCGTGAACGTACCAATTCTTCTATTTCGGAGTAGTCGTTACCTTTATCAGTACCGCCCAATACAAGTATTACGGGGCGGGTCTGTGCCTCTAAAGCATAGTAAGTAGACTGTATGTTGGTTGCCTTGCTGTCATTGATGTAGAGTACTCCATCTACTATACCCACGGGTTCTATACGGTGAGGCACATTAACAAAATGATGCAAGGCTTCATAAAGGGCCTCGTTATTAACCCCCATCGCCCTTGCTGCTAAGCCTACAGCCATAGCGTTGAGAAGGTTGTGTTTACCCATAAGAGCCAAATCTTTCTGTGCTATGGAGAAAGCAGGTAGTTGGTCAGTGGGGGCAAAGTATAGGGTCTCGTTCAATGAATTTAAGTAGCGTTGCCTTTCCCCTCTAAAGAAAACGAAAGAGTTGCATAGCTCGGAGGCATTGCCTGCAAAGTTTGTGTTATAAAAGTATCTTCTTGCCAGTATATGAAATAATCTTGCTCAGAGAGATTGCGTGTGATACGCATTTTGGATTGAGCATAGAACTCGAATTTATATTCGTAGCGGTCTAAGTGGTCGGGGGTAATATTGAGTACAACGGCAATATGGGGGTGGAAGTTGACTGTGCCATCTAACTGAAAACTACTCAGCTCGGCAACGTAGTACTCATGGGGGGCTTCTGCCACTAAGCGAGCTAAGGAGACACCAATGTTACCACAGGCGATAGCATCTTTACCCGCTTTTTGAAGTACGTGGGTAAGCCAAGTAGTCGTGGTCGTTTTACCATTTGAGCCTGTGATAGCTATTATCTTGTTTTCGGGAGATAAATAGCGTGCGGCAAACTCAATCTCACTAATTACCGAAATGCCTCGTTTGCGAAATTCTACAATCATAGGAGCAGAGTCTGGTATACCTGGGCTTTTTATGACCTCAGTAACTTCGGTAAGCCAAGAGGTAGAGTGTCCTCCCTCTTCGAAAGCTATGCTATGCCGAGTTAATTCCGCACGATGCACCTCTTTGAGTGTGCCACTATCGCTCAGACGACAAGGGATATTCATTTTTTTTGCCAATAGAGCTGCTCCAACACCGCTCTCTCCACCGCCTAATATGAGAAGATAAGACATGATAAACTGATACTTTTACCCTGATATGTTTCGATAGTAAGTAACTTTTTCAAGAGTTAGCGGATTAAAAACAAGGTGACGTGTTGCCCACTATTCCCCTCTGCCCTACACCTTAATGATAGTTCATTTCTGCAAAGTTTAGCAAAGAGACTTTTTGTTACTGTCTTTTAGGTGTTTGTGCGATGCTTTTTTATCAACTCCTACTGAGTAGCCCTCTCCACGGAAAAAAGAGTACATAAGCTCTTATTAAATGGGGAGAAGTAGTTCCTTTTAAGCCTCTTAACTATGTAAGTTGTTGGGTAAAAATGCCTACTCTTGAATGTGATACAAAGATAAAACATATATGTGAGACTGGCATAGTCATACGCTTGTGTAATTGCTCTGGAAATGTGTATATAAGTATCCATTAATCCTTTGTCCCAAAAGGGTTATACCTTTTGAGAGTTTACACGGAGGGTTACGATAGTTTGCACAGATGGTTAGGGCGGCGAGTTATATTCTCTTGAATGGAAGAGAGGGTTACACCCTTCCAGAGGGGTTCTTTGGACTCTCTTTTTTCTCTAATACCAACGAGGGTTTGTTAAAAAAGTGGATGGAAACAAGATTTTTGTAAACGGATTGATAAGATTAGACAATCGGGTGCACACTTTTGCGGGAAACGTGCAAAACCTTGTTGTATAGCGACAAATCGCTCCTCTCTTTCTTCCCCCAGAAGCCCTTTTTTTAGGATTTTTCCCTCTTACACCTACTTTCTACCTGCGTGAGGGTATGTGGTTACTTTGCTATTCTTTAGTATATTTGCATCGTTCATAAGGGGCATTTTTAGCGAAAAAGCCTCTGTTTACTGTGCCTTGCTACAAGGTGATTTTCATGTTAAAGATGTCGCCTTGTATTTTGTGTAACAGTGCAAGCAGAATAGAACAAATCACAGACAGAACAATTATGAGTCAACAGTTAGAAAAGATTAAAGAGCTTGTTGCCAAAAGGGAAGAGGCTCGTCTTGGAGGAGGTGTTAAGCGTATCGAAGCGCAGCACGAAAAGGGAAAATATACAGCTCGTGAGCGTATCGCTATGTTGCTCGACGAGGGTAGCTTCGAAGAAATCGATATGTTTGCCATGCACCGTTCTTCCTATTTCGGATTGGATAAAAAGAAGTTTTTAGGAGATGGAGTGGTCGTAGGTAGTGGTACTATTGATGGTCGCTTAGTGTATATTCATGCACAAGACTTTACTGTATTTGGTGGAGGCTTGGGGGAGATGCAGGCTGCCAAAATATGCAAGGTGTTGGATTTGGCTATGAAGGTAGGAGCACCTGTTATCGGTATTAACGATTCGGGTGGTGCTCGTATCCAAGAGGGGGTAAACTCTCTCTGTGGTTTTGGCGAGATTTTTCAACGCAATATCATGGCTTCGGGGGTAGTGCCTCAGATTTCAGGTATCTTCGGTCCCTGTGCTGGAGGTTCTGTGTACTCTCCAGCTCTTACGGATTTCAATATCATGGTGCGTGGTACCAGTTATATGTTCTTGACGGGTCCTAAGGTGGTGAAGACCGTAACAGGAGAAGATGTTTCTCAAGAAGACCTCGGGGGGGCTAACGTACACTCTGTAAAGAGTGGTGTAGCACACTTCGCAGCAGATACAGAAGAGGAAGGACTTGCTTTGATACGCAAGCTCTTGAGCTATCTCCCTCAAAACAATATGGAAGAGGCTCCTTATGTGCCTTGTACAGATCCAGTAGATAGAGCCGAAGAGCTTCTTAACGAGATTATCCCAGATGAACCTAACCGTCCTTACGATATGTATCAAGTGATTGGTGCAATTGTCGATAACGGAGAGTTCCTCGAAGTGCATGCCGACTATGCTCGAAATATCATTGTTGGTTTCTGCCGTTTCAATGGAATGAGTGTAGGTATCGTAGCCAATCAACCACAGGTAATGGCGGGTAGCTTGGATAGTAACTCTTCGCGTAAGGCAGCTCGCTTTGTTCGTTTCTGCGATGCTTTCAATATACCTATCGTATCTTTGGTAGATGTGCCAGGCTTCCTCCCAGGCACAGGGCAGGAGTACAATGGAGTTATTGCACACGGAGCGAAACTTCTCTATGCCTATGGAGAGGCTACCGTACCCAAGATAACCGTTACTTTACGCAAGGCCTATGGAGGGGCTTATATTGTGATGGGGTCTAAACATATGCGTAATGATTTGAATTATGCTTGGCCCTCTGCAGAGATTGCCGTAATGGGTCCATCGGGAGCTGTTGAAGTTGTCTTTTCTAAAGAAGTGGCAGCGGCAGAAGACCCTGCTAAGGCTGCTATGGAAAAGGAAGCCGAGTACCGTGCCACCTTTGCCAACCCCTATAATGCGGCTTCGTATGGCTATATTGACGATATTATTGAGCCTCGCAATACACGTTTCCGTGTAATCCGTGCTTTGGAGCAACTTCGCACCAAGAAGCAAAGTCTCCCTGCAAAGAAACATGATAACTTACCTCTATAATTAAGATGCGTACCTATTATATATGGAGAGCGCTTTGCCACTCCTTGATTATTGGCACAGCGTTGGTTTTGTCGCTCACCTCGGTACATGCACAGAGTATAACCTCTGTACGCATCAATGAGGTTGTGGTCGATAATACCAAGGGGGTAGTGAACCCCTACGGTCAGCGTGTAGGGTGGATTGAACTCCACAATGCTGGAGCGGCAACGGTCAATGTGAAGGGCTGTTACCTAACCGATGATTTGGATAATCTCAAGAAGTATCGCATCCCAATGACTGATGCACGGACCATATTACCCCCTTATCAACAAGCGTTGTTTTGGGCAGATGGTGTTCCTGCAAGGGGTGCCTTACACCTAAACTTTGTTTTAACTCCTGGGGTCGAGCAGACCATAGCTTTGGTGGATACCGATGGAGCTACCATCATCGACCAAGTAAAGGTTCCTGCCACTCTACTACAAGACGCTTCGTGGGCTCGTATCCCTGATGGTGTTTTGGAAACAGTTAATCCAACGTGTGGCAGGAGCTGAGTGAGCCTACCCCCGCCTCTAAGAATATGATGCCAGAGATCAATGAAAAGGTAGAGCGCATCAAGGTTGAAGATGCCAAGGGAGGGATTATGACTATTACTGCAATGCTTGTTGTCTTTTCAGGCTTGCTCCTTTTGGCTCTTTGCTTTACTGCTGTGGGACGCTTTGCTGTACGTTTGTCTGCTCGCAACAAGGCAAAAGCTACTGGGGTAAAACCCTCTGTTACTCCTTCAAAGAGTAGTACGGAAGAGGAAGCTTTTGTGGCGATATCTATGGCGCTTGTTGAAGCTACTGAAGAGGTGCATGACGAGGAGAGCGGAGTGCTTACCATAGAGCGTAGTGAGACCTCTGCCTCTGCATGGAGTATGAAAGCTCATAATCAGCGAGTGTCTGTACAACGTTATCCTTTCAAAAGCCGTTCGTAACATAGTGAGCAAACGGAGTATATACAACATTTTAACCAATAGATATTCAATCGGATACGATATATGAAAGAGTATAAATACAAAATTAATGGCAATGATTATGCCGTTAAAATCAATAAGATTGAAAATAACGAAGCCGAGGTAGAGGTAAATGGTAAAAGTTATTCGGTGGAACTCGTTCGTGAAGAAAAACAGGCTCCAAAACCTGTGGTAAGGCGAGTACAACCTACCCCCTCTGTTTCTTCTGCTCCAAAGCCAGCTGTTGCCTCTGGTGTTAAGGGAGGGATAAAGTCTCCTCTACCTGGTGTTATCTTAGAGCTCTCGGTAGCTGTGGGTGATGAGGTCAAGAGAGGACAGCGCGTGGCCATACTCGAAGCTATGAAGATGGAGAACAATATCAATAGTGATCGTGATGGTAAGGTGCTCGAGATAAAGGTGCAAAAAGGAGATTCTATCCTTGAAGGTACTGATATCCTCATTATAGGTTGAACTAAATAACCCAAACAGCAATGAATTTCGGACAGTTTTTAATGGAGAATTTAGAGATATTTTTCTCCTATACCGGCTTTGCTAATGCTACCTTGGGGCATTGGGTTATGATGGCAGTCGGTCTGTTATTTATCTTCTTAGCCATTCGTTTCGACTTCGAGCCTCTGCTTTTAATTCCTATCGGTTTCGGCATGTTGATTGGAAATATTCCTTTCAAGGATGCTGGTTTGCAGGTGGGGATTTATGAGGAGGGGTCTGTCTTGAATATCCTTTATCAAGGTGTCAAGCAGGGGTGGTATCCGCCTCTTATTTTCCTTGGTATTGGGGCTATGACGGATTTCTCGGCGCTTATTTCGAACCCCAAACTCATGCTTATCGGAGCCGCTGCTCAGTTCGGTATTTTTGGGGCTTATATAATTGCTCTTTTGGTAGGCTTTGAGCCTAATCAAGCGGGAGCTATCGGTATTATCGGTGGAGCAGATGGTCCAACAGCGATCTTCCTGTCATCAAAATTAGCTCCAGAGTTTATGGGAGCTATTGCGGTTTCTGCTTACTCCTATATGGCACTTGTTCCCATTATACAGCCTCCTTTTATGCGTTTGCTAACAACCAAAAAGGAGCGTGTTATCCGTATGAAGACACCTCGTCCTGTATCTAAAACGGAGAAAGTGATTTTCCCCATCGTAGGTTTGTTCCTTACCACTTTTTTAGTGCCTTCTGGTTTACCTCTCTTGGGGATGTTATTCTTTGGTAATTTGCTCAAGGAAAGCGGTGTAACAAAGCGTTTGGCAGATACAGCTAAAGGGCCTTTGATTGATACCATTACAATCCTTTTGGGGGTTACCGTGGGAGCTTCTACGCAAGCCACAGAGTTCCTTACTTTCAATTCAGTAAAGATATTTGGTTTGGGTGCTCTTTCTTTTGTTGTAGCCACGTGTACGGGAGTGCTCTTTGTTAAACTTATGAATCTCTTTTTGAAGAAAGAGAATAAGATTAACCCTCTTATTGGTAACGCTGGGGTTTCTGCAGTACCAGATTCTGCGCGTATATCGCAAGTAGAAGGTCTCAAGGCAGATCCCTCTAATTATTTATTGATGCATGCCATGGGACCCAATGTAGCAGGAGTAATTGGGTCTGCTCTTGCTGCGGGAGTGCTGTTGGGCTTCTTAGGCTCTTAAATGGGTTAGTGTAAGATTCGAATCGAACAAACACAAATTTCGTATAGACGGACGGGAAGAAGTTACTCTTTCTGTCCGTCTTTATTTAGAGGATTGTTGGTGTTTACATAGCTTTTTCCCTTTTCCCCTTTCGGAAGGCTTAGTGAGAAATAGGGCAGACAAGGCGAAACTTTTGTACAATACCTTTCTGTATTGTTATCCACTTTCAGCTTCAATTTTAATGCTTTATTATTCTGATGCCCCTTGACAGAAAATGTCTCTAAGGTGTGTTTTTTCATCTCTTTGCAGAATTCTCTTTTTATCTTCTTGTCTTCTTGCAGGTGTTAATACTATTTTTAGTTTAAGAGTTTCGCCAAAAGGGTGTATCTTTGCAGAGGCTATCTGTCATGCCTAAACAGTATTATGCAGAAGAAACCTTCTATACTTGAATTAGAGCGAGTTATGGATGATTATCTATTAGCTTGCCAGCTCAAGCCAACTCGAGGGCGTTCTAAAATATTAGCTACCATTTATACAATGGATAGACCTTTCGATGCTGATACTGTTTTTGAAAAAATGAAACAGGTGGGCTATGCTGTGAGTCGAAGTACTGTCTACACGACATTAGATTTGTTGAGTCGTTGTGGTGTCCTAATCCGTTTAGCTCGCAGCAATGCTTCTGTTTATCTTTTTGCGTGGCGGTGCGTGGGCTACTCTTTGGTTTTTTGTACAGAGTGCGGTAAAGTCAATTATTATAGACAAACATCGCTTATCCGTCGGTTGCAGTTGTTGCAACCTCCTCGATTTCGTAAACGACAGTCCATTGTTTTGACCTTGGGGAATTGTGATGACTGTGCCAAAAGGCTCAAAGGATTGGCGAATAAGAAAAATGAATTATCAAAAACAGAACAAACATCAAAATAAAAAAGAACTGTATGGGAAAGGTTGATGTACTGCTGGGACTCCAGTGGGGAGATGAAGGCAAGGGTAAAATCGTAGATGTTTTGACCCCCAATTATGATATGGTAGCACGCTTTCAAGGAGGCCCCAATGCTGGTCATACACTCGAGTTTGCTGGAGAGAAGTATGTGTTACGCTCCATTCCTTCAGGAATTTTTCAGGGAGATAAGGTAAATCTTATTGGTAATGGTGTTGTGTTAGATCCTATCCTCTTTAGAGAGGAGGTTGAAGGACTTCTGAAATGTGGGCATAAGTTGACCGAGCGTTTGGTTATTTCTCGTAAGGCGCATCTTATATTACCTACTCATCGATTGTTAGATGCTGCTGGCGAAGTAGCTTTGGGTGCAACGAAAATTGGTACTACGGGCAAAGGGATTGGACCTACGTATACCGATAAGGTGGCACGTAGAGGTCTTCGTGTGGGCGATATAGAACTTGATTTTCAAGAGCGTTATTCTCGAGCCAAGCAACGCCACCTCTCTATGTTGCGTGGTATGGGAGTAGAAATACCTGACCTTACAGAAGTAGAAAAGACATTCTTTGAGGCGGTAGAATATTTACGTACATTCCGCTTTGTTGATAGTGAGTTTGAAATAAACAATGCACTTCGTACAGGCAAAAAGATATTAGCCGAGGGGGCGCAGGGTTCTATGTTGGATATTGATTTCGGTTCTTATCCATTTGTAACATCGAGCAATACGATTTGTGCTGGTAGCTGTATTGGTCTTGGTGTTGCTCCCCACCAGATAGGAGATGTTTATGGTATCTTCAAAGCCTACTGTACTCGTGTGGGAGAAGGCCCTTTCCCTACCGAACTTTTTGATGAAACAGGTAAACTTTTGGCAGAGCGGGGGCATGAGTTCGGCTCTGTGACGGGGCGCCCACGTCGCTGTGGTTGGATAGATTTAGTGGCACTGCGCTATACAATTATGATTAATGGTGTGACCAAATTGATTATGATGAAGAGCGATGTTTTAGATACCTTCTCCACTATAAAGGCATGTCGTGCTTACAAAATCGATGGTATAGAGACACGTAACTTCCCCTATTCCATAGAGCAGACTATAGAACCTGTATATGATACTCTCCCTGGTTGGAACTGCGATTTGACTGCCTATGAAAGAGAGTCCGATTTGCCCAAAGAGTTTTTGGCTTATGTGGCCTACTTAGAGCAAGAGTTGGAAGTTCCTATTACAGTTCTTTCTGTAGGACCAGATAGAAAACAAACTATAGTTCGTTAGTTTCGTCTGATGTCTTATCAAGAGACAATAGATTTTCTCTTCTCAGCTGTGCCTTGTTTTCAACAACAGGGTGCGGTGGCTTATAAGCCAGGCTTGGAACGAGTCCTTGCTATGGCAGAGGTAATGAGTAACCCTCATCTCTCTTTTCGTTCTATACATGTAGGAGGAACTAATGGTAAAGGATCTACGGCAAGTACCTTGGCTTCTGTTCTTTCAGCTTCTGGCTATAAGACGGGGCTTTTTACTTCTCCTCACTTAGTTGATTTCAGAGAGCGCATACGCATCAATGGAGTGCCTGTGGGGGAGGATTATGTAGTCGATTTTGTCGATAAGGCTCGTCCTTTGCTTGAAAAGTATGCCCCTTCGTTCTTTGAATTAACCACTCTTATGGCTTTCTCTTTCTTTGCAGAGCAGAAGGTTGATGTGGCAGTTATAGAGGTGGGTATGGGTGGTCGTTTAGACAGTACCAATATCATTCGTCCGGAGCTGTCGATTATAACTAATGTGAGTGCCGATCATACACAGTTTTTAGGAACGACTCTACCCGAAATTGCTTTTGAGAAAGCGGGCATTATCAAAAAAGATATTCCCATTGTCATTGGAGAGGCCGAGGGAGAGGTGCGAACTGTTTTTGCACAGAGAGCGCAAGAGGAGTCGGCTCTTATATACTTTGCCGAGGAGAGCGGAGCTTTACTCTCTTGTGAAGATAGAGCAAATGGACTCTACTTGCACACTTCTAAATATGGATCTTTCCCAGCCCAATTGGAGGAGTCGCACAGCATCTCAACGCACGTACCATATTGACGGCTTTGTCGGTTATAGCAGAGCGCAATCTCTTTACGATACCATTGGAGGCTGTGCATGATGGTTTTGCCTCTGTAATAGAGAGAGCTGGGCTTTTAGGGCGTTGGCAACAGCTCTCAATGACTCCTCAAATCTTTTGTGATACGGGGCATAATGAGGCGGGGATTGCCTTAGTCGTGCAACAAATAGCCCGACAGAAGTACGCTCATCTTCACATCGTTTTGGGCATGGTCTCAGATAAAGAGTGGCAAAAGGTACTCTCTTTTTTGCCTCAAGAGGCTACTTACTATTTTGTTGCTCCTCCCTCCGAACGAGCCTTATCTGCCTCCGTTTTGAAAGATTATGCCCTTCAGATCGGATTAAAAGGCGAAAGTTTTCCAACCATATCAGATGGCTTTTTGACCGCAAAGTCGAAAGCTAACCCCGATGACCTTATATACATAGGAGGAAGTAATTATGTAGTAGCCGAGGTGCTACGCGACTTCTTTCCACAACTTTTAGGATATAAATAATTGCTTGAAATACAATAATTAACTATACAAAACTATACAACAAAGTCCTATGACAGAAGTAATTCAAAAATCGTTGCGTGACAATGTGTTTGCGCGTTGGGCTGTGCTTATAATGATAGCACTTACCATGTTTTTTGCCTACATGTTTGTAGATGTTCTTTCACCTCTCAAATCAATGTTGTCGGATGCTCCTTATAATTGGAACGATACGGTATTTGGTTACTATGGGGGAAGTGAGTTTGTTCTCAACGTTTTTTTCTTATTCCTCATATTTGCAGGGATTATTTTGGATAAGATGGGCGTCCGATTTACGGCAGTTCTCTCTGGAGGGCTTATGGTAATAGGGGCTTTGATCAAAGTATATGCTCTTAGTGATGTCTTTAATGATGGAGGTTTTGGATTTTCTGTTTTGAATAGCTTTTGGCCTGCAATGCCCCCTTCTGCCAAGTTAGCTTGTTTAGGATTTATGGTCTTTGGCTGTGGTTGTGAGATGGGAGGAGTAACTGTATCTCGTGCTATTGTAAAATGGTTTCACGGAAAAGAAATGGCTCTGGCTATGGGGATTGAAATGGCTATTGCTCGTTTAGGAGTGTTTGCCGTTTTTCGTCTTTCTCCAATCATTGCAGAGCGTACAGGAGGAGTTCAAATGCCTGTAATTTTCTCTTGTTTATTGCTTGCCATAGGTCTTCTCTTTTATCTTATTTATGGTATTCTCGATAGAGCTTTGGACAAAGAAGGTGGAAATACAGTAGTAGCCGAGGAGGAAGATCCATTTCGTTTCAGTGATTTGGGTAAGATTTTTGGTAATGGTGTATTTTGGGTGGTTGCTTTGCTTTGTGTACTTTATTACTCAGCTATATTTCCTTTTCAGAAGTTCGCAACAGAGATGTTGCAACAAAATCTTGGTTTGGATGCCAAAACAGCTGCAGGGATTTTCAGCTGGTTCCCTATTGGAGCGATGGTGATTACTCCTTTCTTGGGTGCTTTCTTGGACTTTGTTGGTAAGGGGGCGACGATGCTTATCGTTGGCTCTATATTGATGATAGGTTGTCATCTTACGTTTGCGATTTATCCGTTTGTTCCAGGAGATACTACCTCTTTTGTTATTGCTATGGTTGCTATTGTCTTATTGGGTATCTCTTTCTCATTAGTTCCCGCTTCTCTTTGGCCTTCAATGCCAAAACTTATTGATGCAAAAGTTTTGGGTTCTGCTTATTCAGCTACGTTTTGGATACAGAATGTAGGTCTTATGCTCGTGCCTATTGTTATTGGGTCTGTATTGAAAGCAACAGGGAGTTATCGTATGCCTATGCTTATCTTTGCTTCGTTTGGTGTTGCTGCTTTAGTATTAAGTGTTTTTCTTAAAGGGCTTGATGCCAAGAGGGGCTATGGATTGGAACTCCCTAATTCAAAGAAAAAGAATTGAATGGATTGATTGTAACCTATTAAAGTATTTGTACAATGAATGATATCAAAGTGTTGAACCGCGCGGCGGACAATATACGAGTGTTGGCTTTGTCTATGGTAGAAAAAGCAAGAGTGGACACCCTGGTGGTGCTATGGGAGGTGCTGATTTCATCAATGTGCTTTACTCAGAGTATTTGCGCTTTGATCCTGATTGCCCTCATCGCTATGCTCGCGACCGTTTCTATCTCGATCCTGGTCATATGTCACCGATGCTTTATGCTCAACTGGCTTTGACAGGGCATTTCTCTCTTGCTGAATTACAAGCCTTTCGTCAGTGGGGAAGTCCTACACCAGGTCACCCGGAGAGAGATTTGACGAGAGGAATCGAGAATACAAGCGGACCTTTGGGACAGGGACATACATTCGCCGTTGGAGCAGCCATTGCCGCTAAGTTTTTGGCGCAACGCTTCGGAGCAGACGTTATGCCTCAACGTATCTACGCTTACATATCTGATGGAGGTATTCAAGAGGAAATAGCACAGGGAGCAGGACGTACAGCTGGACACTTGGGGTTGGACAACTTGACTATGTTTTACGATGCCAATGATGTACAGCTCTCTACGATGGTAGATGAGGTTACCACAGAAGACATTGCTCAAAAGTACAAGGCTTGGGGCTGGCATGTGGTAACTATCAACGGCAATGATGTGGCGGAAATAAGAAAAGCCTTAGACGAAGCAATTGCTACCAAAGGATGTCCTACCTTGATTATTGGTAAGACTGTTATGGCATATAAGGCTCTCAATGCCGAAGGAGCAGAGATTACAGACCGTATCCCTACTCATGGTCAGCCATTGAGTAAGGCTGGAGTTTCGGTAGAAGCGACCCTTGGAGCTATGGGCTTCGATGCTCAAAATCCTTTTGCTATAGATGAAAAAGTAGCAATGCTCTATCAGAAGAGAAGAGAAGAATTGCGTACTGAGTGGAAGGCTTATGATGAAAGATTTAACGCATGGGCAGGAAAAAATGCCGAGGAGGCTGAAACATTTACCAACTGGTTTGAGGGTAAAATGCCTTTCATTGATTGGTCTGCCATTGAGCAGAAGAGCCACCAGCCTACACGCTCTGCTTCAGCAATGGTTTTGAAGGAACTTGTCGCTAAGGTCCCCAATATGATTGTTTCTTCTGCCGACCTTTCTAATTCGGATAAAACGGACGGTTTTTTGAAGGGTACAAAGGTTATCTCCAAAGAAGACTTTAGTGGTAGATTTTTGCAAGCTGGTGTTTCGGAACTCACTATGGCAGCCGTTTGTTTAGGTATGATGCTCCATGGAGGTGTAGTGGCTGCTTGTGGAACCTTTTTTGTCTTCTCTGACTATCAAAAACCTGTTATCCGTATGGCGGCTTTGATGGAGATTCCGCTTAAGTTTGTTTGGACACACGATGCTTTCCGTGTAGGAGAAGATGGACCAACTCACGAACCCGTAGAGCAGGAAGCACAGCTCCGATTGATGGAAAAATTGCACAACCATTCGGGACAACGCTCTATGTTAGTGCTCCGTCCCGCTGATGTACACGAGACTACCGTAGCCTGGCAAATGGCCATGGAAAATCACGAAACGCCTACCGGGCTTATCCTCTCTCGACAAAATATTGATGATTTGCCCAATGATGGTCTTACTCCTTATGCTCGAGCAGCACGCATCATGTGCGGAGGGTATATAGTGAGCGATGATGAGCATCCCGATATAGTGCTGTTGGCTACCGGTAGTGAGGTTTCTACCCTCGAGGCTGCGGCTACGATTCTTCGAGCAGAGGGTAAAAAGTTGAGAGTCGTTTCAATTCCTTCTGAAGGTCTCTTTATGGATCAGCCCGAAAGTTATCGTAAAGAAGTGTTGCCCGAAGGGGTGAAACGCTTCGGTTTGACCGCAGGTTTGCCCGTAAATTTGGCAAGCTTGGTAGGAGGCAATGGCTCGATACATGGGTTAGAGAGTTTTGGCTATTCTGCTCCTTATACTGTTTTGGATGAGCAATTAGGCTTTACTCCAGAGTCGGTAGCCGAGAAGATACGTTCTCTTTTGAAATAAAATAGATGCGCTAGCAGAGTAAGAAGCAAAAGATCTTATTGTTGTAGAGAGATAGTAAAAACTCTCCCATTTATATTGAAGAGGCTGTTCGATATTGTTCGGACAGCCTCTTTTTTATTTTTCTTTCTACTCTTTCTTTTTGATGTTGTTTTTCAAAATGTACGTTGTTTGAGTGGTTTGTATTATATTTATGCGGAGATTGGTTGGAGATGATTGTTTTTCTTCTTTCGTTGATGAGACGGATTTGGCATATATCTCTTTTGAAATAGGTTTGAACTTATTTATCTCCAATCTGTTTTAGTGTGTATAAGAACAGGTAGTGAGTGTTTTTATTATTGGTGTTAATTAAAAGTTGAAATGAAAATGAACAAGAAAATTGTATTAATGCTCTTTACGCTTGCGAGCTTAATCCTATTACCAGTTTCTATGAAGGCTGATGATAAACCCATCCGCTTTGAGCAACTTCCCAAGGTGGCTCAACAGTTTGTAAAGAATCACTTCTCTTCAGAAGTCTCTTATGTGACTGTAGATAATGACTTAATTGGTAAAAGCTATGAAGTCACATTAGTAGACGGCACTCGTATAGAGTTTGATAGAAAGGGTATTTGGAAAGATGTAGATGTTGAGCAGGGGGTAGTACCCAGTAAAATAGTTCCTCGATCTATTTCGAACTATGTGATGAAAAATTTCCCTGGAACAACTATCAAGCAGATTGAAAAGCGTGATAGGGGAGGTTACCAAGTGGAACTCTCTAATGGATTGGAGTTAAAGTTTAATTCCAAGTTGCAATTTGTACGTATGGATGACTAAATGAAAAAGAAAAAGCTATGAAGAAAGTCTTGTTTTTGACCCTCTTTATAGGATGATTGGGTTGATGAGCTGTCACAGAAACAGCATGGATAAACATGATGTTCCATCAACTCCAGTGAATACCGAACAGTTGCCAGATCAGGCTAAAGCCACTCTTAATAAGATTGAAGGTTATACGGTGGCCTCTTCTGCCAAGTTCGCTAATACTACAGATAGAGGTTCTCTTTATGAGTCTCGTTTAGTTGCTAAAATGAGGGCTGTGGCTACCGCTATTGAGATAGAGTTCGATATGAATGGGATTTGGACAGATGTCGAGGCCGAAAATGGCATATTCCTTTGGAAACTATCAAGAGTTTGCCTCACTTCCCCGTAAAGATTGTTGAATATATCAAGGCGAATCAACTTTTGGTGGAGGAGATTGAGCGCAAGTCTTACGGTTTCAAGGTAGAAACAGTAGATAACCGTAAGTTCTTCTTCGATAAAATGGGAGAATTAATCAGCAATAAAGAACCTGAAAACCCGACTGTAACTCCCGATAATACTGCTGGAGAGGCTGCATTGAGTTTTATGAATGCTCACTTCCCAGGGTATAGAATAGTTCAAACAAGTACAGAGAGAGAAGAGGGTGCTTTACATTATAAGTTTTATCTCCAAAAGGGATATAACGAGGGTTACAAACTTGAGTATAAGGCTCCTGCCTCTTTAGTAGAGATTGAAGGAGACGAAGATTGGCATTTGTTTATCCCCGAAAGTGCTTTGAGAGCATTTTTACCTGCTCCTGCTATAACTTATCTTGTAAATAAGAAACTCATAGGTTTTGTATCTGATGCAAAGCTCGAAAAGAATATGTATGAGGTAGAAGCGGGTAAGTACGATTTGAAGTTTTCTCTCTCAGGAGAGCTTTTGGAAGAGGAGATAGACGACTAAACGCTTACCTCTTGAAATAGAGATTTTATTTAGGGTAGGTAACTCTCCATAGGAGAACCCTATCTTCATAAGAACCCCAATTTATTGACATCGGTTGTGTCTGTGGTAAGACGCGACCGATGTTTTTTGTTGTATCAGAAAAAATCCATAATGGTGCGATTGGTAGTCCAAGTACACGTTTTGGAGAGTGTGCAGGAACATTGTTTCAATTCCATAATGGTGCGATTAGTAGTCACACACATAGTCGAGCAGTTAATGTACTGTATAAAGTTTCAATTCCATAATGGTGCGATTAGTAGGCAGTACCGTCGCCTTGTCGTCTACACCGACCCCTCTGTTTCAATTCCATAATGGTGCGATTAGTAGTAGTAGCCTCGAACTTTCTATTGCTGCCCCTCTGCGAGTTTCAATTCCATAATGGTGCGATTAGTAGACCTCTTCGCTGTTCTTGTTCGTGTCGAACAAAAGG
>NZ_BAKX01000001.1 GCF_000614585.1 Porphyromonas gingivicanis JCM 15907
AACTACTAATCGCACCATTGTGGAATTGAAGCAACAGATTGATTGCCACAAAGCCCTTGAAAGGTATGTCTACTAATCGCACCATTGTGGAATTGAAGCCTGTAAAGAAAGACGATTACAGTAGCCCCGACCAGTCTACTAATCGCACCATTGTGGAATTGAAGCCTCTTCTGGTTTTTCATCTCCCGAAGATGTTAAACTCTACTAATCGCACCATTGTGGAATTGAAGCGCGCTAACGCATACTGTTCCGTGCGCCTTGCAACTTCTACTAATCGCACCATTGTGGAATTGAAGCACCGTTCCTGTGATCGCAGAAAGGTCAGCCATCGATCTACTAATCGCACCATTGTGGAATTGAAGCCTTTTACGGGCGTTTGGTATAAGTACAACTGAAACTACTAATCGCACCATTGTGGAATTGAAGCTTTTCATCTCGAAATCTTTGCAAAACTTCTCCTACTATTAATCGTACCATTATGGATAGAAATCGTGTAATGTGCTTGCTAAAACAGATGGAAAGGCTGTGTGTTTTAAAGCATAAAAAAAGGCGTTACCATTTGGCAACGCCCTTTTTCATAATATCACAAGAAAGAAACTAAACAATCTCTTCCTTTTTAAAAGTCAATGTGAAAGAAAGATGTCATAATTGATAAATTATCATGTTATTACTAACACTCGGCTTCAACTATGCGTTTTAGGACACTTTTTCTACTTCAATTTTAGTATTTTGTTTTTAACGCATCTTGAAACAGATCAATGTGCTCAAAGTAATCTTTAATACTCTTTCCGTACAATCAGTCTTTTCGATTTAACGAGAAATAGTAAGTCTTAATGCTTTACCATCTATCAAGATCACGTAGATACCTTCACTTAACGAACGAGTATCAATTCTCAATGTTCCAGCTTCGCTCACCACTTCTTCAAATAGAAGAAGTCCCTCTATACTGTAAATAGAAATTGTAGCGAAAGGCTTGGCTTTTAGCTCTACATAATCCACTGCGGGGTTGGGATAGAGTATAATATCTGACTCTTGCACCTCTTCAATAGATGTGATTTCTCCGAACTTAGCAACTACCTCTGTATTGGATTGTACTCGGAATGTCATCGTCTTAGTAATGTCTTCTCCTCCAGCTAAAAGTTGCTTTAATTCATGCTTATCATCTTTTGGGGTGGCGAGTACTGTCAATAAACTTCCTTCTTCTACCGTAGAAAGCTCTACCCAATCATCTTCGATAGCTATTGTTCCCAGATTATCGCTCTTTAAGGTCACGGTATAGGTAGGTAGAGGTTCTGCTCCATCGTATTGAAGCGCTTCATCTTTAATTTCCTTGATACTATTCCAATCGAATACTTGCCAATTCTTTTCTGTAAGAGTCGCTACATGCGCCTTTAAGCAGCGATTTGCCTCTTTTGAGTCCTTACCATTAATAATGTATAGAGCCCCTTTTTGTCCAAACTCTGTAGGATAGTTGCGTATCCCCTCTACCATCTTAGCCACAGCCGTATGTTTCATACGGTTAGAATAACAAATTAGCTCAGATAGAGCTTGCTGAGATGTCAAATCGAGCGAAGAGAGTAAATTACGACTACAATTAAGGTTGGCAAGTCGTTTATTCCCAGAAAGATCTAATCGTTTTATGTTATTGCCTGCACAAGAAAGCCCTCTTAAAGACTTATTTTTTTGAACATCCAACGATGTAAGTTCATTGTCGGAACAAACTAAATCTTCCAATTTGGTGTTGGCACTTACGTCCAATACTTTGAGTCTATTTTTTGAACAATCAAGAAACTGAAGTTCAATAATCGAAGAAATGTCCAAATCTTCCAAGAGATTTTGTCGACATTCAAGTAGCGTTGCACCTGTTATTGTTTTAAGGTCAAGTGCCTTTATCTTATTATTGTTACATCTAATTTCGTTAATGGCAGTAACGTTGTTCAAAATTAAATCCTCGATTTGATTGTCAGAACAATTCAATGAGGAGAGTACAATATTATTAGAGAGATCTAACTTTTGAAAGTTATTCTTGGAACAACTGAATGTAGCTAAGACCTTATTTTTACTCAAATCAATTGTTTCCATCTGATTGTCAGAACAACTAAGATCTTTTAGTTGGGGACAAGAAGTCAAAACTAACTCGGTAATTTTATTATTTGAACAGCGGAGTTCCTTTATTCCTTTGTTGCTCGTCAAGTCTAAACGAGAAAGTTGGTTGTTGGTACATATTAACTCCCTCAAAGCTGTTGCTTGAGAAAGATCTAAAGTCTCTAATTTATTGTCAGAACAGGTTAATACTTCAAGAGCAGAACATCCCTGCAAGTCAAGTTTCTTTAAGGCATTTTGGGGAGCATAGATACGAACCAATTCACTACAGCCAGACACGTTTATCTCTTCCAATACCTTTGTCTCAAGGCTTCCTCCACAGTAAATTTCTTCCAAGTTGGGGCAATTGCGAAAGTCTAATGTTTTGAAAAAATTGTCTCCACAATCAAACTCCTGCAGATTGGTACAATTATCAAACGTTACAGCAGAGAAGGCCTGCGCCAAACACTTTATCTTTTTTATAGTTCCTTTGATGACAATGGTAGGCTCTGCTACTGTATACCAAATGAAGCGAGAGTTTTCCCACTGCACATCAGCTCCAACGCCCGATATAGTAACATCTTCTTTGAGAGCTGTTATCTGCAACATTATCTTCTCTCCCACAGACTTAGTGGTTGTTAGTGTTACAGTAGCTTGCTGATTATCGGCATAGGAGGGGAGGGTGGATCCACCCAATAATACTACTAAACTCAGTAGCCAAGTGCTCCAAACACTCTTACATAATCTACTTTTCATAACTATTCAATATTACAACATTACTATTCTTATTACATCTCTTACTGCTTATCGCAGAAAAGTATAGAACAAAACTGTACAAATGAAGATGGGTAAGAGCTTTTTGCTACAGAGTCAAAAGCAACGACCTACACCTAAGACAAAGATATAAACTAATATTATAGGAGACAAGTTAATTCGCTAAAAAAGAGAATATATACCTAATTATTAGGAGTGGTATCTTGCTACGAAAAGAAAAATATTAGAATTAATCTTAGCCTGTTTTTATAGTCCAAAAAAGTACTAATCATGCTTGACTGGGGATTCCAATTTACTTATTTTCAATTATTCTCCATAAAAAAAGAGCTGGAGACCATAAGCAAGTCTCCAGCCCTTTTATCTGTTATAACCCAGGTTATATATTACCAAACAAGAACTCTCTCCTCTGGAGCTAACCACATCTTGTTAGATTCTGTAATGTTAAATGCCTTGAAGAATGCATCAAGGTTACGTAACGTTTGGTTTACACGATACTCGCCAAGACTATGAGGGTCTATATTGGTAAGTCGAATCATCTCTTGTTCTGTGATATTTTGTCCCCAAACACGAGCATAAGCAATAAAGAAACGTTGCTCTGGAGTAAAGCCATCAATCAAATCAACCTTCTTTCCTTCGAGAGCTTTTTGCATAGCAAGGAATGATACAAGAAGACCTCCTTGGTCTGCAATATTTTCTCCAAGAGTCAACTTACCATTGCCCTTAACATTACCAACAATCGTAAGAGCATCAAATTGCTGCACTAATTTCTGAGCAGCAGCCTCGAACTTTTTACTGTCTTCTGCTGTCCACCAGTCAATCATGTTACCATTTTTGTCATAGTTACGACCTTGGTCATCAAAACCATGGGTCATTTCATGACCGATAACAACTCCGATAGCTCCATAGTTTACAGCATCATCTGCATTTACGTTGAAGAAAGGAGGTTGCAAGATACCTGCGGGGAAACAGATCTCATTGGTTGTTGGCAAGTAATAAGCATTAACATCTTGAGGATTCATAAGCCAACGAGTACGATCAACAGGCTTGTTTAAATCACTCATATTATACTCATGCTCGAAAAGTGTTACAGCTTTGAGGTTTTCGTAGTAAGACTTCTCCTCACTAATTTCCAGCTTTGAGTAATCTCTCCATTTGTCGGGATAACCAATCTTTACGGTAAATCCATTCAATTTCTCATGAGCTCTTTTCTTAGTCTCATCAGACATCCACTCCAAAGTAGATATACGTTCGCCCAAAGCAACTTGGAGGTTTTTTACCAAAGTTTGCATCTTTTCTTTTGCTTCTGGGGTAAAGTATTTCTTTACATATACTTCGCCCAAAGCCTCGCCTAATACACTATTTACCAAGTTTACAGAACGACGCCAACGAGGGTGTTGCTCCTGACGGCCGCTAAGCGTTTTGCCGTAGAACTCGAAGGAGGCTTCACTAAAGTCGTCGCTCAAATAGTTAGCAGCTCCGTCTATAAGGCTAACTACCAAGTAGTCCTTAAGTTCTTGTAAATCTACAGCAGGGAACCACTTGTCGAACTTCTCAAAAAATCGGAGTTGTTTAACATCCCATTGCTTAAGATCGTTAAGTTTGCGACCTGCGAGGTAAGTATTCCAGTCGAAGCCACTGTGATCTTTGGCAAACTGATCTACTGTAAGCATATGATAGTTAGCACGGCTATCACGCAATTCTACTTGGGAGAAAGACATTTCAGCAAACTCTTTTGAAATTTTCATGTTGTTTGCTGTCATACGAGTAGCCTCTTCTTCGCTATATCCCGTAAGCAAAAGAACTTTATGGATATAGGCATTGTAAGCTTCCAAAAGTTTCTTTCCTTCTTCGTCTGTAGCTAAGTAGTAATCTCGATTGCCCAAAGCAAGACTTTTCTGAGCGACGTGCATGATGTTCATATCACTGTTCATCTCATCTGCCCATACATAAGAACCGAACAGCGTGCTATTACCTTCACTATCCCATTCAGCCACTTTCTGTACTAACTCGGTCTTATCTTGATAGCTTCGATTTCTTTAATATCTTCCAATATAGGTTTTGCTCCTAATTCATTACGAGTGATGCTATCCATAGCTTGTTTGTACAAAACAGCCACACGATACTCATTGGTGCCTTTTTGTTGAGACTTTTCAGAAAGGTCTACAACAATCTCATGAATTTGTTCAAGAGAACGGTCGCGTAACAAGTCGAAAGCTCCGTAACGGCTATAAGCTGGTTTCAAAGGATTGGCCTTAATCCAGCCCCCATTAGAATAACGATAGAAGTCGTCTCCTGGGGTTACAGTAGTGTCAAGAGCGGCAAGATCAATACCTGGTTCTACAGGCATACTCTCTGAAGTTGTACCATTTTGGTTATTACAACTCGTAAAAAAGACTCCTAAGAGAGATGGAATCATGAGTAATGTTTTTACTTTCATTGTATTTTATATTAGCTAAAAATCAGACCATTAGGCTTGGGTAAAAAGAGGCGATGGATATTTACCCTCTTCTACAAAGTTTTTAAGACGAGCTACCACAGCAGCTTTATCTGCTGGATAGGTAACACCAAACCATTGAGCATCGCTTGCTAAGAGATGTATCTTGGCTTTCTGCTCCCGTATTAAAGTATCCACATAAAGGGGATATAGAACTCTTTCTTAGGTTCATTTATATTTTCCTTTAGAAATTCCTTGAAAGCCTCTTCTGAATAGATAAAATAATCGGGAGTAAAGCCCCAAAAATTCATTGATACAGGAGTTTGTAAGGGAAAAGTCTTTCCGCTCTTTTCATCACGGCAAAGTGTGTCATCGTGTCGAGACAAGGCTGTTTGTTCCTCTATTTTCTTTAGGCAACCCTCTTCGTCTACTGAACAAACACCTCTGGAAACCGTACCGCTTTCGCTCAAAGTGTTACCCAAAGCATAGGCTACCATGAAGTAATCTCCCTTAGTTGCAGGAGTTATCTTTCGCAGTGCCTCACTCATCGCAATAAAGGCTTCACGTCCATAAAAGTCATCGGCATTGATAACACAGAAAGGTTCATGTACCACTTCTTTTGCCATCAAAACGGCATGATTGGTACCCCAAGGTTTTTCACGTTCGGGAGGACAAGTATAAGGAGCTGGCAACTTCGTCAGCTCTTGAAACACTACCTCTGTTTCTATGATACCCTTGTATTTATTCAAAATCTGGTTTCGAAATTGCTCTTCGAAACATTGACGTATCACGAAAACTACTTTCCCAAAGCCTGCATTAGCGGCATCGTATATGGAGTAGTCCATTATGGTTTCACCCGAAGGACCGACCCCATCTAACTGCTTGAGACCTCCATATCGAGTCCCCATTCCAGCAGCCATAACTATAAGAGTTGGCTTAATCATTTCTCTTCTCCAATCGCTACCTTAAAGTGTATTTCAAGTGGCAAAGGTAATGTTTTTATAGGCTGCAAGTGCAAAGAATAGTATAAAGTATTCTAAAATCTACCTTTATAACAAATAGTTACCTAAAATCTTTACGATATATCTCTTTCTAAGAGGGAAGCAAAAAGAATTAGTTGAAGCGCTTTCTTCGTAGGAGGAAATCACGTCCCAAGTACTTCTCTCGGACTATTTCATTCTCTGCTAACTCTTCGGGTACCCCTTGAAAAAGCACCTTCCCCTCAAAAAGAAGATAGGCTCTGTCGGTAATCGAGAGTGTTTCGTTTACGTTATGGTCAGTTATGAGGATGCCTATATTGCGCTCTTTCAAATGAGCTACTATGTACTGAATATCTTGCACAGCAATAGGGTCTACCCCCGCAAAAGGCTCATCCAACATGATAAAGCGAGGATTAATGGCTAAGCAACGAGCAATCTCTACCCGTCTTCTCTCTCCCCCTGAGAGCCTGTTCCCATGATTTTTGCGCACCTTTTCCAAGCGAAATTCTTTGATAAGACGCTCTAAATTATGCTGCTGTTCCTCTTTGGTTTGCTCTGTCATCTCCAAAACGGTGCGGATATTATCTTCGACAGACATCTTTCGAAAGACACTATCTTCCTGAGCCAGGTATCCAATGCCCAAACGGGCTCTTTTGTAGACTGGGTAATCGGTTATATCTACATCGTCCAAAAATATCTTTCCTTCGTTAGGTACAACCAACCCCACTGTCATATAGAAAGTGGTAGTCTTACCTGCTCCATTAGGCCCTAAAAGCCCTACAATTTCTCCCTGTTCTATATTTACAGAGACATGATTGACTACTGTACGGGTACGGTAGCGTTTGACCAAATTTTCGGTACGTAAGACACTCATGAATTTTTTCTATGTCCTTGTAACAAATCAGAATAAAGAACGGCATGTCATTAATCTACAAACTACCGTTTTGCTTGCAGTGCCAATTTCGGTTTCGTGCGTTTGTATGTCCTTTTTACCTGTTGGGTCAGCATTTTGTTTCGACACACTCTAATGCTCCTTGGCGAGGATATTTTTAACGTGAACCTTGATGCCTCCTTAACCCATTAACACTCAAAGTCTATACAAGCTCTATTCTTCTTGTAAGGGGCGATGAGGCTTTGAACCACTTTTTCGTGGTCTGGATGATGAGCATAGAGTCCTATACTCTCCCAGTTGGGCAAATGAGCTTCGAGCATAAAACCGTATCCCTCTTGGGGGTTGGTATTAAGCTCTACTTTCATCGCATCTAATGCCTCTATAGTTTTGGGCAAACCCTCTAAGGCTTCTTTTATTTTTAGAAGATGTTGTTCAGCCTCTTGTGCAGAGGAAAAACCTTCCAAGCTAAATATTACAATGTGTCGTATCATACAATCTGTGTTTCCATTAAACCATCGTCGAAGATAGAATCTTTGTACCCTAAAAAATAGAGGATACCATCTAACCCCACATAAGAAATACTTTGCCGAGCATCTGCCTTCACTTTAGGTTTGGCATGGAAAGCAATGCCTAAACCAGCTTCACGAAGCATAAGAAGGTCATTTGCTCCATCTCCCACTGCTACAGTTTGCTGTAGATGGACTTTCTCTACTTGAGCAATGAGTTTTAGAAGTTCTGCTTTACGCTTACCATCGACAATCTCTCCGATGTGCTTACCCGTCAATTTCCCGTCAGGTCCGACCTCTAACTGATTGGCATAAACATAATCTACACCAAACTTTTTCTGCAAATAGTTACCAAAGTACATAAACCCACCCGAAAGAATAGCAATCTTGTAGCCCATAAATTTCAAGGCTCTCATTAAGCGTTCAATACCTTCAGTCATAGGTAAACTCTCTGCAATCTCTTCCATTACAGAGACATCTAAGCCTTTGAGAAGAGCTACCCGTTCGATAAAACTTTCATGGAAGTCAATCTCTCCTCGCATCGCTCTCTCGGTTATCTCTTTGACTTTATCTCCCACACCAGCTCGTACAGCCAACTCATCAATCACCTCTGTTTGGATAAGAGTAGAGTCCATATCGAAGCATATCACGCGACGCATCCTGCGGAACATAGATTCTCTTTGGATAGAGATGTCAAAGCCTAACTCCGAAGATACTGCCATCATGTCGGCTTTCAATTGATCTAAATCTTTTGGTGTACCTCGCATAGAAAACTCTATACTTGCCATCGGTATACGTTCCTCTTTATCAAGAGGAATACGCCCCGTTAGACGACGGATGTTATCAATATTTAGCCCTTGTATAGCTGTTTTATCGGTTAGTGCGGCAAGCATAGCAGCTGTAATCTTCCGAGCCACTACGGTAATAATGTATCTATTTTTCCCTTGAGCATTTACCCAATCTGTGTAGTCCTCTGCGGTAATGGGAGTAAAACGTACTGAAACATTCAGTTCATAGCTTCTAAAAAGAAGGTCTTTCAAAATAGGACCCGAAGCCTCCTCTGTAGTCTCAAAAAGTATTCCGAGATTGAGATTGCTGTGAATATCGGACTGACCAATATCTAAGATAAAAGCATCTCGCTCTGCTAATATCTGCATCAAAGAAGCTGTAACTCCGGGGCGATCTGCACCTTGTATGGTCGCCAAAATCAATTTTTTCTTTCTGTTTCTGTTCTCTTTTTCCATAAAATCATCATCTTTTTTACTGCTTCTTTTCATCTGAAATAGGGCTTACCCCACTAAACGCAAAGATACGATAAAGAGATGGAGATAGGAAAGAGAAAGAAAAAATTAATCAAATCCTATTCGTTTAGTAATAAAAAGGATGATTTCTCCTCTTCCCAAGAAGGTGTTCTAAAAATAGCTATGTCCTTAAATGTTTTGCCAAAAGCTCCATCGAAACAAACGACATACTACGGCCATCTGCTATCAGTTGCCACTCTATTGCCTCATCTATTCCTTTAGTGATGTGTAACTGCATACCGCACTCTTCTTGTGTGGCATTGTATCCTATACGTTGTAGCATTTGGATAGTCCAGTATAGAGCTTCTTGTTCGCTGGCAATCAGCTGTATAGGTCGAAGTTTTTGTTCACAGGCAGTTTGTATTCTTCGGGTCTTAGAGTCCAAAAATTCGCTTTCGCTATGAAAAACTTCTTGTAAAATCCCCTTATAAGCCAACTCCTCAGGCATTCCCGACAATAAAGTTCCCTTTTCATTGATAAGCCAAATCCTATCGGCATACTCCATTGCCAAGTCCAGTTCATGTGTAGAGAGGAGTATTAATCGTCCAGAAGTGTGTGCCAAGCGTTTTAGTAGTGCAAAAAGACGTGTTCGATAGAGCAAATCGAGATGAGCAGTAGGCTCATCAAGTAGTATAATAGGGGTTTCCTGTGCCAAAGCACGAGCTATAAGTACGCGTTGTCTCTCTCCATCGCTCAAAGTGCTATAAAAACGCTCCTCATACCCCAAAAGAGAGCAGATACGAATAGTCTCTGCCACCACTCTTTTATCATTGGGCGACAAAATACCTCTGTTTCCTAAATAGGGATAGCGACCGATAGCTACAAAGTCTTTCACTCGCATATAGCCCTCTATCACGGGGGGAGGGGTAACCATTGCGATGAGCCTGCGCGCTGTGCCGCGGAGAGTTGCCGAACCGAACGACCATCTATTCTGCACTCTCCTTTTAGGATAGCATCGCCAAAGGTTATTGCTTTGAGCAGAGTAGATTTGCCTGAGCCATTTACCCCTATAAGGCTACAACCATTCCTTTAGAGAGAGAGGCGCTACAATCGCTGAGAACTACTTTTTTGCCATATCCTACAGAGAGTTGTTCTAACTGTAAAAGAGCAGTTGAGGTATTGGAAGAGGTCATAGTCTATCGGAAGAAAGAGAGGAGCGTTTACTTAGTACTACAATCACAATGGGTGCTCCCATCAAAGCGGTTATGGCATTAATAGGTAGAAGAATACCTCCACTCACTACTCGGGTAAGAAGGTGGCAGAGGAGAAGCAATAAAGCTCCTAAAAGAAGTGTTATGGGTATTAATTGGCGGTGTTCTGAGGTTTTGAGCCAACGACGCACAAGGTGGGGTGTGGCAATGCCGATAAAGGCAATTGGTCCTATAAAGGTGGTTATAGTGCCTACTATAAGTCCCACAAGAAGAACAAAAAGCAAACGCAATGCACGCACATTAATACCAATGGAACGAGCATAGAGCTCTCCAAAAAGCAAAGCATTCATCTTTTTGGGTAGGAGAGAGAGCAGCAAAAGAGAGGGTAGTAAAATAGTCGAAGCATAGTAAACCTCTTGCCAAACAACACCCTCAAGAGAGCCCATGCTCCAAAGTTGAAAACCTTTGACTGCTTCCGGAGGAGCAAAATACTGTAGTATACCAATGAGCGAAGAGGTAATGAAGCTAATCATCAGCCCCACGATAAGCAAATCGGATGTACTACTATGTCTAAGGGCAAAGGAACCTATTAAGAGCAAAACTGCAATAGAACCGATAAAGGAAGAGAGTAACATACCACTCATGAAAGTATAAGAAAGCCAAGCCATCTTTGTCCCTAATAGCGTAAAGAGAGCTACTCCTAAGGCCGAGCCTCCTGTTACTCCTAAAATACCTGCATCTGCGAGAGGGTTACGAAAGAGTGTTTGCATAACCAAACCACAGAGAGCCAGAGAGCCTCCCCCTATAAGAGCCATTATGGAAGAGGGTAGGCGCATAGTCCAGACTATTTGAGACAGAGTGCTATCGGCAGAGGGTCGCCTCAAAAGAATATCAGGCAGGCTCTCCCAGGGGATAGTAACACTTCCCAAAAGAATGTCAGTTATAAAGACAAGTAGCAGTAGAATAAAAAGAATTAGTACAGAAGAAGCGTAACGCATAAGTTATTGGTAAAAAGAAAAAGCTCTTACATAGGAGGTGCACAATAGTCATAGAACATTTACTCCAACCTCCGCCAAAAACGAATAGAATCTTGCACCACAAGCGTTGGGTGAAATAGTAGCATCAAATCTTGCAATAGTATTTCGGGGAAGTAGGGGCCCTGCTCCCAATAATCATTACCTCCCTGACGAGAGCTTCTTTTATCGTTAAGAAAAACCTGCCCTCTCTTATAGGCGTTGAAAAGTGTGTAGTGCTCTTGAAGTTGTCCGAATTCCCTTAAAGAAGAGACATAGGCTGAAGACCATGCCAACCAAATATCATCTGCTCCATGCTCGGCAAAAACTTGCTCTGTACTAAGGGCTCCTCCTCCGCTATTTCGAGGAGCTTGGTAGAGTCCTCCTGCATCCCTTATGAGGGTAGCCACATAGCTATTAGAATCTGGTAAGTACCAAGTTCCTTGATAGGCTTGCCCAAAAAGAACAGACGGTTTTTTCTTTATCTCTTGTATCTTGGTAGTGAGCTTCTTATAAGCCTGTTCCTTTTGGGTGAAAATAGCCTCTGCTGTCCCCCCTTTACCAGTCAAAAGTCCCAGTACTTTAATCCACTCGGCACGACCTAAAGGAGTCGTCTCTTTCCAATCCATATTATAAAAGCATTGAATGTCTTGCATATCGGATAGTTTTAAACGAAGATAATCCGTATAATCGAGCATTAAAACATCGGGTGCAATGGACAGAAGTTGCTCTCTATCTAAAACATTGTGACGAGCTATTGAAGCGATTTTTCCCTTTTGTGCCTCACTCCGAAGTAAAGGGTCGTAGATAAGGGCTGTATCGGAGACTGCTACTACTCGATCTCCAACCCCCAAAAGTTCCAGACCTCCCACAAAGGTGAGGCTCATACAAGCCACTCTCTGCAAGGGAATGCGAATGAGTTGTTCTCTTGCTGAAAGTTCTAATGGCTCTTGACCGTTGGGTACAAGGCGGAAACAAGCTAAAGTATCTTGCGTCTTCACATCTTTAACCCAGATACGATGAGTGTTGTCTTCCAAATGCTCTATACCTACCCCTTCGGCATATATTATTCGTGGTTGAGCAGACTCTATGGTAAATGGTGCTGTGGATATAGTACTCTCATTTTGCTCGGTTTGACAAGAGGCAAAAAACAACCCAATACAGCAAAGGAGTAAACCTACAGATTGACGATAAGAGTATCGAAAGTGAACCATAAAACTATTTATAAAAGGAGGGTAACATTTGGTGTTAAATGTGTGAACAAAGGTACTGCTTAGTGTAGAAATAGCATTCTTGCTCCAATCGATATGCTACCTCTATTAATAGTTCAGTAATAGCCTATTTAGCATAGTCGCCATTCGTCTATCCAAAAGGGTTAAGGGTTAGTACAAAAAGGATTATTCCTTTTGTCAGTAACCATTAACCCTTTTGATAGTTTGCACAGAGGGTTTAGGCTATTATCCATATACTTATTGAGAGTAGTAAGCGCAACCTTGCTTTTCTTTTTTACATCTCAATGGGGCGTATTGTTGCTCATAACCTCTTGGATGCCACCTTTAGATAGAATTCTTGTTAGCAATCTCAACGAGATTTTTAATAGAAATAATACGGAGAAAGGATTTGACAAATCAAAATAAAGTAATACCTTTGCAGTCGAAATGCTTCCTTAGCTCAGTCGGTTAGAGCATCTGACTGTTAATCAGGGGGTCCAAGGTTCAAGTCCTTGAGGGAGCGCGTTTTCATATCGTCTATATAAAGAGTTACTATCTGCTTTTCGATAGTAGCTCTTTGTTTTTATTTGCCTTTTTCCCATTCCCTTTTTGGAAATCCATACAAATAGTCTCTTGCAAAAAAAGATAATTCTCCCTTTCTCCCTCTAATTGAGGCTCTATATAGGTTGGAGGCTTTTGTGTACCTTTGTTTCAATTATTAGGATACTTACGATGTTGTCGTTGCGCCCGAAAAGAATGTACACCTACATCATTCAGCAGTATTTTCCTCTGCTGTCGATGACTCTTTTTATCTGTTGGTTCATTGTCCTAATGCAGATGATGTGGCTCTACACGGATGAGATTGTGGGCAAAGGGCTTGACTTCGTTATTCTATTACAGTTGGTATTCCACGCTGCCATTATGGTGCTTCCCACGGCAGCTCCGCTCGGCATCCTCTTAGCTTCGTTGATGACTTTCGGCTCTATGGGAGAGCGTTTAGAGTTACTTGCAATGAAATCTGCCGGGGTACCGCTACATCGTATTATGGCTCCGCTCTTCTTCATCGTACTGAGTATGTCGTTTGGGTTGTTTATCTATCTAAACACCGCCGTTATGGATGCCCAAGTGCGCTTTTATCAGATTATATTTTCGGCTCGAGAGTCTCGCCCCGATTTAGATATACCCGAAGGGACTTTCTACAATGGTATCAGAGGGTACAGCATTTTTGTAGGGAAGAAAAATACGGAGAAAAAGAGCCTTGAGGAGATTATGATCTATGATTATAGTCAGTTTCAAAGCCCACGAGTTATCACCGCAGATTCGGGGGCTCTTCGCTTGGACAACTCGAAGCGCTTCCTAACCTTAAACCTTTACCGGGGAGAGAGTTTTGAACCACTCGAAGGGCAAACCTTTACTCCAACAGCAATAACGAATTCAGATGAAGTGCCTGCGTCCTATCTTAAAGAAAAGTTTTCGTTCAAACAGATTGTCATCAACCTCAATCTGAATTTTGAGATGATTGACGATGGTGGTTTGCGTAGTCAGTTCGTAGGGAAAAATCTAATCCAACTCAATCACTATATAAAAGATACCGCCCAGTACGAATTGGATAGTGTCTCCTTTATGAATGCCCATGGGGCTGTAGAGGCTTCGCAAATAGACCGCTTTGTATTGATGAAAACTTCTCCTATGGATAAAACAGAGGAGGGGATTGCCGCATGGCAAAAAGTGGAACAAGTAGCGCAAAGCAAAAGCATAACCTTAGATTCGCTCTACGCACAAATATCCAATGAAAAGATGGAGAGTGTACTCGAAGAGACGGCCTCTCGCTTGGAGCAAGTGAGTGATGCCGCTATTTTTCGTAATGATACCTATCAGCAACAAGCATATTTCTATAGAACCCACGCACAGGAGTGGCATAGAAAGTTCACCTTTCCCGTTGCTTGCCTTGTCTTTTTCTTCATCGGAGCTCCTTTGGGGGCTATTATCCGCAAAGGAGGTATAGGTATGCCTATGGTGGTGAGTGTGCTTTTCTTTGTTGTCTATTATATGCTCGACACTTTTGGTTACAATCTCTCATACAATGGTACGTGGGTGCCATGGTTTGGAATGTGGTTTTCAACTCTTGTGCTCACTCCCTTTGGCATTTTTCTCACTTATAAAGCCACGAGAGATTCTTCTACCCTCAATGTCGATGCTATTGCCATACGCTTAAAGCAATTATTTAGTAGAGAAAAAGTACGAGAGGTACAGTTCCGAGAGTTAATCTTAAATCCCATTTCTCCCGAAGAGGCTTTAACAGCGGTCAATACTTGTCTGCACTCTCTAACAGCGGTAGAGCAGAATACCTTCATTCGGAAAGGGCGTTTCAGCTACCCAGCTCTTCACTCCCTAAACAAAGATTACACCCTTTTCTCCAGGGAGTTGAATGGATGGTAGAGCAGTTACAGAACTCTGAGAATAAACTTGTCGTAGCCAAATTGATGGATATCCCTATTCTATCCAAAACTTTTGCTCCCTTTATACCGGCTCGAAAGGCTTTGTATGGGCTATTTTTGCCCATTATTCCCTTATCCTTGCCTTGTACTATTTATACCTTTTGGCATAGAAAACAGCAGAAAAATATATTCCAACAGTGTCGAAAAACATTGGAAGAACTGACAAAAATCATTGAAACAACAATTTAATAGACAGATTGAATTACAAGATAATAATGGATACATTTATATTAAACAGCATAGAGGAGGCCCTCAACGATTTCAAAGAGGGCAAGTTTGTAATTGTAGTAGACGATGAAGACCGTGAAAATGAAGGCGACTTTGTCATCGCTGCCGAGAAGATAACACCCGAGAAAGTCAATTTTATGATGCGTTATGGTCGTGGTGTACTCTGTACTCCTATATCTGAAGAGGTAGCTCAAAGGCTTGAACTCAATATGCAGGTATCGGACAATACTTCTCTGCATGAAACTCCCTTTACTGTAACTGTAGACCTAATAGGAAAAGGATGTACAACAGGCGTTTCTATGTACGATAGAGCACAGACCATACTTGCTTGGCAGATCCTAATACACAGCCTTCTGACCTGGCTCGCCCAGGACATATCAATCCCTTGCGAGCTCGCTCTCGAGGAGTATTACGTAGGGCTGGACATACAGAGGCAGCAGTAGACTTAGCTCGCATGTGTGGTATGCAGCCCGTAGCAGCGTTGATAGAGATTATCAACGATGATGGTACTATGGCTCGTTTACCTCAACTCGTGGAGATTGCACAGAAATTCGATATGAAAATCATCTCCATAAAAGATTTAATTGCCTATCGCCTTAGAAGCGAGAGCTTGGTAGAGAAAGGTGTTTGTGTTTCTATGCCTACGAAAGAGGGACTTTTTCACCTTATTCCATTCCGCCAGAAAAGTAATGGTTTGGAGCACTTTGCCATCTTCAAGGGCGATATCTCCAGCGGAGACCCCGTATTGGTACGTGTGCACTCCAGCTGTGCTACAGGTGATATTTTGGGTTCTTGTCGATGTGAGTGTGGAGAGCAATTGCGCAAAGCCATGCAGATGATTGAGCAAGAGGGACGCGGTGTCATTGTTTACCTCAACCAAGAAGGGCGGGGTATCGGGCTTATGGCTAAGATGGAGGCTTACAAGCTCCAAGAACAAGGATACGACACTGTAGATGCCAACCTCCATTTAGGTTATGCTGCCGACGAAAGAGACTATGGTGTAGGGGCACAGATACTCCGTTCTTTGGGTGTTCAGAAGATGCGCCTTATGAGTAACAATCCTGTAAAACGTATTGGTTTAGAGGCGTATGATTTGGAAGTGGTAGAAAATGTACCCATAGAGATAGAACCTAACCCCTATAACATGAAATACCTACAAACCAAGAAAGAGCGTATGGGACACAAGCTCCACAATGTGAAATAACTTAGTTGAAATATAATTTAAACGTATAAGTGTATGAAAAAGATTATTTTAGGGTTATCGTTACTCATTTCTGTATTTTCTGTTCTTTCTGCTCAGAAGCACGACATTCGCCTCAATTTACAACCAGGATTAAAGGTACCTGTACGTTACCAGCAAACAACTGATCAGGAAATTTCTTTTCAAGGACAAACGATGAAAAATAAGATTATCCAAAAGAACGAAGTAGTGTTTTCTGTTGTTTCTAAGAACCAAGATAATTTTATCATCGAGGCTGTTATCAATTTGATAGAAACGACTGCCGAAACTCCCCAAGGGAATATGAAGTTTAGTTCAGCCGACGAAAAGGAAACTGCCGAAAATAAACCTCTTAAGAAGATGGCTAAGAAGGTGGTTCGTGCCGAAATTACTCCTTACTTCCAGTTAGTCGGCGAGGTTACTCCCGTAACAGAGGGGCTTACTAAAGAGGAGGCTATAGCCGTTTACGAAGCTTTCTCTTCTATCTTCAAGGGGTTGTATCCTACTACTTCTGTAGCTCAAGGAGAAACTTGGAAAGCTGACATGACTCAAGGTGTAAAGGCAGAGTCCACATTGACCTCTGCTTCTCCTCAAAGTTTCATTATCGACTCTAAAATCCTATTGGATATGGATATGCAAGGAGTAAAACTTTCAGGTAAAGGTTCTATGAATTACGAAATACATGCCCCTACGGGAGTGCCTGTATATGGGCTTACCACACTTCCTGCCACAGGCTCTTCTATGGCCAATGGTGTACCTGTAAATATAAAACTTAATATGACCAGTTCTTTTGAGTTTATGCAGTAAGACTAAGCCCATCTTTTACGAAGACTATACTTTGTAGTAATAGTACCCTCTTCTTCCAATTTGGTAGAAGAGGGTTTCTTTTTGTTCCTAAAAAAGAGAGTATTGTATAATACACATAGCATTTTTAGAGATTTCGATGTATCTTTGCACAAAGACTGTGCTTTTGTGCATTAGGAATGATGAAATAAAAGAGATGGAGACCAAAACTAAATTTGATATAAATGACAATCTTATAAAGGCTTTTGAAACCACTTTCAAAGAGTGTTTTTCTATGCCTGCTTTTACAGATTACGATACAGGAGAGACTTTCTCTTTTGGAGATGTCTCTAAAGAGATAAATCGCTTACACAGACAGTTCGAAATAATTGGCCTCAAAAAAGGCGATAAAGTAGCCTTATGGGTAGTGATTCGACTCGATGGTGTATACTTTTCTTGGCAACTATAACCTATGGTGGTGTTATTGTGCCTATATTGCAAGATTTTAATCTTCAAGATGCAGAGCGTATTATAGACCACAGTGATGCTCGAGTATTGGCATTAGACAAACGTTTAAGAGAAGAGATAGACCTTAAAAAGTGTCCGCAGGTTGAAATGGTTTTGAGTCTTGAAACTTTGACCCCTATTACGGTATTCCAGCCCGATGTAGAGGCTCAATTAGAGACTCTCCCGAGAAGAGAAGAAATCTCTTTAAGAGCAGAAGATATCCGCTTTGCCGAACGAGACAACGAAGAGGTTATGGTGATAAACTATACGAGCGGGACTACAGGTAATAGCAAGGGAGTAATCATCACAGGGCAGAACTTGGCAGGTAATGCTTTGTATGCTCATCGCTTAGATTTGATGTTTAGGGGAGATAAACTATTATGTTTTCTTCCTTTGGCGCACACATATAGTTGTGCATTTAACTTCCTTACTCCTATGACCATAGGAGCTCATGTAACTATATTGGGCAAAATACCTTCTCCTCGTATCATACTATCGGCATTTGCTAAGGTAAAGCCTAACTTGGTTATTACCGTTCCTCTGATTTTGGAGAAGATATACAAGCAGGCTATTGTCCCTAAGCTGGCCAAGCCTTCAATGAAACTACTGACTCGCATCCCCGGTTTGCGCACGATTGTCTACAATAGTATCAATAAGCGACTACAAAATGTATTGGGTGGAGAGTTCCGTGAGGTTATTGTTGGGGGAGCGGCACTCTCGAACGAAGTGGGACACTTCTTAAAGAAGATTGGCTTCCCCCTCACTGTAGGTTATGGTATGACCGAGTGTGCCCCCCTTATCTGTTATGAAAACAATAAAAGATGGATACCCGAAAGCTGTGGAAAAGTGCTTCAGAATATGCAAATCCGTATAGCGAGAGATTCAGAAACTTCCAATGATGTGCCAGGAGAAATACAGGTAAAAGGGATGAATGTCTGTAAGGGGTATTATAAAAATCCTGAAGCTAATGCCCTACTCTTTACCGATGATGGATGGATGCATACGGGAGATCTTGCCACGATAGATGCTGAGGGAAATGTCTTTATCAAGGGACGTTCCAAAACGATGATATTGGGCAGTAATGGGCAAAATATCTATCCCGAGGAGATTGAATCTAAGCTCAACACCTTCCACTTGGTAGCAGAAAGCCTTGTCTTACAGAGAGGTAAACGATTAATTGCTCTTATTTATCCCGATGAAGAGGCTATAAAGAAGGGGGGATGACTCTCGAAGAAGGATGGAAAGTCATTGAAAACTTCCGTAGTGAGCTCAATAATCAAGTCGCTCAATACGAGAAGATAACTCTTTTTGAACAGCAAAAAATGCCTTTTGAAAAGACACCTAAGCGAAGTATTAAACGCTTCTTGTACGAAGAAAAGCAGTAAGAACTGATATAGGAGGTAGCACTACTCTGCTCAGAGGTCGTGCTACTTCTGTTATATATCCCCTTATAGAAGTATTTGTAGGGCCTACTTCGAACTATAAAGAGAGAGGTTTTACGTTTAGCGACAAATAATTATCGACAACTTAGTATAAGTATGAAACAAAAACTGTTTATCCTACTCATGACTTGCCTCTCGCTCACAGCTTGGGGACAGTCTGCCCAAGAGGCTGTCTCTTTAAAAGAGATAAAAGCCTTAGGCAAAACAACTCTACCCCATACACTCGTTTACAGCAAGAAAAATGTAAAGGGCGAAACTTTTTCCGTAGCCAATCTGCTTACCGAAGCTCCCCCAAAGATGAGAAGCGGTATAGAAGAGCCTATTCAAGCTATAAATGATGGTTGGTTTTCGATAAAGGAGAAGACTCCAATGGGAGCAGGTTTACTTTCGACTTACCTTTTTGCGATCGAGAATGAGGGCTATGCCACTGGAAAACTTGAAGTGTATGGGAAGTCGAGAATGGCACTCTTTATAGATGGTCGATGTGTAGCCTCGCAAAAGGAAACTGCTTCTCAAGACACTGTACCTCATCTAACCGCAACTTTGAAACTTAGACCTGGCGCACATACTGTATATCTTAAAACGCTTTATCTAACAGAAGACTCTGTGGATCAAAAATTCAAGGTAGTACTCATTAGAGATAGCACGACTCACTCTTCGGGGCTATCTTTCAATGAAAAATCGCTTAAACCACTTTCTTTGGATTACATGATGTCAGGTGCATCGCTTCACAATGTACGCCTTTCCCCTTCGGGTAATTATGCCCTTGTACTTTATTCTATCCAAAGAGGGCTTAAAACCGAGTATACTGCGCGCCTTTACACTAAGGAAGGCAAGATTGTACGTGAGAGCAAAGAACTTACGTCTGCTCGCTGGATGCCCAAGAGCGATAGGCTTTATATGGTGCGGACTCATGCCAAAGAACGCATTCTTTTTACACAAAAACCAGATGGAAGTGACGAACAAATTCTCGTAGATCCTTTACCTGAAGGCTCTATTCAGTTTAGTCCCGATGAGCAAGTTATCTATTTACAAGAGGAAGCCAAAGCAAATCCTAAAGACGATAAAGTACAACGTATGCAAGACCCTGACGATCGGATGCCAGGGTGGCGAAATCGCCCTTACTGGAAACGTTTAGACCTTAAGTCAGGTACTACCGTACCTTTGACCTTTGGAGCGGGGCATATTTCTCTTATGGATATTCACCCCACTTCGGGCAAACTGCTACTACAAGGCACTACAAGAGAATGGACCGAACAGCCCTATTCTTTTTCTTCTCTCTACGAGTTCGATCCCGTCACAGGCAAAACTGACACTCTGTTTCGTAAGGAGATAGACATAGCCTCTGTCTACTATATTCCTAATGACAATCAACATTTGTTGGTTTTAGGCTCCCCAAATACTTTTGATGGCGTTGGAAGAAATATCCCCAATAATGCTTGGGGTAATTCATTTGAACGAGAGGTGTTCCTTTTTAACAGGAATAGTAAAAAAGCCACCTGCCTAACCATACAGTTTGACCCAACGGTAGACCAAATACAATTTGATTATAAAGGTGATGTAGTATTACAGGCCACCGATGGGGCTCGACAAAAATTATATTTCTTAAACCTAAAGAAAAAAGAGATTATACCTATTCCTCTTACAGAAGACCAAGCAAGTTACTATTCATTATCGAAAGAAAGGGGAGATTTTTGGTATTTAGGGCAAAGTGCAGCCAATGCCGACAGGCTGTATAGCGTGCGCAATGGCAAGGAAACTATTATATGGGACTTGGATGCAGAGAAGATGAAAGGTTATCTCCGCCCCGAAGTGAGAGACTTTATCTATACTACTTCCGAGGGGACACCTATTGATGGTTGGTATTATCTGCCTCCTCATTTCGATGCTTCTAAGAAGTATCCGATGTTAGTGTATTACTACGGAGGTACCTTACCCTCCAAGAAACGTATGGAGGGTACTTACTCTCCTGCGATGTATGCAGCACAAGGATATGTAGTTTATATTCTCAACCCCAGCGGTTGTACAGGGTATGGGCAAGAGTTTTCGGCTCGACATCTGAACGCATGGGGAGAACCTACCGCTACTGAAATTATTGAAGCAGTACGCTCTTTCTGTACTCAAAATAGCTTTGTTAATGCTGATAAGATCGGTTGTTTCGGTGCCAGCTACGGAGGTTTATGACCCAATATCTGCAGACGCGCACGGACCTCTTTGCCGCAGCTGTAAGCCATGCAGGTATCAGTAGTATCACCAATTACTGGGGGAGTGGTTATTGGGGAATGGGGTATAGTACTGTAGCTTCGGCTCATAGTTACCCATGGTCACACCGTTCGACCTTTGTAGATAGAAGCCCTCTTTTCAATGCCGAAAAGATTCATACCCCACTACTACTTCTACATGGCGATAGCGATACGAATGTGCCTACGGCGGAGAGTATTAATATGTACAATGCTCTGAAAGTATTAGGTCGAGAGGTCGAACTCATTACTTTTACGGGAGAAGATCACTTCATACTTGAACCCGAGCGACGTATTCGATGGACAGAAAGCATCTTTGCATGGTTTGCTCGTTGGCTAAAAGATGAGCCTACATGGTGGAAGGATCTTTACGAATCTAAGGAGGAATGATCTGAAGAAAGATTTTGGTATCAATGTGTTTGAATAGAACAAAAAAAGAGGGACCATGCTTTATAGTATGGTCCCTCTCTTTATGAGCAATCTTCTTGAAAGATGCTACGATGATTTCTATTACTTCTTTTCTTCTACCGCTGCTTGAGCTGCTGCTACACGAGCTAAAGGTACACGGAAAGGAGAACAAGAAACATAATTGAGTCCAATGCGGTGGCAGAACTTAACTGAAGAAGGCTCTCCTCCGTGTTCTCCACAGATACCTACCTTCAGGTCAGGACGTACGGCACGCCCACGTTCGGTAGCCATACTAATTAATTGTCCTACCCCTTTTTGGTCAAGTACTTGGTAAGGATCGACTTTCAAAATCTTCTTTTCGAGATACTCGGGCAAGAAACTCGAAATGTCGTCACGAGAGTAACCGAAGGTCATTTGGGTAAGGTCGTTTGTTCCGAATGAGAAGAATTCTGCCGAGGAAGCGATGCGATCTGCTGTAAGTGCAGCACGAGGAACTTCAATCATAGTTCCCACCTTAAAGTCTACACGGATATTCTCTTCTGCAAAAACTTCTTCGGCAGTCTCACGGATTACACGCTCTTGCTCCTTGAACTCATACAAGATACCTACCAAGGGTACCATAATTTCGGGATGGCACTCTATACCCTCTTTTACTAACTGACAGCAAGCTCCAAGAATAGCCTTAGTTTGCATACGAGTAATTTCTGGGTAGGTGTTTCCTAAACGGCATCCACGGTGTCCTAACATAGGGTTATGCTCTTCGAGTTTTTTGATGCGCTCCTGTAAAACAGACAACTCGATACCCATAGTCTCTGCCATCTCACGTTGGTTCTTGTCATCATGGGGAACAAACTCGTGCAAAGGAGGATCTAAAAGACGAACTGTAACGGGCAAGCCTTGCATCGTTTTGAAGATTTCGTAGAAGTCTTTACGTTGGTAAGGAAGGATTTTATCCAAAGCCTTAACACGGTCTTCTACGGTATTAGACAAAATCATCTCACGCATGGCTTTAATCTTATCTGCCTCGAAGAACATATGCTCTGTACGGCAAAGACCGATACCTACTGCGCCGAACTCACGAGCTTTTGCTGCATCACGAGGAGTATCTGCATTGGTACGAACTTTGAGCTGAGCATACTTGTCTGCTAAAGCAAGAATCATCTTGAAGTCTTCATCCATTTCGGCAGCTACTGTTGCAACTTCTCCCAAGAATACTTCGCCTGTAGAACCGTTGATAGATATGCACTCTCCTTCATGAAGTACAGTACCTCCTACTGTCAATGTACGTTCTTTGTAATCGACAATCATTTCTCCAGCCCCTGTAATACAGCACTTACCCATACCACGAGCTACTACTGCAGCATGAGAGGTCATACCTCCACGGGTGGTAAGGATACCTTCTGAGGCTTCCATACCTTGCAAATCTTCTGGAGATGTTTCTTGACGAACGATAATAACCTTCTTGCCTTCGGCTTTCCAAGCAGCTGCATCGTCAGCAAAGAATACAATTTGTCCTGTTGCAGCTCCGGGAGAAGCTGGTAATCCTTTTGTGAGAAGTTTAGCACTCTTGAGAGCATTTTTGTCAAATACAGGGTGGAGCAATTCGTCTAATTTGTTGGTTTCGATACGAAGGAGTGCTTGCTCTTCGGTAATTTTGCTTTCCTTCAACAAGTCGCAAGCAATCTTAACCATGGCACTACCTGTACGCTTACCGTTGCGAGTTTGAAGAATCCACAATTTGCCCTCTTGTACAGTGAACTCCATATCTTGCATGTCGAGATAATGCTCCTCTAAGCGACGTTGGATAGCATCAAGTTCTGCATAAATCTCAGGCATACACTCTTCCATAGAAGGATACTTAGAAGCTCTATCTGCCTCTGAAATAGCACCACGTTCTGCCCAACGTACAGATCCAACTTTAGTAATCTGTTGAGGGGTACGGATACCAGCTACCACGTCTTCGCCTTGTGCATTGATGAGATACTCTCCGTTGAAGAGGTTCTCTCCAGTAGCAGCATCACGAGAGAAGCAAACCCCCGTAGCAGAAGTGTCTCCCATGTTACCGAATACCATAGCTTGAACTGTAACAGCTGTTCCCCACTCAGCAGGGATGCCCTCCATCTTACGATACAAAATGGCACGTTCGTTCATCCAAGAGTTGAATACGGCCATAATCGCTCCCCAAAGCTGTTCGTAAGGATCTACAGGGAAATTCTTTCCTGTTTGCTCAAATACGGCTTTTTTGAAACGGGCTACGAGGTCTTTTAAATTCTCTACGCTAAGTTCATTGTCGAGCTTAACACCTGCCTCTTCTTTTACCTCTTCTATAATTTTTTCAAATGGGTCGATTTCTGTCTTTTCAACAGGCTTCATACCTAAAACTACATCTCCATACATTTGTACGAAGCGACGGTATGAATCCCAAGCAAAACGTTCATTGCCTGTTTTACGAGCTAACCCTGCTACAACTTCATCATTCAAACCTAAGTTGAGGATCGTATCCATCATACCAGGCATAGAAGCACGAGCTCCAGAGCGTACGGAAAGAAGCAAGGGGTTAGAAACGTCTCCGAAGTTGTTTTTCATAAGAGCTTCCACTCCCTTTATTGCAGCTCTTACCTCTGTATCCAACAACTCGCGAACACGTTCTCCACCTATGGAGTAATACTCGCCACAAACTTCAGTCGTAATTGTAAATCCTGGAGGAACAGGTACACCTATTAGGTTCATTTCTGCAAGGTTAGCCCCTTTGCCCCCTAATAGGTTTTTCATATCAGCACGTCCTTCAGCCTTACCATCACCAAAGGAATAAACTCGTTTTTTTTCCATCTTTCTCTTAAATATATTTCTACTTTATCTGTTTAATTCTAATTTTCTTGTGTCATATTACCAAAAGGACTCTTCTCGAGGGGGGGTAGTCCCTTCTTGTTGTGTGTCGCCCATAACATCCAAATCCCACACTTCTCCTCCAATAGGATATTCTTCCACAAAGGAGTTTTCTTCTGATGTGCAAGGGCTATACCCCATAGGTATATTGAAAGGAGTATCCTTGGAATAACCCAAAGAACGGTCGCCATAAACTTTGGCCATAAACTTTGCAAAGACAGGGAGAGCTGCAGCAGCCCCTTGTCCCAATGCTGTTGAGTTGAAATGTATGGAACGTTCTTCTCCTCCTACCCAACAACCAGCTACGATTTCTGGAGAGAATCCCATAAACCAACTATCACTATTATTTTGGGTAGTACCTGTTTTTCCTCCTAATGGCATAGTCAAATTATACTTGTTTCTTAGGCGACCTCCCGTGCCTCCATTGACCACTGCCTGTAACATATCGAGCATTTTCAAAGCTGCGTCCTCAGAAAGCACTTCATTCATTGAGGGGGCAAACGAGCAATAGTATTGCCAAACTGATCTTCTATGCGTGTTACATAGAGAGGGGTTACACGGATGCCTTGAGTTACAAAAGTAGTATAGGCACTCACCATCTCCGCCAAAGAGATGTCGGGTGTACCCGCCGCAAGAGAAACCACTGGGTCTATAGGTCCAGTAATACCATAAGAGCGAAGCAAGCGTACAAATGTAGCAGGAGAAGTGCGTCCCATTAAATAGGCAGTTACCCAGTTAGACGAGTTTTGCAACCCCCACCGTATTGTTACCATTTCTCCACTCTTTCGAGCGCCTCCACTGCGTGGAGTCCAAGGACGCCCATTGGCATCATAGAGGGTAACAGGGTTGTGAAGCATTACATCACAAGGGGTTATGCCTTCTGTCATAGAAAGAGAGTAGAGAAAAGGTTTGATGGTAGACCCCACCTGACGTCTTCCCTGATTGACCATATCGTATTTGAAAGTGCGGAAGTCTATTCCTCCCACGTATGCCAATACATGTCCATTATGAGGACTCATGGCCATAAAAGAGGAGCGCAGGAAGCTCTTGTAATACAAGATTGAGTCTCGAGGTGTCATCTCTACGTCTATAACTCCATCCCAAGACCAGAGTTGCATACGCACCTTCTTATTGAAAGAAGCGATAATCTCCTTTTCAGACAAACCATCTTTTTGGGCGTGATACCAGCGGTCTGACTGTTTCATCGAACGCAAAATCATCTCTTCCCGTTCCTTTATAGACACTCGTGAAGAGTAGGGAGCTGTTTTAGAACCTTTCTTTTCTTTGGCAAATTGGGGTTGCATGGTGCCTCCTATGTGCTCCCTTACAGCCTGTTCTGCATAGCGTTGCATACGACTATTGACAGTCGCATAGATACGTAATCCATCTGCATACAAATCATATTTAGAGCCATCGGGCTTTCTATTCTTCTCGCACCACCCATAAAGAGGGTTCGTTTCCCATGCTAGAGAGTCCAAACTATACTGTTGCAATGCCCAAGCACCATAATCACTGCGGTTGGGTTTTTTTGCTGTTAGCAAAAGACGTATATACTCACGAAAATAAGGAGCTACTCCCTCAGTATGTGTCATGCGGTGAAATTTAGTCCCTAAAGGAAGGGTTGCTACAGAGTCCGCTGTGGTAGAGGTGATATACCCTGCTTTTTGCATCTGTTGGAGTACTACTTTTCTACGTCCGAGAGCTCTGCTTTTATCTTTGTGGAGTATAGGATTGTAGAGGGAGGGGTTTTTACACATTCCCACTAACATAGCTGCTTCCTGAAGATTAAGTTCGGATGGTTTTTTAGAAAAATAGGTCTGGGCGGCAGAACGTATGCCTACGGCGTTGTACAAGAAGTCGAATTGGTTGAGGTACATCGAGATGATTTCCTCTTTGGTATAGTAGCGTTCCAAGCGAACAGCTATGACCCACTCAATAGGTTTCTGTAAAACGCGTTCTAAGTGGCTATCTGCTTTGGGAGAGTAGAGTTGCTTTGCCAACTGTTGAGTAATAGTACTTCCTCCTCCTCCAGATTTCTGACGTAGTATCCCCCTCTTTACAACAGCTCTCAACAGCCCCCGGGCATCAATACCCGAGTGACGTTCAAAGCGAACGTCCTCTGTGGCAATAAGAGCATTAACAAGGTCGGGCGAAAGTTCTGAGTAGGAAGAATAGATACGGTTATTACCGCTCCGAGCATAAGAACCAAGGGTCTCTCCGTCCGATGATATGAGCTGTGAGGCATATTTATCTATCGGATTTTGCAGTTGCTCAATAGGAGCATATATCCTATTACGCCGTTCCATATTAGGACGAACAGCAACACTCCTCCTAACCAAAAAGCTAAGAAAAGTAGCCAAAGTAGTTTGATTAGTTTACGCATCCTATCAAAAACAATAACACTTCTGAGACGCTATTTATTTGCTTGATTCCTTCTCTTTGATAAGACCTAAGTCGTAAGCCAACAATAGCTTTTTTAAGTTATCTACTTGTGAGCGCATTTCTTTACCCACATCGGTATCCTCGACCAATATGCGGTGCGATGTTTGCTCTGTTATTATAGTAACACTTCTAATGTCGTCCAAGTTCTCTATCGCCTCACGTGTGCTACTAAAAGGCTCGTGTTGAACGAGTTGTAACCCACGAGAGTTGAATATTAAGGTGTAACCAGCAATACCAGTACTTGACTGATAAGCGCGACTAAACCCTCCGTCTATGACCAACAACTTTCCTCCTGCCATAAGAGGTTGTTCTCCCTTTTTCGCTTTTACAGGTACGTGTCCATTTATTATGTGGCTATCAGGTCCTCCCAAACCAAAGTCTTTTAGAATAAGCTCTATGGCCTTCTCTTGGTTGCGGAACTTATAGTAATATCCTTTTTCTTCTGTATGGGTTTCTTTGTCCTGTATAAAATAGCGCTCAAAAGTGGTCATCGCCGACTTGTCAAAGAGAGGCGAGTTGGCTCCACACCAGAGATACCACATGTAGTCAACTGATTTTTTCTTGGTGGTAGAACCCGGCAACGCTTGATAAGCATCTCGTACCACAGAGTCGATTTTGTCAAGGAGAGCACGCCCCTTATAGGAAGCACTGCCTACACGTATCTCTTTAAGTTCGCCTTTACTATCCAAAGGCATAGAAGCATGGTAGAGAAGGTTGCCATTGCAGACCAAATACATACTTCCCAAACGGTACAGCGCCTTAATATGCTCGTGCAGTTTGGAACTTCTGTAAAAGGAGGTAATTAATTGATTAACTAAATTTTCTTCGCCAGCCGATAGTTTATAAGGATCTTTAGGGTCTACCGTTGGGAAGTGCATGTCCAGCATAGGGTGATGCCCATATCCTCCATCGGGCTTCGTCCCCGTAAGGTCTAAGGTGCCCTTTTCCCGGTCAATTTTATGGAGTAAGTTCCTATTTTCCATCTCATACTCGGGATGTTCTTTGATTAACTGATACTCCAATTTGAACTGTATGATGGCAATAGCTTTGTGCATCTGGCTGATGAGGTAGGCACTCTTCTCATCGTAGCTTATATCGGAGTCCCCCATCTTGGGTTTGAAGCGTTCGCAAGGGTCGTTGGCATAGGTCTCCATAGCAAAGCGAGCTAAGGGAAGCATATTTATACCATACCCCTCCTCGATTGTGTCGAGGTTGGCATAACGTAGTGCAATACGAATTACGTTGGCAATACAAGCAGGATTGCCAGATGCTGCTCCCATCCACAAAATATCATGGTTGCCCCACTGGATGTCTACATTGTGGTAACGCATTATAGTATCCATAATGTGCTGAGCACCAGGGCCTCTGTCGAATATATCCCCCACTACGTGCAACCGATCTATTACCAAACGCTTGATAGTGTCGCAGAGAGAGATGATAAAATCGTCCGCCTTACCACTTGATATAATTGTAGAGAAGATACTTGCTATATAGGCAGATTTATTGGGATTGACCCCTTCTTCGTGCAGTAACTCCTGAATAATGTAGCTATAATGAGGGGGCAATGCTTTGCGCACCTTAGAGCGAGTGTACTTTTCACTCACCTTACGACAAAGTTTTATTAGACGGTCTAAGGTAACTTTATACCAGTCTTCCAACGATTTACACTCCTCTTTGATGAGTCCTAATTTCTCTTGAGGGTAGTAAACGAGAGTGGCAAACTCTGCCATCTCATGTTCTAACATTTGTCGCCCGAAGAGCTCTTTTATCTTGCGTAAGATGCTTCCAGAAGCATTCTTTAATACATGGTTAAAAGCTTCGTACTCTCCGTGCACATCGGCAAGGAAGTGCTCTGTGCCTTTGGGCAGGTTGAGAATAGCCTCTAGGTTAATCATTTCCGAAGTGGCTTCAGCAGAAGTTGGGAAACGCTCCGAGAGGAGTTGTAGGTAACGTAGATCTTTTTGAAGTTGATCAACTTGTTCTATTGCCTCTTTTTCCATAACTATTGTGCGCTATGTTTATTTTGACCTCCAAAGTTACTCTTTTTTATTCACTTATTGAGAGCGTTATATGTTACTTAAGAGGATGTAGATTTCAGTATCTCAAGAGGATGGGTAGTTTGTTGCAAAACCATTATACCTTTCCCTCCCAACCATTAATCCTTTCAGAAGTTTACACAGAGGGTTTTGAGCATTGGCACAGATGGTATAAAAGTTGGGTATAGGTACTTGGAGAATGTATGATATAGATAGAGGTTTTCAAATCATAAAGTTAGCGTAGTTACTAAACGACTTGCTTCTTTCGTCTAACCTTTTTATTTGTCCAATTCTATTAACTTTTTCTCTCTATTCTTTCTTATAGAGACTATTATATAATCCTCTTTTTGTTATGCTGTTTTCGGCACACAAATTCGGTTATGTCCCTAAAATCGTTGAAAATACTTGGAAAAAGTTTTTGTAATCATCTTTCTTAGGTGTAAATGAAAAGACCTAAAAGTCCTGCGAGTAGCAAGAGAAGTATAGGATGTAGCCAGCGTTTTAGTCCAATGAACAGGACTCCCAAAAAGATAAATATACTACTCCAATCGGGGAAGTTTTCCTTAACCCAGATATTCTCCCATTGGAGAGAGCGGAGGGCATCGGCTGAAAGAGTAGGAATAGTGCTGCGGAGGCTATCAATCCTACCGTGGCAGGTCGCAATCCACTGAAGAGTGCTTTGACCCAATGCTGCTCTTGCGCCCGACGGAAGAGTAAGGAGAGTAGGAATACCAATATAAAGGAGGGGAGCGAAACAGCCGTAGTAGCTACTACAGAGCCCCATACTGACTGCGTCACGGTATAGCCCACATAGGTGGCGGTATTGATGCCAATGGGACCCGGAGTCATCTGACTAATAGCAACAATATCGGTGAACTCTCCCGTTGTGAGCCAAAGGTTTTGCGTTACTACCTCCTCTTGAATGAGCGAGAGCATAGCATATCCACCCCCGAACCCGAAGAGCCCTATCTCGAAAAACACCCAAAAGAGTTTCCAGTAGATCATAGTTTCTCTTTTTTATTGAGCAAGGGTTTGATGCCCATCCCGTAGAGGAGTCCCACAAGAGAGGAAGCAAGGATAATGATAATGGGGGAGACGCCCCAAAACCAAACCAAGAGAGCGACCACGATGGGGATAACGAGCATATAGAGCGGAAGAGCCATTTTGCGCCAAGTCGTATAGACGGGTAGGGCAATTAGCGCCACTACAGCGGGACGTATCCCCTGCATTATGGCGATGACATATCTATTTTCTTGGATGTTTTCGAAGAAGAGGCGATGCCCAAAAGTACCAAAAAAGAGGGGAGTATGGTGGCTATCGCTGCTACAAACCCTCCACGAAATCGGTCTAAACGATAGCCCACAAAGATGGAGATATTGACCGCAAAGACTCCCGGCAACGATTGGGCTACGGCAAAGAGATCCAAAAACTCATTTTGAGAGAACCATTTATGCCGTTCGACTACTTCGTGCTCGATAAGGGGAAGCATCGCATAGCCCCCTCCAAAGGTGAAAAGTCCTATTTGAAAAAAAGTGCGGAATAGATGGAATAGCATTGTGCAATGGTTCGTTTTAGCAGCTGAAAAGAGTTGATAGAATATGAAAAAGAGTTGTCTCTGAAGGAGTTCCTTAGAAACAACTCTACGTAGCTCTATTGCATAATAGTGTTCTTATTATCTTGCTGTCGGTGTTTGTACACAGTTACCTTCTGTACGATGGGCATTATTCTCTGCTTTTGTACCTCGTTATAACCTCACTTTGCAAACTCTTTCAAAAGGCTTTTTTATTGCTCATTTGTGGGTTTGTATATAAACAATATGAGTTTATAGAAAGCCTTTCAAGGGTAAAGTAGTGTTTTTAGAAGCGGTTGCGAGCCGAACGTTTAGAGCTGGAGGTCGATTTTGCCTTTTTCGCTTTGGGTTGTTTCTTAGCTTTAGGTTGTTTAGCTACTTTGCCCTCTTTCTGTTGCTGGCGACGGGCACGAGCTGTTTCGCCTCTTTTTGCCTCTTTCTTCTCCTTTTCAGAGGGTTGCTCGGTCTCTTCCTGAGCACTTTCTTTACGCTGCCAAAGTGCTTTTTCAAAGGAGGTGAGTTCTGCTTCTATCCTCATACGCTCTTTTTGTAAGGAGTCGGGAGTGGGGCAATACTGTACCAATGCTCGACCTAAACGATTGCGTGTTTTGTAAATCTCTCCCTTGTACAAGCGCATCCGGAAATAGTTGTCCATAGTCGATTGCATAGCATTGTTCACATCACTGAGCATGACAGGTAGGGTAGAGAGGTAGGGGCGGAGGCTTTCGTAAGTAATCCAAAAGAGGGGCAGACGGAGGGTTTCCTCCAACTCGCCCGTATCGTAAAGAATAGGGCAGAGTGCCAAAACACGAGTATCAATAGTACCTCGGATAGGGTCGAAGTAATACTCCTCTTTGATGAAGTAGGACTTAACCAAGTCCGAAGGGATGTCGGCAGGAGCAATGGTGTAGCGTTCGCTCTCTTGTGCCCCACTATTCTCGGTATAGATGATGCCGAAGCGATCCAAAAACTCACCAAACTTTAGCTCATGTTGGGCATCAAAAATCTCGTAACCATCTACGTAGTCATAGGCTTTTACAGCTCCTTTGGCGAGTAATTTAAATATAGTAGAGAATAAATTTTGCTCCTCTTGCGTAGGACGAGGTGGGTAGTAAAGAGCCGTGTTGGCTGCGCTATCCAAATTAAGCTCTCTATAGATAATGCGTTTCCATGGAGCATTATCACTATTGTTTTTAAGACGTTTGTTGAATTCTTGCGCTCTTACGGAGAGTCCCTCACTCTCTTTTTGTTCTTTACCTGCCATTTTGCGTAGAGGAGTGGTACGTCGTACCACAGTAGAATTGCTGTTGCTCCTTTCTGCCGACAGGCTGTCTGTCTGAGCAAAAAGCGAAAAGGTGGAGAGGAGGGCAACTATAAAAGACAATGTTTTTATGCTAATATTCTTCATCTGTGTGTGAGAATCTCTATTTTACAATTACTTCGATTGGGGGGATTTTGCGCTCAATCCCGTCAGGTCCTCGAGCTATAACTTCGCTGATGTAGAAGCGTTTACCTCTTGATAAGGATCGTATGCTATTGAGCTGTCTGTCCGAGAAACGATCTCCATTGGAAACCTCGGGCATTGCATTACCCATTTGGTCAAAAAAGGTGAGTTGGAAACGTACTACGGAGTAGGAAACTTCCAAGATATCGTCATCAATAGCCGCTTGAATACCCTTGGCAGAGAGCAAATCTCTCTTGGAGAGAGAGCCTCCTTTGAAGCGTTTTGTTGCTCCATTGGCATCTTGATATTCAATAAAAGGTAGTGGGTCAGGTAGGGCACGGACACGCAATTTTTGCTCCGTGATACGAGATACTACTCCATTATTCCCTTTGGCAGAGACAATGATAACGGCTTCTGTACCCACTTTTTCTGGGCGAGCTATCCATAGATTACCTCGACGAGAAAGTGTGCCGTTACTCATAGTAACCTGTAACTGCTCAGAGGCTACCCCGGGAACAGCTATGTTAATCGGGTTGTCGATGCCTGCATAAAGTACGTTCATCAATGTAGGAGCGATAGATGCCATAGGTTCTGTAACTACGTATTGCGAGGTAAATTCTCGACGGATAGCGGCTCCGTCTCCTCCCATAGTCTCAATGTATCCTTTTATAGGATAAGTACCTGGTGTTCCAGCCGATGCTACAAAGAGCCCTTTACTCTCGGCAGACAACTCTTTGCCATTAACTACAACCTTGGGTTGTGCGGTAGAGTCGACGCTACTGAGTACAATTTGAGCCTTGTAAGTGCCCCCACGCATCACGATTTGACTTTCAGGGATAACCTGTGCTTCTACCTTGTTGACACGTATGTCTGATACATCGATGCTTCGGATAAGCTCTTGCAAAACTTCTCCCTCCACACTGCGTACATCTGTTTGCAACTTGGTGAGAAGGGTAATAGCTGCAATAGTAGGCATACCCTCGAATAGAGTTTCTTCCCAAGACTTCATCCCCTTACCCTCGGTAGAAAGCGTTTTTTCAATGGTCGCTTTTTGATTGGGAGTTTCTACATAGGAGGTTGAGAGCGTGCGGAACTGAGCTACTCGCTTGCGAAGCTGTGCACCCAAGGGCGATAGGGAGTTGAGCATCACTTCGGAAGGAGCGTTCATATCGTCCTTACGGTTGATATTGCGAACATCTCCTTGGGCACCATCTGTCTTTTTTACAATCTTAATTTTGAGGTCTTCTATAAGATTATAGAGAGAGTCCGCCTCTTGTTTAAGTACTTTACTTTTGCTGTACGCCTCTTTTGCTTTGGAGGGGTTGTTGGCATAGGCGGTATTGAGAGCCTGTTCTGTATATTTGTTGCGAGTTTCTGTACCATGAAGCATGGTATGTAGACTCTCTTCTACTTTATCGAATCCATCCAGTACTTCGGATGATACGTTCAATGCTACCATCGCAATGAATACGAGGTACATCAAACTAATCATCTTCTGACGATTTTTATTTCCTCCTGAAATAGCCATAGCTATTAGTTTTGTTGGTGGTTAGGGGTCGAATAGTCTTCACGAGGAGGGTATGACTCTCTGCGTGTAGGGGAGTAGTTATCTCTTGCTCCGTAGGAGGGGGTATAAGGGTCGTACGAGCGTGGAACTGTCATATTTACAGTCATAGCATCTAAAAGTCGGGCATATACGGCGTTAAGATCCTGTAACTGACGTGCCATACGTGAGTGCTCACTGCGGAAAAGGTTACCTTCCATAATGCAACCATCATACATTTGCCCTAAGCGATCCAGACCTCGATTGATATTCTCAATAGCATTAACTTGCCCTGTAACATCTCTGAGCTGTGCCTCATAGGCACTACTCAGCCCTGCGAGACTACGATTGAGCGTTTCTACTTGCTCTTGGTAGACTTTCGTTTGCTGTTCGAGAGCATCGCTATCAATGTGAAGAGTTTCCCACTGGTGCGTCAGATCTGCTGTAAGAGTAGCCAAGCGAGATAATTGGTCTACCGCTTTGCTCAAACGCCCGATACTTGATGCCAATTCTGCAATCTGTTCTTCGGAGAGTACTTCTGCAAGAGGAGGGGTTTGTGGGCTTGTCGTGGTAGAAGTTGCATAGTCCATAGCCCCTCTATGTGAGGGTGTAGAAGCCCAAACCTCTGCCCTTTGGTGCGCTGCTGTGGCTCTTTCTGCGATGTAGGCTCTGTGTTCTTCGAGTTCCTCAAGGCTCATTTCGTCATCTCTTCGTAACTCTGGATAGACCCGCTCCCATTTATAGGGTTCTTCGGTGCTTTCAAAACCAGAGATGAAGAATACAAAAAATTCGGTCATCATACCCACAAAAAGCATTTCGTCTCCGAAAGGCCAATGTAGGAGCTTAAAGAGGGCTCCGAGGATGACTACTGCTGCCCCCCAGCTATAGGCTATATTTAGTGCTCGCTTGCCTCGTGGGGTGGCGAGAAATCGTGTAATCTTACTATTTGAAAAAGACTTCTTCATTGTCGTATAGGTCGTGCTAAGAATCTATTTTTTTACTTGCGTTTTTTTGTTTTGCGAGGAGCTTCGAAAGAGATAGCTCTGCGTACGCAACGAAATCCAATATAGGAACGAGGTTTATTTTGCTGTTCAAAACTACGAGTAGAGGATTGTACGAAACGGGCGACATCTTTCCAAGAACCTCCACGTACTACTTTTCTTTGCAGTAGAGCTGGGTCATTGCGGTCTGCCTTATAGTCTAACTCTGGGTTTATATCATCCACTTCTTTGTAACTTGATGAAGAGTAGGAAGAAGTGGTCCATTCTGCCACGTTACCTGCCATATCGTATAACCCGAAGTCGTTAGGCGAATAGGAGGAAACTTGACTTGTGATGAGATGTCCATCGGCGGTGTAATTTCCCTCTCCAGGCTTAAAGTTACCTAAGTAGCATCCGCTTTCAGAAGACATATCTTGACTGCTCCAAGGGTAACGGCGGTTAGAGTCGCCCTGACGGGCTGCATACTCCCACTCTGCTTCGGTGGGCAATCGAAACTCCTCTACAACGAGTCCCTCTGGAATGTTCATCCCTTTGCGGAAAGAATCCGAGCGCCAAGCGCAGAAAGCGTTGGCTTGCTCCCAAGTAATGCCTACCACAGGATAATTGTCATATCCCGGATGATTGAAGTAGAGACGACTATATTCATCGTTAGTAGAGTTGGGAAAGTCGCGTACCCAACAAGACTCATCGGGATAAATGGGTACGATGTAAGTGTTTAGGAAGTCATACTCTCCGCTCAGAGGTCTATTGATGGTAGTACGTACTATCTTGTTATTATCGTCAAGATAGGCTGTGTCTTTGGCTATCATTGGACGCTCTCTGTCACCAAATACCTCTTCGGGAGTGAAACGCTGTAGCAATAGTATCTCATCTCTGTATAGAGAAGCCATGCGATAGTCATACCTCTCATATTTGTAGAGCATTTGGTTGGGGTCTAAACGACGTTCTTTAGTAACGGGATTGGTATAGTAAACGCTATTCATAGCTGAGAGTTCCTCATCAAAAGCCTTTTTGGGGTTGGGTAGAGGACGAGACCAATCAAGGTAGGGTGTTACAGGGTCTCCAAATTTGTCGGTCGTTATCTTGTAGTCGGGATTGCCTCCAAAGGCTGGATCTGCCAACCGTTCGCGGATGATAGAGTCACGCACGTAATATACAAACTGTCTATATTGAGCGTTGGTAATTTCGGTACGATCCATCCAAAAGGCATCTACCGATATTGCTTTAGACTCGGCGGGAAAGCCCCATAGACTATCGGCTTCGGTATGTCCTAATACGATAGTACCCCTTGGTATCAATACCATCCCAAAAGGCGATGGCTCTTGCCAAGAGGTAAGGTGCGCTCCTACCAGTTCGCCCCCAATGCTGTTTCGAGAGCGAGACGAGGCACAAGACCACATAAGAGTTGCCATCCCCAGTAGTAGGGTAATAGGTAAGAGTTTCGAACTACTCATTTTTATCATACATCTGTATTATATCTCTGTCATTAACGCATTCCCTCTCTCTATTATTGTAAAATAGTGGGAGGAATTTTGTCTTATATTCATCTTTCTGTCCACAAAGATAAGTATGCTTCTGTGGAATGATACACAAAGCAACTATAAAAGTCGCACACTTTTAGAACGAGCCGACTTATTTTTCTGTTTGTTCATAGGGATTAAGTAGGTAAATAGAAGCTCATGACTGCCCCAATTACCCCTTATGAGTTCTGAAGTAGGCATCTCGAAAGCGTAGCCTATATAGAAATTGCTCCACCGCATACCCAAATTGAATCCTGCAGCACTGAGTACGCGGTACATTACTCCAGCAAAAAACTTGTCATTGTACGCCACATTGAGGAGGGCATCTACCCTGTATGATTGGAGGTCGCTAATGGCAAGAAGAGATGGATGCCATGATACGTGGGAGTTAAGAGGACGTATTGAGTATTCTGCTTGTACAATATAGTTACGACGGAGGAGGAAATAATGTGATTCGCCGAGCCTTAGTTGCGGTTGCAATAGGTGTTTGGAAGCGATGCCTACGGAAAAGTGCTTATTGCGATAAGAGAGACCGACAGCCGTGTCGAAGGTTTTACCCCCGACCCGTGTCATAGGAATGGCAGGGTCATTGGGCGATAACCCCTCTCCATCGGGGATAACAACCCCCGTTCCATCGAACGTAGAGGAAAGAAATGTCCCCTGTAAACCGATAGATAGCGAGCCTTTCCAAAGGGGGATTAGAAAGGCGTAAGCTCCACTTAGTTGTGTGTGCAGAAAAAGTCCCTTTTTTTGCCCCGATATAGTTATGCCTACCCCATGGTTGCGCTCTAAGAATTTCAGTGCGGTATGCCCCGAAAGGAGAAAATTGGCAGGTGCTCCGGGCATCCCAATCCATTGTTGATGGTACGATGCCGTGAGGTTGAGCCAATCTTTATCTCCGCCTACGGTAGCAGGGTTGTAGAACGAAGAGAGGCGTGTGTGTTGTGAAAAGACAGCATCGTACTGACCCTTAGCTTGCCAAGGGAGTATTACAAAAAGAAATAACAATCCTATGCTATAGGATGCAATATTTGTCTGGACTTTCACCTCTGTAAAACGTTATCAGGAGATGCTTTAGTATCTGGTTCAATATAAATATGTCTCAAAACAGTTTCCACTCCTTACCCTTTAAGTTGTGGTAGTAGAGGGGCTATTATTGTGTAGAGGCAATGCCCGTAGAGACACTTACGTTGAGCGAGTGTTTCGTACCATATTGGGGGATTTCTATACAGCGGCTCGCCAAGGCGATTATTTCATCACTTACTCCATGTACTTCGTTACCAATTACAAGTGCTACCTTTTGATTGGGGCATAGGGTACACTTTTCGGGAGGAAGGCTTTCGGTTGCCAGCTCTAATGCCCATATTTCGTATCCCTCCTCTTTTAGAGTTTGTACTTTTTCGCTGATGGAGGAGACATACTCCCATGCTACACTCTCTTCTGCTCCGAGGGCTGTTTTGTGAATCATAGGGTGGGGGGGAACAGCCGTAATGCCACAGAGGAGGATTTTTTCAATACGAAAAGCATCTGCCGTGCGGAAGATAGAACCCACATTGTTCATACTCCGTACATTATCTAATACGAGGACAAGGGGTATTTTCTTACGCTCCTTATAAGTCTCAGTATCGAGACGATTCATTTCTGTGATATGCAGTTTTCGAGACATTGTAGCTACATTTTATTTTCGAGAGATTGCTGTATAACCTCTAAAAGAAACGTATTGGGAAAAGCCAAAAAAGCTCCGAAAGTACTCTCCGTCAAGGAAGAGCCGTTCGGAGCTTTTACTATACCTATTTATCGTTGAAAGCCTTCGACAGGGCGATAACGTAGAGTAGGGATTGTATTATTTAATAACTCCCAACTCTTTACCTACCTTAATGAAGGCTTCGATACAGCGGTCCAAATGCTCACGCTTGTGTCCTGCCGAGAGTTGAACACGGATGCGAGCCTCGCCCTTGGGTACTACAGGATAGTAGAAACCTGTTACATAGATACCCTCTTCGAGCATACGCTTAGCATATACTTGAGATAACTTGGCGTCGTAGAGCATCACGGCACAGATAGCACTCTGGGTAGGTTTGATGTCGAAGCCAGCCGCTACCATTTTGTCACGGAAGTAAGCTACATTTTCCATCAATTTGTCATGGAGTTCGTTGCTCTCTTTGAACATCTTGAAGGCTTCCAAACCAGCTCCTACTACTGCAGGAGGGATAGAGTTACTGAAGAGATAAGGACGAGAACGTTGGCGGAGCATATCAATTACTTCTTGAGGACCAGCTGTGAAGCCACCTACAGCACCTCCGAAGGCTTTACCTAATGTGCCAGTGTGGATGTCGATACGTCCCCAGCAGTCATATTGCTCGGCTACACCACGCCCTGTTTTACCTACTACTCCCGCAGAGTGACACTCGTCTACCATTACAAGGGCATCGTATTTTTCTGCCAATGCGCAGATCTTATCCATAGGAGCTACGTTACCGTCCATAGAGAATACTCCATCGGTTACGATAATGCGGTGGCGTTGCTCTTGTGCTTCTTTTAAGCAAGCCTCAAGCTCTTCCATATTGCCGTTGGCATAGCGATAACGCTTAGCTTTACAGAGGCGTACCCCATCTATGATGGATGCATGGTTAAGGGCATCACTGATGATAGCATCTTCTGCACCGAATAGAGGTTCAAAAAGCCCCCCATTAGCATCGAAGCAAGCAGCGTAGAGGATAGCATCGTCTGTGTGAAAGTACTCGGCGATAGCGCGCTCCAATTCTTTGTGTAGGTCTTGAGTTCCGCAGATGAAGCGCACGCTACTCATACCATATCCATGGCTGTCCATAGCTTCCTTGGCAGCCTTAACGAGGCGAGGATGATCACTAAGACCTAAGTAGTTGTTGGCGCAGAAGTTGAGTACTTCTTGTCCTGCATTTACTTTGATGTCGGCACGCTGAGGTGTCGTGATAATGCGTTCTTCTTTGTAAAGACCGTCTTCCTTAATCTTCTTAAGCTCTTCGCCCAAGAAGTTTTTCATGCCCTTGAACATAGTGATTATAATTTAATGGGTTGTTTAAATATATTACTCGTTATTGCTTTTAGCCTCTTCGTTGTTTTTCTTCTCTTCTTCGGTCGCTACGAAGTGATCGAACCCGTTTTTTACGAGGAGGTTGTACCAAGTAACAACCTTTTTTACATCGGTAGGATAAACGCGGTCTCTGTCGTAAGAGGGTAATACCTCTCCAAAAAATGTGTATAGCGACTCTTTGTTAGCACCTACGGCTTTGAGGTCTACTTCTTTGCCTTCGGTGTGTTTATATATAAGGTCCAAAACCTCGCCCAAGGGCTTTTCCTGCTCGGTGGTGTAGATGGCTACTTCGGCGAGCGAAACCACACGGTCGCTTGCATATACGGGTGTACGACGTCCATCGGTGAGGGCCTCCACGATGATAGAACCCTTGGAGTGAGAAAGAAGTTTGAAAAGTCCGGGACGACCTGAAATGGATAAGATTTCTCTAAGCATAGTTTATATACCAATAACTAATTCTAATTGATTTAGAGTACTCTATGGGGGAGTAGCTCATAATTCTCTTTTTGAGAACTTCTCTGTGGAGTTTCAAAAAGAGGAGTAGAAAAGATGCTCGTTGTCATACTTTTTCTTTGTTCCAAGACGCATCTATTCCGAGGGGCAAAAGTAACCATTTTTCTGCACAATAGTCGCTTTTTGCTTTTGCGGATTATTGATGGCTTTAGAACACCACGAGAGTTGCTCGACCTCTCCGCCGAGAGTCTTGTGAAGTCTTCTGTCAAGATGTTAGCAATCTTCCGAGCAACCTCCTCGCTTATTAGCCTTAAAAGTTGAAATAGAATAGTAATAGTGCCCAAACTTTACCATTTTTGATTCTATTTGCAGATGAAAAATTCATTAGAAGATACTGATGAAAAATAAAAATCATTAGTTGTAAAAAATCAGAAGGTATAATGTATTTTTATATATTCAATCTAAATATAGATATACTTAGGCTTAGTATATTAATATGTAATCTTGATGTAAATATATTTAGATTGAATATAGAGAAAAGTGTATTAGGTTTGCATATTATAATCCTAACTAAATTACTTTTGTATTTGTATTGAATGATGTTTTATAGTATGAGATTATCTCCCTAAATAGGCACATTCGAAGAAATAAAGCATTATGGCAAAGTATATTATGCAAGAAATGCCCGATATGCAGGGCAAAGGAAAGCAAATCAAATATCCTCGAATGCTCATTGAAGGTACCGTTGATTTGCACTCCATAGCTGAAAGAATAGCCAGAAATACAACTTTTGCAGTAGGAGAGGTTGAGGCGGTTGTCGGCATGGTGGCACAAGAAGTCGGACGTGTTATTGCCGAAGGGTATTGCTTGAAAATAGAGGGTATAGGCGCCTTCTCGGCAAAACTTGGACTTAAAAAAGGAGCAGAAAGAGAGGCAGAGGAAGGAGGTAAACGCAATGCGCAGAGCATAGAGATTAGCAACGTACACTTCCAACCTGATAAAAGGTTGCTTAGTATTGCCAATAGTTACTGTGAATTGCAACGTAGCAAGGGGAAAACCTATAGCAGACCTAATGTTGATTTGGAGAAAAGGCTTGCCCTCGTACACGATTTCCTAAAAAACAAACCTTTCTTAAGATTGAGAGATTATGTTTTGCTGACAGGGGTTAGTTTAACTACAGCCTCTGTCGAATTGCGCAAGTTTGCAGCTCAGGGATTGCTCGCTGTCGAAGGAAAAGGAACACACAGCGTCTATGTATTGCCCTGAGTGCTCCAACTATTGCCCTACGTATTGCCCTAAAAAGAAAGAGGAGCCGACGGTTGTGAAATTGCCGACTCCTCTCTTTAATCTATCCTTTGTTAGAACATCCTACTTGATACCCGTAAAATTCGTTTTTAATAGACTTCAAAGGCATTGTCTTAGATATATCCCATTATAGCTTTCTAGGGGAAGTAGATTATACTATTTCATTTAGAGTATAGTAAATCAAAAAAGCCATTCTCAATCTTCAGTGTTTTCGTCTTATCATGGATGGAGGTTACCTCTCCCGAAAATGTACCTGCTACTTGTCGTTTTACACTATCAATATGATCTATTGTCCAAGAGAATTGCCCTTCTTCTGACTCATAACCACCAAATGTAGCTCCTCCCTCAACAATAGAGATGACTCCACTATCCCATTTGAAAAGACCTGAGAAAGAAAATCTTGTAGGGTTAAATTGTTCTGATTTTCTATTCACCATAAAGTTTAAATAGTACAATCCTGCCTTTTCTCCAAAAACTTCTTGTCTTATAGAGGCTCTCCAAGTGGGAGGAACAAAAAAATGATTCTTGTTGGCACCTTTGGCTGGAAAAACGTAAGGCTTTCCATCAATTTCAAAGGCAATAATATCTGCTCCAGACTGTGTACGAGGAGGCATCTCAGTAAAGAATAACGAATCATCATTGATCCGATAGGTATGTTTGGGGCCTTTAATCCACCAACAAGAACTTAATGTAGAGAGGATAACTAAAAAGCCCCCTACCAGCTTAATTAAGAGTTTTGTGTTCATAGTGTTGTTTTGATAAGTGTTTGTGGTGCGAATATATAAAAAAGAATCAAAGCAAATATCTTTTTTACCATTCCTTAAACTTGGATATAAAAAGAGGAGCCGACGGTTGTGAATTTGTCGACTCCTCTCTCTTTATTAAATGCTTTCGAACTGTTGAAGGCTTCTTATTGCGACCAAACGTTCTTGAAGTATTTCGATAGAATAGCTTTGGCAGCTTCTACCTCTTCGTGCGAAGGCTCTCTCACTGCCTCCAATTGTAGGTAGCCCCCATGGATTCATACTTATGTTTGCCATACGTGTGGTAGGGTAACACCTCTACTCGGTCTATGTTTTCATACTGCGAGAAGTGAGTGCCCAACGCCTCCAAGTCTTCGGCAAAGTCTGTATAGCCTGGTACCAATACATATCTCAAGCGAACGGGCTTGTGGATAGAGGCGAGGTACTCGGCGGTCTTCAGGACTTGCGCATTGTCTCTCTGTGTGATGGTCTTGTGACGGGTAGGATTAAATTCCTTACAGTCCAATAGTACCATATCGACAAGCGAAAAGAGCTCTCGGACGTGGTCATTGGCGATGCTCCCGTTCGTGTCGATGCAGATGTGGATGCCATTCTCCCTGAGCATACGGCACAGAGGGATAAGCTCCTTGGCTTGTACCGTGGGTTCGCCTCCACTGAAAGTAATACCACCACGTTTGCCGAAGAAGGGCTTTTCGCTGACAGCTCGGCGTAGTATCTCTTCAGAAGGTACCATCTTCCCTCCCGAACCAATGGGAATCGTGTCGGGGTTGGCACAGTAAAGGCACTCGAAGTTACACCCCTGCAAGAAGACGACGAGCCGGAGACCCGGCCCGTCGAATGTACCCATAGATTCAAAAGAATGTACCCTAATAGGAAACGTTTCTTCCATGCTTAACGCAAACGTTGATGGAACGAACGAGAGATAACCTCCAACTGGTGCTCACGGCTTAGCTTGATGAAGTTCACGGCATAGCCCGATACTCGGATGGTTAGCTGTGGATAGTTTTCTGGGTGTTCCATAGCATCTTCGAGCATCTCTCTGTTTAATACATTGACATTGAGGTGGTGCGCTCCTTTGCTAAAGTAGCCATCCATCATGCTGGTCAAGTTCTCGATTTGCTCTTCTCTGTTAGACCCTAAAGAGTGAGGAATGATAGAGAAGGTGTTACTGATACCATCTTCGGCATCGGTATAATTCAACTTTGCAACTGAAGTAAGTGAGGCAATTGCTCCGTGGTTATCACGTCCGTGCATTGGGTTAGCACCGGGTGCAAAAGCAACTCCCTTTTCACGACCATCAGGTGTAGCTCCCGTCTTCTTACCATACATTACGTTACTTGTAATGGTAAGTACCGAGAGGGTAGGTTGTGCATTCTTGTAGATAGGCAACGCCTTAAGCATTTGGCTGAAAGTGTGGGTTACTTCCTTAGCAATCATATCTACACGGTCATCGTCGTTACCATAGCATGGATATTCTCCACTGTGTCGAAGCCTTCTGTAAGCCTTGTTCGTTACGCTTAGCAGTAACCTTGGCAAACTTGATAGCTGAGAGTGAGTCGGCAACGATAGAGAGTCCTGCTACTCCGTAAGCAAGGTTGATAGCTGGGTCTGTATCGATGAAAGCCATCTGAGCACGTTCGTAGTAATACTTATCGTGCATGTAGTGGATGATGTTCATTGACTCATTGTACACGCGAGCTACTTGCTTGAGTACGAGGAGGTAGTTAGCCCACACTTCGTCGAAGTTTAATACATCGCTCTTAAGTTCAGGGATACCTTCGATGAGTTTAGTGCCTGTAAATTCGCAACGTCCTCCGTTGATAGCCAAAAGTAAGGCTTTTGCCAAGTTGGTACGAGCACCGAAGAACTGAATTTGCTTACCAATCTCTTGGAAAGATACACAGCAAGCGATCCCGTAGTCGTCGCTACAACGAGTAGCACGCATAAGGTCGTCGTTTTCGTACTGTATAGAAGAGGTTTCTATAGATACTTGTGCACAGAAATCCTTGAACCCTTGTGGCAAGTCTTGACTCCAAAGAATCGTGAGGTTAGGCTCGGGGCTGGGACCAAGATTGTATAGTGTTTGGAGGAAGCGGAATGAAGTCTTAGTCACTTTATGACGACCATCTACGAGGCAGCCACCGACAGACTCGGTTACCCATGTGGGGTCTCCTGCAAAAATTTCGTTGTAAGAGTTCATACGCAAGTGACGTACCATACGTAACTTGATAACGAACTGGTCGATGAGTTCCTGTGCTAAAGTTTCGCTCAAACCTCTATGATCCATATCGTATTGGATGTAAATGTCGAGGAATGAAGATACGTTACCGAGAGACATCGCAGCTCCGTCTTGGTCTTTAATGGCAGCGAGGTAAGCGAAGTAAACCCATTGTACTGCTTCTGTGGCATTGAGAGCTGGGCGACGTACATCGAAGCCATAGGCAGCAGCCATTTGAGTAATCTCTTTAAGGGCTTTGATTTGTTCGCTGACTTCTTCGCGGAGGCGGATAGTATGCTCGGTCATAGGACCTACCAACTTGTGCAAGTCTTCCTCCTTGGCTTGGATCAAACGGTCACTTCCGTAGAGTGCCAAACGGCGGTAGTCTCCAATCACACGTCCACGTGCATAGTTGTCGGGAAGTCCTGTGAGGAAGCCTAATGAGCGGAATTGACGGATTTCTTCGGTATAAGCGTCGAAAACTCCATCGTTGTGTGTTTTACGATAATGTGTGAAGATGTCTTTTACACGTTCGTCTACGTGGAGCCCATTCTCCTCGACAGCTTTCTCTACTACTTTGTAGCCACCGAAAGGTTTCATTGCTCTACGCAATACTTCGTCTGTTTGTAGTCCGAAAACAACTTCGTTTTCTTTATCAATGTATCCAGGGGCAAAAGAGGTTATCGTTGAGATTGTCTTGGTGTCGATGGAGCGCACTCCATTGTTTTCACGCTCTTCTTTTAGAGCTGTAAGACACTTCTGCCATACCGCTTTTGTCTTTTCTGTAGCGGGTGCAAGGAAAGAGGCATCTCCATCGTAGGGAGATACGTTCTTAGAAACAAAATCGCGGACATTTATCTCTTCTTGCCAAAGTCCGCCAACAAAATCCATTACATCCATAAAATCAATAAATATATAACTGTATCTATAATCGTTGCAGTTGTAGAATTTGCAAAACACGCATTGCAAATTCGACTGCAAAGAAAATACTTTATTGGTAAATAACAACTATGTTTTTTGCTTTTCCTGCGAAATGTTGCTTTGAGGGTTACAATATTTCTCCAACCCTTATTATTACTATCCTCATAAGGGGTTAGTATGTTTCGGGAAAAAGTGTTTTTCGGTACCCTGTTTTGGGTATTTTTTTGTGTTTTGGAAAAAATCTGAGGAAAATGAGTGGAAGCGTTGAGTGAGCTCTTGCTAAAGGAGAGAAAAGTTTTTTGTCGAGAAAAATGGCTCTTTGTAAAACAATGATTACTACCTATTTGATAAATACTTACCTTTGCACTCGTGTTGAACAGGGTAGAGAGCCCTCTTCACTGTAAGACTGCCAAATCTTATCAAAACGAAATAAACCGTGCGGAAAATTCCTTGAAAGGATTTTTCTTGAGGAGCAAAAGGATACATGGAACGCACCTAGTGTCATTTCAATAGATTGGGTAATTTTTAATATTCTGGATAAATTCACAGAGAAAGGCAATTGAAAGATTAATCGGGCTATGAACTTACAATTAGAGCAGGTGAAAATCGCTGTTATAGGTCTTGGCTATGTTGGTCTACCTTTGGCTCGTCTTTTTGCAACGAAATTCCCCACAATCGGTTTTGATATTAGTAAGAAACGCTGTGAAGAGTTGATGCAAGGACATGATACTACTCTTGAAGTTTCTGATGAGCTCTTGCAGAAAGCTGTAGAAGAGCATGGATTATTGTTTACCTCGGACATAGAGAAGATTCGCTCTTGTAACTTCTATGTTGTAGCAGTACCGACCCCTGTAGATTACAATCATACCCCCGACTTGCAACCTCTTTTGGATGCCAGCGAATATGTTGGAAAGGTCATTCAGCGAGGAGATATAGTTGTTTATGAGAGTACGGTTTATCCAGGAGTAACAGAGGATGAGTGTATTCCTGTGGTTGCCAAGGTCTCGGGGCTTTCTTACAACAAGGATTTTTTCGTAGGCTATAGTCCAGAGCGAGTAAACCCTGGAGATAGAGAACACACAATAGAGAAAATAAAAAAGGTGGTCTCGGGCTCTACTCCAGAAGTTGCAGATTATATAGATGCTGTTTATAATTCAGTTTTGCTAAATGGAACCCATAGAGCATCGTCTATAAAAGTTGCAGAGGCTTCCAAAATAATCGAAAATGCACAGAGAGATGTTAATATCGCCTTTATGAACGAGGTGATGAAAATCTTCGATGCTATGGAGATTAATACCTACGAAGTTCTCGAAGCTGCAAAGACAAAATGGAACTTTTTACCCTTCAAACCGGGGCTTGTTGGCGGTCACTGTATAGGGGTCGATCCCTATTATCTTATCCAAAGAGCTCAAGTATATGGAGTGCTCCCGAGAGTAATGATTTCTGCAAGAAGACTTAATGATAGTATGGGCACTTATGTTGCCATGCAGACCATTAAGAAGATGAATAAAGCGGGAGTTTTGGTAAAGGATGCTCGAGTACTGATTTTAGGATTTACGTTTAAAGAGAACTGCCCCGACATAAGAAATACCAAAGTTGTTGATATATACACCACTTTCAGAGAGTACACCGACAACATTACTATTTGTGACCCGTGGGTAGATGCCTCTGTAGTAAGGAAAACATATGGAATAGAGATACGTAAGGCAATACCCACAACTCGTTTTGATGCTATTATTGTAGCAGTGGCTCATAAAGACTTTGTGAGTGTAGACTTAAGAGAGAGAATTGTCCCGAATGGTGTGATTTACGATATCAGAGGCTTAAACTTACAAATTACACCTCAAATAGACGGTAATTTCGCCCCATTATATACAGACAGCTTTATGATAACTCAGAAGAAAAGTCGTACCGACAATAGCCTGCAGAATACAAAGATTTCTTTGCTATTTTATATTTTGACATTGGCAACGACATTCTTCTCTCGAAAAATCTTTATTGATTGTTTAGGGACCGAGGTGTTGGGGTTGAACACCACCATTATTAATCTTTTAGGTCTCCTAAATTTGACGGAACTGGGAATTGGTTCGGCTGTTTCTTTTGCTCTTTACAAACCCTTGTTTGAGAATGATTCTAAAAGCATACGTGAGATTATCTCTATACAGGGTTGGTTGTATAAGAATATTGCGATTTTTATAATCTGTGGGGCTGTGCTTTTGATGCTTTTCTTCCCCCTGATATTCCAGAAAACAAGTTTACCTCTATGGTATGCTTATAGTACATTTTTGGTACTATTATTTTCCTCTCTCCTAGGCTATTTCGTTAACTATAAGCAGATAATTCTTTCTGCCGATCAAAAGCAGTACAAAATAACTCTGGTAACTAAAGGACTCACCCTTATAAAGATAATTGCTCAGATTGTTGTAATCTACTTTTCTTTGTGGGGATATCAAGGTTGGCTTTTGTTTGAATTTCTATTTTCTCTTGTTATAGCATGGGGATTAGACTATCTAGTAAAGAAAAACTATCCGTGGTTAAAAACCTCTTGTTCTGAGGGCAAAGCTGTCTATAAGGAGCATAATCTAATTTTGACTAAAACGAAGCAGATCTTTTTTCATAGAATTGCAGGGTACGTGCTTAATCAAACCTCTCCTTTGATAATCTATGCTTACACTACCTTAACCCTTGTTGCAGTGTATGGAAACTACATGTTGATTGTTTCGGGCGTTATCTCTCTCTTGGTATCTGTTTTTAGTGGAATAGTACCAACATTGGGAAATCTTGTAGCAGAGGGAAAACAAGAGTCCATTGTTAGAGTATTTAGGGAATATTTTGCTTGTAGAATGCTCATAGGAGGCGTTGTCACCTATTGTTTGTGGGTAGCTGGTGGTGCCTTTGTTGCTTTATGGGTTGGGGCAGAGTATGTTTTAGAAGACATTTCTTTTCTGCTCATTGTTATAATCTGCTTTATTAATATCACTCGTATTAGCGATGATTTCTTGGTTGCATATGGTCTTTTTAGGGATATATGGGCCCCCATTGCAGAAGCCTGTATTAATTTGGGATTGTCAATCTTGTTAGGATATTATCTTTCTCTTCCAGGAGTTTTAATTGGGGCCTTAGTGAGCCTTGTTCTTATAGTGCTCATCTGGAAACCCTATTTCTTGTGTAAAAAGGCTTTGATGATTTCTGTACGCAAGTACTATTTGATGTATATGGCTTACTGTTTTATCCTGTTAGTAACAGCTTTTGTTACTAGTCGATTGTTAGGTGCGATAAGTGTACAGACTGGTTTTTCTTGGGGAGAGTGGATCTTTTTTGTATTTAAACATATGGTAGTATTCTTCCTTATGTCTTATTTGCTCATTCTCTCTTTCGACAGAGGAATGAGAGACTTTTCTATGCGTTTATTCCATATTGTAAGAGTTAAGTTTAGTTTTTAAGAATATGAATCCAGAACCCATTCTTTCGATAATAGTACCTGTTTATAAGGTAGAGCCTTTTTTGAGAAAATGTATACAGAGTATTTTGGATCAATCTTTCTCAGACTTTGAATTGATATTAGTGGATGATGGTTCTCCAGATAGTTGTGGGACTATTTGCGATGAATATGCTCAAAAGGATACTCGTGTCCAAGTAATACATAAGGAAAATGGAGGGCTGAGTTCGGCGCGTAACGCAGGTTTGGAAGTTGCTCGGGGAAATTTTATTTCTTTTATAGACAGTGATGATTATATTTCTTCCGATTTTTATCAATCCAATATTGCTTACCTACAAAAACATACAGACGTTGATATGATTGTAATACCTGTTGTTTTAGAGGAAGAAAAAACAGGTATACAAAAGCCTTTCTTCGGCAATTCTATGCCTTGTACAATTGAGGGGAAAGAAGATATTATCAACTTTTTATGGTCTGGTCACTTCTTACTATTACAGTCTGGGATTTATAGAGCATCTATATGGGGAGATATTCGATTCCCGTTGGGAATGCTTCACGAAGATTCATTTATTCTCCCTGATTTGGCAGAGAGAGTGAAGAAGATAAAAGTTTCTGCAGAGGGAGTGCACTATTACTTGAAGAGGGAGGGGGCAATAACTTCTTCTCGTAGTGCGAAGAAATCAAGAGATATGATGAATGTGGCTTGGCGAGGTCTTGATTATTTGAAGCAATATCCCAATTCTTATATTTACAACCATAGGCTTTTAGGCTTTGTTCTTTCCTTGTGGAAAAGCAAATCTGTTTTCCCGAGAGAGGAGTATAGGAGTAATATAGCTCGTTTATTTTCCTATCCTTTTTGTATAAAGCCTATATTTACTACCTCCAAAGTAACTTTGAAGGAGAAAGCTTTTGGACTTTTCTATCTTTGTTTACGACAGTTTAAATCGTAACTTCGAAAATCCTCATCTTACACTTTCAAGAAGAAGATGTTTGAATATATTCTAGTTCTGTCTTTGGGCATTTTTTTAGCATCTACTTGCCTTTTTAATTGTCCTCCAAAAGTACATCGTAACCTCCTGTTTGGGTTAGTACTATGTTGCGGATTTATTGTAGGAGGGAGGGATATGCTTGGAGGATATGATGTTTATAACTATGTGAACTATTTTGATACATGCCCAACAATAATAGAACTCTTAAGTGGAAATAGCTCTAATAGACCTATTTTTGAATATGAGCCATTGTATTTCTTCTTGAATGTACTATTGAAATCAATATCATCAAATAAGTATTTCTTTTTATTCTCTACTGCAATGATATCTTATCTCTTTTTATTCCTTGCTGTAAAGAATAAAAGTATGGAGGGATTATATTGCTGTTGCTTCTTGCAAAATTCTTTATAGTGAGTTTTATTTATATCCGACAGTTTCTTTCCATAACTATTTTGTGGTTTGCTTTTACTCATTATTTAGAACGAGAAAAGTCTTATCGTTATATCTTATGGGTTGTTGTAGCTAGCTTATTTCACTATTCCGCTATAATAGCTTTGTGTATAGTGCCTTTCCGAAAAGTGCATTTAAAGAAAATGCATTTTGTTATATTTCTGTCTATAGGTTTAGCGATAGGTATGCTTGGCTTTTTAAAGCCTGTGGGCTTATTTTTAGGGGAGCTTTCGAATAGTGAAAAAGTTTTATCCTATTCTTCTTCTGATATTGTAGATGCGCATTGGCTTTATTTGATTGAGGTCTTGGGTGTTAGTCTACTTTTTTTGATTCAATATAACTCCCTAAGGAAAAAAATCTCTCCATTACATTTCAATACTTTCATCTTTTATTTGTTCTGGACCGCTTTGACATTAAAAGATCCTGGTTTTTTACGTTTACAATGGTTTTTTTATTGGGGCTTTGCCAGTACAATTCCCTTAATGATTCTGAATTTCCCAATTAAGCAAGTTCGACATCTTTTGTTTTCCCTGCTATGTCTTTATGCCATAGTTTTTTATTTTAGAAATGTAACATTAAGGGATGATGGAGCTTTTATCCCTTATAAAGCATTTTATCAAGATTCATATTGAAAACTATTAAGAGCAGATGATTACAGTATTTACCCCAACCTTTAATCGGGCTTATATCATTGGAAAGCTTTATTCCTCTCTTTACAATCAAACTTCAAATAATTTTGAATGGATAATTGTTGATGACGGCTCTTCAGACAACACACGAGAAAAGATAACGGACTGGGAAGCAAATTCTCCCTTTCCGATACGATATTTTTGGCAACCTAATGGTGGAAAACATAGAGCTATTAATAGAGGAGTAAGAGAGGCTAAAGGCGAAGTCTTTTTTATAGTTGATAGTGACGACTATCTTGTGCCTAATGCTATAGAGGAGATTGAAACTCATTATAAAGCTATTGGAGATGATGGTTCGATTGCAGGTGTAATTTTAACTAGGCTTTTTCCTGATGGAAAGAGAATAGGAGGAGATGTTAATTTTGAATCATTGCTCTCTACTGTAACAAATTTTCGTTGTAATCTTGGCGTAAAGGGAGATCTTGCAGAAACGGTTCGAACCTCTGTAATGAAACAATTCCCTTTTCCTGATATCCCTCAAGAAAAATTTTTCCCAGAAGCATTTTTGTGGTACTCTATAGACAAGGATCATAAGTTTTTATTTGTAAACAAGGGAATATACGTAACAGAATATCTTCCAGATGGCTTAACTAATAGAATTAAGAAGATATTGAGAGAAAGCCCGATTGCTTCAACAATGGCTTATGCGGTGATGGTCAAAGGAGATAAACCTTTTTTTTTCAAGCTTAAAAATAGTATTTCCTATTGGAGATATTTTATGCATTCGTGGGGAAAAGTACATCCTCAAAGACTTTCTAACTCCTTACTATCTATATCTACGTTCCCTTTAGGTTTCCTTTTGTTTCTTAAGGATGTTATTCTGAATAAAAAATGAGAATATTGCATATTATAACATCTCTTCATACAGGAGGTGCAGAGAAGTTACTTGTGGATTTATTACCCTTGTTAAACACAAGAGAGGTAACAGTAGACTTGCTTTTACTGAATGGAGAGGAAACTCCTTTCTGGGGACAACTGAAAAAGAGTGGTGTCAAGATTTTTACTTCTCAACAAGGGCTTTCTGTTTATAATCTTAGGCATATATTTTTAATTAGAAGAATGATTAGGAAGTATGATATAGTACATACTCATAATTATTCTCCCCAATTATTTGCAGCTATTGCAAGTATAGGTATTCCTGTAAAACTTATTACCACGGAGCATAGCACTTCTAATCGTCGAAGAGGAAATATCTTATTTCGTTTATTAGACATTTGGATGTATAGTCGCTATGATAGAATTATTTGTATTTCAGAGCAAGTTGATAAACATCTTCGGCACCACCTAAAATGGGATGACGAAAGGATAATAGTAATACACAACGGCATTAATTTGGAAAGGTATGCCTCTGCTTTGGAGCTGGAAGAAATGGTGAGAGAATATGCTGCCTACAAGAGAGTTTGTATGGTAGCTGGATTTCGTCCAGCAAAGGATCACGAGACTTTAATCAAAGCTTTTGCTTGTTTACCCAACGACTACATATTATTCTTAGTTGGTGTGGGAGAGACAATGGGTCGTTGTAAAAAAATGGTGGAGGACTTAGGACTTTCTAAACGAATCCATTTTTGGGGAGTGCGTACAGATATTCCTGAGATTATGAAATCAATCTCTTGTTTAGTATTATCTTCTCATTGGGAAGGCTTTGGGTTGGTAGCGATTGAAGGAATGTCAGCTGGTGTTCCAGTTATTGTAAGTAACGTTTCTGGACTCTCTGAGGTTGTCGGAGATGGAGCAGTACTATTTCCCAAGGGTGAACATAAATGTTTGGCAGAGACCATACGTAATCTATGTGAGAATGAATCTTTTAGACAAAACAAAATAGAGAAAGGAAGCTTAAAGCCCAAAAATATGACATAAAGGAGATGGTAAGAGCGTATAATCTTACATATAATATTGTTATGAACTAAGAAGAGATTGGCTCATATAGAAGAATATAAAATTTGGAGTAAAGTGAAAAAGTTATTTAGAGTTGCAACCATTGCTGGCTCTTTAGGTTTGCTAAAAGGACAGCTGCATTTTTTGTCTTCTTATTATGATGTAATAGCCGTTGCCAGTGGACCAGAGCGATTAAAACAAGTAGAAATAGAAGAAGGAGTACGAACAGTGGACATTCCTATGGAGAGAAAAATCTCTTTGTGGAGAGATTGCAAATCTTTATTTCGTCTTATTCGTCTATTTAGAAAAGAAAAACCTTTCATAGTACACTCCATAACACCGAAAGCAGGTTTACTATCTATGATAGCAGCAAAAATAGCGAGAGTACCTGTTCGTATACATACATTTACAGGCCTTCTCTTTCCTACATCTGTGGGAATAAAAAGAACTATCCTTATCATAACAGATAAAATCACTTGTTGGTGTGCCACAGAAATAATTCCAGAGGGGGAAGGGGTAAAAAGAGATCTTATTACTCATAGGATTACGAAAAAGCCTCTTTCTGTAATAGCCAATGGTAACGTGAATGGTATTGATTTATCTTACTTTGCCCCCTTCTCTTTTTCTCTTGAGAACAGAGAATCCAAACGAACAGAATTAGAAATCAAAGAAGAAGACTTTGTTTTTGTTTTTGTAGGTCGTTTAGTAAGAGATAAGGGTATCAATGAGTTAATTGTTGCTTTTAGAGATTTAAATCTCCCAAAGACAAAGTTATTGTTGGTGGGGCGTTATGAAACAGAATTAGATCCTCTCAAATCAGAAACCATGGAGGAAATAAAAGACAATCCAAATATAATAGAGGTAGGATGGCAGAATGATGTGCGCCCCTATCTAATGATATCAGATGCTATGGTGTTCCCAAGTTATCGAGAGGGTTTCCCTAATGTTGTAATGCAAGCAGGGGCTATGGGCTTACCCTCTATTGTAACGGATATCAATGGATGTAATGAAATTGTTGTAGAGGGTAAGAATGGTTTGATAATCCCTCCAAGAGATGAAGGGGCTTTACGAGAGGCAATGCTAACGATGATACAGAATGCAACGCTTAGGGAGACTATGACTTTTCAAGCACGCCCAATGATAACTTCACGTTATGAACAAAACATTGTATGGGATGCCCTCCTCGAAGAATATAGATTGTTAGAGGCTAAATTGAGAAAATAAGAAGTATATGTACAACCATTTTTTGAAACGAGTATTGGACTTCTTCGGGGCATTGCTGGGCATAGTTTTTCTTTCTCCTCTTTTGCTCATAGTAACTGTGTGGTTGCATTTTGCCAATAAGGGGGCAGGGGCTTTTTTCTGTCAAGAGAGACCTGGTAAAGGAGAGAAAATATTCAAACTCTATAAGTTTAAGAGTATGACCGATGAACGAGATGCAGAGGGAAATTTATTACCCGATGCAAAGCGTTTGACTAAAGTCGGTCGATTTGTTCGCAAAACTTCGATTGACGAATTGCCACAGCTTTGGAATGTTTTGAGAGGAGATATGTCTTTAATAGGTCCAAGACCTCTTTTTGCACGTTATCTTCCTTTTTATACAGAAAGAGAACAATTACGCCATACGGTTCGGCCTGGAATTACAGGATGGGCTCAGGTAAATGGACGTAATTATGTAAAGTGGAATACTCGCTTGGAATTAGATGTACAGTATGTTGAAAATGTATCTTTCTTTTTAGATTTAAAGATTTTGTTTATAACAATACTGAAAGTTTTTAGAAGGGATAATATAAGTGTTGTTCCTTCTTCTATACCATTGGATATTGAAAGGAAAAAGCATATATGATAGTATTTCGTTTTTTAGAAGAAAAGGATTTACCTCAACGAGTTGAGTGGATGAATGATGAGCGCATTTGGCGAACTATGAGATATGAACGCCCTATAACTCTTGAGAAAACAATAGCATGGTTTGAAAAGAATCAAACTAATCTGAATCGTTTAGATACAGTTGTTGAAGTTGATGGAGACTTGCCGTTATGAATGGTTTAACAGATCGTAATGAGCATGGTATGGCTCGCTCATACACGTTTGTAAATCCCGACTTAAAAGGTAAGGGATTAGGTTCATTGTCCTTATCTCTAAAGTGTGGAACAGGTTTTTATCTTTGGGGACTTAGAAAGATATGGACTTATTTAGATTTTGATAATGAAATATCTCAAAAACTATGTGAGCGAGTAGGATTTATCCGAGAGGGATTATTGAGAAAAGAGGGTTTCCGAGATAATGAATATTTTGATCTACTTTATTATGGGATGTTAGAACCTGATTTTGATAGAGATAGATTCGAAAAATATATGTCTGAGTGTGATAATAGAGTTTGGAAAGCGTTGAAGTAATGAATATACTATTCACTTGCGTTGGTCGACGAAATTATTTGTTGAGTTATTTCCGTGAGGTTATCTCTACAGATGATTTGCTATATGCTACCGATATGCAACTCTCTGCACCTGGTATGCAAGAAGCTGATAGGACATTTGTAGTGCCTCCTATATACAGCTCGGATTATATTTCTACTCTTTTGCATATTATTAGAGAGGAGCACATAGACGCTGTAATATCTTTGAATGATTTGGAGCTCCCTATATTGTCTAAACACAGAGCTCAAATAGAAGCTTGTGGGGCAAAACTATTGGTCTCAAATGAAAGAGTTATTGATATCACTTTTGATAAACTCAAAACAGCAGAGTTTCTTTCATCAATAGGACTCAATACACCCGCTACTTATGTGTCGAAAGACGATTTTATACAAGGAGTGCACCATGGTGCAATAGATTATCCAATTGTCGTAAAACCTCGGTGGGGTAGTGCCTCTATAGGGATAGAGTTTCCTGAGAATGAAGAGGAGTTCCTGCTGGTAGAACGTTTGTCTCGGATGAAATTAGAGCGAACGATTTTGAAAACAGCTAGTTCTGAGCATATGGATAGAGCAATACTGTTTCAAGAGAAAATAGTTGGTAAAGAGTATGGCATGGATATCCTCAATGATTTTGAGGGAAACTATGTAGGAACTTTTGTCAGAGAAAAGTTGTCTATGCGAGTAGGAGAGACAGACAAGGCAACTTCTGTAAAAGATGAACGTTTTGAACGTGTCGGGGAGACTATCTCGAAGCATCTGAGACATATTGGCAATTTGGATTGCGATGTTTTGGAAAAAGATGGGGAGCTCTACGTTTTAGAGCTTAACCCTCGCTTTGGAGGGGGGTATCCTTTTTCTCACGAAGCTGGAGCTAAGAGTGTAGCTTGTTATTATGAGTGGTTAAAAGGAGGGACGAACATAGATCAATACCTTAACTACAAGGCTGGGCTTTCTTTTGCTAAATGTGACCGTCTTTTACAGATAAAAGAAAAATAGCAGATGAACTCATGGAAAAGAAAAGGATATGGCTATCACTTGCCGAGATGGGCGGTGAGGAGCAGCGATTTATAAAGGAGGCTTTCGATACCAATTGGGTTGTTCCTTTGGGGCCCAATGTGAATGGGTTTGAAGCGGATCTTAGAGCTTATCTTTGCGACTCTCAAAAGTATGTGGTGGCTTTAAGTGCTGGTACAGCTGCTTTGCATTTAGCTTTGATTATGCTGGGGGTGGGTGCTGGAGATGAGGTTATCTGCCAAAGTTTTACTTTCTCTGCCTCTGCAAACCCGATTGTTTATCAAGGGGCAAAGCCCGTTTTTGTGGATAGCGAATCCGAAACTTGGAATATGTGTCCTAAAGCTTTGCGGCAAGCTATCGAGAGTCGCATTGCTCAAACAGGTAAAAAACCTAAAGCGATTATTCCCGTTCACCTCTATGGCATGCCTGCTCAGATGGACGAAATACTCCAAATAGCTCAGGAATATCAAATCCCCGTGCTTGAAGATGCTGCCGAAGCAATAGGTTCTACATATAAGGGTAAGTATTGCGGTACATTGGGAGAATACGCAGCACTCTCTTTCAATGGCAATAAGATGATTACTACTTCCGGAGGGGGAGCTTTGGTGTGCCCCAGAGAGTCATCGGCTCAGAGAGTAATGTTTTATGCTACTCAGGCAAGAGACAACGCACCCCACTATCAGCATAGCCATATTGGTTACAATTATAGGATGAGCAATATCTGTGCCGGTATAGGGCGTGGGCAAATGTTGGTATTGGAAGATCACATTGCTAAACGTAGAGAGAATCATCGGTTGTATCAAGAGTTCTTGTCTGGTGTAAAAGGAGTTCGGATTATGGACAACCCATCCGAAGATTTTAAGTCTAATTTTTGGTTGACTTGTATTGTGATAGATCCCAAAGAGGCTAGTTTTGACAGAGAGCAGGTGCGCCTTGCTTTAGAGGCAGACAATATAGAGAGTAGACCTCTATGGAAGCCGATGCATTTACAGCCTGTTTTTGCCGATTACCCTTTCTACGGAGATGGTACCAGTGAGGCTCTTTTTAATGATGGATTATGTTTACCCAGTGGCTCTCTTCTGCAAAGAGAAGATATAGAGCGAGTTTGCAATGTTATCCGAGGGCTGATGAAAAGATGAAAAATAATACAGCCAATAAAGAGAGGTCGTATCTGTCTGAGAAGATGCGACCTCTTTTTTATTAGTAATGGTAGAAAAGAACTTATACAGAGGGTGTGTAAAAGTCTTGACCTATTATTTCGTGTGGAGGACTTTGCGAGTGGCTCCGTTGCTCAGTCGGATGATGTTTACTCCCTGTTGTAACTCCGCAAGGCGACGCCCTTCTACACTATAAATAGCTACTATAGAGGCCTCCTCTTCTGCAAGTACATCCTCTACGGGCACTTCTGCTCCTCCTACATAATCAGACCATCCGAAGCCTTTCCACTCCTTAGCTATCCATCCTTTGGCTCTAGCGTTGGCTACTTGTCTTTTAGAGCAGGCATTTGTTTCGTTACCTCTACTGTTGTTGATAATGCCCAATGTACCTAAGGAAGAGGAACTGCGATGGGGAAGAGAGGCAATAAGTCTATCCATAGCACCACCTCGAAGATTATTGTTCGAGCAGTTGATTACATTTAAGTTGGGATTTTTGGAGAGATTAAGGCTCGAAAGTTTGTTGTTGGCACAAGTAATCCCCGTTAGCTTTGCATTGTTCGAGAGGTCTATTTGAGAGAGTTCGTTCATCGAAGCCCAAAGCTCTTTAAGCCCAGTAGCTCCCGAGATATTCAAGGAGCGGAGGCGATTGTAGGAGCAGTTGAGCATGATCATTCCTTTATTAGACCCTGCATGGAGTTGTGTAAGCTGATTGTCTGTACATTGCAGTATAACGAGAGTTGTGATTCGTGATAAATCCAGTACTGTAATGTTTTGGTTGTTACAGTGTAATTCGGTGATTGCACCTGTTAGAATGATTTTGCCGTTGCCATCGGTTATGCGATAATTTCTTCCCGATTGATGAGTGCTCCCGTAACATTGACATTGCCACTTGCCATAATCTCCAGCTCGATAATTTCGCCTTTTCTTTTGTTTGTCGTCAAGGAGATTTGATTTTGTGCTACAATGTTTGTAGCGGTGAGCATTGCAACAACGGCGATGAGCATACGCAATAAAAAGAGGTTTTGTTTTTTCATATTCTTCTATCATACAAATGTTTAAGTCGCCTCATTTACTAAGGTTTTTAGGGAAAGTCCTTGGTAGGGGCTTTGCAATCTTGGAAAGTAAGCGGTGCGACTTCTTTTTTTGCTCGCCAAAAGTAGTTTTTTTCCTCTTATGTAATAATATTTTGTCAGTCGCTTAATCCTGTAGATGATTCGGAAGAACCCCCATCTGCGAGAACATCAAGATTTGAGATGTGAACAGAGAATAACTGTCATCAATCTTTTCTTCATAACTTATCTGTTGAGTTAAAGCATTTATTCTTCGCTATATCATAGCTAATTGGATCTATTCTTTCTCGAATATACTGCCTAATTGATTGACAAGTTCCAGGCGGTAAACTACCCGTCCTCATACAAGAGCTTTTGATTGCCCTTGAGGCTTAGAATGTAGTCAGCTTCTGACTGGATGATCTGCTCTGCAATGTTGGTACTAGAATATCGCTCAATTTATACTTGCAACGACCTATACCACGTGGATCTTCTTCCGTTAGAAAAATAATCTTCTACATCCATAATCCAAGGATAGCCCTATTTTGATGCGGTTGCCCTGTATTTAGAGTCGAAATAGTACTTTGCAGGAGCTTTTTTAGTAACTTTGATCTGGTAGGAGATGCTCTACCTACTGCGGTGTAGTTGATCTCTCTCTTTGCTATGATGATTTTAGAGGAAGGAAAAGTTTGAACAATAAGGACTTTTTATGGCACTAAGTACATTTCTCTCTCAGCTACTTTTAGATGTAGCTTTGGCTATACCGATAGCTGTAGTTCTCTTTTTATTGTTGCGCTATTTGCGACGTAGGTATAGGGCGAGGGTACTTTACTTAGCCTCTTGTTACTTGTGGTACTCGCTATCCTTATGATAGTGTTTTTCTTTGTGGGTGTGAAAAACTATGCTCTTCTTTCTGCCAATGCTTTAAGTGGAGGTTATCTATTGAATGAACTCAACCGGGGTAAGTGGAAAAGGGTATAATCCTTTGTTCCAAAACCATCCGAGTAAACTCTGAAAACCATAGACCCTTTTTGTAGTTCAGACGGAAGGTTGCTATCCTTAGAACGGAATCTTTGTATCCATCTTATATACTCTGTTCGAGAAATTAATGAAGAATAGAGTTATTAACCTCCTTTTTTGTATCCAAAATACACTATTTTTATGCCCGAATGGGAGCCTATGTAGTAGGTCCTCGGTGTATATTGTATAAAAAGACATAAAGGATAGATTATGGGTGAACGCTTTCTTGTGTTCGTCGATACGGAAATAGATTTTCATAGGAAATGCATCCTTGACATCGGAGCTGTGGATGATAAGGGCAATTCTTTTCACAATACCTCGCTTGGCAAGTTTACAGACTTCCTCTCAGGTGTGCAGTACGTCTGTGGCCACAATATCATTAGGCATGATGCTCTCTACATAGGTGGAGCCATGGCGCAAGCGGGGGTTAAGCCTCAGAACATTATCGATACACTATTCCTTTCGCCCCTACTTTTTCCAACTAAACCCTATCACGCTCTTTTGAAAGATGATAAGCTCCAAACTGAAGAGCTTAATAATCCGTTGAATGACTCCTTCAAAGCGAGAGACCTTTTCTACGATGAGATATCGGCTTTCACTCAGATGTCCGAGGACTTTCGGAAGATATTGTTTCTCCTCCTTAGAGAGCAAAGTGAGTTCTCTGCCTTTTTCAATTTTATTCGTTACAGATGTACCGAGGTAGAGGTAGAACCCTTAATTCGACAACGATTTGTTGGCGAGATATGTTCTCATGTAGACCTTTCCACTCTTATTGCCCATCGTCCTATAGCATTGGCTTATTGTCTTGCTCTGATAAACTCCTTTATTAAGAGTGCAAATAGTCATTCTATAACTCCTCCTTGGGTGCTAAAAAACTACCCGGAGGTAGAGCAGATTATGTTGCTCCTACGCAATAAACCTTGTGTGGAGGGATGTATCTATTGCGATAGAGTCTTGGATATTCATAGGGGGTTAAAGAGATTCTTTGGCTACGACTCCTACCGGACGTATGGAGGCGAATCTCTACAAGAGAGAGCTGTTAAAGATGCCGTTGATGGGAAGTCATTGCTCGCTGTGTTCCTACGGGGGGAGGTAAATCCATTACATTTCAGGTGCCCGCACTTATGAGCGGAGAGCACGTCAGAGGACTTACTATTGTTATCTCTCCCCTTCAATCTCTAATGAAAGATCAAGTTGATAACCTCGAAAGAATAGGTATAACAGAGGCGGTAACTATAAATGGATTGCTTGACCCTTTGGAGCGAGCTGAATCTTTCAAACGAGTGGAAGATGGCTCTGCCTCGTTATTGTACATATCGCCAGAGTCACTACGCTCCAAAACGATAGAGCGCCTTATCTTGGGGCGTAAGGTTGTACGCTTTGTAATTGATGAGGCACACTGCTTTTCGGCATGGGGGCAAGATTTTAGAGTAGACTATCTATACATTGGTGACTTTATTCGCCACATTCAGGAGAAAAAGAATCTTGATGAGGCTATCCCTGTCTCCTGCTTTACAGCCACAGCCAAGCAGAAGGTAATCGAAGATATTCGCAACTATTTTCAAGAGAAGCTACACCTTACCCTCAACCTCCATATCTCCAAAGTGGCGAGAACCAACCTGCATTACAAGGTATTCCCAGAGGCAAGCGAGGAGGAGAAGTATCAAGCCCTTCGCAACCTCATCGAAGGGAAGAATTGTCCGACTATCGTGTATGTGTCAAGAACTCAAAAGGCGGAGGATCTGGCAAGGCAATTATGTAGAGATGGCTTTAGAGCAAAGGCTTATCACGGGAAGCTGGACAAGCAGAAGAAGTCCGAAAATCAAGATGCTTTTATCCGTGGTGAGGTCGATATTATGGTGGCAACCTCTGCTTTTGGAATGGGGGTAGATAAGAAAGATGTCGGTTTGGTGGTTCACTACGACATCTCGGACTCGCTCGAAAACTATGTGCAAGAGGCAGGAAGAGCGGGGAGGGATGAGCATATCGAGGCAGACTGTTTTGTGCTCTTCAACCAAGAAGACCTTTCGAAACACTTTATTCTGCTCAATCAAACAAAACTTTCTATTAAAGAGATCCAACAGGTATGGAGGGCTATTAAAGATATTACAAAAATTCGTACAACGGTATCAAACTCTGCTCTTGAAATAGCTCGGAGAGCAGGTTGGGATCATAACGTTGCAGAGATAGAGACTCGTGTTACCACTGCCATAGCAGCACTCGAAAATGCTGGCTATCTAAAGCGTGGGCAGAATATGCCACAGATATTTGCCAATAGTATCCTTACTAAAACGGCAAGTGAAGCTATTGAAAAAATCAACGCCTCGGAGCGTTTCGAGGAGAAGCAGAAAGCTACAGCTATCCGTATTATAAAGAAACTTTTTTCTAGCAAAAGTCGAAAGCAAACTGGAGATGAGCTAGCAGAGTCGAGAGTAGACTACATTAGTGACCATTTGGGTATTGTAAAGGAGGAGGTAATCAATATCATAACCTTGCTCCGAGAAGAAAATATACTGGCAGACACGAAAGACTTAACCGCTTTTATCAAGAGAGGGGAGCAGATGAACCGCTCTCTTGCACTGGTTAAAGCCTTTTATAAGATGGAGTGTTTTCTGCTCTCTCTCATCGACGAAAAGCCTCAAGATTTCCATATAAAACAGCTGAATGAAGATGCCGAGAAGGCGGGTTGTAGTAATGTGACCAATGCTAAAATCAATACAATTTTCAACTTCTGGCTTATCAAACATTGGATAAAAAAAGAGTTCCTGCCTTTCTCTAAAAATCATATTCGGGTCTATAGTCTTCAACCTAAAGCTACCAGTGAGGAGCGGCTCAAGAAGAGGTATGAGCTGGCACAGTTTATTGTAGAGTTCCTTTATGAGAGAAGTAGTTGGGAGGTTCCCAAAGAGACTACTGCCCCAGAGGAGGTTTTGGTAGAGTTTTCTGTACATGAACTTAAGTCTGCCTATGAGTCAAGCTCCGATCTTTTCAAAATCTCCATCTCGATAGATGATATAGAAGATACGTTATTTTACCTCTCAAGAATTGAAGCTATTAAGATTGAAGGAGGCTTTTTGGTAACTTACAATCGGCTAACTATACAGCGACTTGAACAGGGTGGGCGTAAGCAGTATACCAAAGAGGACTATCAGCAATTGAATCAATTCTACGAAAACAAAATCCAGCAAATCCACATCGTTGGGGAGTATGCTCAAAAGATGATTAGCAATTATAAAGAGGCTTTGCAGTTTGTGGACGATTACTTTCAACTCAACTATACTTCTTTTCTTACTAAGTACTTTAAAGGAGATAGAGGGAACGAGATTAAGAAAAATATCACTCCTACTAAGTTTAAGCAACTCTTTGGAGAGCTCTCTCCGACACAACTCAAAATTATAAATGATAGCGAAGCCAGATATATCGTAGTGGCCGCGGGACCAGGAAGTGGTAAGACTAGAGTATTGGTACACAAACTAGCCTCTCTACTCTTGATGGAAGATGTAAAACACGAACAGTTGCTTATGCTCACCTTCTCTCGAGCGGCAGCCACCGAGTTTAAGAAAAGACTTCTTAAACTCATTGGCAATGCTGCCAACTTTGTCGAGATAAAGACCTTTCATTCCTATTGTTTCGATTTGTTGGGCAGGGTAGGTAGCATAGAAAAGTCGGATGATATCTTGAAAAAGACCATTCAAAAAATTCAAAGTGGGGAAGTAGAGCCTAACCGCATCACTAAAACCGTCTTAGTGATAGATGAAGCGCAAGATATGAATGCCGATGAGTTTGCTCTAATCTCGACTTTGATGGAGCAGAATGAAGAGATGAGAGTAATTGCCGTTGGAGATGACGACCAAAATATCTATGCTTTTAGAGGGTCGGACTCGAAATACTTCGAACAGTTTATTGATAAAGGCGCCGTAAAGTATGAATTGATTGAAAACTACCGGAGCAAAAGGAATTTAGTTGAGTTGGCCAACACCTTCGCGGGTCGCCTTACATATCGTCTCAAGGAGACCCCTATTGTTGCCGTACAAAAGGACAATGGGGGATTGAAGATAGTGCGTTATCGAAGTGAACATCTTATCATGCCCTTGGTGCGAGACCTCCTTACTTCGGGGTTGTCGGGCTCTACTTGTGTGCTGACGAAAACCAATGAAGAGGCTTTGCAGGTTACTGGACTACTTTTGAAAGAAGGAATGCCAGCTAAACTTATTCAAAGTAACGACCGATTTAATCTATATAACCTTGCCGAAATTCGATTCTTTTTGACCCAATTGGCTCTAAAAGAAGATGTCTTTATCATTAGTGATGATAGTTGGGAGGCAGCCAAACGAGCCCTCAAAGAGAAATATGCTCAGAGCAATAAACTTTCTATTTGCGAGGGGATGATTCGAGATTTTGAGATGATCAATCCTAAAAGGAGGTACAAATCCGATTGGGAGTCATTTATACGAGAGTCGAGAATGGAAGATTTTATTAGTTCCAACGTAGAGACAATCTTAGTATCGACAGTTCATAAAGCTAAAGGGAAAGAGTTTGACAACGTATTTTTACTGCTCGAAAATCTCAACTTAATCACAGATGAGGCTCGAAGACATCTCTATGTAGCCATGACGAGAGCCAAACAGAATCTCACTATCCATACCAATTCGAATCTTTTCGACTTCTCGCTAGAAAATTTAGACTTCGTTACAGATGCAATGCTTTATTCCCCTTTGAGAAGAATAGCTATGCACCTAACCTACCGAGATGTCTTTTTGGATTACTTTATAGATAAGCAACATATTATTACTCAGATGGTAAGTGGCTCTCCTTTACAGTTCAATAAAGAGGGCGGGTTGAGTTATAAAGGTCATTCTGTAGTGCGTTTTTCTCAATCTTTTCTCAAACAGATAGAGGAGCGAAAAGAAAAGGGCTACCAGCTCAAAGAGGCGAAAGTAAATCTTATACTTTACTGGTTCAAGGAGGAGGGGAATAGAGAGATACAAATCATTCTCCCTGAACTTTATTTTGAAAAGGTCGAATAGTTACTGAGACAATATATATATGAGAGGATGCTCTGCACACAAAAAAGAGGTGAGAGTACAGAAACCCTCACCTCTTTATTACGAGATTGTGTTTTCGAACTTAACGGATGCCCAATTTCTTTGCAATATCTTTTGGTAAAGCATCCTTGTGTAACACGATGTTCATAGTGCGTCCTGCTACGTATTTTTCAGATACATACCAAATACCCTTGTAGGCACCAGCTTCTCCCCATGAGTTTTTAACCATGAAGAAAGGACGTCCTTTTTGGTTCTTGGCAAGACCGTAGATTACCATACCGTGGTCGTCGGTTAAAGTATAGTTGTCATAACCTTTCTGACGAAATTCTTGTGTAGGTTCGATTTCTGGGCAGTCTGGAGTGTTGATGAGGCGAAGAATTTCTTGCTGACGTGCAGAGTGGCTCAAACCAATCCAGCGAGCTTGGTCGGACCCCGCTGTGTTGATAGCTTCTACATCGGCAAGTACACCAATTCCATCACGGTTGAAGCCTACTTCGCTTACATCTGCACCCCATGCGATAGGATATCCTTTATCCACGGCATTGTACATAACTTTCATAAGTTCATCAATAGGGAGGTTGTAGCTTTCGCTCCAACGCCAGTTGTCTTCTATCTCAAGAGCAAATTTGCTGTAGAAGGGATGGTGCATATAGCTTGTAAGAGATACATAGTCATCGGCATTCAAACCTAACATTTTAGCAAAAGAGTTCGGAGTGTAGCTCTTACCCTTGTAAGTGAAAGAGGTAGGTAGTTCGCCCAAGTAGGTGTCTATGATGGCGTTGAATGCTTTCTTCCAGACGGGAGTTAATTCCTTATTAGGATTCTTTACTATGGCATCCAAGAAACCTTTTGCTCCTTGCTCCATTTCGTTGTGAGCGTTGCGCTTAGTTCCATAGTTAAGACCTTGCATTACCTCTTCGGGTACAGCTCCATAATGCTTAAGTACGTAGATAACATCATAGAATGAACCACCTTGAGCAAAGTTAAGTTTGCCATGGAGACGTACATACTTTTCTGCCTTGTCACGGTAAGAATGGCTTACCACAAACATGTCAGAAAGGTCATACTCAGGTTTCCCCATACGCATAAGCTCTGCTTCAAGAAAACCTTGAGTAGAGTAAGACCAGCAAGTACCAGAATTACCTTGGTCCTTGATTGTCGTAATAGGGAGTTCCTTCACCACGGAGAAAGTGTTAGTTTCCACCTTCGTTTCTTGGGCTTGAACAGCTCCAAAGGTCAGAAGACCTGCCAAAAAGAAAATCGAATACTTCTTTTGCATAATAATTTAAGTGTGAATATCTAATTTATTTAGCTTGTTTCGTATAAGGTTTAGGGGGCTATCCTTAAATCCAATGCTGTGACTAATTTCTGTAAATCTTTATTCTCTTGGAGTAGGGAGTGTAGCCAGTCATTGGCCGTTTCCATCTCTCCTTGCCACTGTTGGGCATCTACAATTTGAACCTCTATCTGAAGAGAAGGCTCTGAGAAAACAGCTCTAAGATGAGAGAGTATAGGAGGCATAATTTTCTCCAAAGCATTCATTTGCATAGAGTTGAATACTCCTACCCGCCACTTACCATCATCATCTTTTTGAGGGATGGAGGTAGTCATCGTGTTTTTTAGAAAAGGATCCTTCGCATAGGCACCATTAGCCCAAGCAAACCATTCGGTTATGAGAGCTTCTTCGGTTAGTCTTAGGGACTCTTGCTCCAAAATCTCTTCCTTCGCAGGAACTCCCTCTACCTTTTCCCTATGGAGTGTCTCTTGAGGAACTTTTGCTTGAGAATGAGGTGTTGAAGTAGATGTTAGAGGGCGTGTTTGAAGAGGACGAATAGGATTGGATGCAGGTGGAGGTTGCAGAGACTCTTTTTTTTGTATAGGAGCAGGAGAAGGTGTAGAGCGTTGTGGTTCGTTAGAAGGAGGAGAGGCGATACCTGTATTTACTGGCTTGGTTTGCTGAGGAGTAATCAATGTGGCAGTATGTTGTCCATTGGGTATCGTAGCACTGGGAGTGTGAGGTTTGTTGTCTGAATGAGAAGATGGAGGGTAAGGTATACTATCGTTACCCATGGGGGCAAGCGACAGAAGAGTCATTTCTGCTAAAAGGCGTTTAGAGTTGCTATTACGATACTCTTTACCGTAACTCAGCAACTGCATAATAGCGCGATAGAGAAATACTTTCCCTGCTCGCTTTGCTAAATCGTTATACAAGGCAGCTTGTGATTGAGACAAACGTAATAGAGGGAGGGTCAGAGCATCATAGGCTATCAAGAGCGTTCGCATAAACTCTGTCAAGCCGTTCATAATGATACGAGTGTCAAACCCTTTTTCTAATAGTTCGTCCAAAAGGAGTAAGATGGAGCCTTGCTCCCCTTTAATGATATGATTTACCAGCCTAACATAGTACTCTTCATCCAATATGTTGAGGCTTTCAAGTGTACGTTCATAGGTAACATTGCCTCCCGTAAAACTAACGATACGATCAAAAACAGACAGGGCATCTCGCATACCTCCATCTGCCTTTCTTGCTATCAAATTAAGGGCTTTAGGTTCGGCATTGATACCCTCTATCTCTGCAATGTGAGCCAGCTGTTGAGCGATAACTTCTATAGATATAGGACGGAAATCATACACCTGACATCTTGAAAGAATAGTAGGGAGAATTTTATGTTTTTCCGTTGTCGCAAGGATAAATATTACGTAGCTTGGAGGTCTTCGAGGGTCTTTAGAAAGGCATTGAAAGCAGCGGTTGAGAGCATATGCACCTCGTCGATGATGTAGATTCTATATTTCCCGATTTGAGGGGGGATAGAGACTTCATCAATTAGACGACGAATATCCGTCGTAGAGTTATTAGAGGCGGCATCTAATTCAAATATATTTAGAGAGCGTTGTTCTTCAAATGCTTTGCAACTCTCACAGAGACCACATGCTTCCCCGTTGTCTAATGGAGAGAGACAGTTGATAGCCTTAGCAAAAATACGAGCTGCAGAAGTCTTTCCCACTCCTCGAGGTCCGCAAAAGAGATAAGCATGAGCTGTCTTTTGTTGTAGGATAGCTCTTCTTAGAGTCTCGCGCACAGCATCCTGTCCTAATAAACTTTCAAAGCTATCAGGTCGAAACTTACGGGCAGAAACGACAAATCCGTTACTCATTATATCGCTAAAAATGGGAATAAAAAATGGAGGAGAGACAACCTTTTATAAGAGCCTTCTCCTCCATTGTTATCATTGAATTTAAATTTGCTCAAGTGCCTGCTTGAGGTCGGCAATAATATCCTCTACATTTTCTATACCTACAGAGAGACGTACTAAGCCTTCAGAGATGTCTGAAGCAGCACGTTCTTCTGGTGTGTAAGGAGAGTGTGTCATCGAAGCAGGATGTTCGATGAGCGTTTCGGTGTCGCCCAAACTTACTGCCAAGGAGCAGAGCTTTACAGCATTCATAAGTTTACGACCAGCTTCTAAGCCACCTTTTACCTCGAAAGCAATCATTGCTCCAGGAAGTTTCATATACTTCTTGGCAAGTTCTCGTTGAGGGAAGTTATCCAGTCCAGGGTAAGCTATACTTTCTACCTTGGGGTGTGTTGCGAGGAACTCTGCTACCTTTTGCGCGTTTTCACAGTGGCGTTCCATACGTATGTGTAGGGTCTTCAAACCTCTATTTATAAGGAAGGCTTCGAAAGGACCTAATACAGAGCCTGTCAAGTCTTTAACTCCCAAGAAGCGTACTTGATCGATGTATTCTTTAGAACCTACTACAAATCCAGCAATTACGTCACCATGACCATTGAGATATTTAGTAGCAGAGTGTACCACAATATCTGCTCCGTGCTCTAATGGGCGGCAAATGTAGGGCGTACAATAAGTGTTGTCTACCATAACACGTACACCTTCTTGCTGATGAGCTATCGAAGCAATGGCCTCAATATCTGAGAGGTACATATTAGGGTTGGCAGGTGTCTCAATGTAAACTAATTTGGTGTTAGGGCGCATCGCCTTGCGCACATTTTCAGGGTTTCTCGTATCTACGAAAGTAACATCTACACCATAACGCTTAAGACCATGCTCCATAAAAGCGTAGGTACATCCATAAAGTGTTTTACCTGCTACGATATGGTCGCCTGCAGATACACAAACCCAAATGGCAGATGTAATCGCTCCCATTCCCGAAGAGGCACTCATACAGGCCTCAGCTCCTTCCAGAGAGGCAACTTTTTCTTCTACAGCAGTGCAAGTAGGGTTACCCAAACGGGTGTATATATATCCCCCTTCTTCCAAAGCAAAGCGACGACCACCTTGTTCGGCATTGTCGAAGATAAAGGTGGAAGTTTGGTAGATAGGAGCGGCCAAAGTACCGTACATGTTCTTTTCAGCACCAACGTGGATTGAGCGTGTGCCGAAGCCCGATTTTTCTAATTGTTCAGGAGACAACATAATATTGATAAGGATTATTGAATTTGTTTTCTATAGTCTTCGCGAAGTTAATCATTATTTCTATAAGATACTCTCTTCCTCTTTTCTGTCGAGAGGAATATAATTTGGGTCGGTCAAAATATCGTACCTTTGCACTTGCTTTTAGACAGAAAATGGAGCATTCAATGGAGTAAATACTTCCCCTTTTGTTCTGTTTTGAGCCATAAGAAACCCTTTAAGAAAACGTAAGATTGACCACTAAAAAAGAAACTGTCTCTATTCTTTCGACTTCAGAAGAGAAGAAACTTTTTGACCTTAGAAATGAGCATATCCCTAAACTTCTAATGAAGTATGCTATCCCATCGGTGATAGGGGCGGTGGTCAGTGCTCTTTATAATATTGTAGACCGTATCTTTATAGGTCAGGGAGTGGGAAGTAATGCATTGGCGGGCTTGGCCATTACTTTCCCGATATTGATGTGCCTTATCGCTTTCGGTATGCTTGTTGGGAGCGGAGCTTCTGTACGTATTTCTATTTACATTGGGCGTAACGATTTGAAAACTGCCGAGCGTCTTCTTTCTAATGCAGTTTTTCTGACTTTTTTCTTCAATCTAATCATGTGCTCCTTAGCCTTGGTTTTTATGGATCCTTTGCTTCGAATGTTTGGGGCGAGTGATGCCATTATGCCCTATGCTAAGGAGTATCTTTATATTGTTATCCCAGGGAATATATTTTGTGATCTGAGTTTTAGTTACAATGCCATTATGCGAGCCTCGGGTTACCCGCGTAAGGCTATGTATACAATGCTTATAGGAGCACTTCTCAATGCTTTTTTGGATCCCATATTTATATTCGGATTGGACTGGGGTATTCAAGGTGCTGCATGGGCTACGCTAATCTCCGAAATTGTAGCTGCACTCTACGTTATGGGGCACTTCTTCAACCGAAAACACCTTATTCATTTCTCGCCTCGTCGCTCTGCTTATAAGCCTGACTTTGCTATGATGAAGGCTATCGTATCCATTGGTATGGCTCCTTTTACGATGATGATTGTAAATAGTGCTATAAATACTATTATGAATCGCTCGTTGGTAGCTTACTCGCCAAGTACATCCGAAGCTGATTTATCTATTGCTGCGTTGGGGATAATACTCGGTATATCGCAACTTTTTATCCAATTTATGCTGGGGGTTTCGATGGGTATGCAACCGATTGTTGGTTATAACTTCGGGGCAGGTAATATTCGACGCTCCATAAAGACTTATAAAGTGGCCACAATGGTCAATGTAAGTGTAGCTACTTTGGGCTTTTCGATAGCGATGTTTTATCCTCAGCTTATTATAGGGCTTTTCTCTAATGATGCTGATTTAGGAGACCTTTTGCATCGCACTATTCGATTAGTAATGATGATGTATCCAATTATAGGTTTGCATCTGACTACGGTTCAGTTCTTCCAAAGTTTGGGGATGAGTGGCAAGTCGATGTTTTTGAGCTTGACACGCCAAATTATCTATCTTATACCTTGCCTTGTACTCCTACCCCGCTTTATAGGTATGGATGGTATCTGGCTTTCTATGCCTATCGCTGATGTTTTGGCAGGTATAACAGCTATCTTAATGCTTCTTTACCAAATACCTCGTTTGGTAAGAAAACACGCTTGATATTATTCTTATACAATATCTATTTTAAAAGTAACGTAAGAATCAATTGATTCTTACGTTACTTTTTTGAAATCTTACGTCACTTTTTGAGGCAAATTGCACAGCTAAAAAAGAACCGTTTTAGCCAACCTATTAATGGATACTTTTAGTAGGATAACCTATGCAATGCTTTGTTATAATAACGGAAGAGTAGCCAAGCCATCAATGCCAAACTAATTGGAAACGAGCTCCACACTGCGCATAGTTGATAATTGGGGTAAGATGCAGACCAATGGAAAGTAAACCAATATGAAAGGGAGGGAGCTACTACGATATGAGCAAGAAAGGCGATGGGCGCGAGCTGCCTCACTTGTCCCAATCCTCTTAAAGCATTGGAATAAATTACTTGAAGTACATCGGCAAATTGGTAAATAATAACAGGAAGAAGGGCAATTGCCACAAGGTCTGAGACTTGGGTGTCAGAGGTAAAGAGTACGGAAACCCGATGGCGTATGACAAACATCAAGATAGCTGCTCCCAATGCCATCAAGAGTCCAATGTGTGATGAGGCTCTTACTACCTCTCGTACCGATTGATAATCTTTTATTGCCTTGAAATGGCTCACTCGGATAGCTACAGCTGCACCTAATCCGTAGTAGATAAGGTAACCCAAAAGTGTAACCACCATAACGACCTGATGAGCAGCAAGAGACAAAGTACCCAATTTGGCAACGAAGATGATAATTAGGGAGAAGGAGGTTGCCTCCAGCCCCAATTGAAGTGCTATGGGTAATCCCAGTCGCACGAGAGATTGACTAATGGCTTTGTCCCAAGAGAATACACCGAAAGTCCGACGAATATCTTTCCAGTGCTTTTCCATAAATAATGTGATGGCAATAATCGTTAGCATTAATACCCTGCTAAGCAGAGTGGCGACACCTGCACCGAATAATCCCCATTCGGGGAATCCCCACTTCCCGTAGATGAAAAGATAATTGAAAAGTACATTCAGCATAATGCCTATGAGTGTTATGTACATGGGCCATTGTGTGCGGCTCATACCATCGTAAAACTGTTTGAAGCATTAAAAGCCATTGAGATTAAGAACGAGATTGTTTGTAGATAGTAGTAGGGTAGTGCTATTGGACGTAATTCTTCCTCCAAGTTGAAGAGTCCCAAAAAAGGAGAGAGACCCAACACAATGATAGAAAGGAAGAGTCCTACACCCATATTGAGCCAGAGAGATATTTTGAGCAATAGACCGATGCGATCTCTCTGTCCTAACTTATCTGCTTCGGCAACGAGAGGGGTTAAGCCATACGAGAAACCTAAACCAAAGATGAGGATAAGATTGAGAAAATTATTCACGAAAGAAGCTGCCGAAAGTTCTTCTATGGCGTGTTGACCTACCATCATATTGTCTACAAAGCCGATAAATATAGTAGCTACCTGTCCTATAATAATCGGTAGAGCAATGCGAAAGAGCGAACTGTAGTGCTGTGTATATCTTTTTTGCAAAGAAATCATGATGGTTTATTCTCTATAAAGTGAAGGCTAAAATTTGCAACGATCTCTATGTCTATCTCCGATAAGAGATGGAAGAGCCATCAAAGTACAAATGTCGATGGCTTTCTACCACACGACTTAGTAGAGTACCCAGTAGCTCTTTCTTAATACCCGTTTCGTGTTGAATGATTTCTAAAGAGAGAGTATCTCCCTCTTTTTGGAGCTTTTTCTCTAAGTAGTGTACTAAAGGAGGCAATAAATCTACCGAGGGTTTCCCCCTTTTCTTCTGTTGTAAACAGACATCACAACAGCCACATCCTTCGGTTAATAATTCTCCAAAATATTCTAAAAGTATAGCACTCCGACAGCGATTGTCTTCGGAGATATAGGCTATTGTACGTTCGAGGCGTTCTGCTAATCGTTGCTTTCGTTCCTCATAAATAGAATAAGGGATGGGGATATGTTTGCCCTCTTCTCGACGAGAGCGAAAGATGAGCCGTGGCTCTGAAGATTTGGGTATGTAGTGAATTACTCCCCTGTGCGAGAGGGAGGTTAGTGATAGATAGACATCTTGTAGGGTTAGTGATAATTCTCTAGCCAATACGTTTTCATCAATAAAAACATAATCGGTAAAAAGTCCTGGATAAGTGCGCAATAGTAAACGTATCAAATGGTCCGATGCCGGACTTATGAGCGAATTGCTATATAGCTCCTCACGAGAGACAAGGAAGGTGAGTCGAGAGCGTTGCTCTTCACTCTCTTGATACTCCCACACTCCCATCATGTCCAATAGGCGTATAGAAGACATAGTAGGTATAGGAGGCAGATGGAATTCTTGAATGAAGTGTTCTACATTGAAAGTAAAACTCTTATCCAATCCATCGCCCAAACCGATGCTTAGTTTGCTGGTAATCAGGTCGTAGAGCGAACGTACAAAGTTTTTCTGTGGAAACTCATCCTGCAAGCGACGTGCAATAACAGCCTTGTCGTACCTGCTGACCAATACTACGGCATAGGCTTTCTGCTCATCTCGTCCCGCCCGCCCTGCTTCTTGAAAGTACTCTTCCAACGAAGAGGGCATAAGCCAGTGGATTACCACACGCACATCGGGTTTGTCGATACCCATACCAAAAGCATTGGTTGCGACCATAACGCGTACAGAACCCTCCATCCATCGTTTTTGGTGTTCGTCTCGTTCAGCATGAGTCAGACCTGCATGAAAAAAATCGGCAGTAATACCTGCTTCTCGAAGAGCTTGGGTAAGTGTTTTAGTACGCTCCCTATTACGACAGTAAACGATAGCAGAGCCTCGTACAGAGCGTAGTATTTGGAGCATCATCCCCAACTTGTCTTCTGTGCGACGTACCACATAGGCAAGGTTGGGACGTAAGAAACTTCGACTAATAACATTGGGGGTGGGGAATCCCAATAGCTTCATCACATCTTGGGTTACCTCAGGGGTTGCTGTGGCAGTAAGGGCAAGAATTGGTACCTCGGGATAATACTTTCGTAGCTCACTGATGCGAAGGTAGGAGGGGCGAAAGTCGTATCCCCATTGGGAAATACAGTGACATTCATCCACTACGATAAGGCTAATCTTAAGATGTGATAAAGCTGCGAGAAAGGAGGGAGATCCTAATCGTTCAGGGGAGAGGTAAAGGAACTTATAGGCTCCATGTACGGCATTGTCCAAAAGGCGTTGCATCTCATACCCATGAAGCCCTGAGTGTAGTGCGACCGCTTTTATATTGCGTTTCTTAAGATGCGCTACTTGGTCTTTCATTAGCGCTATCAAAGGGGTTATAACGAGAGTTATCCCTTGGAGTAATAGCCCTGGGACTTGAAAAGAGATACTCTTGCCTCCTCCTGTGGGGAGAAGTCCTAAAGTATCTCTTCCTGATAGAATTGAATCTATTATGTCTCGCTGTTTAGGACGAAAGGCTTTGAACCCCCAATACTTTTTGAGGATCTCTTCGGGAGTCGAAAGGTGATCTGTCTCCTCGATTTCTTTGTCCACTTTAGAGTAAAGCTCCCCCTCGTAGGCTTCTATCGGAACAAAAAATCCTCTTCGCCCGATATGAAGTCGGGGATATAGCCATATCTGTCGCTATAATGGGAAGCCTCCTCTTCCGAAAAAAGAGGATTTTTTGGCGAAAGATTACAATCTTTCTCCATAATCATCACACACCTTTAGATGTCTCTTCTTGCTTTAAATCTTTAACTAACATCTGCACAGAAGAAACTCCCTTAAAGCAATTTTCCTCCAGAGTATAACAGATAGAAAAGGGTCTATAACTCTTTACATAAGCAAAGTTAGAAGCCTGTCCATAGGCAATAGCACTACGTACATTTAGCATCTGTGGTGATTCGGTTACCTCCAACTTGAGATGCTCGTTGTTCTTGCCAACTGTTTGGCTCTTACCCGTGTCGAATATGAAGCGAGTCATAAATATTGGTTTTGGATTATCGGGCCCGAAAGGACCCATGCGCTCAATACTTCGGTGCAGCGACTTATTCACCTCGGAAAGACTCAAAACGGCATCTATCTCTATCTCATTGGTGGGAGGTTTAGGAGTAGTATGTTCTAATGAGTAGCGATGAATACGTTCTATAAATAGAGGTACATTGGCCTCTGATAATGCCATACCTGCAGCATAGGGATGCCCACCGAAGTTTGTCAATATATCTCGGCAGTATTCAATAGCTCCATACATATCGAACCCTCCAAAACTTCGTGCTGAACCAACTACCAGCTCGCCCTCGCCAGCAAGCACTATCACAGGACGGGCAAAACGTTCGGTAAGACGAGTAGCAACAATGCCAATAACTCCTTTGTGCCAATCTTTACTATACACAACTACTACATTGTGGAGTTTATAGAGCTTTTGCTCTTCCACTATACGTATAGCCAGTCGAGTTGTTGTTTGATCTAACTTACGTCTTTCGTTATTGCAACTCTCGATTACGGCACATTTTTCCTGTGCTTCTTCTAAATCTCTACTAACTAAGAGATCTACAGTTTGCCGCCCATTCATCATGCGACCAGAGGCGTTAATCATCGGCCCTATCTTAAATACTATATCGCTCATTGTGATAGAACCACTTGTGAGCATACAGGTTTTTAAGACACTACCTAAGCCTGGAGAAGGGCTTTTATTAAGTTGCTTGAGTCCGTGGTAAGCCAGGATGCGATTTTCTCCCAATACGGATACCACATCGCTGGCAATACTTACAGCTACAAGGTCGAGCATAGAGTAAAGACGACGCATACGGATATTATTGTCAATAGCAAATGCCTGCATCAACTTAAATCCTATGCCACACCCCGACAAATCTTCTGCTGGGTAAGTGTTGTCTATACGCTTGGGGTCTAATACAGCCACAGCATCAGGCAAAACATCGTCTGGAGTATGATGGTCGCAGACGATGAAGTCTATTCCTAACCTTTTGGCATATTCAATTTCTTTAATTGCTTTTATACCACAATCTAAAACGATGATGAGTTTAACTCCTAGTTCGTGAGCATAATTGATGCCTTGGTAGGTAACCCCATAACCATCGTCATTGCGCCCCGGAATATAGTAGTGTAGCAGATGGTCGCTACATCCAGAAAGGCGGAGGAATTTGTAAACCAGAGAGACTGCCGTAGTACCATCTACGTCATAGTCTCCATAAACCAATATCGGCTCTCGACGCCCCAGAGCAAGATTGATACGCTCTACGGCTTTGTCCATATCCTTCATTAAGAAGGGGTCGTGGAGATCTTCTAATTTCGGTTCAAAAAATTGTTTGGCTGCTTCAGGAGTCGTAACCCCTCTTTGTACCAGCAATTGCCCCACAACAGGCGGTACACGGAGTACACTGCTGAGGGACAAGCCCGTGGAAATCACCTCCTCGGTAGGAGGGTTCCAAATCCATTTCTTTGCCATTATATAGTATCATTTTTATTTTTCAAGTTAGTAAACTCCTCATGTCATAAAGAGTAGTTATTATACAATAAAAGACCTTTACTTATTTCCCTAAAGGTCTTCGTCAAAAACTTGGTACCCTGTAATAAAAAGGGTGTCAAGACCTTATATCAAGGTGCTTTAGAAAAGTTCTCCTCACAGAACCTATATCACAGAGGCTAAAACTTTTCAAGAGCGTAAATATACAGAAAATCGGTGGTAGAGAAGATATAGAAAGATCTGTATTAACCTATTTTATTGCTATAAGAAGAGAGAATAGACTCGATAATCTCTTCTCCCGAGAGTTTCACTGGAGGTGTCTAGGGGGTTACCATTAACCCTTAGGATAGTAACCATTATTCTTAAGGGGCGTAAGGGTTAATCCTTATGCCTATTAGGTATAAGGGTTTGAAAAAGCATTTTATGCTACTTTGCATCGGACTACAATCTGACCTTGAAGGAAGCATTTAGTTTACCCACCGTAAAACTATATGACAAGTTCTATAAGTATTGCCAAAATGGACAAAAGAGTGGGAGAACCAATGCTCCCCGTTGCCAGCAAAGAAAAATCCCCCTCCGTCCTTAGACAGAGAGGGATGTACTGTGTATCCTATTTAGGACTATACTCTTAGAAGCGGTAAGAGATACCTATGTTCAAGAGAGCTAAACCATAGCCAAGCTCAGCATTTACAGCAAAAGCGGGGCTGAAGTAGTAACGAGCTCCCAAGTGTCCACGATATCCAAAAGCTGCTCTAGTAGCATTTTGAGAAGTAGCAACACCTACAACAGAAGTGCTTGCAAGATTAATACCTAAAGAAAAACCTGTATAAGTATCCAATTTAGGCATAAATTGATAGTGGAAAGAACCACGTGCTCCCAAGAAAGCAACATGAACAGAAGAACTTACTCCCAGTACAGTGAATTGGCTCATACCATAATCAACGGTTCCACCAACACCAACACTAGCACGACCTTCGATAAGACCATCTACAACACCTTGTTCGAAGTTCAATTGAATAGGAGGAACAACAGTAGAATAACCTGTAACTACACCTGTAGAGCTAAAGAAGCCAACCAAAGCACTGGCTACATTTGTTCCTTTCTTAAATACCTCTTGAGCATTAGCTTGTGAACCCAAAATGGAAGCAGCTGCAAGAGCAAGTCCTAAAATAATACCTTTAATCTTCATAAAGTTTCTTTTTTACAATTAGTTTTCTTCAATTCTTTTATTCCTAACACAAACATAACAACTTTTTAGCGAAAAACAAAATAGACAAAAGCTATACTTCCTTTCAAAAAATCTATCTGTGTATAAAAAAGATGCCTTTTGCATAGGGCAAAAAGCATTCTTTTGAGTTTTTCTTTTAACATTATATCTCCTCTTGACGAGCTTGACGTTTACGTTCATTTTCGTCCAAGAGAATCTTACGCATGCGCATACTTGTGGGGGTGACCTCTACGTATTCGTCGACTTTAATGTACTCCAATGCATCTTCTAAACTGAACAATATAGGGGGAGCCAGAGAGACTTTATCATCACTCCCCGAGGCGCGCATATTGGTTAGTTTTTTTGTTTTGCATACATTTACTACCAAGTCATTGTCTTTGGCGTGTTCTCCAATTACTTGTCCTGCATATACTTCCTCTTGGGGGCTAATGAAGAAACGTCCTCTACTTTGCAAGTTGTTGAGTGCATAGGCGAAGGCCGTACCTGTTTCCATGGCAATTATAGAACCATTAGTGCGTCGCTGTATCTCTCCTCTCCAGCCGGAAAATTCTAAAAAGCGGTGTGCAATAACAGCTTCTCCTGCCGAGGCTGTTAGAACAGCATTATTGAGTCCGATAATACCTCGTGAGGGAATTGTGAACTCTAGCATAATCCTATCACCTTTGGTTTCCATAGCGGTCATTTCTCCTCTTCTGCGCGTTACAATATCAATAACACGGCTCGAACACTCTTCGGGTAGGTTTATTGTAAGTTGTTCTATTGGCTCGCATTTGACTCCATCAATATCTTTGATGATGACTTGAGGCTGCCCTACTTGAAGCTCATATCCCTCTCTTCTCATTGTTTCAATTAAAACACTGAGGTGGAGAATGCCTCGACCATATACCAACCAAGCATCGGCAGAGTTCGTAGGTTCTATGCGAAGGGCTAAGTTTTTGTCTAACTCTTTAGTGAGCCGGTCAAATAGGTGTCTACTTGTTACATATTTGCCCTCTTTACCAAAGAAAGGAGAGTTGTTTATGGTAAAGAGCATGCTCATTGTGGGTTCGTCCACATGGATACTGGTCAAAGGCTCGGGGTGAGAGGCATCGGCGATAGTCTCACCAATTTCAAATTGTTCCAATCCAATGATGGCACAAATATCTCCTGAGTGTACTTCTTCAACTTTGGCTCGTCCTAACCCTTCGAAGGTATTGATTTCCTTAATTCTCTGACGAAGTAGGGAGCCATCTCTTCGACAAAGTACAACATCTGCTCCTTCTTTTATAGTGCCTCGATGTACACGCCCTATGGCAATACGTCCTACATAAGAAGAGTAGTCCAAAGAGGTTATAAGCATCTGAGCGGGACCCTCGATAGGAGGTGGGGCAGGTATATGCTCTATAATGGCATCTAATAAAGGAGTTATGGTATCGGTGGGTTGTGTGTAATCGGCACTCATCCAAGATTGCTTGGCAGAACCAAAAAGAGTAGGGAAGTCTAACTGTTCATCAGAGGCATCAAGACTCGCCATAAGATCGAAAACCATGTCTTGCACTTCAGAAGGTCTACAGTTGGGTTTGTCTACCTTATTGATAACCACGATAGGCTTAAGCCCTATACTGAGAGCTTTTTGTAGTACGAACCTTGTCTGTGGCATAGGCCCTTCAAAAGCATCTACCAAGAGTAGACAGCCATCCGCCATATTCAAAACTCTCTCTACTTCTCCTCCAAAATCGGCGTGTCCCGGGGTATCTATAATGTTTATTTTACACCCTTTGTAGCGAATGCTTACATTCTTGGAAACGATGGTAATACCTCTTTCCCTTTCGATGGCATTACTATCTAAATAGGTGTCTACTTCTTCAGCTTTATCTTCTCGAAACAATTTACCCGCGAGAAGCATCTTGTCAACCAAAGTGGTTTTTCCATGGTCTACGTGGGCAATAATTGCTATGTTACGTATTTCCTGCATACACATTTAATTATGGTCCGTAAAAGTACAAAAAAGCTCTATACCCCGCTTTATGTTATGCTGAAGTTTTTCGTTTTTATACTTTCTTCTTGTCGCTCTTTTCTTCGACTGGAGGTTGTTGAGTTGCCTTTTAATAAGGATTAAAAGGATCTTTTGATGAAGCCCTCTCGAATAGCTGTTGATGCTGGGGTTGTTATATTGGCTTCAAAAATTTGTTTTAATAGATTTTTGCAAGGTCGGGACGAATGCTGTGGTTATGGGTTGTAAAATATTAGGAGACTGACGCTCAAGAGGGCATAGCTGTGTGACCCAACCTGAACATCAATAGTAATACAGGCGTTTGGTATTATTTCATAGTCCCTAATCGGAAGATTTTTATATCTAATGATGGATTGTATAAAGAAAAAGGAGAGAGAGTTCAATAAGAAGTCTCTCTCCTTTTTAGTCGTTGTTTTGCGAATAGATTACTATTAGAGTTTATCTGATTCTCAATGTTTTTCCAGGACGAAGAGTCGCCTTTGTACTCATATTGTTGAGCTTGCAAAGGCGAGAAACTGGTACTCCTGTTTTTTTTGCGATGGCTCCGAGTGTATCCCCCTTTCTAATCCTATAAACTGAAGGCGTTTTTGCTTGAACCTTGGCTTGCGCTGCTGATGGATCAAGAGAACTTGCCCCTTTGTAACTTGTGGCTTCACTATAAGCAAAAGTTCCTACAGTTTTTCCTCCTTTATATTGGAAAGTATAGACATCTCGCCAAGGAGCCCCCTCTGAGAAATCTATGATGAAAGAAGGTTGATGTCTACCCCCATAAATCGTGTCTCAAAATGGAGGTGGGGACCCGTAGAGCGACCCGTAGAGCCTCCTAAGCCAATAGGTTCTCCTGCTCGTACTATTTGGTCTTTTTGCACCAAATGGCGACTAAGATGACCATAAACAGTCTCCAACCCATTGGGATGGCGTATTACTACATAGTTGCCATAGCCTTTACCTTCATAGTCACGGATGCGAATCTTTCCGTCAAAGGCAGCACGTACAGTATCTCCGGTTCTAAGGGCTAAATCAACCCCTTTGTGTTGGCGACGGAAACGACGACGATAACCATAACCTGATGTAAGTCTTATTTTTCCATCAAGGGGCATCACAAATCCATTACAGTCGATATCGTGTGATGCAGGGATTGCTACATGCTGTCCCGCAAAAGGATTGACATAACTACCCCAGCTATTCTCTCCGTAGAGTTCAATAGCTGGGGCATTGAGGGCCTCATCGGCCAGCTCAAGTTCAAGAGCAGCTTTGTTTGCCTTGATTTTTTCAATTCCTTTTAGACCGTCAGCAAGTAGGTTGTCCAGATTGAGGGTGTCTGCAACGTTACTTCGTATCGCTCGTTTTTGCACAGGATTCGTAGCCATCGTACGAGGACCACGTTCCAAAGCAACCGCTCTCTCCGAGGAGAAAGCCTGTAGAGGAAACGCAAGCAACACTGCAAAGCCCGCAAAAACGAAGCCTTTTCTTAGCATTGTCATTGTTTGAATTAATTGTTTGTATCTCATTGGTAAAACGCAAAGCGTGCCTCCGTTATACACCGCTAACGAGAAGCACCACTTACACTTCAAGCCACAAATATAGATAATCGAAATGAAAATACCAAATATCCTTCACTCTTTTTTTGTTGGAAAAAGAATTTTTACACCGAAATCTCTCTTGACGAGGGTACACTACGACTTTTTGCCATGTAAAATAAACTTACATCAAACTCTTTTGTACTTTTGTTTCTCATATAGCTCCAAAATTGATATTGTCGTGGCAGGAAATGTTGTAGAAACGCCTTTGATGAGGCAATACTTTCAGATTAAGCAAAAGCATCCCGATGCTATTCTCCTCTTTCGTGTAGGAGACTTTTATGAAACTTTTGTCGAAGATGCTGTTGAGGCTGCTCGTATATTGGGGATTACCCTCACGCGGAGGCTAATGGTTCGGCGCAACATGTAGAGCTAGCAGGATTTCCTCATCACGCCTTAAATACCTATTTACCTCGTCTCATAGCGGCTGGCAAAAGAGTCGCTATATGTGACCAACTGGAAGACCCCAAACTGACTAAAAAGTTGGTTAAGAGGGGAATTACTGAATTGGTCACCCCAGGAGTTGCTGTCGGAGATCATGTGTTGGAGAACAAAGAGAACAACTTCTTGGCTGCTATTACATTTGGAAAGGAGCGTATAGGACTCTCTTTTTTGGATATATCGACGGGTGAATTTTCTGCCGTAGAGGGAGATGATAGATTGATAGAAAAACTTCTTGCAGGCTATAAACCTAAGGAGATCTTAGTGGAGCGCAAGCAGCGTTCGGAGTACAATCAACGTATGGGAGATATACATTCTTTTGTTTTCGAAACAGATGATTGGCTTTTTACTCCTTCGAATAATAAAGAGCGACTACTCCAACACTTTGGGGTAAAATCTTTAAAGGGATATGGTCTAGAAAACTATCCTCTCTCCATTACAGCTGCAGGGGCCATTCTCAATTATTTAGACCTTACGCAGCATACAGAAATAGGCCATATCACGTCTATTAGTCGCATTGATGAGGGGAAGTTTGTACGCTTGGACAACTTCACGATTCATAGCTTGGAGCTACTGCAACCGATGAATCCCGATGGGTTAAGTTTGTGCGATATATTGGATAGAACTATAACTCCCATGGGGGCAAGGCTTTTGCGACGATGGATTGCCTTTCCTCTCAAAGAGATAGCACTAATTGAAGAGCGACAGCATATTGTTAATCATCTACATAATACCTCTTCGCTTCGCCTTGACCTGAAGAACCTTTTCCCAGAAATCGGAGATTTAGAGCGTATGGTTTCTAAAGCCTCCATGAAGAGGATAACCCCTCGAGAAGTAGTTTCTTTAGCGAATGCTCTTATTGCCATAGAAGAAATCAAAAAAAAGTGTGCCGCTACAGACAATGCCTTTCTACAATCTTTAGCTTCGGGTTTGGCTCTATGTGAGTTGCTGCGGGAGCGCATTAAATATGAACTTAACCCTGATGCTCCTCAACAGGTAAATAAGGGTAACGTTATTGCAGAGGGGTATAGTGAAGAACTCGACGAACTCCGTCGATTGGCTTTTTCTGGAAAAGACTACTTGTTGGCACTACAACAGAGAGAGAGCGACCGTACAGGGATTCCTTCTCTAAAGGTAGGTTTCAATAACGTATTCGGTTACTACATAGAGGTGCGTAATGCGCATAAAGATAAAGTACCTCAAGAGTGGATTCGTAAGCAGACTTTGGTTAATGCAGAACGTTATATAACAGAAGAACTTAAAGAGTATGAACAGAAGATATTAGGGGCAGAGGAGAGGATACTAACTTTAGAGACCCTTCTTTTCAATCAATTGGTAGATGATCTTCAGGAATCTGTCGTAGCACTCCAGCAAAATGCTCGTCTACTTTCCACTCTTGATGTCTTACTCTCGTTTGCAGAAGTGGCTTTAGCACAGAACTATGTCTGCCCAGTTGTAAACGACTCTCTCATCCTAGATATTAAAGAGGGACGACATCCCGTAATTGAGCAACGGCTCCCCTTTGGAGAACCCTACATAGCCAATGACCTTTTATTGGATAACAATGGGTGCCAAATTATGATTATAACGGGTCCCAATATGAGTGGAAAGTCAGCTCTACTGCGCCAGACAGCTCTCATAACTCTGATGGCTCAAATAGGGAGTTTCGTTCCTGCTCGTAGTGCTTCGATAGGAGTAGTCGATAGTATTTTTACTCGTGTAGGAGCTTCGGACAATATCTCTATGGGAGAGTCCACTTTTATGGTAGAAATGCAGGAGGCTGCAAGTATTCTCAACAATCTCTCTTCTCGCAGTTTGGTTCTCTTTGATGAATTGGGAAGAGGTACCAGCACATTCGATGGTATTTCTATTGCATGGGCCATTGTTGAACATCTGCACAACACGCCTTTGATACGGCCAAAGACTCTCTTTGCTACCCATTATCACGAATTAAATGAAATGGCCCAATCTCTTTCTCGTGTACGCAACTATAGTGTGTCGGCAAAAGAAGTTGAGGGGCAAATGATTTTTCTTCGTAAACTGGTCGAAGGAGGAAATGAGCATAGTTTTGGTATTCAAGTAGCAAAATTGGCAGGGATGCCTCGGAGTATAGTAGATAGGGCGAGCGAAATACTTAAAACCCTCGAATCTGAACGAATACAGGATGGAGTTGTGGAAAGAGAAATAATGGCCATACCCGGAGTAGCAAGAGTACAAAAGATATTGATCGTAAAGAGGAAGAATTTCAACTTTCTTTCTTCCAAATGGAGGATCCTTTGCTTTTGGAAATTAGAGACGATTTGCTCGCCATAGACATTAATAATCTTACTCCAATAGAAGCTCTAAATAGGCTTAACTATATCAAAAGTCTACTTAAGAAGTATTAGCTATAGTCTGTTCTCGAAGTTTGAGCATCAATAGTAATGCAGACAATGGGGGTTGTTATGTAACAGTCTCCTTATTAATATTTAAGTTCATTCTTGTATACGCTTCTTTTGCTTTACGTATTTGTATTCTTTGCGAAATCTGTACACTGTTCTCTTCTTGTAAACATAAAATAGCTCGTGTGAGATGTAAATAGTTTTTTATTTCCTATTTTTGTGATAGCTGGTTAGTAAATCGCATAGGTTTTTAATCATAAGTATAATAATTGTGCTGAGTAGAGAAAGTTTATTGTTAACTATATAAATGTCTATGAATAGAAATAAAGATTTAGGATTCTTAGTGATACGCCTTTCAATAGGTATTATGATGCTACTTCATGGTATAGCCAAATTAATTGGAGGAGTAGGAGCAGTTCAAGGTATGGTTGTGGCCAAAGGGCTTCCCGCATTTATTTCCTATGGTGTCTATATAGGAGAGGTAATTGTTCCCCTTCTTCTTATTATTGGATATCGTACGAGGCTGGCGGCTTTAATTTTTGCCCTCAATTGTTTGGCCATTATTTGGTTCGGAGGTCATTCGATCTTTACTCTGGATAAATTTGGAGGATGGTCGGCTGAACTACCAGGACTTTTCTTCTTTGGAGCCTTGTCTCTCTTCTTTACTGGTGCTGGCAAGTATGCACTATCCAGTAGCAATAAGTGGGATTAATACTCCTTTAAAAATCTATTTTATACGACCGTACCCACTGTACAATTATTCGGTGGGTGCGGTTTCGTATTTATGAGATTTTTATACTCTCTTACAAAGCGGATGAAAGAACTTTTTTATGGGACTTCATAAGGGAGAAATAAATAGCAGAGTAGGGAGAGGATATGAATAAGATTTATTGCATGTGTTAGGAGAAAATTTTTTGGTTTTAGAGGGTATTGAGATTGATGACAGAAAGGGTATGCACAAGTAGATGATGGGGTGAGAGTTTTGAGAATAGTGCAACAAGAACTTTATTTATACGGAGGATTTGTTTTAGTATTTCTACCTCTTAACATAGGTCAATGTGTGTTTCTTGAGAGTCTAATACTTTTGCCTTGTAAATAAAGAATAAGTTAAGATGAAGACAATATTACATCAGGCTAAGACTCGCGGATTTGCTAATCACGGGTGGCTCAAAAGCTACCATACTTTTAGCTTTGCTGACTATTATGATCCAGCGCGTGTAAACTTTGGAACACTTAGAGTTATTAATGAAGATCGTGTGGTAGGAGGAGAAGGATTTGGTACGCATCCGCACAGAGATATGGAGATTATATCTATCCCTCTATCTGGAGCATTAGAGCATAAAGATAGTATGGGTAATGGGAGCGTTATCAAGCGTGGAGAGATTCAAGTAATGTCGGCAGGCACAGGAGTAACTCATAGTGAGATGAACGCTTCGGACGAAGAACTTGTACACTTTCTGCAAATTTGGATTTTCTCCAAAGAGAAGGGTGTCTCGCCTCGTTATCAACAAAAGAAAATATCGGAGTTTGTGCAGCCCAATGAGTTTCAGCAGATACTATCTCCTAATCCCGATGATCAGGGTGTGTGGATTCATCAGGATGCTTGGTTTAGCTGGGGGGAGTTTGCTAAAGAGACAACTACCTCCTATACAATTAAACGTAAAGGTAATGGGGCATACTTCTTTATTATAAGTGGAAAGGTTGAAGTGGAAGGGCAACAACTTGGTCCCAGCGATGGTTTCGGAGTATGGGAAGTCGACAATATTAGCGTACGCGCTATGGAGGGTGCAGTGGTGCTCGTGATGGATGTACTGATGCAACTCCCTAACTATTTATATTAATCAAAATAAAAGAATAAACGAATGAAAGTATTAGCATTTGCTGGATCTAATTCTCGGCAATCAATTAACAAGACTCTGCTTAAATATGCCTTGAGTTTTGTAAAAGAAGGTATCGAAATTGAGTGGGTTGATCTCAATGATTATGAAATGCCTATCTATTCTGTTGAACGAAATCAAGAGGGCATTCCAGCTCAAGCCATAGATTTTAAGCGTAAACTGGAGGCTGCAGATGCCATTGCTTGCTCTTTAGCAGAGCATAATGGAGCTTTTAGCACAGCCTTCAAGAATCTCTACGATTGGACATCTCGTATAGATATGAATGTTTTCGGACAAAAACCTATGTTACTTATGAGTACATCTCCAGGTCCAAGAGGTGGTGCTTCTGTACTAAACCTTGCTTCAGAAACTTTTCCATGGTTTGGGGGTAACATTATTGCAAAGTTTTCACTGCCCAGTTTTGGTCAAACATTTGATGTGGAAAAAGGAGTGATTGTAGACGCTGATGCTGATCGACAACTACGTGAGCAGGTAGCTCTCTGGCAGGATACATTTTGACCCATATTTGATTACCATGAGGAACACAACTACAAAGATTCAAGAGTCCCCTAAATAATGGGGACTCTGCCATAGAAATCTGTCGCAGGAAATTATTGGGTTTAAGGATGAAAATAATTTGCTTACGGTATATATAGGAATTCGAAAACCAATAGAGATAATACTCTTTCCGAATAATTAGTCTAAATCTATTTGGAACGAATTAGGAGAGAATCAAATAATGTAGACCGTTGTCTATTCTCGTAAAAGTTGATTAAAACGACTTTGGAGAACTTGTACAACGGTTTTATTTATTGCCTGAATATACAAAATGATTATACCTTACGTTTGAAACGATTAAAGGTTATACCCAAAAGCATTAATCCTTTTTACTCAAAGGATTATACTTCTGTGTGGCTTTTTATACTCTAAGAAAGAGGGGAGAATATTAGTTCCCTGTTTTGGAGAAAAAGGAGAAGTTTACGGCACTATAGCTTTTGTGCCTTAGAAAGTGAGATATTTCTGAAAAATCGTAGGTGGAGGGATGCTCTACAATGAGAAGACCATCGGGTTTCAATAGAGAAGATGAGAGAATAAGTGTGGGAATTTCTCCTAACCATGGAAGATCATAGGGAGGGTCGGCAAAGATTACATCATACGATTTCCCTTCTTCTTGTGCCGATTGGATAAAGGAACGCATCTCTTTGACGAAGGTTTGTGCATCATTTGTAGCCCCAATCTCTGTAATTACCTGACGGACAAAGGCTATATGTTTAGGATTTTTGTCCACCATGGTTACTTGACGTGCCCCACGAGAAATAAACTCTACTCCGATGCTACCTGTGCCACAGAAAAGGTCTAACACATCAATATCTTCAAGTCCTATGGAAGCATTGAGTGAATCAAATAGAGCCTCTTTAGCCAAGTCTGTAGTAGGGCGGAGTTTTAAGCCTTTGGGGAGAGTAAATCTCCTTCGACCATATTTTCCACTTATTATGCGCATACAAGTGTATTGTAACTGTTATTGTTGAGAACTCCACTTGTAAGTTATGCCCAAAGAGGGGATATTCTCCTGAAGAACAAGAGCCACTTTTTGAGTTTCTTCTTTAGGCAAAGGTTCAGTGTAGTTCAAAACTATAAGTTTTTCTTCGATAGTGGATGCCGTATGGTTTAGAGCATTGAGAGAGGAGCCGATGTAGAAAAGTATTTGGTCTGCTATACCTTGAGGAGATAGAGTAGGCGCAAGTTCAAATTTATTGGCTAAAAGAATAGTGCTTTATGACAGGCAATGAGATTGATATGTCTGTTGGCTATGAAGACAAATAGTTGTAGTGGAGACTCCTTATGTGAGGAGTTAATAGCCTCTTTTAGTTGCTTGACAATGCTGGCTTCTATAGTACGGTAGGGATAGGTTCTTCGCAAAAAAGAGTAAGCCTTTGAAGACCAGCAGGCGAGGAGTTGTATGCCATACTCGTTAATAGGATAAGTCGCCACATATCCAACGCTATCATCTTGTAATATCAATGAAGAAGATATCCAAAGATTTTCTTTACCCTCAATAGCTATTCCTGGAGGAATTAGGATAAAGTTCTCTTCGGGGAAGGAAATAGTTACGTCTTGATAAGGATATGTAAGAAAGGGATGGGTGTAAATGAGTTCACTTAATTCTCCCTCTAAAGAGAGCTTGTCTTTCTTTGCAAAGAGGATTTTATCACTGTGTAGTAAGGAAGATGTTTCAGAAGAGGATATGAAAAAAGCAAGTCCATCTGTAGAAATACAGATGGACATTGTACATTTCTCTGCTTCTTTTTCTGTTATAAGTGAAGCAAGTTTACCATTGCTGAGCTCAGCCATTTATTCCCAGTTACCTGTACTCTTAAACTCTTCTAAAGAGCCAATTACGAGACCTGGATACCCCTTACCATTGTTGCGACTTTTGGCATCACGGATTTTATTGTCAAGGATTTGACGATCCATACCTTGTAGATATACCTCCATTGGCACACCAGCTTGAAATACTGCCATGTTAATAGTGTCATTACCGACTTCTTGAGGTATGACTGAGGCTTGAATTTCTATTTGATGTTGGGGAAATTCGGGTACGAGGATAAGCTCGGCTGGATTTTCTCCATTTTTCAAAAGAGAATCTTTAGCACTAACGTATATAGTATCACGTTTGATGAGTCCTTGTCTTGCAGCGTCTGCTTCCGAAAGTCCTTTTTCAAACATAGCATCAGTGTAGTCTCCTTCAGCCTTGATAACAAATATCTTCCCATCTGTAAGGAATTGTACCAACTCCTCTGCCGAAGCAAACTGCCCATAGGCCTCACGGTAAGCCAACTCGTAAGTAGCAATGTCTTTTAGCCGTTTTTGTATGAGTGCTTCACGTCTTCTCTGCTCTTTGTTAAACTGTTCTGGAGTGAAAATACTCATCACACACAAATAAGCAAGTACTATAACGGCCAAGCCGACCAGTATTTTTACTACAACCTTCATCTTTATGATTATTTACTATTTATGTTTTCTTTCAAGGATGCTCACTATATCAGAAGCAACAAGGCAACCTTTTAGCTTTACTAAGCCCTTTTACTCCGCAAATATACAACTACCCGAACAAATTGGAACAATAGTCTGAGAAAAATATCTATTAGTGTTTGTTACCTAATTCCGTTTCTAATGTTTTGTGTATGTGTCTACAAAAGGGCAGAAGTTTATTGCCTCCCACTTAATTCTATCTTTTTTATGTGGAGAATAGACGAGGATAAGAGGCTCTATTCCTCCAGACCTTCGTAGTCTTGGAATAGGAAGTCATTATAGGGATAACGGCGAATGTGTATCTCTTTTACTCGCTCGTAGAGCATAGACTTGAGTGCTTCGATACCGTCGCCTGTATAAGCAGAAACGAAGAGACAGTCTCTACCGATTTTTGCCATCCAGCTGCGTTCAAGCTCTTCTCGGCTATAATTTTCTCGGCTTCGAGGTGTTAAGTCATCTTCATCTTTTGGGGTATAAGTAAAAGCATCTGTTTTATTGAATAAGAGTATTTGAGGTTTTTCTTCTTTGCCCAATAGCTCTCTTAGCGTGGCGTCTACTACATTGATTTGAGACTCAAAGTCGGGATGACTGATGTCCACCACGTGTATGAGTAAGTCAGCCTCTCGCACCTCGTCCAAAGTGCTTTTGAAACTCTCAATAAGTTCTGTGGGGAGCTTGCGAATAAAGCCCACTGTGTCACTTATCAAAAAAGGTAGATTGTGTAGAATTACTTTGCGAACCGTAGTGTCAAGGGTGGCAAAAAGTTTGTTTTCGGCAAAGACATCACTTTTAGATAGAACATTCATAAGCGTAGATTTGCCCACGTTGGTATATCCTACTAAAGCTACACGCACCATCTTGCCACGGTTTTTCCGTTGCACGCTTTTTTGCCTATCGATTTGTTTTAGTTCCTCTTTGAGTTTACTAATACGATCCAATATGATACGTTTGTCGGTTTCGAGCTGTGTTTCCCCAGGACCTCTCATCCCTACTCCTCCACGTTGGCGTTCCAAGTGTGTCCATAAACGAGTGAGTCGAGGGAGCATGTAGCGATATTGAGCCAGTTCTACTTGTGTTTTAGCATGAGCTGTTTGCGCTCGCGTAGCGAAAATGTCGAGGATAAGACTGGTACGATCTAATATGCGTACTTTAAGTGTGGTCTCTATATTTCTGAGTTGCTTGGGCGAGAGTTCGTCATCGAAGATAGCCATATCAATACCTTCCTCCTGTATATACTGGGCTATCTCGTTGAGTTTCCCTTTCCCTACGAAAGTACTTGAGTGTGCCATATCGAGCTTTTGAATAAAACTCTTTATAGGCTGCACTCCAGCGGTCTCTGATAGGAAAGCTAACTCGTCAAGATAATCTTTAGCTTGCTGCTCTGTAACCTTAGGTGTTATAAGACCTATCAAAACAGCTTTTTCTCCTTGTGTAGCGGTAAGAATAAAATCTTTCATCTATAAAAGAAATCGAATATACTAATGCAACGGCTGTTTAGTGACGGAACTGCTCATTGTACTGTTGGTAAGCTCCCGAACTTATATTTTCGAGCCAGTCTCTATGTTCTAAGTACCAAATAACTGTTTTTCGTATCCCGTCGTCAAAAGAGGTTTGGGGAGTCCAGCCCAATTCATTTTTAATTTTTGAGGCATCTATCGCATATCGGAGGTCATGCCCTGCCCGATCTTCTACGTAAGTTATAAGCTTTAAAGAGTAGCCCGAGGGGCGTCCTAATAGTTGGTCAGTTATTTTTATTAGGGTTTGTATGAGGTCGATATTTTTCCGCTCATTGTGTCCTCCTATATTATAGGTCTGTCCATTTTTCCCCTTCCGATATATTAGGTCAATGGCTTGTATATGATCCTCTACATAGAGCCAGTCTCGAACATTTTCGCCATTACCATAGACTGGTAGAGGTTTCTCTAAACAGATGTTATGAATAAAGAGGGGAATTAATTTTTCGGGAAATTGATAGGGTCCATAGTTGTTGGAGCAATTGCTAATCACAGTGTCCATACCATAAGTATTGTGATACGCGCGAACGAAGTGGTCGCTCGAAGCCTTTGCTGCCGAATAGGGACTCTTCGGATTATAAGGCGTTTGCTCTGTGAAAAAGCCTCCAGAGAGAGGGAGAGAACCATACACTTCATCGGTAGATATGTGGTAGAAACGTCCTTGTATACCACTCTTTTTCCAGTTTCTGTGAGCCGTGTCAAGCAAGGTAAGAGTGCCTATAACGTTAGTTTGGGCAAAGAGCAGAGGGGTTTCAATGGATCGGTCTACATGACTCTCGGCTGCCAAATGGATGATCCCCTCTATATTTTCCATCGAGAAGAGTTTTTGTAGTAGTGTAGCATTTGTAATGTCGCCTGCCACGAAGTTATAGTTGGAGTACTCTTTGAGGTCATCTATATTTGCCATATTGGCTGCATAAGTGAGATTATCTAAATTGATAATCTTTTGATGGGGGTAATGCTCTACGAAGTGGCGTACTACATGAGAACCGATAAATCCAGCTCCCCCAGTGATTAGGATACTCATTTTAGTCGTTGGATTTAGTTTTTTGTTTCAGTTAGAGAGAATAGGTATTGTCCATATCCATTTTTGCTCATAGGTTGAGCTATCTCTATTAGTCGCTCTGATGACAACCAACCGTTGTGGAAAGCAATTTCTTCCAAGCAAGCTATTTTTAGACCTTGTCGTTTTTCAATAACTTCGATAAAAGTCGAAGCCTCGCTTAGAGAGTCGTGGGTGCCTGTATCTAACCAGGTGAACCCTTGCCCCAAAAGTTCTAAATAAAGAGCCCCTTTGTCTAAAAATGCTTGATTGACTGAAGTGATTTCCAATTCTCCTCGAGCAGAGGGTTTGATGTTGTGTGCTATTTGTATTACCTCGTTTGGGTAAAAATAGAGTCCTGTTACGGCATAATTGCTCTTGGGGTTCTTGGGCTTTTCCTCAATAGAAAGAAGTCTGTTTTGGGAGTCGAAAGAGGCTACTCCATAGCGTTCTGGGTCACTTACTCGGTAACCAAAGATGGTCCCCTTATGCTCCTCTTCCACTCTCTTAACAGCATTCTTGAGGAGGGGGGTAAATCCGGCTCCGTAAAAAATGTTGTCTCCTAAAACAAGGCATACAGCATCTTGTCCGATGAAAGACTCTCCAATTAGAAAAGCCTGTGCCAATCCATCAGGAGAGGGTTGCTCGGCATAACTAAGATTAATACCAAAGTCTCGACCGTCGCCCAACAAACGTCGAAAAGATGGCATATCTTCTGGAGTTGTAATAAGGAGTATGTCTCGTATCCCTGCCAGCATAAGTACGCTGATAGGATAGTAGACCATCGGTTTGTCGAATATGGGCAAAAGTTGCTTACTGACTCCCTTGGTTATAGGATATAAGCGAGTGCCTGAACCTCCAGCAAGAACAATTCCTTTCATAAAGCACTATAAAGGGTGAATACTTGTCTAATGAACAAAAGAGGATAGTGTCTTAAGGCGTTTTACGACTTAGACTACTATCCTCTTGATATAGGGTTAATAGAGATTAGTGTTCTCCTCCTTCTGACAGGAAGCGTTCTCCTGTTTGCTCTACAATTTGTTTGTAATACTCGGCATCGTACCCAGGAAAATCAGGGGTCTCACTAAGTCCGTAACCGTTGTCTTTGAAACGTCCGTTTTCTTCTTTCTTTCGGTTACCATCCATATACTTAACTAAGAGATACTCTCCGAGTTGCTTCCAGCGAGCGGTAGCTCCATTAGCTACTTGGCTGCTGTATTCGGTGAGGTAGTTAATGGCTTCTTCGCGAGAAGTTTTAAGTAGTCCAACTGCTTTTTGGTCTATTTGAGCGAGCATAGTGTCGAATCCTTGCTCCAACTCCTTCTGTACAGGGCGGATATCTTTTATCATTTGATCATAGCGATGATAAGCCATATTGGCAACCCAGTTATGAATCCAAAAGGCACTTGTCCATGAAAAATTCATCATATCTCCATTTCCTACACGGTAGCATTCGGGTGTTTGCTTCATAGAGGCATACATGGGCGTAAAGACGGCAGTATTAGCATCATCTACCCCAAACCACAATACACCTCCTACTTCATCTGGGAGGTAGTTGCGTAACTGAGCAACAAGAACAAAGCCCGTCTGTTGGGTGGCTATAGCACGTTCGTTAAAGTAAGTCTTTTCCTCGTGTTTCCAAGACATAGGTCTCCAGCGATAAGGTACTTTGTAGGGACCAGCACCAATGTCTTCGCACATGGTCATAGGAGTGCCTTCGTAGTGGTCTCGCATCATGTCGCGTACATCAGCTACAGAAAGTTTCTGTTTGGGGATTACATAGAGAGGCATAGGAGATTGATTTACATCACCCATAGCAAGAGCAAGATGTTTGTCCATACCTTCTGCAAAGCGGTTGAAGAAAGCCCAAACACGAGCTTCACAACCACGTAGGTTATCCTTAGTCCAAGGGTTATAGGCCTTTTGGAAGCTGAAGTCCTTATCTTTTCCTTTGAAGTAACCCATTTTGCGAGCAAACGAAATTACATCAGGAGAGTAGAGACAGTTTTCTGGGTCTTTGAATTTTATCTGCTGGATGCGCGCCTGATTGGCATGGGCAGAGATAGCATTGTCAGGAATACGCATAGCTACCCAAACAGCTCCTTTCTCCTTGGCACCCTTGCCGATGAGTTCCAGTACCCATACCTCATTTTTGTCGGCTATCGTGAAGCTCTCTCCAGAGCTGTGATAACCATACTCTTTAACCAAATTGGTCATTACTTTAATCGCCTCACGTGCAGTTTTAGCACGTTGGAGAGTAACTTGTATCAGACTACCATAATCCATAATTCCGTTGGGTATGGATAGCTCTTTTCTACCACCCCAAGTAGATTCTGTAATGGCTAATTGATGTTCGTTCATATTACCTATTACATTATAGGTATAGGGCACTTCGGGATATAGCCTAAGGGTTTGTGCGTATCCCACTCTATGATTTGTCTCATGGCTCCCTTAGCCCAATGTTGGGCAGGCCAGTGGTAGAGCTCACCATACAATGTATGAGAGTCGGCTGCATAAGAGATCATAATAGAACCATCTTTAGAAGCTCCTTTACCCACTATAAGGTCAGAGCATGCCTTGGCGTGTGGAGAGTTCCACAAAGTAAGAACAGTCGCTACAATGACTGCTAAGAGCGAGGTTATTTTCATATTGATTTCAATTTGAACTATTCACTGCCCACAAATATACTACAATACTATGGTATAGGGGGCAAGGAGATGAGCAAGAGTAGATGGTCGCGAAATAAATCTTTTCCTATTGCTTTGTCTTCGTTGATAATAAGCAGTCGGGTGCAATATTACTGCTCAATTGCTTTTTATTTGATGATTCATTCAAATAAGTTTCTTGCGCTACACCTATATTTTATATACATCCAGTCAATACATCCATTATTTTGGGGTGTAGCTTTTTGTAAAGTCTTTGTTCTGATAGAGCTTGGCTTAAGTCGATAGAGGCTAAGTGTATCTGGTTGTTTCTGGTGTAGTTAATGCTTGGAGGCTATAGAACGAGAAAAAATATCTACATAGAAGAAAAGAGATAATACCATTAACCCTTTCTCCAATAATCCCATCAAATGTCCTATATTTGTGCCAGTTTAGAACGTAAAAGAACAGAACAGATTTTAATTTAGTCGCATTATGAAAAAGCTAACTCTTCTATTTACCATCTTGTTAGTAGCGTTTGCAGCGCAAGCTCAGAACGCATTGCCCAGCGTAAATATTAAAACTTTGGCAGGAAAAGAAATCAATACTGCTAAACTTAATAACAATGGCAAGCCCTTTATCATCAGCTTTTTTGCTACATGGTGCAAGCCTTGTTTGAGAGAGTTGAAAGCTATCAACGAAGTGTATGCAGATTGGCAAGATGAAACAGGCGTTAAGTTAATCGCTGTTTCTATCGATGAGGGACAGAATGCTCAAAAGGTAAAACCTCTCGTAGACGGTAATGGTTGGGAGTATGAAGTGCTTTTGGATAGCAACTCTGACTTCAAGAGAGCTATGAAGGTGAACCTCATACCTGCCGTTTTTGTAGTAGATGGAAAGGGAAATATCGTGTACACCCATAGTGGTTATAGCGATGGTTCAGAAGAGCATCTTATAGAGGTAGTACGTAAACATCTAAAGAAATAAATAGGAAATGAAACAACAGATCCTTAGATGGGGGATGGCAGTAGTTGCTGCCCCCCTTTTCTTTTCGTCCGTTTGGGCCAATGATTCTATCCCCTCGACCTATACTCAGGGAGTGCCTGTAGAGAGACAAGAGTCTTTCTTCCCCCGCCCTGAGAAGTGGCAACCTCTGCAAGCCAGTTTTAGCGTGCAGAGCGATATGCTCTTCTCACGGACTAAAGGCGATACTTACAATAGCTGGAGAGGGAATAGCTATGTATCTGCTACACTTCGTAATAATTATTTGGAGTTAGGAACTCGCTTTGAAGAACTCTCGGCTCCACTGCCAGGAAGAAGTCTTATAGAGCAAGGAAGAGGCATACCTCATATGTACTTAACTGCTTACTATGGCAAGATGGCAGAAGTTACTTTGGGGGACTTTTACGATCAGTTTGGTAGCGGTACTATCTTCCGTGCCTATGAAGATCGCAACTTGGGCATAGATAATGCCCTTAGAGGGGCTCGTGTGGCGATTTCTCCTTACAAAGGGATTACTTTCAAAGCTCTAACAGGTCAGCAACGTTACAACTTTGATAGGACGTTCAAGGTGTTTAATCCTGATCGTGGTTTTGTGTCGGGAACAGACCTCAACTTGAGTGCTGAAGAATGGTTCTCTGGGCTCCGTTCTCGTAATATGAGTCTTCAATTAGGAGGCTCTTTCGTAACTAAGCAAGAGAAAGATGCGGATGTCTTGGTGTCTAGAGATGGTAAGAATTATCGCCTTAATTTACCCGAATATGTAGCAGCTTATGGGGGTAGACTACGTTTTGGGGTAGGTAACTTTGTTTTGAACGGAGAGTATTCTTATAAACTCAATGACCCAACCGCAGAAAATAACTATATCTACCATCCTGGATCTGTGGCAATGCTTTCTGCCTCTTATTCAAAGTCGGGTATGAGTGTGCTTTTGCAGGCTAAGCGTAGTGAGAACTTTAATTTTATGTCACAGCGCAGTTTGCTTGGGATGCACTTGCACGTAAATCATTTGCCTCCATTTACGGCACAGCACACCTACACTTTGGCAGCACTTTATCCTTATGCTACACAGCCAGCAGGAGAGTGGGCTTTTCAGGGAGAGCTTCGTTACAAGTTTGGTCGTAAAACAGCTCTCGGCGGTAAGTACGGAACAGGTGTGAGACTTAACGTATCTCATGTTCGTGGTCTGAAGAAGAACTATCTCCAAGGTGTAGATCCCTCTGTTCCTACTTCTATGTATGGTACTGATGGTTATACTTCGCCTTTCTTTGGTATGGGAGGGCTCTACTACTCTGATGTTAACGTAGAGATTAGTAAAAAGGTTTCTTCTAACTACAATTTTACCTTTACCTACTTACACCAAATCTATAATCAAGAAGTAGTAGAGGGGCACGTAGAAAATCCTCTTCAGGCAGATCCGTATATCTACTCTAACATATTTATCTATGATGGTACTTATAAATTGAGTCGCAAGGCCTCTTTGAGAACAGAGCTTCAGTTCCTTGCTACCAAGCATGCAGAGGGTAATTGGATTTATGGTTTGGCAGAGTTCTCTTTCTTGCCCAACTGGATGATTTCAGTTTCTGACCAATATAATATGGGTACTACCAAGCAACACTACTATATGGTAGGGGCTACTTATACAGAAGGTTCTCACCGTGTGATGCTTTCTTACGGAAGAACGCGTGCTGGTATGAACTGCTCTGGTGGGGTGTGTAGATGGATGCCTCAAACCAAAGGTTTCTACATTTCCTATACAGGTAACTTTTAATTAAACGAACAAATAGGGTATGAAAAAAAGTGCTTTAATACTATCAATACTTTCTGCAGGTTTGCTCACGCTTTTTAGTTCGTGTAGTAAGATTGCTCCCGAGAAGCGTTTAGTTCCATTAGATGCAGGGATGGGCGGAGATAAACGAACTATTCTCTTGGAAGATTTTACAGGAGAGAAATGTGTAAACTGTCCTAAGGCTGCTTTGGCAATACATGATATCCAAAAATTATTTGGACACAATGTAGTAGCCGTGGGGCTTCATGGAACGGCTGCGTTTACCCCAAAGGGATCGTCTTTGTTTACTCCCGAGGCTGCGGCTTACTATGAGCGATTTGCTAATGGTGTTGGCTTACCAACAGGAATTATTAGTAGAACAAAGTTCCCCGGTAGAAATGCTCTTTCTATCAATGAGTTTGGTACTTGGTCGGGGCTTATTAAAGGTCTGTTGGACAGTAAACCTCGCATCTTTGAAATAAAGACAGAGGCTACAAGCGACGGTATCGATGCTGTTACTGCTAAGATTACTTTGAAAAAGTATGGCAATAGCGAGAACTTGCCCAAAGACTTGATGCTCCAAGTGTGGGTGATAGAAGACGGTATCACAGGTATTCCTCAAGAGGGAGCAGAAGATAAGTACAACTATGTACACAATCATGTACTCCGTGGTAGCTTGAATGGTATTTGGGGTGAGGCTGTTACCTTGGATAAAGAGGTAAGCTATACTCGCTCTTTAGAAAACATCAACGATGTACAGAAATGCCATTTGGTAGCTTTCGTATACGACTCTAATACAATGGAAGTGTACGAAGCCACAAGTGTCAATATCAAGTAATTCTTTTGTAGGTTGCTTCAACCTACGGAGGTTATAAGCCCTTGGACGAGAGTCTGAGGGCTTTTTATTTTTGCTCTTTTGTAATGGTGGTATTACTATTCTGAGAAAGGTATATACCTTGCGTCAGTAACCCTCCGAGTAAACTTTCATAACCATCGTACCTTTCGAACTAAAGGTATAATGGTTTTGAGCAAATGGATTAGTCCTTTTGTAACTTGAGGTACAGCTCTTTTTAGAAATCCATTGGAGAGGCGAAGAGATGGATAGCAACTCCTCTGCTTTTATTGCCTTAATTAATATTGAAATAAGGCAAAACTTTCGCAGAAAAGTAGTAACTTAGCCACTCGAAAAGAACTATCCTTATGAGTGCTACGTCTTGGAAGATACGACTTTTATTCCTCATAAGAGAACGACACAATGTAAGCAAAAAAGCGACTTATGGAAGAACTACAGGAGCGTGAAGATAGGATTATAAAGATAGATATCGAGAACGAAATGAAATCTGCCTACATAGATTATTCTATGTCGGTGATTGTTTCTCGAGCTCTGCCAGATGTGCGAGACGGTTTCAAACCCGTGCATCGTCGAGTACTTTACGCTATGAATGAGATGAACAATGTTTATTCTCAACCTACTAAAAAATCGGCAAAGGCAGTAGGGGAGGTCTTAGCAAAGTATCACCCCCATGGAGATAGCTCGGTGTATATGACTTTGGTGCGTTTGGCTCAGCCTTGGAACTTGCGCTATCCGATGGTAGATGGGCAGGGTAACTTTGGTTCTATCGATGGAGATTCGCCTGCGGCTATGCGTTATACGGAAGCTCGTTTGACGGAGATCGCTGGTGAAATGCTACGAGATATAGAGAAAGAGACTGTAGATTTCCAAAATAACTATGATGATACCACGTTAGAGCCTACTGTATTGCCTACACGTATCCCTAATTTGCTGGTTAATGGCGTTTCGGGAATTGCCGTCGGTATGGCTACTAATATGCTCCTCACAATTTGACGGAGTGTATTGATGGTTGTGTGGCTTATATTGACAGTAAGGGGGAGATTTCTGTTGAGGAACTTATCCGCTACGTGAAAGCCCCCGACTTCCCAACGGGAGGTCTTATTTACGGCTACGCAGGAGTAAAGGAGGCTTTACTCACTGGGCGAGGTAGAGTAGTTATGCGAGCTCGTACCGAGATAGAGACTGATGCGCATGGACGTGAAACGATTGTTGTAACCGAGATCCCTTATCAGGTGGTCAAATCACAGTTGGTACAAGATATTGCTCAGTTGGTAACGGACAGACGTATAGAGGGAATTTCTAATATTACTGATGTTTCCAGTGGTAAGGGAGGTCTTCGTGTAGAGATCGAGGTGAAGAGAGATGCCAATGCTTCCGTAGTATTGAACCATCTTTTCAAATTGACAGCACTACAAAGCTATTTTAGTGTTAATAATATCGCCTTAGTGAATGGACGTCCTCGTCAGTTGAATCTAAAGGAGCTTATACACTACTTTGTGGAGCATAGACACGATGTGGTTACGCGTCGTTGTCGTTTTGAATTGCGTAAGGCGCAGGAGCGTGCCCATATCTTAGAGGGTCTGCTTATTGCCGTTGATAATATCGATGAGGTTATTCGCATCATACGCTCTTCCGAAAACACCAATCAGGCTATGGAGCGTCTGTGTGAGCGTTTTGCTTTGACGGAGATTCAGGCTCGTGCTATCGTGGATATGCGTTTGCGCGCTCTCACGGGATTGGAGAGAGACAAGCTACGCGCCGAGTACGAAGAGTTGGAAAAAACAATCCATCGCTTGCAAGAACTCCTCTCTAACGATGATCTCCTTATGGAGCTTATTAAAGAGGAGCTTATCGAAATTAAGGAAAAGTACGGCGATGAGCGCAAGACAGAGATTGTTTTCTCCAGTGAAGAGTTTAATCCAGAGGACTTCTATGCCGATGATGAGATGATTATAACGATCTCTCACTTAGGCTATATCAAGCGTACTCCTTTGAGCGAGTTTAGAAGTCAAGCAAGAGGTGGTATCGGCTCCAAGGGCTCTACTACTCGTGAAGAAGACTTTATCGAATACATCTATTCAGCTTCGATGCACGCTACCCTGTTACTATTCACTACCAAGGGACGTTGCCACTGGCTACACGTGTACGAAATACCCGAGGGAGCGAAGAATACAAAGGGTAGAGCCATTCAGAATATTTTGGATATAGACCCTGATGATCGTATTACAGCATGTATACGTATCAAGAAGTTAGAAAAGGACCAAGAGTTCATCAATTCTCACTACTTGATTTTTGCCACTCAACAGGGACTTGTCAAAAAGACCCTCTTGGAGGCTTACTCTCGTCCTCGTAGTAAGGGTGTTAATGCGATCAATTTGAACGAAGGTGATAGGGTAGTTACCGTGCGCTTGACCAATGGTAACGCAGAAATCCTCTTAGCCAACAGAAACGGACGTGCTATCCGTTTCCACGAAAGCAAGGTGCGTGCCATGGGACGTATAGCTACGGGTGTGCGAGGTATAACCTTGGACGACGATGATGATGCCGTGGTAGGTATGGTTGCTCTGAAGCACCCCGAAGAGGAGAGCCTCTTGGTGGTGAGTGAGGGCGGATATGGTAAGCGTTCACTATTGGATACCTATCGTACTACAAACCGTGGTGGTAAGGGCGTTAAGACCATGCAAATTACTGAGAAAACGGGGCGTTTGGTAGACTTCCGTGCCGTAACCGATGAGTTAGATTTGATGATTATCAATAAGAGTGGTGTTGTGATTCGTATGCCCATGGAGTCTATCTCTACGATTGGTCGAGCCACCCAAGGGGTGCGTCTTATCAATTTGGCAAGTCGAGAAGATGAAATTGCCTCTGTGTGTAGCGTAGCTCGCGAAGAAGACACCGCCGATAAGGCTTGGGCTAAAGAGGGCGGTTCAGAAAAAGATACCGAAGAGTGGAGTCCTGCTGGCAAGGCAGAGTCAGTGGAAGAGGACTCTCGTGAAGAATTATCTGACGAACATACAGTGTAAGTGAAATAAGCCTCTGTTCAAAGGAGTTAGAGGTGTTAAAACTTAAATTAACTATAAAGCTATTAATATGAAAATGATGAAGAAAGCATTTCCAATAGCTCTTGCGGTACTTATGGGTGCTGCTCCTGCTATCGCACAGAAAGCGAATGTTAAGGGTGCTGAGCGTATTGCCGACAAAAAGGGAGATTATAAAGAAGCTCGTACTTTGATTAAAGCGGCTCTTGAGAATGATGAAACAAAATCAGAGCCTAAGACTTGGTATGTAGCTGGTTTTGTAGAGGAGTCCAATTTTACCCTCGAAAATAATAAGCAACTTAAGGGCGAAATGCCCAACAGAGCCGTTATGAACACTGCTCTATTGGATATGTTCGATTACTATATGGCTACTGTGAAGATGGAAAGCCCCGATGGCGTAAAGTTGGGCAAATACTCCAAGAAGATTAAGGAAGCCTTCCAAATCAACCTCCTCTACTTTATTAATGCAGGAGGCTATTATATGGAAATTAAAGATTATCCAAAGGCTTTAGAGGCTTTTGATAACTTTAAGCAAATTAAGAAGCTACCTATGTTTGCAGGTACTCCTATTGCTGCAGCAGACTCTAATTCTATGATGGTAGATTTCTTCTCTGTAATCAATGCCTATCAGACTGGAGATAAAGCTCTTACTATCAAATTGGCAGAAGAAATCAAGTCAGTAGACTATCGCCGTAATGATTTGTATCAGATTCTTTCTCAAACCTATCTTGAAACAGCCGATACGGTTAATTACATTGCGACAATGAAAGAGGGCTTGGCTCTCTACCCTAATGAGTCTTATTTTTCTGTAAACCTTATCAATACATTGATTCAAACGGGAAAGAGCGAAGAAGCTATAGCTTTATTGCAGAAATCGATAGAAAAAGCTCCAAATAACGCCCAACTTTACGATGTTATGGGTAAACTCTATGAGCCTACCGATGAGACAAAAGCTCTCGAATGCTTTGCTAAGGCTTTGGAGATAGACCCTGAGTTTACAGAGTCTAACTTCAATATAGGACGTGTTTACTATAATCAGGCTGTGGCTATTAAGTCGGGAGATAAGGTTGATGCTACTACGGATAAGAAAGCAGAGGAACTTTTCCGTAAGGCTCTTCCCTACTTGGAAAAAGCTTATGCTGGAGATCCAGATACAGCCTACTATGTACTCAGTACAGTGTATTACAACCTCAAGATGTCTAAAGAGTACGAAGCTATCAAGGCAAAGTACAATCTTTAATGTCGAAAAAAATAAGTTGAGTAATAACGAATAAATAGTGTAACTATGAGAAAGTTTATTTTCGCGCTAAGTATCCTATTAGCATCTGTTTGCGTAGCATCTGCTCAGTTTGTCAACTTCCGTCTGGAGGGAGCACCTGCTTTCTCTTTGTCTTCTGTTAAGGCCCATGGTTTCAATGTTATGAAGTCTGGTACTAAGGTGGGTTATCATATAGGAGCTTATGTAGATGTGCCCGTTTTTAAAGGGTGGTATTTGGGTTCTGGATTAACTTTTGCTATGAAAGGCAATAAGTTTGCTCAAAAAGGAGGTAACATTATAGATGATGCTAAGGGTTTGTTGGGCATCGGAGAGTCTAATGAAATTACTATGCACTACCTTCAAGTGCCTATCAATTTAGGTTATAAGTTGAAAGTTTCTCCTGGATTGCGTGTGGGTATTCAAACAGGGCCATATTTTGCAGCGGCTCTTGGGGGGACTTACAAGAGAGGTGTTGCGGGTGTAGTAGCAAGTTATAATATATTCAAAGAGGGAGTAACCAATATAACAGCTAAGCGCTTTGACTTTGGTTGGGGAGCTGCTGCGATGCTTTTCCTTGGTAATTACTATGGAACAGTAGGTGCAGATTTTGGTCTTTTGAATGTTTCTAAGACATCGAAGAGCTCTCTTCCTACTAACCCCTCTTTAGATTATCGTAATACTCAAGTGTATATAGGATTAGGTTATTCATTCTGATGATATTTCAGAATTAAGATTTTTGAGAATATAATTAGGGAGAAGGGTACACTTGAGGGATAAAACCACTTTGTATTCTTCTCCCTTTATTGTTTGAACAAGGATAAAAACAACATGGAAAAAAAGACTCTTGTCATAGTGGTTCACCCCTCTTTGGCTTCTTCTACGATTAATAAAACATGGGCAGAAGCACTGCGTGGAGAGGTTACATTACATTTTTTATATGAATGCTATCCCGAAGGAACTCCTATTGATGTGCTTGCAGAGCAAGCTATCTTAGAGCAACATGATCGTATTATTTTCCAATTTCCATTATATTGGTACGCAGCTCCCTCTTTACTCAAAGAGTGGATGGATAAAGTATTTCTTGATGGATGGGCATACGGAGCTGGTGGAGACAAGATGGAAGGCAAGGAAATTGGTGTAGCTGTCTCTTGTGGAGGTAAGTTTGAGCAATTTGTCGAAGGGGGAATTCAGCGTCATACAATAGAGTCTTATATGCATGTCTTTGATGGTATTTGCGGTTTTGTACGTGCTAAATACATAGGAGTACATGCTTTCTACGATACTTATAATCCAGAGGCGCTAAAGACCCTTCCCCTTAATTGCGAGAAGTATTTGCAGTTTGTTAAACAATAATTAAACTATCTATAACTAAGATATGGCACATAATGCATCGGTATCTGTGAGTCCTATTTTTTTCGAGAATGTTTCGGTAAAAAGGTATGAGAATGAACTCCTGCATAGTGTAACTTTCCGTATGGAAGCAGGAGACTTTGCTTATTTGACAGGTCCTGTGGGAGCGGGAAAAAGCTCTCTTCTGGAGTTGCTATATGGTGAACTTGCTCTTACCGATGGAGGGCAAGCCAGTGTCTTAGGATATGATTTAAGTAAGCTCAATGTTCGTCGCCGTCAGGCTATGCGCCGTAGGATGGGCATTGTTTTTCAGTCGCAGGACCAACTTCTTTATGACCGTAGTGTGACGAAAAACTTAGACTTTGTGCTCCGTGCTACTAGCAAAATTGATAAAAAGGAGCGAGCTTTACGCATCGAAGAAGCTTTGAATCAGGTTGGAATGACAGGTAAGGGATACAAGATGCCTTATGAGCTTTCGGGAGGAGAAGCAGAGCGCATTTGTATTGCTCGTGCATTAGTAGTACGTCCAGACTTAATTTTAATGGACGAACCTACTGCAGGTCTTGACCCCGAAACATCGCTCTCTATTGGTCGTATGATGAAGCAAATTGCAAGTAAGGGAACTACCGTTTTGATGGCAACACATAATTATGAGCTTATGAAACAGTTGCCTGCTACTACCTACACGATAAACCCACAGACACGTACCTTAATTCATCATCCACTTGAGAGCGAAGGGTAACAATAGTTTTTGATAATCTCTTTGAAGGGTATGATAGTATTGAAGTTTGGTGGTACCTCAGTCGGAAGTGCACAACGTATCCGTTCGGTGGCGCACCTTGTAGCTTCCGTAGAAGGAAGAAAGATTATTACACTCTCTGCAATGTCGGGTACAACGGATGCTCTTGTGCGTATTGCCAATACGATACGAGAGGGGCAGTGGGAAGATGCAGAAGAGCAGGTAAAGGCTTTACAAGTGAGGTATCACAATGTTGTGGAAGAGCTTTTTGAAGAAGAGGAGTTACAAAAAGAAGCTATAGATGCTTTAACCCCTGTTTTCGAACAGCTTCTTGACCAAACGCATAATGAGGCTTTTACGCAAAATGACGAAAAGTTCATTCTCTCTCGAGGGGAGATTATGAGTACAAGTCTTATGGGATTCACGCTCCGAGAGTATGAGGGGGTTAATGCAGTACACTTGGATGCCCTCTCTTTTATGCGTATCAATCATGCTGGAGAACCCGATCCTGTTTACATAAGGGAACATCTTACCCCTCTCTTGGAGGCAGATAAAGGAGAAAATACACTCTTCTTGACTGAAGGATATATCTGTATCAATGCTTTTGGAGAGATTGATAATTTACGCAGAGGAGGGAGCGACTATACAGCTACTCTTGTCGGAGAGGCAGCTGATGCTCAAGAGATTCAGATATGGACAGATATTGATGGGCTTCACAACAATGACCCTCGAATTGTAAATGTTACGAGTCCAGTGCGTCGCCTTCATTTTGGAGAGGCAGCAGAATTAGCTCATTTTGGAGCGAAAATACTACACCCTGCATGTATAGAACCTGCTCGTAGGGCCAACATCCCTGTCCGTTTGCTTTATACGTTAGACCCTCAAGCTCCAGGCACACGCATCTCTTGTGAGACGAGTAAAGATATGGTCAAAGCTGTTTCTGCGAAAGATGGTATTTCTCTTCTCACTCTTCGTCGTCATCTGCGTATAGATGGAGGGCTTTCGATGACAGAGTGCCTTGTAGCTATATCGGAGCTTCTTGCCAAGCACAATATCGTTACCGACTTAATCTCTATTATGGGAGATAGTTATCTGATAGCGGTAGAGGAAGCTCCCTCCGTAGCCCTTTTCTGTGAAGAAGCTTCCCAGTGGTCCGATGTGCTTTACCAAAAAGATATGACTATACTTGCCGTTGTGGGAGATATGGGGTGGGAGCGTATGGGCTTCGAGGTACGTATTTTGGAGGCTGTGGATGATATTCCTATTCGTATGATTAGCTATGGTAGTAGCAACTATAGTTTAGTTTTGGTTGTCTCTTCGGAAGATAAACGACGAGCTATGATTGCCCTCTCGGATCACCTCTTTTCTAATCTCAATAGACAAATGCCAGAGCTGGGATAATGCCTCTAATACCATAATCTATTTTTCAAGAGATGACGCTCCGACAAGTACTCTATCTACTCCGCCCTCACACCTTTCCGGCTTCTTTGTCCCCTGTTATAGTAGCATTGGCTTTGGCTTTTGTTGATAGGGGAGAGTTGCGTTATTTGCAAGCTATACTAACTTTATTGGTCGCTCTCTTGGCTCAATCTTTGAGTAATGTAGCGAATGATTTTTTCGATTATAAGAAAGGTGCCGATGGAAGCGATAGAAGAGGTTTCGAGAGGCTTTTGTCTTCGGGAAAAGTTTCGTATCAGTCCGTAAAGGGTATGATGTATATTCTTGTGGGGTTAACAGCCTTATCAGGGATTACTTTGGTAGCACTCTCTTCTTGGTATTTGGTGGGGTTAGGTCCTTTTATTATTGTTCTAGCCATTGCCTATACGGGAGGGCCTTTCCCTCTCGCCTATCGTGGATGGGGTGAGGTATTAGTTTTTCTCTTTTATGGTATTGTGCCTGGACTTATTTCCTATTATATTCAAACCGATACATTTACGCTTACTTCTCTCCTTCTATCTGTTTCTGTGGGATGTGCCAATGTGAATATTCTTTTGGTTAACAATTATAGAGATTACGAAAGTGATAAAGCATGTGGTAAGAATACCTTAATCGTTCGCTTTGGGAAAGAGTTAGCTCCTTTACTTTATCTCTGTAACCTATTACTTTCTACTGCTCTTCTTATTCCTATCTCTTCTCTTTGGGGGATGTTTCTCTTAGGGGGATATCTATTTTTTATGCTCAGAGTGTTTAGACAGATGAAGCTCAATGAGGGAGAAGCTCTCAATAGGGTACTTGTTTCCACAGCGAAAGGTGTTTCCGTACTTTCTATATGCATTGTAGCACTTCTTTTGGGAAGCCTATTTTGAGTATGACTGTACACTTTTTCTCTTCTATTTTGCGTTACTACTTAAAGATATTGTTGATATACACATAGCATGCGAAGATATATTAAGAGCCTTTCAGTGACTTTTCTTCTTTTCTTTTTGCCCTTGTATGCCATGCAGGCACAGAAAGCGGAGCATAGTTTTGAGTTTCTGAATATCCCCGCTACTCCTTATACTATTGCCAATGGAGGTCTTTCTCTAACCTACGTGGCTGGTAATTCAGGTCTTGCCTTTGATAACCCTTCTTTGTTTGGAGAAGAGACATCAGGATTATTATTTCTCTCCTATCTCAACTATATGTCGGGCGTACACTCTGTCAATACTCTTTATGGACGTCCTATAAACGACCGAGGCTCTTGGGCCGTTGGTATGCGTGCCATGCACTATGGTAAGATGGAGGCTTACGATAAAAACAATGTTGCTATGGGATCTTTTACAGCGACTGATGCAGCTCTTCAAGGTCTTTTTAGTTATGACCTTTCTTCCAAATTGCGTGGAGGATTAGCCTTGAAACTTATCTATTCTAATATTGAGAGCTATAATGCTTTTGCCGTTGCCGTTGATGCAGGTATTAGTTACTATGATGGTGAAAAGGGACTCTCCTTTGGGGCTGCTTTGACCAATGCAGGTGTAACTTTAAAGGGATTTCATGACAAAAAAACAGCTCCAGCGTGGGATTTGCGTTTGGGCTATTCACAGTCACTGAGTCATGCACCCTTTCGTTTTCATATAACAGCGTATGGACTCAATCCAAAGATTATTCAAAGTAGAGTAGAGGAGACCAAATTGCTACAAAAAGCATTTCGGCATATTACCTTAGGTGTTGAGTATTTTATGGATGAACGCTTCTGGTTAGGTATGGGGTATAACCCACGTTTAGCGCAGGACTTAAAGCACTTGAATGGTAACTTCTTTTCTGGACTTTCTTTCGGAGGAGGCTTCAATCACGATTATTTTCGTATAGGGGCTGCTATTACTCGTTATCATCCTTCAAGTTTGAGCTTTATGATTTCTTTTTCCACCAATTTTGGAAACGATGAATTTATTTTTTGATTTACCCTTATGACATCCGACAAAATTATTATCGCTATAGATGGACACAGCTCTTGTGGAAAAAGCACAATGGCAAAGGCTTTGGCGCAAGCACTCAACTATACTTACATAGATACGGGAGCAATGTATAGAGCAGTTACTCTTTTTTCGCTACAAGAGAATTTGTGGCAGGGAGATATCTTAGATACCGATGCTCTGTGTTGTAAACTACCCTCATTGAGCATTTCGTTTGAAAGGACGGAAGATGGAGAGTTGCATACTTTTCTTAATGGGAAAGATGTGGAGAAAGAAATACGTACTATGGAGGTATCTGGACATGTAAGTCCTGTCAGTACTCTGGGGTTTGTGAGAGAAGCAATGGTTGCGCAGCAACAAGCTATGGGACAGCAGAAAGGTATTGTGATGGATGGTCGCGACATAGGTACAACAGTTTTTCCACAAGCCGAGCTTAAGGTATTTGTTACAGCTCGACCCGAAGTGCGTGCTATGCGTAGATATAAGGAACTTCAAGAAAAAGGAGATAAAACTTCTTTTGAAACTGTGCTTGCGAATTTGACTGAGCGTGATAGGATAGATTCTACACGAGCCATTTCTCCTCTGGCAAAGGCCGTAGATGCCCGAATTTTAGACAACTCGACTCTTTCCATAGAGGAGCAAAATCAATTGCTTTTATCTTGGGCTAATGAAGTAATTGCACAACAGAAAGTATGATTTCGATAGAAATAGATGCCCGTTCGGGTTTCTGCTATGGAGTCGTGAATGCTATCAAGAAAGCAGAGCTTGAGATGCAAAAGGAGGCAAAAGCACCTCTCTATTGTTTGGGAGATATTGTCCATAATACCCGAGAGGTAGACCGTTTGCAAGATTTGGGACTAAGAACCATAGATTACAGTCAGTTTGAGCATTTAGAAGGGCAGAAGGTCCTTTTTCGTGCTCATGGAGAACCTCCCTCTACCTATTGGATAGCACAGCAAAAGGGGATAACGATTGTTGATGCTACTTGCCCCGTGGTATTGCAGTTACAACGTCGAGTACGTAGGTGTTATTTGGAGGGAAAGCCATTGAATGCTCAAATTGTTATATTCGGAAAGAAAGGGCATGCTGAGGTGAATGGACTTGTGGGACAAACGAACAACGAAGCTATTGTAATACAATCTCTTGAAGAACTTGACGTTCTGGATTACTCTCGTCCCATCTATTTGCATTCACAAACGACTATGCCTTTAGATGTTTTTGAGCAAATTATCAAAGAGATTAAGAGAAGGATGCATAAGGATGTATACTTCTATTATGCCGATACTATTTGTCGTCAAGTAGCTCTTCGTATACCTCATATTAAGGAGTTCGCCAAGCGTCATAATCGTATCTTTTTTATAGCAGGGAAAAAGAGTTCCAATGGTAAAGTACTCTTTGAGGAGTGTAAGGCAGTTAATGAAAAAACTTTCTTTCTTTCTGATAAGGAAGACTTGCAGGAAAGGATGCTTCCCTCTGCTATTGATGACGAGTCGATTGGCATTTGTGGAGCAACCTCTACACCTATGTGGCAGATGGAGGAGTTAGCATCTCTTATTTTAGAATATTATGGTGATATGGCTTGCAGGATCTAATCATTGCCCTTGGGATAATCTTTATAGGAGATTATAAAACTGTGCAAAAGTTTTCATCTTGCTATTAAAACAAAAAGGTCAAACTTCATAAAAAGTTCGACCTTTTGTTACTTCTGTTGAGATGTTTAGCTATTCATGGATGCTAAAAACTCTAAGTTGTCGTTGGTTTGTTCTATCCTATTTTTTACAAAATCCATTGCCTCTATAGAGGTCATGTCGGCAAGGTACTTGCGCAGTATCCACATTCGAGAGGTAATTGTCTTATCAAGGAGCAGGTCATCACGTCGGGTACTACTTGCCATAATATCAATAGCAGGGAAGAGACGACGGTTGGCTAATTTACGGTCGAGTTGTAATTCCATGTTTCCTGTGCCCTTAAATTCTTCGAAGATAACATCGTCCATCTTAGATCCTGTTTCGGTAAGGGCAGTGGCTATAATAGTCAAGCTTCCTCCTTGTTGTATATTACGCGCAGCACCGAAGAAACGCTTAGGCTTTTGTAGTGCATTGGCATCTACCCCTCCTGAAAGTACTTTCCCAGATGCTGGTTGTATAGTGTTGTACGCACGTGCTAAACGAGTGATGGAGTCTAAAAGAATAACTACATCGTGTCCACATTCAACCATTCTTTTGGCCTTATTGAGGACTATTTCTGCAATCTTTACATGGCGTTCTGCGGGTTCATCGAAAGTAGAGGCAATAACTTCAGCATTAACATTGTTAATCATGTCCGTTACCTCCTCTGGACGCTCGTCTATCAGTAGTATGATTAAGTAAACGCCACCTTTCCCATTATTCTTTGTGTTGTAGTTATGGGCTATAGCATTGGCAATATCCTTAAGTAGCATTGTCTTACCTGTTTTCGGTTGTGCTACGATAAGTCCTCTTTGTCCTTTACCGATGGGGCTGAATAGGTCTACTATACGCATAGCTGTCTTGTCGTATACGCCCACAGCATCAGCACCTACCTCAAGTTTGAATTTTTCGTCAGGAAAGAGAGGTGTTAGCATGTCGAAAGGGACACGATCTTGGATTTCTTTGGGGGTGCGTCCATTAATTCGGTTGATTGAGGTCAGAGGAAAGTATTTTTCTCCTTCTCGAGGTAATGCCATAGTACCATCTACTACGTCTCCAGCTTTCAACCCATAATGTTTTATCTGCTGCTGTGAGATATAGACATCGTCAGGAGAGGTGAGATAGTTATAATCAGAAGAGCGGAGAAATCCATAGCCGTCTGGCATTATTTCTAGTACTCCTATGCATGAGAGTTGTCCATTAAAATCATACCCCGTATGAGTGGTTTTACTCCCTTCTGTATGGGCTTTAGTATTCTTCCCTTTTATTTTAGCTTTTGTTGGGGTATTATTGGATGCCTCTGTATTAGGTTTATTACTTTCTGCTTTAGTAGAATCTAAAGAAGTTAGTTCTGGTAAGATGCTATTTAATACGCTATTTGTGCTCTTGGAGCTTGTAAAGATCATCTGAGAGGGAAGTACAGGTGTTATATTATTGTCTACTTCAAAGTCGAGTATAGCATTAACTCCTTTCGGTTCCCTAGTAGATGTTTTTCGGCTACTGCTCTTTTTTTCTGGTTCAGGTAGTATTAGGTCGTTGTCTGTTTCCCCCCTTGCAGAAGTTGGTGGCAGTAAATCAGGATGACTGAATATCTTAGCGGATGAGATGGGGGCATTTCCCTCTAATTTTTTCCCTTTTTTATGATTGGAAGAGGAGTTTGCTTTCTGAGCCAAATTGCCAGAAGATTCTTCTGAGGTTACTCCTCTTTCTATGATTTTGGTAGAAGAGAGGGAAGCCTGACGTTCGATAATAGCTTCGATGCAAGTTTCTCGATCATCAGGAATCACACTGAGTCCGACTTCTCGAGCTATCATAATTAGCTCTTCATCTTTTTTGCCTTTTAAATCAAGGGCTGTATATTGTTGCATAAAAGTATTGGTTGCAAAGATATTTTCTTGTGTAATTTGTTATTGCTTTATTCTGCCTGTCCTGTTGTATACCGATTTGTCTTAGCAATTTTATAGCTTAGTCTTGTAGGGAAAAATAGAGAGAAAAAGAAACCTTCAGCCTTATCAATCGGATGACTTTAATGAAGGACTATTAAAGAAAGTATTTTCCCAAGCAATAAAGGGCTCGTTGCAATACGAATTACCCGAATTCTGTCCGCAAAGATAGGATTTTTCTTCTACTAATCAATAGAAACATCACAAAGTTCGATGAAAGATACTTGTATGAGAATTCCTTAATGCTTCTTATTTAAGCTTATAAACGACTTTTGTGTGAGTGATATTGCTTATCTTTGTAGAGATTGTATTGAACTTAAGTGTTCAGGGTACATTTTATTTGTTTTAATATACATTGAATAGGTTAAAAAAGCTATGATTAGAAAGAATTCACTATTTAGTTGGCTAACGACAGTGAGTTTGTTCCTTTTGTTTTCTCTAGGAATAGCTCATTTTGCGTTTGCTCAGGGCTCTCAAGCATCTGGTGTGCTTAGCTTCAACTTGCCCAAACCAACTGTTTTCAAACCAAAAGAGGTGACGGGAACAAGTTTTTCTGCTTCTTGGCGTAATGTTCCTCCAGTAGAAGGGGAGTTTAAGACTACTAACTATCGTTTGCATTTAACTCATGAGTTTGAAGCGAAGGAAGATACTCTTTATCCTGTTGGAAATGCTGTAGTTAAAGGTGCAGAGCAAGAAACAGGACTTTTAGCTGCTGGAGGTCAAGTTTGGTTAGATAATTATTTAACACAAGGAGCTTGGTGGGGGTCTTACATAAAAGCTCTGCCTGGAGCAATACGAATAGATGCTGGTGCAATACCGTCCAATATCCCAGATGATTTGATTGAAAATTTTGCAAGAATTGTTTCTCCTGTATACGATTTGCAAAATAACGGAGGGGAGTTCACTTTTAAGTTCAAAGCTAAGGTGGCTTCAGGGACTACGGCAGCCAAACTATCTGTATATGGTTATGGCGAGGAAACTCCTCCAAAGAAAATCTCTGATGTTAAAGAACTTGTTGTTCCTGCGGATGGACAAGAACACGAATTTTCTCTCTCTTTTAAAACAGGAACTTGGTGTCATGTCCTTGTCGTGTTAGTTAAGAACCGTGTATCTGTAGACTTTGTAGATGCTTTCAAGATAGAACAAAATCTAAAGAAGGGGGACAAGGGATTCCGCTCTGTTATGCGAGGTGCTTTCACAAAAGATGAGCTTGTTAAAGAAGATGTTGTAGATGCAGCTAATCCTTTTGCAACAATTTATAGTCGCGAAATTGGAGATCTCACCCCAGATATTCTTGATGTAGAACAGGCTAAGAGTAGAGGAGAGCGTGTTGCCTATCGTGTGTTGTGTGAGAGTGTTTTGGTAACTGCATTGAAAACATTCGTTTCTCGATCTCTTTACTCCGAACCCGCTTATTTCGATAATATCCCTTCTGACGAGAATAAATATCTCTATGTAGGTTATTGTGATTACGAAGAGCCTGACTACAACAAGGCTATCCCTGGTAGTGTGCCCGAAGATCAGAAAGGTTATGCTTCTGCCGCCATCAAAGCCACAAAAGAGCTTTTGAGTGAGTATGTAGGAGGTAAAGTGGTAGGTCTCCGTTTCTGTGTGGCTGCAGCTGCCCAAGTAAATACAGGTCACAAATTTACTCCTGTGCCATGGGAGCAAAGTGTACCTCATATTTATCTTGCCGAAAGATTGAGAACTTGGCAAGATAGCTGGGATGGTAATTACTCAGATGAGAGTAAAACTAAGTTTATTAAAACAAAGAGTGCTGTTTTTCACGATGGTTGGAACTCTGTATTCTTTGATGAGCCCTACCCTATAGAAAAGGATAAAGAATTCTTTGCGGGAGCTTTCCTTTATGATGAGGCTGCATCTGGGTTGACTTTTGTAGGAGGACGTCGTATTGATGAAACAACTAAATCGCCAGATGCTTTTATGGAGGCCTACAATGCTTCTGGTTTACCTGTAGACTTAATTCCATTTGGACGCTACGCTGCTCTTGACAATGCAGTGCTTATGCAACTTATTGTCGAACCAGACCCCAATAATCCTAAGTTCCAAAATAGAGCTACTTTCTCAGATCTAAAGAGTGAGGTATTGTATTACGACCATGAACCCGTAACTCTTTTGGCTACTGTTAAGAATGATGGGGTAAAAGCGATACAAACATTGAACCTTAAGGTGGAAATGGCGGGAGAAACTAAAGAGCATGTTGTAAATTTCAAAGAGCCTGTTGCTTCTGCATCTTCTATAGAGTTTGAATTCCAACCTTTTGAAAAGCTTTCTAAGTTTGGAGAAACAGATGTAAAAGTAACTTTCACTAAAATCAACGAAACTACTCTTGAAGTACCTGCTATCTTGGAAACTAAGACGAAGTTGATAGACCATTCAAAGGTGTTCCCAAGAACCATTATGTTTGAACTCTTTACCTCTGAAAACTGTCCCAACTGTCCACAAGGAGAATCTTTCTTCTTATTCCGTTTTGGGAAGCCTGAGTTTAAGTATATCAAGGATAGAACTGTCTTCGTTTCTCACCATACGGGAAGCGTAGGTGGAGACTTTTTGAAGCATAGTTACAGCTCTCAACTTTTCCCATTTTATGGAGTTGTTTCAAATGCTGGAAATTTGAAATTCCGTTCTGCCTTTACCCCTGGAGGTATGTTTAATAGAACGATTAACCCTCATTTCTCAACGAGAGATCCCTATGCACCTGTTTCTTCTCTTTATATGTTAGAAGATGTATTCCGTAAGTCGATTAATCATGCTACATATCGCGAACCTGCTTATGGTCGCTTGGCATTGAAGGATACTTACGATGATGCTACTAAAAAACTCAAAGTAGATATTGAGGGAGAAATTTCGGAATTGATCGATCCTACTCGTCCTGTATATGTCTCAATTATGTTGGTTCAGAATTCGGTTAAGGCACGTGCTCAGAAAGATGGAGGTAAGATTAATCCTAATTATGTACATCATAATGTTTTACGTTATGTGGATGAGGCTGGTTTACAGGGAATGCCTGTTCAGCTTGATGCTAACCGTAAATTCACAATCTCTAAAACAATAGATTTGGTAGGTGTTGAAGCTGGAGGTTCTCTCCAAGACAATCAACTTCTTCTCGAAGACGAGGCTGGCACTCCTATAACTATGAAAGAGTTGGTAGAAGAAGGTCTCCAAGTGATTGCTTTCTTACATTATTCTGTTCAGTTGCCCACACTTGATGATGTAGAAAAGAACGATCCTCGTATTGGAAAGAACGAAATCATCAATGTTGCTTCCAATCGTATCAAGGAACCTAAGGCTTATTATCCAGCCGAAGAAATTCTTTCAATTGATACCCCTATTTTTGATGCTACTCAAGAGATTGTGTATGTAGCCAATCGTGCTGTACATGTAACTTCTGCTTATAACAATCTCAAGGTATTTGCGATTGATGGTACTATTGTTCGCAATCAAGATTTAGCAGATGGGGCTTACGTAGTGCGTGTAGAGTTGATCGATGGCCGATTAATAACTGCCAAGGTTATAGTACGTTGATAACACAAACTGAATAAAAACTCTTGCAGTCTCTGTCGCTCCAAAGGGGGGGAGGCTGCGAGAGTTTTTAGTGTTATATTCTTTCTTCTAAATAGATATAGTTTATATAATCAAAATTATTTATCAGATTTACTAATGAAAAAGTTTTATTTATTGCTTTTGGTTGCTCTATTGCTCCCAGCTTTTGCTTGGGGACAGCAACTATTTTCTGGAGGAGACGGTTCCGAAGGAAATCCTTATAAAATAGCCAATGAACAAGATTTGAATACTCTTTCAAAAATGGTAGCCGATAAGGCAAACAATAGCTTTGAAGGAAAATATTTTACTCAAACGGCAGACATTCATCTTACTGGAGAAAACTTTACTCCTATCGGGGGGAATGCTACTGAATTAGTTCCTAACTGGGAAAAAGAAAGTTTTTTCAATGGTATGTACGATGGAGGTATGCACAAAATTTATAACCTCAACATTCATACCGAAGAGCAACTTTTAATGGATGGGGACGAATGGAATGGAGCACGTTTCCGTGTAGCTCTTTTTGGAGCTATAGGAGGAAAAGCTGTTATTAAGAATGTTGTAGTAGCCAGTGGCCATATTTATGGGGCTGCCCATACAGCTACCATAGTAGGGTGGATGCGAGAAGGGGCTCTTGTTAGCCATTGTAAAGTAGGCAATAAGGTGCATCTTTTCTCTCGTTATGTCGCAGGGGGAGTTGTTGCTGCTGCATTGAAAAATACAACGGTAGAAAAGTGTGTTAACTATGGGAATGTTCGCTCGTATGGAAATGCTGCTTTTACAGGTGTAGCTGGAGGTATAATTGCTAGCCCAAGTGATACCAAAGTAGAGGGGTGTGCAAACTTTGGAGATGTATACTCTGCTACCAGTTTTGTTGGAGGGATTGTCGGGTTATACCCATTAACTCGCCCTGATGGACAAGAGTTTAATTATGTTTATCCTCCTATGCAAAGTTGTATGAATGCAGGGGATGTAAGCTCGCAGACTGGAGTAGCAGCTGGTTTGGCAGGAAGTTGGCCTTATGCACCTGCTGTTTCTACAGAAAATGGTAGGACTGCTGGAGAGAAGATCGCTCTCAAAAACTGTTATTCTTATGGTCAGGCTTATGTCGCTACGAAGAAGACTTTTGGTCCTATAATTGGTTTTGTACAACGTCAGTTCCCCCAAAAGTCAGAAAAGACTTACTACAATGCCGATCGCTTTTTCTTTAAGGTAGATCCTAACTCTACAGATTCTGAGATCGCTTTTTTACATGGAGAGTCTAAGACTCACGCAGATATGCGTTCTGATGCTTTTATAGCAGAGATAAATGAAGGTAGTCTTCATCCTTTTGAAAAGGATAAACATGGTATAAACTATGGTATGCCTGTTTTGAAGTGGATTAACGATAGCTATGATGCAGAGATTGATGTACCTATCTACATGGAGAAAAATTTGACTCCAAGTGTATTTAAAGAAAAAGCTGGTACTTTCTTCCGTCCAAATAGAAGAGGAGAATTCATTATGGTAAATAAGGATATGCAAACACCAAATATCCAAATGAAGAGTCTGGGACACTCTATCTATAGAGCTTGGGCATATCGTATATTTCCTATTAAGGGTGAAACAAAATATCGTTTCTTTAATTCTACATCTCGTTTCCGTCGTCCTTTTAATGAAGATGGCAGTGTCAATGTACAGAATGAACCCAATGCAGCCGCTCACTGGCTCATTACTCCAGAGTTTGAGGTTACCAAAGAAAAACCATTTTTTGTATGGAAAGCCGGTTCTGAAAACGAAGTTTTAAAGGAGGGTTATAAGGTGTATATTGGAGATGCTTCTGCTACTTCTCCAGAGCTCTTCAAGGATGCTCCACTTTTGTTTGAGACACAAGGAGAGGATGTGATGGTTGAAGTTCCAGAGAGTGCCTATGAAGAAGCTCACTATAAGTTCCATCATAGAGCGGTAGATCTTAAAGCCTATATTGGTAAAAAGGTGCGTCTCGCTTTTGTAGATGATACAAAATATGGTTTCTCTTTGATGTTGGGTCAATTTAATGTTGCAGAGACAGAAAAAGAGATTGCTATTGAAGAAATTTTACCTTCCGATCTTTATACCTTACGTATGGAAGGTACTACCTTGTTGGCAGAAACTCAAGGAGAAAATCTTTACTTTGAGTTGTATGATATGACTGGGCAACGAGTAGCTATTGCAGAGAATAATCTTGTTTATACAGCTACAAAGGGAGTATATGTACTCAAAATCCAAGACTCCTTGAAGAGAACTCAAGTACGTAAGATTATAATCTAAGGTTGAGATTGGATAGAGAGAAAGCTCTTTAGAGCTTTGTTCGATTTATTACTATGGATAAGGCTATCCGCCGAAACGGATAGCCTTATCTTTTGTCTTTGCTTGTCTCTTTTACTATTCGATACTGGTGTCTCTTTCTACCCAGAAACTTCTGTGCTGGTAGAAGGATCTTTCAAAGGGTTAGCGCTTTCTTTCCGAACCTTCTGTGCAAACTCCTGAAACCTTTAATCTTTTTGGGGACAACCATTATACCTTTTGAGAAGAGGGAGGGCTACAGATAGTCAAGACAAATAAAAAAATGGAGTTTAAGGTTCGGACTCTCCTTATTTTTATCTTGGTATATAGATTTTCGTAAAGATTGCTTTCAGTTGTTAGGTTTGACCTTTTAGTTAATAATTATTACCTTTGGCTCTTAAGAGTAGGATAGTTATTCATATTCAGGAGATTTATAAAATGAAAATAAAAAGCCTTCTTTCGAACTTCTATAAAGGAGTTGTGGGTGGACTAAAGGTCTTCGTAGCTTTCTCTTCGGCGTGTCTTATTGTTGCTTGTGGCGTTAAGAAGAGAACTGGAAGAGAACCCGTAGAGCCTCAATTGCCTATGGAGAGCGAAGAGAAGGAGATGGAGAAGTCTCGACCTCCCAAAGAGAGGGAGGAGATAAGACCCGTCTTGATGTATGGCACTCCCTATGATACCTATCAATTACGCGAAAAGAAGCAACAAAATCGTCCCAACAAAGACCTTCAAAAAGAGAGTAAGAAGGAGGGACGGTAATCTTATTTCTATATAGAGTAGTACACACAATTAAACATACCAACACTATGAAAAAAGTTTATCGTAAGGTTTCTATTTTAGTCGCTTCTCTATTAGGTTCGCTCTTTGCTTGGTGGGGTACTTCTTCTTGTATCTCTATTGGTCCCAGAGTAGAGTATGGTACCCCTGAGGCTGAATTTGAGGTAAAAGCTACCGTTCTCTCGGATGATAATAGCCCCATCAAAGGTCTCCAAGTACAATTGTTGGACGAGAAAGGCAAGGTTGTAAAAGACACAGAATATACCAATCGTAGGGGAGAGGTAGAGTTGGAAGAGGAAATACACTTCTTGAACAATCAAGAGCGCAAGGTACGTGTAGTTGATGTCGATGGTGCTCAAAATGGTCTTTGGGAAAATAAAGAGATTACCGTGCGCGTGAAGGATAGTTACGTGAGTCAAGAAGGGCGTTGGCGAAAAAAAGCAGAACAGAAGGTAACTATTCGTATGACTCGCAAGAGATAGTTCTAAAAGCGTATAGCAAAATAGATTATGAGTGGTTCTAAGCTAACTTTTTCTCAGCGTATCGGTTTAGAACGGCATCGTATACTTCGTAAAAAACTTGCAGTAGAGCATCCGTTACGTACTCTCTTTTGGGAGTGTACGTTGCGGTGTAATTTGGCGTGTAAGCACTGTGGTAGCGATTGTCATGTATCTTCCGATTCTAAAGAACTTTCGAAGGAGGAATTTCTTTCGATTATAGATTCAATTACCCCCCACGTAGACCCTCATAAGGTTTTAATCATCTTTACGGGTGGTGAAGCTCTACTCCGTCCCGATTTGCCTGAGATAGGTAGGGAACTGTATCAAAGAGAGTACCCTTGGGGGATAGTAACCAACGGTATGCTACTCGATGAGGAGCGCTTGGCAATGCTTTTGAAAAGTGGATTACATACTCTAACTATAAGCTTAGATGGTTTTGAAGAGGCACATAATTACCTGAGGGGACACCCACAGAGTTATACTCGTGCCGAGCGTGCCGTACACCTTATGGCACAAACTTCAACGGTCAATTGGGATGTTGTAACTTGTGTTAATCCTATGAACTTTTCCACTCTCTCTACTTTTCGAGATCATCTTATCAATATTGGGCTCAAACAGTGGCGTCTTTTTACTATATTTCCTGTGGGGCGTGCGGCGCAAGACCCTAATTTGCAACTTTCTGACGAAGACTTTTATCGCCTGATGGAGTTTATCAGAGATACCAATAAAGAGGGAAGAATAGAGGTGTCGTACGGTTGTGAAGGCTTCTTAGGAGGCTTTGAAAAAGAGGTGCGAGACAACTATTATATATGTAGTGCAGGGCTTCAGGTAGCCTCCATCTTGTGCGATGGTACAATTAGCTCTTGCCCCAGCATACGTTTCGATTATAAGCAGGGCAATGCTTTACAAGAGGACTTTTGGAATGTGTGGCAAAAGAGGTTTTTGCCTTACCGAGATCGCTCTTGGGCTAAGAGGGGCGAATGTGTCCGATGTGAGCATTGGAGATACTGTGAGGGGAACGGAATGCACCTACACGATGATGATGGCAAACTTCTTGTATGTCATTATAAACGATTAGAGCAAGCTGAAAGGAAGCTCTTTACCTAAGAGGGGGCTTGCCATAATGGCTCTATAAACTCTTTGTCGTATGAATAAAAAATCGATTAATGCCTATATCATTTCGGGACGTATAGCGCAAGCTATAGAGTTACTACAGGCTGCGGTGATACGTCCCTCGCAATATGCCGTACAGACTCGTTTAGAACAGTTAAGAGATAATTATCTCTCAATGCTTACCTATCTGCGTCAGGGAGTCGAAGATAAAGAGCAGGAACGCATCATTCTTTATATGAAGCGAGAGTTGCTTGTAATTTCTGAAAAACTGTATAGAGAGGAGCAGAAGTATGTTTCCAGCCATAAATACTATCATACATTGAAAGTGCGCGAGGCGCAGAGTGCTATGTCTTTGGAGGCTCTCTTAGAGGAATTGCTCCAACCAGCTTTGAAAGAGCAGAATAGAAGTTCTTTCGATCATTTGGTTAATTTCCTTTTCGAGACTCTCTGGACTTCAGAGACTATTACGAACCAACAGATGGGGCTTTTGGCTCAATGCGATGAGTATGTACGTCTGACAGCAGTCTCGGCTCTTACGCTCGGATTGATGCAGTATTGGGACCTCTCGAAATTTTCTTTCCTCTGCCATGAGCTGGAGCGAGAAGATTGTAGTGTAGACTATCGTGTTCGACTGGTTTTTGCTCTATTTCTCTTCCTCAATCATTACAGAGAACGTTTATCCTTATATCGAGAAGAGTTATCTCCTTTGATAGATGGGGTAGTACAAACTCCTTACTTTAAGGAGACTTTTCTCTCTATATGGATGCGTTATATCTATGCAATGGATACGGCTCGGGTGGCAGATATAATTCAAAATAATCTTCCAGGACTACTCAAGAAAGTAGGACCTAAATTGCGAGATGTTATGGGAGATAAGGAAGAAATAGATTTAGCAGATTTGAGTGAGAGTGACGACCCTGAACTCCTCTCTTTGGAGGCTAAATTGAGAGACTTTGGTATGCTCGAAGAAGAGGGGGCGGATACAATGCATGTTTCCTTTAAGGATTTGAAGGGAGACTACTTTTTTAGTGATCTCTCTGCTTGGTTTCTGCCTTTTGATACAGAACATGGAAGGGTGCTTAGGGTATTGGAGCGTAATGAAGCTATGCGTACCATGTTACCTATCTTTTCACAGAAGTTGTGCGACTCAGATCTCTACTCTTTCATTACTACTATTGATAAAATGCCCATGGGAGGCAATTTAGTGGTGGGAGGAATGCCTATGGATGTCGCTAACGAAGCTCTGAAAGACCAGATCGAAGAGGCCAAGGGACGAGAGTTGGATTACGAGCGTTCTATCCTCTACGCCACGAAAAAGTATGTGGAGAATTACTATAGATTTTGCAAAATTCACCCTGATCGAGAGCAGTTTACAGACCCATTTGAGCGACATTATACCCCCGATATTTCCTTTCTTTATCCCCATATAAATATCAATCTACTCCTTTCAGAGGGGGCTCTTTTCTTGTACAAAAAGAGGCATTATAGAGATGCTTTATCTCTCTTTCAGGCTCTTTCTAAGCGAGAGACCGTAGATAGTACCCTCTTTGTACGTATGGCTTATTGCTATTATTTTGAAGGGGAGTATGCCAAAGCTATAATGGCTTTTGAACATGCTGATTTAATTCAAGATGTTTCTCTTACAGCTCGAAAAAAATGGGCGCGTTGCTATCGTCATTTAGGACAGACTGCTACAGCTGTAACTTTATATAGAGACCTTTTGGAGCGTTATCCAGAGCAAGAGGAACTTTTGCTCGAACTCTCTGCTCTTCTTATCGAAGAGGGAGCCTATGCAGATGCCTTGCCTCATTTGTATAAGTATGAATTTACCTCTTCAGAGCCTATTAAGGCGCAGCGTCCCATAGCTTGGTGTTTATTACTTAGTGGAGACTTGGAGCGAGCTTATAGGTATTATGAGGACATTGTACATCGAGAGGCTCCTTTGGCGAGTGATTTCTTAAATGCGGGCTATGTGGCTTGCGCTTTGAAAAAGAACTCTGAGGCACTTGTCTTATTTCAAAAAGCAGCACAGCAGTATCTTTCTCAAGAAAAACTCTTTGACGAAGTTACTGCAGACTTACCCCTGTTAGAAAGTCTTTTAGATAGGGAAAACCTCTTTGTCCTCCTCGATGGGGCTGTTGCGCTTACTAAGAAAGAGTAGTTGGGCAATGAGGCATCCCAACAAGTATTTATGATACATATTTAGTTAATGGCTATGAATATACAAGATTTCAATTTCTCTGGTAAGAGAACCTTTGTGCGTGTCGATTTTAATGTTCCGCTGAACGATGCAATGACTATTACCGATGATACTCGTATGCGTGCTGCTTTGCCCACGCTCCAAAAGGTAATTAAAGACGGAGGTCGCTTGGTTATTGCCTCTCATTTGGGACGGCCTAAAGGGGTAAGCGAGGCTTTGTCGATGCGTCATTTAGTTCCTCATTTGTCAGAATTGTTGGGAAAAGAGGTCGCTTTTGTTGCGGACTCTGTGGGAGAGGAGGTAGAGAGAGCAATTCATGCTCTCAAGAATGGAGATGTACTCCTTTTAGAAAATCTTCGTTTTTACGAAGAAGAAGAGGGTAAGCCACGAGGTTTGGCAGATGATATTTCCGAGGAAGAGAAGAAAGTAGCTAAGAAAGCTGTGAAGGAGCGTCAGAAGGTCTTTGCTCAACGCTTGGCATCAATGGTAGATTGTTATGTAAATGATGCTTTTGGTACTGCACATCGAGCACATGCCTCTACGGCACTAATTGCCGATTCTTTCGATAAAGAGCATAAGATGTTTGGTTTCTTAATGGAGCAAGAAGTAAAGGCTGTAGAACGAGTACTTAATAATATTCAACGTCCTTTTGTGGCTATAATGGGTGGCTCTAAGGTCTCTTCGAAGATTGATATTATAGAAAATCTTTTGGACAAAGTAGATACACTTATAATTACTGGAGGGATGAGCTTCACTTTTGCTAAGGCTTTTGGTGGCAAGATTGGCAATTCGCTCTGTGAAGACGATAAGTTGGAAGTAGCCCGTTCTGTAGTAGAGAGGGCAAAGTCTAAGGGGGTACGCCTTATTCTCCCAGTTGACTGTAAAATAGCCGATGCTTTTAGCAACGATGCACACACCCAATTTGCTTCTGTAGACCAAATACCCGACGGTTGGATGGGGTTAGATGTAGGCCCAGAAACGGCTAAACTTTATGAAGAGGCTATTCTTTCGGCTAAGACTATCCTATGGAATGGCCCTGCTGGGGTGTTTGAAATGAGCAATTTTAGAGAAGGATCTAAAGCTTTGGCGGAGTCTATTGCTAAGGCTACAGAGAAGGGAGCTTACTCTCTTGTAGGAGGTGGCGACAGCGTTGCTTGTGCTCATCTTTTTGAGGTAACGGACAGAGTTTCTTATGTCTCTACGGGAGGAGGAGCTTTGTTGGAAGCTATTGAGGGAAAAGTATTACCCGGTATAGCAGCCGTTAATCAATAAACACTTTTCTGTAATGGACTTTTCTTTTCGTCCTTATCGCACTACAGAGAAACATGTTTTATCTCAAGTTCGAACTCTGATGGAGGAAGCTTTTCCTCCATCGGAGCGAAGAGCTTGGAAAGATTTTGAGCAATTGCTTTCTTCGGAGCCTCGTTTTACCCTTTTTCTTTTATACAGGAAGGACTCTTTGTTGGGCTTTTTTACTCTTTGGGATTTAGATTCCTTTTTTTATGGGGAGCATTTTGCTCTTTTTCCGAGTCGTCGTGGAAGTGGAATGGGACAAGTTTTTTTAGAGAAGATTTGTGCTTATGCTCGAGAGCGACAAAAGCCTTTGGTTTTAGAGGTAGAGCGTCCCGAAGATGAGCTTACACGGAGGCGACTTGAGTTCTATTTGCGTAATTCTTTTTCTCTCTTATCAAGGGAGTATATTCAGCCATCGTATGCTTTGAACTCTCCTGAAGTACCTATGTATCTCTTGGGGACTTTGCCTGCTGATGAGGCTTCAATATCGACCTATGTTTTATGTATCAAGCAAGCCGTTTATACTCGTTTTTGAGGCTTTGGCTACTCATTTCATTTGGTTGTCTTACTCTTTTTTCTTCTTTTTCTGCAGAGGTAGAGGAGAGAAAATATATGCAGGCTGATTCGGTAACGTTTTCTAAACCTTATATCAATATCCCTCTTGCTGTTTTACCTTTTGGAGTGGGTACGCTTATTACACAGGAAATAGATCAAAAGGTATATGATATCCGCCACAACCATTTGCCCAAATTTCGTTACCATTATGATGATTACCTCCAGTTTGCACCCCTTGCCATACAATTCTCTATGGGACTTGCAGGTGTACAGGGAAGGAGTGAGAGCCAATTACAGCTCCTAACTGCCGATGCGCTGGCTGGAGCTTTTGCTGCGGCTTTGGTCAATGGAGTTAAGTACTCCGTAGGACGTTTGCGTCCCGATAATTCTGCGTACAATTCTTTCCCTTCAGGACACACGGCAACAGCCTTCTTAGGGGCAGAACTTTTTGATTTAGAGTACGGGGAGCGTTATCCCTATTTTTCTGCTCTAAACTATTCTATGGCTATTGCTACAGGTTTTAGCCGTGTGTTGAATAATAGACATTGGATATCAGATGTCTTTGCAGGAGCTGGAGTAGGCATCCTTTCGGCTCAGTTGGGCTATTGGGTTCGTGATTTAATATATCGAGACCCTTACTCCTCACTGAAAAATTATACGCCAGATTGGGAAGAGATAAAGCCTTTTTTACTTACCTATCGAGGAAGTTCTGGCACTCTTTTTACTCGCAAGAATAATCTCTTTAGTACACTTCGTTTGGGGCTTAACCTCTCCTATCTTTATGAAAGAGAATCTACCGTCTTAGGTTCTTTCGGTTTTACTACTGGGGTATTTTCCCACTCTATGAAACGAGCGACTCCTACTTGGTTTTGGGGGGTAGAAATGGAACGGGTTTATCCTATCAAGGGGCGATGGACTTGTGGTTTTTCTACCTATTGGAATTGGATTGACCACTGGGAGGATTTGCCCGAAGCTGATTTCTTTTCTGAATTGGGAGGGAGGATGTTTGTAGATTTCTATTTTCTTTCGCATCGTAGTATGCGATTATTTGGAGGTATAAGTGGTGGCTGGGGTATGCTATCCGATTGGCGAGATGGTGAAAAGAGCTATCGAGCCACACCTCATTATCTTATGTTAGAGTTGGGTGTAGCACTTCAACTACATCTTTTCTAATCTTGGAACATCTTTTTTCTTAGGGGAGTAGAAACTCTAACATCTTTCAAAGAAGTGCAAGAACATCGGGAGATGACAGTTGCCCTATATGGGCAAAGTGTAGAGAATAGTAGGTGAGTAGGTAGTTAAGAATACGCCTTCTCTCTGTTACCGAGAAGCGGTAGGCCTTCATATTGTCGTATGAAATGCGCATGAAGATGGATAGAAAACGCACTTCGTCAGGTGGAATACAGGGACTTAATGGGGCTTTTTCTACAAAACGTGCCTCTGCGAGGTCGAACCATACCTTAGATTGTCGAGAATAGCTGTAATCCGAAGGGGCTATGCCTACAAAGTGTAAGAGTTGGTAGAGGAACGCAAGATGAAAATTGGCTATACCCGAAGAGCTTTCTTCCAATACATCTAAAGAGCGAGTTATATAGGTAAAGAGCGGTTCTTCGCTTGGAATATCGCGCAAAATATGAGTTAGTACTTCGGAGAGGAATTGAACTATTGAGAGCTTAGTCGGATGACTAAGAAGATTAAGACGAATGGTGGCATACTCAGCTCCTTGATTTCCTGCAAACCTCTCCCCTCTCTATGATCTACGATGAGTTGTAATTCGCTCAAAGGGGCTATCAGTCGGCGTAGATGTTGTGCCTTTCCTTTTCTCCCTGCTGAGGCTAAAGGAATGCGATAAGATACCATACCCATTGTCTCTGTAAAGAGATGAGCAATGCAGAAACGATCGTTGTAGGCATGCTTGGAGAGCACTATGGCACGAGTAGAGAATAACATACGGAGTTAATAGCACCGCAAAGGTAAGCATCCCATATAGACTATCGCATAATGAGAAGTTTCTGCATGGATTTTTTTGAGAACCTTTCTAAAGATTTTGGTAACATAGAAAAGGCAGAAGATACTTTGTGAAGAGGTATCTTCTGCCATTACTTTTCTTTGAAGGGTTAGCTCCTATGCTTAGGAAGCTATAAATTTATTCAGCTTCGATAGTTACCTTGCTGTTATTTTTGAAGAGATTGCGCACGTGAGTCTCTTCGGCTCCTGCATCTACCATTACCTTTTCGAGTGCATTGTTGTTCTCTACGATAAAGTATTCTGCCTCTTCATTGTACCCTTTGTTTCGTAGATTGATGGTCTTCAACTTAGACATATTAATAGCTTCGAGAGAGGCTATTGCAGGATTCTTACTTAAATCTAATTGCTCCAAAGAACTATTAGAGATGAATAGTTGGAAGAGTTCTTGTTGATTCGAGAGATCCAAAGATTCCAAAGGATTATTGAATAGGAAAAGGAACATAATCTTATGTAATTCCGACAGGTCTATCTGTTTCAATTTGTTCCCATAGAGGTTGAGGCGCTCTAACTTGGGTAAATTTTTTAGCTCTACGTTGTCAATTTCATTGCTGTTGGCATGTAATTCTTTAAGTACAGGTAGGTTTTTTGCCTTTACTGTGGTAAGGTTGTTTTCTACCATATCGATACGCTCCAAAAGAGGTAAGTCCGAAAATATAATCTCTTTTAATCGTCCTTTATTAAGGAGTGCTTTCGTGAGTTTTTTTAGAGGTGTCAAATCAAGACGAGGTATAGAAACATTTTGTAGATAGAGCTGCTCTAACTCTACATTGTGAGATAGGTCTAACTGCTTGAGGTTTATATTACCATAGGCACGTAGGTCTTTCAACTGTTTCATCGAAGAGACATTAAGCTCGGCTATATCATTGTTTCCCAAGTGTAGGTAGACAAGATGCGTTAATCCGAACACGGGCGAAGCATTGGTCACAAACTGATTTTTGAGCCCTAAAGAGTCGAGATTGACGAAATACTCTAAGCCTTTTAGGCTTTTAATCTTATCTTTTTCGGCAATTTCCTCCTTGGTGGCAAATTCAAACATTAACGCTTTTACACCTTCGACCTCTTCTGGTGTTAACTCTCCATCTTTGTTTTTATCAATATCGTATCGCTCTAAGATGAGACGCTTCAGGTTAGCATCTTCAAAAGGTATGTAGCGAAGATTTCCTTTATTGACAATCACTTGGCAATTCAACTCTTGCACCTTACCACAGGGGCAGTCTACCCGTACTGTAACAACGGCATCTCCGACAGCTTTGGCGGTTACTTTTCCATTTTCTACACTGGCAATAGTAGGTTTGTTTACGGACCAAGAGAGTTTGTAGTCTTTACCAATGCCACGTACAGTAAGAGTTTTACTTTCGCCAACTGAGAGAGTAATGGTAGTTTCTGAAAGTTGAAGGTTAAGGGGTTCTTCTTTCTTAGGACCACAAGAAGAGATGAGTCCCATAACGAAAAGGATAGCTGGAAGCAGTATCCGTAGGCTAATCTGTTTCATGTTTTCTGAAATTAATTGGTTTGAAAATAATAGTTCTATTCACAAGGTATTGGCCTCCTCCAAGAGAAGTACTTCACCATCCCAAGTGATGTATTCCCCCATCTTATACCAATCTCCCATTACAACGAGCCTTTGCCCCGAGGGTAGTAGATAGTCGAATGGGAGATGGCGATGTCCGAAGAGAAAGAAATCTATTTGCGGGTGTTGTGAAGCCTCTCTTTTGGTCCACCCTACGAGCCACTCATCCTCCAATGAGAAGTAGGGGTTGTGGGTAGTATGTGCCACTTCTTTTGCTTTTTTCTTGAATCCTTTCCGACGGCTTTGTTGCGAGCAAGTGAGGGCAAAACCTACAGTCCATCGAGGGTGGATGGCCGAGAATATACTCCTGGCTACACGGTTTCTAAAGAGTCGGTACATTAGATTGTTGGTTTTGTTTTGATAGCGATACTCTTCATCGCCATGAGCCAAGCGAAAACGCTTGCCTTTAAGAGTAACTTCAAGGGCTTTATGATGGATGTGTACACCCAATTCCTCTTGGAAATATGTCTTCATCCATACATCATGATTGCCTGTAAGAAAATGTATTTCAATGCCTTTATCCGTTAGCTCTGCAATTTTACCTTGAAAGCGTACAAAGCCTTTAGGCACTACATAACGATACTCATACCAGAAGTCGAATATATCTCCTAAAAAGTAAATAGCCTCTGCGTTGGGGGCTATTTGGTCTAACCATGCCACCAGACGTTTCTCTGTGGCGCGAGGGTCTTCGTGATAGGGAGAACCTAAGTGAGCATCGCTGGTAAAGTAGATCATACAACTCCGTAGCTTTTTGTTTCGATTTTGGTTCTTGTTAGACAAAGATACGCTTTTATTCGGCTAATACATAGCTTTAGATATGTTTTATTCACTATAATGAGGTATGAGGTAAAGGGGAATACCCTAAAAATAGCGATTGCTCTGTTTAGGGGGCAACTCTACCTTTGCGATTGGAAAGTTAAGTACAGAAACAAATAAAACACAATGAAAAAAATCGGAATTTACTTCGGTTCGTCCACAGGGACAACCGCTGATGTTGCAAAAACTATTGCCAAACGTCTCAACGTTGCAGATGCAGATATTTTGGATGTAGCAAGCGCAGACGCTGCATCTATGGCTAACTATGAAGTATTACTTTTGGGTTCTTCTACTTGGGGTATGGGCGACCTCCAAGATGATTGGGAGGGATTTTTACCTAAAGCAAAGGGGCAAAATCTTGCTGGTAAGTGCGTAGGTCTTTTCGGTTGCGGAGACTCTTCTGCTTATAGCGATACATTCTGTGATGCTTTGGCAACTATCAAGGAAGAACTCGATGGTACAGGATGCTCTTTTATTGGTGAGTATGCTCCTACTGACTATGGTTATGATGCTACTCGCTGTGAGCAAGGAGGCAAACTTATCGGTCTTCTTATTGATGATATCAATGAGTCTGACAAAACTGCTGACCGCATTGATACTTGGGTGGCAGCCCTCCAACCTAACCTTTGATTAGATTATAATAGTTATCTCTTCAGATAGAGTATATGGAAACATTGTCGCTACATCACTTGGCACAAGATGCCGATATAAAAGTTTTCTCGCATCTTATTTACGAATTCGAGAAGGGTGTGCGTAATTTAGTTCTATATACTCTTGCTGAAGAATATATTTCTTTCGCCACACAGAAACTCTCCAATAGAGGAATTGATTATTTCTTACAACCAGTTCCAGATCGTACAAGTGTGAATATATTCTTTGGAAAAGAGGAGTGTCTTCGTACACTCAAAAAATTTCTTAGGCAACGTCCTTTGAATAATCTCTCGCCCGAAGAGGACTTTATCTTGGGAGCTTTATTGGGGTATGATTTGTGTAGACAGTGCGAGCGTTACTGTAAGAGGGTAGACCTCTCTGTTCAGAACGTGGAGCAGGGACAAGCTATTGCTGTGGATTTATTACAGTAGTAGCATTGTTTTTAGCAACTATACGCATCGTTCGAATATTTCAGAAGCCCCCAATTCCATAGGAGTTGGGGTGTTTTTATGTTTTGATAAAATTTCTTGACCAGCTCCTTCTCATCTTCTTGGAGATTGTTAGGTGCCAATGTATTTACTGTCTTATTATCTGCACTCCCCTTGGATTACACTTAAATCTACGCTCTTTTTATTCCCAATCTCAATGCCTTCTAAGGTAGAGTCCTGTAGCCTTGTATTGTTTTCTTAAGATCGCTAATAGAGCTCTTTTTGAGATAGCAAGTATTTCTCTGTTTTGAAAGCTCTCTAACCATCTGTATAAACGTTCAAAAGGTATGTAGGTTAGAGGCGAAAGGGTTAATGGTTTTGCCTCTAAAGATTATACCTATTGGTAGGCTTGTTGATTACTTTTTTCTTTCAAGGGGGAAAGAATTGCTCTATACCCTTTGCGGAGAGTCTCTATGACTCAAAAAGAGAGCATTATATAGCTGTACCAAAAGTCAACAAAGTCTCAAAATAAGATGTACCTTTGTCTGCGCTAACAAATCTGCAAGTTTCTAATGATGCAATTCGATTATATCGTCGTGGGAGGGGGGCTTGCAGGGCTTTATACCTCCTATAAATTATCTCGTTTGGGTCGCGTTGCTTTGGTGGCCAGAGCTTCTCTTGAAGATAGTAATTCCTTTTATGCCCAAGGGGGAGTAGCTGCCGTAACGGAAGAACAAGATACACCTACTGACCATCTCAAAGATACATTGATTGCTGGTCGAGGTCTCTGTATAGAGCATGCTGTAAAAGTTTTGACCGAAGAGGCTCCTCAACGCATAGAAGAACTCATCTCTTTGGGGATGAACTTCGATACGCAAGATGGTCATCTCGCCTTGGGACTTGAGGGTGGGCATCATCATAAACGTATCCTTCATGCAGGTGGGGATGCTACGGGGCGTATGCTCTCTACGTTTATGATTGCTAAGGTACAAGAGAACCCTTCGATAACTATTTTAGATCATCATCAAGCCATAAAACTTTCGTTAGAAGAGGGTGCTTGCCGAGGAGTTTGGGTCTACAACGAGTCTTCTCATCGTATTGAATTTTTAGGAGCAAGAGCTGTGATCCTTGCCATGGGAGGAGCGGCAGCTCTTTACCGTCCAACTACTAATCCTCCCACTGCTTTGGGTGATGGGTTGGCTATGGCATTAGAGGCAGGGGCAGAGCTTAGAGATATGGAGTTTATCCAGTTTCATCCTACGGCACTCTATGCGCCAGCGCATGGTTCTTTTTTGATAAGCGAGGCAGTGCGAGGCGAGGGAGCTTACCTTCTCAATGCCAGAGGAGAACGCTTTATGCTCGACAAACATCCCTTGGCAGAGTTAGCTCCGCGAGATACGGTAGCTTATGAGATATTTCATCAGATGCAACTGGAGGGTTCTAAGTATGTAACTCTATCGCTTAAGCATTTAGATGCCGAGCATATTCGTCGGCGCTTTCCGACTATTAGTCGTCACTGTGCCGAGATAGGGTTGGATTTTTCGAAAGAGATACCTGTGGCACCTGCCGCTCACTATACGGTAGGAGGCATTGTTACAGATCTTTATGGGCGCACCAGTATACCTAACCTCTTTGCCGTTGGAGAGATTGCTTCTACAGGAGTGATGGGAGCTAACCGTTTGGCTTCTAACTCTCTTATAGAGTGTTTGGTGTTTGGTAAGCGCATAGTTGATTTTATTGCCAGAGAAACTCCACCTTACGGGAGATTTAGCAGAGCCCTCTATGTCTGGAATAAAACTTTATGATAGCGAGAAAGAACGGATGTGGCAGAGTCTTAAGGGAACTAAGATTATGACTGCTTTAGGAGAGCTATTGATGCAGGAGGTGGGCATCATCCGCTCTCAATCTTCTTTGCAAAAGGCTTTGGTGCAAATAGAGGAGCTTTTACAGCAGATAGAGACCTCCGAAGAGTCCGATTCTTTACAGGCTTATATCCATCGCTTGCGTCTTCGCTTATCGTATAGAATAGTCCTTTCGGCGCAAACCAGAGAGGAGAGTAGGGGTGGGCATTATCGTTCTGATTATCCCGACACGCTCCGAGCCGAAGAGACGTACCACACTGTAATGTCAAAAGATTCAATAAAAAAAATATACATCAATCGATGAAAGATCTGTTTTTCTCCCGTCCCGAGGAGGTAGCCCGAGTGGCTCATCTTATAGACCTTGCTTTCGAAGAAGATATTGCCCAAGGAGATATTTCTACCCAATCTATATTCCCTGCTCAGGAGAGGGTTACGGCTCTTATTACCGCTAAGGAAGAAGGAGTCGTTTCCGGCATTGCTATAGCTCGAATGATTTTAGATAAAATGGGAGACTACTCTATGGAGACTTATGTGCAAGATGGAGACCTCCTGAAGAAAGGCGATAAAGTACTATCTATAACCGCTCCCTATACCACGCTTCTCTCTTGCGAACGTACTCTCCTCAACTTTATGCAAAGGATGTCGGGTATTGCCACTCAAACGCATAGGTATGTACTTGCCACAGAGGGTACAAAAACTCGTATTTTGGATACACGTAAAACAGTGCCAGGGCTTCGTCTGTTAGACAAAATGGCTGTGCGCCATGGTGGAGGGCACAATCATCGTATGGGGTTGTACGATATGGTAATGCTCAAAGACAACCATATAAAGGCGGTAGGCAGTATTACCGAGGCTGTAAAGATGGTACGCCAAACGTTGCCCCTCTCCATTAAAGTAGAGGTAGAGACTACCAACCTCCAAGAGGTAGAAGAGGCTTTACGAGCAGGAGCAGATATTATTATGTTGGATAATATGTCTAACGACCTTATGACACAGGCTATCTCTTTGATAGATGGGCGTGCTGCGGTGGAGGCTTCGGGCAATATGACCTTGGAGCGCATCCCCTCGGTAGCTTCTCTCGGGGTAGATTATATTAGTGTAGGAGCTTTGACCCACTCTGTAAAGGCATTGGATTTAAGCATGAATTTTGTGAAATAAGAAAGAGAACTCGTCAATAAGGATAAAGAGAGAAAATGATACCGACAATGATGAAAGAGGATTTCTCCGCTCTGTACGAAGAGATTGATGCCCTCAAAAAAGAGCATAACGCCATTGTTTTGGCACACTACTATGCTCGTCCCGAAGTACAGGCTGCTGCCGATTTCCTGGGAGATTCATTGGCTTTGTCTCAAAAAGCAGGAACCACAGATGCCGATATTATAGTCTTCTGCGGTGTGCACTTTATGGCAGAGACAGCTTCGATTATATCTCCTCAGAAGAAGGTCTTGATTCCTGCTCAAAATGCAGGGTGTACTTTAGCAGAGAGTGCCACTGCTGCAGGTTTAGCCACGTGGAAGAAGTATCATCCCGATGGCTTGGTTGTGAGCTATGTTAATACCTCTGCCGAAGTAAAGGCGGAGACTGATTACTGTGTAACCTCTTCCAATGCGCTCAAAGTGATAGAATCTTTGCCTAAAGATTGTCCGATACTTTTCGGTCCTGACCGCAATTTGGGAGCCTATATTATGCAGAAAACAGGGCGCACTATGGAGCTTTGGCAAGGCGATTGTTATGTTCATCGCCATATAACAACCGAGTTAATTCAATCTTTTCTGGAGCAATATCCCGATGCCGATGTGTTGATTCATCCCGAATCGGTGGCTTGCAACGATGATGCGATCTTGGCTCATCCTCGCTGTTTCGTAGGCTCTACGTCGGGTATCTTGGAGCATCCTCAAAGGAGTAACAAGAGCTTATTTGTCATTGCTACCGAAGCAGAGGCTATTGTGGAGTTGGCTCGTCGTTATCCTGACAGAACTTTTATCCCGATAGCCCCCGAGCATCGTTGCGAGTATATGAAGCTCACTACGCTGGAAGACCTTCGTGATGCTTTGAAGTATATGCGCTATGAGGTAACAGTACCCGAGGAAATACGTGCCAAGGCCTTACTCTCCATCCAACGTATGCTATCTATCCATTGATACAGAGAGAATTTTCAAATCTTATAATCGAAAGAGCTAACTCGTAAAGGGGGTTAGCTCTTTTTGTTTGTCGATGTACAACCATCTCTGTTTATAGAGCTTAATCTATGAGCAGTAATAACTAACTTTGTGCAAGTGCATAGAAAGGCAAAGTGATAATGGAAAGGGGAGCGTATAAACCTTTGGCAGAGCGGATGCGTCCTAAGCATTTGGACGAGTATGTGGGGCAACAACATCTAATCAATCCAGAGACACCTTTGGGGCGTATGATTCGTTCTGGTTCTATTCCTTCCCTTATCCTTTGGGGACCTCCTGGGGTGGGCAAGACTACCTTGGCGGAGTTATTGGCCCTTTCGATAGAGGCTCCTTTCTATAAACTAAGTGCCGTAGGGGCGGGAGTAGCTGAGGTTCGCAAGATATTGGAAGAGGCTACTCAAGCTACTTCTGGGCTTTTTGCCTCTAAGAGTAGACCTTTGCTTTTTATAGATGAGATACATCGTTTCTCGAAGAGTCAGCAAGACTCGTTACTCTCTGCCGTGGAGCGTGGTTTAGTTACTCTTGTCGGTGCCACTACGGAGAATCCCTCTTTTGAGGTAATACGTCCGTTGCTCTCTCGCTGTCAGGTTTTTGTGCTTAATCCTTTGGGTGAAGAAGAGCTTCGACTGCTGTTACAAAGAGCAATTACGACCGATGGAGTACTCAAAGCCCGTCGTATAGAGTTCCGAGAAGATAAGCGTCTTATAGCCTACTCAGGTGGAGATGCTCGTAAATTGCTCAATCTTTTGGAGATGCTGGTAACCTCCTCGGCCCAAACCCCTCTCATTATAGATAACGAGTTGGTAGAGGCTACAGTAATGCGACAGCCTGCCGCGTTTGACAAAGATGGAGAGCTCCATTACGATATAGCCTCTGCTTTTATTAAAAGTATTCGAGGAAGTAATCCTGATGCTGCACTCTATTGGATGGCGCGCTTGATAGAGGGTGGAGAAAACCCTCGTTTTGTAGCTCGGCGTATAGTTATATCTGCTGCCGAAGATATTGGCTTAGCTAATCCGAACGCTTTGGTCATAGCCAACGCGGCTGCTCAAGCGGTGGATTTTATTGGTTGGCCCGAGGGACGCATTCCCTTGGCAGAGGCTGTGATTTATTTGGCTGCGTCTCCTAAAAGTAATTCAGCTTACATGGCCATCAATAGTACATTGAAATATGTGCGAGAGACAGGTAATCTACCTGTACCGATGCATCTTAGAAATGCCCCAACCGAACTGATGGAAAAGTTGGGCTATGGTGCCGAGTATAAGTATCCGCACGACTATGACCGACACTACGTGGAGCAGGAGTATATGCCCGAGCAGGCCCGAGAGGCGAGGTTTTACTATCCGCAGACAACGGGCGCTTCGGAGCGACATCTGAAGGAGTATCTTGACTTCATAGAGCGAGACCCCTCTGCCGAAAAATAAGAACTAAAAAAGAGAAAGTTAGTATGAAAGGAATAGATTTATACAAGCCACTGATCTACTGTTTACTGGGAGTTTTGTTATCCAGTACTTTGTTGTATGCGTGTCGCACTGTCCCTATTTCGGGTCGTAGATCGCTGAGTTTGGTCAATGAGACAGAAATTATCGAGAGTAGCAAGGCGCAGTATGTGAGTTATGTAGCCCAAATGCCTCATAGTAATGACCCTATCAAGGTGAAGCGCGTAGAGAAGGTGTGTAGAGATATAGCTCAAGTGGCTACGCAATATCTTAATAATAATGGTATGGAGACTCTGGCGCGACAGATGGATTGGCAATTTACCGTTATTGCCGATCGACGAATCAATGCTTTTTGTATGCCTGGGGGGAAGATTGTTATCTATACAGGTATTCTCCCTCTGTGTGCTACCGATGCAGAGTTGGCTACTGTTGTTTCTCACGAAGTGAGTCATGCCATTGCTCAGCATAGTAATGAACGACTGAGCACGGAGATACTTCGTCGCATGGGAGGCCAGTTATTGGGGCAAGCAGTCGGCTCTTCTTCTGCACTGACGAAGACTGTTATTCAGCAGGCCTATGGCTTGGGGTCGCAGGTTTTGATTTCTCTGCCTTATAGTCGCACACAGGAGCATGAGGCCGATCAGATAGGGCTCGTATTCATGGCTATGGCAGGTTATAATCCCGAAGAGGCTGTTTCTTTTTGGAGGAAGATGTCTCAGCAGGGAGGCTCTTCTACACCTGAGTTGCTTAGTACGCATCCCAGCGATGAGAAGCGCATTCAGAAGATTCAGGAGTATATGCCCAAGGCATTGACCTATTACGAAACTTATAAAAAGAATAATCCCCCCAAGCGCACGCATGTAGAGGATAAGAAGAAAGAGTCTCAAAAAGGCTCGAAACCCATTGCCTCGAAGACTAAGAAAAAAGGCAAGAAGAGATAAATTGTTGCTAAGAAAGAGAGAACCGAATGAGACCCTACGAACTGTTAGAAAAACTTTTACCAGAGATTAATGCCTTTGAAGAGCTTTATGCCGAGAGAGAAAGTTGCTCGATGGAAGATTTTGCTGCCTTCCTTTCCGAGCGTGCCAAGACAGAGCGACATACTGAAGATTTACCCTTTACTGTCAATGCAAGAGGCTCTTCTATCGAAGCTATTATAGCGCAAGATTTGAGTTTCTTGTTTCGTTATATGAGAGGCTATTTCAAAAAGGCTCTAAGGGGGAGTGCTTTGCTCACAATGGAGGAGTACACCTACTTGGTATGCTTGTTATACTATCCGATGATGACTAAGACGGAGTTGAATAACATCAATGTAATGGAGAAAACCTCTGGAACGGAGGTCATCAACCGTTTGCTAAAAAATGGCTTAATCTCTCAGCGTGTCAACGAGACCGATAGACGGAGTTTTTATGTCTCCATTACCGACAAGGGGAGAGAAGAGCTTACGCACCTTTTCCCTCAGCTGCAACTTGCTGTAAAAGTACTCTTCCATCCACTCACAGAGGCACAAAAAAGTGTTTTGCACAGTATACACCATACCTTGGAGAAGCATAATAGGATGCTCTTTATGGAGTATCATGATGAGCCGCTGCCAGAGTTGTATGCACTCTTACCCAAGCAATAAGCCTCACCGATGGTTATATCTATAAGTTAAACGATTAATAATAAAGAACGATGCTAACAATCAATCAAAAGAAGAGTTTTGAAGTAACTGTTGCCGAGCAACACTCTGCCATAACTGTAGGTTCTGGAGATTTGCCCGTATTGGGTACTCCTGCTATGATAGCTCTTATGGAGCAAGCCTCTGTACAACTTGTAACCCCTCATTTGGAGGAGGGTACTTCAACGGTAGGTATTCATTTGGCTGTAGAACACCTCAAAGCAACGCCTATGGGGGGTAAAATTACCGTCTCTGCCGAACTTACTGCTATCGACGGGCGTAAGCTCTCCTTTGCTCTCAAAGCTGTAAACGAGGCGGGAGAAACTATTGGAGAGGGTACTTTAGACCGATTTATTATTGATAAAGAACGTTTTATGGCAAAGCTCTCCTAAGCGAGAGATCTCTATATGCCAGAGCCTTCTTCACGTTCTCAAAGACGAGGTACTGGCTTCTTTCCAGCAAAGGGCATTGGGAGGCATATTCGACCTCTCGATGCCTTTTTTCGTATCTCTTTCGTTGTTGCTGTCGAGGTTTCCCCATTCCCCCGGAGACAGTGGGTCCTTGTAACAGGAGCGATTAGTTTCCAATCTTTTTGAGCAGGTGATCTATGAGCGAGCGGTCGTTTTTTAGTCGAGGCACTTTGTGCTGTCCGCCCAGTTTCCCCTCCGAAGCGAGGTAGGCGTTGAATGTCCCTGCTGGGGCAACGTAGATTTTGAGCGGTAGGAGCGTCATATTGTTGTAGCTTTTGGCGTCGTAATCGGAGTTCTCCAATCGCAGTTGCTTATGCAGGCGCAGGGCAAACGCCTCTATATCTTCGGGCTCTTGCTCGAACTCTATTACCCAGTCGTGTCTGCCCTTGCCCTCTTCGTTAAGGAAGAGTGGAGCAGCGGTATAGTCTCGTACGGTAACTCCAAACTCGTGTGCTACCTTGGTAAGTGCCGCATCGGCATTGAATACCATTAACTCTTCGCCAAAGGCATTGATGTAAGAGGCGGTACGCCCTACAATCTTTATCTTGTAAGGGTGTGTGCTGGTAAATGTAACGGTGTCGCCAATCATGTAGCGGTAGAGTCCTCCAAGTGTACTGATAACAAGGGCATAGGTTATCCCTTTCTTGACCCCCTCCAAAGGAACGGCAGTAGGGTGCTCCTTGTCTAACTCTGCCAGTGGGATAAATTCATAGTAGATACCATAGTCTAGCATGAGTAGCATACTTGAATCGGAGGGGTCGTTCTGTATACCAAAGAAGCCTTCGGAGGCGTTGTATGTTTCACGATATTGCATACGTGGAGAGGAGATAAGTCGGCGATACTCCTCTCGATAGGGGAGGAAGCTGATACCTCCGTGGAAGAATACTTCTAATTGTGGCCATACTTCCGAGAGATCTTCTCTGCCCGTATGCTGCAAGACTCCTTTTATTAAGTGTAACATCCACGAAGGAACACCCGAAAGGCTTCCTACATTGGCATACGCTACTTCTCGGATTATTTGCTCCATTTTGGTGTTCCACTCATCCATGAGTAGCGTTTTTTTAGAAGGAACTCTTATCATATTGCCCAATGAGGGCATCTTCTCTATCAAGATGGAACTAAGGTCGCCTTGAGAAATCGTGTTGGTCAGCGATACAGGCTTTTGACTTCCCCCCAAGGTTAAACCCTTGGTGGCAAAAAAGCGACTATCAGGCGTGTGGAGAGGTAGAGCCATAGTGTATCGGAGGCACCTTTGAAGTGGCATGCTTGGAGGTGTAATCCATTGACAGGGAGTCGTTTGCTTCGTCCTGCCGAAGTACCGCTCGAAACGGCAAAACGGTCACAAAATCCTCTTACCAATATGTTGCGCTCCCCTGTGAGCATTCGATCGGTGTAGGGAGCGATGTGGTCATACGATACTATCGGAAGTGTACGTGCATAGTCTTTTTGGCTCTTTATGGTATGAGTGTTGTGCTGGCGTCCATAGTCAGTGGCTTGCAGACAGCGGAGTACACGTTTCAACTGTCGCTCTTGTAGTTGTAGGGCTTGTGTGTTGTAACTCTCGATGGCTCTTAGGCGCAAAGACATAGCCGTATAGATAAGGCGAGTAAAAGCATCCATAGTAAAAAGTCCGTTATTTAGTTGTGGGTGTGTATTAGGTCTACTCCGACTAAGCGGTCGTAGCGCCCTCCTTGAGGTCGGAAGTAAACGAAACAAGTGTATCGGTTCGTGGTAGGATAAAAGTTGCCCTCCGTATGTTCTCCTGAGAAAGAGACACCGTCGGAAGAGGAGAGATAGGTGTAGGAGACATACCCCCCCTTTAGAAGTACTTTGCCCATATAGACTCCTTCTTCTCTATTATAGGTTAGCTTTCTTTCTTCTAAGGGTAAAGCATCGAACGCCTCTCCAAAGAGGTAGAGATTCTCCCCTTCGGGCAGAGGAGGCATATAGTAAGAGAAAAGGGCTTCGTAGTAATTGGTATTTACCTTACTGGCTCCACCCGTTTCGATAGAGCGTATTACATACTCTCCATCGGCATCTGGATTGAGAAGGTAGGAAGTATTTTTGCGTTGACTCTGTGGGTGTAGGAGTAGTTGAGTCGTATTAGGTTCTGTGATAAGGCGATTAATTCCCATTCCAGGGATATTGTCATTGAGTATTTCGTAGGCGTAGTATTCATTACCTGCTTCGAACACAGCTCCTTGGCTATAATCGTATTGATAGAGAGAGCCACTCATACTGGAAGGTTGAGAGAGAATAACAGCATTGTCATGACGACAGTTCTGAGCCACTACTATGGCAAGTTCTTGAGAGGGATGGATTACTCGAAGTTGTTCCGCCTTTACAGAAAGGTTGACCTGTTGCGTGGTGGCATAGCTATCTTTTTGTGTAATAGGAGTAACCTCTGCATCCACCTGAACCAATGGCTCTAAGAGTGCAAAAGCTACCTCTATATAGGGCGTATCGGCACTTTCATCGGCACGATAGATGCGTAAGAGATAGTTCCCCGAAAGAAGCGGTTGCAATGGGGAAGAGCTGTCTAAGCGTAGTGTGTAATGTCGATAGGGTACTTTGGTGGCCTCGGAAAGTTGACTTTCTGTAATCTCTCCACTAAAGAAGCCTTTGATATATTCGGAGGGAGCTAAGTCACTCTCCTTCCACTCGGCTGTGTAGTGCTTTAGGGTGTACTGCATAGGGAGTAGTTCTCCTCCCAATATGTCGAATTCTATAATAAGAGCCTCTCCCTCTGAGGGGGTATAGTAGGGGAACGGACGCCATGATGCAACCCCTGAAATGGAAACAGTAAGCCCTGCTACCGAACCATTGAGAAATCGAGTCGGGAAAATTGGACTTGCCTCACTTTTTCCAAAGAGGGTAAAGAGAGCTATCCAGAGTGTTACTAACCAATGGTAATGCTGTTTCATTCGGCAAATATACTTAATTTCGACATGCAAAAGGACTCTAAATCTCTTGATAAACAGAGATTATTGGCTATAAACTTTGGTATTTTATGAACCATTCTTCTGAGATGACATACGAAAAGATACAGACCGTAATGGAGTTGGTTACAAGGTATGAGCATCTCTCTCCCGATAGAATTCTCTTAGGTAGTTCTTCTATTCCTCAGGAACTGCGTCCCGATGTGGTGCGACAGCTCTCGTATCGCTCCAAAATGCTTATTAAATATCCCTCATTTATGGAGAGGGGTATATATCTTCCCGCAGGTATTACTTACGAACAAGCTTCGAGCGAGGCAACAGCTCTCTACAAGCAGACTTATGTGAAAGAGGCAGAGAGGCTGACCGATGGAACGGGAGGGCTGGGGATAGACTTCGTAGCTATGGCGAGTAAGGCATTGTCTGCTACCTATATAGAGAGAGAGGAACTCTTTGTCGAGGCAGCTCGTTATAATTTACCCCATCTATTGCAGAAATATAAAGGGTTAACATTTTCAATACTTCGGGCTGATATGACCGATTGTTTAGAAATGATTATTGAAAGGGGAACGACACTCCTTTATTTTGACCCTGCCCGACGCTCTGAAGAGGGGCAGCGAACTTATGCCTTGGAAGATATAATTCCTAATCCTATGGAAATCTGCGCTCGCCTCAAAGAGTTGGATTATAAAGGACGAATATTAATAAAACTCTCGCCGATGATTGATATTACCAATACGCTACGCCAAATGCCAATGCTTTCGCATATAGAGATTGTTATGAGCCAAGGAGAGGTAAAAGAGTTATTGGGTATATAGAAGATCTCGAGGAGGAGAAGTCTGAAGAAAAGATACCCATAAAAGTAACTTCCTTGAGCATAGAGGGTAAATTACAACATACCTTTGCTGGCTCTCTTCGAGAGGAGAGAGCTTCTAAGCCCTCGCTCGCAGAAAAAGTAGGTCAGTATCTATACGTTCCTCATGCAGGAGCTTTTAAGAGTGGGCTTTATAATACTATTGCAGAGAGATGGAATGTGCAGGTTTTGCATCCGAATTCCCATCTTTACACGTCGGATAACTTGTGTCAAAATTTCCCTGGTAAGGTCTATCAAATCGCAGAGGTGTTACCTTTTAGTGCGGGAATGCTGAAACGATTACGAAAAAGTATCCCCAAAGCCAATTTCTCGGCACGTAATTTTCCGCTGAACCCAGAGCAGTTTTATGCCAAGAGTAGAATAAAATCGGGTGATGAGGTGAGGCTTTTTGGTACTACGATTTACGATGAGACGCTCATTATACTACGCGTCCTGCTCGTAGAACATTAGCCTCGGGTGCCTCGAACGTAAGGGAATGATGAAAGTGTCGGATGGCTTTCGTAAGTACTTGGTAAACAGAGTGTTTAGAACCTGTTTGAAGAAGCCAAAAATTCCGTATATACGCAACCAAAATTTCGTATATACAGAAATTTTTTTTCGTATATACAGAAAAAATTTTTCGTATATACAAAAATATTTTTCCGTACGTACGAAAATTTTCTTGTGTATATGTGGTGTTTTTTCGTCCCTTAAAAAAGGGAGAGAAAGTTTTTTAATTGAGCCGTTGCAGATGTTTCTATCTCTCGGTAGCTTCCCTCCCAATTTTTTACCCCTTTATGTAAGAAAAGGATATGCTCTCCAATGTTTTGTACGGAATTCATATCGTGGGTGTTGATAACAGTGGTAATTTCAAACTCTACAGTTAGGTCGTGGATGAGTTGGTCTATGGAACCTCCTGTTTTGGGATCCAATCCAGAGTTAGGTTCATCGCAGAAAAGATATTTGGGGTGATTAACAATAGCACGTGCCAGTGCCGCTCGCTTCATCATTCCTCCACTTACTTCGGAGGGAAATTTATTCGCCGCTTGCGCCAATCCAACCTTTTTAAGGTATTCCATTGCTTGACTCTTACGATAACTTAGAGGTTTGCGCACAAAAGCGTCTAACGGGAAACGCACATTCTCCAAAATAGTCATACTGTCAAATAGCGCAGAGCCTTGAAACATTACCCCCATACTTTGTCGAAGGATTTTGGCTTGCTCTTTGCTAAATTGGCAGATGTCTACATCGTCAAAAAGAATCCTTCCAGATGTGGGTTCGATGAGTCCGATTAGACTTTTGAGGAGGACTGTTTTACCTGCTCCACTTCTCCCTATGATGAGGTTGGTTGTAGAGGGTTTGAATACAGCGTCTACTCCGTTGAGTACGACCTTATCGTCGAAACTTTTGGTCAATTGTTCTACTACGATCATAAGTACAAATCAGATAAGTAATAAGTTGGTCAAAAGTACATCGGCGAGTAGTATCAATACACTACTTGTTACCACGGCATTGGTACTTGCGTGTCCTACAGCAAGTGCACCTCCTTTGACTGTATAGCCGAAATAGCTGGCTCCTGAGGTTATTATAAAGGCATATACCAAAGACTTGATAATTGAATAAACAATGTTATAAGCATTGAAGTAAAGTTGCATCCCATATTCAAAATCGCTTGCCGTCATACTGGGAGTAACGAATGTCGCCAAAAATCCTCCTCCGATAGCCGTAGCCATACTAATAATAGAGAGGATGGGAATGAAGAGTAAAAGTCCTACAATTTTGGGTAAGATAAGAAAGTTCGCAGAGTTAATACCCATAACTTCGAGGGCATCAATCTGTTCGGTAACTCGCATAGTGCCGAGTTCTGAGGCGATACTGGAGCCGATTTTGCCTGCTAAGATAAGACACATAATGGAGGAGGAAAACTCCAATAAGACAATCTCTCGGGTGGCGTAGCCTATCGTGAAGCGAGGAATGAAAGGAGAACTCATATTGATGGCCAACTGAATAGTAATTACCGAGCCAATAAAGAAGGAGATAATTACTACAATCCATATAGAGCCTAACCCCATTTCTAACATCTCTCGAATCAACTGTTTGAAGAATATACTCCATCGCACAGGGCGAGTAAACACCTGTTTCATGAGCATAGAATACTCTCCTACATCGGAAAAAGCTCTATAGAAAGGTTTGAGGATTTTTTTTGATTCCATTATTTCTCTATTTCTGTGTTTGTTTGGTGTGTCGAGAAACCTTTAGACATGGTCCAACCTTGTGCAACGAGAGGGATTGCAGTGCCATCTCTTGCAATGATATGACATCCTTCACTCGCTTCGGTTACATATCCGATGAGCGAAACTCCAGGGAAGTCTTGAATGTAATCGCTTGCTGCAATGGGGAGTGTGAACAGAAGTTCGTAGTCTTCTCCTCCATTCAAAGCTGCTGTAATAGGCGCAATGTGCATATCTTCGGCTGCAGCCATAGTTTCGTGATCTATGGGGATGCGCTCTTCATAGATTCGTATGCCTACTTTGCTTCTATGGGCAATATGAAGTAGTTCGCTGGAAAGCCCATCCGAAATATCCATCATAGCAGTGGGTAGGAGGTTGCGTTCGGTCAAAAGGCTAATAATATCTCCTCTTGCTTCGGGCTTTAGTTGCCGCTCTATAAGATACTCTCGACCCGAAAAGTCGGGTGTAAAAAATGGGGTAGGGTCAGCTTGGAAAACTTTTTTCTCTCGCTCTAAAAGTAGAAGCCCCATATAGGCTGCTCCTAAATTACCTGTAACACAAATTAAGTCTGTAGGCTGTGCGCCATGTCGATACACTACTTTTTCTGGCTGTGCATAGCCAATACAGGTTATGCTAATTACTAACCCATTGAGAGACGATGAAGTATCTCCCCCCACTACATCTACACCATAGCGTGAAGCTGCGAGGTAAATACCTTCATAAAGTTCGTCAATTTGCTCCACAGAAAACTTGGCAGATACTCCTATTGATACCGTAATCTGTTCAGGCTTTCCATTCATAGCAAAGATATCCGATAGATTTACCATTACAGCCTTATATCCCAAATGCTTAAGGGGTACATACATCAAATCGAAGTGTATGCCCTCTAATAATAGGTCTGTTGTTATTAGTTGTCGAGACCCATCGGGAGCAGATAGTACTGCAGCATCGTCTCCAACACCAAATAGGGTACTCTCGTTCTTTAACTTTTGTTGCTCAGTAAGGCGTTGGATGAGTGCAAACTCTCCAAGATCTGCTATTTTCGTTGCCATAAGGTTTATTAATGTGAGGAGGAGTTTCGGTTAACTTGTCGGATTGTTTTCTCTACAATCTTTTCGAGCTTCATAGCATCCTCTTGCGAGAAAACTGTTTCTATAGGGATATAGTATAACCTGTTTTTTAACGGATAAGGTAACTTCTCTCTACGGTCTATGAGGCGGACCGCATCTTTTTGCGTTACTACCAAGATTGCATTGGGATGTTCATGCAGTGCAGCAGAGAAGATGTCTATATCTCTCTCCGTAAAGTGATGGTGGTCGGGATAGTGTAATGTTTGAGCTATTGTAAAGCGTTTGTTTACTTCATCAAAAAAGTGCTGAGGATGTGCTATACCAGCGATGGCGATTGCTTCCTTGGGGAAATTTTCTTGCTTTAGGGGAATAGCTTCTTCAGTAAAGAGAGGCGTTAGCTCTCCACTGGAGGTTCGACTGAAGAGAAGTTCTTGATGAGGATAGAGAGAAAGAGTACGTTCCATAATACGTATCTCTATGGGAGAGGCTTCTTCGGGGCAGCGAGTTAGAATAATACAATCGGCTCTCAAGGCTCCATCGGCACTCTCCCGTAACTCTCCAACAGGAAGAAGTTTGTCTTTGATAAAGGGACGACTCCACTCCGTTAGCAGTATGCAGAGCGAGGGCAATACACGTCGGTGCTGAAAACCATCGTCTAAGAGAATTACTTCTGGTTGTTCCTCTTTGGGGAGCGAAAGTATATATTCGATAGCTCTACGTCTATTGCCGTCAAGTACCATCATAACTTCTGGAAAGTTGTAAAGTATTTGACGAGGTTCGTCTCCTATTTGATTGGCAGAATCGTCTTGATGGGCTACTACAAGTCCTTTACTACGCCTTTTGTAGCCTCTACTGACTACGGCAAGTCGATATTTAGCCTGCATTTGTCGTATTAAGTACTCTACCATAGGAGTTTTACCAGTACCTCCTACAGATAGATTGCCTATACAAATGATAGGAATAGGATAACTTTTGCTTTTCAGTATCTGCTTATTGTACAAATAATTTCGCAGGCGAATCCCCATTCCATATAAAAATGAAATAGGATACATACATCTGTATATACTGCGATTTTTCATAGAAAGGCAAAAGCATCGAAGAGGAGTGCTCTCGGCTAAGAGCGTTCCTCTTCGTGATAAGTTTTACATTTTTATGTTGTACATCAGGCGGGCCTGTATACCAGTATTCTCTCTATACAGGCGAGTCTCTTGCAGAGCCTCTATCTCTTCTTTTGTCAATATCCTGTTCAAGAAACTTTGAGATATAGTGTTAGATAGAGACGAGAAGATCTCTTCGAAACGATCTCTATATGTTTTTTCATAATCGACGGTGTAGGAAGTTACTTCTGCCAACTCTGCCGCTTTGGCGATAGCTTCGTCCAAACCTCCCAACTCGTCTACTAAGCCGTGAGTAAGGGCTTGTGACCCTGTCCATACACGACCCTGTCCTACGCTATCTACCTGTGTTTTTGTCAGCTTGCGACCATCTGCTACACGTGTAATGAATGTGTCGTAACCAGTTTCTATATAGCGTTGCATGATAGCTCTTTCATCCTCTCTCATAGGTCTGAACGTATTGCCAAAGTCGGCATATTTAGCGGTTTTAACTCCATCTTCTGTAATGGAAAGTTTTTTTGCTGTACCTGCAAAGTTGGGGAAGATGCCATAGATACCGATAGAGCCTGTAATGGTAGTAGGCTCGGCGAAGATGTAGCTGGATGCGCAAGAGATGTAGTATCCACCTGAAGCTGCATAGTCGCCCATAGAAATGACGATAGGTTTTTTGCTTTTTACAAAGCGTACAGCATCCCAAATCTGTTCTGATACGAAGCTACTTCCTCCAGGAGAGTTTACACGGAGTACTACGGCATCAATTTCATCCTCTTTGGCTATTTCAATCAATCTTCCAGCCAATTCTTCGGTAATAGTACCATGTTCTTTGCCTGCAGTAATAGTTCCCTCCGCAAAGATTACACCAATTTTATCGCTTCCCTTAGGAGTATATCCTTTGGTCTTGTTCATATTGGAGAGAGAGACAAGCTCCATATTGTCATCTATTTCTTCTCTTTCTTTTAAGAGTTCCATAACCTCACGTTTGAAGAGGAGTCCATCTACGAGTTTGTTATCTACATATTCCTGAGGAGGTAAGAAGATAGGTCCTCTGTCAGCTATAGCTTGGAGGGTAGCTATATCTAACTTGCGCTCTTGGGCAATGCCTTGCAACATATTTTCCCACAGTACGGAGCTAAAAGAGGCTATTTGCTCACGATTGGGTTCGCTTAAACGATCCAACATAAAGGGTTCTACAGCTCCCTTGTAAGTTCCCACCTTGAAAACTTGCATTTCTACTCCAAAGTTTTCAAGAGCTTGTTTGAAGAAAACGTTTGAGATATAAATACCGTTCATCTCAATCATCCCTTGGGGGTTGAGATATATTTGATCGGCTATCGAAGCCAAGTAATATCCCTTCTGGTTATAGATGTCACCATAGGCTACTATGAATTTGCCTGATGATTTGAACTCTTCCAATGCCCTGCGTACTTCTGTAATAGATGCCATTCCGCCAGAAGGAGTATTGGCTGTAAGAAGTATTCCCTCGATATTAGGATTGTCTTTTGCCTTGCGAATGGTGGCAATAATGTCGGTTAGAGACAAAGCCCCCTTTTCGGAAGGACCGAAAAGTTCGTCAAAAGGAGTTGTGGCAACCTTTTCTTGTAAGTCCTCAAAGTTTACCTCAAGTACAGAGCCACTCTTGATTTTTACGGCTGAACTTTGATTGGAGACCGAAGCAGAAGCAATGAAGCCAATCATCAAGATAACACTTAGGCAGGATACTATTATGGATCCTACAAAGAAGGCCAAGATAGCGGCCAAGAACATCTTAAGAAAATCTTTCATATTTTTTTATTTGCAAATACACCACAAAAATAAGAAAACCAACGTAATAATACTACTCTATATGCCGAAACAGCTTCTCAATTCATCCTTTTAGCCCCGTCTAATCCCCCAATCGCTTCTCCTCATACCATTAACCCCTGAGCGCAAAACCATTAATGTAAACTCTCGAAACGATTAGTCCTTTTGCTCCGAACCTTTATACCTTTGGAAGTATGCCTATCGCTTTATTGTTTTTGTCAGAGGATTAAAAAGAGTATCTTTACGTAAGTTGTATAATTAAAGAATTAGTAATGTATGAAAAGTAGTAGAGCATCTGGCATCGGAAAGATTGCCATTTTGGGTATTGTAGTATTGGGCTTATAATAGCTATAGGAGCCTATTTCGCCAAGTCGTATAACAAAATGGTGGCATTAGATGAAAAGGTACAAAATGCTTGGGGACAGGTAGAAAACGTTTATCAAAGACGTGCCGACCTAATACCTAATTTGGTAGCAACAGTAAAGGGGTATGCTACACATGAACAAGAGACACTAACACAAGTGATGGAGGCTCGTGCCAAGGCAACACAAACTACACTAAATGCAGACAACCTTACCCCCGAAGCATTGGAACGCTTTTCAAAAGTGCAAGGGGAGTTAAGTGGGGCTCTTACTCGTCTTATGGCTGTGTCAGAAAACTATCCTACGTTAAAGGCCAATGAGAATTTTATCATGCTGCAAACTCAGTTAGAGGGTACAGAAAATCGTATCTCTGTAGAGCGTAAACGATTTAATGATGTTGCCAAAGAGTATAATGGATTTATTCGTAGCTTTCCTACCAATATTGTAGCAGGCTTCTTCGATTTTGAGAAAAGAGCTTATTTCGAAGCCTCTGAAGAGGCTAAAACGGCTCCTAAAATAGAGTTCTAAAGCACATTTGCAATTCATGAAAAGAGCATGTTTGCTTCTTTTGCTCCTTTTTTCTCTCTTTGCATTCTCTGCTACAGGGACACCTCAGAAAAAGTATAGAGTGAAGGAGGTCCCCAATGTGCAGTTGAGAGATAGGGCCCAATTTGTAAGTGATCCTGATGAGTATTTGTCTCCCTTAGACAGAGAGCGTATTAATAAACGGCTTTACCATTTGCGTGCTACTTATGGGGCAGAGGTAGCTGTGGTTGTACTGCCCTATATTGATGATGCTGTTTATGCCTCGGCACGAGAGTTTGCTGTAGAGCTTTTTAATGATTGGAAGTTAGGGCGCAGAAGCGAAGATAATGGCTTACTAATTTTAGAAATCGTAGAGGGAAGAGAAATCATCTTTGAAACGGGCTATGGCTTAGAGGGTGTCTTGCCCGATGCTCTGACCAAAAGGATACAGCTACACTATATGGTACCCCTTCTCAAAGAGGGGCAGATTGGCGAGGCTCTCTACGCAGGGGTAGTAGAGGTAGAGAAAGTGCTTACGGGAGAGTCGACTCTCTCTCCGTTTCATATAGAGGGCTTGCCGAGAGAGCAGGTTATTCAGCAAGTCAATATACCTTGGCGAGAAATACTTTCTTTATGGGTTTTCTTGGGCTTAGGCTATTTTACCTATGTATTCTTTACCCTTCTCTCTCTTCGTCGTAAATCCGATTGGTACTCACATATGAAGGCTAAAGAGTTGTTTGTGCAGGCTTTTTGGGTCAATCTTATCTTCTTTATCTGGTTCCTTCCTATTTGGGGGCTTTTTTATCTCTTGGGCTACAGAGCTTTAATGCCTAAAGTACTTTGTTCCAGTTGTCACACTAAGGGGCAATTTATTCGTGTTTCTGCGCCTATTCGAGTGCGTTCTGTGTCGTACGATGATAAGGAAATGTTTCAAGCCTCCTATCGTTGTAAACAGTGTGGTAATGTGGAACGGGTAAAATACAACTATCAACTTTTCTTTTCTGCTCCTCCTTCTTCTCGTTTTGAGAGCTTTGGCAAGCACTTCTTTCCGAGGAGGAATGGGCGGGGGGCATGGAGGCTCTTCGGGAGGTTCCTGGGGTGGAGGCTCCAGCGGTGGTGGAGGTTCTAGTACACGCTATTAAAATCAGTGATAGATATTTTACGAAAAGGTTGCTTCCGAGGGTGAGGCAACCTTTTTAGAATCCCTCCCAATGATACAGCGGATGAGGCTCAGTGCGATGATTTTACATAGGTAAACAAAAGAAGTCTGTTGTTCAAGTTTCGCTTCTTTGCACTAATTTTGTCGGATATAACAAGTCTATATAACAAAGTACATTTATGGCTAAAGAGATTAAAGAGCTAACCCCTCGTAGTGAGAATTACTCGCAGTGGTACCAAGATTTGGTAACAAAAGCGGACTTGGCAGAGAGTTCTGCCGTGCGTGGTTGTATGGTAATCAAGCCTTACGGCTATGCGATTTGGGAAAAGATGCAACAAGAATTAGACCGCAGATTTAAGGAAACGGGTCATGTAAATGCCTATTTCCCGCTTTTTATACCAAAGAGTTATCTTAGTCGCGAGGCCGATCATGTGGAAGGCTTTGCCAAAGAGTGTGCTGTGGTTACACATTATAGGCTAAAGAATGCCCCCGATGGGAGCGGAGTTATTGTAGATCCTGAGGCTAAACTGGAGGAAGAACTCATCGTACGTCCTACCTCCGAAACGATCATCTGGAGCACTTATAAAGATTGGATACAGAGCTATAGAGACTTGCCTATCCTTTGTAATCAGTGGGCAAATGTAGTACGTTGGGAGATGCGCACACGTCTCTTCCTTCGTACCGCAGAATTTTTGTGGCAAGAGGGACACACCGCTCACGCTACCGAAGAGGAAGCCGTAGAAGAGGCTCGTAAGATGCTGGGGGTATATGCCGATTTTGCCGAAAATGTATTGGCTGTGCCTGTAGTTTGTGGCGTTAAGAGTGAGACAGAACGCTTTGCTGGAGCTATTGATACCTACACAATAGAGGCTTTGATGCAAGATGGTAAAGCGTTACAGTCGGGTACTTCCCACTTTTTGGGGCAAAACTTTGCCAAGGCCTTCGATGTACAATTCTTGAACAAAGAGGGCAAAAGAGAGTATGTATGGGCTACTTCATGGGGAGTTTCTACCCGACTTATGGGGGCGCTTATCATGTCTCATTCAGATGATAACGGATTGGTTCTTCCTCCCTCATTAGCTCCCTTACAAGTGGTGGTAGTACCCATTTATAAGACAGACGAAAACCTCAAAGAGATAACAGAGAAGGTAGTTCCTATTCTCGAAGAGTGTCGCAAGAGAGGTATCAGCATCAAATTTGATGATAATAATAACAAAAAGCCTGGTTGGAAGTTTGCCGAGTATGAACTCAAAGGTGTTCCCGTTCGCTTAGCTTTAGGAGCGAGAGATTTAGAGCAAGGTACGGTAGAGGTGGCACGCCGAGATACGCTGACCAAAGAAACAGTTTCTATAGAAGGTATCTGTGACCATATTGAACAGTTACTCAAAGATATTCAAAAGAACATCTACCAAAAAGCACTTGATTATCGTAAGGCTAATACGCGTACCGTAGAGACCTATGAAGAGTTCAAAACGGAAATTGAAAAGGGTGGATTTATCTTGGCACACTGATGGTACAGCAGAGACGGAAGCTCGTATCAAGGAAGAAACCAAGGCTACCATACGTTGCGTTCCTCTTGACGGAGATCTCACACCTGGAGTTTGTATGGTTACAGGCAAACCCTCTAAATGTAGAGTTCTTTTTGCTCGTGCCTACTAATCTGTAGAATGAATTGAAAAAACTCAGAGAGAAGAGGGGGGCTTCTATTGGAGAGAGTGTCTACCTATTTTTCTCTGAGTTGGTTTTTATCCATTTATATAAAAGAATGCAAGAAAATCTGCACAAGGGTCATAAAGATGGCTTAATCGTGCTATCGGGAGGACTCGATAGTACCACACTACTGTACGACTATAAGGAGGAAATTGCTCTTGCCCTTACTTTTGATTACGGTTCTAAGCATAATGCCTCTGAAATACCTTGTGCAGAGAAGCATTGCGAGCTACTCGCCATTCCTCACATTGTAGTTCCTTTAGATTTTATGGCTCGCTACTTCCAAAGTAACCTGCTTTTAAGTGGAGGAGCTATTCCGAAAGGGGCTTACAACGAGGAGAATATGAAGTCTACTATTGTACCTTTTCGCAATGGGATTATGCTAAGTATTGCGGCAGGTCTTGCCGAGAGTAGAGGACTCAGTCGTATATTCATAGCAAATCATTTTGGAGATCACGCTATCTATCCCGATTGTCGATTTGCTTTTATTGAGCCTATGATGCAAAGCATTCGAGAGGGGACGAGCAATCGTGTGGAACTCTGCGCCCCTTATACACATATCAACAAGGAACAGATTGTGGCTATCGGAAGTAGGCTAAGCATTGATTATGCTCTTACATGGAGTTGTTATGAGGGAGGTGCTATTCAGTGTGGTCGTTGTGCTACATGCTGTGAGCGTAAAGAGGCTTTCATCAAGGCTGGAGTAGAAGACCCTACTAAGTACCAACAATAAACCTTAAAACTGTTTCTTATGTCCGTTCCTAAAGTTATCACCATCCCAGACCCCGAAAACTTGGAGATGGTTTACTTGCTCCGTTTAATCCGAGAGACAGAGCGGAGTATTTTTTTGACAGGAAAAGCTGGAACTGGAAAAAGTACACTTCTAAAGCATGTAAGCCAGACGATTAAGAAGAAGCATGTCGTGTTGGCACCTACGGGAATATCTGCTCTTAACGCAGGAGGACAGACGTTGCATTCCTTTTTTAAATTACCTTTTGGCCCTCTCCCCCCAGGCGATAAGATTGTCAAGGAGACGCTCAAGAAGATTCGCAAAGAACAACGGACCCTGATACGCAACTTGGAGCTTATTATCATTGATGAGGTTTCTATGGTACGCTCCGATATTGTCGATGCCATAGACCTGATCCTACGTACTATCAGAGGGCGTATGTTTCTTCCGTTCGGGGGCGTGCAGATGCTTTTTGTGGGCGATCTTTTCCAATTAGAACCCGTTGTTACTGCCCAAGATGCTGAAATCTTACGTAATTTCTATCATACTTACTTTTTTTACGGTGCAAATGCCTTTATCGCTAACAAACCTATCATTGTGGAGCTTACCAAGGTGTATCGCCAAAAAGATCGGGCTTTTGTCGATATTTTAGACCAAATTCGTACAGGAAAGGCTTCTGACCAAGAGGTAAAAGCATTGAATGAACATACCTCTGCTCTGGATAAAAAAGATGCTCTGATACTTCCTGAAGATGATTTTAATATCACTCTTACGACCCGAAGAGACCGAGCTAAGAAGATTAACGAAGAGCATTTGGAACGATTGTCAGGAGACGAGTATAGCTTCAGAGGTGTTATTCAAGATGAATTTCCCGAAGGCTCTCTTCCGACCGAAGAGGTACTTGTTCTGAAAGAAGGGGCGCAAGTGATGTTTGTTGCCAATGATCCGCAACATCAGTGGGTTAATGGTTCGTTGGGACAATTTTTAGAGTTTGATTCAGAGACAGGTGCCATCGCTGTGCAACTTGAAAATGGAGCTATATGTCTCGTACAACAGTTTACTTGGGAAAATAAACGCTATATCCTGAACCCTGAGACTAACTCTATTGAGGAGGAGATTATTGGTAAGTTCACACAGATACCTCTCAAATTAGCTTGGGCTATAACAATACATAAGAGTCAGGGGCTTACGTTTGAACATGTGACAATAGATTTCTGTAATGGCACTTTTGCGGCAGGTCAGGCGTATGTGGCACTGAGTCGCTGTCGCTCTTTGGAGGGCATGACTCTTACACGACCATTTCGCAAGTACGATATTATCACGCGTCCCGAAATCGTAGATTACTACCAGCAGGCTGCTAATGAAGAAGTTTTTCAAGAAACGTTGGAAGAGAGTAGAGCAGTATCGTTGTACTTGCAATCTATTAGTGCGCTCAATGAGGGGGCTTTAAGGGAGGCTATTACAATGCTTTCCGAAGCCCTCCAAACTAAAAATATGCTTGATACACCTCGTTTTAGGCGTCTTTTTATCAGTAAACTCTATCAGATAGAGCGTATTATCGGTATGATAAAGCAGCAATCTTCTGAAGACAAGAAGTTGGAATCTACTCTCAATACTTTCGCCGAAGAGTACATTGAGATGGGAGACCAGTGTTTGGAAGAAATTGGAGGCACACAAGCAGCTTTACGCTCTTATGAAAAAGCTCTTTCTTTACTTCCAAAACATCCAAAAGCCTTGGCTCGTAAAGGGAAAATGCTCCGCTTATTAGGTAGCTATGAAGAGGCTTTGAGGCTACTATCCGAAGCCTACAAAGATTTTTTTCGTCACTTAGATGTCTCCATGGAGTTAGGGCTTACCTACATTGATATAAACAAACAGGAAAAAGCTTACGACATACTAAGTCGTTTGCAGACAGAACACCCTCATAACCTTCCCCTATTGGCGCAGTTGATAGAGCTGGCAGGAGTCTTAGGATATGAAAAAGAAAAAAAGAGGTACAAGACTTTGCTTACTAAAGAGCAGCGCAAACAACAATCTTAGTAGATTTTTTGCCGATTCCTTGAAGGGTTTATACTCCACTTTTGTATTATTTCCTGTTTTTACACCATATTACAAATACTCGTGCGGAAGGGTTTCTTTATTGGAGGTTACGATACAATTTAATTTATTGAGTTGTAGAGGATAAAAAAACTTAATAAACAGTTTGTTTAATCACTATGTAGGGGGAAAAGCCTATTTTTGTCCCTCAGAAAAAATCTGCAGTGAGGAGACCGAGAAATGTAATGGCTAAGAGAGAACGGAACTTTGGAAGATAAGAAGAAAAGCATCAAGAAACTCTACGGAGATTTTAAGACATATAGTCGCCGTCATCCCTCTAAAGTAATTATAGGGATTGGTTTTTTATTGGTTTTCTATTCTTTTCTTTTGGGAGATAATAATATGTTTGTGCGCCAAAAGTATGCACGACGTGTTAGAAATCTTGAAAGACAACTTTCGCAGGCAGAGTTGAAGTTCCGTAAAGATAGCACTCAGTTGAATTGGAACTTGGTGGACAAAACTGAGCTGGAGCATGTGGCTCGAACCAAATTCAACTTCAAAAAGCCTGAAGAGGTTGTCTTTTTCCTTGTAGACAGTACTTCCGTAACAGCTACAGAATGAAATGATATTTGACTATGTCTCCTAAGATGCACAACCTGCTTTATATGGCAAGTACGCTTTTGCTCCTTTTGGCTCTCCTTCTCATTATAATTTTTGAGATTACTTGGGGGCGCTATGTGTTGCTCGTGGGAGCTTTGGGATATTTGCTGGCGATGCTTTCATATGCTCCTTCACAGGGTTCTTTGCGTTTTAGAAGATTGGTTCGTATGGGACATTTCTCTGCAATGCTATGGATGGCAAGTGGAATTGCTCTTTTGTTAAACAGTTCCCTCTGGGCTATTTTTGCAGGTGTTGCGTGCCTGTTTATGATATATAGTAACATAATGATCACCTTCTCTAAGGAGAAAAGAAAAGAGTAGATGAAGAATAAATCTTTGGTGCGAAAAAGACGTCTGTTAATTGCTAAGTGGCAGTGCAATCAGCCGATAACTATTCTGGAAGCTATGGCTAAGTTGCTCCCAGAGAGTAGTCGTACGTCTCAAAAGCAATACCTCCGAGATCGTTGTGTTCGATTGAATGGAGAGGTTTGTACTTCTCCTCTTCAGAACGTGAGTGTTGGAGATTTTCTTGAGGTCTTTAATGTGGGTTTTTTACCTCCTATTTCTACGCCCGAAGTAAAGCTCCTTTGGGAAGATGATTACTTTGTATTAGTACAAAAAGAGGCTGGTTTACACACTATTTCTACCCGAGAAGGAGAGAAAAAGACCGTTTTTCGTATCGTTGCAGATTACTACAAATCGACCAATAGTTTGGAGAAAATCTTTCTTTTGAACCGTTTGGATAGAGAAACCCCGGGGTTAGTACTTTTTGCACGTAATAGAGAAGTACAACAAGAGGTTATAGAAAATTGGAGTAAATATATTTTGTCTCAAACTTTTACTGCTTTGGTGGAGGGTATTATCGCCGAAGAAGAAGGAGAAATGCTCCATATTTCGGACTCTTCAGTTAAGTCTCCTCGAGCCAATACATCAGGGAAGGAGAGAAATAAAGCTCAGTCAGAAGCTCCACGTCGTTCGCGTGTTTCTTACGAAGTGATGGAGAGAGGACAGTGGCGCACGTTGCTCAAGCTTACTTTGCACGGACGATATAATGGAATTAGAAGTCAGTTGAGCGAGAGAGGTAATCCAGTGATGGGCGAGAAGAACAAAGGATGTCTATTAAGAGGGGCTAAAGCACTCGCTATCACCCAAAACGAAATGCTGTTTTTGCATCCGATAACAGGAAAGAGGCATCATTTTGCTATGGAGATACCCGAAGCTATTTACAAACTTTTGAAAGGACGTCTTACCAGTAGTGAACGTGTAGCCATACGGGAAAAAGAAGAACCGATGCCAGAAAAAGCATTTAATTTAAGCTCTATAAAACCAATAAAAAGACCGTAATGAACAAGAGAATTATCTACCGATTAGGTTTCTTTTCTCTTCTTTTCACCCTGCTTTTGAGCCAAGGGGTCGAAATGAAGGCGCAGATGCACCTTGATGTACTTTCGTGGAAAGCAACTCTCGAAGACAAGGGAACAGCTGAAAAGAAAATCATTGTAACTGCCAAAATTAAGGATGGTTGGCACCTTTACGATCAAAACATGCCAGAAGATGGTCCTAACTCTACAGAGTTTACTTTCTATAAGTTAGAGGGTGCTCGCAGAGTGGGCGGTTTCGTTGCTAATCGTAAAGCCATCGAAGAGTATGACAAGCAATTCGAAATGACGCTTCGCTTCTTTGACAAGCAGGTCTCTTTTGTACAGAATATCGTTGTTACCGATCCTGAGAAGTTCTATATCGAGTTAGGGGTTACAGCACAGGCATGCGATGATCAGGCTTGCTTGCCTCCTGCCACCGAAGAGTTTACATTCAAACGTAGCGACCTTAAGTCTACCGCTGCCGATACCTCAGTACAAGAAGAGTCAACACAAACAGAAGCCGATTCAGCCATGTCTGCTATAACAGAAGGTGTTGGAGATGCTGCCGAAGGAGTTGCTACTCAAACTGCTCTGAATGAAGTTTCTTCAGATAAACTTTGGACTCCAGTAGTTGATACATTGAAAGCCTATGGGGATGAAACTTTGAACCAAACAGACTCTTCCTTGCTTGAATTACTCCTTTTCGGATTTCTTGGAGGTCTTGTAGCTCTTATCACGCCTTGTGTATGGCCTATGATTCCGATGACAGTAAGCTTCTTCTTGAAGAGAACTAAAGATCGCAAGAAAGCTATTAAGGATGCTGTCATTTATGGATTGGGGATTGTGGTTATTTATCTTGTATTGGGATTGTCGGTAACGTTGATTTTCGGTGCAAGTATGCTTAATAACTTAGCAACCAATGCCGTATTTAACTTAATCTTTTTTGCTGTTTTGGTTCTTTTTGCTATCTCGTTCTTTGGAGCATTTGAATTGGTACTCCCAGCTAAATGGACCAATAAGTTGGATAGCAAGTCCGACTCTACTACAGGTGTTTTGAGTCTCTTCTTTATGGCCTTTACACTTGTACTAGTCTCCTTTTCTTGTACAGGTCCTATTATCGGTACTTTGCTCGTGCAGGCTGCTTCTATGGGTGATATACTTGGTCCCGCAGTAGGTATGTTTGGCTTTGCTGTGGCTTTGGCCCTTCCTTTCTCTCTCTTTGCCATTTTCCCAAATATGTTGCAAAATATGCCAAAGAGTGGTGGCTGGTTGAACTCTGTAAAGGTTGTTATGGCTTTCTTGGAGTTGGCTCTTGCGCTCAAATTCCTTTCTATTGCCGACTTGGCATATGGGTGGGGTATCTTGGATAGAGAGACTTTCTTGGCACTCTGGATTGTGATCTTCACTTGCTTGGGATTATATCTTTTGGGCAAAATCACTTTCCCTCACGACACTCCATTAGAAAAGGTTGGGGTAGGACGTTTCTTTTTAGCTCTCATTTCTCTTTCATTTGCTGTTTATATGGTACCAGGGCTTTGGGGTGCTCCTCTCAAGGCGGTGAGTGCTTTTTCTCCTCCTTTGTCTACACAAGATTTCAATCTTTACGATGGACAGGTACATGCCAAGTTTGACAATTATGAAGAGGGTATGCGCTATGCAAAGGCTAATAACAAGCCTGTATTGGTGGATTTTTCAGGATTTGGTTGTGTTAATTGCCGTGAGATGGAGAACTCTGTGTGGATTAACCCACAAATCAAAACACTTTTGGAAGAAGACTATGTACTTATTACCTTGATGGTAGACGACAAAACACCTCTACCTGAAGTTATTGAAGTAGAAGAACTACTTGGTAACACTGTTAAGCGTACTAAGCTACGCACCATAGGTGATAAGTGGAGTTATTTGCAAAGAAGTAAGTTTGGTGCTAATGCCCAGCCCTTCTATATCCCTCTTGACCATGATGGAGTACCTGTGGGACCTTCTTATCAACATGATCTTGATGTGGATAAGTACCGCACTTATCTAAGTGATGGTATTAAGGAATTTAAGGCTCGTCAGGCAGGAAAACCTGCTCCTGTGGTACATACTCCTACTCAAAAAGAGGAAGTAGAAGTAACAGAATAATATAGACAACTAATGAGAGGCTGTTTTTTGTTGCTAACAACGAAAACAGCCTCTTTTTTTATTCTATCGAATGGAGGAACTGATCCCTCTATTGTATTATCTAAAAGAAATGAATGCAAAAACAGATAAAGTAGAGGCTTTTGCGCGCCTATTAGATGTTTTGGATACACTTCGTGTACAATGTCCGTGGGATAGAGAACAGACCAATGAAACATTGCGAGCCAACACGATAGAAGAGGTTTACGAGCTTTCAGAGGCTTTAATACAGAAGGATGTTTTCAACACCAAAAAAGAATTGGGTGATGTGTTATTACATATCCTGTTTTATGCTCGTATTGCTCAAGAGGGAGGGGCGTACGACATAGCTGATGTTTGTAATACGCTTTGCAATAAATTGATATTCCGTCATCCTCATGTATATGGAGAGAGTAATGTAAAGTCCGCTGATGCTGTAACACAACAGTGGGAGCAAATCAAACAAAAAGAGAAGGATGGCAATAAAACTGTTCTTTCGGGAGTTCCTAAAGCCTTACCTTCCATTGTAAAAGCCTATCGTATACAAGACAAAGCCCGGGCGGTAGGTTTCGATTGGGAAGAACCTTCGCAGGTATGGGATAAAGTTTGTGAAGAAATTCAAGAGGTACAAGAAGCAATACGTTCCGACAATCCCGTGGCTGTTGAAGAGGAGTTTGGCGATTTGCTCTTTGCTGTAATCAATGCTGCTCGTTTGTACAATGTCAATCCCGATAATGCTTTGGAGCAAACTAATCGGAAGTTTATCAATCGATTTGGGTACATCGAAAAGGTAGCCCGAGAGCGAGGCAAAGATATTAAGCAACTTACTCTTGAAGAGATGGAGATCCTTTGGTGTGAGGCCAAAAAGGAATAGTTCTAATCGTACCCTAACACATAGGAAGGTGCTATCTATGTATTGCCCGATATGTCAAAAAGAAGGTTCTCAACCGATAGGTGTTGCCAAAGATTATTTGGTAACCCACGAGAGATTTACCTTGGACCAATGCCCACACTGTGGCTTCATACGTACAGCTGATGCTCCGAAAGGAGAGTGTTTAGGCTTGTACTATAAAAGTGTGGACTATATCTCTCACAGCGACACGCAGAGAACTTTTTTTGATCGCCTCTATCACTGGATGCGCAGATGGATGCTTTCGATCAAAAGAAGACTCATTGGAAAGTATCTTCCTTCACAGACCTCTAAGGCCCATCCCCTCTCTTTGTTAGATATTGGCTGTGGTACAGGATATTTTGCTCGCTATATGCAGGAGCATGGTTACCATATTACAGCTATCGAGCAAGATAGTGATGCCCGTGCCTTTGTTCAGAAGCATCACGGCTTCACCCCACATAGCTCTCTTTTGGGAGCTCCCTTGCAGGAGCATCAGTTTGATGTGATTACTTTATGGCATGTATTGGAGCATATAGATACATTGGAGGAGCATTTTGATATTATCCGTCATAGTATCGCCAAAGAGGGACTTTTGGTAGTGGCTCTTCCTAACCCTTGTAGCTGGGATGCCGGTTACTATAAAACGGCGTGGGCTGCGTGGGATGTACCTCGCCACCTGTGGCATTTCTCGCCCGAAAATATAGCGCAATTGGCATCTCGATACGGCTTTCGTTTGAAAAAGGTCAAGCCGATGTTTTTAGATGTCTTCTATATAGCGTTGCTCACCGAACGTCAAAAAGGAAGGATGCCTATTGCTTCTGCTCTTAAGGCTTTTGCTGTGGGGGTGGTGGGCACGCTTCAAACTCTTTTTGCCCCTCGTAAAGCAAGTTCTCTTATTTATTTCTTCACACGAAAATGAAACAGGCTATAAGTTGGTTTCTCCTGCTCGTTTTGTCCCTTCCGCTTGGTGCGCAAACCGAAAAAAAAGGATGGAGTATAGCAATGGAGGCGGAGACCTTTTTTAGAAACAATGAATACTCTGCCCCCTATGGTACAGGGTACACGCTCCCTGGGTATAAACTTGCTGCCAAAGGGGCCTATGAGAAGAGATTTTCTTTTGGTATGGCTCGCTTGGAAGGAGGAGTGTATGCTATGGGGTACTTTGGTGCAAAGACTTATCCTAAGGGAACTTGGTTCGCAGAACTGCCTCACTGGACAGACCAATCGGAGGTGCAGAGAGGCACCCGATTACTGCCCCTTGTGGGCATTACTTATGTTCCGAATGAGCATTTAACGCTCCGTATGGGCTTGCTTGATAGAACATTGCATCACGGACTTATAGCCCCTCTGTACAATCCCGAACTTCGTTACACAGCAGACCCAGAACAGGGGGTGCAATTCGTTTGGAACTATCCCGCTTTTCGAGGCGATGTGTGGATTGATTGGCAGAGCTTTATTTTCCGTGCCGATAGACACCAAGAGGCTTTTACCGCAGGGCTTACTACCTCCTTTCCCCTCTGTACAACTGATGCGTATCGGATGGAAGGAAGTGTGCAGGCTATAGCTACCCATCGAGGGGGGGAGATTAATTGGCTTCGGTCAGATACAGTACATACCTATGCTGCTACTTCTTTGGGGGTAAAACAGACACTCTCACCCTTTGCCTCTTCGCCCGATAAAACCCTTTCTTTAGAAACCTATTTTTTACTCTCTTCGATGCGAACGGCAGAGCCTAACAATCCTATCGGCAAGGGGGTATATGCAGGTTTAGAGTTTGCGTCTCGTCGTTTGTCGGTAGCCACTTCTTATTGGCGTGGATGGCACTTTGTGACTCCTATGGGAGGTCCTTTTGTCAATAGTCGAGCTTTGTGGGAGGGGCCCTATGTGGCAGATGCTTCGCAGACATCGTACCTCTCCCTCAAGGGACACTATGCCTTTATCAAAGGGCGTTCTCTCTCTTTAGGACTTCAGGCACAGGCTTGGTATCATCTATTGCCTACCACATCAAAGAGCCGTTTGAGCCATGCCTTGGAGCTTTACCTCTCCTTTATGCCACAGTGGAAGTGGTAGTATCGTTCCCCCGATAACTATACCTTTTGGAGCTGTTGAGCCCCTCTTTTAGAGAGCCCTTGTAGGGCTCTTTTTTTATAAAAAATTGGAGATAAGCGAGAAATACATAGACCTCTAAAAGGAAGCACAAAAGCTCCCTCTTAAAAGGGGCTATGGTTTCAACAGTTTGCACGGAAGGTTTTGAGCCAAACCATCGTACCTTTTTGAGGCAACCCTTATACCTTTCGAAAACTTTGTATCGTCTCTTTTGGGAACTCCTTGATAACCTGTTTTTGAAAGTAGTGCAAGTCTCTCTAAAAAGTGACGTAAGATTTTGAAAAAGTGAGGACAGGTGTATATGAAAAGACCCTTTATACTAAAAAGTAAAAGGGTCTCCTTGTCTTGAGTTTAAAGATTAGGCTTGTATCTCGTCAATATTTACCAACTTGTTGACGATAGCATAGATGGTAAGACCGCTTGGACTATGGATTTTTAGCTTCTTTGCAATGTTGCGCCTATGGGTAATTACGGTGTGAATAGAAATAGAGAGCTTGGAAGCAATCTCTTTGTTTGTAAGTCCCTTGGCAACAAAGGCAACAACATCTTTCTCGCGAGGTGAAAGGAGACGTTCGTCTTCACTGTCCAATTCTTCCTCTTCTGGAAGGGCTATGGTAGAGAGTATCTGCTGTACAAAGGCCTCGGGTTGCTCTTCGATGCTTAATACAGCATCGTAGCCTGTCAGGTAGCCAGAGTACATACCATTTACGCATAAGGCTACCAGTTTGCTTCTATGGGTAGACTTCCACTGACCTTCCGCATGAAACCCAAAGATGATGGGATTAGCAAGAATAATATCTGGAGAGAAAAAGTTAATTGTGGTACTCAAACTCTCTACATCCATAGTATTGGTTAGCTGTACACGAAATCTATTATTCCGCTTTAGTATAGCCTCAATGCCTAATCTTATAAAAGGATTAGGTTCTACAATTAATAGCTTGTATACACTCTGTAGCATAGATTTATCTATTCGTCAAAATCTGTTTCTTTTCGGTCTGCCCAGCAAAAATATAAAGAGCTTGGCACTTAGGCATTATTTATCTCCATCTTTCTAATAAGCGGGACAAAGAGGTTATCTTCGATAAAGTTATGGGTTGCCAAATCTTCTTCGGTAGAAAAAATCTCATGCAATACTGCCGTTAGCCCATAGCCACTATCTCCAGGATAGTATTTAATGAGGATATTTTTGAGTTCGCTAATTTTAGCCTCTATTTTATCGTGTCTTTTACTAAAGATATCAATGTGGTAATTACTTAAATCCTCTGACTGATTGACCAATTTGGTTACGTAGGGGAATACAGTTTTGTCTTCATAGCCCATATGCTTGTGTACCTCATCAACATATTCGTCAAAGAAACGGTTGATGAGAAGCACGATATCTCGAGGTCCACCTTCGATAGCTTTGTGCAACTGCTCTCTGATGAGCGGAAGTCTATAATCTAAGAAATAGTGGTGAGAACGCTTCAAATAATCAATCAATGCCAGAGGGGAGAGTTGCTCTAAGTCGCTCTTCTCTACAGAAGTAACATGATTTGCTACGGCATTGATTACAGCCAACAGGGTAGGTGTGTGTACATTATGTTTGTCGCAAACCTCACGGATAGATTGCTCGCCACAACCTAAAGCTATGCCAAAACGAGTGATTACAAGTAGAAGGTCGTAGTGGTCACAAATGAGATCACTCATAAGTGTATCTGCTGTATATCGATAGACTTTATTCTTGTTCATAGGGTTATTGTTTTATCATTTTCGTGCAAAGGTACATAAGCATTAGCACTTTAACAATAAGAAACTATACCTATAACTAATGACCTTTTTCTCTTGCTTTTCTATGCTCTCTACTTCTTTTTCTTGTTCGTATCCCTTTTGGTATTACCTTTGTAAGCCAACGAGATTACAGACTATCGTAAGTAAGATTAAGGTGTACACCTTTTGAATTGATATAGATGTCGATCTTGTAGAGAGTAAAAAGTAAAGAGGGTGTTTCTGTACAAAGGGTAATTTTTTCATATCGGGCAAAAGAAATACCTTTACACGAAAGAGAGTTTTTATGAGGGGGCTTACCCCTCAATCTCACCTAATAGCATGTTGAAACAGTAAATTGTATGTGTGGCATAGTAGGATATATCGGTCATCAAGAAGCCTATCCGATACTCATTGGAGGATTAAAGCGTTTGGAGTATAGAGGATACGATAGCGCAGGTATTGCTCTACTCAGTAGTAGTGGAGCTTTGAATGTTTATAAAGAGAAGGGTAAGGTTGTTAATTTAGAGCAACGAGCGTCATCTTCTGACTTGACGGGGTCTTTAGGTATAGCCCATACTCGTTGGGCCACTCATGGGGAACCTTGTGAGCGCAATGCTCATCCTCATTACTCTTTTACAGAGGAACTGGCTATTGTGCATAATGGTATCATTGAGAATTATAGAGAGATAAAAAGTGACTTGGCAGAGAAAGGATACAAGTTTATCAGCGATACAGATACTGAAGTGCTGGTACAGTTAATCGAGTACACAAAGAAAACTTTCGATTTACCTCTCTTTGAGGCCATTCAAAAGGCATTGCAAAACGTTATTGGAGCTTATGCCATAGCTGTTATAGACAAGACTGTCCCTGAACGTCTTATAGCAGCACGAAAAAGTAGTCCTCTTGTGATAGGGGTTGGGGAGAATCAGAAGGAGTATTTTATAGCTTCAGACGCTTCTCCAATAGTTTCCTATACGCGTAACGTTATCTTTATAGAAGAGGAGGAAGTGGTCGAGTTGATGCCAGGGCGAGTTCCTCGTATAGAAACTATTGATAAGCAGGTTGTAGAGCATAACCCTCAAGAGGTAGGTTTCGATATTGGTATGATAGAGAAGGATGGCTATCCTCATTTCATGCTTAAAGAGATATTCGACCAGCCCCGATGTTTACAAGACTGTATGAAAGGGCGTGTCAACAGTGAGCTACAACAGATACTGCTCTCTTCAATGCTCGACCATAGAGCTAAACTTGTACAAGCTCGAAGAGTAATTATCTTAGGTTGTGGTACTTCGTGGCATGCAGGGCTTATTGGCAAACAGCTTATCGAAGGGCTTGCTCGTATCCCAGTGGAGGTTGAATATTCTTCAGAGTTTCGTTACAGAAACCCTGTAATAGAGAAAGATGATCTTGTTATAGCGATTTCTCAATCAGGAGAAACTGCCGATACTCTCGCTGCTATAAAGTTGGCAAAAGAGCAAGGAGCTTGTATTTACGGAGTGTGTAATGCTATCGGCTCCTCTATAGCAAGAGCTACAGACACGGGTACCTATATCCATGTTGGTCCAGAGATTGGTGTTGCTTCTACTAAGGCTTTTACGGGACAACTAACAGTCTTGGTAATGCTTGCTCTCTGTTTAGCAAAGGAGAGGGGAAGTATATCGGACGAAAAGTATAGGGCGTTGGTGCAAGAACTCACCATGATACCCGATAAAATTAGAAAGATATTCAATCAGAATGACCGCATCAAAGAGGTGTCTAAGATATTTACCTATGCTCATAACTTTATCTATTTGGGGCGAGGTCTTAACTATCCCGTTGCATTGGAAGGGGCTCTCAAGTTAAAGGAGATATCCTATATTCATGCAGAGGGTTATCCTGCTGCAGAGATGAAGCATGGTCCTATCGCCCTAATTGATGAGGAGATGCCCGTTGTTGTTATTGCCACAAAAGATGAAATTTATGATAAAGTGGTGAGTAATATACAAGAGATAAAGGCTCGCAAGGGACGCGTTTTGGCGATTGTATCTGAGGGGGATGAAGAAATTGCAAAGATTACCGACTATACGATAGAGGTGCCACGTACTTTACCCGAACTTGATCCTTTACTTTCAGTGATACCTTTACAGCTTCTCTCTTATTATATTGCAATCAACAAGGGTAAAGATGTAGATCAACCTCGTAACTTGGCAAAATCTGTTACTGTAGAGTAGTGAACTTTCTTTGTATTGTATAAAAAGGCATAGAAGTTGTATATGACTCTACGAGAGGATGACCTCTAACGCTATATAAATAGAAAGATTAAAACAAAAACAATATTTATCTATGAACAATTATTGGAACCAAAACAAGCAGACTCCACCCGCTTATGGAGCTTATGAGGTAGATGCTACAAGACCTCAGTATGTGGTTTCTACCGAAGATGTAAACAAACTTTTTCGCAATGTTTTTGTGTGGATGACGGCAGCTTTAGGGCTAACAGGAGTAACCAGCTACTTGGTAGCTTTTACACCTCTGTTCTACACTTTGATAACAACACCTTTCCTCTTTTGGGGGGTAGTTATAGCGGAGCTAGGATTGGTATTTTTTCTCTCTGCTCGTTTGCATAAAATCTCCTTTATTACTGCCAGCTTATGTATGACCATTTATTCTGTTCTTAATGGTCTTACGTTAAGTTTTATATTCGCAGCTTATACGGCATCTTCTATTATTTCGACTTTCTTTATCACTGCAGGTACTTTTGGGGCAATGGCTCTTATAGGTACTTTCACTAAGAAGGATCTCTCTTCTTGGAGTCGTTACCTCATAATGGGTGTTGTAGGATTGATTATTGCTTCGGTAGTGAATATGTTCCTTAAGTCATCGGGTTTCGAATGGGTTATCTCTATCGTTGGAGTGCTTATTTTTACTGTGCTAACAGCTGTTGACACCAATAAGATTAAGAATATGCTACGAGAGTATGATGGTGTATTGGATGGTGAAAGTTTGAGGAAAATAGCTCTTATGGGTTCTTTACAGCTTTATCTTGACTTTATAAATCTGTTCTTGTATCTCCTTCGCTTCTTGGGTAGAAGAAATTAATAGTCCTATATAATTTATCCTCCTCACAGAAGAGAGAGGTACAAGTCTGTGGCTATTACGCTTACTTGTGTAGACATATTTGCAAAAACAGAAAAGGGAGTTGTCCGTATGGCAACTCCCTTTTTGGAAAAAGAAACTAACTAAAAATGATGAATGAAAAAAGAAACGTTTGTTATGTCTGCAAGGGAGCAATAACGACTCAATACTTAGAACTTTTTTAGAGGAAGGCTCTAGGTATTTTTGCTCTCTCTGGGGAGTTTGTTAGTTGGCACGCTTTCCCTTTTTACCCTGTCCGCGATTAGGGGTTTCGGTAGCTTGCATGGCAGCTTCAATTTGTTTACGGGTAAAGTGTCCTATGAAGGATATAGCCACATACTCTTCGGGTTCATCAACCAGAAGGTATAGGTCGTGTGCTTCATTACCTTTCATCTTCGCTACAAAACGCATAGTACGTTGTCCTTCTTTGACGAAGAAGAGCTGTTCGTACTGCTTTTGTGAAGGTTTGAGTATCGGAGCAAACATAGAGCGAATTAAGGATATGTTTTGAGTATCCGAAGCTGTAAAAATATAGACAGAGCTAATGGATTGGATTAGACCCTGCAAAGAAGGAGAACCTCCATCTTTGCTCCCAATACGGAGAGTTGATTGCGATAGCATTGAAGGAGATAGATAAACCACTGTGATGCCATCCGTTTGCATTAAACGGTCAAAGTCTATATCCTTATTATCCTGTGCCAATAATTGATTGGAGGCAAACAGAGTTAGTAGTGTAGCCAATATAGAGGCTATGATTAAGCGCGGACTATTCATAATATCTATTTATCTCAATTTAATTCGTCGTTTGATATAGTTCTAATGTTTCCCATCCGTAGTTCATGTTCCATTAGAGGTTCTAATTGTTGATAAGAAGCCTCGATGGCTTCTGATGCGTCGTTTATGGCAGACTGGGCCTTAGTGTAGTTGGTATAACCAGACTCTAAACAATCATTGAGCAGAGAGAAAGCTCGTTCTGCATGTATATCTACTTCCTCTTGGGCGATATAGGTATTGTTTCTGAAGGAAAGCTCTTCCGAAGGGTTGCGTAGCAATCCAATTAATCCGAGAGTCAAGGCAAGAGGTAAAGCAGCCGCAATGGCATATTTCTTTATGGTAGAGCTACTGTACCATTTATTCTTTCTTTTTACAAGTAGCGTCTCTCTCTGTATCTGTTGTGCTCCGATGAAAAGCATTTCGACCACCTTTAGATCTGCTTGATAGATACTATTGGATGGTTCATCTAATAGATGAAGATATAACATAAGCTCCTCTTCGGGCGAGGTTTCTCCAGAGTAAAATTTCTCTAATAGCCGAGGGAGTTGTTCTTTTGTATTCATTATATTGAATCGATACGCTGTTTTCTAATTCTCTTTCTCGAATAGATTTCGAGCTTCTTTTCTCAATCGAGAGAGCGCACTACGCACGGTAGACTCTTGTAGTCCTAATTGCTCTGCTGTCTCTCCGTTGGAAAGCATCTCATAATGCCTAAGGCGAAAGATGCTTTTCTGTGGTTCTTTCAGTGAATTAACCCAATCTTTTAATCTCTCTTCGGAGCTTTTGCCTACCAGTTCTTCATAGGGGTTGGCAGAGGGGTCTATGCTGTTTTGGAGTGTCCACTCGGCTACTTCACGATTTTCTCGAAGCCTTTCGGATGCACTTTTGAGCTTGTCTAAACAGCGATTGCGTGCTAAGCGTATTACGTAGGCTTGAGGCGATACAATCTCGTCCAAAGAAGCTCTTTGCTCCCAGAGTTTGAGGTATATATCCTGTGTAGTGTCAGCAGCCATTTCTTGGTCAGAGAGTAGTGCTACACACACCGAAAGGATCACCTTTCGTAGAGGCAAATATGTGCTGTTAAATGTGGTAGCATCCATTGAAAGAAGGTGTTATTTTTGCTGTTCGGGTGTTACTTGAACATGACTTTTTATGCCAAAGAGTCCCTTTAGGCAAATAGCATTGTATTCATTATCTGCTGTGGATATGATGTAGAAAGCTCGATTTTTGTCTTCTTCGCTTCCGTGCGCATAGACACGTACTGTCTCTCCATCTTCCTTAACGAACGTTATTAACTCGCTTCCAACAAAAGAAGTTGTTTCAAAAAGCTTTTTAAGCAACTTTTGTTTTTTGGGCGGTAGTTGCTCCATAGATTCTACGGAAATGACAGACAGACTGCCCGATAGTTGAGCCGAAGGGTCTAAGGACTTCTGATCTCCTAATAGAGAGATGCCACTTAGAATCGAACTTTTCTCTTGTAAAAAACCTGTTTTGAAGAGTGTGTTGAAATCTTCTGGTGTTAGGTGTACCACATCTATCCCCTCTATCTGCGCACACTTTGCAAAAAGAGAGGGGAGGGAGAGCTCTTTTGTTCCTTGTGCATTGACTTGTACCAAGCCCACTACACTAATTAGGGTAAGTAGTAAAAGACGAATCATACATCAATTGTGCTAATTTGTATTTGTCGGTAATTGCTTAAGCTATATATCGTATAGCGGAGCAATTGGTCCTACACCTAATTAGACGATTGATTTTTTCTTTTGTTGCAAAGAAGAAATAATTTTCTCCGAAAGAGTGAAATATATTAGTTGGGAGCGAGGTCAGAGATGACGTTATAGATGGAAACCTTTGCATAATAAATCGTCTCTCCTCTCTTTTGATGCTTGAACTTGTTCATATACATGGGTATATTTTATTGTGTTTACGCTACCATTTTCTTTTTTTATCGTGTTCAATTCTTTATACTAAGATTGAGTATAAACACACCAAGGTTGAGTATGTATATATTCAATCTAAGTATATGTATATATAGATTGCGTATAGAGAATAGGAGGTGTGTAGAATGAAAACTGTGCACGTCTACCAATGAATCTGAACACGTCCGAATAGAAAAAGAAGTGCGGGAAACGAGCTATTATGCAAGGGTTTCAGATGGATGTTTGGTGTGAGACTCTGTCCTTTAATAGCGACTGTTACATAATGCTGTATTCGTTGGGTTATTATCGATATTCGGGCTCAGTCTCGTTCATTTTTACGTTCCCTTCGACTTTATCCCAAAGTCTTGCAGGATGTTCCTTAAAAATAGGTGTCTTGGAGTGCGTGCAATAACCTCTAATAATACAGGAGTGTGAGAAGCTGTTCGGGAACGAAAAGTTTGCGAGCCGTCTCTTGTATCATAGAGGCGGTTATAGTGTTAAGGCGCTCTTCTATGGTAGAGAGGCTGTCATACTTTCGGTAGAAGAGAAGGCTTTTACCCATAGAGAGGAAAGCTGTTTCTCGAATGTCGGCAGCAATGGCGAGTTGCCCCATTATTTGACGTTTGGCGGCTGCTAATTCTTTGTCTGATATAGGCTCTGCACAGAGACGATCCAACTCTTGAAAAACAAGAGCTTTGGCTGATTCTCTATCTTTATGAGCACAGCCAAAATAGATGGTGAAGACACCTGCATTGGAGTAGGGGGTATAGTTACTATCGACGGAATAGACGTAGCCTTTCTCTTCACGCAGACTCATGTTGAGACGAGAGTTCATACCCGGTCCTCCTAATATGTTGTTGAGAAGTGTGGTAACAAGTCGCTCCTCCTGATGCATAGAGTAAGCGTACCCTCCTATTATGCAGTGCGTTTGATAGGTGTTGAATTTGTGTGAAAGATAGGTCGTTTTTGGCAGATCTCCAACAGTGTGTAGCAGAGATGTGGTGCGTAAAGGCAAGGCTTTTTCTATGGAGTACGAAGAGAAGTAATCATCACAAAAGTCCAATATATACTCTATATCTACTTGTCCTCGGAGGCAGAGTACCATATTTTCAGGACGGTAATGTTGATGTATAAACTTTCGAGCCGATAGAGAACTTATACGCTTTACCGAAGCAACAGTACCCAAAATGTTGTGCCCCAGAGAGGAACCTCTGAAAAGAAGATCTTCAAATTCGTCGAATATTTGCTCGGAAGGAGAGTCTTTATAGCTGTTTATTTCTTCGATGATTACAGACTTTTCCCGTTCGAGTTCTTCCTCGGGGATACGGCTATGTAGTACTACATCTGTAAGTAAATGGAGCATACGATGCAAGTATTGCTCTTTGAAAGCAGCGTAAACGAAAGTCTCCTCTTTGGTAGTATAGGCGTTGATATCTGCTCCTACCTCTTCGGCTCTTTGTATAATATGCTTCGAGGAGCGGAGGCGAGTGCCTTTGAACATCATGTGTTCTACCAAATGCGCCATCCCAAAGTAGCGTTGTGGATCATTTTGAGCTCCAACGCGTACTATGTATCCTGCGTAGGTGATAGCACTTTTGTCAGGATAGTGGGCGATAGTGAGCCCCGAAGAGTGTTGATATAATTCGTAATGCTCTTGCATAGCAGTGAGGATGAATGAAATCTTTGTCAGAAAAGTTTTTTATCCTTATTTGAAAGAATTGAGGAGTACTCTCTTTAAGTTTCTTGTGGATATTTTTGACCATTCTCTAAGTGGCTACGGTTGGATCTTGTGGACGAACAGTGTCTTGTTTCAGATTCAAGTTCTGTTGCCTAATTGCGTAGGCATTCTATAATGCTCTTAAGGAGAAAGCAAAGTTCTATTTAATAGAAAAATCGCTACCCCTTCTGAAAAAGAAAAGGTAGCGACTTTTATTATTGGCATTTTAGCAGTTAGACATTCAGCTTTTCTTCGTAAAGAAAGTATGTCTATGCTACACTTTGTAGAGTGTTACTCTGCTTGTGGAGCTTCTGCTTCTGCTGTTTCTTGCGCTTCTTCTGCAGGAGTTTCGGTAGCTTCTTCTGCATTCAAAGCTGCTTCTTCTTCAGCTTTAGCCTTGGCTTCTGCAGCACGCTTTTCAGCTAATTCTGTTGCTTTAGCCTTGTTAATTTCTTGTTCTGCTGCAAGACGCGCCTTAGCCTCTTCACGTTTCTTCGCATCGCGAGATGCAACTACTTCGTTGATTTTGTCCATTTTGCTCTTGCGCCACTCTTCGAAACGACGATCTGCAGTTGCTTGATCGAAAGCACCCTTCTTAACACCTTCGTTGAGGTGCTTTTTGAGGAGTACTCCTTCGCGAGAGAGGAGGCTACGAACCGTGTCGGTAGGTATAGCACCTACGCCCAACCAATAAAGAGCTCTTTCGAAATTCAAATCTACTGAAGCAGGATTTGTGTTCGGATTATAAGAACCTATCCTTTCAATAAATCGTCCATCTCGTGGAGCCCTGCTGTCTGCGATAACGATCTTGTAGAAGGCGTAGCCTTTGTGACCGTGACGCTGCAATCTAATCTTAGTTGCCATTTGTTACGTTTGAATTAATAAAACTCTTTTCTTGTTTCTGCGTGCCCTTGCACACATTGGTTGCAAAGGTATATATTTTTTCTCGGATACCATTATACCTATTGACAAAAAGGTATAACCCTTTTGAGCAAAACCATCCGTGCAAACTCTTAGAAAGGGTTAATCCTTTTGGAAGAGCTGGATAATAGGGTTAAGATAGGAGGCTTCTTCTTACTCTTGTACTATTGGGCGAGAGAGGGGTTGTGGATTAGGTTTAGCGTGTATTCTAATACTGTATCCTTGCCTTCGTAATAGTTGCTCAAAGTCTGTTGTACGTAGTGATGAGGCGGAATGCCTTTTCCTTCAAGAGGGAAGCCTTTGGCTGAGTATTTCAAGGAACGGGTTGGAACTCTGAAAAACGTCTCCCTCTTTGTGGCGAAACTTGCAAAGAGGCAAAGTATTCTTCCAATACATCGTAGTAGTCATAGATGGAATTGATGTTTTGCACTCTCTTGGAGAACTTGTGGTAAAGCGCCTTTGGGTCTATCCCTTTTTCCTCAAAAAAAGGAAAAACATCGACTACTATTTCGTCGAAGTCTTTTATACATTTTTCCTTGTTGAAGATATGATCTGCGAGATAGCTCGGAGTGACTTCTGCATCTTTCTGGAGGATAGGTTCAACATAGCCCCAAAGAAGTACATATCTTCAGAGAAGGATCGCAAGTAGAATACCTGCGATTTTTAAGAATTTCTTCATTGTGTGAGAAAGTTGTTAATTGAGTGAAAGATTGTTGCTGGAGTTGGAATAGGGAGTTTATTTGCTGTTTTTGTACCCCCACTTTTGGAGTAATGGGAGGAGGGTATTGCGTTTGTCTCCTTGCAGAATGATAAGTCCCTCTTTGGCACTTCCGCCACATCCGAGAGATTGTTTAAGTCGAGTAGCCAATTCTTTAAGGTCTTCTTCTGTACCAACAAATCCTGAAATAACGGTTGCCTCCTTGCCTCCCCGTCCTGCTCGTTCGTAGCGGATGCGTAGGACTTGTTGCTCGGGGGCAAGAGTTTCTACCTCTTCCTCTTCTGGAATAGGTGTAAAATGGGGATCGGTGCTGTACACCAATCCCCCAAAGTCGTTGAATTGCTTCTTTTTGCTCATCAGTATCTGAAGCTGCTACCACCCAAAAATTCTCTTAGTAGAGAGGTCCCGGGCAATTTGTTTATCTGAATGTGGTTTATCATACGAAGAAAACGCAGTAGGCGTTGTGCCTCGCTGTACTCTGGTACCATAGGGGGGACTTCTAAGAGCAAGGGTTCGGCAAAACTTCTCAGAGCAGCCAATTCGTACACCATGGCACTATTGAACATAGCATCGGCATTTTCTTGGAAGGGGAACACCCACTTATCCTCTCCCTTGCGTACAGAACTCCAGCGTCGGAGCGTCTCTATGGCAGAGTAGCCTCTGTAGCGATAGTCTCGTACCATACGGCGTAAGAGTCGATTGTCCGTAGTAGGTACTCGGTTATGGGCATCGAGTCCGATGGTGGTTAGAGCACTTACGTAGACACGAAACAGTGCCTTTTGAGGGAATGAAGGGAGTAGATCAGGATTCAGAGCATGGATGCCCTCAATGAGAAGAACATCGCCCTCCTTCAACATGAGATGATTGCCCGAAAAAACACGTTGCCCCGTTTTGAAGTCGAAAGTAGGTGTTTCCACTTTCTTCCCCTCCAAGAGAGAAAGAAGGTCTTTATTGAAAAGCTCAAGATCTAAAGCATACAGAGACTCAAAATCATACTCTCCATTTTCATCCAATGGAGTTTTATCTCTGTCGACAAAGTAGTCGTCCATAGAGAGCATATGAGGTTTTAGATAACAGGTGCGTAGCTGGGTGCAGAGACGTTTTGTAAAGGTGGTCTTGCCTGAAGAGGAGGGCCCCGATATCATTATGACACGTACCCCGCTTGAGTATCGGTTAGCAATCTCTTGGGCTATTTTGGCAATCCCCTTTTCCTGCATTGCTTCGGACACGTGTATTATGTCTGCTATTTCGTTGCGTCTGATAGCTTTGTTCAAACTTCCGATGTGTTCGATGTTTAACATAGCTAAAAGTTGTTCCTGCTCTTTTATTACTTCACGCATTTTAGACTGTGTGGTAATGGGGGATAACTCTGAAGGATTTTTAGAGTTGGGAACTCGTAAGAGGAACCCTTCTAAGTGTCTTTCCAAACCATACAGATAAATGTAGCTTGTGGAAGGGGCGAGAGATCCGTAGTAGGTATCGGGATAGCCCTCTAATTCTAAGTAGGTGGTGTAGGGCAGACGCACTGTTTCGATTAAATCGGCTTTATCGTACTCCCCAATGGAGCGGAATAATTCAATGGCTCTTTCTGAGGGGATGGTTTGGGGAACGAAGGGGATGTCAGCCTTGATAATTTCGTCAATGCGATTTCGAAGAAGTGCTAACTCCTTATCCGTTACGGGGTCTTTTCTTTTTATAGAACAGTAGTAGCCGTTTGCTAAAGAGTGTTCGACGAAAAACTTACTCCCAGGTAGAGTGTCGGCAATGGCTTTACTTACAATGAAACTGAGGGTGCGTACGTAGGTGCGCATACCGCTCGCATCGGTAATGTCTACAAAGTGTAGCGTAGAGGGTTCGTAGATGCGATCCGTGAGGCTGAGGGTATTGTTGTTTACTCGGCAGTTTATGGGTCTAAAGCCGAGCTCTTTTTCGAGTCGTTCTGCTAATTCTAAGAGAGATATCCCCTGTGGTACCAGCTCTTCTCTGCCAAGGTTTGTATAGGTAACTAATATTGTATTCATAGGTTGTCTGAGCATTTTCAACTATATTTGTTCCCAAAAATAAGGAAAGAACAAAAGATAAACAAGACGTATGGAGTATGGTGTCTGGGATTTAATTAGGCTGATTGGATCGCTCGGTCTTTTCCTTTATGGGATGAAAGTTATGAGTGAAGGGCTGCAGAAAGTTGCTGGAGATAGGATGCGAAGCATACTTTCGGCGATGACCTCCAACCGATTCTTAGGAGTTTTTACGGGGATTCTCGTTACAGCTCTGGTTCAGTCTTCTTCTGCCACTACGTTGATGACCGTTAGCTTTGTGAATGCTGGATTGTTGAATTTAGCCCAGTCTATAAGCGTGATTATGGGAGCCAACATTGGTACTACAGTGACAGCTTGGATTATCTCTTTACTCGGTTTTAAGGTTGATATTAGTGCCTTTGCTATTCCCCTTTTTGCTGCAGCTATACCTCTTATTTTCTCCAAACGGACCAAGTGGAATTCTTGGGGAGAGTTCGTAATAGGCTTCTCTCTGCTCTTCTTGGGATTGCAGTTCTTAAAGAGTTCTATGCCCGATTTGCAGAGTAACCCAGATGCACTCGCCTTCCTTCAGAAATATACTAACATGGGCTTTATGTCTGTGTTGATATTCCTTTTTATCGGAGCTGTGATGACAGTTGTCGTACAGTCTTCCAGTGCAACAGTGGCTATAACCCTAATTATGTGTTCCAAGGGATGGATACCTTTCGAGATGGCTACTGCAATGATTTTAGGAGAGAATATAGGTACTACTATTACTGCCAATTTAGCAGCACTCAATGCCAACGTGGTAGCTAAACGTACAGCTTTCTCTCATTTTCTGTTTAATATCTTGGGGGTAACTTGGATACTTTGTATCTTTTTCCCTTTTACCAATTTTGTAGCCGACATTGTTGCCAAAAGTGGTACAGACCCTCGTTTGCTTTTTAGTTATATAGGAGAACTTTCCAACACTTACTCCCCATCTGATTTAGCCCTTATTACATCACATTCCTCTCTTGCTAATGCTAACCTACAGATGGCTCAAGAGCAACTTCTGAGCATGGCAGGGTCGATATCAGTTGGATTGGCCCTCTTCCATACCTTCTTCAACGTAGCAAACGTTTTGATCATGGTTTGGTTTGTAAATGTCTATGTGTATATTTGTGAGCGAGTTATACGTCCTCGTAAGTCTCAAACAGAAGAGAGACCTGAGACACATTTACAGTTCCTTTCTTCTCGTATGCTCTCTACTAGTGAGCTTTCTCTCTTGCAGGTGCATAAAGAGATTGCTTCTTATGGCCGTAGAACGTTAGACATGTTAGAGATGGATAAGACACTCATCGTAACGAAAGATAAAGAAGAGTTTGAGCAAGTCTTCAATCGTATAGAAAAGTTTGAGAATATATGTGACCGTGTGGAGGTAGAGATTGTTAACTATCTCAATAAGCTCTCGGATGGCGATTTGAGTAGTGAAACGAAAGAAGAGGTCCGTATTATGATGCGTGTGGCTACTGAGATAGAGAGTTTGGGTGATACGAGTTTTAATATAGCAAGGACTCTTAAAAAACAAGGTCTTAATGGATGTACTTTTAGCCCTCAGTTGGAGGAACAACTGCTCCAATTGCATGATATAGTGATGCGTTCGGCGAAACATATGGTAGAGGTGTTGGAAATATCTAATCCTACTGCCGATGCCGTACACAAAGCTATAATATAGAAAATGAAATAGACCACAAGAGAGATTTCTTGAAAGCAAAAAATATGCAAGATTTAGACAATCATGTGTATCCCTATCAAGAGTCTGTTTACTACCTTGATGTTATTGACGAATATGAGCATTTTGGAGATTATGCTCTCAATGTAGTGCAAGCGGTTGTGGAGAAAAAAGTGTGAATAAAAACTCATCTAACATATTATGTCTGTAGAAATACGAATGGTACAAAGCAGAGCAGACCTTAGAAAGTTTGTTCAGTTTGGAAATGATTTGTACAAGAAAAATCCTTATCAAATACCACTGTTGATAGAGGATGAGTTGAATACATTGGATAAGGCAAAAAATCCTGCATTTGAATTTTGTGAAGCAGTTTACTTCTTAGCATATAGGGATAAACAGATTGTGGGGCGTATAGCTGGTATTATAAACCATAAAGCCAATGAAACGTGGAACCAAAATCATGCTCGTTTTAGTTTCGTTGATTTTATCAATGATAATGCGGTGGTAGATGCCCTTTTTTCTGCCGTGGAAGCGTGGGCTCGTAGTCATAATATGGACATGCTACATGGACCAATGGGATTTACGGATTTGGATCGACAAGGTATGTTGGTGGAAGGGTTCGATCAGCTGGGGACACTTGCCACGAACTATAATTATGCTTACTATCCCAAACAATTGGAGCGATTGGGATTTATTAAAGATCAAGATTGGAAAGAATTCAAAATTCAGATTCCAGAATCTATCCCTGAAAAACATCTTCGCATTGCAGAGATTGTTAGAGAAAAGTATGGTTTAAGGGTAGTTAAGTTCAAGTCAAGAAAAGAGATTCCTCCCTACATAGCTCCAATCTTCGAAACACTCAATAAGGCTTATGCCAATCTTTATGGTTTTTCGGAGCTTAGTCCTGCTCAGATTGAGTATTATGCCAAGACATATATCCCATTGCTTCGCTTGGATTTCGTAACTGTTATTGAACGGATAGAAGATAGTAAAGTAATAGGGTTTGCCATAGCCTTGCCTAGTTTGAGTCATGCTCTGCAACGTGCCGATGGGAAGCTGTTCCCTCTTGGCTTTATGCACTTATTGAAGGCTTTGAAGGGCAGGGTGAAAGTTGTAGACTTGTACTTGGTAGGTGTCTTGCCTGAATATACTAATAAGGGAGTTAATGCTCTTCTGTTTAATGATTTAATTCCAATTTTCAAGAAGAATGGAGTAGTTTACGCTGAAAGCAATCCTGAATTAGAAACCAATATGGCAGTACAGTTGCAATGGAACTATTTTGAAAGAACTCATCATAAAACTCGTAGAGCTTATATAAAGCAATTATAATTCAGCTGCATGGAGTTAGAAGCCCCTAAAATAGGATACAACGAAGCCGATTTTACCACTCTTTCTTGGGATGAACATATTCGCCGTCGTCCTGGCATGTACATCGGTAAGCTGGGAGATGGTAGTCTCTCTGACGATGGTATCTATGTACTTCTTAAGGAAGTTATAGATAACTCGGTTGATGAGTTTGTCATGGGGCAAGGCAAAACCATAGAAATAACAATCGAAGAGGGGCGAGTAACTGTTCGAGACTATGGTCGAGGGATACCTCTGGGAAAGTTGGATGATGCTGTTGCTCGTATGAATACGGGAGCGAAAATAGATTCTCAAGCCTTTAAGAAGTCTGTTGGACTTAATGGAGTGGGATTAAAAGCTGTAAATGCTCTTTCTCAAGAGTTTACTGTACAAGCTTTTAGGGAGGGTTTTACCAAGAAAATATCCTATTCCTTAGCCAAGTTGCGAGAGGAGACACCAACGCTTGCTTCTGAAGAGCCTACGGGGACTCTCATTTCTTTTATTCCAGACTCGAAGTTATTCCGAAATTATGTCTATAGGAACGAAATAGTGCTTTCTATGGTGCGTAATTATACTTTCTTGAATGCAGGACTTACCATCATTTATAATGGGAAAAAGTACCAAAGCAAGAATGGGCTAAAGGATCTGCTCACGGAAGATTTGGCTGGAGATCCTCTGTATCCCATAATACATCTTCAAGGGGAAGACATAGAGGTGGCTATTACCCATGTAAATCAGTATGGAGAGGAGTTTTACAGTTTCGTAAATGGTCAGAATACAACGCAGGGAGGAACACATTTAAGTGCTTTTAGAGAGTCGGTGGCTCGTGTTATAAAAGAGTTTTTTTCTAAGAACTTTGACTATACAGACATTCGTTCAGGGATGGCTGCTGCTATTAGTTTGAAAGTTGTAGAGCCCACTTTTGAGAGTCAGACTAAGACGAAACTTGGCTCCAAGGATATGGTGCCAGATGAACCCCAGTATAAGAATGAGCCTCTAAGGGGGGTCAGTATCTTGAAATATGTGGGTGATTTCTTAAAAGAAAGGCTGGACGATTATTTACATATACATAGTGCTACCTCTGAAGTCTTGTTGAAGAAAGTACAAGATAGTGAGCGTGAGCGCAAGGCTATGAGTGGAGTTGCTAAATTGGCAAGAGAAAGGGCTAAGAAAGCAAATCTACATAACAAGAAACTTCGAGATTGTAGCGTGCATTTTAATGATGCTAAGGGCAAAGAACTTGACCGAACATCGATATTCATAACGGAGGGTAATTCAGCCAGTGGTTCTATTACAACAAGTAGAGATCCTAAATACCAAGCTGTGTTTAGTCTTAGAGGTAAACCGTTAAACTGTTTTGGTTTAACAAAGAAGATAGTTTACGAAAACGAGGAGTTTAATCTCTTACAAGCAGCTCTTAACATAGAAGACGGATTGGATGGATTGCGTTATAATCGCATCATTATAGCAACAGATGCCGATGATGATGGAATGCACATTCGTTTATTGATGCTTACTTTTTTCTTGCAGTTCTTTCCCGACTTGGTACGCAAGGGTCATGTTTTTGTATTGGAGACCCCTCTCTATAGGGTAACTCTCCCTTTGTCCGAGATTCAAGCTCGCAAGAAAAAGAAAAACTCTGCTTGGGAAGAATACACCTATTATTGCTACAGTGATCAAGAGCGAGATGAGGCTTTGGATAAACTCGGAAAAAAGGCTGAATTGACTCGCTTCAAAGGGTTGGGAGAGATATCTGCTGAAGAGTTTAAGAATCTTATTGTGGAGGAAAATATTAGACTCAAACAGGTAACTCTCCGTCGAGAAGACACTTACAAGCATTTGTTGGACTTCTATATGGGTAAGAATACACCTGAACGACAGGATTTTATTATAGGAAACTTACTTGTAGAGGAAGAGTAGGTTCAGAGTTACACTATGACAGAGAGAATTGCTGTTTTCGCTGGAACATTTGACCCTTTTACTATTGGGCATGCCGATATTGTTAGTAGGGGGTTGCTCTTATTCGATCGTATTATTATTGCCATTGGAATTAATCCCCAGAAAAAGACTTTTTTCTCTGTGAAAGAGCGATTTAGTCAGATAGAACGCTTCTATCTATCTAACGATAGGGTACAGGTTATAACCTATGAGGGGTTGACTGTCAACTTGGTAAAAGAAACACATGCAGTAGCACTTCTTAGAGGGATACGTTCCTCTATTGATTATGAATATGAGAAAGGATTAGCGGACTTGAATAGCCATTTAATGGGGGTTAATACTGTTTTTCTCCTTACAGCACAAGAGTTTTCTCATATTACCAGTAGTGCTGTTCGAGAGTTGCTTTCCTATGGACAAGATGTCTCTTCTTTCCTCCCAGAAGGCTTTGTTCTTTAATCTTTTTATTTACTGACAAGTCCTTGTTAATTAGTTAATTGTTCCTTCTTTCTTCTCTTTTTCTTGTAGAAAAGAAGGCCTTTTTATAGACATTTTTTTTGCTGTAAGACAACTTGTAAAAAAGTCTTTTTGACAGTTTAAAAGGCCTTTTTCTTGCTGTTTTTTATATTTAGTTGCTTATTCTAAAGAAAATGTTATCTTTGTGTAGTGATTGTAGTGTGAATTGATGTTTAAGAATTTTATAAGTAAACGCTAACAATGAATAGTAAAATGATGAAGGTAAAGTACTTATTGCTCTCTGTTATGGGAGCTACAGCACTCACAGTTAGTGCTCAGCAACCTACTACACCTGAGACTCAGACATTGCCTGCTCATAAGACGGCTTTTGACCGTTCTGCAGGACATTGGTTCTTGACTCTCCAAGGTGGAGTTAGTGCTCAATTTTTAGAAGAAAATGAAAGTCAAGAAATCTTGAATCGTCTTCATGTTATGCCTACAATCTCTTTAGGCAAGTGGCACAATCCTTATTTTGCAACTCGTTTGCAAGTGTTCGGAGGTCCTACTCCTACTTTCTATAAGAATGCTGCTGGTAAGGTGATGAAGGAAAATGCGGCTATGGCTGGGGCTCACTTTGACTTTATGTTTGATGTTGTGAACTACTTTGGTAAGTATAATCCAAAGAGAGTCTTTCATCTTGTGCCTTGGTTCGGTGTTGGATATGGCTTTAAATACCATAATGATTTCGCCGAAATGAGTGATATCATTAAGTTTAATGAGCCTTATCGCCATTCAGCAACAGCGAACGCAGGGTTGATGATGAGTTTCCGCTTAGCAAAACGTCTTGATTTAGTGCTTGAAGGACAGGCTATATATTCTAATTTGAATATTGTTAAGCAAGAAATTGATTATAAAGCTCCTTCTACTCCTTATTCTCCAAATTATAATGGGCTTTTGGGAGTTGTTACAGCAGGTCTTAACTTTAATCTTGGTCGTGTTGCTTGGGAGACTGTTACTCCTATGGATATGGATTTGATTAATGATCTTAATGGTCAAATCAATCGTTTGCGTTCTGAGAATACTGAGTTGAGAAAACGTCCTGTTTCTTGTCCTGAATGCCCCGAAGTTTCTAAAGAAACAACTGTAGTTACAGAGAATGTGTTGGGAGACAAAGCTATTGTTTTCAAATTTAATAGTGCAACTATCAGCAAAGATCAACATGTTGTTTTGCAAGACATTGCGGACTTTGTTAAGAATGGAAATAAGGGTGTTGCTGTGATAGGTTTCGCAGATGTAACAGGAGACTCCAATTACAATATGCAACTTTCTGAACGTCGTGCTAAGGCTGTTGCAGAAGCTCTTGTGAATCAATTCGGAGTTCCTTCTGATATGATTTCTGTTGAGTGGCAGGGTGAAACAGAGCTTTTTGAGGCTCGCGCATGGAATCGCGTTGTTATCGTTCGCTCTAAGTAATTATAGTACTAACTTTGAAAATAAGAAAAATCAATATGAAAGCAAAAGTATTAATGCTTGCTCTTATGGGTGCTTGTACTCTCTCTATGGGTGTACAGGCTCAGGAGACTGCCAAGAAGTCTGCTCATAAGACTATTTTTAATCGTGATAAAGGTTCAGACCATTGGTTTATAGATATACAAGGTGGTGTGGGTATGCTTCCTTTTGGAGAGGCTAATAATGCTGCTCAATTAATGGATCGTATATATCCAGTACCTACGCTTGCAGTTGGTAAGTGGCATGAGCCTTGGTTTGGAACGCGTGCTCAAGTAACAGCTTGGAATATGAGAGGCTTCCAATTGGAAGCAGGTTCGCCTGTAGCTTATGATAACTTGTTTGGAGTATTGCACTATGAGTTTTTGTTCGATGTTGTGAACTACTTCGCAAAGTACAACCCTAAACGAGTATTTCATCTTGTTCCTTTTGTAGGGGTTGGGGGAGCTTATAAGTATCATACTACTGATGCTAAGGGTGCTGTAGATAACAGTTTCTCTAAGCATGATCCTTCTTTCTCTGCAAACGCAGGTTTAATCTTTAAGTTCCGTCTTGGACGTCGTGTAGATCTTAATATCGAAGCTCAAATGCTAGCTTCTAAGATAAATCTTGCGGGTTCTCGAATTGTTAACAATGGAGCAGATTTGATGGCCTTTGCGACAGCAGGTTTAGGATTCAATCTTGGAAAACCAGAATGGACAGAAATCGTTCCTATGGATTGGGGATTGGTTAACGATCTTAATGGACAAATTAATAATCTTCGTGCAGAAAATGCAGAGTTGAGCAAGCGTCCTGTATCTTGTCCAGAATGTCCAGAACCAGTAGTTGAGACTGTTACTAAGACAGTTCTGCGTAATGTTGTTTACTTCCGTATTGGTAGTGCAAAGATTGACCAAAATCAGTATATCAACATCTACAATACTGCTCAGTATGCTAAGAACAACAATACTAAGATTTATCTTGTAGGTTACGCAGATGAAAAGACAGGAACCAGCGAGTTCAATATGTCTCTCTCTGAAAAGAGAGCTAATGCAGTAGCTAAGTTGCTTGTAGAAAAATACGGAGTTTCTGAAGATATGATCGTTGTAGACTATAAGGGTTCTTCTGAACAATTGTATGACGTTAACGAGTGGAATCGTATCGTTGTAATGACTGCAGCGGAGTAATTTTTAGATAACTCAATATAAAAAGAGGGGATGGTTTTCGCCATCCCCTTTTTTGTTTCTCGTATGTAGATACATGGATGAAGTGTTTAATTGAATTGCTTCTTGATTCGTTTCCCTTATTATCATAAAGTTAAAACCTCTAGGACTTATATACTTTTTCGGACACTACTGAATAGTATCACAGGATCTTGTTTTTTGAGAACCATATCATAGAATCTTTTCTTGCTTCTTGTGATCCTAAAAGAGCGTGAGATGCCTTCATACAAAGTATTTTTATAGACTGGAAGTTTAGCTCTCTGCCTAAAGAGAGGAAAATAGAAAACAAAAAAGTTTAAATCGTTTTGGAAAACAAATAGTGGTCTATCATCGGCAATAATAGAGATAAAATGATACTAATAAATCTCGACAAAACTTTTATAGGACATCAATAATTCTAAGTATATTTGCGATTGAGATGACTCTTCGAGGTCTCTGTCACTCTCTTCTTTTTGAAAGAAAGAAGTGCGAGTTGTTGGTAGAATACGGAGCTATCTGCTTACGTTCTTTCCCTCTTCCTGAAAAGAGAAGTTAAATAACTAAGGGGAAAAGAGTACTCTCCCATTAGAGGCGTTACTTAGAAAATAGAGAAGAGTCGTGAGAATAAGTACAAAAAATGCTAGTTGTGGTATGAATTTATTTTTGCATAGCCTTTGTGGACTCTTTTTTCTTTTGGGAACTTTTTTTATCTCCTATGGGCAGCAACATACCGAGGTTGATTTAGTCATTTCTCCTGACAACTATGAATTGAGCACTTCTGGGCGTACTCTTGTCCTTTGGAAAGGAAGGCAAGCCAAGATTAATATGGCGGCAGACCCTGTTTTGAGTAAATTGGATACTATTGGTCGATATGCTTTCCACTATTTGGATAGTTTAGGAAAGATGACACCAGATTATATGGTCGAGGAATTGGTATTGCTCCTACTCTTCGAGTGATAGAGGAGGGGGCTTTTTACTGTATATCGCTCCAGAAAATTTATCTGAATAGCCGTTTAGAACGTATTGAGCGCGCCGCCTTTATTGATTGTGCTTTGACAGAAATTTACCTTCCTGCCTCATTGCGATGGATAGAGATGCCGTTTGTTCGTTGCATGCGTTTAGATCGAATAGAGGTGTCTGATAAGTCTCCCTTTTTTGCTGTTGAGAAAGGTGCTTTGATAGATCTTACGACGAAAGAGTTGGTTTATTATCCCACTGGGCTAACCTATTCCCATCCTCTATTACCCGATGAGATTATTGCTGTAGCTCCTTTGGCTTTTGCTATAATCCCTACATTCAAAAACTCTCGCTCCCTAAAGGAGTACGTTATATAGCAGAGGAGGCTTTTGCAGATTGTCCCTCACTGACTACTATTGAGTTACCCTCTACTGTAGAACGTGTGGAGCAGAATGCTTGGAGATGTAGTCCTGTAGATACATTAGTCGTAAAAAGTGAATTCCCTCCTCAATTTGTGGGCGATACAAGGTTTTTAGTGGCCCGTCGTCCTGCTCATCTTTATGTTGTCACAACAGCTCTTTCCTTATATGCAGGTAATGATTTTTGGAAAAAGCACTTTGCAACTATTGAGACAATGGATGTCTTGGAGAGCTATTTTGCAATGGAAGAGGAAGAGGAGATTCCTTTTTACTTAATTGATAGAATGCTTTACTTAACCCTTCCCGAGGGAGCGCGAGAGGCACGACTATATGATAAAGAAGGGGTTTTGGTTAAGGTGCTAACTCATAGTGGTGCCCATCCTCTCTTACCAGGGACCTATCTACTTCGTATTGGACAGAAAACCTACAAGGTGATTTGTTCGAACAAGAGTTGAAGAAACCTAAGAGACTCCTATACAAAGGAGTTCCCTTTGTAGTTCCTCAACATACCTATAATGTAAAGCCATAAAAGTATTAATTCTTACAAGTGAAAGCATTATACCTTTCTGAAAGGTGATTGTAGGAAATACTTCACCAGTTTTCTGTATGTAGAGAGAGGTTTCTCTACGCCGTAGAATCCCATTCGAAAGAGTAAAAAAAGACCATGCTTCTTTACTGAAGCCATGGTCTTATAATTTACCAATAGTTTAAAAGATAATTAGCGAATACGTTTATAGCCATATACGGCACGCTCACCCAACTCTTCTTCGATACGAAGCAATTGGTTGTACTTGGCAATACGATCGGTACGACTCAAAGAACCTGTCTTAATCTGCCCAGAGTTCGTAGCTACTGCGATGTCTGCAATAGTGGTGTCTTCTGTCTCTCCTGAGCGGTGCGAAGTTACTGACGTATATCCATGACGGTGTGCCATATCAATAGCATCTAAAGTTTCGCTCAAAGTACCGATTTGATTTACCTTAATGAGGATAGAGTTGGCACAACCTTCTGCGATACCGCGTTGGAGGAATTCTACATTGGTTACGAAGAGGTCATCTCCCACCAATTGGCACTTAGAGCCGATAGCTTCGGTTAATTTCTTCCATCCGTCCCAATCGTTTTCTGACATGCCATCTTCAATAGAGTCTATAGGATATTTCTCAGTTAGTTCTTTGAGGTAAGCTACTTGCTCATCGATAGTACGCTTAGCTCCATGAGGACCTTCAAACTTAGAGTAGTCGTAGATTCCATCCTTAAAGAATTCACTGGATGCACAGTCCAAAGCTATGGTAACATCCTTTCCAGGCTCATAACCAGCAGTACGAATGGCTTCGATAATACTGTTAAGAGCATCTTCTGTTCCCTCGAGAGCGGGAGCAAAACCACCTTCATCACCTACGGCAGTGCTTAAACCACGGTTATGAAGTACTTTCTTCAATGCATGGAACACTTCAGCTCCCATTCGAAGACCTTCACGGAAACAACAAGCTCCTACAGGACGAATCATAAATTCTTGGAAGGCAATTGGTGCATCACTGTGCGAACCTCCATTAATGATGTTCATCATAGGAATAGGAAGTACATATGCATTGGTACCTCCGATGTAGCGATAGAGAGGTATATCTAATTCTGCCGCTGCTGCTTTAGCAACAGCCAAAGAAACGCCCAGCATAGCATTAGCCCCAAGGTTAGACTTGGTCTTAGTACCATCCAACTCAATAAGTTTTTGGTCAATGGCTCTTTGGTTTAAAGCAGACATCCCAAAAAGAGCTGGGGCAATGATTTCATTTACATTCTCAACGGCTTTAAGCACGCCCTTTCCAAGGTAACGTTTCTTATCACCGTCGCGCAATTCTATCGCTTCGTTTTCTCCTGTAGAAGCACCGCTGGGCACAGCTGCACGACCGATAAAACCGCTATCCAATACAACCTCTACCTCCACGGTAGGATTTCCACGTGAGTCCAGTATCTCACGACCTGTAATTTTCACAATCTCCATAATGATTGATGTTATTTATTCTCTTTACTTTTTGTTACCCACAAAGTTAGTCCTTATTTGTGAATAGAAGATATGATTATTCAAAAGAGAGGTTTACGACAACTCGAAAAAATGCCTCCTACTTACATTGCAGCAAGTAGGAGGAAAGAAGGTTTTAGTTAGTTTTCAAATGTAATTCTATTATCATCCGTCTTTTTTACCGTAATGAGTCGTCCCTGTTCGATAGTTCCGCTCAAGAGAGCTTTAGAGAGCTCGTTGAGCACTTCTCGTTGTAGCACTCGTTTTAAAGCTCTTGCTCCGAACTCTGGGCTATACCCCATTGTGGCAAGAAGGGCCAAAGCCTCTTCGGTATAGCGCAGCTCTATACCATTGGACTTGAGTTGGCGAGCAATACCCTCTAATTGGAGTTGTACAATAGTACGTATCTCCTCTCTGTTGAGGGGGTTGAATACAACTATTTCGTCAATACGATTAAGAAATTCGGGGCGCATGCTTTGTTTCAACAAAGAAAGTACCTCTCTGTGCATCTGCTCTACTACGTTGGAGTGGTTGGTATCGTTTATATCCCCCATATGTTCTCTGATGATATGGCTCCCCAAATTGGAGGTCATAATGATGATAGTGTTTTTAAAGTTTATCACATGACCTTTATTGTCGGTAAGCCTACCATCGTCCAAAACTTGGAGTAAGAGGTTGAAAACATCGGGATGAGCCTTCTCTACCTCGTCAAAAAGAACCACCGAATAGGGTTTACGACGGATGGCTTCTGTGAGTTGTCCTCCCTCATCGTAGCCAACATATCCAGGAGGAGCACCGATTAAGCGTGTAGCAGAAAACTTCTCTTGATACTCGCTCATATCAATACGGGTCATCATATTTTCGTCGTCGAAGAGGCACTCTGCCAAGGCTTTGGCAAGTTCTGTTTTACCTACCCCCGTAGTACCCAAGAATATAAAACTCCCAATTGGACGCTTAGGGTCTTGCAATCCAGCACGAGAACGGCGTATAGCATCCGAAATGGCACGTATAGCATTGTCCTGACCGACCACGCGTTTGTGTAACTCGTCTTCCAAAGTTAAGAGCTTCTCCCTTTCACTTCGGAGCATACGACTAATAGGTATACCTGTCCACTTTGCTACAATATCCGCAATATCATCTGCCGAAACAACTTCTTTGATCATCCCCTCCCCGTTGCGAAGAGCCTCTAAGCGAGTGTTTTCTTCCTCAATAGATCGGGTCAAGGCTTGGAGCTTACCATATCTAATCTCCGCTACCTTTCCATAATCGCCATCACGCTCGGCACGCTCAGCCTCCTGAGAGAGTTGCTCTATCTCTATTTTTTTTTGCTGAATAGTGTTAATGATCTCCTTCTCTGCCTTCCAGCGTTGCGAGAGCGACTCTTCCTGCTCTTTTAAAGTGGTTATATCGACAGAGAGTTGTTCCATCTTAGGTTGGTCATTTTCCTTCTTAATGGCTTCGCGTTCAATTTCTAATTGTTTTATGCGTCGGCTTATCTCGTCTAACTCTTCAGGCATTGAGTCAATTTGAATGCGTAAACGAGCAGCTGCTTCGTCTACTAAATCAATTGCCTTGTCGGGAAGGAAGCGATCGGTAATGTAGCGATGCGAGAGGTGTACGGCAGAGAGTATTGCCTCGTCCAAAATACGCACTTTATGATGGTTTTCGTAGCGCTCTTTAAGCCCTCGGAGTATGGAGACGGTAGCTAATTCGTCTGGCTCTTCTACCATAACCATCTGGAAACGACGTTCTAACGCTTTGTCTACCTCGAAGTACCTTCTATACTCATCTAACGTTGTCGCTCCGATAGCTCTCAGTTCTCCCCGAGCCAGAGCGGGCTTTAAGATATTGGCGGCATCGAGAGAGCTGGCTCCTCCGCCTGCACCAACAAGAGTATGAATTTCATCGATAAAGAGGATAATTTCACCTTGGCTATCGATAACTTCCTTGATAACACCTTTTAGACGCTCTTCGAACTCCCCTTGATACTTTGCTCCTGCTATTAGAGCCCCCATATCGAGAGAGAAGATTTTCTTTCCTTTTAAGTTCTCGGGTACATCTCCTCGTACTATACGATGCGCTAAGCCCTCCACGATAGCGGTTTTTCCCACTCCTGGTTCTCCAATTAGAATGGGATTATTCTTAGTTCTTCTCGAAAGGATTTGTAGCATTCTTCGGATTTCGTCGTCTCGTCCTATTACTGGGTCAAGCTTACTTTCTGAGGCTGCTTGACACAAATCACGTGCGTACTTGGTCAAAGCCTCTTGCTGATTGTTGGGTTGGTTGTTGTTCATAGTCATTATTGTTATTTGTTTACAAGTAGATATACAAGAGCAATACCCAACGTAACTTTTGTGTCAAAAATGCGTTAATTCGTGTCGTTTTTGGACTTTTTGTCAGATGATACATACAGGGAAGTCCCATATAAGCTCCTTGGAGAAATGTTTTTTGCTAAGAGAGAAAGAAAAACATCTCTCTTCGCCTAAGGCAAAAGAAGAGATGTAGAATAGGGGGTTAAGTGGATTTTCTAATGGGGAATTCTCTTAACGAAGATTTTTGCCCCACATAAGTTTGGTGCGCAAGGTCTCATAAAAAGAGTGTGTACCTAAACGAATCATAGGTACTCTGTGAGCAGCTTGACGAATTACAATCGGTACTCCCGAGGCAAAAACAGAGAAACGTCCATCAATAGCGATAGTAAAAGAGGAGCTTCTAGAGTAGACTTTTAGGTTTATGGTTGCATCATCGGGGATAACTACGGGGCGCATACTCAAACTATGTGGAGCTACTGGGGTAAGTAAGATAACAGGACACAGCGGAGCTATAATAGGACCATTGACACTCAACGAGTAGGCCGTAGAACCCGAAGGAGGGGCTACAATAAGCCCATCTGCGGCATAGTCTGCCAAATAATCTTCATTTATATGTGTCTCTACGGTAATCATCGAACCCGTTTCTCTTCTTTGAATAGCAACTTCATTAAAGGCATATCCTAAGAATTTTCCCTCTACTTCTACTGATAGGATACGTCGCTCTTCGATACTGTAATCATTCGTCAGCAATCTATCTATACAATTAAGTGCTTCCGAAGCATCAAACTCGGTCAAGAACCCCAAATGTCCCCCATTGATAGCCAATATAGGTGTAGTTAGATGCTCCACCTTATGCACCGTGCGCAAAAAGGTGCCATCTCCTCCAAACGATATGATATGTGTAGCTTCGGCAAGAGATTTTTCATCTAAGCGATATAATGTAAGATCCTGCAACATCTTTCTCTCTTCTAAAGAGACGAGAAATTCTTCTTCGACAGCGATATGTGCCCCTGATTCTAATAGCCGTGATAGAAAAAATAGAAAATCGGGCAAAGCCTCTGCTTTTGCAATGGTTCCAAAAAGAGCAATCCGTATCATTTTTCTTGCCTATGTTAACTCTCTACAAAGCTATACATACTATGTGATATATCTTCCATATCTTGGACATGAATAGATATTTGCTGAAGTTGGGAGAGAAAAGCGACAAAGAGAAGCTTCCTTCATCAGAATATATTCCACTCGGTTATTGATACAACCAAAAAACTTTGTACTTTTGTGTTGCTATGTTAGCTATTTAAAATACATTCAAGTATGGAAGTAAAGAAATCACCCAAAGCAAATTTGGAACGTGGAAAAACGCTCTCGCTTCTAATGGGGTTGGTACTCTCTCTCTCCATTGTGTTTGTCGCCCTTGAGTGGCACTCTTCAAACGCAACTGATGGAGGGGTAGTAGACAGACTTGATGTGGCAGACATGGAAGATGCACTCTTCATCCCTGACACACAAGAGCCTCCTCCACCAGAACCCGAGACGCCGGTACAACAAACAGTAGAAGTACAGCTCCCAGAGGAGTTTAAGGTCGTAGAAAACGAGAAAGAGGTTGTCAAAATTGCCCTCGTTTCGGCAGACGAAAAAAGACCTCTTCCTCCTCCTGCACCCGTAGTAACTGCACCTGCCCCTGTGGTGGAAGAAGAGGAGCAGATTTTTGAAATCGTAGAGGAAGAACCTGTACCTCCTGGTGGTAGTCAAGAAGCTCTTCTTAAATGGGTGGCTCGCTCTATCGTTTACCCAGAGATTGCAGCAGACAACGGTATTCAAGGACGTGTTATAGTACAGTTTGTTGTAGAGCGCGATGGTTCTATCAGCAAAGCAACCGTTGTGAGAGGAGTAGACCCCTCTCTTGACAAAGAGGCACTCCGAGTTGTGAATAAAATGGATAAATGGAAACCTGGTAAGCAAAGAGGAAAAGCCGTACGTGTGAAGTACACTCTGCCCATTCAGTTCAAACTCCAGTAATCCTAAGGACAACAACGGTGACGAATAAGACTGTTAAGAGGAGAAACATTTAATTGTAGTCTTATTCAGAAGTAATAAAGTAGAGGGAAAGTTCATTGTAAAAGAGCTTTCCCTCTACTTTTTACTTTCCATTTCTCTCTTTATCACCTTTTATTCTTCAAAAGATATTCCCTCCAAAGTTCGACACTTATGCATTCAGATATTACCACATTGACTCAGGTCACAGAGAAGTACTTGTTTGACTTTTTGTCCTCTTACAATGATCCTGATAAACTCTATGAGCCTATACGCTACACTTTAGAAGGAGGTGGTAAACGCCTTCGCCCCGTGCTTGCCCTACTGGGTAATAAAATGGTAGGAGGAACTATGGAAGAGGCTTTGCCTGCTGCCATTGCTTTAGAAATATTCCATAACTTTACTCTTTTGCATGATGATGTTATGGATCACTCCTCCTTACGTAGGGGTCGCCCTTCTATACCAGCGCAATACGGTGTTTCTTCTGCCATCCTTTCGGGCGATGCTATGTTTGCCTTAGCCTACAAAGCTCTAATGCAAACGCCTGAAAAATTTATTCCTCAGGTGGTCCGCTATTTTACCAATATATCCATTGGTATTATGGAAGGTCAGCAGTGGGATATGGAGTTTGAAGGTAGAGACCGAGTGGCAATGGAAGAATACATGCAGATGATACAAAACAAAACAGCTGTTCTTTTAGGTGGAGCATTACAAATAGGGAGCTACATTGGTGGAGCCTCTGTTAGCACTGTGGAAGCTCTGTATCAAGTGGGAATTGATATGGGTATTGCATTCCAATTAAAGGATGACTTCTTGGATGTGTATGGCGATGAAAAAGTATTCGGAAAACCTATTGGAGGGGATATCGAAGAGAATAAGAAGACTTGGCTACTCATAAAAGCCCAAGAAGAAGCTGTTGCACGCAACGAGGAGCATGCGCTACAAGAAGCCCTTGCTTGTATAGCATCAAGAGAGGAAAAGTACAAAGAAGTCCGAGCTATTTATGACCGCTATCAAATTGGTCAATTAGCTCAAAAAGAGATACTTTTTTATTCTGAAAGGGCGGAGAAAAGACTTTTATCTATCAATAACTTGGATCTAAAAGCAATGAAAATCCTTCAAGATTTTATTCGTAAAATGGCGGAACGCTCTCTTTAGTTTAGTTAAGAAAATAATGCTACGTATAGCTGACTCTCATACCCATATATTTGAAGAAGCCTTCAACGAAGATAGAGAAGAAATGATGCTTCGAGCATCGCTCTGTGGAGTTTGTAAGATGCTCCTACCTAACATTGACTTGACGTCGCTCTCTGCTCTGTTTGATACGCGTAGCCGTTTCCCCTCATTAACTGACATTGCTATCGGTATACATCCTACTTCTATTTCGCCCTCCTATCGGGAAGATATTGAATCCATCGTCCAGCTCGTGGCACAAAAGCCGGAGGGACTAGTCGCCATCGGAGAGATTGGACTCGACTATTATTGGAATAAAACCTATTATATAGAACAACAAGAAGCTTTACACGGCCAAATTGATTTAGCCTTATATTATCACCTCCCTATTGTTGTACACACAAGAGAGGCACACAGAGAGATGACGCAAATAATTGGTTCTTACAGAGAGACTGCTTTGAAAGGAGTCTTTCATAGTTTCACTGGAAGCGAAGAGGAACTACAAGAACTACTTACTTTTGACTCGTTCTATATCGGAATAAATGGGGTTATCACTTTCAAGAAATCTCCTTTGCGTAATTTTATTACTCAAATTCCCTTAGAAAGATTGCTGGTCGAAACAGATGCTCCCTATTTAGCTCCTACTCCTCATCGTGGAAAGAGAAATGAACCTTCCTACATCATTAATACATTGCACGAAATTGCTCAAGCCTATAACAAACCTATCGAAGAGATAGCTGAGGTAACTTACAGTAATTACTTCGACCTATTTGGAAGTGTATAATAATTTCAGATGAACTCTCAAACAATCTTCTGAAATCTACCTTTAGGCCCCGAGGAGAGTTGTGGAACTTCAAGCAAGAAAGAGTAAGCTACTTTTCTATGATGGGTTAATCCTAAAAGAGTTATGTGGAGAAATACTTCCTGTTAAGAACTTGCATCTAAGGTGATTTGCGAGAAAGAGTGTACATTTGCGTTACTTATGAAAGAGCAAAATAACTCCTTACTGTACCGTGTCTCCCAAGAGTTAGAGTATTTGGATAGTATCCAAGCTTCTCGATCTCTGGAACGACATTATGAGAGTTATGGAAAGTATTGTTCAGTCAAGGGACAATTACGCCTCAATTTATCGGGTAATGACTACTTAGGACTTGTAGAGAGAGAGGATTTACGCAGAGAGTTTCTATCGTTGTATCCTGTCTATGCTGTTCCTCACGGAAGTACCTCTTCTCGTTTATTGTTGGGAAATTACTCTTTGGCATCTCTTTTTGAGGAAGAGATCGCTCGTGCTTTACGAAAGGAATCTGCTCTTCTTTTTAATAGTGGGTACCATGCCAATACGGCTATTTTATCAGCCCTCTCTTCTTTAGGAGGAGTGCATATATTGGCCGATAAGTTGGTACACGCTAGTATAATAGATGGTATTAGGTTGTCGGAAGCCTCCTTTGAGCGTTTCCGTCATAACGATTGGGTGCATTTGGAGAGACTATTATCTCGTGTAGATGGGACTAAAACTCCTATTGTCGTGGTAGAAAGTCTTTACAGTATGGATGGAGATAAGACAGATCTCCGAACTCTGGTAGCTCTGAAAGAGAAATATCCACAGATGTTACTCTATGTAGATGAGGCGCACGCTATAGGAGCAGTGGGCAAGCACGGATATGGGGTGGCAGAGGAGCAAGATGTTTTGGAGGATATAGATATACTTATAGGTACTTTTGGAAAGGCTTTGAATAGCATGGGAGCTTATGTGGCTACTTGTACAGCGTTGAAACGCTGGCTTATCAATAAAGCTCGCTCCTTGATATTCTCTACCATGCTTCCCGAAGCTACAATAGCCTGGAGTCGTTTTCTTTTCAATCGTCTTCCTACATTTGTAGAAGAGCGGAAGAAACTCAATAGCATTGCTCAATCTGTACACACTTGGCTAAAAGAAATAGATTGCGCAACGATTGGGAATAGTTATATAGTGCCTCTTCTGATAGGAGGTAATGAGGAGTGTTGTCGTGTGGCTACTATTTTGCAAGAGGGTGGTTTTGAGGTGCGCCCTATTCGCTATCCAACAGTTCCTCAAGGCACAGCACGTATTCGTTTGTCGCTAACAGCTACTATGCGAGAGGAAGATTTACTTCCTTTGATAGATTTATTACGCCGTAGATAATTTCCTTTGTATGCGTGCCACATTATTTTCTCCTACTTCGGTAGCTTCGACTTCTCGATTGCTTCTTTTTTTCAATGGCTGGGCTATGACTCCTGCTTCGATAGAGCATATTGCTATACCCGAGGGATTTGACCTTTTGGTGATTGGGGATTATCGTAATGACGATTTTTCTTTTGATTTTTCTCCTTATCAAGAGGTCGTTCTCTTAGCTTGGTCTATGGGTGTATGGGCGGCACAACGCCTTGCTTTGCAACAAAAATTACCACCTTTAGTGAAGGCTATTGCGATTGCAGGCACACCATTGCAGAGAAGTGATGAGTATGGTATTCCTAATGCTATTTTTGATGCTACTCTTGCCAGCTTGAACGAGGAGAATAGAGAGCGTTTCAATCGCAGGATGTGCGGAGGAAAAAGGTTAGTTCATCTTTTTAATTCTCTTGCTCAACGTCCGACTGAAGAGATACGAGAAGAGTTGGAACGTGTACAACACGTGGGACAGACGGAAGATACTTCAGTCGTGGAGGTAACTTCTTTTTGGACTCGTGCTCATGTGCCTCTTAAAGATAGGATAGTGCCACCAGAACATCAGATAGCTTATTGGAATAGAGTTGGAGTAGAGGTAGAAATTCATCCTGAAGAGGATCATTATCTCTTCCATAAGATTAATTCATGGTCTGAATTGTCCTAACCGATAGAGAAAATGCAACCAAGAGATCGTGTTAATAGAGCTTTTAGTAGGGCAGCTTCGAGTTATGAGCAGTCCGCTGTCGTGCAAAAGGAGGTAGCCTCCCGATTAGTTTCTCTACTTCCTGACAGACTTGTTTTGGAGCAAGTGTATGAGTTTGGCTGTGGTACGGGTCTTTTGACTCGAGCTTTGGAGGAGCGTTGTCATATTACCCATTGGCATATCAATGATTTGAGCAGTGTTATGCTAGAGCAATTATCCCCTCTTGGAGATAAGAAGCCCTCTTTGTGGGTGGGCGATGCGGTAGAGGTAACGCCCTATCACTTGTTAAACTCTTTCGATCTCATAGCTTCTGCTTCTACTTTACAATGGTTTTCAGATCCTTTGGGGTACTTGTCTAAAATATTTCCCATGTTAAAGGATGTTGGAATGCTACTTTTTTCTACCTTTGGAGAAAGAAATCTTTACGAATTAAGAATGTTGACAGGTCGAGGATTGGATTATATTTCGATGGAGGAGATTGGAGATTTTATGCATAGGCATTTTTATGAAGTTACTCTTTTTGAGGAGCAGATTCCTCTTGCTTTTCCTAACTTATTGACCCTTTTTCGCCATTTGAAAGAAACTGGCGTAACGCAGCTTTTGAAAAACAATACTCCCTCTCTTCTTACTTCTCGTGAAGCGTTAGAACAGTTAGAAAGTCGTTACAGAGAGCTTTATTGGCATTCAGATGGGGGATTGTCGCTCACGTACCATCCGATATATGTAAAGGCTTCTCTACCGAAAAGATAAAGTAATCGTCATAACACATATACATAGCAAAATGAGAAAAATATCTATTCCTGCATTGCTACTTTTTGTAGTAGCCCTCTTTATAACTTCGTGCGGTAAAAAAAACATTATTAAAGCTACACTTCCGCAAGAACTTGTTGGCTCGGTAGCTTACATTTATGATGTACAGGACGACCAGAAAATAGATAGTCTTACCATCAAGAGTACCAATTTTGAGATGCCTTTTATTCCTCAAGAAAAGGCACGTTTACTACAATTTTTAGTAGGTAACCAGCAAACTTATTTTGTACCTGAAAAGGGAGAGTTACTCTATAATCATGATTTAGGTGTGATAACTGGAACAATTACCAATGAGGAGATAACCTCTTTTATACAAGGTATTCTCTCTTCATTGAAAAGTGGAGTAGAGCATAGAAAACTCTTCGAACAGTCCAAGGAGTTTTTCTTAGCTCATAAGGATACGCAAGTGGGAGGGATTGGCTTGGAATTTGCTCTCTCTTTTACCGAGGAAATGTCTCCTTTTCATGCCTTGTTGCAGGAGGCTTCGCCCGATATTTTGGCTTTGCCTCGTATGGCTCGTATTAAAAAGACATTAGATAATTTAGAAAATACACAGCCTGGAAAGAAGTTTATTAACTTTGAAGGTACCGATAAGGAGGGCAATAAAGTTATGATCGGAGACTATTTGGGGCAAGGACAGTATGTTTTGGTGGATTTTTGGGCCTCTTGGTGTGGCCCTTGTAGACGCGAGATGCCTTTCTTGAAAAAGGTGTACGATAAGTATCGAAATAAAGGGCTTGCTGTTTTGGGGATTAGCGTTTGGGAACGTAATCAAGAAGACCACTTCAAAGCTGTCGAAGAGTTGGGAATATCTTGGCCACAGCTTATAGATAGTCAAAATGTAGCTACTGAACTTTATGGTATAGCAGGTATCCCTCAAATTATGTTGGTTGCTCCTGATGGTACTATTGTGGCACGAGACCTTACCCATGAGGCTATTGAGGCTACCGTGGCTCCCCTTTATGAGAGGAAATAAAAACTCTCTTTTGGAAGAATGAATGTAGTGGAGTATGTAAAAACAGATTAGACTATAAACAGATTAGATAATAAATAGATTAAACGATGAAAGAAAAAAGCACGGCAACTCTTTTTGCCATCTTCTTGGGTTCTTTGGGAATACATAGGTTTTATTTGAATGATGTGGGTATGGGGGTATTGTACCTACTAACGGCAGGCTTATGCGGTATTGGTACCATAATTGATATTGTCCGTTTGGTGACGATGACAGAGGCAGAGTTTAATCAACGCTATAATAAGCCTATTCAGTATTAAAACAGGAGGAAGAAGTAAATAACTTTTTCATAGAGGTTGAAAAAGCTTTTTACGTATTAAGGGGCAGGCTTCGTGAGAGAAGTTGCCCCTCTATTTTTTTGAAACATTGCTCTAGGAGTTCTTAGTTATTGATTATATCTTTTGATAAATTAATGAGACGAAAATCGACCAAAAGCGAGAAGTTTTACTTGCTTTTTTATTATGAGATACAAAGTTTGTCCCTAAAAGCAGTCCTTTAGACCTCTCGCAGAAGTTGCTCTCAGAGCTACTTGTAAAGTACCTTTTGTTGAGGAGAGCTTTTTAGATGTGCTGACAACCTTTTTTAGATGTGTCCAAAAAGGACTTTCGAAACGTGTAGAATTCCTTCTTGACATGTATAGTCTATTCCCTGTCTAACTCTTACCCTTCAGCATATCTTGACCTGTAAGGAAATGAACATAGATGACGCTCTTTATATTATAGCTAAAGTGTTATCTTTGTGAAGGATGGAAAATTTTGACCTGCATATATTAGGTTGTGGCTCAGCCCTTCCTACCACAAGACATAATCCTACATCGCAAGCATTGCATCTTAGAGGTAAGATTTATCTTATAGATTGTGGTGAGGGGGCACAACTCTCGATCCGTCGAGCCCAACTCCAGTTTTCTAAAATCCATAGTATTTATATCTCTCATCTTCATGGCGATCATTGTTTTGGTTTGCCAGGTCTCCTCTCTACGATGGCTTTGTTGGGGCGTTTGGCTGCTCTACCCATATATGGTCCGTGGGGGATAAAAGATTATGTGCGTGAGATAGAACAGAGATTTTTGACCGATTGTCCGTTTACAATAGAGGTGCGAGAGTGTGACTGTCGTACGCATTCCTTAGTACACGAAGATGCTTCGGTTAAGGTCTATTCTATTCCTTTGAGTCATCGTATTCCTACGATAGGCTACCTTTTTGAAGAGAAATGTGCTGAGCGTCATTTGGATAAACCCTCTGCTGATTTCTATAAAGTTCCTATTGCTTACTATCAACATCTTTTGGCAGGCAAAGATTATATTACGGATCAGGGAGAGGTGATTTCTAATGCTTATTTAACTAAAATAGGTCCTCCCCCACGGCGCTATGCTTTCTGTTCCGATACCAAGTACTATCCCCCTATTATAGAGTTGGTACGAGGTGTCGATCTCTTGTATCATGAAACTACCTTTGGAGACGATTTGCTCCATAGAGCCGAAGCCACAGCACATAGTACGGCTCGTCAAGCCGCTACTATAGCTCGAGAAGCAGGGGTTAAAAAGTTGCTTATAGGACACTATTCAAGTAGATATGAATCATCGGATGCTCTTTTGCAAGAAGCAAGGGAAGAGTTTCCAAACACAGATGCTGCCTTTGAAGGACTCTGTATAAATCTGTAAATGGCTATGAATTCAGGTTGTCGAATTACTAAAGGTCGATACTCCCACTTATTGATGGTACTTCTTTTGGGAGCTATCTTTTCTCTTTCGAGCTGTCGTGTACAGCAGGCAAGAGCTACTCGTTCTACGTTGTCTTCCTACGATGATGCGGTGTACTCTTCTTCGGGACTCTATCTTCCCTCTCCTGACTGCAAAGCATATGCTTATCATAGTATTCCTCCCACGGGTTCTATTATAGATGATGCTATTGCTTTGGGTAAAAAGTTTTTGGGTAAACCTTATCGGTATAGAGGTCCTTCTTCATGGCCTATGGACTGTTCGGGATATGTGCGTTATATCTTCTCTTGCTTTGATATTCATATGTCAGGCTCGTCGAGTGATTTAGCACAAATAACTGAGAAAGTAAAGTCGCCTCGTCCTGGAGATTTACTTTTTTTTAAAGGGCGTAATAGGAAAAGTAATCGCGTGGGGCATGTGGCCCTCGTTATAGAGGTCGAAGGAGAGAGTATTACTATGATGCACAGTACCAATAGTAGAGGAGTGATTATTGAAAAGTTGGAGACCAGTCCTTATTTCTCCTCTCGCTTTCTCTTCGCAGGTCGTATTCCTCAACTGAGAAGTACCATAGAGGCTTTGGAAAGATTGAATGGGCGCTCTCCTTTTGATTTAATAGCCATAGCACCTATTTTTTCAGCGGAACACGAACTTCCCCGAGTTTTGAAAACTCCATTATTACCACCCACAGGACAAAAAGCTTCGAAAGAAAGTTGATTTGAGGGGTTTAGCAATGCGTTAAATAGGGTGCTTTTTCTCCGAGAGGTTTCTTGGTTTCGATAGGAAAAGTTACTTTTGCACTAGTAAATAGATAACTCACATTCTTAGTAGGGAATATAACAAGAGATTTACTTTTTAATACTCATAAATAATGGAGAACGAAAAATCTTATTCCGTTTTTGCAGGGACGCAGTCCAAGTATCTTGCAGAGAAAATATGTAAAAGCCTCGGATGTCCTTTGGGACGTATGACCACTCAGCACTTTGCTGACGGAGAGTTTGCCGTTTCTTATGAAGAGACTATTAGAGGTAAGGATATATTTTTGGTACAGTCTACTTTCCCTTCAGCGGATAATATAATGGAGCTTCTCCTTATGATAGATGCGGCCAAAAGAGCTTCTGCTCACTATATTACTGCTGTTATCCCTTATTTTGGTTGGGCGCGTCAAGATAGAAAAGATAAGCTCGTGTATCTATCGCAGCTAAACTTATGGCAGATTTGTTGAGTACAGCAGGCGTTACTCGTTTGATTACTATGGATCTCCATGCCGATCAGATACAGGGATTTTTTGATGTGCCTGTAGACCACCTCTACGCTTCTTCTGTCTTTATGGATCATATTAAATCTAATTTTGACCTTCAAAACTTGATAATTGCTACTCCAGACGTTGGAGGAACAAAGAGAGCCAGCAGTTATGCTCGCCATTTGGGGGTACCTATGGTTATTTGTCACAAGACTCGCTTAAAGGCTAATGAAGTGGCAGAGATGAGACTCATCGGTAAGGTAGATGGAAAGGATGTACTTCTAATTGATGATATAGTAGATACTGCTGGTACTATAACTAAGGCCGCAGACCTGATGATTAAGGAGGGGGCTCGTAGTGTACGTGCTTGGCGAGTCATGCAGTGATGAGTGACCCCGCTACTGAGAATATTGAGAAGTCTTCTCTCACAGAAATGATCTTCACAGATTCTATTCCTTATAATAAGAAGTCTTCTAAAGTGAAAGTACTCTCCGTAGCAGATCTTTTTGCTCTGGCCATTAAGAGAGTTTCCAGTCATGAGTCTATAAGCTCTCTCTATACTCTTTAATGAGGCTATCTTCTCGAAAGAGAAGGTCATGTCTTTATTGAATATTAGAATTCCCTCGATTGGGAAGAACAACACAAAGGAATTGTAGAGAGTTTTGTCCTCTGCAATTCCTTTTCTTTTTGGACTGAAAGTTTGTTCCCTGATACTTCTTTGCTTCTTTATCTTTTTGTAGAGTACTCTAAAATATTGAATTATGCGTTTGATCGGTATAAATATAAGACACTACTGGGGGACTCTTTTGTACACACTGATAGTACTGGTTCTTTGTTTGATACCTGCTTCAGAGATGAAAGTTGGTGTAACTATTTCTGATAAAGTAGCACACGTTTTGATGTTTTTAGGGCTTTCTTTGTTGCTTTGGGTTGAATATATTTTTCATTACACATATAGGCGAAGAGAGCATCCTATACGCTGGCAAGGACAACTTTTATACCCTCTTTTCATAGGAGCTGTGACCGAACTTTTGCAGCATTATGTAATTCCCTCACGAACGGGAGATATTTACGATTTTTTGGCAGATACTCTAGGAATCTTATTAGGCATGTTAGTGGGGTTTGTAGTCTGCCTTTACATTAAAAAGAACATACAAAATAAAGTGAATTGAGACATGAAAACTTTTCTACCTTTTCTTCAGAAACGCTATACAACTAAAGCCTATGACCCAACTATGCGGTTAGAAAAGGCTACCATAGACGAATTGTTGGAAATCTTACGTCTTTCTCCATCTTCGATTAATTCGCAACCTTGGCATTTTACAGTCGTGGAGTCTGCTTCGTTGAAACAACAGTTATCTGAAGTTTCTATGCATAATACCGAAAAAGTGCTTAATTGTAGCCATTTGATCGTTTTTTCTATTTATGATAAAGTAGCCGATTTTGAGTCGGAACGGGTAAATGGTCTTACCGTTGAGTCCTATTATAGAGAGCGATTAGCTCCCTTGGGTGATGAGGTCGTAAAGAACTGGATGGCTCGTCAGGCCTATATTGCCTTGGGGGTTTTATTGAGTGCTTGTGCCTATATGGAAATAGACTCTACTTCGATGGAAGGTATAGATAGAGAAGCCTACACTAAAATTTTGGGTGATGATAAGTTTAGTGTACTCTTTGCCGTAGCATTGGGAAGAAGAGATAAAAGCGACCAAAATCAATTAGAGTTCTCTCCTAAGAAGCGAAAAGAACTCTCTGAACTCTCCAATTTGCTATAAAGGATAGAATCTCATTGGCGAGAAAGAGGAATACACTCTAAAGGTTACAAATTATTATGATACGGATTTATGTAGCTCTCAATAAGCGTGATGTATTTATTATTTTAGGCTTTTTGCTACTCATGTTCGTTGGATACCTTTTTCTTAGGGGAGTAAATAATTCGAGTGACTTTGAAATCACGGACGAACTCGGAGGCAATCTTTTTCCCTCTTCGATTATATCACTTGCAACCTCGAACGAACTTATTATAGAGCCTTCTCATACGCCTTATTTGGGTAATCCGAAGTCTGGTATCGGGATTAGGATGGAGGCACGTAAACACAATTCGCATGTGCGTATCGAAATAGCCGAAACTCCTTTTTCCTATCATTCTGTTTCAGAATTTGTCCTCCCTCAAAAAGGACAAAGTTACACCGTTTACCCTGAAATTGTTTGGAAGTACGATGTCTTACGAGAGTCTCAACAGCCTACTCCTATGAGTATTGTGGCAACAGTTATCTCAGATAATTTAGCATCAACATTAAAGGTGCGCACCTTCTCGATGCGAAGTATTAACGAGTGTATGTACGGCTACTATAGGATAGATGAGAAGCAACGAAGACAGTTTGTCAATACACCTATCTTTTTTGCTGCTTATGTCAATGAAGATAGTCCGTTGATTGACAAAGTACTCAGAGAGGCTTTGAATACTCGTATTGTAAATCGTTTCTTAGGTTATCAGAGTGATTCAACGGCTGTTGTACGGCAGGTATATGCCTTTGGAATGTGCTTCAGAGACGTCAGTTTAAATATAGTTCAATCTCGAATAGTAGCTTGGGGAGTAATGTGGTTTATGCTCAAAGAGTTAGATCTTTGGAAGATGCTCTCTCTACTTCCCAAATTAATTGTGTAGATGGTTCTGTCCTATTTGCTTCTCTTTTGCGTGCTATCAATATTGACCCTATATTAGTACTGAAACCTGGGCATATGTTTGTAGGTTTCTACACGGATAAGCGTCATGAAAATAAACTCTTTTTGGAGACTTCTATGATTGGAAATATTGATTTTGATGATTACTTTCCCGATGAGGCAATAGACTCTCTTTTTACGGGTAAGTCGCAAAATGAGATGTCTCGTATCACTTTTCAAAAGTCCATAGAATATGCTTCTGATAAATATGTTGCAGATAGTTTGATGATAAGAGAAGAGCAACCAGGGTATATGTTCTTGGAACTTTCGGATAAGGTACGCAGCAAAATACAGTCTATAGGAAAGTAAAAAGAAGTTTGTTATAATCCACTTTTCTCTATAGTGTAGTCCTCAATCTATGCTCTTATATTCTTTGATGCACTTACTGCTTTATAAGAGGTATACGAGAAGCAATGAATGTTCCAGTTGACGTATCTACCACCCACTTTGTCTTCCTATCTTTTGGAGCAGATATTCCCAGATTGAGGTAACTTATTATCTATCCTAATAGTCCAATTATAGGGATGCACATAAAAAAGAGACGCCTCGACATTCATCGAGGCGTCTCTTTTTGTTAGAAAAAGTATTTCTCTTGCGAGAAATAGGGGTAGAATATTAGTCTAACGACAACTCAGTTCCTGGTTTGAACTTAACGCTTTTACGTGCAGGGATTGTAATAGGCTTCTTTGTTTGAGGATTGATACCTGTACGAGCTTGACGTTCTGTTACCGAAAATGTTCCGAAACCAAGGATTGCAACTTTCTCTCCCTTGAGCATTTGCTCTTTGATTACTTCAGTATAAGCTGCAACAACCTTCTGAGACTCTACCTTTGTGATACCTGCTTTTTCAGCAATAGCTGCAATAAATTCTGTCTTATTCATATTCCAAGTTTTTATATTTAAATAATTCTTCTTCGATGGGTTACATTCACCGCTACTCCTATCAAAATCACGTTTATGTATAGGAATAGGAAGGAGCACTACTCCTTACCCCAAAAGTAGTCATATTTCTAAAAATACCAACAATTATTTTGATATAAAACGTAAAAAGGTCAATAATTCTTAGATAAGTCTCCGCTTTAGTCGCTTTGAGAGTACTTATTCGATACTTTTAGTCCATTGGAGGGCGTTGCTTGGAGTTTAGATATGCTCTTTTTAATCTCTTTATATGAGGGGGAGCTTCGGGTATTGAATCTTTTTTTTGTGCAACTAAAAAGAAGAGAGTCTCAGAGGAACAGTAGGAAAGATTAATAGAAGAAACTCTCTGTAAAGATCCATCTCTCTTCTTACAATAAACATTATAGTCAATATATTTTTACAAGGTATCAACCTTATACTATTGCAGACGCGATAGTCTCTTGTACTTTTTGCACTGTGGCAAGCATACCTTTTGGAAAAGGTTCTTCTCGGTTGATTTCAACAGGGGGGTGGATGGTTAATTTTAGTCGTGTGGGGCGAACAAAAAAACTTCCTCGAGGGAGTGCTCGAAAAGCTCCGTTTATCGTTACAGGGATAATGGGGACATCTAATTCGTAAGCCATAACAAAGCCCCCTTTTTTGAAACGATGTATTTTGCCATCTTTGGTTCTGCTCCCTTCTGGGAATATAAATATTGAAGTGCCTTCAGATAAAACCTTCCGAGCAGAGTTCATTGTTTCCTTAATAGAGGAGGGGGTTTTCTCATCTACAAATATAAACCCAGCTACAGCGCAGGCCTTACCCATAAATGGAACGGAGCGAAGTTCCTGTTTCATAACCCATCGGAAGGGGATAGATAGGTAGCCATACATCATTAGAATGTCGAATGCTCCTTGATGATTAGCCATAACAACAAAAGGTCCTTCATTTTTAGGTACATTCTCCTTGCCCTCTACTTTGATGGGACAAAGGAATAGAGATAACCCAATGCGAGACCATAGAGTACCAGGCCAATAACCTGCCCATTTTTGAAAGCCTAAATAACAGGCTATAACGATAACTGAAGAAAGAATAATAGTACAGATAACAAAGAGAGGAACAGCTATTAGCCAATAATATATACCGTAGAGAAAACGAATCATAATCTCCTTTTCTTGAACTGAATGTATCTTTTCTTATCTGTAAATGTAGGTTTGTTGGGAGCTTTGGCTCTCTCTGTAAAAAGAAAGATAAGCAGTTGTTTTGCGAAACAACCTTGCCACTTGTTATATTTTAGTGATGCGTCCCTCTTTTTGTAGCTGCTTCAGGGCAGAGTCTAATACGCCATTTACAAACTTGCCACTATCGGAGGTAGAGTAGATTTTTGCTAACTCGATATATTCGTTTAGTGTTACTGTCGCGGGAATATTGGAGAATGTGAGTAGCTCTGCTAAAGCCATTTGTAGGATAATCATATCGACATCGGTAACACGGTCCATTTCCCAATTGTGGAGGTTCGTATCAATAATTTTTTTCAACTCATCTCCGTGTAACACTGTGGCTCTCATCAGGGAGAGAGGTAGAGTAGCATCTTCTTGATCTTTGTATAGAGGAAAAAGAGTCGCATCCATGGGCTTCTCTTCCGAAGCCTTACGCAAGGTTTTTACGGCAAACTCCTTTTCAATCTCTACTGGAGAGGTTGTGAGCCGGTTGGCTTTGTACATTTCACTGCCGAGCAACGAGTCTACCAAATTGTCTACCGTCTCTATATCGGGGCGCTCTTCGACTTCTATCTTTTCTACTGTTGCATAGGGGCTATCCCAGTAGATAGACATGGACTCTAAAAATTCGTCCAAGAGAGCATTTTTGAACGTATAGGTGTTCAGAGCCGATATCCAAAATCGAGCATCTGTTTGGAATGTGTCTTCTTCGTTTTTGCAATAGGTACGATAAAGCTCACTACCCTCTATTTCGTCTAAAAGAAGACCTAATAGGCGAGTATCTGTATTCCACAAATTGCCATTTTCTTGAATGTGTTTGCTCATCTCTTCACTCGCTGCAATATGAGAAGCCAGTCGGTTGTTTACCAGACGCATATTGGGAGTAGCTTCTTCCTTGCTTTTGAAAAACTTGTTTTTACGTCGCTCTACACGTTCTGCGTGAAGTCGCGTAAGTGCTGGAACTAAGTCTATGAGATAGAGATATAAGTCGTGAGTTTTGCGAATAGATAGGGTAAGTTGTACTTCGGCTTGTTGTAGCTTCTTTCCCTCTGTATGGTAGTAGGAAAAAAGCTCTTGTAGCACACGGATGCGAATGAGCGTACGATTGATCATCTTGGATATACTATAATCTTTACAAGGCTTCCCACCGGAGAACCTCGGGAATGCAAAGTTAATAGTTTTATTGTGATAAACTATTCTTTTTGCAGAGCTTATTATGCGTATAATAGAGGGTTTACTTTGAGAGAGGAGTTGTGTGTTGGGCAGAGGTTATACAACCTTTTTGATGAACATATATCTGACCTCTTCAACCATATAGGCTAATGTTCAAAAGGTATAATGCTTGGCAGAGTAACCTTTATACCTTTCCCTAAAAACCATTATAGCTTCAGAGTGAGGGGACAAAATCTTTTTTGAGGTCATTCTCTACTGCTATACTCGTTGCGTTATTGTGCAGTAGTCTTCTTCTATTGTATTATAGTCTTATAAAGGTTGGAACGATTTTTTGTATTGTCTATGAGAATAAAAATACCCTCAGAGACAATGTTAAGATCTCTGAGGGTGAGGGATATAGATTTTTGATTAATCGGTTAAACAGCTCTTACTACCACTTGTTGAAGTGTAGTAGCTGGCTTTTAGGTTTCCGCTTTTTGGAGCGGACAGGATCTAATGAATAGCCCAATACGATGTCTAAAAAGACTTTTTTATTTTTGGGGATACCAAGTACTTCAGACACTGCTCCTCCATTTAACCACCCGATGATACAACTACCAATACCCTCTGCAGCTGCTGCAAGGGTAAGATAAGCGGTAAATATGCCTAAATCATTTTGTACATAATCTACTCCTCGCACTTTACCACCAAACTTCGCTAATAGCGAGGGAGGGTCGGCTACAAGGAGGATATGTACAGGCGCCTGTTCGATGAATTTATTTTGCCCCAGCGAACCTTTACGTGCGGCTTGAGCTACCCTCTTTACAAGTTCGGGCTCTGTAACCACAACGGTTTGCCAAGGCTGTTCGTTGCATGCCGAGGGCGCCAGTAGAGAGTTGTCTAAAATACGTGTGAGAATCTCCTCGGGAATGGGGCGATTAGGATCGAAACGACGATCACTTTGTCGCTGGGAAAATAGTTGGTAAAGCTCCTGAGGCTGCATACTTTTAGTCGAAGTTCTTGAGTTTAGCTAAGTATTTACCGATGATATCAAACTCAAGGTTTACGACAGACCCCTCTTCTATACGGCAAAAGTTGGTATGCTCTAAGGTGTAAGGGATAATGGCAACTTCGAAGCTATTGTTGGTAGAGTTACACACGGTGAGACTTACCCCATTTACGCAGACAGAGCCTTTCTCTACTGTTGTGTAGCCCATGCGAGCCATGGAAGACTCAACATTATATTCAAACTTGAAATAACGGCTACCATCGGCATCTCTAAGAGCAACACATTGGGCGGTGCAGTCTACATGCCCCTGTACGATGTGTCCGTCCAAACGACCATCCATTTTCATGCTACGCTCTACATTGACTAAGTCTCCCACCTTTAAAACGCCGAGATTGGAACGGTCAAGCGTTTCCTGAATAGCTGTAACGACATATTCGTCTCCTTCTAATTCTACTACCGTTAGGCAAACTCCATTGTGAGCTACGCTTTGGTCAATTTTAAGTTCGTGAGTGAAAGGAGAGGTTAGTCTGATGTGGAGGTTACCTCCATCTTTTACGAGCCCAACTACACGGGCTGCAGCCTCTACAATACCTGAAAACATAGACTATATTATTTAATGTATTAGTTCTTTACCCCACAAAAATAGTAATTACCTTGTGGAATTAAAATTTTGAAGAGAGAGTGTACAAAGCAAGAGGAGTAAATAGGTTCTGAAGAAAGGGAAGATAACTTACAGGTAAATATCGTCAGGATAATGCACGTGGGCTAAAAATAGAGCCTCTCCACGAACGGATGCCCCCGCTTTACAGCGGTCTTTTTGTTCTAAGATCTCTAAGATGCTTTCGGGATGAAGATTGCTTTTGCCTATTTCTAAAAGTGTACCTACTATGGCACGTACCATATTGCGTAAAAAACGGTTGGCTTTAATAGAAAATTGCCATGTGCCAGGATAAGCAGATGGTTCCCAAAAAGCCTCTGTTACGGTGCATATATTGGTGTGAGTATCGGTATGCAGGCGACTAAAACTTGTGAAGTCGTGCGTTCCCAGAAGGTATCGTCCAGCCTCGTTCATCTTATCTATGTTGGGAAAAGGGCGTACGGGGATAATATATTCGCGATTAAATGGGTCTCGCTCCTCTGCAATGAAATAGAGGTAGTGTCGTTCTGTAGCAGAAAATCGAGCGTGGGCATCCCCCCTAACAGGTTTTATAGAGCGGATGAAAATATCGTGGGGGAGTATTCCATTGAGACTTTTTATCCATCGATAAGGATTGGCTTCGCAACCTTTAGGAAGGTCGAAATGAGCAGGTAGTGAGAAGGCATTTACCCCCGCATCAGTACGACCTGCTCCCACAATAGAGACTTCTTGTTTGAACAGTATTTGCAGTGCCTCTTCAATCTTTTGTTGCACAGATACCCCATTGGGTTGTCTTTGCCATCCACAATAGGAGGCTCCTTGGAAGGCGATATCCAAAAAAAAACGTTGAGGTTCCATCAATCAGTGCTCACGATTATGCTCTTTTGGCTGAAAATTACTTCTTAGATGTCGTTTTCTTCTTGGAGGTACTTTTCTTTGTTCCCTTTTTTGTAGTGTTGGAGCCTTGACTCTTGATAATTTCTAAACACTCTTCGTAGGTCAAGTTACCAGCTCGCTCTTTCTGCTCTTTGGTCAGTTTGTAGTTATTGCTCCCCTGTTTAATATAGGGCCCAAAGCGTCCATCTCGAACGGAGAGCGTGCTATCTTCAGCAAACTGTTTAAGTAGAGACTTTTGTTCATTTTCTCTTTTATTGATAATGATTTGGATAGCCTCTTCTAAAGTTATTTCCAGAGGATTAGACTCTTTGGGGATAGTGAAAAAAGCCCCTGCATGTTGGGCGTAAGGTCCGAACCGTCCTATTGCAACTTTGATAGGGTTGCCTTCAAACTCTCCTAATACTCGAGGTAGTTTGAAAAGGTCTAAGGCTTGATCTAATGTAATGGTAGAGAGCGATAAATTAGGAGATAGCGAGGCATATTGAGGTTTCTCTTCTCCTTCGTCTCCCTTGCCGATTTGTACGAGTGCCCCAAAGCGTCCGATGCGAACAAACACAGGCTTCCCTGTTGTGGGGTCATCGCCTAGATAGCGTTCCCCTCTGTCGCTGTTAGAGTGGGAGTCAAGGGCTTGCTCCACTAAGGGGTGAAAGAGCGAGTAGAAGTGTGCGAGAGCTTCTGTCCAGACCACCTTTCCCTCAGCAATAAGGTCGAACTGTTCCTCAATAAGAGCTGTGAAATTATAGTCGATGACCTTGGGAAAGTATTCTACCAAGTAGTCATTGACTACCTCTCCTATATCGGTGGGGATAAGTTTGCCCTTATTGCCTCCTGTCCTTTCTTGGCGTTTTTGAAGTCGAGGTTCTTCTGAAGGGCTTTCGTCTGCTATCCATATATAATCCTTATGGGTACGCTTCTCGCCTGTTTCGGTGCCCTTGATAACGTATTCTCTATTTTGAATGGTTTGTATAGTGGGGGCATAGGTAGAGGGGCGACCGATACCTAATTCCTCCATTTTGCGCACCAAAGCTGCTTCTGAATAGCGAGGAGGTGCATAGGAATAGTGTTCACTTGCTGTAAGAGAGACTAAGTCAAGTTGCTCCCCCTCCTTGAGTTGGGGAAGCTGATGACTCTTTTCTGTTTCATCTTCCTCAGTGTCGGAGACATAGTTATACAGGCGGAGAAAGCCATCGAAGGTAAGTACTTCGCCTTCTGCCGTGAAAGAGTCGCGTGTTTTATCAGCCTCAAGAGAGATTAGGGTGCGTTCGATAGAGGCATCTGCCATTTGAGAGGCTAAGGTGCGTTTACGAATAAGGGCGTATAGTTTCTCTTCCTGCGCTGTCCCTTGTATCGTCTCTCTCTCTAAATAGGTAGGGCGTATTGCTTCGTGCGCCTCCTGTGCCCCTTTGCTTTTTGTCTTATAGGTGCGGTATTGATGGTAGTTTTCGCCCCACTGCTCTTTTATGATTTTGGCGGCACTATTGAGTGCCAGAGAGGAGAGATTGACAGAGTCCGTTCTCATGTAAGTAATATGTCCCTCTTCGTAGAGTTTTTGAGCTACTCGCATCGTTACCGCTACCGAAAAACCCAATTTCCTCGCAGCTTCTTGTTGTAGAGTTGAGGTGGTAAAGGGTGCAGAGGGGGTGCGTTTGGCAGGCTTGCTCTCAATGCGTTGTACTACTATTTTGCTACCAGCATTCCGTTTGATAAAATCAATAGCCTCTATGCTATTCGCAAAGGTTTGCTTAGCATTTATGTCGAAGGTTTGCTGTGTGTTGCTTTGAACTACGTCAGCAGAGATTTTGTAAGAGGAAACACTCTGAAAAGAACGTATTTCTCGCTCTCTGTCTACGATTAGACGCACGGCTACAGACTGTACTCTACCTGCCGAAAGAGAAGGTTTAATACGTTTCCAAAGCAGAGGAGATAGCTCAAAACCCACCACACGGTCCAAAACACGCCGAGCCTGCTGAGCATCAACAAGATTAATATCTATATCTCTGGGGTTTTGAATGGCTTTTTTAATAGCTTGAGGGGTTATTTCGTGAAAAACGATGCGTTTAGTCGGCTTACCCGCTCTTTGCAACACTTCGTACAAGTGCCAAGCGATGGCCTCTCCCTCTCGGTCTTCATCGGATGCTAACCATACCATATCGGCACTGTCGGCTACTTTTTTGAGTTCTCGAACCACATCCTCCTTTCTTCCGAAACTTCGTAATCGGGGCGAAAATTGTTTTCAATATCCACACCGAAAGACTTCTTTTTTAGGTCTCGTATGTGTCCATAACTGGAGAGAACTTTGTACTCTTTACCGAGAAATTTTTCAATTGTTTTTGCCTTAGCAGGTGACTCTACGATCACCAAATTGGGAGTTTTCTGCATCGTTTTTGCATCTTTTTGTAGGTGCAAAGTTAAGAGAATAGTTTCCAAAAAAGAGCTTTTTCAATCATTAGCACCAATAGTATAGACTATTAGGACCTTAATTTAAGAGCTAACATTCGCCCTTTTAATAGACTCTGGAGTACTCTCTAAGCAGAGAGAAAAGCAAAGGAATAATAAAACTAAAAATAGGCATACTCATTAAACATTGCTCCAAAAGAGCTGTCCAACGTTTTGAATAATGGAAAATAAGTTGGAAATGAATAGAACAGAAATAACTCGAGTAGTTATTGTGGCAAGGTATTTTTTCATATCCTTGCTTCTTGTGCTTTTTTATAATTCAGGAGTGGGGTATGCTCAAAACTCTTTTGTCCTGCGAGGAAAGGTGCTTGATGAACACACAGGAGAGGCTTTGATAGGGGCAAACGTGCGCTTAACGAATGCTTCGGGAAGAGAGTTGGCAGGTAGCTCAACCGATATATATGGAGCTTTTACCTTGCTTCACCTCCCTGCTGGGAGTCATAGTCTACGCATTAGCTACATTGGCTATAAGGAGTATATAGGCTCTGTAAGCATACCTTCGGACCAAAAAGAAGTAGATATCCGTCTCTCGGAAGATAGTAAACAGCTCTCTACTGTAGTGATAGAATCTCGTAGTGCAGATATGACTATGAAAGGAGATACGCTCGTTTTCAATGCTAATGCCTATCGTATGGGTAGTGGAGCCTCGCTGGAAGACCTTATAAAGCGACTGCCAGGAGCCCAAATAGATGAGTCGGGAAGTATTGTAATCAATGGCAAAACGATTCAGAAAATAATGGTAGATGGTAAAGAGTTCCTTTTGGGAGATACCAAGGCTGCTACTAAAAATCTTCCAGCAGAGGTTATTGATAAGATTGAGATGCTTGACAGAAGCACAGATGCGGCTCGTATGTCGGGGTTTGATGATGGAGAGGAGGAAACTTTGCTAAACTTATCTTTCAAACCACAATATAAACAAGGACTTTTTGGCAATGCCTTTGTTGGCTATGGTACTCGTAATCGATTTGAGGCAAATGCTACACTAAATAACTTTTCAGGAGCCAATAGATTAACCCTAATAGCTGGAGGAAACAATACCAATAGTAAGGGAATGAGTGATATTGTCGCTGAAAGAGGGCGGAGTGGGCGCCCCAGAGGACGGACTCCACAAGGGGTTGCTACCTCCGCCACTACAGCTATAGATATAGCACGTGCATTGCATAAAAATGTAGAAGTGGAGGGTAATGCTCGCTATGGCTATTCGGACAAGGTGATTCAAGCTGAGAACGCGATAGAATACATCCGTCCTCGTGGAAACAACACTTTTGCTAAAGAAGGGGCAGATCATCGTACACAAGAGCATGGCATAGGAACTAATTTGCGTTTTACCTACAAGCCTGATAGCAAGACAGAGGTTCTTTTTCAACCGAATTTCTTCTGGGGTAATTCTGCAGAACAGGGTAATGAGGAAACGAAAACCTTCGATGCCCTTCATAAAGAGCTGAGTCAAGCTGAAGTAAATAGTTATGCAAAGGGTAATAGTCTTGAGGCAGGAGGTACTTTAGATGTAAGTCGTAAACTCTCAGAAGAGGGAAGGGTAGTGAGTTTGCAACTCCATACTAACTATACTCATACTGGTAGGGAAGGGACCTATACTTCTTCTTTTATCAATAATTTGGATGCTTCTCTTAATCGAATGTTACGGCTTCAGCAAAATGACTTGACACATCGTACAAACTATTCGATGCGCTTCTCTTATGTGGAGCCTTTGGGACGCAGTTTTTTCTTGAAAGGGGATGTGGCATGGAAGAATGACAGGCGTCAGGGTGTTCGAGAGGTGTACACACCAGACTCTGACGGTCAGTTTACACATTTTGAAGAGCAGTATGCTACCTCTTTCGTCAATACTTTATCGGGTTATAATGCTGGTCTGCATTTGCAAAAGCGAGCGAAGCTCTATGATATTACCATAGGGTTGGGGATAGAGCCTATAAAAATGAAAACAGACTTCCCTATGGGGAGACTTGCTTCGATTGAGAAGAAAGAGTTTAACCTCTCGCCTAAAGTTGCTTTAACCCTACGTCCTAATAAGCAGACAACATGGCGATTGAATTATCAAGCAGATACCGATATGCCCGATGTCTATAAGATGATGCCTGTTACAGATCCGACCAATCTTTTACAAATAACAGAGGGAAATAGCAATTTAGCTCCCTCTCTTACGCATAGAGTACGCTCTTCTTTTCGTACTTATAACCCTCAAACTAAAGTTGCTTTCAACCTCTTTACTCGAGCCTCTTATACTTTGAACGATGTAGCTTCCTCTGTGTCCTTTGATGCGACTTCGGGACAGCAGACAATACGCTTCCGTAACGTAGATGGTAATGCCTCGTGGCGGATGTTTATAATTAGTTCAATGCCTTTTTTCACTCCCCTTGTTACGCTTAATCTCGGAGGACGTGTTTCTTTTGCGCATCAAAAAGGATTTATTGAGGAGCGAGAAAATGTGGCTAATACCTGGACCTTTGCCCCTCTTATGCAGTTGTCTTATGCTCGTGGGGCTTTTTATGCTCGTTTCAACGCCTCCTCCGAATATATGGGTACTACGAACACTATCGATCAAAAGAAACGAAACACTTGGCGTTACCAAATGGGGGCAGATGCTTCTGTAGACTTAATTTGGGGAGCAAAATTGGAGTCGGACATCACTTTCCGTACACGTTCGGGCTATGAGGCTCTGTACAATCAGAATGAATGGCTTTGGAATACAGCACTTTCCTATACATTTCTCAATAAAAAAGCTACCCTTCGTCTCAAGGCTTACGACCTTTTGGGTAGTGAAACAGGTATTGCAAGATCTGCCACCGCTCTCAATGTCGTGGATAGTCGAACCAATGTATTAGGACGCTATGTAATGCTCCATTTCATATATAGGTTTAGCAACTTTAGCAAGGGTAGTTCGCAGAGTGATTTTCAATCTTTTGAAACAAGAGGTAGAGGACATTAATCTACAATCATAGGACTCTATGAAGGGCTTTTTCAAAGTAAATGTTTATTAGATGAGTATCTTGTCGTACCTTTGCGAAGAAAGATTTTAGTTAGAAAAATAAATCTACCTACTATGGCAAGAGTAATAATAATAGGTGCTGGAGGTGTGGGCACAGTAGTAGCCAAGAAAGTGGCTATGAATAACGACATCTTTACAGACATAATGTTGGCAAGTCGCACGAAATCTAAGTGCGATAAAATTGCAAAAGAGATAGAAGAGACCCTTGGGGTGAAGATTCAGACTGCCTCGGTAGATGCCGACAAAGTGCCAGAACTTGTAGCTCTTTTCAAAGAGTTCAAACCAGAGTTGGTAATAAACGTGGCACTTCCCTACCAAGACTTAACTATCATGGATGCCTGCTTGGAAACGGGGGTAAACTACCTTGACACTGCTAACTATGAGCCTATTGATGAGGCTAAATATCAGTATAGTTGGCAATGGGCATATCAGGAGCGTTTTAAGAAGGCTGGTTTAACTGCAATATTGGGGTGTGGATTTGACCCTGGAGTAACCAGTGTCTTTACAGCCTACGCTGCTAAGCATCACTTTGATGAGATTCATTATTTAGATATTGTGGATTGTAACGGAGGCGACCATCACAAGGCTTTTGCTACGAACTTTAACCCTGAAATCAATATTCGTGAGATAACCCAAAAGGGTAAATACTACGAAAATGGTGAATGGATCGAAACAGAGCCTCAAGAAATCCATCGCCCTCTCCACTACCCAGGTATCGGAGTTAGAGAGAGCTATCTACTGTACCATGAAGAACTCGAATCGTTGGTGAAGAATTTCCCTACTCTTAAGAGAGCTCGCTTCTGGATGACCTTCGGAGAGGAGTATCTGACCCACTTGAGAGTTATCCAAAACATCGGTATGGACAGTATAGAGCCTATCAATTACAATGGTATGCAAATTGTGCCCATCCAGTTCCTTAAAGCTGTATTGCCTAACCCTCAAGACTTGGGCAACGATTATACGGGAGAAACCTCAATAGGCTGTCGCATCCGAGGAATAAAAAATGGCGAGGAGCATACCTATTATATATGGAATAATTGTAGCCACCAAGCCGCTTTCCGTGAGACGGGTACACAGGGCGTGAGCTATACAACTGGAGTACCTGCTACCGTAGGAGCGATGATGTTTTTCAAAGGCTTGTGGCGCAAACCGGGAGTCTTTAACGTAGAGGAGTTCGATCCAGATCCATTCTTGGAAGAGTTGGGCAAGCAAGGTCTTCCATGGCATGAACATTTAGATGTAGATATTGAGTTTGAAAAATAACTCATAACACACCGATTTAATATGATTTCAATATCCCTCTGTCCGATTGAATGTTCAATGAAGGGCAGAGGGATGCCTTTTTATCCTTAATAGAATAGTATGAGTTATATTCGTTTAGACAATCTGAGAAAGCATTACTCACCACAGATACCCAAGGTGTTGGAGACTCTTCCCGCAGTAGAGATTGCTACCAATTATGCTCCTATAGAGGAGTCTGTTTCTGCCTTTTTTCCTGCTACGTTCGGATTGCCTCTTTTGGAGCTAAAGGAGCCTACCTCTTCTGAAGAGACACAAGAGCGTATACCTCTAACGGTCGGAGTGCTATTGTCGGGTGGACAAGCACCGGGAGGGCATAACGTAATAGCGGGTATTTTCGATGCTCTTAAAAGTTATCACCCTGCTTCGTCGCTTTATGGCTTCCTTATGGGTCCTGGAGGGTTACTCAAAAAACAGGTGCGAGAACTTACAGCCGATGTAATCAATGCTTATCGCAACTCAGGAGGATTCGATATGATAGGCTCTGACCGCACTAAGTTAGAGAAGAAAGAGGATTTTGCCACCGCCCTGAAAGTAGCACATAGCTTGGGTTTGGATGCCTTAGTTATCATCGGAGGAGATGACTCTAACACCAATGCCGCATTGCTGGCAGAGTATTGTCAAGCAGTGGGAGACCCTTTGGTCGTGGTGGGATGCCCCAAAACGATTGATGGCGACCTCAAAAATGCTTGGATAGAGACCTCTTTTGGGTTCGACACTTGCGCCAAGGTTTATGCAGAGTTGATTGGCAATATTCAGCGAGACTGTTATTCCTCTAAGAAGTATTGGCACTTTATCAAGCTGATGGGGCGCTCTGCTTCTCATCTTACTCTCGAATGTGCTTTGCTAACACAACCCAATGTGGCGATTATCAGTGAGGAGATTGCAGCACATAACCGTACTTTGAATGATATTGTTACGCAGTTGGCAGATGTTATTGTGATGCGTTCCGAGCGAGGAATGGACTTTGGTTCTGTACTGATACCTGAGGGGCTGGTTGAGTTTGTACCCCGAATGAAAGCTTTAATAGTCGAACTGAATAAAGTATTGGCGGAGAATGCCCATAAGTTGCATTTGGTAAAACGCTCTCAAATACTCAACTATTTGGCTGGTAAGCTCACCGAAGAGAGTGCCTCTTTCTTCCTATCACTGCCCAAAGAGATGGCGTACCAACTCTCTATGGAGCGAGACCCACACGGCAACGTACAAGTGTCTCGCATCGAAACAGAAGAACTTATCGTAACTATGCTCAAAAAGGAGTTGGACAAGCGTAAGGCTAAAGGCGAGTATAAGGGGAAATTTTCGGCATTGACCCACTTTTTTGGCTATGAGGGGCGCTGCTCGATGCCTTCTAATTTCGATGCTTCGTACTGCTATGCTTTAGGGCGCACGGCTACTTATTTAGCTGTGCACCGCCGTTCGGGCTACATGGCTTCGGTGCGCAATTTGGTCAATCACCCCTCCGAGTGGCAGCCTGCAGGTATCCCTCTCACTTTGATGATGCACTTAGAGGAGCGTAAGGGGATGCTCAAAGCTGTTATTAAGAAGTCGCTCGTGGATATCGAGGGAGCGCCTTTCCGTTACTTTCGCAAACATCGTCACGAATGGGCAGAGGGCATTGCTTACCACTATCCGGGACCTATACAGTATTTTGGACCATCGGCAGTGTGCGACAATACGACCCTAACCCTGCGATTGGAAAATCATCTTGAACCCGAAGATGAAACTTACGACGCCTCCTCTCTCTTCTAAAAGCTCCTACGCATAACCTCAGTAGGGATTTTTATCTCTTTCTTACAACAAAAAAGCTCCGATGCATAGAGATTTTCTCTGTTGCATCGGAGTTTCTATCTACCATCGGCTTATATACCTTCGCCCGTATCTTCGCCACTTGGGGGCGTGGGGGTTGATGGGCTGGGAGTATTGTCTTTCTTTGCAGAGGCATAGGGTACATCGAGTACACGCTCAGAACGCTCTAAGCGAACGCCTTTCAATGCTGTTTTTATCTTGATGCGAGGCGTATAGATGACCTTGGTTTTAGCTACTAAACTGACATCTACTTTATCGGCACTCTCTACCCCCGAACCGCTTTTGGTAACAATGCTGGGGCGAAATATCCCCAAATCTCCACAGTCAACACTTTTCCCATCTTGAAGCAAGCGGACAAGTACCTTAGCCGAACGGTCAAAAACCGCTTTAATATCAGCGGAAGAGACGGTCGTTTCGTCTGAAACTAACTCGATGAAATCTTCAAATTTTACATCTGAATGCAAGTGAATAGCAGGGTACCAAAGGGTTTTTGAGCTCTTCCCGAAGCCTGCTTTGCGTTCTACAGCTTTAATCTTAATCATAATCTTAGAGATAATTTATTGTAAAATATTGTTTGTTTGACTGCAAATGTATGAAAAGATTTGTATATATAAAAATATATGTTTCTTTATGCGCAGATAGATTTATATATATAAGTGGATAGATTTTTCTATATAAGTATAAAAATAGCTATATATACATAGCAAAATATATATATATACTTATGATTTTATTGCTATATACGTAAAAAAATACTTGTATGTAAGTAGAGCAAAATTCGTATATACGCAATAAAAATTTCATATATACAAAAAAATATTTCTGTATATACGCAATAAAAATTTCGTATATACAAAAATCTTCTTTTCTATATAGAAAAACCCCGCTATACATTTACGTACAGCGGGGTTTGTTTGGATTTAGCTAAAAGTTTCTAACCTATTCTTAGAAAGAAAGAGGGTTGAATCTAAATCCCTTTTCGAGAGTGTGAACTCAGATTGTTTGTAGGGATTGTGATTGAGGAGTTGTCCTCTTGAAAGTAAGGGTAATTTTATTTTAGTTGCCCTCCCTATAACTATGAGCTTATAAGCCAATAAGGCGATAGGAATATAACTCTAATGCAGTAATGGTTGTTTTTGAAGCATTATTGAATGTTTTTCTCAGACCATAGGTGTCGAGAATATAGTCGTCACAAATGACATAAGCCAGTCTTTCTCTTTTATCTAGTAATAATTCAAATCCTTCGTAACTTGGGTGAGAGGCTTTTTGGAAACGACCTTCATTGAGACCATAAAACTCTATTTCAATATTAGCAGGAAAAGAATCTTCTGTCCAGAGATCATCGGGAAGCCCCACGCTTACGGTAGATTTTTTTTGATTGGTCTTATTAAAGTTAAAAATAGATTTGTAGGAGCCAACTCGAATAATATCTACATCGTAGAATTTTTTTAGATATTGGGTGAGTATGCCTGTTTTTTTGATAAAATCTTCTTTGCTATGAGCATACCAGAATTTCGGATCTTTTTTATTGATAGGACGCAATCGAATTAAGTCTCTATAACGGGTAAGTAAGGTTACATATATAGGTCCAGGTTTTTTAAAATCTTCCGATGTAATATGAGTAGTTACCTGCCAAGGTAGTACGTACTTACCAATAGAAATATAAATTTTAGGTTCATAAAACTTAGTGCCAAAAGCCCTTTTTTCAATTCTCTTACGTAAGTTCTCTTCTCTAATGTATTGATGTATAGGATATAATCGGTTAAAACTCGTGAAGACATGAGTTGTTGGGTCCGAAAAAGAGGATAACCATGGGGAAAAATCGATTCTCTGTTCCAAGGCATTTTTAGCAGTGCTGAAACCTACAGATGCGTTTCTCCCTCCATAATAGCAATGGGACATCTCGATTGCACTAAAATGTTGTGACAATTTTTCGGTTCCACTTGTATTGAATTGTATACTTTTATCACCGCTGATTGTATTATCACCGCTGGTGAAACCAAAAGAAGCACTACAAAAATTTTCTAGAAAATATTGTCCATCCTCGGTTTCCTCTTTTTCTTGTGCCCGAAATAAAATGCTTGCTTTTCCTCCTGTGTAATAATCTGCAATAAAGTATTCACTATAATTTCGGAATAATTCTCTCATAGGTACATTGTATAGATTCGACAAAAAGAATGGATCTAAAAATCGAGTTCCAATATATTTTTGTGTTAAAGAAGATTCCTGTAGAGTGTGCCGTTTTTCCAAATGTTCTATTTCAGCAATTGCAAAAACTTCTTTAGATGAGTACATACTTGTTCTTTTGAAAACTTGTTTGAACCTATTTGTAGCTCCGATAGAGAAGATTTTAAAATTAAAATTCATCCCAACTTTATTCTCATTTTCCAATTTTATTTGTTTTTCATATGATTCCTCAGAATTAAAAGCCTTGGCATTAAACAGAGTGTGAGAACATAAAGTAGTGTAAATAGGACTAGGCGATGCTTTTTTTAGTGCTTCGGCATTAAGCATAGGAGCTCCCAAAAAACTATTTTCTCCTATTAATCCTTTGTCTGGACATATAGAACGTCCAATAAGATTGTATTGGGCTTCTGCATTTCTTAAAGTCTTAGAGTTGGGGCGATAGCCTTCTATAGGTTGGGAGAGAATTATGTTCGAATTCTCTGATCGATGGTGTAGATACTCGAGAGATGGTTCTTCTTGAATCTCAGGTTCATTTTGATTGATACATCCAACTATAAGAGGAAAGATGAAAAGGAATAAGAATTTTTTCATAACAAAATCTATCTAGACATAATGATACACTAATGTTGTATATCAACCTATTAGATTGATTAGAACTGTTTGGGCAGTAAAGATTATTTTGAATAGGGGGATAAAACCTAATAAAAAAGAAATTCCAGCAAAAAATATTTACTGGGATTTCTTTTTTATTAGAAATGTTCTTCGAGAGAACTTTTCAGTTTAGAACTTAGAACGTGCGGTTCAAAGGATTTAAGATGTTTATGTTTTTGCTTAAGTCTACAAGCTCACCTCTTTGTGTATTTTGTTTCCCAGCAATCTGCATCGTGTAGACATCTTTCATCATTTCGTTGCCATTTTGATCTCTAACTTTTTCTCTTTTTGCGTAAAGAAGAACCATATAGTCATCTTTGGAAGCAGATAGGGCTGGAGTGTTTTCCGCATCGTTAAGCGTCGTTTCCTCTATTTCGCTTTCAGCAAAACCATATTCCTTTAAAATCTCTTTTCCTGCACCTTGTGCCCAAGTTCCGTCGTCCATCATAATACGTTGGGCTATCATGAATTGCGGTCCCTTTGAAGGAGTATGGATGTAATTAACTTCAGTGAAAATCTTTCTAGCTCCTTGTTTCCCACGGAAAGAAAATAGAACTTTTTGATAATCACTGGGGAGTTGTGTTGTTACATCATCCCACTCACGAGTAAGCATAGCAGTCTCAATCTCCGCTTTTTTAGCCTTCATATTTCCATCGAAAACAGGAATATAAATATCCTTGCCTCCTAAGAAACGAGACTCGTCGATAGCGGGCTTACCTTTCACAGTCAAAGCAACCGTAGCAGTTTTATCGCCTGCTTTAACAGTAATGGTAGCATTACCTTCGTTCATAGCAGTTACAGTCTTACCTTCTACTTTAGCAACGTTTGCATCGCTTGACTCGAGAGTGTAAGATACAGAGTTGGGTACCAAAGTAACATTTACATCTGCACCTGTGAGGGCGAACTTAATCTTATCACCCTTGTAAAGTTCAAGAGAAGTAGGATTAACGGATAATTCTTTTACTTCTTCTTTTTTAGGTTCTTGGTTAGGACCAGGTTTTTCACAGCTTGGGGCAACCATAGCGAGAGTTGCCAAGCACCGAGTGCCAATAATAACTTTTTCATGCTTGATTAATTTATTAGTTTATAATAGTGTTGCTTTTTTATATGAGTTGATATGTTCACTCTCTCGTGGCAAAGATACGATAAAGAGTTGATTACACAATAGTTCTTTACACAGATGGAAAACAAGCTTGAACAAAAGCTCTAAGCCATCAATTCGACCAAAGCGAGGCAAGGTGTATCATCGTTTGCAGAGCTTTGTTCATTGTTGTTAGTGAGCAATATTCATACTTGCCATGAAAATTCATCCCTCCCGTGAAAAGATTAGGCAGGGAAGTCCCATATACGAAAGTCTTGAGCCATCCGTTCCCCCACGTATGGGCTTGATGATGGGTGTAACTCCTGCCATCTTCATAGCCTCTTGTGCTCGCGTTATGAGTTCGGGGTAGGGGATTACCTGCTCTTTCATATTGTAGTACTGGTCTTTGAGAGTGAGTGTAATGCACTCCTGACCCATTTTTTTGTTCATATACGAAATGGCAGAGGCGATAATCCCTTTTTTCTCTTCGAAGAGGGCTTTATCGTGATCTCTTATAATGTATGCCATCTCGGCTTGCTCTACACTGCCCGAAAGGTGCATGAGGTGAAAAAATCCTTCATAGTGTTCGGTCAGTTCGGGACGCATACCGACGGGAAGCATCTCGTGCAGGTCGCAGGCTACTTGGAGAGCATTTGTCATTTTCCCTTTGGCGGCTCCAGGATGTATATTACGTCCTTGTATCGAGAGCTTGGCAGAAGCAGCGTTAAAGTTTTCATACTCCAACTCACCTTCAAAGCCCCCATCCATCGTATAGGCAAACTGTGCCCCGAAAGCCTTTACATCAAAATGATCTACTCCACGACCAATCTCTTCGTCGGGCGTAAAGCCTATGCGGATTTTGCCATGGGCTATTTGAGGGTTGTTCATAAAGTACTCTGCCATGGTCATAATCTCTGCCACACCAGCCTTATCGTCTGCCCCCAAGAGGGTAGTACCATCTGTGGTAATCAACGTATGCCCTTTGTAGAACGAGAGTTCAGGAAAATCTTTGACATACATTGTAAGATCCTTATTGAGGGGTATATCTCTCCCATCGTAGTTTTCGATGATTTGAGGCTTTACATTGGCTCCGCTCATATCTGGGCTTGTATCTACGTGAGCGATAAATCCGATAACGGGCTTTTCTTCCATACCTGGAGTGGCGGGGATAGTACCCATTACATAACCGAAAGAGTCCATAGTAACCTCGGTAAGTCCTAAAGAAATCATCTCTTCTTTGAGAGCTTTCAGAAGCACGAGTTGCTTCTCTGTAGAGGGGTATGTGGTAGAGTTTTCGTCGCTCTGGGTATCAAAACTTACGTAGTGAAGAAATCTATCTTTGAGTTCCATATTTTTTACTGAGAGATAAAGTTATTTTTTGAGAGAGGAGCTTTTCATAGCATCCCAAATAAAGTAGAGTATAATGAGAAGATACATAGCCAACGATAGCCAGTGCGAAGCTATGGAGGCATACCACTCGGAGGCAAAGAAATTGATATTGTAGAATTTTAAGATGGCACTAACGACTCCCATAAGTGCTCCACCTGCGATGAAGCCTGATGCTATCAGTGTGCCTCGATCTCTACGTTGTTTATTGATTGTTTCATCTTTGCTTCTAGAGCCTACAAAGTGGCTGATAAGCCCCCAACCAACAGAGGTGTATTAAGTTGTAGAGGGATAAACATACCCAATGCAAAGGGGAGGGCAGGCACTTTGATAAAGTTGAGAATCAGTGCCAAGATAGCTCCAATAGCGTAGAGAATCCAAGGAGTTTCACCTCCCTCCATAAGAGGTTTGATAACGGCTGCCATCGCATTAGCTTGTGGAGCTACGAGCGAACCCTCGCCTTCAAAACCGTAGGTCTTGCTGAGTACAATCATCACTCCTGCTACGGTTAGTGCCGATACAAAAGTCCCTAAGAACTTCCAACGCTCTTGTACTTTCGGAGTTGTCCCCAACCAGTAACCAATTTTTAAGTCTGTAATAAATCCGCCAGCCATTGATAGAGCAGTACACACTACTCCTCCTATAATCATCGCTGCCATCATACCACGCTCTCCATCAATTCCTACACTGACAAGAACTACGGATGTAAGAATAAGTGTCATAAGTGTCATTCCCGATACGGGGTTGCTACCAACGATAGCGATAGCGTTAGCGGCAACTGTAGTGAAGAGAAAGGCGATAACGAAGACTATGAGCAGGGCTATCGTTGTTTGTCCCCAATGGTGGATAACACCGAATTGGAAGAAAACAAGCGTTGTAATAAGAGCTGCAATGATACCAACAAGGATGAACTTCATCGAAAGGTCTTGTTCGGTACGTACAGTCTCTCCTATTAAGCTGCGTTTATTGCCCAACTCTTGCGTTGCCAACTTAACAGCTCTGCCTATAATGCCCGATGATTTTATGATACCGATAATACCCGCCATTGCAATGCCTCCGATGCCTAAGGGGCGAGCATAGTGCGAGAAGATTTCTTCGGGAGACATTTGTCCGATTAGGGTCGTAACCCCTTCGCCTACACCTATTGTCATACCGGGCGCAAAGTATCCCACAAGAGGGATGATAACAAACCATACCAAGAAAGAACCTGCACAGATAATTGATACATAGGGTAATCCTATTATATATCCCAACCCTAAGACAGCAGCCCCTGTATTAATCTTAAAGAGCATTTTATATTTGTCTGAAAGGGCTACCCCCCAGTCTAACATACGAGTGGAGACTTCGTCGCGCCACCACCCAAAGGTACTTATGATGAAGTCGTATAGCCCTCCTATCAAACCACTCATCGCTAATAGTTTGGTTTGCTTTCCAGCACTCTCTCCTGTTACTAAAACTTCGGTTGTGGCAGTAGCTTCAGGAAAAGGATATTTACCATGCATCTCTTGTACAAAGTAGCGACGAAAAGGTATTAAAAGAAGTATCCCAAGGCATCCTCCCACGAAAGAAGAGAGGAATATTTGCCAAAAACCGGCTTCGAGATGTAGGATGTAAAGAGCGGGTAGAGTAAAGATTGCTCCTGCTACAATGACTCCAGAGGATGCCCCAATCGATTGGATAATTACGTTCTGACCGAGCATATTCTTTTTGCCTGCCAAAGAACCTATGCCGACAGCCAAGATGGCGATAGGGATAGCCGCCTCGAATACCTGTCCTACTTTAAGTCCGAGGTAGGCGGTGGCAGCAGAAAAAAGTATAGCCATAACAACCCCCATGATAATAGAGTAGGGAGTTATCTCTTTGGGCTTAGCACTCGCAGGCATAAGGGCTGATAGGTTTCCCCTGATTTGAGTTCCCGATAGGCATTTTCGGGTAGTTGAGGAGTCGTCTTTGAGTTGTTCATAACCTTTTATTTTGAAGATGTTGTTATCTCTTTTCAAGTGGGTAGTGTAGGAGTTATAGAAGCCCTTTCTCTATCCAATATTTCAAATTCGGAGTTGTTGCTTACATACTCGGGTATTAACCCTTTTAGATACTGTACACATGCTATCTTATTTACTTGCAGGGCACTCTCTCGTAATTGCTCTATAATAGGAAGGACTTCACTATATTCATACTCACGTACCTGTGCAATCTTTATTTTCTCTATCGGAGTGGGAAGATTATTTTCATCCTTCGAAAGTACTTCTTCGTAGATTTTTTCTCCAGGAAGCAATCCTGTGAAAGTGATTTTGATGTCTTTGTTAGGAATTAAGCCTGCCAAACGAATCATACGTTCCGCCAAATCGACAATAAGATGTTCCTCTCCCATATCGAATACGTAGATAAAGGTCCCATTACCCATAGCACTTGCTTGTAATACTAACGAACTTGCTTCTGGAATACTCATAAAAAAGCGACGGATATTGGGGTCTGTTACAGTTACAGGTCCCCCTTGGGCAATTTGGTCTCTAAAGGTATGGAAAACAGATCCTTGAGACCCCAATACGTTGCCAAATCGTGTGGTAATAAAGGTGGTTTTCCCCTTAACAAGCCCTTTTTCAATAGCTTTACCTAAGCTCTGGACATAGATTTCTGCTGTACGTTTACAGGCTCCCATCACATTGGTAGGATTGACAGCTTTGTCGGTAGAGACCATGACCATCTTTTCGATGTCGTACTTTAGACAGTGGTCTGCTATATTTTTTGTGCCTAAGATGTTGACTAATACGGATTCACAGGGATTAGCCTCCATAAGATGCACATGTTTGTAGGCAGCTGCGTGTAAGACGATTTGAGGATGATACTGTGCAAATATCATATTTACTCGTTGAGGTGATCGTACATCTCCAATAACAGATTTGAAAGAAAGTTGAGGAAACTTCTTTTTGAGTTCTAATTGTATGTTGTGCAGATTGGTCTCAGCGTTGTCGAAAAGGATTAATTCTCGTACTCCTAGTTGAGCTATTTGGCGTACTATCTCGCTCCCGATACTTCCTGCCGCTCCTGTCACGAGTACGATTTTGCCCTCGTACAGCTTTTTTACGGGACCGTTGTCCAGTTCGATGGGTTCTCTCATTAAGAGGTCTTCAATGCGTATATTACGTACACTCCTATCAGGGTGAGGAAGATGAGATGTTTTCTCTAAGGCAGGAGTTGTCCAAGTTTCTACCCCTATGGAGCGACACATTTCGATAAACTCTTGTAGACCACGTAATGAATCGTTTTTGTAGGGGAAGATGATGGCATCAACTTTATATTTAATAGCATATCTCTTAAGAGCTTCAAAGTTGGCAATGTAGGATATCTGCTTTCCCTGTATCATGTGGTTGGCATTTGGCCTGTCTGTAGTACAGAATCCTATTACGATGTAGTTGGGATTTTGCTCCAAAAGACTTACCAAAGAAGCCTCCTCTCCACGTACTCCGAATATGCTGACTCTTTTCCGTATTTTTCTCTCGTTATTATGGATAAGCGCCCACTGAGCAATATGATACAACGCTTTTCTATAGCCAATTTCGATGAGGATAAAAGGAAGAAAGAAAAAGAGAAAGAAAAGTATAGGTCTTGTTGTATCCAATGTTCCCAACACTTCTCGAACTACTAAGGCATAGAAAAATGAGATTAACAGGGCGTTGACAAAAACAAAGAGGAAAACTCTTAAGGTTAAACTTGTATAAGCAAAACGAAAAGACTCTCGGTAGGCTTTGAAGAAAGAATTGGTGATAAAAATAGATACAATCGAAATAATGACAATTAACACATACCCCTCGGGTAACATGGAGGTTAAGCCATACTTGGTACAAATAGCCTCACTGCCCCAAACGGCAAAGAGACAAGATATTGTTCCTACGAGAATATCAATCAGAAGAATGATCCAACGAGGTAGAAAGTTCTTTTTAAGAAGACCCTGTAGTAGTTCCTTTAGAGTATTAGACAATGAGTGTCTCTGTTGTAATTCCATTGTTGTTTTTGGTATTAAATGTGTGGAATAACCCTGATCATATTCCTAATTTATTGGCCTCCTACGGAAAAGTAGCGGAGTCCTTCTTGTGTAATGGACTCTTTATTGAAGATATTGCGGCCATCATATATTTCATTGCCTCGCATAAGTTCTTTTACAAGAGACCAGTTGGGGAGACGAAACTGTTTCCACTCTGTAAGTAGGAAGAGAGCATCTGCTTGATGTAGAGCTTCGTATTGGTCAGTGGCGTATGTGATGCGTGTTCCGAAGTTACATCGAGCCTCTTCTATTGCAATAGGGTCAAATACCGTTACTTGGCACCCCAACTGTAAGAGCTTTTCGATGGTTTTGATTGAAGGGGCATCTCGCATATCGTCCGTTTCAGGCTTAAAGGAGGTTCCCCAAATGGCAATCTTCTTACCTTCGAGAGATTCTTGTGGGTGGTTTCTCTGATATTTTTCTACCAAAATTATCTTTTGTCTCTCGTTGACTCTCTGAACGGCCTCAAGTATTTCCAATGTATATCCATGTTCTTGAGCGGTAGCAAGTAGGGCTTTTATGTCCTTAGGGAAGCAACTCCCTCCATAACCACAGCCGGGATACAGAAATTTAGAGCCGATGCGACTATCTGCTCCTATTCCTTTACGTACAGCAGTTACATCTGCCTGTACTTTTTCGCATAGGTTGGCGATGTCGTTCATAAAGCTTATGCGAGTGGCAAGCATAGCATTAGATGCATACTTAATCATTTCGGCAGAGTTTGGATCGGTAAAGAGAAAACGCTCATTAGAGACCATAAAGGGTTTGTATAGGGTAGTCATGAGTGCTTGTGCTCGCTCGCTATCGCATCCGATAACAATTCGATCGGGGTGCATAAAGTCATTCACAGCGTTACCTTCCTTTAGAAATTCGGGGTTAGAGACTACATCGAAAGGAATTGTAACTCCCCTTTTGCCAAGACGTTCCTCAATAATCTTTTTGACCGATAGAGTAGTGCCTACTGGAACCGTGCTTTTAGTAACAAAAACGATATATTGGTTGATGTTGTCTCCCACGATACGAGCTGTCTCAAGTACGGCAGAGGTGTCGGCACTGCCATCTGTTCTTGGAGGAGTACCCACGGCACTAAAAACAATGTCTGCTTGGGCAAGATAAGGCTTTATATCAGTTCCAAAGAGCAGGCGTCCTGCTTTCTTGTTACGAGCAACAATCTCTTGTAGTCCTGGTTCGTATATGGGTATTTTCCCAGCATTGAGGGCATCTATTTTAGTTTGATTTATATCTATGCAAGCCACTTGGACACCCATCTCGGCAAAGCAAGCTCCACTGACAAGACCCACATACCCGACACCAACAACTACTACATTCATAATATTTTAGACTTTTGTACTTTAATCTCTTAGACATAAGCACCCTGCAAAATTATAAAAATCTTCTGATGAAAAATGCTTATTAGCAGAGGATTTTCTTGCTTTTTCTATCTTCTTCTGATAACCTTTAAGAGGGTATTCTTTTTCCTCTGTTTGAGAACTCTTTAGAGAAGATTATACCTCTTCGGAAAAAGGATTAATGGTTCTCAAAGTTTACACGGAGGGTTAGGGGCAAAAGGATTAATGCTTTTGGTCAAAGGATTAATCCTTGGAAGGAATAATTCGGATAGTTGCTCCAAGTAGAGGCAAAAGGTTTGAGGCCGAAGCTTAATAGTCTTGTTTTTAGTTATTTATCTTTTAACTCAGAGGAATAAGGCATTTTTTCTTTCTTCTCTACCATAATTAACGAAAGTGTCTCAGTATTTTTTCGAAACCATTTTTGTCAAGACCTCTTGCGTATTACAAATAAAGTTGTACCTTTGCATCGCATTTGAGAAAAGACAAGGTTAAATCAGTAGTTTCTCTTTGTTTTAGTGCGACTCCGTAGCTCAGTTGGTAGAGCAACTGACTCTTAATCAGTGGGTCGAGAGTTCGAGCCTCTCCGGGGTCACAATAGAGATTAGAAATCCGTCCAAACATTCTTGGACGGATTTTTTGTGTCAGGAATATTTGAAAAGTTTTGTACTGTCATATAAACACCATATATCGGAGGCATTTGTATAATCTCATTTCTTTTTCTCTTTTAGTAGTAGTATAAAACGTTTGCTTCTGTTTAACTTTGCAAGGACTTTCAGCAGTAAGAAAAGTTATGATACAGATAGACGACAAGATTATAAGCCGAGACCTCTTTGAGCGTTGCTTCGTTTGTGATTACGAAGCTTGTCGAGGGGCTTGTTGCGTCGAGGGAGACAGTGGAGCTCCTTTATCGGGGCAGGAGCCTATGATTATGCGTCGTCTGTTGCCCCTTGTAACTCCGCTGTTGAGTGCAGAGGCACTTGCCATTATTCAGGAAAAGGGGATTAGTTATATCGATCAGTCGGGAGAGGAAGTAACTCAACTGGTCAATGGCAAAGATTGCATTTTTACTACCTATGACGAAGAGGGGCGCTGTCTGTGTGCCTACGAGAAGATATACAGAGAGGGCAATAGTTCCTTTCCCAAGCCCATTAGTTGCCATCTCTACCGATAAGGGTACATCGTTATAAGTATTCAATTGCATTGAACTATGATCAGTGGGATATTTGCCGACCTGCCCTCGCTTTAGGGAAAAAGTTAGGCACACCTCTTTATAAAGCATTAAAAGAACCCATTGTAAGAGCTTTTGGAGCTGAATTCTTTGCTGAGATGGAAGAAGCTGCGCGACTTTTAGAAGAGGCTCATAAAGAGCAAGGAGAGAGAAGATAGTTCGAGAGGAGATGACTCGGAGTGAAAGTATAAAATGAGGAGTATAGAGCAAGTTTTTTTTATCTTCCTTTTCTATGCTGTGGGCGAGCTTTTGAGCCTTTTGATAGGTCGTTTTCTCCCTGGTAGTGTACTGGGTATGCTTTTGCTTTTCATGGGATTGAAGTTTCGAGTTGTTCAGCCCTTTCAGGTTGATAAAATCTCCTCTTTTTTAACGACCAATATGGGAGTTTTTTTTGTTCCTGCAGGGGTGGGTCTTATCACTCAATTAGACCTCTTACGTCAGTATTGGTTGGCAATTACTATCTCCATGGTGCTAAGTACAATTTTGGTACTGGGAGTAGTAGCATGGTCGCAGCAGAAGATGAATCGCTATTCCGACAGACGTAAAAAAGTTTATGAAGATAATCGCTGAGGTTTTAACCAATCCCTATTTTGCTCTTCCCTTTACTTTGGGCATCTATATACTTGCCCAAAAGCTCTATCATAGGGTACATTTCCCTCTGTTTCAACCTCTGGTTGTTACAATTATTATTTTGATTTTTCTACTAAAATGGGCAGATATTCCGTACGAAGAGTATCGTGATGGGAGCAATCTGCTTGATTTCCTATTAGGTCCTTCGGTTGTGGCTGTGGGTTTTCTACTATTTGAGAAAAGCGAATATCTGAAGGGGCGTCTACTGACCATCTTAACTTCTGTTTTTATTGGGGCAGTAGTGGGGGTAATCAGTGTAATGGCTATTGCGGCACTTTTAGGAGCAGATAAGGCAATAGTATCCTCTATGGCTCCTAAATCGGTAACTACTCCAATTGCGATAGCCCTTTCAGAAGGCTCTGGGGGTATTCCTGCATTAACCGCTGTAGTAGTGGTTATAGCGGGTATCTTCGGAGGTTTGATAAGTCCTATTGTATTTCGTGTTTTGAAGATTGAGGACAAAGTTGCTAAAGGTTTAGCCTTAGGAGCTTCGGCACATGGTATGGGAACTCTTACGGCTATTCAGTTGGGGGCTGTAGAGGGTGCTTTAGGGGGGCTTGCTATAGGGATTATGGGGCTTTTCACTTCTATACTCATTCCTCTTGCAAAATATGTTTTAGATCTTCTATAGAAGATTTTGCTACTTTTATACACCTCAAGGAGAAAGAGAAAGGAAGAAAAATTTCATATTTAAAAGAGGGAGAACTTAAGCTCTGCACAACGAAACAATCAAGATCTCTCGAACGATGTTGAAAAAGAACAATAAGAATAATAGTAAATAAATATATGAGTATCAAAAAAACACGTGTACGCTTTGCTCCCAGTCCTACGGGACCTCTTCATATAGGAGGCGTACGTACAGCTCTTTATAACTACTTTTTTGCACGCCACTTTGGGGGACAAATGATTCTTCGCATAGAAGATACCGATAGTAAACGCTTCGTACCCGGAGCCGAGGAGTACATTATAGAATCTCTCAAATGGTTGGGTATAGAGATAGACGAGGGGGTAGGCTACGGTGGAGCGTATGGTCCCTATCGTCAGAGTGAGCGTAGGGATATTTATCGACGCTATGTGGAACAGTTGTTGGTAGAAGGTAAGGCTTACAAAGCGTATGATACGGCTGAGGAGTTAGAAGCTGTACGAGCTTCTGTACCTAACTTTCAGTACGATGCCTCTACACGTGGGAAGATGAAAAACACATTGTCGCTTTCTTCTGAGCAGGTCGCTGAGTTAGAAACACAAGGGGTACCTTTCGTTGTTCGTATCAAGATAGAACCGGGCGAAGAAATTGTTGTAAATGATTTGATTAGAGGAGAGATAACTATCAACTCTTCGATTATAGACGACAAAGTACTCTATAAAAGTAGCGATGACCTTCCTACCTATCACTTAGCTAATATTGTAGACGACCATTTGATGGAGATAACCCATGTTATCCGTGGCGAAGAATGGTTGCCCAGTGCGCCCTTACACAAATTGTTATACCGAGCGTTGGGTTGGGAAGATACGATGCCACAGTTTGCCCATTTGGCGTTACTCCTAAAACCCGAAGGTAACGGTAAGTTGAGTAAGCGAGATGGAGACCGATTGGGTTTTCCCGTCTTTCCTTTGGAGTGGAAAGACCCTGAGTCTGGCATGATCTCAATGGGTTATAGAGAGGAGGGATATTTGCCTATGGCAGTGGTAAACTTCCTTGCTTTGCTCGGCTGGAATCCTGGAGACAATAGAGAGGTAATGAGTAGAGAAGAGTTGATAGAGGCTTTTTCCTTAGAGAGATGTAGTAAGTCGGGGGCTAAGTTCGACTTTGAAAAGGGAAAATGGTTCAATCATCATTATCTACAAGAGGAGCCTTTGGAGACTTTGGCAGAGCAGTTCCGCCAAGACCTTAACCGTAGGGGAGTTTATCCTACCGATAAGTTGGCAGATATTATCGCTGTGGTGCGAGATAGAATACAACTCGTTTCGGAGCTTTGGGATGAGACTTTTTTCTTCTTTGTTGCTCCAGAAGAGTATGATGAAAAAACGGTAAAGAAACGTTGGAGGGAGTCTACCCCTCAGGAACTGAGAGAGGTTGCTATAATGTTAAAGGGGCTTGCCTCTTCTTTCGATAGTGCTACTATTGCTGAACAACTGAGTGCTTTTATCCAACAGAATGGTTACAATATGGGAGGAGTAATGAATGCCTTGCGTTTGGCTCTCGTAGGAGCACCTAAAGGTCCTCATATCAACGATATTATTTATCTGTTGGGATTGGAAGAAACCTTGCGACGTATCGAAAAAGCTATCGAACGATTGTCGTAGAGGATTCAGATAGAGATTTTTACAAGACCTCGTCAATAGCCTCTGTTAGATATAAAAAGAGCGGAGAATATGTATCCCATTCTCCGCTCTTTTTCTGTATGTGATGAGGCTTTGGTTTACAGCAACGCTCTTTAATAATTGATGCGAATACCCGAATTAAGAGAAAATCTTAGAGGATGTTCTTTATAGAAAGTGTGTAGACGGCTATTGTCATCGAAGTAGTAACCCAATCCCCCTTCAGCAAAGAGACTGAAGTGACGGGTAATTTGATAGGAAATACCTGCTCTTCCCTGTAGAGAAAATTGCCAAGCTTTTGTATCCAACTTCTCTTTTTCTATTTTGGCAAGTAGCATTTTATCTATTTGGACATTTGCAGCCGTATAGAATCGGAAGTTATTGACTTCTGCCAGTTTCAACTGTACTCCAATAGGTACTCCTAAATAATGTATGTGTTGGCGTACCTGTGGAATAGCCCCAAGATTGAGGACGTTAGAGCGGAGGTAGGTATAGGATATACCAGACTCTAAAGCGAGTACGGAGTTTAGAGCATAAGAGAAGCGAAAGCCTATGTTGAAAGGCTGTGCGTGGTGAAAAGTAGCTCTGTCGTAATTGTATTCACTGCTTTGAGCCGAAGCCAGTCTTCTCGCTTGGGAAGCTCGTAGTTGGGGCTGATTAGGAACGTAGTTTTTGCCCTTTTGAGAGGAAGGAGTTGTATTGGCATAGGCTTGAATAGACAAATCATTATCATAAGCCAATATATCCCTTGCTGAGGGGAAGTTGTCTTTTGGAGAGTTATTGCCTACGCTGGAAGGAGGTGGAGGGGTTACTCCTATTTCTCTACCTGTCTTTTCGTTTTTAAGCGAATACTCTTCAGTACTCTTGCTTTCTTCCTCGGTAGTTTTTATTGATACACTTGGGGAAGAGCGGTTAAACTTAGGTTCTGTAAACTCTTTTTCCTCTTCTGTAATAGATTCTATCGTTTGAGAGGTCAATTCTTGTACTGGACTCTTTGAAGCGGATATAGAGGAGTTACTATTCTTAATAATCGTTGGGTTGGATAATTCTCTATGTGGTGTCGAGGGGATTGAGGTGTGGCTATTGTCTGCTATCATCATAGGTTCTTTTTGTCCTTCCAATGGAGTTGCTTCGTTTTGATGCTTCCAAATAGTTATTCCTACACCAAGGGCTAAGAAGAAAACAGCTGCAATACTCCCCACCTTTCTAAGGAAAGGTTTAGAGAAAATGAACCTTGGACGTACAGGTATTTCTTGAGCAAGTCGGTCCCACCCCTCCTGAAGGTTCAAATCAGAGGAGGAAGGAGTTGCCTCTACCTTTTTCTTGACAGCTTTGAGCCAAGGCTCCAAATTGTTGGGTGTGCGTGTATCTAACTCATGTTATTTCGTTGAGGTGTGTTGTGTATGCCATTCTTTGATACTACGAGCAAGCATTTTTTTTGCTCTGGATAATTGAGAGGAGGAACTTTTTTCGTTAATACCTAAAAGTTCGGCAATCTCCCGATGAGATTTCTCTTCAAAAACGTAGAGATTGAATACTGTTCTGTAACCATCGGGGAGAGCTCGAATCATTTGGAGTAATACCTCTTCACTTATTGGTTGAATATCCTCTTCTTCGGGTATCGTATAGATATCCTCAATAGGATTGCCTTCGTGAAGACTATCCCTATTATCATCGATAGAGAAAGTTTGTATTCTATTGCTCTTACGTAGCCACATTAAACTTTCATTGATACATATACGAGTAAGCCAGGCCTTTAGAGAGCCCTCTTCTTGATAGGTGAAGAAATCAAACTTTTTGAATATGATTAGAAAGCAATCGTGTAGAAGGTCTTTAGAGCGCTCTACCTCTCCCAAGTAGCGTTGGATAGTAGTAAGTAAATAGGGAGCATACCGTTCATACAGAGTTTGAAAAGCGAGTTTACTCCCTTTCTTACAAGCTCTATACAACTCCCATTCGCTCATCTTTTGAAAAGTAGCCTAATCATAGGACCATTGTGAAAGAAAGAACTTTCAAATCTATGATTCTGCATTTCCGTCCATGCCTTATAGAAAGTGGTACCCGATGGATCTAAGAAGCTAACTAAATAAATAGAATAAGTTTCCCCCTTATATCTGAGTTGGAGTTCCTCTCCAACGAGTTTCTCATCGGTCGATATAGGACCGAATATCAGTACTGGTTTGAATTTTCCTAACTCTACTTCATCTAAAATTTGTAGGGTTGCTGCTCGGAAGGCAAGTGGCGGACGATCTTCTTCCCAAGTTTCTTTCAAAAGCGGGTAAGTCTCCCCTCTGAATGTCAAAGAACACTCTTTGTAAAAAGATTCTTCCAAGACCTCTCTTTTATCAACAATCGTTGTAGGAATATTTTGAGGCAGGATATAAAGAGTTACAGGTCTTGCCGTTTTTGATGCAAGCATCTTATTCCAAATAGGATTAGCTGTGGTTAAGGTTATGTTGAAAGGGGTGTTGGAAGAATTTTGGATATCATTTACCCAAACTTTAGTGTAAAATCTGCCATCTTCGGCAGTATGGGTAAATTTGATTTCATATTTTTCTCCTCCAGGAAGGTGTAGAGTAAAGGCTTCTAAGCGAGGATAATGGGGTTGAAACTCTCCGAATACAAGTCGGTACTCACCTTTTCTCGCCTCCACATAGAGAGCTTTGTAAAACTCTGGCATTGCTCTAAGCTCTCTTGCAGGTCTGTCTTGGCATTGATAAGTTTCGCCGTTGTAAGAGATTTTGATGCCTTGTAATAACTCGTACCCTTCTTGGGTTGTTGGGTTGATTAGTGATTGTCCCTTTGGAGATTTAATACTAATCTCAAAAGAAGTACTCCTATAATCCCAAATCCAACTTGGGTCGTTGGGTTCAGAGGGTCTTGACGAACAACCACTAATCACAATCACAAACAGAAGTAAGAACAAAGAATTAAAAAGTTTCATGTGTTGGTGTGTTGGGCTACTCATTGTATCTGCTTCCTAATTTTGTGCTGTTTATTAGGTAAATGCAGTAGTGGGTAAAATACTGCACGGGGTAAAGAAAAAAATCTTTACCCCTTTGCTCTTTTCTTTTTATTATTACTCGTAACTCGCTATTAGTATTATACTTACCTCTCCCATATGAGCAATAAAAGAAAGATGACAATCTTCTTATTCGTTATCTTGCTTCAAGGTTTTGAGTAATTCGTCGAAGTATTCTCCTCGGGTGATCACTCCATTTTTTACCATAACAGACTCCACACGCCCTATGGCTGCAGGTGAACCGTCGGGGAATAGAATGTATTGGTCAAAGATAAGTTTAACTCCCTCTTTGTGGCAGTTGAGAGCCGCAACGAATTTGTCCCCACTACGAAGAGGTTTTTTGTAGGTGATTTCTATTTTGCGTACGAAAGCATCCAACCCTTCTTCGTGCATTTTTCCGAAGTTGTCGCCCAAAGATTCTAAAAATTCGTGGCGTGTATGCTCCATATAGTGTTGATAATTCGCATTGTTTACCACACCTTGTAGGTCGCATTCGTAGTCTCTTACTTTGTCTTCTAAGGTGAATAAGTACTTCTTCTTCTCCATACAATCTCTGTTTATTTTAGAATGTTTCTTGAATATCTTTTCTTGTTTCGAACACGTAGACTTTGTCACCATTACGCACACGAGAGGGTACAGCAACGGAGACGCGCCATCCTTTTTCGCCCACCTCTACGGGGTTGAGGTCGTAACGTATTTCTTGTACTATGGTGCGCACTAATCCTGTTGTTGGTCCTGTTATAAGTAGTTCATCGCCCACTTTTATACTTCCCGCTTCTAACTCTAATTCTGCCACGCCCAACTTGCTGAAGTAGTTGGTTACCTTGGCTTTGTATACTTTCTGTTGGGTAGCGGCAGAGCCGTAGATAGGTGTCCACTCTCCCAAGCGTTTGCCCAAATAGTAGCCATCCCAGAAACCACGATTAAAGACTGTTGCTAAGCGTTCGTCCCACGTTTTGATGCGCTCTTCGTTGAAAGTCCCATCAAGTACCGCTTCGAGAGCCTCTCGATAGCAGCGCACCACGGTATCTACATACTCAGGACCTCGTGCGCGTCCTTCTATTTTGAAGACTCGTACTCCCGCATCGACCATTTTATTAAGGAAGTGAATTGTTTTCAAATCTTTGGGCGACATGATATTGGCGTTCTCGACCTCCAATTCGATGTTGCTCGTTGTGTCGAACACTTTGTAGGAGCGTCGGCATATCTGACTGCAAGAACCTCGATTGGCAGATTTGTTCAATTCATGCAGAGAGAGGTAGCATTTGCCCGATACCGCCATACAGAGAGCTCCGTGTACGAACATTTCGATGCGAATAGGAGAGCCTGCAGGACCTACGATGGGTTTCTCCTCAATGGCTCGATGTATGGCGTTGACTTGGTCCAAGTTGAGTTCTCGAGCGAGTACTACTACATCAGCAAACTGTGCGTAAAACTCCAAGGCTGCTGTGTTGGATATGTTGAGTTGCGTTGAGAGATGCACCTCTACACCCAAGGAGCGGGCATAGCTCATTGCTGCCACATCTGCTGCGATGATGGCAGATACTTTGGCTTCGGCAGCGGCTCTGATGAGCTGTTGCATGTACTCGATGTCGCCATCATAGATAATGGTATTGATGGTTAGATAGCTTTTTACGCCTCTTTCTCGGCATATTTCCGCTATTTGGAATAGGTCTTTTTCGGTGAAGTTGTAGGAAGATTTCGAGCGCATATTGAGCCCTTCTACCCCGAAATATATACTGTTAGCCCCTGCATTTATGCTGCCATGAGCGATTCGTACGAACCCGCAGGCGCCATTATCTCAAAGTCTTGAAGAGAGAGGTCTCTATTTCTTTTTATTTCCATACCGCAAAGGTAAGCTCTATTTACTAATCTTCTCTCGCTTTGTTGGTTATAGAATGTTACAGTAGCTTAGTATCTATAAAAAGAGAGCCGAGAAGGCTCTCTGATATTTTGTGTAATGGTTTCTTGCCGAAGGGATATACCTTTTGAAAGTTTGCACGGAGGGTTTCTAAAGTTTACACGGAGGGTTTTGAGCATTTGCACAGACCCTTTTGAACGTTCAGAATGCCATTCAAAAAAGCACCTAAGGTTTTTGGCAAAAGCTAAGGTGCTTCTCTCGAGAGCTTAGCTGCTTTTTAATGAATGGTTATATGTACCTATAGAGAGGAGCGGGGCGATGGGTTTTATTGTTCGGCAAGGAAGGCGCGGATGGCTCCTTTGACCTCCTCGACACATACATCGAGATGGTCATTCACGAAGGTGCGGTCAAACTTATCGGCAAAAGAGAGTTCATAGGCGGCACGCTCCAAACGACTGGCGATTAGTTCGGCTGTTTCGGTGCCCCGCTTCTCTAACCGCTCTTTCAAAGTCTCTATTGAGGGCGGTTGCAAGAAGATGGTGAGCACTTGTCCCTTATAAAGCTCTTTGACCTGTATGGCACCCTCTACATCAATGTCGAGCAGGAGGTTGCGCCCCAAGGCACCGACTCTGTTGAGTTCGCTCTTTAGCGTGCCGTAATATCTGCCTGGGTAGACCTCTACGTACTCGATGAAGAGACCTTGGGCAATGTTGTCGGTAAACTCTTGGTCGGAAAGAAAGTAGTACTCCACACCGTGCTTCTCTTGCCCCCTTGGAGCTCGGTTGGTGGCAGAGATGGAGAAGGAGAGATGCAGGCTATCGTCTTTCATAAGATGCTCTATGACGGTGCCTTTTCCCGTGCCCGAGGGGCCTGATATGATGATTATACGAGACATATAGTAAGCAAAGATTATTGGGTTAAAGCACGTTGAGTACCTGCTCTTTGATCTGTTCTAATTCATCTTTCATCTGTACCACCAACTTTTGCATATCGGCATTGTTGCTCTTAGAGCCGAGGGTGTTTATCTCTCGCCCTATTTCTTGAGCAATGAATCCGAGTTTCTTACCTACGCCTGTTTCGTTGCCTTCGTTCATAGTTTTTACAAAGTATTGTAGGTGGTTGGCAAGACGCGTTTTCTCTTCGTTGATGTCCAACTTCTCGATGTAGTAGATAATCTCCTGCTCAAGTCGGTTTTGGTCGATGGTTACGTTCTCTAATTTCGACAACTCTTCGGTTAATTTTTGACGGATGTTTTTGATACGCTCCTCTTCAAAGGGGGTGATTTGAGAGAGAAAATGAGAGATGTTATTGAGCTTTTCATTGAAAATCTGCTCTATCATGGCTCCTTCTTGGGTGCGGAATGCGTGTAGGCCTTCAATAGCTTTGAGCAGAGTGCTTTCTATTTGAACCCACTCAAACACTTCCTCAATTGAAGTAGCCTCTTGTGTGGGGGCGATAGAGCCTGGCAGAGAGAGCAGTCGATTTAGAATATCGTCGGGACAGGCTATTCCTAATTGATTGGCAATGTTCTTAACTTCTTCATAGTAGAGTGCTATGCGCTTATGGTCAAAAATGTTGTTCTCTGAAGCGAGAGCCATATCTCCACCTATCGGAGTAACAGTAATGGAAACTTCGGCTTTGCCTCGAACCAAGTGATTGGTAATTAACGTGCGCATGAGAGGTTCTACCTCCTTAAAAAGGGAAGGAAGACGGAGAGAGAGTTCGAGTTGCTTACTATTGAGTGTACGTATCGAAACGCTTACTTGATGCGATTGTATAATGGCTTCGCTTTTCCCGAAGCCTGTCATCGAGAGTAACATATACTATACTTTATATGAAAAGAATGTAGTGAAAAAAATAGCCCTCGTACTCCTTTGTAATTGTTGTGTGGGAGTACGAGGGAGTATTGTAGATTTAACCCTTAGAAGGCCTCTTTACCATGGCAATTCTTGTATTTTTTGCCACTCCCACAGGGGCAAGGGTCGTTGCGCCCTATCTTAGGATCTGCTCTAACAGGTTCTGGTTTTGACTCTTTTTGGTTTACAGAAGAGGCTACTTGACGTTGTACAGCTTGTTGCTCTTGTATATCGTCTTTCTGAGTTCTATAGCGACTCATATCTGTTTTTCGTTCGGGCATAGCTTGCTTCACTTCGACTCTCTTTTCCGAAGTGCCTTGATTTTCTTCTGGAGCTACGGGAATATGAGCACGCATTAGCACTGCTGCAGTCTTGCGATTCATATTGTCTACCATATTTTTGAATAGCTCAAAGCTCTCTAATTTATAGATAAGAAGAGGGTCTTTATTTTCATAACTGGCATTTTGAACCGAGTTGCGGAGCTCATCCATTTCACGAAGATGCTCTTTCCAAGCCTCGTCAATGGTGTAGAGGGTAATGCTTTTTTCAAATTCTTTCACGACGCTCTTTCCTTCGGTCGTGTCTGCTTCTGCAAGTTGCGTTACCACATTGTAGGTGCGACGACCATCTGTGATGGGTACTACAATACGTTCGAATTGTTCGCCATGCTGTTCGCGTACGTTGCGAATAACGGGATAAGCGATGTTGGCAATAGCTTCCGCTTTGCGTTTGAAGGTTTTGTAGACTTCGTCAAAGGTATCATCAATTAATGTTTGTAGTTTCTCCTTGCGGAAGGTTTCTCCATCCATAGGAGGCTCTACCGCCAAAGTGGAGATTAACTCATTCTTAAACTCTGCATAGTCTTCAATTTCCTTATTCTTACTTACGATAGAAGTTGTTACGTCGTACAGCGTGTTGAGTACATCCATTCCAATACGCTCGCCCATAAGAGCGTGTTTACGACGAGTATAAATAACTTCTCGTTGCGAATTCATCACATCATCGTACTCTAAGAGACGCTTGCGGATACCGAAATTATTCTCTTCAACTTTCTTTTGTGCCTTTTCTACCGAGTTGGAGAGCAGTTTATTTTCCAAAACTTCTCCTTCCTTAAAGCCCATACGATCCATCATAGCGGCAATACGATCGCTGGCAAAGAGGCGCATTAAGTGGTCTTCCAAAGAGATGAAGAAAACGGAAGAACCGGGGTCTCCCTGACGTCCCGAACGTCCTCTTAGCTGGCGGTCTACACGACGAGACTCATGACGTTCAGTACCAATAATGGCAAGTCCACCAGCCTCTTTAACTTCTGGCGTTAGCTTAATGTCGGTACCACGCCCCGCCATATTGGTAGCGATGGTTACAGTTCCTTTACGTCCTGCTTGGGCTACGATATCAGCTTCACGTTGGTGGAGTTTGGCGTTCAAAACGTTGTGCTCAATCTTACGCAAAGAGAGCATCCGACTCAAAAGTTCACTGATTTCAACAGAAGTTGTACCCACCAGAACGGGACGCCCTTGTGCCACCAAAGATTCGATTTCTTCGATTACGGCATTGTATTTTTCACGAGCTGTTTTGTAGATACGGTCGTTGAGGTCTTTGCGTTGGATAGGTTTATTTGTGGGGATAACTACCACGTCCAGTTTGTAGATGTCCCACAATTCGCCTGCTTCCGTCTCTGCTGTACCCGTCATTCCAGAGAGCTTATGGTACATACGGAAGTAGTTCTGTAAGGTAATGGTAGCAAACGTTTGGGTCGCCGCCTCTACCTTGACACGCTCTTTGGCTTCGATAGCTTGGTGCAATCCGTCCGAGTAGCGACGACCATCCATAATACGCCCCGTCTGCTCATCTACAATCATCACCTTGTTATCCATCACGACGTACTGATCATCTTTTTCAAAGAGAGTGAAGGCTTTCAATAGCTGATTGACAGTGTGTACTCGCTCACTTTTGATAGAGTAGTTGGTTACCATTTCGTCTCGCTTGGAAGTTCTTTCTTCGGCAGAGAGTCCCATAGCATCCAACTGAGCCAGCTCGCTTGCAATATCGGGCAATACAAAGAAAGAGGGGTCTCCCGTGCCTGTGTAAGCAGGTCGATACCTTTATCCGTTAGCTCTATACTGTGCATCTTTTCGTCAATAACGAAGTAGAGTGGGTCGGTGATTATATGCATCTGGCGCATATTCTCTTGCATATAAACCTCTTCAGTTTTAAGCATAGAAGCCTTTACTCCTGGTTCGCTGAGGAACTTGATCAGCGCCTTAGACTTAGGTAGTCCCTTGAATGTACGGAAGAGGATTACGTATCCTTCTTCCTGTTCCTTTTTATCTTCGCTTTTAATCTTTTGTTTTGCATCCAATAGGAGTTGTTGCAGAGCTTACGCTGAGCCTCTACTACCTTCTGTACATTGGGCAAATACTCTTCGAAGAGTTGGTCTTCTCCCTTGGGGGTAGGACCTGATATGATAAGAGGCGTACGAGCATCGTCAATAAGTACCGAGTCTACCTCATCGACAATAGCATAGTTATGCTTACGTTGTACGAGGTCGGAGGGCGACGTTGCCATGTTATCTCTCAAATAGTCAAAGCCGAATTCGTTATTCGTACCGAAGGTAATATCGGCATTGTAGGCATCTCTACGACCAATAGAGTTAGGTTTATGTTTGTCGATACAGTCTACCGTGAGACCGTGAAATTGGTACATGGGACCCATCCATTCGGAGTCACGTTTGGAGAGATAATCGTTTACGGTTACAACGTGTACACCATTGCCTGTAAGGGCATTGAGGAAAACGGGCAGAGTAGCCACGAGTGTTTTACCCTCTCCCGTTGCCATCTCGGCAATCTTTCCTTTGTGAAGCACAACACCTCCGATGAGTTGGACATCGTAGTGCACCATGTCCCAAGTAATCTCATTTCCTCCAGCTATCCAGTGATTTTGATAGATAGCTTTGTCATCCTCTATGCGTACAAAGTCTACCTTTGTCGCAAGGGTCTTATCCATTTCAGTAGCAGTTACTACAATCTCGCTATTCTCACGGAAGCGACGAGCCGTGTCCTTTATAATAGAGAAGGCTTCGGGTAGTATCTCATCCAATACCTCTTCGATTTTTTCGAGGATAACCTTCTCTAACTTGTCTACTTTGCCCCAAAGTTCCTCTCTCTGGTCCAAATCTAAACTCTCAATAGAGCTTTTCAAAGACTCTATTTCGGCTCTTTCCCCTTGAGTAGAGTCTTGTATCTTTTCTCTTAGTTTTTGAGTGCGAAGTCTTAATTCGTCATTAGACAATGCTTCGATAGAGGGATAAATCTCCTTAATCTTGGCGATGTAAGGCTGTACTTCCTTTAGATCTCGTTGAGATTTATTCCCAAACAATTTTGATAATATGTCGTTCAATCCCATATGACTGATTATTTATTTTAGATATTGCTTCTTTTATTTAGTCTCTCGGTGTCTCATTATTTGTAGCATCTCTTGTATAGGAGTTGCTACCGCATGAGTCGGAGGTCGTATGCGCAGTATATAAGAGAGGGTAGGTGCTACAGCTACCATGCGCACGGGGGAGAATATTTCTTGTCCTTTGCCTCCCAAACGAGTAGCTATGAGCCAAGCATTAGCTGGAGAGGTAGAGATAGAGTAGGGCGATAGTCGTTGCCCTCTTGAGTCTACAATCTCAGTTGCATAGTGCAATCCGATGAGTACATCAACGTTGGTCGAACGAGGCAATAGATGGTGTAAACGATGGGCAATCTCTTCGTCAATCTCTTCCTTAGTTACAAAAGTGGCATAGGTATAGTCGACCCCCTCAAACTCTTTTATGAAGAAAGCTACTTTGCGTTGCACCTCCTTTAGAGACAACCCTTTTTGCTCTATTAATGCTCGGTCTAAAAAGAGAGCATCGGAAGTACAGCGTTGTACCCACTCCGCCTTACCATAGAGGGCAGATAGGTAAAGATTGGTCAGAGCCAGGCAACGTTGAGAAGAGAAAGTATAAAGTTTTTTCTTAGGAGTATGGACCTCTGTACGCGGATATGTATTGGGTATGGTGGAGAGAATTACGTAGCATTGCTCCCTACCAAAAAGTTTTTCGAGAGAGCGAAGTAACTCTTCGATGGAGTGATTGGTGCGTACATAAGTATCAATACCTTCAGGCGAGTAGGGTGAGAAGGAAGAGTGTCCTCTGAAAGCATTGAGGTCATAGACTACGTTTACAATTGAGGGATAACCTTCTTTCTGATGTGATAAGTCGTGTAGAACTTTTTGAGTAAATCGGGTTATCTCTTCATTGACCAGTGGAGTCTTTTTGAAAGATTTGTAAAGATCTCTACCCGTAAAAGTGTAATTAAAGGAGTGCTCCTTGAGATCTCTTGAATAAGGCAGATAAAATCGAGTAGGAGCTTGTCCAGACCACTTCAATGCGTGGATACGTTCACGAAGAGACTCCTTGCCCGTATTGATTTGGGCGAAACTTTTTGGAAAATAAGTGTACCATGAAGAGGAGGCCCACAAGCCCTTTAGGTCGTCTATCCAGAAAGCCCCCGAAGCTCCAGTACCCGAAGAAATAAGGGCTTCTTGGGCATTTGCAGCGATTGTATACACTGCACTTTTGTTGTTGCTGAGCTCTAAAAGAACATTGCCTACTGTTTCGTAGGGCAAAAGTTCGGGCGACAATCTTTCGGAGGTATTTACCCCTCGTTGGTTTTTGCTGGAGAGAAGGGCCTTGCAGTCTGTTCCTAAGCCGATTTGGTGCTGAGACGGATAAGCTCCCGTCATAAGTGTCGCTAAGGCTTGGGTTGGATGGGTGATGGGAAACTCATAGTCTGCATTGCGAAAGAGAGTGCCCTCTTTGATAAGTCTATTGATGCCTTGCTCTCCGAAGTAGGTTGATAGCTCTCAAGTATATCAGTGTCGACTCCTGTTAAGTGGATATATAGCAGAAGTTTGGGTACCTCTTGAGCTTTTATCGGATGTGAAGAAAGTGCCGATAAAACGATGAGCGAGGAGAGTAACTGTGTAAGTCTATTCTTCTTATTCATGGCTCTTTACTTTGCGCTTACACAGTATGATATTAATGGATAGTAGTAGGGAAGTGAGTGCCACCACAATGAGTGCAGGATGAGAGGTTTGCAGCCCCACGATGCCTACAAGGATAAGGTAAAGAACTTGTCCTAATATATTGAACCATAGGATATAATCTGTAATTCTTTTTTGAGAAAAGAACAGCACAAAAGGCATTCCTATGAGAAGTTGTAAGGGATGTAACGACAGGAGATTCCAATTAGGAGATACTAATGGATGAAGGGATATGAAAGTGAGGAAGAATAGAATACAGCCAGTTACACCCTGTGCTAAAAAGAGCAGTGCCAATAGGTAGCGACTACTATGCCAATAAAGCTTTTGCTTCTTACGTATAAGGAGGAGGAAAAGAAGCATAATAACTGCCACAGCTGTAAACACAAAAGAGGGCGTCAGTACCATAGGTGTTGGCTCTAATGGATCGGGAGCTTGTAGATAACCTCCAAAGAGCGATTCGCCTTGGGGGTAGAAATTCTCTCCGCGTACTAAGGGCCTTTCCTTGCCGTCGGGCGATACAATTTGTGCACTGCGTAGCATTTCCATTAGGTAAAGAGGAAGAAATGCTTGCTCTTCTACCCCTATCTTTTGATCGGCTTGGCTCCCTAAAGTGAGGTCTGTACCCAATTTATACCAACCTCTCTTGCTATTGCATAAGTCCAACATCTCTCGTCGAGTGAGGGCGTTAGAGCATTCCTTTACCTTTAGATGTCCATCGATCACTTTTTTTAGTACTTCGAATGGACGAGTAGAGCAGTTGTCAAAAATGAAATTGTATCTATAATAGGCATTCTCGGGTTGGATGTTATGCTCCAAGAAGTCTTTCATCTTTTGTGCTTCATCTGCACTTAGATTGAGCTTTAGCTCGTACATACTCGCCTCAGAAAGATAGCTTTCTATGTAACTCATAGCATCAATTCTGTCGAGGCGATAATCGTCCATTTTACCCGTTACAAAGTTTAGGATAAAGTTGGGGGCATCAAAATCGAATACTCCATAGTTGTACACATAATCCTCTTTGCCAGCAAGCGTAACACGCACTCCAATATGCCCGTAAATCGAATACACCTCTCCTTCTATGGGAGTGTTGAACAAGAAACTAATATCTGGAGTTTCAGATACTTTAGGAATATCTGAATAAGCCTCTTTAAGTAGTTCTTGGGCACTGCCTTTGATAGAAAAAAGCAAAGAAAGAAACACTCCAATCCATAAAAAGTGGAGGGTCTCTTTCTTTGACAATAGTGTATTGATTTTCATCTATTATAAAGTAACAGAAAAACTATCTTGATAGCATCTCTCTGTATTTTCTATCAATCGTTTGACGATCTTCTTCTTTGGGGATAAACCCAGTTTTATCACTCATTTTGGAGACAAGGTCAAGTTCTTCTTTGGAGAGGTTTGTCGGGATGAAGACATTTACGTTAATGAGTAAGTCTCCATTGCCAAATCCTCGCACATTGGGTAGTCCCTTGTCTTTGAGGCGAAGTATTTTCCCTGGTTGTGTACCCGGTTCGATGGTTACTCGGGCTACTCCCTCGACGGTAGGTATCTCTACCTTACCTCCTTCGATAGCTGTTTTTATCGGGATGAGTAGGTTATAAATCAAATCATTTCCGTTACGGATGAGGTTAGGGTCTTCCACCTCGGTGAATTGGACATACAGATCTCCATTTTCCCCTCCGAAGGGAGCGGCATTTCCTTTGCCTCTTAGAGGGAGTTGTACGCCCTCGCTTACGCCAGCAGGGATGTTAAAGGATACAACCTCTTCGCCTCGCTCTATGCCTTTGCCGTGACATTGGTCGCAAGGTTTAGAGATGACACTACCTGTACCATTACAATTATGGCAAGTGGTTTGTGATCTCATTTGACCGAAAGGTGTACGCATAAGCTGAGTCACAACCCCACTACCGTGGCACACAGAGCAAGTAGACTTGCCATCCGAGGCTGTCGTTCCTTCACCATGGCACTTGGAGCAGTGTACCATCTTCTTAACTTTGATTTTCTTCTCTGTGCCCTTGGCTATTTCTTTGAGAGTAAGTTTAATATTAACTCTCATATCGGCTCCGCGAGGTGTAGTATCTTCCGTACCAAAGCCTCCGAACCCGCCAAAACCACCAAAGCCAGAGCCTCCAAATATGTCTCCAAAACGGCTGAATATGTCTTCCATACTCATGCCTCCAGCAGCATATCCTCCGCTACCCATATTGTCTACTCCAGCGTGTCCAAAGCGATCATAGCGAGCACGCTTGTCAGTATCGCTTAGTACATCATAGGCTTCGGCTACCTCCTTAAACTTTTCTTCAGCTTCTTTATCGCCCGGATTTTTGTCTGGGTGATATTTGATGGCCATTTTACGATAGGCCTTTTTTAATTCGTCTTCGGAAGCTCCTTTAGAAACTCCCAGTATTTCGTAGTAATCTCTCTTTGTTGCCATATATTATTCGCCCACCACGACGTCGGCAAAGCGCAATACCTTGCCGTTGAGTGTATAACCTGTTTTTACACAATCGATAACTTGTCCTTTCTGCTCTGGAGTGGGAGCTGGAATCATAGCTATAGCTTGTTGCTCTTCTTCATTGAATGGCGCTCCTATAGCCTCGATAGGTTTTACTCCGTGTCTTTGAAGGTAGTCTATAAACTTATTATAGATGAGTTCTACACCTTCTCGTAAAGAGTCTACATCACTTGCTGATTGGATGTTTTTAAGAGCAAGTTCCATATCATCAATTACAGGAAGAAGGTCTCCCAATGCTCTTTCTCCTCCATTGAGCAGGAGATCTGCTTTTTCTTTCATCGTACGCTTACGATAGTTGTCATACTCGGCAACCAAGCGGAGGTGCTTATCTTGTAGAATGGCTAATTCCTGTTCTGGAGTATTTTGGGCAATAGGTTCTTGGGTCTTAGAAGATTCGTTGGCAGAAGATTCCTTGCTCTCTTGAGCATTCATCGTAGTGTTTTCTTGCTCTACTTTAGCTTCCTCCTTGGAAGAACTCTCTTTGCTGTTGTTGTTTTTATTCGTTTTCATCGAATCTTGATATTGTTATATCTCTTTCTGTTTCCAATGGTTTGGGAAAAACCCTACATTGCTATGTACAAAAAACGTACCAGTTTAATGGGTGATTGCATAATAACACAGAGGCTACTGCACAGCAGAATTCATACAGAGTCTTTTGTCTCCCTGTAGTCTTCCCTCTCTTGTAAATCCAACATCTTTTATATTTTGATGTTACAAAAGGCTATACAAGAGGTCTTTTACACTTATTGGAGAACTTGCACAGTAGTCTCAAAATCTTCACAAAGATAGCCAAAATGGCTAAGTAGTTGTATAGATAACTAAGTGATTAGTATAGGAAACGTTAGGAAGCCGAGTCGAGACTCTGGAACAATACTACACCCATTGCGTTTTTGGCGACATTCAGATTGCGTTACCAACCATTATACGTTAATGCAAAAAGGTATAATGGTTTTACCCGAAAGGTTTAATGCTTTGAGATAAAACCATTATAGATTACTGGAAGTAAGTAACAAGTATCGAAAAAAATGAACGATTGTAGCTTGCAGAAACTTTTTTGTACGAGAATGAAAAGTTTATCGTTTCCAGAAAACAGGGTGCAGAAGACTTATTACAGTGAATACCTCCAATCTACCAGCCAGCATAATGACACTTAAGATACCCTTTTCAAAACCCGTTGCTTCGGCAAAATGAAGAGAGTATTTTCCAAAAGATGGACCTACGTTACTGATACAGGTAAATGTGGCAGAAGCGGCAGTAATGAAAGTATTGTCCGTTAGAGTAAGTGCTATAATACCCACTAAGATAACGACTAAGTAAAGAGAGATGAATGCCATAACTTGGACTACAAGGTCGCTCCCCAGGGCATGGCCATTGATACGCACAAGGGCTACCATATTTGGGTGTACTCTTTTCTTGAATTCATTATTTAAGTTTTTAACCAATACCATAAAGCGACTCATCTTAAGCCCCCCTGTGGTAGAGCCTGCACATCCACAGACAGCCATCATCATAATACCCAAGCAGAAGAAGAAAGGATGCCACTCGTTCATGTCGGCAGTGATGTATCCCGTACTGCTGGTTAAAGATACAACTTGGAAAATAGCATGGCGAAAATTACTCTCAACGGTATCATAGATACCCTGGCTATAAATCCATACTGAGGTTACAACCACAAAAACGGATACAAAGATTGCAAACCACTTGAATTCCTCATCTTTGAAAAGCTTCGTGGGCTTACCCGAAAAAGCGAAGTAAATAAGTGGCATATTAAGACTTCCGACAAACATAAAAAAGGTGATAACGTACTCTATGTAGGGAGAGTTGTAGGCTAATATCCCTTCATTACGAGTGGAATAACCGCCCGTAGAGACGCAAGTCAAGGAGTGACAGAGGGCTTCGAAGAAATTCATCTTGCCCAAGAGAAGAAGGATTGTAAGAGAAAAAGTTAGAATGATATAAACGAGGAATAGACGCTTGGCGACCTGTCCGATACGAGGGAGAAACCTTTCATGTTTAATGCCTGTGGTTTCTGCATTGTAAAGCAAACCACCACCTTTTCCCATTATAGGTAATAGAGCCAAACTAAATACTACAATACCAATCCCTCCCTGCCATTGAATGAGCTACGCCATAGTAAAATACCGTGAGGGAGTTGCTCGACGGAAGAGAATATCGTTGCTCCCGTTGTCGTATAGCCCGATACCGTCTCGAAGAAAGCATCGATAACGCTTTCTGTGTATCCTCCAAAGATAAAGGGCAGCATACCAATTACAGAGAGAGTTACCCATGTTGCCGTAACGGCAAGCATCCCTTCTCTCAGATTACCTCCCAATTTAGAACGTTGCTCTCGTCCATAATAAAGAAGACCTAAGCCACAGCAGAGCATAATGGCAGTTGTGTAGGCAAAGGGAAGTGTATCGCTCTCTTGGTAGAATAGGGAGAGAATGCAACAAATTAAAAGGAAAAATGTCTCTAATAGACACATATTCCCCACTACAAGAGCCACGAAAGGGAAGTTAATTAGAGGGCGTCTGTGAATATGTTGTAGGTGACTCAAAGACATATCTAAGGAGCTTTTTTTACTCTTCAAAAAGAGCTTTAATACGACTCATCGGGATGTTGTTACAGAAAACAACAACTAAATCGTAGGGTTCTATTACTGTATTTCCATCAATCATTTTGGGGACACCATTTCTCACCATACCCCCAAGGGTTATACCTTTCGGTAAATTGAGGTCTTTTACAGCTTTTCCTATGATGGGAGAGCACTTCGGGCAACAATTTCTGCCACATCGGCATTTGCTATTGTAAGGCATTTGAGAGTACTGGTATCCTTGCCCAACAACGCACGATAGATGTGTCCTGCTGCAATGAGCTTTTTGTTGATAATAGTACCGATATCCAAACGTTCGGCAAGAGGAATGTAATCTATATTTTCCTCCTTAGCAATGGTCTTGAAGACATTGTATCGCTTGGCAGCCAAGCAGGCTAAAACATTAGTTTCCGAGTTTTCCGTGAGAGCCACAAATACTTGAGCATTGTCCAACCCTGCCTCTACTAAAAGCGATGGGTCTCTACCATCTCCATGGAATATCTTTACATTTGAAGGCAGGTGGTCGCTTATTTCTGAAATACGTTTCTTCTCTCGTTCTATTATGGTAAACTTAATTTGTGGGGAGGATTTCTCCACAGTGCGCATAGCGATACTACTAGCTCCCATAATGACTACATTTTTGACCTCGACGTTCTCTTTGCCAGCTAACTGACGTATTTCATCAACATCGTTCCCCAAGGCTGTGAAAAATACGATATCACCGTGTTCAATGATGGTTTGTCCTGAGGGAATTAGCGTTTCCTCTCCTCTTTTTATGGCTACGATATGGAATCGTTTGTCTGTTTTCTGTGGTAATTCGACCAACTTTTTCCCTAAAATCGGTGCTCCATGACGTACCTTGACACCTACAAGAACAATGTTGCCATTGAAAAGCTCAATGTAAAGTCTTGCCCAAGGATTGTTAAGCGTCGTATTTATCTCTTCAGCAGCCAGCTCTTCAGGGTAAATGAGTGATTTTACTCCAAGAGTTTCCAAAAATCGAGCATACTCATTGCTGAAATAACGATGATTGTTAATGCGAGCAATGGTCTCTTTAGCGCCCAAAGAGGAGGCTAAAGAGCAGGCAAATATATTGGCGAGTTCGTCAGGCATAACGCTGATAAACAGGTCTGTTTCTGCGATTGATATAGACTTTAGATGTTGGGCATCTAATGGGTCTCCGGGTACGGTAAGTAGTTCGGCATGTGCAAATCGCTCCAGAAGTTTAGCATCTGGGTCGATAAGCGTTATGTCTTGCATATCTTCTCGGGAAAGTTTGAGGGCAAGATGAGTACCCACTTCCCCAGCTCCAGCGATGACAATCTTCATATTTATTCAATCATTTGAGCAAAGACCTTATAAATACTCTCTGCGTCCATCTGACAATATTTGTATTGCTCTTCAGGGGTTCCGTGAGGAATGAATTGATCGGGGATGCCAATGCGTTTGGTTCTGATAGCAAAAGCCTCTTCAGACATAAATTCTAATACTGCAGACCCCAATCCTCCATGAATACAACCATCCTCAACTGTGATGATGGCATCGTATTCTTTGCCAATACTTCTTAGTAGTTCAGTATCCAAAGGTTTGAGGAATACCATGTCGTAATGCGATGGAGTGGGTTTACCTTCCTCTTTCAAACGTTTGATTACAGCCTCGACTTCTTTAGCAATAGGACCAATACTGAGGATAGCAACTTTAGAGCCTTTGTGTAACAACTCTCCTTTACCAATGGGGAGCAGTTCGGGAGTATTTTGCCAGTCAGACAAAACCCCTTTACCTCTTGGGTAGCGAATGGTCATAGGTCCTTCTTGTCCTTTATAGGCTGTTAGCATAAGGTTGCGTAGTTGATGCTCATTACGAGGAGAGGCTACAATCATATTAGGGATACTACTTAGGTAAGCTAAGTCATACGCTCCCTGATGGGTAGCTCCATCTTCGCCCACCAAACCTGCACGGTCAAAGCAGAAGACTACATGGTAGCGAGGTAGGCACACGTCATGGATAATCTGATCATAAGCCCTTTGAGCAAAAGAGGAGTAGATGTTACAAAAAGGGATTAAACCCTCTCTCGCTAAACCTGCTGCAAAGGTAACAGCGTGCCCCTCTGCGATGCCTACATCGAAGCTACGTGTGGGGTGTGATGCCATCATATAAGTCATAGAACAGCCTGAAGGCATGGCGGGTGTGATTCCAACTATGCGTTCATCTTGATCGGCAAACTCTACCAAAGTCTTCCCGAAAACGTCTTGATACTTAGGAGGGTCGTTTTCTTTTCTTTTATCTAAGCGTTCACCTGTAACGATGTTGAAACGCCCTGGAGCATGCCAAACGGTTGGATCCTTTTCTGCCCAAGGATAGCCTTTACCTTTGGTAGTCCGTATATGAAGTAGTTTAGGTCCTCGTAAATTCTTTATCTTTTGGAGTATTTCGATGAGTCGAGGTAGATTATTACCATCAATAGGTCCGAAATAACGAAGACTAAGTCCGTCAAAAAAGTTACTCTGATTGTTTGAAACGAAGCTCTTAATACTATTGTTTATCCTTACTATGTTGCGCTTATTCGCTTCGTCTATGAGATGGAATTTCTTTAAACCCTTATAGACATTGTAGCGCACAGAGTTGTATGAAGGGCTTGTTGAGAGGTCTACAAAGTATTTGTTCAATCCACCTACGTTAGCATCAATAGACATATTATTGTCATTGAGTATTATAAGCAGATTATTGGGAAAGGAGGAGGCATTGTTTAACCCTTCAAATGCCAAACCTCCTGTCATAGAGCCATCTCCGATAACAGCCACCACATGACGAGGTTCTTTGTTAAGATGTGCAGCCACTGATATTCCCAAAGCAGCCGATATAGAGTTGGAGGCATGCCCTGCGGGGAAAGTGTCGTACTCGCTTTCGTCTGGAGAGGGAAACCCTGCCAATCCTCCCCATCGTCTTAAAGTATCGAAGCTATCTCTTCTGCCTGTCAGTATTTTGTGTGCATAGGCTTGGTGTCCTACGTCCCACACTATACGGTCATAGGGAGTACAAAAAACGTAATGAAGAGCCACAGAAAGTTCCACAGCCCCTAAGCTGGAGCCCAAATGTCCAGGATTTTGCGAGAGTATGTCTAGCTCGTAAGAGCGTAACTCTCGGCATACTTCGACTAATTGATCGGCAGAAAGAGCACGAAGATCACTTGGCTCATTGATACTATTTAGTAAAGGATAGGGTGTGGCCATTACGATTTCTACAGTAAATGTTACTAAAAGAAATTAGATAAAGCGGGCAAAAAGTTCTTCTTGAGAAGGAGAGATTGCTCACCTGTAAGCATATTTTTTAGAGTATAAGTTCCGCTTTTAATCTCTTCACTACCAGCCAAAACGACATAGGGTATTGAAAGATTGTCTGCATACGTCATTTGCTTTTTTATCTTAGCGTTGTCGGGGTAGAGTTCTACCGCAATGTTGTTTTTGCGCATTTGACGGATGAGAGGTTGTAGGAGAGATACCTCTTCCTCTCCAAAATTGATAAAGAGTATCTGGGTAGAAGAGGCAGTTTCTTCGGGAAAACGCTCTAATTGTTGTAGTACATCGTATATTCTGTCTGCTCCGAAAGAGATACCTACACCTGATGTGCCTTGTAACCCAAAAATGCCTGTCAAGTTGTCGTAACGTCCACCTCCGGTGATACTCCCTATCTCTACCTCTTTGGCTTTGACTTCCATAATGGCGCCTGTATAGTAGCTAATCCTCTCGCCAAAGAGGGGTCAAAGAGTATTTCACAGGAAAGTTGTTTAGTGTCGATATGACTCAATATGAAGCGCAATTCCTCTAATCCTTTCTTACCTACATCAGATGTCTCCAGAAGAGAGGCAAGGCTCGTGAGACGTTCTTCATTGCTACCCTCTAAGAGAATGAAAGGCTTAATTCGTTCAATAGAAGCCTCAGAAATACCTTTTTCTTCTAACTCTTTAAGGACACCATCCATACCGATTTTGTCGAATTTATCCATCGCTACGGTCAAGTCGGTAAGTTGATCTGAAACCCCCACTACTTCAGCGATACCTGCCAGGATTTTTCTATTGTTAATGTGGAGAGAGCAAGCTATGTTGAGGCGTTCAAAAACCTCATTGATGATCTCTATTAACTCTACCTCACAGAGCAAGGAATCTGTCCCAACTACGTCTGCATCGCACTGATAGAACTCTCTATATCGTCCCTTTTGAGGTCTGTCGGCTCGCCATACAGGTTGTATCTGAAACCTTTTGAATGGAAAGGTTATGTCGTTACGGTGTTGCACTACATAGCGAGCAAAGGGAACTGTTAGGTCATAACGCAGTCCTTTTTCGCACAACTTACTGGCAATGCGAGGTAAATTCTTCTCTTCAATATCTTGGTGAGAGATGTTAGATAGGAAATCTCCTGAGTCGAGTATCTTAAACAGGAGTCTATCTCCCTCCTCTCCATATTTACCCATAAGGTACTGAGAAGTTCCATGGATGGAGTTTCTATCTGCCTATACCCGTGTAGGCGGTAAACAGAGCGGATAGTGTCGAATATATAGTTGCGGCGTTGCATTTCTACAGCGCCAAAGTCTCGAGTTCCTTTAGGAATAGAAGGCTTGCTCATCGTTTATTTGTATTAAAAAAGTAGGGTATTCTATCGTAAATAGTCAATGTCGTGGCATAAATATTCTTTTCGTCTGCTTCAAAATGCTGACTTCTTATAGGACGCCACTCCGTAAAGTTGACGTCAGGAAAAAAGGTATCTGCCTCTCCGAAAGATGCCGACACGCGAGTGAAATAAAGTCTATCTGCAAAAGGTAGGGTAGCACGATAAAGTTGAGCACCTCCTATAACAAAAACCTCCTTTTCTTGAGCTACAGCTTCAAGAGCTTTTTCGACAGAAGGAAAGCACTCTGCCCCTGAAACCTCTTTGAGAGTAGTCGATATGATGATATTGCGCCGATTGGGCAAGGCTCCCTTGGGTAGGGAGTAAAATGTATTACGCCCCATAATCACCGTATGCCCCATGGTAGTCTCCTTAAAACGCTTCAAATCTGCTGGAAGATGCCAGAGTAAATCATTATTCTTGCCAATAGCATTATCGGCTGCAACGGCAACTATTATGGATAGTTTCATAAGGAAAAGAGTTTTTTATACAGAAACTTCTGCTTTAATATGTGGATGAGGATTATAATCCTCTAATTGAAAGTCTTCGTATTCAAAAGCGAAGAGGTCTTTTACTTTTTTGTTGAGTTGCATATGGGGAAGGGTTCTTGCTTCTCGGGTAAGTTGTAAACGAGCTTGCTCCAAATGGTTTTTATACAGGTGAGCATCTCCCAATGTGTGTATGAAATCTCCTGCTTTAAGTCCTGTTGCTTGGGCTACCATCTGTAATAATAGAGCGTAAGAAGCAATGTTAAATGGAACTCCTAAGAATACATCGGCAGAACGCTGATAAAGTTGGAGACTCAGGCAATCGTTAGCTACGTAGAATTGCATCAAACAGTGACAAGGGGGTAGTTTCATATTGTCTACTTGAGCCACATTCCAAGCACTTACCATTAAGCGGCGACTCGTTGGGTTTTCGATGATGTCTCGAACCACATTCTTTATTTGGTCAATATGCCCTCCATTATAGTCGGGCCACGAACGCCATTGAGCTCCATACACAGGTCCTAAATCTCCGTTTTCATCTGCCCACTCGTCCCAAATAGAGACACCATTATCTTGCAGATATTTTATATTCGTAGAACCCTTTAAGAACCAAAGCAATTCATAAATTATGCTGCGTAAATGTAGTTTTTTGGTTGTTAGTAAGGGAAACCCTTCTTCTAAATTAAAGCGCATTTGATGCCCGAAAACGCTGAGCGTGCCTGTTCCCGTGCGGTCAGAACGCTCTACCCCCTCGTCTAATATACGTTGTAAAAGGTCTAAGTACTGTTTCATTACGACTACCGACTTTGTCAGGACTATTTGTACACCAACTGTGCAACTGCTTGTACAAAGGTAATACTAAATACCAACAAAAAGATATATCAAACAGCTCCATTCTTACGATTGGAAAATAGATTTTTATCGCATGATGGACGCAAAAAAGTATAATGCTTTTGTGGGAAAGGGTTACACCTTTTGAGTCTAACCATTATAGATTTCAAGCCAAAGGATTAATCCTTTTGAAAAATGCTTATACTCCCTTAGTGGGGTGTTCTGCGAAAGGATGGAAAATTAGTCTCAGTTAAGCGAGGTAGCTACATCTGAGAAACTCGATTTTTTGAGGAGAAGCTAATTTTTCTACATTTTGAATCAAAGCCCTATATCTTGAGTTAGAAAGATGCGTAACACGTAAGTCAAAGTATAGCATGGAGCTTGTCTTTTTTTATCTATCTTATTGGAAAAGAGAGGAAAATAAAAGAGATAGTTTTTCTAAGAGTGAAGAATAGGTTGTTAAAGAAAGGTCTTTTCTACTGTGTCGATTAGACTTTCTCCACATGGGGACAGGGCGAATTTTTCGAGAGCCTTTGAGATTTGATGGTAGAGGATACGATTTAGGTATTAAATAAATGTGTATATTTGCAATCCGAAAACAAAAGAAAATCAACTAATTAAAGAATAGATAGGTAATGACAAAGGCGGATTTAGTAGTCGAGATTGCCAAGAAAACGGGTCTTGATAGGGACGAGGTTCTCCGTGTGATAGAATCTTTTATGGAAACAGTTAAAGAGGAAATGGCAAAAGGAGAGGGAAGCAACATATACCTAAGGGGCTTTGGCAGTTTTGTTGTGCGTGAGCGTGCTCAGAAAGTGGCTCGTAACATTTCAAAGAAAGAATCGATTATAATTCCGAAGCGTAGAGTGCCCAGCTTCAAACCCTCTAAGGTGTTTGTGGGTATGTTTGAGGAGAAATAATCTACCTTATTATATATAAATCTTTTCCCGATTAGTGATAGAAGTAAATATAGTTTAGACTTAAGTTTAACCCTTTAATTTGAGAGAATATGCCAAGCGGTAAAAAAAGAAAGAGACACAAGATGGCTACCCACAAGCGTAAAAAACGTTTAAAGAAGAATCGTCATAAGAAGAAATAATTTAGACGATACGTTTTTGGGTCGGAGATACAGACAAAAGATTTATATCTTGCGAGAAGACCACTTGTTACAATCTTCTTTTTCTCCGATAGTTTACCATTGGGAGGAGATGTTCGTCTTTAAGACCGAAAAGCTCCTCCCTGTGTTTAATAGAATTACTAATAATCTTCTTTTAAGATTGGATTGATAATGGAAAGCCAACTGGTTATAGATGTGCGTGCCGAAGAGGTGGCAATGTGTCTTTTAGAAGACCGTAAACTTGTTGAATTTCAAAGAGAAAAGCAGACTTTATCTTTCCTTGTAGGTGATATATACTTGGGGAAAGTCAAGAAGGTTATGCCTGGATTGAATGCCGCCTTTGTAGATGTCGGCTCTAAGAAAGATGCTTTTTTACATTATCATGATTTAGGTAAGGTTTTTGGTCCTACTCAAACACTCTTGGAGCGCATCTCTGCCAATAGGATGATTCCTCCTTTGACGGAGTTGCCTGCTGGAACAAAATTGCTTCGAGAGGGAAAGATTGAGGATGTGCTCAAGGCTGGTCAGAAGCTGCTCGTACAAGTTGTTAAGGAACCCATCTCTACCAAGGGGCCTCGACTGTCAGCGGAGCTTTCTGTGGCGGGACGTTCTATGGTTTTAGTCCCTTTTGGGAAAGGCGTTTCTGTGTCGCAAAAGATTAGTTCCAAAGAGGAGCGTAAACGTCTCAAGGAGATTGTTTCGCCAATGGTACCTGCAGGGTTTGGAGTTGTTATCCGTACTTCTGCACAGGGTAAAGGGGCTATAGAGCTTGATGAAGAGCTGGTAGACTTACAAAAGCGCTGGAATGATAGTCTTATAAAAATAGCCGATGCACCCCGTGTCCCTACACTATTGTACGCAGAGAGTAATAGAACTCTTAGTTTGCTTAGAGACTCGTTCAATGCCTCCTTCTCTGCCATAACCGTAAACGATAGGGATATGTATGAGGATATTCATCGTTATATCTCTGTTATAGCACCCGAATGTGTTGATATAGTTCAGTTTTACGATAAGGATAAACCTATATTTGACCATTTTGATATTACAAGGCAGCTCAAATCTCTTTTTGGAAAAACCGTAACCTATAAGGGAGGAGCCTATTTGGTAATAGAGCAAACGGAAGCGATGCACGTTATTGATGTTAATAGTGGCAATCGCTCGCGCAGATCGAATGCGCAGGAAGAAACGGCTCTAGATGTCAATCTCTCGGCAGCCGAAGAGATTGCCCGACAGATGCGCCTTAGAGATTTGGGGGGGATAATTGTGGTAGACTTTATTGATATGAACGATACGGAACATCGCCAGCAGTTGTACGAACATATGAGAAAGGTGATGCGAAACGATAGAGCTCGTCACAACATATTACCTCTGAGTAAATTTGGTTTGATGCAGATAACCCGTCAGCGTGTTCGTCAGGCTATTTCGGAAAAGACGGAGGAGGTATGTCCCACATGTAGAGGTAAGGGCAAAATGCAACCCTCTATTCTTTTCTCCGAACAGATAGAGCGTAGTGTAGCAGATGTGGTAGATAATCATAACATAAAAAAGTGTACTCTTAGGGTGCATCCCTACGTGGCTTCTTATTTGCAGAGAAGAACGTTGTTTACCTCTTCGATATTTGCAAAGTGGCGGAAGACTTATTCTAAAGGCCTTAAACTACAAGAGGACCAGAGTATGGCTTTCTTGGAGTACAAGTTTTTTGATGAAGAAAACGAGGAGCTGGATCTTACCGATTTTTGATAATGGAGACGAAGTACTCTTCAAGATGGCTTGAAAAAGCGGTAGATCAGTTATCTCTTTTGCCAGGCATAGGTAGGAAGACTGCACTTCGTCTTGCGCTGTATATTTTGCGCAAACCAGATTCTTTTGCTCAACAGTTAGGGAACTCTATCAAGGAGTTGAAAGAGAATATAATTTATTGTCGTAAGTGTCATAACATAAGTGACACGGAGTTGTGCCCGATATGTAGTAGCCCTCAGAGAGATTCGTCCATAGTTTGCGTGGTAGAGTCCATAAGAGATGTGATGGCCATTGAGCGCACAGCACAGTATAAGGGATTGTACCATGTATTGGGGGGGATAATCTCTCCAATAGATGGTATTAGCCCTAACGATTTAGAAATCAATTCTCTTGTGGAGCGCATTTCTGAAGAAAACATACAAGAGGTCATTTTGGCTATAAGCCTACTATGGAGGGAGATACAACTAACTTCTATATTTATCGTCGCTTAGCTCCTTTCAGTATTAAAATATCTCTACTCTCTCGTGGTGTAGCTATGGGCGATGAGTTGGAGTACACAGATGATGTTACCTTGCACGAGCCATCAGAGATAGGAGTGATTTTGCCCAAAGTTTTCAATCTTAGTGCCATTCCCAATGAGTTTGGATATTTTCTACGATGGAGAATTAGAGCTTAGACCCGTAGAGCCTGCGGATGCTTCGCTTCTTCATGTGTGGGAAAACAATCCAGATCTTGCTTCAAGCAATACTTTGATAGAGCCGATGGCTCGCTATCAAGCTCAGCAGTTGGCAGATTTGGGACAGTCTCATCTCGCTTCTAACGGATGTGTTCTTTTTATAGCCTCTATACGGCAGGGCGCAGAGCTCATCCCGATAGGTTATATAGAGCTTTACAATTACGATTTTTATCATCGCCGAGCGGCTGTTGGGCTTATGCTTTTACCTTCTTTTAGAGGTAGGGGCTATGCCCAAAGAATACTTCAAATGATTATTTCCTATGCCCAAGATCTTCGCTTAAACCAACTGTATGGAGAGGTGATGGCTGATAATCTTTTGGGTAGGTCTTTCTTTGACCGCTCATCCTTCGTTGCGGTAGCTACTCTCCCTCGATGGTTTTGGCATGGGGGTGATTATCAAGATTTAATTGTCTATCAACTATGTCTACTATAGAACAGACCATAAAAAAGCTCCGCCAAGAAATCGAGGAGCATAACTATCGCTATTACGTTCTTAATAAGCCCGATATTGAAGACATAGATTTCGATGCTTTAATGCATAAGTTGGAGCTTTTGGAGCAGGAGTATCCCGAGTTTCAAGACCCTTCTTCTCCCACACAACGAGTGGGGAGCGACCGCTCCGAGCGTTTTGTCTCCGTAGCGCACGTTTATCCTATGCTTTCATTGAGCAATAGTTATAATTACGATGATGTGCGTGTCTTTTGGAATCGTTTGACAGAGGCTTTCCCCGAAAAAGCACCCTCCGTACATTGTGAGCTAAAGTTTGACGGACTTTCTATATCTGTGATATATATAGGTGGCGTTTTGCATCAGGCTGTAACGAGAGGCGATGGCTTGGTCGGTGATGATGTAACCCAAAATATACGTACTATTCGCTCTATCCCCTTGCGTTTGAAAGCCTCAAATCCTCCCCATCGAGTAGAGGTGAGAGGCGAGGTTATTTTGCCTTTTGCCGAATTTGAACGATTGAATGGCAGACGAATAGAAACAGGTGAGGAGCCTTTTGCTAATCCTCGCAATGCCGCTTCGGGTACGTTGAAACTCTTAGATCCTAACATTGTATCGCAGAGAAAATTAGATTGTTACTTCTATCATCTGTATAGTGATGCCTCTTTGCCTGAAGGACACTATGAACGCCTAGAACTTTGTAAATCTTGGGGATTAAAAGTATCGACTCATAATCGTTTAGTTTCCTCTTTAGAGGAGGTGTATAGCTACTTAGAGTATTGGGATACCGCTCGAAAGGAGTTGCTCTGTGCAACGGATGGTATTGTCCTGAAATTGAACTCCGTTCGAGAGCAGGAGTTTTTGGGTACGACTAACAAGAGTCCTCGATGGGCTATTGCTTATAAATATCAGCCTGAGCGGGCTCGTACACTTTTGAAGGGAGTCTCTTTTCAAGTGGGGCGTACAGGGGTTATTGTCCCTGTTGCCGAGTTGGAGCCAATACTCCTTTCGGGTACTGTGGTACGTAGGGCTACGCTACATAATGCAGACTTTATTACCTCCTTGGATTTAAGAGAGGGAGACTATGTGTTTGTCGAAAAAGGAGGAGAGATTATTCCGAAAATCGTTTCGGTAGATAGGGATACTCGTGTGGAGTTAGCCCCTCGCATCGCTTTCCCTGACCGATGCCCCGATTGCGGGGCTCCTTTGGAAAACAAAGAGGGAGAGGTTGCTTTTTATTGTACTAATTCGCTCGAATGTCCTATGCAGATTAAAGGGCGTTTGGAGCACTTCTGTACGCGTAAAGCGGCAGATATAAATATCGGTTCTGAGACAATAGCCGTGCTTTATGACAAGGGATGGGTGCGAAGGGTGGAAGACTTCTATATGCTTACCGACCTTCAATTAATGCAGTTGGATGGTTTCAAAGAGCGGGCTACTCAAAAGCTTCTGCTTAGTATCGAGCAGTCTAAGCGACGACCCTATGCAGCGATGCTTTTCGCTTTAGGTATTCGATTAGTAGGCGAGACGGTGGCGAAGACCCTGACCAAACATTTCCCTTCTATCGATTTGTTGCAAGCAGCCTCTCAAGAGGAACTTACGGCAATTGGAGATATAGGTACGAAGATAGCGCAGAGCATCGTTTCTTTTTTTGCCGATTCTCGTAATATTGAAACCGTCAAGGCATTGCGCTCTTTTGGTATCTCTCTTGCCGAAGAAGAGCAGGGGCAGGAGACATCCTCCTTGCTTTTAGGGGGAAATTCGATTGTTATAAGTGGTACTTTTCAGTACCATTCGAGGGAGGAATATGCTTCTATAATAGAGCGTTTAGGAGGAAAGAGGCTTTCTTCGATTTCTTCAAAAACTACTTTTATTTTGGCTGGAACTGAAATGGGACCGAGTAAGAGAGAGAAAGCACTATCATTGGGTATTCCACTACTTTCGGAGGAAGAGTTTCTCGCAAAGATTGGCAAACTTGATGATTAGTGCAGAAGCGTTTTCTTTCTCTTTATGTAGCCATACTTTCAAAAGGTATAATGGTTGTCAATAAAAGGTATAATGGTTTTGGGGAGAAGGTATAATCCTTTTGAGTGATTTCACAGAGGGTTTCTAAGCGAGTTAGTTGTGAATGTCTTTTGCTGTTTGTGAAGAATGTACTATCTTTGCACAGATTTTCCTATATAAGGCTTGGTAAGAACTCTTTTAGTGTGGATAGAGGACGCCTTATGGGACTAAAAAATTTTAGTAATAAGAGACGTAGAAAATGTACGTAATTGTAGAAATTCAAGGACAACAATTTAAAGTTGAAAAAGGACGTAAATTGTTTGTTCACCACATTAAAGGTGCAGAGCTTGGTTCAGAAGTATCTTTCGATCGAGTAATGCTCGTAGACAATGATGGTGCTGTTAAGGTTGGAACTCCTTTTGTAGAAGGGGCTAAGGTGGTTTGTGAGGTAGTTTCTCCTCTTGTAAAGGGAGATAAGATTCTTATTTTCCACAAAAAGCGCAGAAAAGGCTATAGAAAGCTAAACGGTCATCGTCAGCAATTCTCTGAAGTGCTTGTAAAAGAAGTATTGGCATAACACTAACATAGCAAGAAAGAAAAATGGCACATAAAAAAGGTGTAGGTAGTTCGAAGAACGGACGCGAATCAGAAAGCAAACGCCTCGGAGTGAAAATCTATGGAGGTGAAATGGCTAAGGCAGGTAATATATTGGTGCGTCAACGTGGTACGCAACATCACCCTGGCACAAATGTAGGTATGGGCAAGGATCATACCCTTTATGCATTAGTAGATGGTAAAGTTGTTTTTACACGCAAAGGAGAAAATCGCTCTTTTGTTTCTATTGAAGCTGAAGCATAAAAGACTACTTGGGTTTGCCCTATTTTGTTAGAGTAGGGTAGATGCAAAAATTATCATATCCTTATTCCTATTCAATATTATAGGACGGATTGGTATTGATATCAAGAGATACAGTTTCTTGCCTTGGGGATGCTCCTCATTGTAGAAATTGTATCTCTTTGTTTTTTATTCTAACGAAATAAAGCTCCTCCTGCAAAACAAGAATCACTTTAGATGTAATTTAGAGAATATATGCTCACCATAAAGAATATAGTAGAAGCTCCCGAAGAGATTATAAAAAAGTTGGCGGTAAAGCATTTTGATGCCCAAGAGGTTATAAGTCAAGTTATGGCCTTAGATTTAGAGCGAAAGCGAGCCCAACAAGCTAAAGACACCTTGCTTAGTGAGCAGAAGCTCCGTGCCAAACAAATTGGAGACCTGATGAAAAAAGGTGAGAAAGAGCAAGCTGAAGCTCTACGCCTCGAAGTGGCTCAGTTGAAGGAACGTAGCAAAGAGGAGGAGGAAAAAGAGAAAGAGGTCGAATTCTCTTTGAGAGAATTATTATTGACAATACCGAATACGCCTCACGAGTCGGTTCCTGAGGGCAATGGTGCTGAGGATAATTTGTGTGTCAAAACAGGAGGAGGACTTCCCAACCTTAAGGAGGGCAATAAGTTGCCTCATTGGGATTTGGCACAGAAATATAACTTGATAGACTTCGAGTTGGGCGTGAAAATTACAGGAGCAGGTTTTCCTGTCTACAAGGGAAAAGGAGCTCGTTTGCAAAGAGCTCTCATCAACTTTTTCTTAGATAAAGCTATTGAAGCTGGTTTTGTAGAAGTAGAACCTCCTTATGTTGTAAATGAAGATTCTGGATGCGGTACAGGACAATTGCCTGATAAAGAGGGACAAATGTATTTTGCTCCAGCGGACAATCTTTATCTTATCCCCACGGCGGAAGTACCTGTAACCAATATGTATCGTGATGTAATTTTGGATGAGGCAGAGCTCCCCATCAAAAACGTGGCTTACTCGGCTTGTTTTCGTAGAGAGGCAGGTTCTTATGGTAAGGATGTTAGAGGACTCAACCGTCTGCATCAGTTCAATAAGGTAGAAATTGTTTGTATTGATACGCCAGAGCATTCCTATGAGATGCTACAAACGATGGTAGACTATGTAGAGAGCTTGGTTACAGCTTTAGGCTTACCATGGCGCATACTACGTTTGTGTGGGGGCGATATAAGCTTCACTTCGGCATTGACTTTCGATTTCGAAGTCTTTTCTGCGGCTCAAGAGCGTTGGTTAGAGGTAAGTTCGGTTTCTAATTTTGAGAGTTTCCAAGCTAACCGCCTTAAGTGTCGTTATAGAAAAGACAAAGGTACACAGCTATGCCACACGCTCAATGGTAGTGCTTTAGCATTACCTCGTATTGTGGCTACAATTTTAGAAAACTACCAAACTCCAGAGGGTATTGTGGTGCCAGAGGTGCTCCGTCCTTATACTGGGTTTGATATAATCTGTTGATACAATGGCTACAAAGAAGCAGAAATTAGAACGTAACGTTTCGATAAAAAACAGGAGGGCAACGTTCGATTACGAAATAATCGAGCGCTACACTTCGGGCTTAGTACTCGTTGGTTCGGAGATAAAATCTATCCGTTTGGGCAAGGCAGGCTTGGTAGATAGTTACTGCTTCTTTATAAATGATGAGCTTTGGATCAAAGGGATGTATATAGCAGAGTATTTTTATGCCACTTATAATAATCATAAGGAGCGTAGAGATCGCAAACTATTGCTTTCCAAGCGAGAACTCGGCAAACTAAAAAACGCTGTAAAAACTCCTGGGATAACCATCATTCCGATAAAGCTATTCATAAACGAAAGAGGCTATGCCAAATTAGAAATTGGTGTTGCCAGAGGGAAGAAGTTATTCGACAAACGGGCTTCTATCAAGGAGCGGGAAGACAAGCGTGCGATGGATAGAGCTTTCAAACGTTAGATTTCCATTCTACCCCAAGACCCTATACAAAGGTTTCTCGACAGAGATCCTTGTTTGCATTCAAATAGAAGGAGCCTTCGCTTAAGGATGAGGCTCCTTTCTTTTTTGCATCTCTTCTTTGAGTTGTAGAGACCTCCCCTTTATCTTCTTTCCGATGGAGGAGTATTCTCTTTTATATGAATGATGAAAAACTCTTTCGATGCTTCTTTGAAATCTTACGTAAGTTTTCAAAGATTCTTACGTGAGTTTTTCAAAATCTTACGTCACTTTTGAGAGAGGATTGTACTACTTTCCAAGGTAGCTATTAAGCGATGTCCCCAAAGAAACTCTACAAGCCTCTGTTACATTCGCTTATTTGATGTTTTTAGAGAGAGCAGAAGAGAGTTTACGATACCACTGAATCCCCTTTTTCTTACTCCTCAAAAGAGCAATAAAAAAGAGAGTCCCAGCATTATGTTGGAACTCTCTTTCAAAAGTACTTATAGTCTCTTTATGAAACTATGATGGTTATTGTTGCTCTTCTTCTTCCGTCCAAGCTGTACGCACTAAGCGTTGGTACGATTTGTAACGATATTGAGCTGCATCAAGAGAGGCATTAGCCACCTCTTCTGCCTCTTCGGGGAACTGCTTGTAAAGAGATGAGTAGCGTACCTCGTTCTTCAAGAAGTCTTTGAACTTATCCCATTCAGGAGCCTTGCTATCGAATACGAAAGGATTTTTACCTTGCTCTGCCAGTGTGGGATCATAATGCCACAAGTGCCAGTAACCACATTCAACAGCACGCTTTTCTTCCATCTGAGAGTTGCCCATACCGCCCTTAAGTCCGTGAGAGATACATGGAGAGTAGGCGATTACGAGCGAAGGGCCATCGTAGGCTTCTGCTTCTCGCAACACTTTGAGCGTTTGTGCTTGGTTAGCACCCATAGCTATTTGAGCTACGTACACATAACCATAAGTGGTTGCGATAAGTCCGAGGTCTTTTTTGCGTACACGCTTACCACCAGCCGCAAATTTGGCAATAGCTCCTACAGGTGTACTCTTAGAAGATTGACCTCCAGTGTTAGAGTAAACTTCTGTATCAAGTACGAGGATGTTTACATTCTTTCCTGATGCTAATACATGGTCGAGGCCTCCGAAGCCGATGTCGTATGCCCATCCATCACCACCAATAATCCATTGAGAGTGCTTGAGGAAGTAATCTTTTAGTTCGCGGAGAGGAGCTAAAAGATCTGATGAGTCAGCCTCAAGAATAGGGATTATAGCATCGGTTAGACGGCGAGTTTCTACTCCGTCTTGGTATTTTTCAATCCATTCGGTGAGTAGAGGACGTAGTTCTGCATTGAGATTGTTAGCTTCAAGTACTCGCTCTACTTCGTGCAATAAGCGTTCGCGAAGGGTGGAAGCTGCAATCTGCATACCGAGTCCGAACTCAGCATTGTCTTCGAAGAGAGAGTTTGCCCAAGCAGGACCATGTCCCTTAGCGTTTGTTGTGTAGGGTGTAGAGGGAGCCGAACCAGAATAGATAGAAGAACATCCCGTTGCATTGGCTACCATCTGGCGGTCTCCGAAGAGTTGAGTAATCAACTTCACATAAGGAGTTTCTCCACAACCTGCACACGCTCCAGAGAACTCGAATAGAGGTTGAGCGAACTGGGAGTTACGCACGTTGGCTAAAACATCTACGAGATGAGCCTTATTGGTTACCTGTTTAACCATTTTGTCCCAATTCTTTTGTTCATCGTATTGGGTTTCCAGAGGCAACATCTCAAGAGCTTTTCCATCCTTGTTGCCAGGACATACGTTGGCACAGTTCCCACAACCTAAACAGTCTAAAACATCTACTTGGATGCGGAATGTGATGCCAGCCTCTTTCATGCCTTTTCCTGTTGCAGGGAGTGTGTGTACGCCTGTTGTTTCACGTTCTTTTTCGTCAAGAAGGAAAGGACGGATAGTAGCGTGAGGGCATACATAGGCACATTGATTACACTGGATACAGTTTTCAGCTTTCCACTTGGGAACGAAGGTTGCTACACCGCGCTTTTCACTTGCAGCTGTACTGTTGTCCCAAGTACCATCTTCTCTACCGATAAATGCAGATACGGGGAGGTCGTCTCCAGCTTGCGCATTAATCTTACGTACTACATTGTGGATGAAGTCCGTATCATCTTCATGGCGAACAGCAGGTTCATCTTCGAGAGAGGCCCACTCAGGCTTAACGGGTATTTCGATAACATCAGCACCACGATCCACTGCTGCATAGTTCATATTTACGATGCTGTCGCCTTTCTTGGCATAGCTCTTAACGATGAATTTCTTCATTTGCTCTACGGCAAGTTCGTAGGGAATGACGTTGGCAATCTTGAAGAATGCAGATTGTAAGATTGTATTGGTACGGTTACCTAATCCTATTTCTTGCGCAATGCTTGTAGCATTGATTGTATAGAAGCGGATGTTATTCTTGGCAAGATAACGCTTAATCTTATTGGGAAGGTGACGTTCAATGTCTGAGGGATCCCAAATAGAGTTCAAAAGGAAAGTTCCATTCTTCTTGAGTCCCTTTAGTACATCGTACATGTGTAGATAGGCTGGAACGTGACAAGCTACGAAGTCTGGAGTTACTACAAGATAGGTAGAACGGATAGGTTTGTCTCCAAAACGAAGGTGAGAGGCGGTAAAGCCACCAGACTTTTTAGAGTCGTAGGCAAAGTAGGCTTGGCAATACTTATCTGTATTATCGCCGATAATCTTAACGGAGTTTTTATTTGCTCCGACAGTTCCATCTGCCCCCAATCCGTAGAATTTAGCTTCAAACGTTCCGTCATCGAAAATCAAATCTTCGTGTTGAGGTAGAGAGGTAAACGTAACATCGTCTACGATGCCGATAGTGAAGTGATTCTTGGGTAAAGCCTGCTTAAGATTGTCATATACAGAGGCAATTTGTGCGGGTGTAGTATCTTTTGAGGAAAGTCCGTAACGACCTCCTACGATGAGAGGTGCATTCTCTACCCCAAAGAATGCTGTGCGAACATCCATATATAGAGGCTCTCCTGCCGCACCCGGTTCTTTAGTACGATCCAAGACAGCAATCCTTTTAACTGTTTTAGGAAGAGCTCCGAGGAAGTGTTTGATGCTAAATGGGCGGTAGAGGTGGACGGAAAGAAGTCCAACCTTTTCTCCTTGTGCCTGTTTGTAATCAATAACTTCGCGAATAGCTTCTGTCACAGAACCCATTGCTATAATTACGTGCTCTGCATCTGGAGCTCCATAATAGTCAAACAAGTGATATTGACGTCCTGTAAGCTCAGCCATTTTGTCCATATATTCTTGTACCATATCGGGCACAGCCAAGTAGAATGGATTAGAGGCTTCACGACTTTGGAAGTAAATATCGCCATTTTGTGCTGTCCCTCGAGTTACAGGAGAGTTGGGGGTAAGAGCTCTTTTGCGGAATTCCAAGAGAGACTGCTGGTCAATGAGGGGACGAAGATCTTCTGTGTCTAATGCTTCAATCTTTTGGATTTCGTGAGAAGTACGGAATCCGTCGAAGAAGTGAATGAATGGAACACGAGATTTTAGTGAGGTCAAGTGAGCCACCGCTGCCAAGTCCATAACCTCCTGTACAGAACCTGTGCAGAGTTGAGCCAAACCTGTCATGCGTGCTGCCATTACGTCTTGGTGGTCTCCAAAGATTGAGAGTGCCTGAGCAGCAATAGCACGAGCCGATACATGGAAAACTCCAGGGAGAAGTTCTCCAGCTATCTTATACATATTGGGAAGCATCAAAAGAAGTCCTTGAGAAGCCGTAAAGGTAGTTGCCAAGGCCCCAGCTTGGAGCGCTCCGTGCATAGCAGCTACTGCTCCTCCTTCACTTTGCATCTCTTCTACTTTGACAATCTCTCCAAATATGTTTTTGCGTTTCTGAGCTGCCCATTCATCAACGAACTCAGCCATAGTTGAAGATGGGGTGATGGGTAGATAGCAGCTACTTCGCTAAACATATAAGCGATGTGAGCGGCGGCTTGGTTACCATCACACGTCATCATTTTCTTCTGTTTTGCCATAATGATATATTCTTTAATCTTTCAATTGTTGTAATCTTATTTGTTTGTCTTTTTGACTTTAGTAGAGGAAGCCAAAGAGCCATAAGGGGATGATATTCTTTGCACCTGTATTGATGTTATTAACAGCATACAATCTATCTAAACGATAGCGCGCATTAGTCTCTTTGTCGATTCGGAATTGGTACTTAGAGTCCACTATAAAGTTTACATGAGCCCGCACGGTAGCCTCTACTTTCAGGCATTTGCTTACTTGATTTAGGAAGAAAGTACGACAAATCTCAGTCTCAGATAGAGAGTCGGGAGCCAAAACGTAGCCTAAGTTCGTATTGTCTAAGTAGCTGATGAGGGAAGATTTTGCCTCTGTGGCTTCTGAACGATGTACCAATGAGATGAGTTCTGCTTCTTTGAGGAAGTTTACGTAATTAGTAACCGTTGCTCTGGAGGTCGATATACCTTTTGCTAACTGAGATACGTTCAATAAAGTAGGGGAGGAAAGGGAAATTAGGTACAAAAGAGTACGCAGTTTGGGCAATAAGCGCTGGTCTATGTTTCTAATATACATAACATCTACCTCGAGGGTCATATTGATGTTTTTCAAAAGACTTTCGGAGTAGGTGTTTTCTGCTAAAAAGAAAGGGTAATATCCATGATGTATATAATCATTGAACCAGCTATTAGGATTGGCTTGCTCTAAAATAGTTTTGCTGATTTCTACATGATTATTGATGATTTCTTCCCATTGAAATACAGGCAAGCCAAGCCCCGTTTGAGAGTTGATATACTCACGAAGAGAAAATCCAGGAAGTTTGTAAATTTTTCCTTTATAGGTTTGTTTGTCCAAGGTTTCCTCTATTAGAGGAGAGCCTGTGTACATAATCTTAAGAGTAGGATATTTTGTGTAGCACTCATTAAGCTCTGACTGCCAGTTGGGATACTTGAATATTTGATCCAGGAGGAGCATCTCTCCCCCTTGTATTACAAAAGCTCCAGCAAAGTCTACTAGCCTTGTCGTCGAGAAAAGGAAATGATTGAGGTTAACATACAAACATTTTCTGTTGAGGATGCCATATTTTTCGATGGCCCAATCCAGTAAAAATGTAGTTTTTCCAATGCCGCGAGAGCCAATGATACCCACCAAACGCTCGTTGGGGTCAATTTCGTCCATCAAAAATCTCCTAACAGAGTTGGGACGATGTCTAAGTAAGTGGTCGTGTGTCCTAAAAAGACTTTCCATCATATTACCAACTGTTTGCGAGCAAAGGTAATATTTCTTTTTGTTTTTGCAAACAGCTTGTGGCAAAAACGATGTCTATATGTAGAAATATCCAAATGAATTCATTATTTCTTGTTATTTTGCATCCCTTTTGGAGTAGTATTCTTTTTTAGTTTTGGGGGATGAGTTTTCTCTCTAAAAAATGGACTGGATTAAACTTTTCTTTGGATTTATTTAGTTTCAAGCTCCATAATGCTTTTGTAAACCTATAAAAATACTATCTTTGCGAGTTAGTGTGTGACGACGCTCTGCGCTTGGAAGATAGAAGCCTAAAGAGGAACTGGATGCCCTAATCTCTCTTTAACAACTTCTTTACAAAAGAGACTGTTCGGAGAAGTCGCAAGAAAAGGACAAGGTTTATACCTCTCCTTTTGTTACATACGAGGGAGAATAGTGAGGCTTTTTAAGGACTCGCTCTTAAAGATTTAGTGGGTCAAAGAGATTGTGATGAAAAAGAAAAGGTTATATAACGTTCTTATAGTTGTGGCTTCGGTAGCGTTGCTGGCAACTCTTCTTTTGCAGATAAAGTATATGCTTGAGATGAGAGATAGCTACAACGATCAGTTTTTCAAGTTGGCACAATCTGCTGCATCTAAGGCAAAAGATATTGTCGAAAAGGAGGCCATTTCTACTTTCATTATTGAAAATCTTCAGGAGCATTCCCCTCTCTTAGAAAAGAGTCAGTACACCTCTCCCTATTTGAACGATCCAAAACTCAATGAGATTGAAAAGTTAGCTAAGTGGGGGGCTTTAATTAGCTCTTCTCCTTTTTCCTCTTGTCCTCCTTGGATGCAGAACTACAACTCGGATACTTATTCGCATACATCGATTTCTTTGGATGCCCAGAAGAGGCTTACTGAGGCTTATTTTTTTCAGCATGAAGCTATTAGTGACATTATCTTGTCTTCGATTATCAATTTGGACAATGATATGCGCCCTATGTGTGAAAAGATTTCGCATATAACTCTTTTGAAGTCTTTGAAGCATAATCTTTTTTTGGTGGGCATCGAAGAGCCTTTTGTTTACAAAATACATGATCGTAAAGAGAAAGTTATATATGAAATGGGCCCTCCCTATGGGATTGTTGGTTCTGAGAAAAACTCTATTCGATTGCCCCTTTTTGATAAAATAGCGTTGGGAAATGCTTCTTCTGGATTCATTGAGGTGATTTTTTACGAGCACAACGACTATCAAAACGTCTTTTCTTATGCTATACCTTCTTTTATTTCCATAATAACGGTCTTTCTCCTTTTTGTTATTGCTGTGGTGCTTTACTCTCGACAACAGATATTCGAGAAAGATAGGCACAACTTTGTACACAATATGACACACGAGTTAAAGACGCCTGTAACGTCTATTAAGTTGGCCTCGAGCATGTTGAGTCAAGACTCTATAATAACTAATAAGGAGAGAAGTAAAAAGATACTCGAAGCTATGCAGAGCGAGGCAGAGCGTCTTTTTTTTCTTGCAGATAAGATTTTGCAGTTTACCTTAATCAATGAGGGCAAGGTGTGTTACCATTTTTCGTGGTTTGATTGTACCAATTTAGTTGAGCACGCACTTACTCTGTATCGCTTGCAATGCGAACGTTTAGGAGGCTCTATGGAGGGTTATTTTGAGGCTACGGATACTTATGTGAATGCCGATAAGATACATCTGCAGAACGTTATATTTAACCTCTTGGAGAATGCCATTAAATATAGGAAGCCCGATGAAGCTCCCATTCTCTCTATATCTATGACCAATCCCATGCCCAATGTTCTACGCATTGCTATAAAAGATAATGGTATAGGGATAGCCAAAGTAGATCAAAAAAATATTTTCCGTCAATATTTTAGAGTGGATACAGGTAACGTACATGATACAAAAGGCTTTGGATTGGGGCTTGCCTATGTGGCGAAAACAGTAAAAGATATGGGCGGAAAAGTGGGTGTTGAGAGTAAGTTGAACGTGGGTACAACTATGATTGTGGACTTACCCGCGGAAGAACTTATACAAAGATAGGAGAATAAAATAAACCTTTTACACGTTTATTTGTTATAATATATATATCTGTGGGGAGATATAGTGATAAAAAGAACGAGATGAAATATAATAATAGATGGCTATGGACGAAAAATTGAAAATCTTTTTCTGTGAAGACGACGAAAATTTGGGTATGTTGCTCAAAGAATTCTTAGATACAAAGGGGTTCGACACAGATCTTTTCCGTGATGGAGAAGAGGGGATACGTAATTTTGAAAAAACGCAATATGATCTTTGTATCTTAGATGTGATGATGCCTCTCAAGGATGGTTTTTCTGTTGCTCAAGAGATACGCTCTGTAAATAGCACAGTGCCTATCATCTTCTTGACGGCGAAAACTATGAAAGAGGATGTTCTTCATGGGTTTACTGTAGGGGGGGACGACTATGTTACCAAGCCTTTCAGTTTGGATGAATTATTAGCTCGTATTGAGGCTATTATGCGTCGTGTGAGAGGTGTAGATTCTCGCATTAGACCTTACTACCAATTGGGTAAGTTTGTTTTTGATACACAGAAGCAAACCTTGACTTTGGGTTCGCAGGTTACAAAATTAACTACCAAGGAGAGTCAGCTTTTAGCTCTGTTGTGTAGTTTTGCTAATGAAACCTTGGAACGTAATTATGCCCTCAAAACTATTTGGGAGAATGATAATTACTTTAATGCTCGTAGCATGGACGTTTACATTACCAAATTGCGTAAGATTTTGAAGGCAGATCCTTCTCTCGAAATCAAGAATGTGCATGGGCGTGGCTATCGTTTGAATACAACGGGTGTAAACATCCCCGAAGATAAGATAACGAAACTCTAAGACGTCGGCTGTACAAACCAAAATTGTAGAGATACCTAAGATTTCCTTTTGCAAAGGATTATCTTGGGTATCTTTTTTATGGAGGGTGTTTTAATTGCATTTTAGACACATTTCTCGTAAATGCGTTTCAAAGTACGTAAATTACAATGCGCTAAGAATGAAACTAAAAGGAAGTGTTTGGGAGTACGTAACTAAAGTCAGGGTTTACAAGTAAGGTAGTAATCTGTGTATTATGAACTCCGTCAAGCTATAGTGGTAAGTCATAAAACCTATATAAGTTTCGGGAGTTTGTATGGAGGGTTTCTTGAGTTAGGAATATACCTTTTGATAATGTCGTATGCCATCGCACTCGCTACGTTATTATTGATATTTAGGATTGATAATACCTATCTTTTTCTTGTCCTTTATCCAAGTCTTAGGTTCTTGTCTTGGCAGAGTACTACTTTTACTCTACTCTTATCTTTCGCAACCATTGTGATTACCGCATCCTATAGAGTCTTGAAAAATCTATACAAACTCTCTTTTGAGTGATTTGTGCAGTCCCCTTTGTTGATGCCGCTCTATACATCTTATCGTTTAGTATAGTATAAACGATTGATTTATAGTGATAAAGAAGATAGTTGGAAATGTTGAGGCAAGGGATTGATAAGATAGTAAAACAAAAAACTTGCCCATAGCATCGTTTCAAACCCTATTTATATATAGCTTTGTAGCTACTTATATTGGAAATCAAAAGAGTTGTATCTTTTTGCTTCTTGAAATTGTAGAAATTGAGAGTACCCGATAGATACGACTGAAAAAAAGAGAAGTATGAAGTTCGGATTGTGTTGTGACCATGCTGGTTACTTATTGAAAGAGCAAGTGAAAAAGTTATTAACCGAAAAGGGATATGAGTGTGTCGATTTCGGAACCTATTCAGAAGAAAGAGCGGACTATCCCGATTTTGCGCACCTGTTGGGAAAGGCAATTGATGCGCAAGAGCTCCCTATGGGCATTGCTATATGTGGTTCGGGCAATGGTATTTCTATGGCTTTGAATAAACATAGAGGAGTGCGTGCAGCACTCTGTTGGCAAGAAGAGTTAGCTGCTTTGGCAAGAGCGCATAATGATGCTAATGTACTCTCTCTTCCTGCGCGCTTTATTTCGTTCGAAGAGGCAGAGAAGATAGTAAACGCCTTTTTATCTACTGATTTCGAAGGAGGACGCCACGAAGCGAGAATAGCCAAGATACCCTTGTGTTAAATTGCGAAAGAGAGGGCGAAATCCTTTTTACTCCTTCTTTTATTAAGGTGTTTCAGAGTGCATAAAGTACAACACGCTAATAACTGAGACTATAAGGTGCATGCTGAATTGTGACTAAGACTAAAGTGCGTAAGTGACACCATATTAACGCATTGTGCCGCATCGTCCTTGTGGATAGCGCCACTGTTCAGCGTCATAAGCAGGCACAAATGGATACCACAACCTATACGATAAAATGTCAAAAGCGATAAACGAAAAAGATGTCGGGAATATAGAGATTCGAGGCAATCGGGTGAATAACCTGAAGAATATAAACGTGTCTATCCCTCGAGGCAAACTTACCGTAATCACGGGAGTTAGTGGCTCGGGAAAGAGTTCCTTGGCATTTGATACTCTTTATGCAGAGGGGCAACGTCGTTATGTGGAGAGTTTGTCAAGTTATGCGCGTCAGTTTTTGAATCGTATGCCCAAGCCTGATTGCGACTTTATTCGGTATATTCCTCCAGCTGTGGCTATCCAACAGCGGGTTATTAGTCGCAATCCTCGTAGTACTGTCGGTACCATTACAGAGATTTATGATTTTCTGAAGATGCTCTATGCCCGCTTTGGACATACTTACTCGCCCATATCGGGAGAGGAGGTAAAGAAGCATACTGTGCATGATGTAGTTGCTTTTACCAAAACTATGGAAGAGGGTACTCGATTTTACCTCTTGGCTCCTATACATTTATCCGGAGGGAATACGTTACGAACCCAACTTCAGCTCTATCAAAGTTCGGGCTTTGGTCGTGTAGCTATTAATCATACTGTTTATTATATCGATGAAGTTCAGGATACTCTATTGGAGCAAGGCGATTGTTTTTTGGTCATAGACAGACTGAGCGTGCGCCGAGAGGAAGCAGCCTATGAAACTCGATTGGCAGACTCTGCCGAAATAGCTTTTTATGAGGGGCATGGTTCTTGCTATATTGCGGAGGCATCTAAAGAGGGGTATCGTCAAATGTATGCTTTTAGCAATAGGTTTGAGGCGGATGGTCGACTTTTTGTAGAACCAGCTCCAGAGCTCTTTGATTTTAATAGTCCCACGGGGGCTTGTCCGAAGTGTGAGGGGTATGGGAAAACTATTGGTATCTCTACCCACTTAGTTATTCCACAAGAGGGGCTTTCGGTCTACGAAGGAGCTGTGGCTTGTTGGCATGGTCCCAAAAGTAGTGAGTGGAAAGAGATGTTTATGCGTGCTGCTTGTGCTTATGATTTCCCCATTCACAAACCCTATAATCAACTCTCCCAAGAAGAAAAAGATTTGTTATGGAAGGGAGTTGCTCAGCCTAAACAGGGGATGCCTGCGGTCTATGGTATTGATGCTTTCTTTGAAATGCTCCATAAAGATCGTTACAAAGTTCAAAATAGAGTACGGATTGCTCACTTTAGTGGAAAAACAGTTTGCCCTTTGTGTTATGGAAGACGCCTCAAAGAGGATGCTTTTTATGTGCTTTTTGAGGGGAAAAAGATTTATGAAATAACTTCTATGTCCATTGCAGATGCGAAGGATTTTTTCAATGGAGTCGTATTACCAGAACCTATGGCAGAGGCTGCTCAGCGACTGCTTTTTGAAATTCGTTCTCGCCTTTCTGTTCTTTGCGATGTAGGGTTGCAGTATCTTACGTTGGACCGCCCTTCTAATACGCTGTCAGGTGGAGAGAGCCAGCGTGTTACCTTGGCTACTCGTTTGGGGAGTAATTTGTATGGTGCAATGTATGTATTGGACGAACCAAGTATCGGATTGCATGAGCGAGATACGGAGCGTTTAATCTCTGTAATTGAGCGCTTGAGAGATGCTGGCAATACATTAGTTGTTGTAGAGCATGATGAGAATATGATGCGAGCGGCAGACTATCTCATAGACATAGGGCCTGATGCTGGTAGTTGGGGTGGAGAGATTGTTTTTGCTGGAACTCCTTCCCAAATCAATGACCAAACTCCAGGATACACAGCGGCTTTTCTTTCGCATAAGGCTTCAATACCTCTCCCTCTACAGAGACGCCGGTGGCACAAATACATTGAGGTGCATAATGCAGCGAAAAACAATCTTAAGAACTTAACGGTACGCATCCCTTTGGAAGTAATGACGGTTGTTACAGGGGTTAGCGGTTCGGGCAAAAGTACATTGGTGCGAGATGTTCTTTTTGAAGAATTGTCTCGTATATTGGATGAACCCTATCCTACACAATCGAAAAGTCAAATTATTTCGGGAGATATTGGCTGTCTTAAAGATGTTGAGTATGTCGACCAAAATAGCACGGGGCGTAATGCTCGTTCCAATCCTGTTACCTATATAGGAGCTTACGATGATATTCGTGCATTGTATGCCCAGCTACCCCTCTCCAAACAGATGGGATATACCCCTTCTATGTTTAGTTTTAACCGAGAGGGAGGTCGCTGTGAAGAGTGTAAAGGAGAGGGGACCATTACGGTAGAGATGCAGTTTATGGCAGACCTTACCCTTACCTGTGAGGTATGTGAGGGTAAACGATTTCGCCGTGAGATTTTAGATGTTCTTTATCATGATAAGAATATCTACGACTTGCTTAATATGACCATTAACCAAGCGGTAACTTTCTTTGAAGAATACCCCACTAAGGGATATACAGAGTCGATTATATCTCGTCTCTCTGTACTCCAAAAGGTTGGATTAGGGTATTTGAAAATGGGGCAAAATAGCTCTACACTGTCTGGTGGAGAGAGCCAGCGACTAAAGTTGGCTTTTCACTTAAGTAATCCTTCTTCCGAACCTTCCCTCTTTATCTTTGATGAACCTACTACGGGGCTACACTTTCAAGATATATCCGTTTTGATGAAAGCCTTTGATGCGCTTATTGATCAGGGGCATACGGTTTTGATTATAGAGCATAATCTTGATGTAGTGAAGTGTGCCGATTATGTAATTGATATGGGGCCCGAAGGAGGAATGAATGGGGGAAATGTGGTGGCGGTAGGTACTCCTGAAGATATCGTCTCCGTGGCAACCTCCTACACAGGAGCTTTTTTGAAGAAGAAGCTAAAAGTATAAATAGTAGCACTTATGTCAATGAAGAAGTATTATTCCTCATCGGAGGTAGCCACACTTTTGGGAATAGATGTGAGTACTTTGTACTACTGGGAGAAGACTTTTAATATACTTCCCGAGCGCACTGCTACACAAAGAAGGCGCTATACTCCCACTCAAGTAGAGCAGTTACGTACAGTATATTACTTGATTAAGGTAAAAGGTCTCAAAGGGGAAGGGGTTAAAAGAGTTTTGGAAGATGGTAAAGCTCTCTCGGTAGAGGAGCGAAAGGCAAAGGCGGTAGCAGGTCTCAAAAGGGCAGACAAAACGGTACGAGAGTTGCTAACACAGTTGAGGGCTTTTTATAAGGCTTCTCTGAAATAAGAGGCAAGCAGGATAGTTTATTTTTACTTTTGGCCTAACTCTTGATTAAATTGGTTAAGAATGGCTTTCCCGAGGGTTACAACCATCTCTCTTTTGAACCCTTTGTTTACGAAATTGTCAAATAGTTTCCATACCTCCTCGTCAAAGTTTTTTCCCTGGTCTTCGGATTCTTGGAGTTTTAGGAATAGTCTTTTTTCTAAAAGAGGTTTGAGTATTTCTTCCTCTCCTTCTTCCTCCATAACTTGTTGAGTTATTTGCTCCACTGGGTATTCAGGTAAGTTACGCATCAAAAGTTCTCTTCGGATTTTATAGTACCCCCAATGAGAAAAGCGGAGCTTATCGGAGGCAAAGGCACGGATAAAACGGTTTTCATCAATTAATCCTTCCTCTTGTAATTGCTCGATGAATGGCTTGCAATCGCTTCCTTCGATTTCTTTTTTTCGTAACCATACCTCTATATCCATGGGGCATCTTTCGGCACGATTACAGTAGCTACGCAATTGTTTGTATATCTTTTCCTTTTCCATCCTTTAGGCTATTATTGTTGCTGTAACAAAACGATTATGTCCGCTCAAATCTTGGCGTAGTTGTACATCTTGAAATAGGGAGTCAGCTTCGAAAAGTTGCTTGGTCTCTTCTCCCAGTAGAGCATTGATTTCTACATAAAGTCGAGCTTTAGGGGCAAGAGGTAGTACGTGACAGAGTCTTATGATGCCTTCGTAGAAGTATAAAGCATTTTCTTCGGGGGCAAAGAGTGCCATAGAGGGTTCACTGTTGAGTACATGCTGTGCCATATCTTTACTCTCTATGGGTTGTATATAGGGAGGGTTGCTCACTACTATATCTATGTTTGCAGTAACAGAGGTTAACCAATCAGAGGGAGAAAAAAGGTCTCCTTCGATGAGTTGTAGGGGAGAAATAGCCTTTTTTTCTTGGTAGTATTGAATGTTGCTATGGGCTATGGTTATTGCTTCGTCTGATTTTTCCAAAGCAAAACCTGTACTTTCGGGTAATCCATAGGCTAAAGAGAGGGCTATACATCCACTTCCTGTACCTATGTCTATATAGCCTAAGCCTTTTTTACCTCTCATTTCTTCAAGAATAAGGGCTACCATCTCTTCTGTTTCGGGGCGAGGAATTAGGACTCCCTTACCAACAGATAATTGGAGAGAACCAAATTCAACAGAACCTTGTATGTATTGAATAGGCTCTCCCGATTGTAGGCGAAAGATGGCTTGTTTTAGTTGTTCTTCTTTTTCGAGAGAGAGGAGACATTTGTCGTCTGCCAATAGCACTTGACTTCTTGATAAGGAGAGTAATGTACCCAATAGATCTAAGGCGATGAAACGACACTCCTGTGGAGAATAAAGATGCGCTATTGATCGTTGTATATGACTTCGAGCCTGTTCGATACTTAACATACCCACAAAGGTAAATCTTTTGTTTTCAAGAAGTGGAGGCATAAGAATGAGGCGATGACCTAAGAGGTAAGCATTCTATACTTCTTGAAGTCATTTCCTCATTCTATTCGATTTTATGTGAAGGATACTAAGACATTGATTCCAATAGAGACCATTCTCCAATATTATATGGTAAATCGAAAACACTCGTTACCTATCTTTATGAAATATATGCCATTTACAAGATAGCTTACATCTACTATGAGGATCTCTTTGGCTTTGCTTTGTGTTCTATATAGGAGCTGTCCATTGCTGGAATAAAGTAAGATGGGGGTTAATTCGTTTACCCCTTCTATTTGTAGTTGCTTCGTTGTAGAAGAAAGAACGATACGTATATGAGAGTCCTCTACATAATCTACAGCTGTGTCTTCACTACCTTCGTAAGGCTTGTCATTGGTATCAAATATACCCCAGTTTTTTTGGGTAGCTATGGCAACCTGCTTTTTAGTACATATGTTCTTTTCGCCAGCTCCTTCGTCTGGGTTTATGAGGTACATATACCCAGGAGCTTTTCCTGTTCGGTCGGCTAAGCTGGTTAGTAATTTGGTCATCTCCTCATCTTTTAATTGATTTACATCACACCTAAACCAAGAGATGAGTTTATTATTTGTTACATTCAGTGCTGTGAGTTTATTGTTGCCACAGTCAAACTCTTTTAATTCCGTATTGTTCGACAAGTCTATTGCTCTAAGTTGATTGGCATAACAAGATAGATCGGTAAGTTTTGGATTATGTGTAATGTCTAATATGGAGAGTTGATTGTCGCCACACCAAAGTTTTGTAAGGTCGGGCAGTTGGGTAACATCTAAGATTTTTATCTTGTTACCATAACACTCCAGACGAGTCAATTTGTTATTTTGGGTAACATCTAAAGCACTCAATTCATTCTTGTAGCAGAACAGTCCTGTTAAGAGTACATTCTTCGATACGTTGAGAGTTTGTAGGCTGTTAGAGAAACAGTTTAGTTCTGTAAGCTCTTTGTTCTTCGTGATGTCGAGAGTCGAAAGATTATTTTTATGACACCAAATTTCCTGTAATGAAGGGCATTTGGAGACATCAAGGTTAGTAAGTTTATTCTTTTCACACCAGAATATCGTTAAATCTCCATATAGGGTTAGGGTAGTAGCTTCTTTTAGAGTCAGCTTGTTGCTCTCATTGTACTTCGTAATTTCCTCTCCTACATCATAGCTTCCATTGGCATTCATATCAATCCAAACATTTTTGGGAGTGTCGGGAGCTACGTTTAATCTAAGGGAGATGCTCTCTCCTTTTTTCTTACTTGTTGTAAATGTAATGGAAGGGCCATCAGTGGGGGCTGCTACGAAGTCCTGTGCCGAGAGAGAATCGGGTTGAGCAATTAACAGGGTTAGCCCTGATAGTAGGAGTAATACTGGCTTTTTCATAGGCTTGTCTTATAATATTAAAGTGAAACTTATTCTTTTAGGAAATCCATAGAAGTGCTTTGCTCTTCTACGAAACGAAACTAAAGCAAAAGAGTTGTAATGTTTTTGTAAATGTAGTTATATCTAACTTATTTCGAAATAATTGGAGAGAAGATAGTTGAGATGATCTTCATTCCTATTAGTTTGTGAGTAGTTCCTTTCTTCCATTAGTTAAGTTATTCTTTGAATACTTTGTGCATATCTCCATCTTCCTTGAGATAGCATGGCTCTTCTTTGGAATATTTACCTTTGTGGGTGAGTTATGGGCAATATGCAAGATAATTAGCGTTGTTATAAGTAACTATTACTATCATTATGATTGCTTACCTTGAGGGAAAAATTGACCGACTAACCCCTACCAATGCTCTGATAGATTGTTCTGGAGTAGGATATGATGTGCAGATTACACTTACAGATTACACCTTTCTACAGGGCAAAGAGAAAGCACGTCTTTGGATAACGGAGATTATTCGAGAAGATGCTCATCTTCTTTTCGGTTTTGTTCGTGAGGAGGCTCGTTCTTTCTTTGATAAACTCTGCTCTGTATCAGGAGTTGGCCCCTCTACAGCTCGCTTGATTTTATCGTCTTATACTCCCATTGACTTGGCTACAATTATTCAAAATGGTTCTGTAGACCTTTTGAAAAATGTGAAAGGCATAGGGCTAAAAACGGCTCAGCGTATAGTAGTCGATTTGAAGGGAAAAATAGACCTCTCTTCTTTGGATGAAGGAGGAACTGTTACAGCTCTGCAAAAAGAAACCTCAGTAAATGTCCAAATCGTTGATGAGGCACAACGAGCATTGAAGATGTTGGGTTTTCAAGATGCACCTGTCCGTAGGGCGGTCAGATCGTTGATAGATGCAGAACCTACTCTTTCGGTAGAGGAGATTGTAAAACGAGCATTGAAGATGCTGTAAAAATCATCAATGCGTAGATAGAGAGACCTCCTAATTCGTATGTCGTACCGTTCTCATTTTCGCTTCTTCTACTCGCTGTTGTTTTTGCTGGTCTTTTCTATGGGAGCAGCTATGGGCAATCATCTCTTTTTTGAATCGACCGAAAGAGTTACCCCTGCTCGACCAAAAGTACAATCGACTACTCATAGGGTAGTAGGAGATTCGTTGCGCTATCCTGTACGTAAAACGACTCCTGAGAGCTATCTCGACTTGGAGCAGAAGCATCCTGCCGATTTGCGAAATCCGTCTCTTTTGAAAGAGGAATTTATCTATGATATAGATACGGGCAATTATCTTTACATAACCACCTTTAATGGACAGCGTATAGGGACTCCCATTGCTTATACTCCCAAACAGTATTGGGAGTACATAAAACGTAAAAAGGGAAATAGCTATTTCATTCAAAAGGACGAAGAGGAAGCTAAGGAGAGTGGAAAGAAACAATTCAACCCTTTTGATTTTGGCTTTGAGTTGGGGCCTGCTGAGAAAATTTTTGGTCCGGGAGGAGTCAAGTTGCGCACCCAAGGTTCTGCCGAAGTGCTTATGGGAGTTAAGAGTAGTGCAACGGAAAATCCTTCTCTTCCTCAGAATGCTCGCCGACATACGTTTTTTGATTTTGATCAAAAGATACAAGCCAATGTACAGGCTTCTGTGGGTACGAAACTCAATTTTAGCCTAAATTACAATACCGAGAGTACGTTCGACTTTGATTCCAAGAAGCTAAAACTCTCTTACGAGGGCGAAGAGGACGATATAATAAAGCTGATTGAAGCAGGCAATGTGTCGTTACAACCCAAAAATTCGCTGATACAAGGTGGAGCTTCTCTTTTTGGGTTACATACAAAGATGCAATTTGGGAAGCTCGATTTGAGTTTGGTGGTGAGCCAGCAGGAGGCGGAGACCAAGCGAATTAGTTCGGAGGGTGGGGCTCAAACCACTCCGTTCGAGTTCTCTGCTAATAACTACGACGAAAATCGCCACTTCTTTTTAGGGCACTATTTTCGAGACCATTACGATCAAGCCCTTTCGACCTTGCCCTTCATCTCTTCGGGCATTGTTATCAATCGTGTAGAACTCTGGGTAACCAACAAGCGTACTCGTTTTGAAGATGCACGTAACATTGTTGCCTTTACCGATTTGGGAGAGCCTAAACGTCTCTCTGCTAAGGGAGTATCTCCTTTAGGCCTTGAGATACCTGACAATAAAGCCAACACTCTTTATTCTTCTCTTTTAGCTCTTCCTGATTTAAGAAAAATAGATCGCGTGTCGCAGGTTCTGCAAGGACTCTATGAAGGGGGAAAGGATTATGAGAAGTTAGAGAGTGCCCGTCGACTTACCGAAAACGAATACACCTCAATAATAATTTGGGGTATATCTCTCTCAACGTGCGTTTGACTACAGATGAGGTGCTCGCTATTGCCTATGAATATACTTATAAGGGGCAGGTATATCAGGTCGGAGAGTTTAGTACAGACCGTAGTGATAGTAGTACAGACAATCTTTATGTCAAGCTTTTGAAAGGTTCGGCAATGACTACTTCTTCTCCCTACTGGTATTTTATGATGCGTAACGTGTACGCTTTGGGGACTAATGTTTCGGACTTGCAGGAGGAACGTTTTCGATTAGATATTCTTTACAAAGACGATAAACTCGGCACAGCTATTCCCTATTTGAATGAGGGTCCTACTAAGGGGCAACTTTTGATACGCACTTTAGACATGGATCGCTTGGATAGACGTAATGAAGCACATCCTGATGGTGTTTTTGACTTTGTACGTGGCTATACGGTCAATCCACAGAGAGGGCTTATTATCTTCTCTACAGTCGAACCCTTTGGTGCCACATTGCGCAGAAAAATAGGAGATCCAATTATAGCCGATAAATATGTTTATCAAGAGATATACGATACTACCTCTGTAGCTGCACGTCAGGTAACCGAGCGGGATAAATTTATATTGCGAGAGAGTATAAAGCCTCTTCGAGTGGTCAGATAAGTCTTGGAGCAGGAATTGCCAATGTTACTCCAGGTTCGGTACGAGTAACTGCTGGGGGAGTTATTCTTACGGAAAATGTAGATTATACCGTTAATTATGCCATGGGTACGGTAACTATTCTGAATGAATCTATTCTGAATAGTGGAACACGTGTAGATGTGTCGCTTGAGAATAGAGGACTCATGAATATGCAACGGAAAACTATGGTAGGGGTGGATATGAACTATCATTTTACCAAAGATTTAGTTTTAGGAGGTACTTTTATGCACCTCAGTGAAATGCCTCTGACCACCAAAACCCCTATTGGAAGCGAATCTATGCGAAATACCCTTTGGGGGCTTAATTTGAGTTATCGAACAGATTGGCAGGGTTTGACTAATTGGATTGATAAGCTCCCATTTCTCAACCTTACCCAACCGAGTGAGCTTCGCTTTAATGCTGAGTTTGCCCACTTAATACCTGGACATTATGAGGGTCGCTATGCTAAAGGCTACAGCTATATAGATGATTTTGAGACTTCTCAAAACTCTATTGATTTGATGAATCCTTACTCTTGGATGCTTTCCTCTACACCTTATCACGATGGCGGTAAGCCGCTTTTCCCCGAAGCAACGCTCTCCAACGATGTACGTTACGGAGAGCACCGAGCTCGGTTGGCATGGTTCTACATAGACCCTATGTTCAATAGAGCCAATTCTTCTCTGACTCCCTCCTATATCCGCAATAATTTGGATCTGCAGAGCAATCACTTTGTGCGAGAAATCAATATACAGGAGCTTTTCCCATATAGAGATTTTTCTCAGTCTCACTATAGCTATTTGCAAACTTTTAATCTTTCTTATTACCCTAAAGAGAGAGGCCCTTATAACTTGAACTATCAGGCTTTACTACCCGATGGCACCTTGGCCAATCCTGAAAAAAATTGGGGTGGGATTATGAGAAAGATAGATCAAAGCGACTTCGAGGCTGCCAATATTGAGTACTTGGAGTTTTGGTTAATGGATCCGTTCGTCTATAATAAGACGACTTCTGTAGGGGGTGATTTTTACATTAATCTTGGTGAAATTAACGAAGAGGTCTTGAGGGACGAGAAAAAGTTTTTTGAAAATGGAATGCCCCTCAATAACGATCCACAGGCTACGGTAGAAACTGTTTGGGGGAAAGTTCCTATCCGCCAAGGTACAGGATATGCCTTTGATAACTCGCCTGGGGCGAGAGCTAAGCAAGATGTCGGATTTAATGGGCTTACTGACCAAGAGGAACAAGTCTGGGCTTCGTATGTAAGTTATTTGAACGAAGTCAAAAACAAGGTTACTCCCGAAGTTCTTCAACGCTGGGCTTCCGATGCGGTAAGTCCTCTGAATGACCCCGCTGGAGATAACTTTCTGCACTATAGAAATGCTCGTTTTGACGAAATACAAGCTCCTATCTTAGACCGCTACAAATACTACAATGGGGTGCAGGGCAATAGTGCCGAGGCTACTGATAATAACGATATATATAGTATTGCCAGTCGTATAGTACCCGATGTAGAAGACATCAATCAAGATAATACCCTTAATGAGAATGAAAAATACTTCCAGTACAAGATAGCCTTGCGTCCTGATCAGATGGTAGTGGGTAAAAACTATATTGTCGATGTACGTCCTGCTGCAGTTACACTGCCCAATGGGAAACAAGAGACAGTAAGTTGGTATCAATTTAAGGTACCCGTTCGAGACTTTAGCCAAAAGGTGGGGGGCATAGCAGATTTCAAGAGTATACGTTTCATTCGTCTCTTCCTTACGGATTTTAAAGAGGAACTCTTCTTGCGCTTCGGTACATTCAAATTAGTACGAGGCGATTGGAGACAGTATGAAAGAGAACTACACGACCCCTCTTTACAGCCTATTTCTAAGGCAACTTTGGAGGTTAGTGCCGTCAATATAGAGGAGAACGGCGACCGTCAGCCTATCAACTATGTATTGCCTCCTGGTGTATTGCGAAGCTTAGACCCCTCTGCCTCTCAAACTACACAGCAGAACGAGCAATCTTTGAGTCTTAAAATCTCCAAGTTGGCCCCTGGAGATGCTCGTGCAGTTTATCGTAATACAGGCTTAGACCTCCGTCGTTATAAGCGTTTAGAGCTGTTTACTCATGCTGAACGTTTAGTGAGCGATGAGACCAATACTTCCAATGGCGATTTATCTGTTTTCATTCGTTTGGGTAGTGACTATCGAAATAACTACTACGAATACTCTGTACCGTTAAACATGACACCTTTTGGAGTGTATAGTACCGATATTGCCCAAGATCGCCGTACGGTTTGGCCAGAGGAGAATAAGTTAGATATTATGCTTGCAGCCCTTACAGAACTCAAAAGAGAACGTAATAGAGCTAAGAGCGAGGGTAGAGAAGAGGCTGATTTCTTCAAGCGTTATACCAAAGCAGACCCTAGTAATCCGAGGAATACAATATCGGTTATGGGTAACCCTTCGTTGTCTAATGTTAAGACTATAATGATAGGGGTACGCAATAATGCTCATGATGTAAAGAGTGCAGAGATCTGGGTCAATGAGATGCGATTGAGCGACTACTTGGAGCAAGGTGGCTGGGCTGCCAATGCCGATATGCAACTCAAAGTCAGTGATTGGGGAACTTTGGCTGTACGTGGTCAGATGCAGACAGCTGGTTTTGGTGCTCTGGACCAAACACTCTCACAACGTAGGCTTGAGGACTTGAGGCAAGTTAACCTTTCTGCAAACTTTGAAATGGGACGCTTCTTTCCTGAAAAAGCGAAGGTTACTATTCCTCTTTATTACACATTTACAGATGAACTTATTACACCACGTTATAATCCGTTAGACCAAGATGTACTTCTCTCGGATGCCATTAAATCTGTCGTAACTAAAGAGGAGCGAGACTCTATTGTCAGCCATGCAGTTACTCAGACACGTTCGCACGCTTTCTCTTTGAGCAATATGAGAGTTGGTATAAAGAGTAAAACCCCAATGCCGTATGACCCGATTAACTTCTCGGCTACTTACTCATATAGCCAAACAGATCATAATACGCCAGACTATGTATATGATCGCAAGAGAGATTGGCAAGCTGGATTAACTTATGACTACTCTCCCGTACTACCTCCGCTCAAACCTTTTTCTCGTATTAAGAGTAAGAATGCTGCCGTGCAAGTGCTGAAGTCTTACCAAATAAATTATTTGCCCTCTAAAGTAAGTTTCTCTACCTCTATGCTCCGTAACTATTCAGAGCAACAGGTACGCAACTTTATCCCTGGGGTGGGCGATGCTGCTCCCCTTCCCGCTACTTTCTTGCAAAACTTCCTTTGGGATAGAGCTGTGGCCCTTAATTGGAGCTTGACAACCAATTTGCAGTTTTCTTTCAAGTCGGGTACTAATGCACGTATCGAGGAGCCTTATGTTCAGGTAAATAGACAGTTAGAACCCGACAAATATAAGATTTGGAGAGACTCTGTTAATCGAAGTATTGCCGAGTTGGGTACTCCTATGAAGTATGATCAAACAGCCAATTTGACTTGGAAGTTACCCTTCTCTATAATCCCCTATATGAATTGGATTAACGGCTCTGTTACCTATACGGGAACTTATAATTGGGATTTAGGAGCACGTATGCCTAATGGCGATTTTATAGGTAACATAATCCGTAATGAGAGACGCATAGAGGGGGCTTTCTCGATGAATTTTACTCAACTTTATAAGCTCATCCCTTTCTTTGCCAGTATAGAAAAGTCGATCGGAAAGAGCTCTTTCGACACCCCCTCTCGGCAACGAATGTCCGAGAGACGAACAGAGAAGAAGCCCCTCCAACCCAAGAAATATACGCAAGATATAAAGCTACGAACCGATAGTACCACTATTATAAAACATAATTTAGGTTCTAAAAAATTAGATCTCAAAGCCACAACGAAAGAGGGGAGAAGCTATAAATTAAAAACCCGTATTGTTGATGCTAATTCGATAGAGATACGTAACCAAGATACCCTTTCGCTTAAAATTACGATAGCCGCTAAGGAGGAACGTTTTTTGGGCGATGATAGAGAGAGGACATCTTTTGTCAATCACATGCTCTACTCGCTCATGATGCTTAAGGATATTAATATAACATACAACCGCACCAATAACCTCAACTTGCCTGGGTTTATGCCTACTATACAGGCGGCAGGGGGGCAAAGTCGTACTCCTGTAGGATTGGCCCCGGGATTAGATTTTGCTTTTGGTTTTACAGACAATAGTTATGTAGAGAAAGCTGCAAACTATGGCTGGCTGACCCACGCTCAGGAAAATGTGAATCCTTCTGCTTACTCTCAAACAGATAATTTAGCAATACGTGTAACCTTGGAACCTATTAAGGACTTCCGCATCACGCTTACAGCCAATAGAGTTAATACAAAGAGAGAGGAAACTCAGTTCGTTTTTGCAGAGATGCCTCGAACTTATGGAGGTAACTTTACGATGACTACGATAGGTTTAAAGGGCTTTTTCTTTACTCCAATGGGGCAGATGGCTACTCATCTCCAGCTTTTAGTGACTTCTTAGCAGCTCGTTCCATCATTGCAGGTCGCTTTAGGGAGTTGTATGGAGCCTATTCTTCTTCGCAAAATGTCGTAGTTCGAGAAAATAGTACCGATGTGCTTATCCCTGCTTTTGTGGCAGCTTATAGCCAGAGAGATGCCCGCTCGGTCGATTTGAATCCTTTCCCTGCTCCAATGGCTCTTTTGCCTAACTGGAACATTACTTACACAGGGCTTTCCAAACTTCCGCTTTTTAAGAATTTATTCCGTAATATCGCACTTTCTCATGGCTATACTTCTACCTATTCGGTAGGGGCATATCAATCTTTATTGGGATGGAAACAGCTCTCTAATGATCCTTCTCTTCCTCTTGGATTTTTGAGAAATGCGCCTGCCAGTAATTTGTCTTCTCCTACAGGAGTGGTAGAGTCTTCGGGACAACAAATAGCATCACTACCTTTCAATATACCGTCGGTTACTTTGCAGGAAGGATTCAATCCCCTTGTCGGATTGGAGATTACTATGAAGAATGGTATGTCTCTCTCTTCTCGATGGAACAAACGTCGTACACTAAACTTGAATATTACCGCTTTTCAGTTGGTAGAGGCAGCTTCTGATGAACTTACAGCAGGGATAAGTTATAAAGTAGATAATTTCTTGACAATGATTGGGCTGAAAAAGAAGAAACGTTCTTCGGCAAAGGCTAAAGATGCTCTATTCTCTTCGGGAGGGGCCATGACACTGCGATTGGATTATTCGTACAATAGGTCTTCGATGCTTATCCGAAAAATTCAAGAAAACTTTACGCAGGCTACAAATGGTAATATTGCCCACAGCCTTAAATTTAGTGCAGACTATGCTTTGAGTAGAATGCTAACGCTTAGAGTCTACTATGATTGGAACATGAATCACCCTCTCGTAAGTACAGCCTCTTTCCCCACTCGTAATAGTAACTTTGGTGTCAGTTTGCGCATCAATCTAACCCAATAGTTTCTATACATTTAATTCCTTTCGATTATATACCTCGCAATACTTTTGTTGCGGGGTTTTGTTTTTGGTAGTTACTGATTGTATTATGTTATCCTCTTGGGCAAAAAGGGTCAATACTTTCTCTCCAAAGGATTAATGCTTCCGTCTAAAAGGGTCGAAGGTTTCGCTACAAAGGGTTAATGCTTTCATCTGGAGGAGTCTTTATGCCAACTCTCAAATAGGATGGAAACTTGTTTCTTTTAGGTAGACTTTGCAAGTCGAAGGTCGAAAAAGAGAAGTTACCTATGCCCAAAAGAAATCCCTTACCCTCTTCTCCTTTTACGAATCTTTGCCTTAGATTGCAAAAATGCACTATTTTTGTGCATATGGAGGAAATGGAGGTTCAGAAAAGAAAAAGTACAACCACTCGTACTAAAGATTTGCTCATAGAGGTTGCTCGACAGCTCTTTGCTCGCTTTGGAGTCGAAAAGACTACTATGAACGATATTGCAGAGGCCTCCAAGCGTGGTCGTCGTACAGTGTATATGTACTTTAAGAACAAAATGGATGTGTTTTATGCGGTGGTTAGTAAGGAACTTGATCTTCTTTATGACCGATTAGAAGCTGTTTCCCTCTCTGATTTACCTCCTCAGGAAAAGCTCTTGAAACTCATCTCCACTCATATGAAGAGTATTTACCAAGTAGTGATGCGTAATGGCTCACTCAAGGCAGATTTCTTCAACGATATCCGTAGGGTAGAGCGGGTGCGTTATAAGTTCGATACAGAGGAGCGCAAGATTATAGCTCGTGTTTTACAAGAAGGATGCGATAAGAGATGCTTCTCTATAGAAGATGTTAATTCTATGGCTCTTTTGATACAAGCTTCTATTAAAGGTTTAGAAGTACCTTACATCAATCGACAGACGCATCGCATAGAAGAAGAGGAGTTTGAAAAGCTCTACACCGCTATACAACAACTACTCTTTTCAGGATTGCAGGGGAAAACCTCTTGACAACAGGAAAGAGAGAATATAGTAGATAAATAAACTGAATAGGATTATGAAATTATTGACAGGAAAAACAGCTCTAATCACAGGTGCTGGACGTGGTATTGGTCGTGCAATTGCAGAAAAATTTGCCCAAGAGGGGGCTGATGTAGCAATAACCGATATAAAAATAGGGGCTGATGTAGAGGCTTTTATTGAAGAACTTACTGCTAAAGGAGTAAGGGCCAAGGCTTATGTCTCTAACGCTGCCGATTTCTCAGATGCCCACAAAGTAGTAGAAGAGGTAGTTGCCGACTTCGGTTCGATAGATGTATTAGTAAACAATGCAGGTATAACTCGAGATGGATTGCTACTTCGTATGACAGAAGAGCAGTGGGATATGGTTATCAATGTCAATTTGAAATCAGCCTTTAACTTGACCCACGCCGTAGCTCCTATTATGATGAAGCAACGTGCAGGAAGTATTATCAATATGGCTTCGGTAGTAGGAGTGAGTGGCAATGCGGGTCAGGCTAACTACGCTGCCTCTAAAGCGGGTATGATTGGTTTGGCTAAGAGTACTGCCAAGGAGTTAGGCTCCAGAGGTATTCGTGCCAATGCCATTGCCCCAGGTTTTATCATCACAGATATGACGGGTGCACTCTCCGAAGAGGTTAAGAAGCAGTGGGCGGCACAAATCCCTCTTCGCCGAGGTGGATTACCCGAAGATGTAGCAGGAGTAGCCGTTTTCTTGGCGAGTGATTTGTCTGCATACGTTTCGGGTCAAGTAATCCACTGTTGCGGTGGTATGAATTGTTGATGAAGATTCTTTACGAAGACAATCATCTCATCATTGTAAGTAAGTTGCCGGGCGAAATCGTTCATAGCGATAAGACCGGCGACACTTCTTTGGACGAGATGGTAGCTCAATACATAAAGGAAACCTATCAAAAACCAGGCAATGTATTCGTCGGGGTGGTGCATCGTTTAGATCGCCCCGTGGGTGGTTTGGTGATTTTTGCCAAAACGAGCAAGGCTTTGGCTCGTATGAATAAACTCTTTGCCGAGGGTAAGGTGCACAAAACTTACCGAGCCATCGTGCCACAGACTGCCTCACAAGAGCAGCAAGGGGAGTGTATAGATTGGCTTTTACGGAATCCCAAACAGAACAAAACCTATCGAGTGACTCCCAACACCCCGGGGGCAAAACAAGCTCACCTTCGTTGGCGTTTGATAGCTACGGCAGAGCGTTATCAGCTCTTGGAGATAGAGTTACTTACGGGTAGGCATCACCAAATAAGGGCGCAGCTGTCGGGTATGAATAGACCCATAAAGGGCGATTTGAAGTATGGTGCTCCTCGGAGCAATCCCGATGGTAGTATCTCTTTGCTCAGCTATTCGGTACGCTTTGAGCATCCCGTGAGTCATCAAGAGATTTATCTCGAAGCTCCTGTGCCGAAAGATAAGCTCTGGCAATTACTTATGGCACGAGCAGAAGAGAAGAAGTAGCAGGTCCGTTGCTCGCTCTTTCGAAAGAGCCATTGATAACTTCTTTTGATTTATGCAGGAACTATTAGTCACAACCGTAGATATAGCCCGACCCTATACCATTATAGGGCAAGTTTCTTGTTATGCTACATCTACTCTTTTTTCGCCCTATTCACTCAAGAAACTATTCAAGAAATATAAGAGTGAGTTGCAACCCATTTATGAGCAGCAACGGCATCTATTACCCGAGGCGACAGAAGAGGCTCTCTTTGCTGAGCAGATATGTACGCACAAAGGAGAGATGGCAGGTGTAGCCTATCCGCTCTTGCTTATGGAACTGCGTCAAAAGGCTCGTCGGATGGGTGCAGATGCTGTGGTTGGAGTTCGTTTTTCCCCTCAGCCAGAATCTCTAAGTTCCTATTCTCACTATTGTATATATGGTACAGCCGTCCTCTTTATAAAGGAATAAGTCCTACCTCTCTTTGCTTAACGAAATCGTCATAATGAGCGTAGAAAGCCTTTTTTGAGATATTGCACTCTCTTGCTCGTAAGTAAAAGGGAAGAGTCTGCTTAGGGAATAAAAAATCCGATAACCTTTTTATGGAAATAGACTTCCATAGGGTTATCGGATTATTTTTGTTAAAGTATTTTCCTTATTTGAGTAGCTCCTTTAGAAGCATACTTTGCCACACTTGTTGCAGTGCACTGAGTCTTTTCCGTCAAATCGTGCCGTGATAACATCTACAATAGATGCTCTCAGCGAGGGGAGCTCTACGAGTTGTACCACATCATCCGTAAAGGCTATACTTAGCATAGTACGAGCCTCTTTTTCAGAAATACCTCTTTGACGGAGGTAGAAGAGAGCTTCTTCACTAAGCTGTCCTGTAGTCATACCATGGCTACATTTGACATCATCGGCATAAATCTCTAATTGAGGTTTTGAGAATACACGCGCTTTGGGTGAGAGCAAAAGGTTGCGATTGCTTTGTTGAGCATCGGTCTTCTGTGCATGAGCAGCCACATAAATACGCCCTGCGAATGCTCCGACCGCTTCATCGTTCATAATGTATTTGAAGAGCTCTTGACTTTCACATTCTGGACGAAGGTGTCCAATGTGTGAGAAGTTATCAACGTGTTGTTGTTCGGTTCCTATTGCCAATCCTCCTAAGGTTAGTTTGGCTTTAGTTCCCAAGAAGCGAGTCCAAAAGTTGTTCCGTGTAACACCATTGTTGAGGGTTAGAGCATTGATTAGTACATTGCTCTCTTCTTTTTGACGAAGAACAGTGGTAGTCATCGAATAGGTCTTTTTGCTTGACTCTTCTAAGTCGTACAGTTTGAGTTCTCCTCTTTCGGCAACATCGATTTCGGTTACTTGGTTGATTAGAAAGCGATGTTTATCTAATGTGTGGTTACAAATTAAAACTTCCAAAGAGGCTTCTTCTTCTACGACAATCATAATACGTCGGAAGAGTAACATTGGAACATCTGAACGCACTAACTGTATTACTCGTACAGGGTCGGCTACCTTTACCCCTTTAGGCACATAGAATATAAGAGCTTCTTGCACAAACATTGTATTGAGAGAGACAAGAGCATCTATATCGACTTCGGCGTATCGTCCGTAGATTTTAGCAAGTTGTTCTTTCTTATCAGGATATTGCTCCAGAAAAGTACTTAAGTTACCAATAAAAACTTCTTTGGGTAGAAGTTCTAATCCTTTTGAAAGAGAGGCCTCGAAGTGTTCGTTGAGTACAGTTATTTGAGTGTGAGGCATATTCTCTAACCCACAGGAAAAACCTTTAGCATCTTTGATGGGGAAATGCACATTCTGTACGTTAATTCCGTAATCAAAATCAAAAGCTCCTTTTATATCTGTACGTGTGTAGTATTCCGAGGAAGTGGTCGGAAAACCGTGCTGTACAAACTCTTCACGAGCCAAAGAGCGCATCTCGTTGAGAAGTGCAGGAGAGTTGTTGTCGATAACCTCCTTGTTTGCGTCGTAAAGGTCTAAATATATTTTTTCTACAGGCTGCATAGTATGTTACTTATTGGCTTCTTTAATCCAATCGTATCCACGCTCTTCCAAATCGAGAGCCAATTCGGGACCTCCGCTTTTCACAATGCGTCCCTGGTAAAGTACGTGGACAAAGTGAGGTTTGATATACTCTAATAGCCTTTGATAGTGGGTAATAACAATAGAACTTGTAGTGGGAGATTGTAGCTGATTAACACCTTCGGCAACAATACGTAGAGCATCGATATCCAACCCGCTATCTGTTTCGTCAAGGATAGAGAGACGAGGCTCTAACATAGCCATCTGGAAGATTTCGTTACGCTTCTTTTCTCCCCCAGAAAAGCCTTCGTTAACGGAGCGACTGGCCAATTTGGAGTCCAATTGTACCACGTTGCGCTTCTCGGTCATTAGTTTGAGAAATTCCGCTGCGGGCATAGGAGGGAGTCCCTCAAACTTACGTCGCTCGTTGATGGCAGCGCGCATAAAGTTGGCCATACTTACCCCGGGTATCTCTACTGGGTATTGGAAACTTAAGAATAACCCTCTGTGAGCACGCTCTTCGGGAGAGAGCTCTAAGATGTTTTCTCCTCTGAAAATAGCTTCACCTGCTGTTACCTCAAAAGCAGGATGACCCACCAAAACAGAAGATAAGGTACTTTTCCCGCTTCCATTAGGTCCCATTATGGCATGGATTTCCCCTTCATTTACAGAGAGGTTTATCCCTCTTAAAATCTCTTTCCCATTGATAGAGGCATGGAGATTGTTTATTTCTAAAAGCTTTTTGCTCATATAATCTTTTGGGTGTAGTAGTTATATTTATAGTAATTCTTATCCAACAGAGCCTTCTAAGGTTACTGTTAGTAATTTTTGTGCTTCTACGGCAAACTCCATAGGGAGTTTGTTCATTACCTCTCGGGCATAGCCGTTGACAATAAGTCCCACTGCTTCTTCTGTGCTGATGCCACGTTGCTGACAGTAGAAGAGTTGGTCTTCATTGATTTTTGAAGTCGTAGCTTCGTGTTCAATTATGGCACTATCATTCATCACTTCTGCATAGGGAAATGTGTGAGCTCCACAGTGATCACTCAGCAAAAGACTATCGCATTGTGAGTGGTTACGGCTATTTTCTGCCGTTGGAGATATTTTCACTAAACCTCTATAACTATTGTGACTTGAACCTGCTGATATACCTTTTGAGACGATGGTACTGCGCGTATTTTTCCCCACATGAACCATTTTTGTACCCGTGTCGGCTTGTTGATAGTTGTTGGTTACAGCTACCGAATAAAATTCTCCTACAGAATTGTCGCCTACCAACAAACAACTGGGATATTTCCACGTAATAGCAGAGCCCGTCTCTACTTGGGTCCAAGAGATTTTAGAGAAGTCCCCACGGCATAGACCACGTTTGGTAACGAAATTGTATATACCTCCTTTACCATTCTTGTCGCCTGGGTACCAGTTTTGCACAGTAGAGTATTTTACCTCGCTCTTGTCTCTGCAATAATTTCTACTATGGCAGCATGAAGTTGGTTTTCGTCTCGCATCGGAGCGGTACAGCCCTCAAGATAACTTACATAGGCATCTTCATCCGCAACGATAAGTGTACGCTCAAACTGTCCCGTATTACGAGCATTGATTCTGAAATAGGTAGATAGCTCCATAGGACAACGTACTCCCTTGGGGATATAGGCAAAAGAGCCATCACTAAAGACTGCCGAGTTGAGGGCTGCGAAGTAATTATCTCGATAACTAACTACTTTTCCCAAATACTTTTTGACCAAATCTGGGTGTTCTTTAACTGCTTCGCTAAAAGAGCAGAAGACGATTCCCAAATCGGCAAGTTTCTCTCGGAAAGTTGTCTTTACAGATACGCTGTCCATAACGGCATCTACTGCCATATTGCCTGCTAAGGCTTGGCGTTCGTGCAGAGGGATACCCAATTTGTTGAAGGTCTCCAGCAGTTCTGGATCAATCTCTTCAGGAGTTTGTGGAGAGACCTTTTGCTTGGGAGCAGCATAGTAGATTATATCTTGGTAATCTATGGGAGGGATATGCAAATGCGCCCATTTAGGCTGTTCGAGAGTTAGCCAATGGCGGTAAGCTTTCAAACGGAAGTCTAAGAGCCACTCAGGTTCTCCTTTTTTCTCGGAGATTAGACGGACAGTCGCTTCGCTCAGACCTCTACCTATAGTATCAGTGTGGATGTCTGTTACAAAACCATATTTATAGTCTCCCTTGGTTACCTCTTGCAAGATATCATCTTGTTCAGTGGGGGAGGGAGGGACATTATTTGTTTTCATTTATAGTGTTGTCATTATTCTTTTCTATTATCTCTCTTTCTTTGTCTAACAAATAAGGAGCTATAAAGGTTGGCACGATGTTTTTAACTGGGTAATAAAAACGAGATTCTTGTCGTATGTCTATTGTGCTTTGCTCCTCTTTATCTCTTTCGAATAGGGAAAAGGTCGGGAAAACAATGCTATCAATAAATAAAAATAGGTAGCTTAAAATAGTAAGAGGAATAATTAATCCGAAGAAGAAACCTCCTAAGCGATTGAAAATGGCCAATGGAGTTCGAGAGATAGCCTTACCTACTAAGCGTCCTACCCAACTAACAAAAAGTAAGATGACAATAAAAGAGATAGCCATCCCTACAGAGTGAGCCGTTTTTAAGGATATATCTAAAAGAGAGATGAGCTTGCCCTCTAAAAAGGTGGTTAAGTAACTCGAGGCGAATATACCAACGTATATTCCTAAAAAGAAGGCCATTTGCTTGACTAATCCCTCTCGCAGTCCTTTTATGGCAGAGAGCCCAACTATGACTAATATGCTTATATCTATCCAACTCATAATCAAATAAGGCTACTGAATAGAGCCTAAATCTCAATTAGGTACTATCCAATAGCCTATATCTTAATCATTTTATCGTCAAGTTCTCTACAAACGTAAAGAACGGATTAGAGTTTCTTTTTGATTTCTATTTCTTGGTAAGCCTCAATCAAATCTCCCTCCTTAAGGTCGTTGAAGCCCTTGATATTAAGACCACAGTCGAGCCCCATAGCCACTTCTTTGACATCGTCTTTGAAGCGTTTGAGAGATTCTAATGCTCCTGTGTGAATAACAATACCATCTCGTATAATACGGACTTTATCCGTGCGATGTATTTTGCCCTCTTTTACCATACAACCTGCAATAGTTCCCACCTTGCCAATAGTAAAGGTTTGTTGTATCTCTAACAAAGCGGTAACCTGTTCCTTGATTTCTGGAGAGAGCATACCTTCCATTGCACTACGCACATCTTCGATAGCATCATAGATGATAGAGTAGGTGCGAATTTCGACCCCTGCTTGCTCGGCACTCTTACGCGCTCCTGCACTTGGACGTACTTGGAAGCCAATGATTATGGCCTGAGAGGCTTCGGCTAATACAACATCGGACTCGGATATTTGTCCTACACCTTTGTGGATTACTCTTACTACAATCTCTTCGGCAGAGAGTCTAATTAAAGAGTCTGAAAGAGCTTCAACAGAGCCATCCACGTCTCCCTTTATAATTAAGTTAAGCTCCTGGAAGTTGCCGATGGCTATACGACGACCAATATCATCGAGAGTAAGCATCTTTTGGGTACGTAATCCCTGTTCACGCTCCAACTGGGTGCGCTTGTTAGCAATATCTCGAGCTTCGTGTTCGGTTTCTAATACGTTGAAAGTATCACCTGCAGATGGAGGTCCATTGAACCCTAAGATAGTAGCTGGAATGGAAGGACCTGTCTCCTTGAGGGCTTGATTACGTTCGTTGGTCATTGCTTTGACACGACCATAATATTTTCCTGCCAAAATGACATCTCCTACTCTCAAAGTACCATTTTGCACCAGAATGTTAGATACATAACCACGTCCCTTATCCAAAGAAGACTCGATGATAAGTCCAGAAGCTCTTCTTTTTGGATTGGCTTTGAGTTCCAAAATATCAGCCTCTAAAAGGACTTTTTCTAACAGTTCGTTGACACCGATACCTTTCTTTGCAGAGATTTCTTGGCATTGGTATTTACCTCCCCAATCCTCCACTAAGTAGTTCATAGAGGCAAGTTGTTCTCTGATTTTGTTGGGGTCTGCCCCCGCCACATCAATCTTATTAAAGGCAAATACCATGGGGACTCCTGCGGCAGTAGCGTGGTTGATAGCCTCCACGGTCTGAGGCATTACTTTATCATCGCTTGCAATAATAATAATAGCAATATCGGTAGCTTTGGCACCTCGAGCACGCATGGCAGTAAACGCTTCGTGACCAGGAGTGTCTAAGAAGGTTATGTGGCGTCCAGAAGGCAATTTGACACTATAAGAACCAATGTGTTGCGTAATACCTCCCGCTTCTCCTGCGATAACATTTGTTTTTCGAATATTATCGAGAAGAGAGGTCTTACCATGGTCTACGTGTCCCATTACGGTGACAATAGGGGCACGATCAAGCAAATCTTCTTCACTATCTTCCTCCGTGCTTTCTTGGATAGCCGCTACCACATCGGAACTTACAAACTCTGTTTCAAACCCGAACTCTTCAGCCACCAACTTAATCGTTTCGGCATCTAAGCGCATATTGATGGATACCATCATGTCAATGCTCATACAGGTTGCAATAACCTCATTAACAGGTATATTCATCATATTCGCTAAATCGCTAACGGTTACATATTCCGTTAGTTTCAAAATGCGGCTTTCGCGTTCGTCTGCTTCGAAGGCATCTTCAGCTGCCTGTCTTGCAGCGTCACGTCTGTCTTTTCTAAAGCGAGCTTTTTTCTCAAAGACAGTTTTTTTACCTTGTAGGCGAGCAAGGTTTCTTTTACCTGCTTTTGTACATCTTCTTCTGTAATTTCAGGCTTGGGAGGTGTTACAGGACGATTGTTCTTCTTCTTATTTTTTCCTTCAGAAGAGGAGTTTTGTCCCTTGCCTCCATTAGGTTTAGATGCACCATGGTTTTGGTTTCGCTTTCCAGCTACGGGATCAATGCCCTTGGCTGCTTCTGTTTTAATGTCGACTGCCTGTGAGCCGATGCGTTTGCGTCGCTTATTTTTATTGCTACTATCGTTCTTTTTGGGAGGATTGATACTATCTAAGTCAATCTTTCTAACGACAGTAACTTGTATGGCCTTTGGGGTAGAGGGGCGATAAATCTCTTGCTGTTGGTCCGTAGACTCTGTTTCTGCAGCTGGCAAAACTTCTGCAGGGGTTTTCTCTTTGGCTATAGGCTCTTGTTCTTTTGCAATAGGTTTAGACTCTATTTGTACAGCTGGTGTAGGTACTTTCTCTACAACCTTTGCTGAAGTGTTTGGCTCTTCTTGTTGCTTTGAATTTACATTTACAGGGGTGGAAGTAGATGCTTTTTTTATTTTTTTGTCAGACGTTTTTCCCCCTTTTTGCGGTTGTGTTTGAGATAAGTCTATACGACCACGTACTTCTACCTTAGAGACAGTTTTAACCTCTTCCTTAACTTCCTTTTTTTCTTCAGGAGAGGCTGGTTGAGGAGCTTCTTTCTCTTTGACTTCTACCACTTTAGCTACTACCTCTTCTTTTTTTCTTTCGGATATGGGTGCTACCGGAGGTGGAGTAGCTGTTTCCATTTTCTTTTTGAAATCCTCTATGTTTTCGTTAGGGGAATATTCCTTTAGCACAATTGCTAGAGCCTTATCGTCTACAGGAGCATTGGGCGAGGGAACTTCGATATCCTTCTCCTTTAGATAATCCTTCAGGGTGTTGACCCCGACGTTTAGTGTTTTTGCCAATTCAATGTATTTTATCGCCTTTGCCGCCATACTTAGTTATTTATAATCCTTCTGTTGTAGCCTATTTCGTTCTCGTGTGAGGTATTCTTATCGCCTTGGTAGGTTATTCATATGAAGAATACATCTTAGTTTTCAGGTTCTTGGATGGAGGAGTTTTCTTCTTCTGTAGTTTCTTTTACTGAAATGGTATTGGAGGGGTTGTAACCTATTTCAGCCAGTTCGTCCTGTTCGAATTCCTCTGCAAGTATAGAGAGTACAGTATCGACCGTGCTTTCTTCCAAGTCAGTTTTGCTAATGAGCTCTGCTCTAGGAGTAGACAAAACGGTTTTTGCCGTAATCCACCCTGCATTTTTAAAGGTTTCGAGTATCCATTCTTCGATTTCGTCGTTGAATTCATCCAAGTATATATCTTCCTCACTAGCTTCTTCGATGTCTCTAAACACCTCGATTTGATAGCCTGTAAGTACGGATGCTAATTTGATATTTGAAGCATTTTTCCCGATAGCCATAGGTACCTCTTCGGGACGTAAATATACTTCTGCTTTCGAACCCTCTGGGATGATGTCTATTGAAGTTACTTTCGCTGGACTGAGTGCGCGTTGGATAAAGAGTACGGTATTTGTCGTATAGGTTGTTACGTCAATATTTTCGCCTCTTAGTTCACGTACAATACTGCGTATGCGACTACCATTCATACCCACACAAGCACCTACAGGATCTATGCGATCATCGTAAGACTCAACCGCCATTTTGGCACGCTCGCCAGGAATACGGGCTACTCTCTTTATAGTGATTAAACCATCTGCTATTTCGGGTACGTTGAGTTCAAATAGACGTTTGAGGAAATTGTCACTGGTGCGAGATACATATATCTTAACCTGATTGTTAAGCATCTCTACTCGGTCTATAACAGCCTGCACGGTATCTCCCTTGTGGAAGTAGTCTCCTGGGATTTGTTCCGATTTAGGAAGTAACAACTCGTTACCCTCATCGTCTACGAGAAGGGTCTCACGCTTCCACACTTGATATACCTCTGCCGAAATAAGATGACCTGTCTTTTCGAGGAACTTGTTATAGAGGGTTTCTTTTTCAAGCTCTTTGAGTTTACTCGAAACGATTTGTCCCAAGTTCAAAATCGCTCTGCGCCCGAAAGACAGAAAGTCTACTTCCTCATTGATTTCATCTCCCAAATCGGCATACTGATCTAATTCTTTCGCCTTGGAAAGACCTATTTCCAACGCAGGATTAGAAACCATACCATCTTCGACAATGTGGAGTGCTCTCCATATTTCCAAATCTCCAGTGTCTTCGTTGACAATCACCGTAAAGTTTTCAGAGGTGCCAAACATCTTTGCTAAGACACTCATAAAAGAATCTGTTAAAACGCTTACAAGAGTCGCTTTATCGATGTTTTTAAGCTCTTTGAACTCGGCAAGCGTTTCTGCCATTCGGAGGGGCGACTTTGATTGTTTCTGGGCCATAATATTTTTATGTATAGCGATATATGTTTTTGTTTACGACTATTTAATCAAACCTATAAGTAGTAGACTTTATCTCTTCGTACCGAAAGATGTGCTCTACATCTTGATAATGACGTTTGCGGTGTCTGCCATCTGGAGATTTCACCAATTCAGAACATACCACACAAAAAGAGTTTTCGTTGTATGACTTTAGTACACCATCGAAACGGACTCCCTCTTTCGTGATTACTCGCACAGGTTTACCAATGTGTTTTTGATACTGTCTTGGGTGCGAGAAAGGAGAGGTTAGGCATGCAGAACCTATTTGTAAAGAGAAATCCGTTTCGTCTCTGTTGAACGATTTCTCGAATTCTTTGCTTAGGGTTACGCAACGCTCTATTGTTATCCCTTTTTCACTATCGATTATGACATCAATGTCATTGGAAGGAGAGAGTGTAATCTTTACGATAAACTCTTCAGGAGAAAGAAGCTCCTGAATATACTTCTCTATTATTGCTGTATCTAAACTCATTTTTTCTTAGGAGTAGATAGCCGAGCTATCTGCTTTGAAATATCTTTCCGATATTCCATATAATAAAAAAGAGGAACCCGCTCTACGCATGGTTGCCTCTACCTACATACCGTATGTGATTAGGAATTAGAGACTGTTGCCTAACAGAGAAAACTCGCAATACGCTGTTCAGGGTGTTGGGTCTTCTCTTATGTTAAGAAACTTCTCCCTCCTCCGTTTCAACGTGCTGTGCTAACCCTATTCTTCAAAGTCACACAAAAAGGCTTTCTAAACTGCCTCTTCGAGAGCCCGTGCAACGGTCTCTGTCTAGTGTAAATTCCACCGGCGCAACGCAAAGATACAACAAAAAATAATATAAGAGAGCTTTTTATAAGATGAGGTTAAACAATAGTTGTCTACAACAAACCAATCTCCTTTGCACAGATGGTGTTGGTTGCATAACATCGCATTCGCAATAGTTAGCATTAGGGGCAGTGCTTGATAAAAGTTTTAGGAGTATAATTTAAGAGGGCTGCGACAAAATTCATCTTTTTGTGACAGCCCTCTTTTTGTTAGTAGTTTGAATTGTACAAGGTAGTTCAAGAAAAGGATAACGAGAGATTGCGCATAACACACTCACTTATCTTATTTTCTTCTTACAGAACTATGCGATTGTAACACTCTATGAAGTTTTTCTTACAAGAGTAGGTCGCAAGAGCGCTTCATAAAGAGGCTAAGGCGTTCGCCAGCAAGTAAACCACGGCTTAATAGAGCCAAGTCCCAGAGTTGGTCGAGTTGAGGCACAGATCCAATGAAGGCATTCATTTTTTCGGAAAGTTTTTTCTCTTCGCTCTCTATGGAAGCTGTAGTTTCGGCTCTTTTGGTCTTTAGCTCGTCGCTTAAATTATCTTCCGAGGTATCGCCAATCTCCTTCACAATAGAGGCTTGTTGTTCTTTCAGAGTTTTGATAGCTTCTTGAGTCTCTCTGAGTTCTTTGCCCTCTTTTTCGATTAATTGGTCAAAAATATTCTTGATAATTGGATGCTGGGTATTGACTACTAAATTAAAACTATCGGGCAGAGTGTCATAAAATGCCATACCTGATTGGAAGCGACTCATATCTTTCATTCGACGCATCCATTCGCCTTGTATCAGTTCGATAGGAGTGGAGGACTCTGTGTGTTCAATCTGTACGTGAAACATCTTACCCTCTTCTTGTGGTGCGGAGAGAGAAAAGAGCTGACGTAACAATTCCTCGTCCATAACATTCATTGAGGAGGTATTTTTTTGCTCCTTTTCGATGAGGCGCTCTATAGTGTCACTATCAACACGAGCGAAGTGCAGTTTCTCCTGTTTTTGCTCCAACATATTCATCAAAGGCAGACCTAAAGGTCCATCCATCAAAAGTACATTGTAGCCCTTATCGGTAGCTTGCTTGAGAGAGACATATTGTTCTTTCTTGTCTGTAGCATACAAAACAATTGTATTGCCATCTTTATTGGTTTGCTCGCTATCGATAAGTTGGCGATACTCTTCCATGGTGAAATATTTACCCTCCGTGTCTTTAAGAAGCATTGCGGGTAGAAGACGTTCGTAGGTTTTTTCGTCCGTCAGCATCCCATAATGCACAAATAGACCTATCGACTCCCATTTGGCCTCGTAATTAGGACGATCAGACTGGAAAAGCTCGGTTAATTTATCCGAAACTTTTTTACTAATGTGTCGAGCTATTTTCTGAGCATTGGTGTCGTTCTGTAGGTAAGAACGGCTTACATTGAGGGGAATGTCGGGTGAGTCGATAACTCCCTCTAAAAGAGTGAGCCACTCGGGTACAATGTCTTCCACATGATCTGTTACAAAGACCTGATTACAGAAGAGTTTTATGCGATTTTTTTGAAGCTCAACATTGGGCTTAATTTTAGGGAAGAAGAGTACTCCTTTTAGAGTAAAAGGATAGTCCACGTTAAGATGGATCCAGAAAAGAGGTTCATCCGAGTTGGGGTAGAGTTGTCTGTGAAACTCCTTGTAGTCTTCTTCTTTAAGGTCGCTGGGAGTTTTGACCCATAGAGGATGTGTTTCGTTGATTTGGTTTTCTTCTTCTGTATCGACCATTTTTCCATCTTTCCATTCCTGCTTCTTTCCGAAGATTACAGGTGTGGGCAGGAAGCGACAGTATTTGTCTAAGAGGGCTCCCAAACGTTCTCGTGAGAGGAACTCAGTACTCTCTTCGTCTATGTGGAGAGTTATCGTTGTGCCTCGCTCTTTTCGTTCCGAGGGGGTTAAGGTATATTCGGGTGAGCCATCACAAGACCAGTGAACAGCCTTTGCTCCCTCCTTGTAGGAGAGGGTGTCTATTTCCACCATCTTAGAAACCATAAATGCCGAGTAGAAGCCCAACCCAAAGTGTCCTATGATGGGGGTATTGCTTCCCTCATATTTTTTGAGGAAATCTTCTGCACCGCTGAAAGCAATTTGGTTGATGTAAGACTCTACCTCTTCTTGGGTCATTCCCACACCTTGGTCGGAGATAGTGATGGTTTTGGCTTCAGCATCGACTTCTACACGTACTACAGGAGTGCCTAACTCCCCAACACTTTGATCATTACGTGCTATGGTCTGTAGTTTGGTAGTGGCATCTACTGCATTGGAAACCAATTCACGAAGAAAGATATCGTGATCGCTGTAAAGAAACTTTTTGATTATGGGGAATATGTTCTCGCTTGTAACCCCAATCTTTCCTGTTATTGCCATAAATAAAGGATATTATTAAGAGTAACTAACTGTTCTTACTGTAATTGTTTTTCTTCTTTGGGTAATATTACGGGGACTTGCACCGATGCTTTTAGATGTTCTTCTTCGAGAGAGAAGTGTACTAAGCTACCTGATTTAACTTCTCCATCAAGAATAAGGTCGGCAAAACGATCTTCTATTTCTGTTTGGAGTAGACGTTTGAGAGGACGTACCCCGAATTTTGGGTCGAACCCTTTTCTTGCTAACCATTTACGCGCCTCTTCGGTGATAGAGAAAGAGTAGTGCTGACGGGCAAATCTTTTTTGTAACGTATCCAATTCGTTTGAAACGATGCGTAGCAAGTCTTCCTCACGAAGATGAGCAAAGTGAATCACAGCATCCAAACGGTTCAAGAACTCAGGGCTGAAAGTCCTTTGTAACTCCTTATCTATTATAGAGCGAGCCAAAGAATCCGCCTCTTGCACGGTATCTCTATCAGAGCGAAAACCTAATCCTGAGCCATACTCGCTTACACGACGGCTACCTACGTTGCCCGTCATAATAATGACCGTGTTCTTGAAATCGATTTTGCGACCGAAGCTATCGGTCAAAGCACCCTCGTCTAAGACAGTCAAGAGCATATTGAAGACTTCGGGGTGTGCTTTTTCTATTTCGTCCAAGAGAATTACCGAGTAGGGTTGGCGACGTACTTTTTCGGTGAGCTGTCCACCCTCTTCATAGCCTACATAGCCTGGAGGCGCTCCTATCAAGCGAGATACGGTAAACTTCTCTGAAAACTCGCTCATATCTACACGAATTAAGCATCTTCATCGCCAAAAAGTTGTTCTGCTAGCTTCTTAGCTAAGAAAGTCTTCCCAACTCCCGTAGAGCCTAAAAAGAGAAAACTGCCGATAGGTTTCTTCTCATTGCGCAACCCTAAACGGTTGCGTTGGATAGCCTTGCTAACCTTTTCAATGGCCTCATCTTGCCCAATGACAATTTCTTTTAGGGTTGGGCTCAAAGCCTTTAGACGGGCTGTTTCTGCCTTGGCGATACGCTCAACAGGTACGCCCGTCATTAAGGCGACTACTCGTGCTATATGTCCTTCGTTTACTTCTGCGTACGCTTCTTCTTGATTGAGGCGTTCTTCTGCCTCCTCAATCTCTTTGGTGATGCTACGTTCTTTGTCTCGCCATGCTGCTGCCAGTTCATAATTGGTAGAGAGTACAGCCGCCTTACGCTTTTCTCTATAATCTTCACGAAGAGCCTCCAGACGCTGCAGTTCTGCATTCTGCGCCTTTTCACCGATGTGCATCCGTGCCCCTGCCTCGTCCAGAGCATCTATTGCTTTGTCAGGGAAGAAGCGATCTGACACATATCTATCGGTCAAATCAACTGCCGCTTTAAGGGCTTCATCCGTATAGTTTACTTTATGGAAGTGTTCGTAGAAACTTTTTATGTTTTGTAAGATGTCCAAAGTCTCTTCGGTAGAGGTGGGGGGAACAATTACCTTTTGAAAACGACGCTCCAAAGCTCCGTCCTTTTCGATACTCTTGCTGTACTCTGAGAGTGTGGTAGCTCCGATACAACGGATCTCTCCTCGAGAGAGGGCTGGTTTGAGCATGTTAGCCATATCCATAGAACCTTCAGTCCCCCCTGTACCGATAATTGTATGTATTTCGTCGATAAATAGGAGGATGTTGGGATTCTTTTTCAACTCCTGTGTAACGGACTTTAGGCGTTCTTCAAATTGTCCACGATACTTAGTTCCTGCAACAAGAAGCCCCGTGTCGAGGCTCACAATACGTTTGCCAAAAAGGAAGCGAGGCGTTTTACGCTCTACAATACGCTGAGCTAACCCCTCTACAATAGCACTCTTTCCGACTCCTGGGTCTCCAATCAGTACAGGATTGTTTTTCTTGCGTCGACAGAGTATTTGTATCAGTCTCTCCAACTCTTTTTCTCTGCCTATCATAGGGTCTAATTTCCCCAATGAGGCCAACTGTGTGAGGTCTGTTCCAAAAGAGTCCAGAGCAGGATCTTCGCCATTTTTTCCTTTTCTCCTTCTCGTGAAACATTATCCTTAGAGGCTTCTTCTCTATCCTTGCCTTCAAGGTCTTCCTGCTCACCATCAGAGTCAAAGTCCTGATTGAGACCATTTGAAGTTTCCAAGGGAGATGAAGAGAAAATCACCTCTTCGTCTACCCAATCATATTCTTTGGGGAGAAAACTCCCTATTTTTTGTTTTTCCATATATGTTAATGCCTGTTGCGCTTTAGCGTACACCTTTTTATATTAAGGATTTACGAGATGCAACACGCTACGATGTTTTATACAATAAATGTGCCAATGTAGTTGCTCTGATCTCATACTAAAACCCTGTGATAGGTATAATGGTTTCTCTTAAACTCATTGATGGTTTTGAGGCAAAGGGTTAATCGTTTCAAGTATTTCCTATATACCTTTTTGAGATTACTCTTCCTTTAGTTTTTTGATCCCGTTTTTGTGGCACTCCCGATTAGGTATAGTCAAGGATTATCTGTAAGTTTGTTACCATACTAAAAGAGTTCGGCTATGAGAAGATATATTGTTATAATCGCCTTATTGTGCTACTCTGGAGTGTTTCTCTATGGACAAGGACATTTTGACAAAGAGGCCGCTAAGCGAGTTAAAATAGAACGTGTAGAGGGAAGTGAAGATTCTCTTTATTTTGCCATTTTGCCCGATATTACAGTAGAGCACCGCTTTCGATCTCGTTATGTGCCCTTGAGTTCGGAAGAAAAGACAGCTTATTGGAGACGTATACGTGATGTGAGAAAGGTGTACCCTTATGCCAATATGATTGCCCAAACCTTGATAGAAACCTATGAGTATATGGAGACCCTCCCGAATGACCGCGCTCGCAGTAGGCATCTTGATAGAGTGGAAGAAGATCTGATGAAGCAGTACAAGCCAATTATGAAAACACTTACCTTGCGCCAAGGAGAGCTACTTATGAAGCTGGTACATAGGCAAACTAAAAGTTCGAGCTATGAATTGATTAAGGCTTTTTATGGCGGTTTTAAGGCAGGGTGGTATAGTCTTTTTGCGAGCTTCTTTGGGGGTAATCTTAAGGTAAAGTATGACCCTCGCTACAATGCAGACGATGCTTTTACTGAGCGCGTTGTCTACCTTCACGAACATGATTTGTTGTAATGATCCAAAGTCATCAGATAGATTTTTAGTGGGGTAATATTTTGGCTACTCTGCCCAAATAGAGTAATTTCGCGAGAGTACGAACAAGCGGAGCTTCGCCTCCTCTTGGTAGTGTCAAGAAAGAATATAAGAATGACTAAAAAAGAATTATTCCCCGAGAGTGAAGGAACCATCCTATCACAGTTGAATGCCCATATAAAAGGTACATTGATGGGGAGTTTAGGAATAGAATATACAGCTGTTTCGGAAGAAAGGGTAGAGGCGTTAATGCCTGTGAATGAACACACTTGCCAGCCATTTGGCATACTACATGGTGGAGCTACTTTAGCTCTGGCAGAGACTGTGGCAGGGGTCGGTTCTAATGTACTTTGTCAAGATACTGAATGGTCAGTGGGTATCCAAGTTAGTGGTAATCATATAGCTTCGGCACGTTTGGGCGATAAAGTAAGAGCTGAGGGAGTGCTAATTCATAAGGGACGTCGAACGCATATTTGGCGAGTAGAGGTGATGAGTGTCTCTACGGGGCGATTGATTTCTTCTGTGCAAGTAACCAATGGTATTATTCCCAAGGAAGCATGATACAGGCATTGGAGAGTGTCAAAAGTCTTTGGAAGAGGGCTATCCCTTTTGCTCTTTATAGACTACCTAAAGAATCAAGAGCCGTACTTCTTGTTGGAGCAGAGTCTACGCTACGCTCTTATGATTCCGTTTCGGAGATAACCTTTGAAGAGAGTTTTGTTATAGCCCCTTTCAATGTAGATGAGAAGACACCAGTAGTAGCTTTTACTCCTTTGGAAGAATATCAAATACCTCTCAATAATGCAGAAACTACTGTAAATAACCTCTTTTCTGAACCCTCTTTTTCTGCTGTGGAAGCAAGTTATACGAATTTATTTAATGCTTATCATAGTGCCATACGAAGAGGAGAGGCGGAAAAGTTGGTTTTAGCTCGGCAACGCACACAGAAACTACCTGATTCATTTCCTCCTGTGGAGGCTTGGAAGAAGGCTACCGAGGCTTATCCTCATGCTTTTGTTTATCTCGCTTATACTGAACCTACGGGACTTTGGTTGGGGGCTTCTCCCGAAGTATTACTCTCAGGAGAGGGAGGTACATGGAGTACGACTGCCCTTGCGGGAACACAGCCTTTAGAAGAGGGTGCGCTCCCCACTTGCTGGACCGAAAAGAATAGGGCAGAGCAGGCATATGTGTCGACCTATATACGAGCTGTTTTAGCCCCTTTGGCTTCGCATCTGGAAGAGTCTACACCTTACACTATTCAAGCTGGGGCTATGGCGCATCTCAAGACCGATTTCTCCTTTCAACTTCACTCTTCTACAATTGTGCCTTTTCTCCTCAATGCATTGCACCCCACGCCTGCCGTGTGCGGATTACCCAAGCGAGAGGCATTGGAGTTCATCCTCCAGCATGAGCATGATAAGCGTAGCTATTACGCGGGCTTTTTAGGACGGATCTATCCAGAAGGAGCTACCCATATTTATGTAAATATCCGCTGTTTGCATTGGCAGAGAGGGCAAGTAACGTTTTATGCAGGAGGGGGGATTGTCTCCTCTTCGGAGCTTGAGGAGGAGTGGCTCGAGACGGAGCGCAAGATGGATACGATGGCGCGTTTAATAGCCGTAGACCCATCATGTTAATAGTATCCTGATAGGTTTGAGATAGGGCAGTAGAAAGATTCGGAAAAAGATTTGTATGTACACCAACAAAAAAAGTGTTCTTCAGTTAGTTGCTTTGCTCAAAGGACATGGTATTACGAAAGTGGTACTTTGCTCGGGTAGCCGCAATATACCTCTAATTCAAACCTTGGCATCGGTACCCTCTTTTAGTTGCTATCCGATGACCGATGAGCGCAGTGCTGGTTATTTTGCTTTGGGGCTCTCATTGAGTACAGCTCAGCCTGTTGTAGTATGTTGTACATCGGGTACAGCACTATTGAATTTGCATCCTGCCATTGCTGAAGCCTATTATCAGCAGGTGCCTTTGATTGTAATCTCTGCCGATAGACCCTCTGCGTGGATTGGGCAGATGGATGGACAAACCCTTCCTCAAGAGAATTTATTCGGAGGGTTGGTCAAGAAATCAGTGTCATTACCACAAGTTCACACAGAGGAAGATGAGTGGTATTGCAATCGTTTGATCAACGAGGCGTTGCTCGCTACCCACCATCATGGCAAGGGACCCGTCCATATCAATGTCCCCCTCTCGCTTCCTATATTTGACTTTTCAGAAACGCTACTGCCCGAGGAGCGAGTTATAGTGCGTTATGAAGGGCTAAATGTGTATGATAGAGATTATACAAGCCTCGTTGAACGCCTCAATGCGTATTCTAAGAAAATGGCGATAGCGGGGCAGATGAGCCTCATTTACCTATTTGATAAGCGAGCTTCGAAGCAGCTTTATAAGCACTTTGTTTGGTTTTCCGAGCATATAGCCAATCAAACCGTACCGGGCACACCGATAAAGAATTTCGACTTGGTTCTCCACTTCTTTACTGAACAGCAGAGGGCAGATTTAGCTCCTGACTTACTCATTACTTATGGGGGACATATCATTTCGAAAAATCTGAAGAACTATTTAAGAAACCACCCCCCGAAAGAGCATTGGCATATAGCAAGGATGGAGAGATTATAGATTTGTTTGGCTCTTTGACAACGGTTATAGAGATGGATCCTTTTGAGTTTTGGGAGAAGATTGCCGACCTTCTTACAACGCCTCCCTCGGACTATCCTCGTCGTTGGGAAGTTTATTGTAGGAGAGAGGAAGCTCCCCAATTTTCTTATTCATCTATGTCTGCCGTGGGAGCATTACTCTCTGCTTTGCCTCCAGCTTCGGCACTTCATTTGGCGAATAGCTCTGCCGTTCGCTATGCACAGCTCTATCCATTGCCTCCGACCGTAGAGGTTTGTTCCAATCGAGGAACGAATGGTATCGAGGGGTCGCTCTCTACCGCTTTGGGATACGCTTTCTATTCCGATAAGATAAACTATCTCATCATTGGAGATTTGAGTTTCTTTTACGATATGAATGCGCTGTGGTCTCAGCACGTGCGCTCGAATCTGCGTATCCTTTTACTCAACAACGGCGGAGGAGAGATATTCCATACATTGTCGGGACTTCAGATGTCTACCCAAGCTAAGCCCTACATTACTGCTCCGCACACAGCGTCTGCCCGAGCATGGGCAGAAGATTGCGGATTTACCTATATCCGAGTGGAGAACGATGAACAATTGTCGCAGGCAATAAATGTACTAACCGATAGTAACGAACAACGCTCTCCTCTTCTTGTCGAGGTCTTTACGAACCGAGAAGAAGATGCCGCACTACTCACTTCTTATTACAAACAATTATCTAAACAAAAATAAAGCTATGGCTATCAGAGAATGGACTATGATACGAGAGTATGAGGAGATACTCTTCGATTTCTATAATGGTATTGCTCGCATCACGATAAATAGAGAGCGTTACCGTAACGCCTTTACTCCCACTACAACGGCAGAGATGAGCGATGCCCTCCGTATATGTCGAGAGGAATCAGATATAAATGTAGTGGTAATAACAGGGGCAGGTGACAAGGCTTTTTGTGCTGGAGGCGACCAGAATGTAAAGGGGAGAGGTGGTTACATTGATAAAGAGGGGGTGCCTCGTCTGAGTGTACTTGATGTGCAAAAGCAGATACGCTCGTTACCCAAGCCCGTTATTGCAGCGGTGAATGGGTTCGCCATTGGGGGTGGACATGTATTGCACGTAGTTTGCGACCTTACCATTGCTTCTGAGAACGCTCGTTTCGGACAGACGGGACCTCGTGTAGGTAGCTTCGATGCTGGGTTCGGGTCTTCTTATTTAGCTCGTGTCGTGGGACAGAAGAAGGCTCGAGAGATTTGGTTTCTCTGTCGTCAATACGATGCACAAGAGGCTCTTGATATGGGCTTGGTTAATAAGGTGGTATCTCTTGAACAATTGGAAGACGAGTATGTGCAGTGGGCTGAGGAGATGATGCTTCTTAGTCCTTTGGCACTGCGCATGATTAAGGCAGGACTTAATGCAGAGTTGGATGGTCAGGCAGGTATACAAGAACTGGCGGGCGATGCCACAATGCTTTACTATATGACCGATGAAGCGCAAGAGGGCAAGAATGCTTTTTTGGAAAAGAGAAAACCTAATTTTAAGCAATACCCCAAGTTCCCTTAACGAGATTTCGTATAGATTCTTGAGACAATCATCTTGTCAAGGAGCGTTGCATAATGGCGTAGGTGTATGCTGTTATGCAACAATTCTTTTTTGGAAGGAGACTATTCAAAGGCTATAACATAAGTTTTCGCTCTGTTTAATGCTGTTGGGCAAAGGTTGTAATGTCGAAAAAGGCTATATCCAATTTCCCTTGTATGCTCTTTCTTTGTAGAGAAAGTATTGTTCTAGTGCCTCTAAAAATTAGAAAATATAATACCGCTCAGAAGTCGCTCTGGGAGCATTCTTTCGGATATCTCCGCATCGAGTGTTCAAATTGGACGTGTCGAGAGAGTGGCTTAGACATACGTAAAATTTTATTGGGAACTTGTGTAACCAATTTTTGTACGTGTGTAATTTGTTTGTTGAATGTGGTGATGAGGAAAATCTTTCACAGGGATTGCCTTTTACTGTTCACTCTCTTGATCCCATTACACTGTTGTTTTTCCTCTTTTTCATGATTTTGAAAAGCTATCGTTATGAGGTATATAAAGTAATATAGGGGTTAACGATATTTGCCCGATTGGATGAGAAGTTCTGTTTTCTGACGCACTTCATCGTTCGTGGTAATGAGAGCTTCTAACTCAAAAGGACGATTAGAAGCGAGCATTGTTGAGAGTATCTCTTCCAATACATAGCTCATTCCCCTAAAAGAGAGTCTTTTTTCAAGGAAGGCAGCAACGACTACCTCGTTGGCAGCATTAAGTATGCAAGGAGCTAAGCCCCCCATATCAAGTGTTTGATAGGCATAGGAGAGATTGGGAAATCGGGTCGTGTCGGGTCGTTCGAACGAAAGAGGAGTTTGTGTAAAGTCGTACCGAGGGTAAGTATTCGGTATTCGTTCTCCCAGTCCAAGTGCTAGGCTGATCGGAAGTCGCATATCAGGTTGTCCCATTTGTGCCTTTACACTACCATCAGAAAACTGTACCATAGAGTGTACTACACTTTGCGGGTGTACCAAAACTTCAATACTTCGTGCCGGCATATCAAACAACCAGTGAGCCTCAATCATTTCAAATCCCTTGTTCATGAGAGTTGCAGAGTCTATGCTCACCTTGGCTCCCATATCCCAAGTAGGATGTTTTAACGCTTGTTCGGGGGTTATAGTTTCTAATTGGTGTACAGAGTGTTTCAGAAAAGGTCCGCCCGAAGCAGTCAAAATTAATTTCTCAGGACGTGCTATCTCTCCCATTAGACATTGGTAAATAGCTGAATGTTCCGAATCTACAGGGTAGATAGTTACACCTTTTTGTTGCGCCTCCGCCATAATTAATTCTCCCGCAACAACCAAGGTTTCCTTATTTGCCAAGGCAATAGTTTTCTTTGCTCGAATGGCAGACAAAGTAGGTAGCACACCAGCATAGCCCACTAGGGCAGAGAGAACTATATCTATATCGGAGTGGGTAACGCTCTCTTCCAAAGCTTTCGCTCCAGCCGATACATTTATGGGGTAATTAGAGAGGCGCTCGCAGAGCAGAGTATAGAGTTTTTCGTTGGCTATTACCACCTCTCGAGGTTGGAATTCTTGCGCAAGCGTAGATAGTTGTTCTACGTGATTGTTGGCAGTTATAAGAACCACTTCGAAAAGGTCAGAATTACTCCTAATAATATCTAAGGCTTGCATCCCAATGGACCCCGTAGCACCGAGGATAGCTATTTTCTTTTTCATTGTTGGGTTAAATATTAGTCAAGAAGACCTTCGGGGATTTGTAGCGAGATAACTTGTTGCTCAATGTCTATATACTGAACTAATTCGTCTGCAATGGGTATCCATACTTCTTCTGTATTTTCTCGAAGTACCACAAATAGTGTATTCAGAGTGGAGTCATCCACCTCAACAATAGTTCCTATCTTACGCTCCTCTTGGTCTAATAGAGTGAATCCAACGAAGTGCGTGGCAGAAAATTCTGTCTCCTCATTCAAAAACTTGCTCTCAATAAGCAGTGGCGCATTGGTATATAGTTCAGCTTCCTCCTTACTATCTATGCCCTCGAATTTGAGCAGATACACATCCTCTCCCTTGGTGCGCCAACTCTCCAGCAAGAAAGGTACAGGAAGTGCATCAATCTCAATAAAAAGAAATAATTTCTGGCTCTCGGTATACTCCAAAATAGAGGGGAGATCAATAGTCAAGCGGGTATTTATCTCTCCGTGAATGCCATGAGCTCGCCCCAGTGTACCGATGGTAACTAAATTTAGCTCCTTGTTCATTTACTTATACGTGTAATATGTGCCCCCAAAGCATTGAGTCGAGTATCTATGTTTTGGTAACCTCGGTCTATTTGATCAATGCTACCGATTGTACTAGTTCCTTCTGCACTCATTGCCGCAATGAGTAGGGCAATTCCCGCTCTAATATCGGGGGAAACCATCGAGGCAGGCCGCAAGGGGACTCGACCACCTAACCCAATAACGGTGGCGCGGTGTGGGTCGCACAGTATTATCTGAGCTCCCATATCAATGAGCTTATCTACGAAGAATAATCGGCTCTCGAACATCTTTTGATGGATGAGTACACTCCCTCTTGCTTGGGTTGCTACCACCAAAAAGACACTCAATAGGTCTGGAGTTAGCCCAGGCCAAGGCGCATCGGCGATAGTTAGGATAGAACCATCCATAAATGTGTCTATTTCATATCCCTCCTGCTCTGGTATGTGGAGGTCGTCTCCTTGCTCCTCCACAGTAATACCCAAGCGACGGAACGCAGAGGGTATGATGCCCAAATCTGGAATACTGACGTCCTTGATTGTTAGTGAAGAATGGGTCATGGCTGCCATGCCGATAAAACTACCCACTTCAATCATATCAGGGAGTAATCTGTGCGTTGTTCCCTTTAGAGAGCTTACACCTTCTATACGAAGGAGATTCGAACCTACTCCAGAAATCTTTGCCCCCATTGAGTTGAGCATCTTGCACAGCTGTTGTAAGTAGGGTTCACAAGCAGCATTGAATATGGTCGTTTCTCCCGGAGTTAATACTGCTGTCATGATAACGTTAGCTGTTCCCGTAACAGAGGGCTCGTCTAAGAGCATATAGCTACCTTGGAGTTTGTCGGCAACAATTTCATAGAAAAACTTTTCACTGTTGTAAGAACACTTCGCTCCTAAAGCGGAAATTCCTACTAAGTGAGTATCAATGCGTCGTCTCCCAATCTTATCTCCACCGGGTTTAGGGAATATAGCGTAGCCAAAGCGTCCTACAAGAGGTCCAACTAACAGCACAGATCCTCTTAAAGCTCGGCTTTTAACGAGAAATTCCTCGCTACGAACATAATCTAAGTTGATGTTTGCGGCACAAAAAGAATATTCACCAGGAGCAATCATAGAGACTTTCACCCCCATACAGCGGATGAGGTCTATGAGATTGTTTACATCCAATATATTAGGAATATTGGTTATATGTACTTCTTGGTCTGTAAGAAGCGTTGCAGAGATAATTTGCAAGGCTTCGTTTTTAGCGCCTTGAGGGATTATACTTCCTGAAAGTTTGTGCCCTCCTTCAATAACAAATGATGCCATAGAGATAGTATTTTGAGGTGGAACTTCTGAAATAATCGCTATTTGTGTTTTTTGTTTTTAGGTCGAGAGGATTTATTGTGAGCTCCTTCTGTGATGTGTAGCTTGTGGTCTTGCTCATTCAAAATCAAAACACCCTCAGAGAGGTGGAAAAGATCCTTAAATATCTGATAGTCATCTACAAAGTCTTTATTCCAAGTGAGGTAAAGCGTCTTCATGTGATTGGCTATTTGCAAAGCCACGGCTTCTCGCTCTGGGGTATCGGGCATTTCGCAAGCTAAGTTGATACAAGACTGGATATTGTGTCCGTAGTGTCTATAGATAGCCTCTTTTTCTGCATAAGAAATAGGAAGAGGAGGGGTAGCTAAATGTTCCTTCTTAATAACCTCTATAGGATAATCTATGTCTAACTTGAAATCGGACATAATGGCTAAGTGATCCCATAGTATATGCTCTCCATCTGGAGTATTGCTTCTTTCGGGAAAAAGATTACGCATAATAGAAATAATTGTTTCTGCGCAAGCCTGTCGCTCATTACGGTCTTCAAGAGTTAGACAGAGGTTCACCATATTTTGAACATTACGCCCGTACTCTCTCATTACTATATCGGATCTCTTTTGATAGATTAGATTATCGTTGCCTTCCATTATTGTCTATGTTTGCTGTGTTTCTCTATTACAACTAATAGTGTTATTCTCTATATTCTGGCTTCCCTAAAAGAGTAAACATATTCTTTTTGTACTCTTCAACTCCAGGTTGGTCAAATGGATTGACCTCCAAAAGGTAACAGCTGAATGTAACTGCTATCTGAAAGAAATAAATCAAGGCTCCCAAAGAACGCTCGTTTATTTGGAGTATATTTATTCTTAGAACAGGAACTCCTCTATGTGCATGCGCCATAATGGTGCCTTCGATGGCTTGCTGATTAACCCAAGACACAGATTTATCAGAGAGATAGTTAAGCTGATCTATATCTTCTCTTTCGGAGGGGATAGAGAGTGTTTTAACCGATTCTTGAATATGAATTATTGTCTCAAAGAGGAGGGGATCTCCTTCTTGTATCCACTGTCCTAACGAGTGAAGATCAGTTGTGAAAAGGGCTGAATGGGGCAGAAGCCCTTGATTATTTTTGCCTTCGCTCTCTCCAAAAAGCTGTTTCCACCACTCCAACAAAGAGTGTAGGCGAGGTGTTTGTGCTACTAATAATTCAACCTTTTTCCCTCCTCTGTAGAGAGCATTTCGTAGGCATGCGTAATGTATAGCTATATTTTTCTCGATATCCACCTCCAGACCACTTGTTCCTCCATTAGCCGAGCTCCTGCAAGCAAATCTTCTATATCGTAGCCTGCAATCGCTATCGGCAGTAATCCTACGGGAGATAAAACAGAAAAACGACCTCCTACATCTTTCGGAATATGAAAGGTTGTGTATCCCTCTTTTTGGGCAAGTTTGAGAAGAGAGCCTTGTTTACTGTCTGTTACAGCTACAATTAGCTCGGAAGCCTTCTCTTTGCCTACATTTTTCTCTAAAAGTTGTTTAAGAAAGCGGAAAGCTATAGCCGGTTCTGTGGTGTTACCACTCTTAGATATATATACGATGCCGAAAGTAGTACCTTCGAGTAAATTAAGTAGTTGATAAAGATACTCTTCGTCTAAGTTGTGCCCTGCGTAAAGTAAAATAGGTGCTTTTCCTCCCTCTATGTTAGAGAATGGTGCATCCGAAAGGGCTTCTATGATAGCACGAGCTCCAATATAACTCCCCCCAATACCAACACACACGATATGCGAACAAGATGTCCGCAACTGCTGCGCAACTGCTTTTATTTGTTCAATAGTTTCTTTTGATTGATGGGGTAGATGTAACCATCCTAATAAATCTGCCCCTTCTATCTCTCTCTTTCTTATCTGAGTAAGGATTTGTTTCGCATGCTGGGTAGGAAGCTCTAATGTTCCTGCATAACTTGTATCCAAACTTATAATTTTTGACATATGCTATGGAGAGGGTTTCTATTTGAAGTGGTGGGAGAGTTTTAAAATAGTTTTTGCGGGATCCTTTTTCTCATAGAGTATATCGTACACAGCTTCGCAAATGGGTAAGTTCACTTGGTAGTACTTATTAATCTCACGAATACACTTAGTCCCAAAATAGCCTTCAGCAATCATTTCCATCTCTGATTGAGCTGCACGTACACTGTATCCACGCCCAATCATATTTCCAAATGTGCGATTACGACTAAACTGAGAATAGGCCGTCACAAGCAAATCTCCTAAATAGACAGAGTCTGTGATATCTCTTTTGATGAGATGCACTGCATTTATAAAGGTGTTCATCTCAGCAATAGCATTAGAGATAAGTACAGATTGGAAGTTATCTCCATACTGTAAACCATTGCATATACCTGCAGCAATAGCATATATGTTTTTTAGGACAGAGGCATATTGCACCCCTTCTATATCGTTAGAGGTTACACAACTTACGAAGTCGTTGCGCAATGTCTGGGCAAAAATTTCTGCTTTTTTGAGGTCGCTACAAGCCACAGTGAGATAGGAACGACGATGTCGAGCTACTTCTTCTGCATGGCAAGGACCGCCAATAACTCCTATATGGTCTCTGGGAACGTCAAATTCCTCTATCAGATATTGAGATACTAACACATTCTCTTCTGGTACAATGCCTTTTATTGCATTTACGATAAACTTATCTCGCATGCTTGACTTACGTACCTTCTTTAAGTATCCCTTTATATAAGGGGAAGGTGTGATTAAAACAACGGCATCACTACTTCGGAAAAATTTATTGATATCTGACTCGGAAAAGAAGGTTATCTTACTGGTGTCAAATTCGATAGCTTGAAGGTAAGTGGGGTTGTGCCAAGAGCCTTGAATGCCTCGATCTGTTCCGAACGACGTATGAACCAATTAATATGGGGTTGAGTGGTCAATATTATTTTGGCAATAGCAGTTGCCCAACTACCTCCTCCCAAAATTCCTATAACACCATTCTGTTGCATAGTATTTACTCTTTAGTCTCTTTTGGCAAACAAAGAGATATGTACTAATCTTTTTTAAGCCTCTGTCCAAGAGGTAACTTCGTCCAGTGAGGGCATTGAAAGCCTAATTTATATTTCTTGTTTATTTCGCTAATAGCTTGTACTATCTTGCCAGGTTTCTCTCCTTTGATGCTTTCAACTGTTAAATAACCAGCTTTATAAAGTATAGGTACAAACTCTTCATTAATTCCTAATGTGGTGAAGGCTTCTGCTTTGTCTCTCTTGGCTACTATCTCTGGTTTCATTTGAGGGAAGAGCAAAACCTCTTGGATACTTTCTTGACCTGTGAGCAACATCACTAAGCGATCCATGCCGATACCCATACCAGAAGTGGGAGGCATACCATACTCCAAAGCACGTATGAAATCTTGATCGATGAACATAGCTTCGTCATCTCCCTTTTCGGAGAGTTTGAGTTGCTCCTCGAAACGCTTCTTTTGGTCGATAGGGTCGTTTAGCTCACTATAGGCATTTGCCAGTTCTTTACCATTGACCATCAGTTCGAAACGCTCAGTAAGCTCAGGGTTATTCCGATGCTCTTTGGTTAGAGGAGACATCTCTTTCGGATAATCCATTATGAAAGTGGGTTGAATGTAGTGCTTTTCACACTTCTCACCAAAGATTTCATCGATGAGCTTCCCTTTGCCCATGCTTTCAGTAGTTTCTATGTCCAGTTGCTGGCATACGGCACGCAACTCACTTTCTCCCATACCGCTGATGTCTATACCTGTATGCTCCTTGATGGCATCAATCATCGTCACGCGGCGGAAAGGAGGCTTGAAGCTAATGGTTTTGTCTCCCACCTGCATTTCTGTAGTGCCTAATACATCTAAAGCGATGCGTTCGAGCATTTGTTCAGTAAAAGACATCATCCAATTGTAGTCCTTATATGCCACATATATTTCCATGGCTGTAAACTCTGGATTGTGCGTGCGATCCATACCTTCGTTGCGGAAGTTACGGCTGAACTCGTACACCCCATCAAATCCTCCCACGATAAGACGTTTTAGGTAAAGCTCGTTGGCAATACGCAGGTAGAGAGGAATATCTAAAGTATTGTGATGGGTAACAAAAGGACGAGCAGCAGCCCCCCCAGGAATAGATTGTAGTACGGGAGTGTCTACCTCTAAATAGCCGTGTTCATCAAAGTAGCGACGCATGGAGGAGAAAACTTTAGTCCTCTTAACGAATATATCTCGTACATGGTCGTTTACAATCAAATCGACATAGCGACGGCGGTAGCGCTGTTCGGGGTCGGTAAAGCCATCGAATACTTGTCCATCTTTCGATTTTACAATGGGTAGAGGACGAAGAGACTTGCTGAGTACCGTAAGGCTCTGAGCATGAATAGATACCTCCCCCGTTTGAGTTTCGAATACAAAGCCTTTAATGCCGATAAAATCACCAATGTCAAGGCATTTTTTGAATACCGTGGCATACAATTCTTTGTCCTCTCCTGGACATAAATCATCTCTTGTTATGTAGATTTGAATACGTCCCGTACAATCTGCTAACTCGACAAAAGAGGCTTTCCCCATAATGCGTCGGCTCATAATACGCCCAGCAACGCACACTTGACGAGGAGGAGTTAGCTCTTTGTTAAAGTTTTTGATAATCTCTTCTGCCCAAGCGTTTACAGGATATTCGTCTGCAGGATAGGGGTTTATACCTAATTCCTTTAGTTGTATGAGGCTATTGCGACGAGCCATTTCTTGGTCGCTAAGCTCTAATATATTCAAATCTATCATTCTCTCTATCTTATTTCGTGGCACTTGTTAGAGACAACAAGTGCTTATGTAAGCTCATGTATGTTGCTACAAAGATAACTCTTTATTGTGGCAATTCATAAATACTTAACAAAGAGTTTCATGCTATTTTGTAGACTGTTGCACGGACTTTATGAAGCTTGCGAAAAAGAATGGAGTAGGAAAACTTTAGAGAACCATGTGCAAGACATGCCATTATGGTAGAGATAAAGGGACTGAGTAATGGTAGGTAGTGTGCGTGCGCTGCGAATTTTTACAGAATTTGAATAGAGAGTATGGAAAGTGATAAGGCGATGAGTTTAAGATACCATCGTTCCTATCTTCAAAAAGGTATATACCTAACGTTCAAAACCTTCTGTGTGAAGGCGCGAAACCATTATACCTAACTCAATGCTTCGGTAAGGAGACTTTATACCAATATATAAGGGGCAAACCTCCCCCTTATAAGCCTTTATAATGGGTTCTTTACTTTGGTTTGTAATTTCTTTAGTTACTCTCAAGAGACATAGAAATAGGGATTGAAGAGTGTTACTTTTCCTTCTTTTCAATAGATGGGCGCATCCAAGACTCTTCACACAAACGAATACCATTAATGCCCTGCACGATGGTAATATTCTCTTCATTGATGAAATTTGTAACACTCATACGATTTCTTTTAATGGTTTGATTTTAATTTAGTTAGGGAATGGGTTTGGTGCATCGGAATGTAAGAATAGGACCATGATGCCTTATCTCTACGGCGTCTCCAAAAAGAGTATGTAACTTCTCCTGCGCCTCGTGCAGTGAGTAGTGAGGGGGTATAAAGAGTCCCTTTTTGTTCAAGATGGTACAGACTAACCCATCCGCAATGGCTCGTTGTCCTTTTATGTAGAAGCTCCCACAAAAGAGTCCTTTAGGTTTTAGTACTCGAAAAACTTCGGAAAAGGCTTTTTCTTTGTCGGGAAAGGTGTGGAAGCCATTCATCGAGAGTATACAATCGAAGCTATTATCCTCAAAAGGCAAATGCCCCACATCGCCCTGTATAAGCGTTAGATGGGACAATTTGTGTGCCTCCTTTCGTTGCTGGGCAAGGTTGAGCATCTCTTGAGAGTAGTCAACTCCAACAATGGAGGCTTGGCTAAGAAGAGCGTATTTCTCGCTTGTAAATACCGCAGTGCCCACTGGTACATCCAATATCTTGCCTTGTAGATTATTGGGTATCATGTTGAGTACTTCATCGGCTATTTTGTTGTCGTTCGTTCTCCAAATAAGGCGCATATATACCCAAGACCACCACTTGCGAGCGGTTAAAACATCGTCGTAGCGCTGGGTAATACGGGTGTATGCGTTTTTCTGCTGAGTCATGTTTTTACGGAACGGAGGTTAGAAGAAAAAGTATCTTGGAGTATTGTTCTTATAGCGAAGGTACTCCTCTCCATAAGTCTCTGTACAGTAACGCTCTTCTCCTAAAATGACGAAGTGAGTTAGTACGAAGAAGGGGATTATGATAAGTAATAACCATAGAGAGGCAGAACCGATACAAACGCCCAGCATACCTGTGTGGAAAGCAAGGTATATAGGATTGCGAGAGAAGCGATAGATGCCGTTCTTAATAGTCTTGTCGGGATGCGCTATCGCATAAGAATGGATAGCAGCGATGAAAACAAATAGGGAAATAGAGTATACAACAGTTCCTACTACGAACCACCATGTACCTATCTTTAGTGGAATAAAGAGGGAAATTATCAGTAAAATTATTTGTAGGAGTGTACTCCCATAGGAGTTTCGTCGGTCTGTCTCATTGTACCAAGAAGTGTCAACGGCCCGCTTTCCACCCTCTTTGTAGATAAACAAGTATAGAAGCTGTATTGCTATCATGCCGAAAGAGGGTATCCATGCGTTGAACCACCCAAATTCAAAGGTGGTAAAGAAAGCAAGAGTATCCATAAATCGAAATTTCTTTTTTACAAATCTGCTAATCTCTTTGAAAGATTAGGTTTCGATAGTTTCTGCAATGTTACTGCCTTTTACGTTTTTATACAATACCCAGAAGTAGGGGCTATTGAGGCGAAGGTGTACTGAGGTGAATAGACGGAAAGACTCTTTTATGCTTTCTCTGTAGAATTGATGCAATAGACACCTATTGATTGGTAAAGCAACATATTCTATTCGTAGTACTCATCTCAAAATAGTTTCATCTAAAAAGTGTTCTTTTTTTGCCTCATAGGTTGTATATTTGCTGTTGTTTTTACACAGTTCAGTTTTGGATCAAAATATTCTAATTAATGGATAAGCCTACTTGCTCAAAAACCTTTTTCTCGGGATTGGGAGTAGCTCTTGTTACCCCATTCCTTCAAGATGGTTCTTTAGACTTTCAAAGTTTGGAGACTTTGGTACGTCATACCATAAGAGGAGGGGTAGACTTCTTGGTGCTTTTTGGCACTACGGGAGAGTCTCCTACGGTCTCAATCGAAGAGCGTAAAGAGGCTCTGTATAGGGTGCACAAAGTTACAGAGGGGAGTGTGCCTATTGTTTTGGGCGTAGGAGGTAATGACACCAGACTGCTTGTGGAGCGATTGCACAACCTCCCCAACGAGCTTTTAGCAGGGATACTAAGTGTAACCCCTTACTACAATAAACCTTCTCAAGAGGGGCTTTACAGACACTTTGCTCTTGTGGCAGAAAATACTCCTTTGCCCGTGATACTTTACAATATTAAAGGTCGTACAGGAGTCGATTTGTGTCCCGAAACAGTACAGCGTTTGCGTCAGGATTATCCTCAAAAAATTGTAGCTATAAAAGAGGCTTCTGGAAGTTTAGAACGTGTTGTCGAGTTGATTCAAAGCAACGACGAAGATTTTACCATTCTCTCGGGAGACGATGGCCTTACTCACGAGTTTATGCGTGCTGGAGCAAAAGGAGCAATTTCAGTAGTGGCCAACATATATCCCCAGTGGCTAAGTCTATCATCGCCGATTATACCTCTCCTGAGGCACAATATAGAGATTTGGCTTTGGCTCAGTGCTACCAACAGTTATTTGCTGAGGGCAACCCGAGTGGTATTAAATCTTGGCTTCATTTGATGGGCTATATTTCAACTCCAACACTACGCTTACCTCTCGTAAATGTGTCAGATGCATTGTGTGAAGAGATGAAGAGTTCTATACAGCGTTTGCAGACGTTGGGAGCTTGTTAAGTTTTAGGCAGAACAGGCTAATGATACTTCGCCATATAGATCTTATTGCTTTTAAGAGCATCTCTGTTGCTTCTTGTGACTTAGCTCCCAAACTCAACTGTCTTTTAGGAGGTAATGGTATGGGTAAAACCAATTTTTTGGATGCTATTCATTACCTATCGATGAGTCGTAGTCATTTGAATACTATAGACAGAATGGCTGTACAACACGGAGCATCGGAGTCGATAATATCGGGTTGCTACTTTAATCCTCAGGATAATGCAGAAGATACTATAACATTACGTATCCGTCCTGATAGCCCCAAGGTTTTGAGTCGTAATGGTCGGCTTTATAAGCGACTTAGTGAACATATTGGACGCTATCCTTTGGTTACTATATCTCCACAAGATTATCGATTGATAAGAGGAGGGAGTGAGGAGCGAAGACATTTTCTGGATCGAATGATTGCTCAGCAAAATGCTACCTATCTAAATAACCTAATCCGATACGACCATCTTGTTTCCCAAAGAAACAATTTGTTGCGTGGTGAGCACACTGACGATATGCTTTTCTCTGTCGTGGAAGAGCAGATGGCTCTCATTGGACAGAGCATTGCAGAGGAGAGAAGGGCTTTTATAGCTTCTTTTACCCCGATATTCAATAAGTTTTATCAAGCCATAAGTAAAGAGGGAGAGCAGGTTTCTTTGCACTATAAAACCAAAACAGCACCCTCGGTGGAGGGTTATCTATTCGCTTTACAACAAAATCGCCCGATAGAACGTATGGCTGGTCATTCTATGTATGGGGTGCATAGGGATGATTTAGATATGTTTATCGACCAATATCTCATTCGCAAAATTGGCTCAGAGGGGCAAAATAAAACCTATTTGACAGCTCTGAAACTCTCGGAATATCAAATTGTAGCAGACAAATTAAGATGTCAGCCAATTCTTCTTTTGGATGATTTATTCGATAAGTTAGATGCCGATCGAGTGGAGCGTATCATAGAGATTGTTTCAGGAGAACTTTTTGGACAGATATTCATAACTGACACCAATCGAAAGTATTTGGATGCAATTATTCATGCCCAGGGAGAAAAGTATCATCTTTTTAAAGTAGATAGAGGTGTTATTACTCAACTGCCTAACTAAGCAATATGCAAAAGAGATACCCCGAGAAAATAGGAACTGTGCTAAAGGAATGGCTTGAAAAAGAAGCTGACTTTGCAGAGGGTGTTTATCAAGACAAGGCTTTGCAACTATTTCGAAAAAAGATGGCTCCCATTGCAGGACATATAAAAGAAAGTTCTTGCCGTCATAACACATTATACGTCCGTATGCGTTCTTCGGCTATGGCGCAGATGTTACGTGAAAATAAAGAGCAGATTATGCAGAGTATCAACGAAGACTTGAATTACATAGCCATCGAAGATATACGAATCTTTAATTGAGTTTTGGGAGATAGTATGAAAATTCCTAACTTTGTAGAGAATACGTCTGTAAGAAATTTTGGATGGGTAGACTCTCTAACAACATAGACACATTATTGGCTCTTCATGATTGTGTGATAATACCTTCTTTTGGAGCTATCATAAAAGAGCAGCAACCACCTTTTTATGATCGGGAGGTTGGGGTTTTGTACCCAGGAAAGACAACTTTGCATTTCAACAAGGAGTTGAGAGAGAGTGATGGTTTATTAGAAGATGTGTATGCTCAGAGTTATGGCTTAAGCAAACGAAGAGCTCGTTTATTGTTAGAACAAGATGTTGAAGAACTGATGACAGTACTGCATCGTACTGGTCGAGTTTCTCTTTCCTCTATTGGTAATTTCCTTTTAGTTGAAAATGGAGCCTTGGATTTCTTTCCAGAAACTCCAAAAACTCTTTTTTCTTCAGGGTATTCTTATGGACTTATTCCCTATCATCTTCCTGCATTGCAAAAAGTAGCTTCTTCTGCGAGCGTTTTTTCGCACAAGAACGAAAAAGAAACTGTAAAATCTGACTATATTTATTTTCGCTTGCACAAAAAAGCTACTGCTTGGATTGCAGCAGCCGTTGTATTGATTGTTTGTTTACTTCCTGTAACCTATCAACCTGTAGGCAACTACTTTAGTGCAGGTATTATGCCTTTGTCTCAGAGTTCTCTTGTAGAGAGGGAGAGAGTTTCAAAGCAGATTGTATCAGAAAAAGTTGTGGAGATAAAGGAGAATTCTTCAGTTAAATCAGAACAGGTTACTCTGCAGAAGAATCTGGAGGAAGGTGTCGGAGATTCGTGTGTTCTTCCGAAGAATTCAAAAGAGGGTTATTATGTAGTAATTGGTGCATTCCGAACTGAAGCAAAAGTTTTATCCTTTATGGAAAGCTGTCAAGAGGCATCCTTTGCCAACACTATGGGATACCTTCAGAAGGGTTCTCGAAAAGTTATTTATGCAGTGTGTAAAGAGACAGCTCAAGAAGCTCAAGAGTTCATTCGTTCTTTGGCAGAAACAGATCCTGCCTATAAGGAGGCTTGGGTGCTACACTATTCGGAGTAGTAACTACTGTTTATAGAGTTTTTTCTACAACAGATTTATCTCCCTCCTTTTAAAAGAGGTCATTTTTCATTTTTTACAGAGTGTCTTTCTCGTTCTTCGGCTCTTTTTCTCAGCAAAGCTGTAAACGCGTAATTTTTTAGTTTCCATTGAGGAGCAATAAGCAACTCGGGAGGTGTTTGAGAGACAAATCTATCTATTGTGATGAGGGGTGATAGAAGTTCGAGAAAGTCTAAACACAAATTGGCATACTCTTCGGGAGTAAAGAATTCAAAATGTTCAGGATGGTTGGCATACTCCATTGCCATAGGGGTATGAGCCACTATTTGTAGTTGATGCACTTTTAGAAGAGATAGAGGAAGCCTCGAAAGCTCCCGGGCGTGATTGAGCATCTGTTCGTAAGTTTCTCCTGGGAGTCCCAGTATAAGGTGCGCTCCTACCAAGATGCCTCTTCTTGCAGTTTCTTGAATTATATTCCTACTTTCTTCCCAAGTGTGTCCTCTTTTTACTCTTTCTAAAGAGGCATTACTGGTGCTTTCTACACCATATTCTACTAAAACAAAAACTTTTTTGCTTAATTCGGATAGGTAGTTCAAAAGTTCTTCGGGCATACAGTCGGGGCGAGTGCCTATTATAATGCCTACAATGAGTGGATGCTGTAAAGCTTCTTCATAGAGGGCAATTAGTTCTTCGACCGAGCGACCATAAGTAGATGTATAGGTTTGAAAGTAGGCTAAATAGCGCATGGAAGGGTATTTGTACCGAAAAAAATCAATCCCCTTCTTTATTTGTTCCGAAATAGAGGCTTGTGCATTGGCAAAAGCTGGGCTAAAAGCCTTGTTATTGCAATAAGTACATCCTCCTCTTCCCTTACTGCCATCTCTGTTAGGACATGTGCTGGCAATGTTAAGAGTTATTTTTTGGATTTTTTCTTCAGGAAAGAATTTTCGGATAAAGTGTCCGAAGTCAGAACTTTCCACTCTATCAACAAGCGATGCGAAACTCATTATGCTAAAATAAAGGTTACAAGATCGGTAAGTATCCCTTGTGATGTATAATCTCCCTCTTCCGCTCCTTTGAAGCGTGCCTCCGCCATGCGTAGTTCATGAATTATATCGAAAGTTTGTTTGGCAGTAAAGTAATTTTTGGCAGTAAGATAGTTTTGGGCAGCAAATTTGTTGCGAAGAGAAAGGAGGGCAGCAATACCTTCTGGAGATATGGAGGCTGGCTGATACAGTACCGCTAATAGATTGACGAAGAAAGGGTAGAGAACGGATAGTATCATAGGCAAAGGGTACTTCTTTTCATTTTCGCCCATATACAAAGCTATCTCATAGGCTCTTATACGCTTCTTATTGACGAGAGCATCTAATAATTCGTACACAGAATACTCTCGAGACTTGACAATGTAGTGAGATAGTAGCTGCTTAGGAATGGTCCTATTAGGTAGAGTGGAAGCTATAACTGATAGTTTTCTAAGTTCACTATTGAGCACAGTGCCATTGTATCCGACTAATTCTATTAGAGCATCTACTGCATCAGGTAAAAGAGACATTTCCTCTCGTTGACAGATATAGGAAATCAGTGTAGAAGCGTCTCTTTTATTTCTAAGTTTAGGTGATAGGAGAATGAAAGCTTGGGCTTTGGTAAACTTTTCTAAGAGGCTTTTATGTTGTTCAATATCTCCTGCATAGCACAGAACAAGGGTTGTTTCTTTGGGGATAAGGGCTGCATTTTCGGCAATTAATTCTAACTTCTTCATGCTTTGAGCTTCTCGTACTAAAAAGAGTCGCTCTCCACCCACTATTGAAATGGATTGTACAGCCAACAAAAGTTGTTCTACCGAAATGTCAGAGCCGTACAATATGTTTCTATTGAGATCCCACTCCTCTTTTTCGATAAAAGAGGAGGTAAATAGTTGATCAACCGCATTGATGTAGAATCTTTCTTCTCCTGCAATAAAGAGTAGGGAGGGGAGAGGTGTTTTTTTTGCTACGCTCTTCTCCAATTTTATAAGCAACTCTTTGGGAGATAGATGCTTTTCTTTTTGATTTTCTTTGCCCTTTTTACCGTACTCTTGAGTAGCCATATCTTTATATGTAGCGATATTACCAAGAAAAGCGGATACCTAAAAGAGAGGGGCGATCTTCTTGTAGTATTTTGAGTGTATCTATACCCAAGTCGAGATGCGTTAGGGCATAATTGGCTGTAACTTCTTTGTCGTTAGCTTCTGTTTTTATACCCTCTGGTGTCATTGGTCGGTCAGAAACCATAAGAATACCGCCAATAGGGATTCTGTTAACGTACCCTGTGGTAAAAAGAGTAGCTGTCTCCATGTCAATACCATCTGCATGAGTGGTGTTCAAGTACTCTCTAAATTTAGCATCGTGTTCCCAAACTCTTCTGTTGGTAGTATATATGGTGCCTGCTACGTATGATAGACCTCTGTCCTGAATGGCAGAAGAAGAGGCTCGAAGCATCTTGAAAGAGGGTAGAGATGGTACCTCTTGTGGAAGATAGTCATTGCTTGTTCCCTCTCCTCGAATAGCGGCAATGGGAAGAATAAAGTCTCCCAATGAGTAACGCTCTTTGAGAGCCCCGCACTTTCCCAAAAATATAACGGCTTTAGGCTCTATAGCAGAGAGAAGATCCATAATGGTAGCGGCATTGGGACTACCCATACCGAAATTGATGAGGGTTATTCCTTCGGCTTGGGTGTTGGGCATAGCAGAGTCTTTACCTACTATGGGCACATTATAACGCTCCGCAAATATATGTAGATAGTGATCGAAGTTGGTCAGTAGGATGTAGGGAGAAAACTCCTCACAAGGCCTCATTGTATAACGAGGTAACCAATTGGTTACAATTTCTTGCTTCGTTTCCATATCGTATTGCTATCTATTGTTTATCTTTGTCTATGCGTATGAAAGCCCATTTGCCTCCTGACTATCAGCCCTACAAAGGTAAAATTAATCTCCTTAATTTACCCTCTTATCCTGCACAAATAGAAGATATAGATGGCAAACTTTATATTTTCGATGATATTAGAGGAAAGATGGTACATCTAACTCCCGAGGAATGGGTTCGACAGCATTTTGTACACTATTTAATAGATTGTTTAGGTTATCCTCGCATGAGCATCAATAGTGAAAGGCAGTTGATGGATATGCCACGAGCCAGTCGTACCGACACCGTTGTCTTTGGCCGTGGGGGAGAACCTTGGGTGCTGATTGAATATAAGGCACCTTCGCTTATACTTACCAAAGAGATGTGGCAGCAGTTGAGTAATTACAATCTTGTCTATCGCTCTCCTTATCTCGTGCTAACGAATGGGCTTAAGCACATCGTTTGTAAAATAGATTATCAAGAAAAGAGATATCAATTTCTCTCGGAACTTCCTTCCTATAAACAACTTTGTGAGGAGCAACGAGAGTAGTAGGTGTCTTTTTTTTGTGTTTATAGAATTGCACTGTAAAAATAAATCAGATAAAAAATAAGAAGATGAATTTTCTCGAAGCACAGCATATCGTAAAACGATATTCTCGGCACTTAGCTTTAGATGATGTTTCCATAAGTGTACCCAAAGGATCTGTTTTTGGACTCCTTGGCCCCAATGGAGCTGGAAAGACCACATTAATACGTATTATCAATCGTATTACAGCTCCAGATCAAGGAGAAGTATTTTTTGATGGGAAACCTTTCTCCGAAGCAGATATTGCTCGTATAGGTTACTTGCCAGAAGAGAGAGGGCTTTACCGTAAAATGAAAGTTGGGGAACAGGCCATTTATTTAGCACGTTTGAAAGGAGTAGACAAAAGGACTGCCCACAAGAGGTTAACCCAATGGTTTGAAAAGTTTGAAATTATGCCTTGGTGGGATCGCAAGGTAGAGGAGCTAAGTAAGGGAATGCAGCAGAAGATACAGTTTGTGTGTACTGTAATTCACGAGCCCGAACTCTTGATTTTTGATGAGCCGTTTAGTGGATTTGACCCTGTTAATGCAGAGCTTTTGAAGAAGGAGATTTTAGCTTTGAGAGATAAAGGTTGTACGGTAATTTTTTCTACCCATAATATGCAGTCGGTAGAAGAGGTCTGTGATGAGTGTGCGCTTTTTAAATCTTCTCGTGTAGTACTTGCTGGCAATGTGCAAGAGGTGCGTCAGCGCTTTAGTCAAGGGGTGGTAGAGATTGAGTTAGATATACCGACTCCTTTGACAGAGAAAAGTCTCTCTTCATTTTCTATCTTAGAAAAATCTTTTTCTTCAGGACGTCAGATGTTGAGGGTTTTACGCCAGCAAGGACAATCTAATAGGGACTTACTACTCTCGCTCCCAGAGGAAGCTAATCTTGTTAGCTTTAGGAGGAAGTCCCCTCTATGCACGATATTTTTATCCAAACCATAACAGAAAACAAGCAATAAGAAATATGAGCAACAGTAAGATTGGCATCATCATAGGACGCGAATATGCTATGCGTGTCCGTAAGAAGTCTTTTTTTATCCTTACCATCTTAATGCCTTTTATTTTTATAGGAGCAATGTTTCTTCCTATGCTCATAGGGCGGTATAGTGTGGGCAAAGAAAAGGTGATGATTATAGACCATACGGGACAGTATGCAACTTTGTTGGAAAATACAGAAAATTACACCTTCCTCTCTGGCAATAAATCGACAGAGGAGTATAAACTTTTAGGAGAAGACAATGAAGAAGGGATAACTGCTGTATTAGAGATTAAGGAAGATTTACTTGAAAATCCCAAGGGTGTCGAGCTATATGGTTATAGGCAGATACCTTCAGGCTTACAGGCTTATATCGAAACAATCTTCTCGTCGTACCTGACAGAAAGAAATTTAGAGAAAAACTCCAGTGTTCCGAATATTAAGGAGATTGTTCGAGATAGTCAAGTCTCCCTATCGCTCTCTACGTATAAGTGGGATAAAGAGGGTAAAGAGGAGCGCTCCAGTGGAAATATTGCAGGCTTAATGGGATTGATACTATCTATTATTAGTTTCTTCTTCATTAGTACTTATGGTGCTTCAGTTATGGGACTGGTGCTTGAAGAGAAGAAAAACCGCATTATGGAAGTTATGGTATCGAGCGTACGTCCGTTCGATATGATGATGGGCAAAATTGTAGCTATGGGATTGGTAGGGATTACCCAAATCGTTCTTTGGGTAGTACTGACAGGTATTCTTTTCGCAGGCGGTTCTTTGGTAATGTTAGGTAATGTTTTAGACCTCTCCTCTATAAGTACTATGCAACAAGCCGATATTACGGGTATGGCTGCCAATGTATCGGTAGAGGAGTTTGCCTTTTTCCAAGAGGGGATTTCTGCGTTTATGAGTCTTAACTTTGTTCATATCGGATTGATGTTTCTCTTCTACTTTATTGGAGGTTTTCTACTTTATGCCTCTATTTTTGCTGCAGTAGGTTCTGCTATTTCGAGCGAAGAGGATAGTAATCAGTTTATTATGCCTGTTATGCTCCTGCTTATGGTAGCATTCTATACAGGCATTGGTAGTATGAACAATCCCGATGGCCCGTTGGCTTTTTGGTGTTCTCTTATTCCTTTTACATCTCCTATCGTTATGATGGTACGTTTACCCTATGGAGTGCCTGTATGGCAACAGATTGTGAGCGTAATACTTCTTTTCTTCACATTTGGAGGGTTTACTTGGCTTAGTGCTAAGATATACAGAGTTGGCATTCTTATGTATGGTAAAAAACCTTCTTTTAGGGAATTAGCACGTTGGATTACTTTCAAATAATAGTAACTAAATTAACATATTAATAGCATTAAAACAATGAAAAAGACACTCTTATTCCTTCTCTTTTGTGTCACTTCTGTTACTATGCTCTTGGCACAGAAGTTCAAGACAATTCAAAAGACAGATGGTAGAGGTTATCGCTACGAAGAGGTAACCAATGACCCAACTAAGGCCAGAGTTTACACGCTTTCTAATGGACTTACCGTCTATTTGAGCAAGAATGTAACCGCTCCTCGCATACAGACTTATATTCCTGTGCGAGCTGGTTCTAACAATGACCCTGCTGATAATACGGGGTTAGCGCACTATTTGGAACATATGCTCTTTAAGGGTACATCTCGTATGGGCTCTCTTAATTGGGAGAAAGAAAAGGTGGAGTTGCAAAAGATTTCGGATCTCTATGAGCGTCATAAGCTCTCGAAAGATAGCTTAGAGCGTCGTCGTCTGTATCATCAGATTGACTCGATCTCTCAAGTAGCTTCTAAGTATGTTTCTGCCAATGAGTATGATCGCCTAACCTCCTCTATAGGGGCAACTCGAGTAAATGCTCACACTTGGGTAGAAGAGACGGTTTATACCAACAATATCCCCTCGAATGAATTGGAGCGTTGGTTGAAGATTGAGAGCGAACGCTTTGATGAGCTCACCCTACGCCTTTTCCACACAGAGATAGAGGCTGTGTATGAAGAGTTCAATATGGGGCAGGATAATACATACCGCCGAGTAATGAAAGTGCAAAACGAATTGCTCTTCCCTACACATCCCTATGGACAGCAAACTACAATCGGTACTTCGGAGCACTTGAAGTCTCCCTCTCTCGAAGCTCTTCACCATTATTTCAACAAGTATTACATCCCCAATAACTATGCAATCGTTTTGGTGGGAGATTTGGACTATGACCAGACAATAGCTTGGGTGGATAAATACTTTGGTAAGAAGAAGGCGAAGAAGTTAGTTCATCCTACTTTCCCTCGTGAAGCTCCTATAACCTCTCCCCGAGTGGCTGATGTGTATAGTAAAGATGCCGAGTTTGTAGGTATCTCTTACCGTTTCGATGGTGGTACAGGTAGCGAAGATGAAGTTTATCTAACTCTCATCGACAGGATTTTCTCTAACGGTAAGGCTGGTTTGATAGACCTCAACCTCAACTTGGCACAAAAGGTATTGCAAGCCTCCTCTTATCCTATGGTGTATAAGGAGTATTCTGTACACAATTTCTATGCCAACCCTAACCCTGGGCAAACATTGGAGCAAGCCAGAGACCTCCTCTTCTCTCAAATAGAAAAGGTTAAGGCTGGCGATTTTCCTGACTGGTTGTTAACGGCAGTTATTAACGAGATTGAGCTGGACCATACCAAGGGTTCTATCAATGCCAATCAGGTGGCTACCTATATGTACAATGCTTTCATTCATCAGCAAAAGTGGGCAGACCGTCTTTCTTTTACCGAGAAGTTGCGTAAGGTAAAGAAAGCAGATATTGTAGCATTTGCTAAAAAGCATTACAACAATAACTACGTACTTATCAATAAGCGTCAAGGCGACAATCCTAACCTAATACGTGTAGAAAACCCTGGCATCACACCTATCAACATTGATCGCAATGCTATGTCAGAGTTTGGTAAAAACTTACTTGCCGAAGAGGCTCCTCGTTTGAAACCTCTCTTTGTAGATTTCAAGAAGGACATAAAGAAGACTAAGGCTGGAGCTTTGGATGTCGAATATATCCTCAATACCGAAAATGACCTCTTCGAACTTACCTACCATTTCGACTTCGGTAGTTTTGGTATGAAGGGCATCCAAAATGCCGCAGATTACTTCTCTTATCTTGGTACAGACAAATTGACTGCTACACAGGTACAGCAGGAGTTTTATAAGTTGGGGATTAGCTTCAATATATCGGTTCAAAACAAGAATACGTATATAACCCTCTCGGGCTTGAAACAGAACTTCGAGGCAGGAGTACGCCTTTTTGAAGAGGTGCTTAAGAATATAAAGCCCGATGACGAAGCTCTTAAGAACTATGTAGAGCAGGTTATAAAGGGTCGTATGAACGAACGTAGCAATAAGGAGCAGATTTTCGATGCTGCTGTTATGTATGGTAAATATGGTAAAAACTCTCCTCTATTGGATATTACTTCTGTCGAGTACCTCAAAGGTCTCAAAGGAAAAGACCTTACCGATATGCTCAAAAGCCTAATGACCTACAAGCATAAAATCTTCTATTATGGTAATGATATAGAAAATGCTCGCAAGGTATTGGCTAAGTATCATAAGGCGGGTACACGTCCTGTTCCTGCCAACAAGGAGTACAAGCAGCTACCCACAGGTGGTAAAGTGTACTATACCAACTACGATATGGTGCAGACACAGATGATGATATTCCGCCGTGTGGATAAGTTTAACGCTAAAGATTTGGCTTGCGAACGTCTCTTTAATAGCTACTTCGGTGGAGGTATGGGATCTATCGTATTCCAAGAAATCCGTGAGTCTAAGAGCTTGGCATACTCTGCCTATGCTTACTATGGCGGAGCTAACAACTTGCAAGACTACAATTACCTCACTGCCTTTATCGGCACACAGGCGAACAAATTGCCCGAAGCTTTGAAGGCTATGGAAGAGCTTATTACCAATATGCCAGAGTCTGAAAAGAGTTTCGAAACAGCCAAAGAATTGGTATTGCGCACTATCGAGGCAGAGCGTATCGTTCGCTCCAGTATTTATTGGAGGGCAGAGGGATTGCGCAAAGTAGGTATCTATCACGATCATCGTCGTGAAATCTACGAAGAGGTCAAAAAACTCTCGTTGCAAGACTTGGTTCGCTTCTTCAACGAAAAGATAAAGGGTGGAGACTATACTTTCGTACTCATTGGTAGAGAGAGCGATCTCCCCTTAGATATGATGAAGAATTACGGCGAGGTACAAAAATTGGAGTTGGATGATATCTTCTCTCCTATAGAGTAATCTCTTGAACTCTCTACGGAGAGGTTCTCTTAAAACTTGTGGGGCTGTGGCAAAATTTTTTGTCGCAGCCCCTTGTCATAGGAGGAATAAAAAATGAGACTGAACCAAAATTCAATTTTGGCTCAGCCTCATTCTCTGTTAGGGTTTGTTATAGAAAGAGAGGATTTGTGATGGGAGTAAAAGGAAACTCACAGCCTTTATCTCCAAAGGTTGTGAGTTTTGCTGTTTTTGTCCGTTGCAAAGCAAGCGCGAAACACTTCCGAACGAAGTGTATAAAGAGGGCTATGCTGGTTTAGATAGCGTGCATCTTTCGGTATGATGCTATATCCTCAATGGTGAGGATAGGCATATTGTGCTTGGCACTGAACACTTCGATCTGGGGCATACGAGCCATAGTGCCATCTTCATTGGTCAATTCACAGAGTACGGCAGTATCTCCCAAGCCTGCAATAGAGACGATGTCGATGCTCCCCTCGGTGTGTCCGCGACGCTCAAGTACACCACCATTTCTGGCTCTTAGGGGAAAGACGTGCCCAGGGTGCACCAAATCTTCTGCTTTGGCTCCTTGTTTGGCAGCAGTTTGTATGGTACAGAGACGGTCTGCAGCCGATACTCCCGTTGTAACTCCTTCTTTTGCTTCGATAGATATTGTAAAGGCGGTTTGATTCTTACAGGTGTTATTCTGTACCATAGGGGGGAGGTTCAGCTCTTCACACTTATAGTCCTTTAGACAAAGGCATATAATACCGCTACACTCTCTAATCATCAAAGCGATATTTTGAGTAGTTAGGTTGGAGGTAGGATATATAATATCTCCCTCATTTTCTCGATTTTCATCGTCCACCAAAAGAATACCTCTGCCTTCTCTTAGGGCAGTAATTGCTTTTTGAATACGCTCTTCCAATTGTGTTGTTGGAGTTTGTGTTGCCATTATTCTATCCAATTGATTATTATATATCTCTACAAACAAGACGTTTACAGAAAAGCACACACGAATAAGATAGACGGCAGTACGCAAAATTCCCCAAGAAAAAAGGGGATAGAAAACGAAAAGCCGATTCATATCTCATCCGGACTATACCGTCGGTTAAGGAATTACACCTTATCAATCTCTGTACTATAGAGAGTTGTGGACTATAACCACCGGTAGGGACTTACACCCTGCCTCTATAAATCGCTACACAAAAGTAACCATATCTTTCATATAATCACTAAAGAAGATATGAAAAGATACTTAAAAGAATCAGTGCAAGGAGGTTTAACGCATCTTTATGTCAGGTGTATTTAAGAGAGGAAACGCTAAGAGAGTGTAAGTGATGAGAAAGCAAGAGCTTAGGAAATAAAGCAACGTGCCACTACAATGGCTGTTGCTACAGCTACATTGAGCGACTCGGCATGATGACCATCTGGTGTTTGCGCAGGTATGGTTACCGAGTGGGTAATGTACTTTGCGATCTGATTGCTTATTCCATTACCCTCATTGCCCATAACCCAAAGAGAGGGAGTGGTGGGTAGGGGGAGGGGAGCATGGGATTTCAAAAGATTTATCCCCTTCAAAAAAGTACCCCATACGGGTACTTTTTCTCTCTCAAGCTTCTGCATAAAAGTGTCAATGTCGACCACGTAAGAGACCTTAACACGAGCCAAACCTCCCATTGTAGCTTGTACACCTTTGGGGAAAATATGTCTGCCGTACCCATCGTTACGAAGATTTGGCGGATGCCGAACCAGTCGCATGTACGTAGGATAGAGCCTACATTGCCGGGGTCTTGTACATTGTCGAGCAAAAGCGACATTCTTTCGATGGGAGGCTCCTCTTCTTGGGGGGCGGGAAGTTCGAAAAGGGCAATCATCGAACGAGGATTTTGTAGAGAGCTAATAGCTGAAAAATCATACGACTCGGGGAGCAAAATCACCTTAGCAATAGTAGGAGATTGAGAAAAAGACTGCCACATCGAAGGAGTCGTAATGAGGAGTCGACAGCGAAAGGCTTCCGAAAGTTCTTCTATCAGTTTGGGTCCCTCTGCCACGAACAATTGATGCTCCCGCCTCCCTTTAGCTCGGTGTAGGCTAAGGATCAACTTCCGTTCTTGATGTGATAAAGAGGTCTGTTCCTGTATCATAAAAAGGTAATTTTCTCTCCGACTAAGCTGTTCTTTTTCTTACCGCAAAGGTAGGCGAAAAAAACATCTGTGTAAACGGCGAAAACCCTCCGTGCAAACTCTTGAAACCATCCGTGTAAACTCTCAAAAGGGTTAACCCTTTTTTATATTCAGATGAGTGATGCGATAAGAGGGTATATTTTGAGGACAGATAGTAGAGTGTATTACCATAAATTTTTCTTCTATGGTTATAGCTCTTTTTATACTACCTTTGTGCCATGGAGGTGTGTCATAATGCGCAGGTTACTGCGTTGCATGCGGCTTGTGGCTTTGGTTATATACTTCGGTACGCTCCTTTTAGCCTCGGTCTTAGTGCCTTGTTTTTATACACTTTGACACACCTCAACGAGGGATGTGTCTAAAATGAATTTTGAACACCCCATACTTTAACCGTATTCACTACAAGGTAAATAACGAATGGGACGAATACTAAAAACAAGAGGACTGCTCTTACTACTCTATATTCTTTTGATTTTTTCTTCGAAAGCAGAGGCCTCTTTTTTGCATCAAAATCCTCCTTATAAAGTACATGTCGTAGAAGCACAAGAGACTGTTTACTCGATAGCTCGTAGAAATGGTGTTTCGGAAGAGGATATATATCAACTAAATCCTGGCTCAGAGTTGGGCATTCGCATTGGGCAGGAGTTACGTATCCCCACAAAGAAGAGTGCGCCTAAAGCTCAATTTCCACACTCCAATAAAGAGGGGTTTCATACCGTACAATCAGGAGAAACACTCTATTCTATAGCTAAACAATATGGTATTACTGTAGCTATACTTTTGCAATACAACCCCGATATTGTTCCCGAACATTTACAAGCTGGTACGGAGTTGCGTGTTGCTCTCACAAGTGGTGATAGTGAGTCTTCTTCTAACAAAATACTTGTGGTCTCGCCAGATGGAACAAATAAAGTGAATGTAGCTCTTTTGCTTCCCGTAGGGGCTAATGGTCCCTCTCGATATATTCAGTTCTATGAGGGGTTTCTTCTTGGGCTTTATCAACTTAAAAAGAATGGTATATCTGTAGTCCTAAATGTACATCAGGCTCAAAATGAGAGTGAATTGAAAAACCTTATAGCCGATAGAAAGTTGTACTCGTCTAACCTTATTGTTGGGGGGCACACGGAAAAAACGGTAAATATGCTCTCTCAATACTCTGCCCAAGAAGGTATTCCTTATGTATCTCCTTTCATTGCACAGAATAGAGTGAGTGTATCTTCGCGTTCCATCTTTCGCATTAATACTCCACAGCAGGAGTTATATCCTTATGTAGCTCAAAACTTTGCTCATCGCTATTCAAATTCTGATGTGCTTTTTATAGAGGATGAGCAGGGCAATCATAAAACATTGGTCTCAATACTTAAGAAACAACTGAAATCAATAAGGCATAGATACCGAACCTGTAGCTATCAAGAGTTTATTGCAGGAACGGCAACGTATCTGCTTTCACACAACACTGTATTAGTGCCGAATCATAGTACTCAAAACTATTTACAAGGCATCTTGTCTGCACTCAAAGAGCATTATGCTATGGCTCGCGGGATTACTCTTTTTGGTTATCCCGAGTGGCAGTCGTATAGTAGAGAGACTCTTTCGGCTCTGGGAGGGTATCATGGTACTATTTACTCCTCTTTCTTTTTTGACCGCACTATGAAGGAGAGTACCAGCTTTTTGAAGAATTATAATCTATGGTTTAGTCGCAAGAATACAGAAAACTTCCCTAAATACAATGTGTTGGGGTACGATATAGCTCGCTACTTTGTACGAGCATTGGCCATATATGGAGCTTCTTTTTCCGACTCTTTTTCACAACTCCCCTCCGATGGTTTGCAGATGAATTTTGTATTCAAACGCCTTGAAGGCGATGAGCATTATACAAGCATAGGGCTTTTCTTTATTACTTACGATGCCACAGGTAAGGCTACTCGACAGGAAGTAACTTTTTAAGAGAGTGTAAGATGTAAAATAAAACTCTATACACTATGCTGTACAAGAAAGTCATCCTGTGTTTACTTCTATGTTTGCCCTCTCTTCTTTGGGGGCAACGTAGTGAGCGTACCCCCACATTGACACATCCAACGCTTTATGTAGGAGCTTCCGCTGGAGCTTCCGCCTCTCAACTTCTCTTTATGCCGTCAGTATCACAAACGTTGCTACAAGGTATTCGTGTGGGTTTTATGGCTACTCTTGCCAATAGTGAGTACACTGATTTTACTTTTGAGGTAGCGTACAATCAAAGAGGCTGGCAAGAGTCAAGGGCGCAGGGAACGGATAAAGAACGTTTCTATCTAAGAAAGATGAACTTTATAGATTTTCCCATTCTGTGCCACTTGTATTATCCTATAAGGAGAGCAAAAGTGGGGATAAAGATGGGACCTCAGATAGGTCTTTTTTTAGGAGAAACTATAACCTCAAAAGGCACTTCTTTTACTCCTCAAGAGCGTGTTAGGCAATCATTAAAGGTAGTCAATACATTTGCTTGGGGGTTGATGGGAGGACCCTCCATTAGCTATAGTTGGGGAAGGCATCGTATAGAAATGGATATTCTCGTTTATTACGGGTTTAACGATATATTCTCTACTACAATACGAGACCCTTATAGTAAGTCCAGCGAGTTATTTGGAATGCTCAAATTGAATTACCTCTTCCGTCTTCTTTAAGACAAACTCTACATACTTGCAATGTTCAACATTAAAAGTGTCTACAACAACTATCATTATGCAAATTCGTCACACATCCGATATCATAAATCTACTGCAAACAAAGTATCAGAATAATAAGATTATCAAACAGCTCAACCCTGAAACAAGGCAATGGGAAAATCTTACAGGTGAAGCCGTAGCAGCCAACTGTATTGCAGCAGCTAAAGGTTTGGCACAGTTGGGTATTGCTCCAGGAGAGCGCATTGGGGTTTATTCTCCTAACAAAAGCGAATTTTTATATATCGAGATGGGTATGTTTGCTATGAGGGCTGTATCTGTGCCCTTGTATGCGACCTCTTCGCCAGACCAAGTATTCCAAATAGCAAAGAATGCTTCTGTTTCGATAATATTTGTGGGAGAGCAGTATCAATATAACAATGCTTTTCAGGTGCAAAAAGAGTTGGGGCAGATAAAGCAGATTATCATTTTCGATAGAGCAGTAGTACGTCAGTTTGATGATCACACCTCTATATATTATGATGAATTTGTACGGATGGGAGACTCTATGTCTTGCGAAACCACTGTAAAGGTACGTATGGGTGAGACTCAACCAGAAGATTTGGCTACTCTTATATATACGAGTGGTACTACAGGGCAACCTAAAGGGGTACAAGTATTACATAAAGCTATCGCGATACAAATAGATAAGCATAGCAAGGTCTATGCCTCCATTGGTACGAGCGATACATCGGTTAATTTCTTGCCCCTGAGCCATATTTTTGAAAAGGTGTGGTCTTACTTCTGTTTGTCTCGAGGAGTACGCATTGCTATAGTAACCAATCCGAAGAGGATTCAAGAGCTAATGCCCCAGATAAAACCTACCTTGATGTGCAATGTGCCACGCTATTGGGAGAAGGTATATCAGGGGGTAGAGATGCACATTAGCCAATCTCCTAAATTTTTGGCTAAAATCTATCGCCATGCTATTAAGGTGGGGCATCGCTACCGTTTGGACTATTGGAATAAGTTCAAGAAGCCTCCACTATTTCTTTCTTTGGGTTATTGGTTTTATTCCAATACAATCTTCTTTATGTTGCGTAGGGCTATCGGTTTGCAGTATGGGCGTTTCTTTCCTACGGCAGGCTCTCTTTTAAGTGATGAAATCAATGTATTTTTGCAGTCTGTTGGTATCCCTATTATTGTAGGGTATGGACTCTCGGAGAGTTGTGCTACGGTATCAGCCTATATGGAAAGAGGTTTTACCATATCTTCCATAGGGGAGGTATTTCCCGGGGTAGAGGTACGCATAGATCCAGAGACTAATGAAATCCAGCTCAGAGGTGAGACTATTACCCTTGGGTATTACCAAAACGAAGAGGCTAATAGAGAGGCTTTTACAGCAGACGGATGGTTTAGAACGGGAGATGCGGGTAGATTGGAGGGTAATACACTTTATTTTAAAGAGAGGATAAAGGATTTATTCAAAACTGCCAATGGAAAATACATTGCTCCTCAGCAGATAGAAAATCTTCTCAGCTCTAATCCTCTTTTTGAGCAAGTAGCCGTAATAGCGGACGAACGCAAGTTCGTTTCGGCTCTCATTTATCCTAACTGGGAGCTTTTAACTCATCTGTGCAGGGAGAGAGGAGTACTAAAGAGTTCTTCTTCCAAAGAGGATATGAAGAATGACTCTACTGTACAAAACATCGTAATGGCAACGATAGAGCAATTACAGTCGAGCCTTGCGACCTTTGAAAAGATAAAACGTATTACACTCATAACAGAACCCTTCTCTGCCGATAAGAAAGAGCTAACGCCTACTCTTAAGTTGAGGCGCAAAGTAATCCAAGCCAACTATGCAGAGGAGATTGAGAAAATGTATGTTTGATAGGTATTGATCGCAATATCTATTGCCCATATAATAGAGAGATAATAAACAGGAAATAAAATGATTACAACAGACCAACTTAACAACTTGTTGGAGCGCACCGAAGCGCTGAGGGGGTATCTTTGACGTCGATAACAGACGTATTCAATTAGAAGAAGAGGAGCTAAAGACTCAAGCTCCAGACTTTTGGGAGGATAATAAAAGAGCGGAAGCTCAAATGCGCAAGGTCAAAGAGATACGCCGGTGGATAGAAGCCTACGAGGCAGTCTCTTCTGCCGTGGAAGAACTCCGCCTCTCATTTGAGTTTTTCAAAGAGGGGGTTGCCGAAGAGAGCGAAGTAGAGCAGGCATACACTACTGCCCTTGCACTGATAGAAGACACGGAGCTACGCAATATGCTTAGAGCCGAAGAGGACCATTTAGGAGCTGTACTCAAAGTCAATGCTGGAGCTGGAGGTACAGAGAGCCAAGATTGGGCTTCTATGCTGGTACGCCTCTACCAACGTTGGGGAGAGAAGCATGATTATAAGGTAACAATTACCAACTGGCAAGATGGAGACGAAGCAGGTATCAAAACTGTAACTATGCAGCTAGAGGGAGACCTCGCCTACGGTTTTCTCAAGAGTGAAAATGGCGTTCACCGTTTGGTGCGTGTCTCTCCCTACAATGCTCAAGGTAAGCGTATGACCTCTTTTGCTTCTGTCTTTGTAGTACCCCTTGTAGATGACTCTATCGAAATAGAAGTGAACCCTGCTAATTTGAGCTGGGATACTTTTCGTTCGAGTGGAGCTGGAGGGCAGAATGTGAATAAGGTAGAGACAGGGGTACGACTCCATTACCTATTTAAAGATCCTGATACAGGAGAAGAGCGAGAAATTGTTATCGAGAATACTGAAAGCCGTTCACAGTTGGATAACCGAGAGAATGCCTTACGCCTATTACGCTCACAGCTCTATGATATAGAGTTAGAGAAGCGTAGAGCAGCACAAGCCAAAGTAGAGGCAGGTAAGAAAAAGATAGAGTGGGGGTCTCAAATACGCAGTTATGTATTTGATGACCGGCGTGTCAAAGACCACCGAACTAACTACCAGACTTCTAATGTAAACGCTGTTATGGATGGCGATATAGATGAGTTCATCAAGGCTTATCTGATGGAGTTTGGTGGAGAAACTGTGTGATAGCGTTAATCTTCTATGATTGTTTGTATTGCAGAAAAACCCTCTGTCGCGCGTGAGATAGCACGTGTATTAGGGGCTACTACACAGCGACAGGGGTATATAGAGGGCAATGGATATTGTGTAACATGGACTTTGGGACATCTCTGTACCCTAAAAGAGCCTGACGACTACACCCCTCTTTGGAAAAGGTGGAGCTTGGGAGAGCTTCCCCTTATTCCTCCTCGTTTTGGCATCAAACTCATAGATGATCCCGGTTATCAGCGTCAATTCGAAACTATTAAACAACTTGTAGAGAAGGCTTCTATGGTTATCAATTGTGGTGATGCTGGGCAGGAGGGAGAACTTATACAGCAGTGGGTTCTCTCCAAGGCTTTATGCAAGTGTCCCATAAAGCGATTGTGGGTCTCTTCTCTAACAGATGAAGCTCTGAAAGAGGGATTTGAATCTCTCAAAAGTAATGATGATATGCGTCCGCTTTATGAAGCAGGATTGGCTCGAGCTATTGGAGATTGGCTCTTAGGAATCAATGGTACACGGCTCTATACCTTACGTTATGGGCAGCGTGGACAGGTACTTTCTATTGGACGAGTACAGACTCCCACGTTGGCTCTTTTGGTCGAACGGCAAGAGCAGATAGAGAATTTTGAGTCGACTACCAGCTTTGAAATACAAGCCCTCTATCGAGGGCTTACTTTTCGACAAGTAGATGATAGTTTTCCTGACCGAGAGAAAGCTGAGCGAGTCCTTGCCCAGATCCAAAGTGTTCCATTGACAATTATCGATATTAGCAAAGTAGCAGGTAAGGAATTACCCCCTCGACTCTTTGACTTGACCAGTTTACAGGTAGAGGCCAATAAGAGATTTGGTATGACAGCAGAGGCTACTTTGCAAGTTATACAGTCTCTGTATGAAAAGAAAGTAACCTCCTATCCACGTGTAGATACGACTTATCTACCCGATGATATTTACCCTAAGGTGCCCAAAATCTTGTCCAATTTGAAAGACTATGCTCATTTGACAGCTCCTCTTTTAGTGGGGACACCATTGAAAAAAAGTAAGAAGGTCTTTGATAATAAGAAGATAACAGACCACCATGCTATAATCCCCACGGGAGCCCCTTGCCCACAGCTCACCGAGTCAGAGAAGAGGATTTTTGATCTCATCGTGCGTCGTTTTATTGCAGCCTTCTATCCTGATGCCAAGACTTCTACTACTACGGTGCTTGCACAGATAAAGGATATGGAGTTTAAGACCTCTGAAAAGAGTCTCGTCGAGGCTGGTTGGCGTATTGTTGTGCATCCGCCTAAAGAGGAAGCTTCTGAGAGCGAGACTAAAAAAAACGAATTTGGAGAGCCCTCTCCCTCCGAAGAGGAGAAAAAAGCTATTCTACTCAGCTTGAAAAAAGGCGAACAGGGCTCTCATGAACCTTCTATACGAGAGAAAACGACAGAACCTCCCAAGTATTTTACCGAGGCTACTCTTCTTCGAGCTATGGAAACGGCGGGTAAGTTTGTCGAAGATGAAAATTTACGTGAAGCTTTAAAGCAGAATGGTATAGGACGCCCCTCAACGAGGGCTGCCATTATAGAAACTCTTTTCAAGCGCAACTATATTCGCCGAGAGAAAAATTCACTTAGAGCTACAGAGACGGGAGTACAGCTCATACGAACCATAGAAAATCCTTTGCTAAAGAGTGCTGAATTGACAGGTATTTGGGAGAACAAATTGAGGCAAATAGAGCGAAAAGAATACGAAGCAGCTACTTTTTTGGAGGAATTGAAAGAGCAGGTCAAGGAGTTGGTCGTTTCGGTACGTTCTTATCGTCCTGCCTCCTCTCCTCCTGCTCATAATTAGTTATCCCTTGAAGACAACTATTATTATAGAGTACGCCTCTTGCTTTTTTACATCGGTTCAAAAGGAGGCTCGCACAAGAGAGAGACGAGGTAACCTAAGCTCTACACACTGGAAATAGGTGTTGCAGTAATGTAAAGAGTATTCAACTTGTCAAATGTCTACAAAATATGCCTCTAGTCCTCTCGGAAACGATTTTATATAGGACTGAGGTGTTAGAGTCGCTACAAAAAGTGCTATCTTTGCGAGAGTTTCAATCAAATTATTCGAATTAACAAGAACAATGGTGGATGATTCTTTACCTCCGAGTAGGTACCAGAGTGTGTTGATGAGAGAGCGCAAGACTTTTTCTCTCGGCGTCAATACTTGGGGGTGTGGTTTCCCTTTGTATTGTAGTGCGTAGAGGCTCTTATTGCCTTGTGGCTTCTCTCCCTTTATGAACTAAAGAGACAGCCCTGTCTGTCGGAAAGAAGCAAGTTATGCGCAGATTTATTTATCCCGAAAAGGTTTTATAGAGAGTGATAGAGTGGAGGCTGGGTGTTGGATAAAGGTAGTTTGTCCCACCACGGAAGACTTGGACTTCCTTGTAGACGATATTGCCATTCCTGACTCCTTTTTGGCCGATATTGCCGATACGGACGAACGCCCTCGTATTGAGGAGGAAGATGGATGGGAATTGACCATTATACGTATCCCCGTAGCTGTTTCGGATTCTCCTACGCCTTACACGACCATTCCCGTAGGGGTGATTTATTCTCCAGAGCGTCATATAACCGTAACGGTTTGTTACAGAAGAACGCAGTTGATGCCTGACTTCATAGATCATTGTAAAAGAAAGAAGGTGTCTGTAACCAATGAGGTAGACTTTATCTTTCGTTTGGTACATAGTTCGGCTGTGTGGTTTCTTAAATACCTCAAACAGATTAGCTCTTTGATAATGGAAGCAGAGGAGGCTCTTGAGAGTAGCATCCGTAACGAAGACCTTTTGCAGCTCATGAAATTGCAGAAGTGTTTTGTTTATTTTAGTACCTCTATTCGAGGCAACGAGGCGGTTATCAATAAATTGCAAGCTATCCGACGCTCTATACCCTATGATGAAGACCTTGCTGAAGACGTAAGAATTGAGTTAAGTCAGGCTTACAATACGGTAACAATTCACAGTGAAATCCTTACAGGTACAATGGATGCTTTTGCGAGCGTTATTTCTAACAATGTGAACACCATTATGAAACGTATGACGAGTATATCCATTATTTTGATGTTGCCCACATTAATAGCAAGTATGTATGGAATGAATGTACCCAATGGTTGGGAGACAAAGGCTTGGGCGTTTTGGCTCATCTTTGTGGTTGCCATAGGTCTCTCGGCAGGCGCCTTTGTTTTGTTGAAACGGATTAAATGGTTTTAGAGAGATACTTTATTTGAAAATAGATATATGATAGCAATCAATGACCTTTGCATTCAGTTTGGCAAGCGGGTACTTTTTCAGGATGTAAACCTCAAGTTTACTCCAGGCAACTGTTATGGTATTATTGGAGCTAATGGAGCGGGTAAGTCTACTCTGCTGCGTGCCATTAGTGGCGAGATAGACCCTACAAGAGGAACAATCTCTTTAGGACCCGGAGAACGCCTTTCGGTACTTAGTCAGGATCACTTTGCTTTTGATGAGTTCACGGTGCTCAATACTGTGCTTATGGGGCATACTACTCTTTGGAGTATAATGGAAGAGAAAAATGCCATTTATGCCAAAGAGGATTTTTCTGATGAAGATGGTAATCGTGTGGCAGAATTGGAAGAGCAGTTTGCCAACTTGGATGGCTGGAATGCAGAGAGCGATGCTGCAACACTCCTCAGTGGATTAGGTATTAAAGAAGACCTCCACTATCAGCTTATGAAGGATATTAGCGGTAAACAAAAGGTGCGTGTGCTTTTAGCAAGGGCTCTCTTTGGTAAGCCCGATAACCTCCTGCTCGATGAACCTACCAACGACCTTGACTTGGACACTGTTTCTTGGCTCGAAGATTATTTGGCAGAAACCGAAAGTACCGTTTTGGTGGTAAGTCACGACCGACACTTTCTTGATGCTGTTTCTACCCATACTATAGATATTGACTTTGGTAAAGTACGTCAGTTTGCAGGTAACTATTCTTTCTGGTACGAATCAAGTCAATTGGCTCTTCGTCAGCAACAACAGCAGAACAAGAAGAATGAAGAGAAACGTAAAGAGTTGGAAGAGTTCATCCGTCGTTTTAGTGCCAACGTGGCTAAGAGTAAGCAGACCACCAGTCGCAAGAAGATGCTTGAAAAACTCAATATTGATGAAATCGTAGCTTCGTCTCGTCGTTATCCTGGCATTATCTTCCAACCGAACGTGAGCCTGGAAATCGCATTCTCGAAGTAAAAGGACTTACAGCTTCAGTTGAGGGGCAAGTACTTTTCCAAGATTTGAACTTCAATGTAGAGCAGGGAGATAAGATTGTCTTCATCAGTCGCGACCCAAGAGCCATGACGGCCCTATTCGAAATTATAAACGAAAAGCGTAAAGCAGATGCTGGTACTTTTGAGTGGGGACAGACTATCACCAAAGCTTATCTTCCATTGGACAATACAGAGTATTTCAATACAGATATGACTCTAATAGAGTGGTTAAGTCAGTTTGCCCAAGACACCAATGATGTCTATATCAAAGGATTTTTGGGGCGTATGCTCTTTAGTGGAGAGGAGGTAAATAAAAGTGCCTCTGTACTCTCGGGAGGAGAGAAGATGCGCTGTATGATATCTAAGATGATGCTACCTCCTGGCGCCAATCTTTTGGTTTTGGACACTCCTACTAACCACCTTGATTTGGAGTCTATTCAGGCATTCAACAATACGCTCATAGGTTTTAAGGGCAATGTGTTGTTCAGTAGCCATGACCATGAGTTTATCCGTACGGTAGCCAATCGAGTTATTGAGTTGGGGCCTAAGGGAGTTGTTGACAAGATTATAAATTACGATGACTATATCAGCGATGCTTCGCTCATTGACCGTCGCAATGCTATTTATGAATAAAGTGTATGAAGAAGACTTTTTTATCTCTATTATTGGCAGTTCCCTATCTTTTGGGGATGCCTCATTTAGCAACTGCACAGAAGAATAGTTCGGCTATGTTACAGCAAGAAAAACAACAACTGACACCAGAGCTACTTCTTACTATGGCTCGGGTAGGGGATTTCTCTCTCTCTCCTGATGGCAAACGGGTCGTGTATGCTGTTAGTTTTCCTGATATAAAAGAAAACAAGGCTAAAAGTAAAATTTTTACTGTTGGTAGTGATGGTAAAGATCGTAGGGAGATTGGAGAGGGATATGCTCCTAAGTGGCTCGAAAAAAGTGGGCGCATTGCTTTATGAGTGCCAAAGAGGGCGAGATGCAGCTCTATACGATGACTTCAGAAGGAAAAGATGTAAAGACCATAACTTCTATCCCAGGTGGAATTACAGGATATCTTTACTCGCCCGATGAACAGCAACTGCTCTACACAGCAGATATTGCTATTCAATCAGAGAGAGCTAAACGTCATCCTGATTTAGATAAGGCTACAGGGGTAATTATAACTGATTTAATGTATAAGCACTGGGATGAGTGGGTAACTACTATGCCACATCCTTTTATTGCTTCAATAGAAAGTACTCCTATTACTCAGGGGAAAGATTTACTTGAAGGGGAACCCTTTGAAGCCCCTATGAAGCCTCACAGCGATGTCTCTGATATTGCTTTTACGCCCGATGGTAAGGGTATCGCCTATGCTTGTCGTAAAAAAACAGGTTTGGAGTATAGTATTTCTACTAACTCCGATATCTACTACTACGATATTGCCTCTGGGGCTACTCGTAACTTGACAGAGGGCATGATGGGGTATGATACGCATCCTACTTTTTCTCCCGATGGAAATTACGTAGCTTGGGTAAGTATGGAGCGTGATGGATATGAGTCCGACCTGAAGCGTCTTTTTGTTATGGAAATGAAAACAGGCAAGAAGATCTATTTGACAGATGGATTTGAGTGCGATGTTGAGACTCCTACTTGGGCATCAGATAGCCGTTCTCTTTACTTCGTTTCTTGCGTAAAAGCAGAGACTCATCTGTTTGAGATTCCTCTCAAAAGCAAGAAGATTCGTCGCATAACCGAAGGGCAGGTAGACTACAAGGCTTTTGATATAAAGAAGGGTACGCTTGTTGCTGCCCGTCAGTCGATGCTTGTACCTACGGATTTGTATAATGTAGACCTTAAAAAAGGAAAAGTAGTAGCCATTACATCGGAAAATAAGTCTCTCTTGGATAAGTTAGGGGATATTCGTTGTGAGAAGCGTTGGATGACAACTACTTCTAATGAACAGATGTTGGTTTGGGTTCTTTATCCTGCTAATTTTGACCCTGCTAAGCAGTATCCTTCTATTCTTTATTGTCAGGGAGGTCCTCAAAGTACCATTAGTCAATTTTGGTCATATCGATGGAATCCTCGTATTATGGCAGAGCATGGTTATGTTGTAATACTGCCCAACCGACATGGTGTGCCTAGCTTTGGTAAGGCATGGAACGAGCAAATAAGCAAAGATTATGGTGGTCAAAATATGAGAGACTATTTGACTGCTGCAGATGAGATGAAGAAAGAGCCTTTTATAGATCCAGATGGTATGGGATGCGTGGGGGCAAGTTATGGTGGTTTTTCTGTGTATTGGTTAGCTGGTCACCATGAAAAGCGATTCAACTGTTTCATAGCTCACGCAGGTATATTTAACATGGAATCTCAGTATTTCGAAACTGAAGAAAAATGGTTTGCCAATTGGGATATGGGAGGAGCACCATGGGAAAAAGACAATGTCATAGCACAACGTACATTCGCTAACTCTCCTCATAAGTTTGTTGATAAGTGGGATACTCCTATTTTGGTTATCCATGGGGAGTACGACTTTAGAATTCTTGCTTCACAAGGTATGATGGCATTCGATGCTGCTCGTATGAGAGGTGTTCCAACAGAGATGTTGCTCTATCCTGATGAGACACATTGGGTGGTAAAGCCACAAAATGCTGTTCTTTGGCAGAGAACTTTCTTTTCTTGGTTAGACCGATGGTTGAAGAAATAAAACTTATGCTAGTGTGTTAGGGGATTTCTCTGACACACTATTTTTTGTTCAATTTTTTAGATCATTATTATTGGGAATGATAAAGGATATAGTATTTGATTTTGGAGGTGTTCTCGTAGATCTTGCCCCCGACGAGGCTATTCGTCGGTTGATTTCCTTAGGAATAAGGGATGCTAATACATTGTTGGATCCCTATTTACAACGTGGAGTCTTTAAATTGCTGGAAGATGGTACGCTAACAACAGAGGAGTTTGAACAAGAGCTTCGAGATACCTATAAAAAGGAGTTTACACACGAACAACTTCTGTGGGCTATAGGAGGCTTTATAAAAGGAATTCCCTTGTATAAGTTTGAGACTCTTCGAAAACTCCAAAAAGAGTTTCGGGTAAGTGTGCTTAGTAATACGAATCCTTATATTTTGGAGATGGTAGATACTCCTTCTTTTCTGAATAATACTCCTCTCTCTCAATGGGTTGATAAAATCTATGCCTCATGTCAGATGCGCTTGCTTAAGCCAGACCCAGAGATTTATAGAGAGATGTTAAAGCAAGGCGATATGGAGCCGAGTACAACTCTTTTTTTAGATGATGGATGGGCGAATGTTGAGGCTGCAAAAAGTGTAGGAATACGAGCCTTACATGTGCTGAATGGGGAAGATTGGAGAGAGAAGGTAAATAAAATTATTTTGGGTTAGCTCTCTTGTTTTTTTGTAAGTTGTTGAATTTTATGTTGTTGTGATGTTTTTGATGTTACTTGGAAAAGAAAGAGAAGAGAGATGTATTTTCAGATATAGAATTTTATACTAACTTTGTCAGCGTTTTTGAAAGAGAGGACTTTCTCTTTTGTCCTTAGCATTAGCTGGTATAGATAGTAAGAACAAGATATTAACTATAAAAGTATTTTTATTATGATGAAAAAGTTTTTTGGAATCGCCGTTCTTTCAGTGGCGCTTTTCTCTTGTAATGCAGAGAAGTCTAACGAAACAACAACAGAAGAGGCTGCAGTAGAGGCTACAGTTGCTGCTGAAGAAGCTACAGTTGCTGCTGAAGAGGCTGCCGTTGCCGCTGAAGAAGCTGCTACTTCTGCTGAAGAGGCTGCTGTTGCTACTGAAGAAGCTACAGTTGCTGCTGAAGAAGCTCCTGCAAACTAATAAGGTTTTTCCTTAGCAGGTAATACACTACAAATCACAAGGAAGGGAAAATGTCGTAAGACAATTTTCCCTTCTTTCGTTTTTGGAAGAGAAAACTTTTGAAGAATGATTGAACAAGTTGAACTATGAATCAAAAGAAATACTTGGGAGGACTGCAAAAATTGTTGTAACGAATATCTTACGAGACTTTGAAGCATGTTTGTAATCGCAACGCTTCCACAAGTTGAAAGTGGAATAGTGTTGTAGTGTTTGATGGATGCTTCTTTTGATTCTTATTTTCTCCAGAAGAGTTTTTTACTTGGTTATTCTTTGTAGGATTCTGCTAAAAATACTTTGTCGCGTATTTATCATAAAATAATTATCTTTGAGCAAGTATTGAATAGAGTTTAGTTCAATTAGTTGTATTAACAGATTAAAAAAAAGATTAGATTGTTATGAAAAAGTATTTTGGAATATTGTTGTTGAGCTCTTTCTTCGTAGCTTGTACTTCTTCTTCTAATGAAGGAACAACAGAAGGTACTGAAAATCTTCCAGTAGTGGAAATGCAGGCCGAGAATGTAGCTCCTGCTACTCCAGCCTTGGGTGAGTGGAAAGGTTTAGTACCTTTGGCTAGTTCCGATGAAAAGGGACAAACAGAATCTGAATTTTCTCTCATCTTGAAAGAAAACAATCAATGTGATTTGATTGGTTTGGGCGAAGATCGTAAGGATGTGCCTTATACCTTTGAAAATGGAAAGCTTATGGTGGGCGAATCTGTTTTTGAATATGCTGATGGCAAGCTATATTTGCTCAATGCAGAGGGTAAGCGTTATGAAATGGAAAATTGCTACATCTTAGAATTGGCTCCTGTAGCTAATCTTGAGAAGTAAAATACTTAGAGCTATAAATGTAAAAAGAGGTTCTTTTTCGAGAACCTCTTTTTTTGTATTAGCTTTTGTTCTAAAAAGGGTAATTCCTTTTGAGATTGTTACATGTCATCACACTTATCGTGCTATTTTTAATTTTTAAGTTCGGTTACGTAGTTATATTTGTTTCTGACTTAGTAGATTGAATAACTCTTTTCGCTCATAGATTCGGCATCTGCATAAAGGTACATCCAAGGGCATAGGGCTGATAGATAATTTGCTGGATATGCCTTAGCCTCAGGCATAAGGTTTACAATGTTGCCTATAATGAAGCGACTCTTACCTCCAAAAGCGTAGAAAGCAACTGTTTTTGATACTTCCAGCATGGAAAAAGTGGTTGTTACAACGCTGTCTTCACTATTGGGAATCGTATTGGCGATATAAAATTCTTCTGACCAAAATAGTTCTTCTTGTCCAGGATGTATACCTACGGTGTGTCCGTTTTCTCCCATTTCGATAAGAGCAAAATCGAACCGAGGTTTTCCGTCTACTTTTGGCAAAAGCACTAATTCTTCATTCAAATAACGTCTTACTTCCTTTTCGGAATCGGTATTAGGCATTATTCGATGAATGTTTTTTTCAGGGATATTGATTTTATTGAAGAGGTGTCCTTGTGCCAATGTGTAATTGAACCCAGCCTTTCCTCCCTGTACAAATTCATAGGTAAAGTAGATGTGTACTTTTTCCCATTCTATTGGGGCAATAGTTAGAGCTTTGTAGATAGGCACTGCATCTATACCTCCAGAGAGAGCCAAATGGTATACTTCTGATTTTTGTACTTCTTGTGTAATTCTTTCTGCCAGTTTTAGGGCTGTTTCTTCGGTTGTACTATAGCTTATATTGTTCATGTTGATTTTTATTTAGTTCTAACATTCTTATGAGAGAACAGCTACTGATGGGGGTTTTGTTCGTTTGTAGAGAGTTTTTCTAACTCTCTTGTAACGCCTTGTTCAAAAAAATATCTGTCGCATTGTCTAGTATAATCTCGTTAAATAATTTGCATGGTAGGTTTTGAAAGTTTGCACAGATGTCTTTTATGATTTACACAGATGGTTTTGTGGATAACCATTATAGCTTTTGAAATTCTATCCTTATCTCCAGTCTCGATGTCTTGCTATTACTTCTTCCGAAGTTTTGGAAAAGGTCCGTTGAAAATAAACTTTTGGAAGGATATGACAAAGTGTGTAAACTGTAAGACCCTAAGATTGAGTATGAAAAGAGCTTTTCGTAATGTCTGGGTAAATCTGAAGTTTGCAAGTAACTCTCTAAATTGCACATTATGACATGCTGTCTTATTGAGGATTTATGTGGAAGCCTTTAATTGCAAATGCCCTATATATTCACTAATTTTGGAATGGTTTTTGGCATATATGCCCTTTATCAATAAGATTTTAGAAGAGAATGAACTACGATATAAATGCCACAAGAGCAGACTTTCCGATACTGACTCATAAGGAGTCTAATCGTCCTTGGATTTATTTGGACAACGCTGCCACCACTCAAAAACCTCAATGTGTTATAGATCGTATCAATGAGGTTTATAAGACTTGCAATGCCAATGTACATCGAGGTGTCTACAGAATGAGCCGAGAGGCAACTGAACATCATGAGTCGGCTCGCCGTCGGATAGCCCAATTTATTGGGGCTTCCCCCGAAGAGTTAATTTTTACAAGAGGTACAACCGAGAGTATTAATTTGGTAGCAAGTACCTATGGAGCCTCTTTCGTACAAGAGGACGATGAGATTGTCATTTCTGCTATGGAGCATCACTCTAATTTAGTTCCTTGGCAACAGTTGGCACTACGCAATAAGGCTAAACTTCGGATTGTTCCACTTAAAGAGGATGGCTCTTTGGATGTAGAGGCTTATAAAACTCTTCTCAATGAGCGAACTCGCTTGGTTGCCATCGCCCATATTAGTAATGTGTTGGGTACTATAAACCCGATAAAGTTGCTTATCGAAGAGGCGCATCGAGTCGGAGCAAAGGTGCTTATTGATGGAGCCCAAGCCATAGCTCATAGTCGAGTTAATGTGCAGGAGATAGATGCCGATTTTTATGTTTTTTCGGGGCATAAAATGTATGCTCCTACGGGAATTGGTGTTCTTTATGGCAAAAAGTCTCTTTTGGATGCTATGCCTCCCTATCATTTTGGAGGAGAGATGATTGAGAAGGTTACTTTTGAGTCTACTACATTCAATACATTACCCCATAAATTCGAAGCAGGAACTCCCGATTATGTAGGCTCTGTTGCTTTAGCTACAGCAGTAGATTATATAGACAGAATTGGCGTGGAAAACATTGCCAATTACGAAAATCACTTGCTCACACATGCTGTTGAGCAACTCTCTTTCATAGAGGGTGTGCGCTTTATTGGTACAGCTAAGGAGAAAAGTGCCGTGATTTCATTCGTAGTAGAGCAGGCACACCCATACGATGTTTGCTTGCTGTTGGATGAGTTGGGATTTGCGCTACGTTCGGGGCATCATTGCGCCGAACCTCTATTAGATTTGTTAGGACTTACCTCCACTCTTCGTGCCTCGTTTGCGCTCTACAACACGATTGAAGAGATAGACCTCTTTGCCGAGGCCTTACGTAAAGTATTGCGCTTCTTTTAGAAAAACTTGTTATGGAAGTTACTACTTCTTTGGCTCTTCGTTTTGGGGCAGACTCGTTGTTAGAGTGCGGTTGTGACGAAGCAGGACGAGGTCCTCTTGCTGGAGATGTTTTTGCTGCTGCAGTGATTTTACCAGAAGATTTCTATTTGGAGGGACTCAACGATTCAAAAAAGATTTCTGAGCGTAAGCGTCTACACTTGCGCCCTTTTATTGAGCAGAAAGCTTTAGCGTGGGGTATAGGTCGTGTGTCGGTGCAGGAGATTGATGAGCTTAACATCCTTCATGCCTCTTTTTTGGCTATGCATCGTGCCATAGAGGCTATGTCTATGAGACCTGAACGATTACTTATAGATGGTAATCGCTTTGATCCTTACGAAGATATTCCGCATCATTGTATCGTAGGGGGAGATGCTAAAATGGCCTCCATTGCAGCTGCTTCTATTTTGGCAAAAACTTACAGAGATGATTATATGCTGGCAGCAGCACGCCGTTACCCTGGATATGGTTGGGAGCAAAACAAAGGTTATCCTACATCTCAGCACCGCAATGCTATAAAACAGTTGGGTTTGACGCCTTTACACCGCTTGTCTTTTACGATAAAATAATCTTGATTTCGTTATGCTAACACAGGACGAACTTTATATGCAGAGGTGCCTCGATATAGCTCGATGGGCAGAGGGAGATACCTCTCCTAATCCTATGGTAGGAGCTATTTTGGTACACAATCAGCGCATAATAGGAGAGGGATGGCATCAAAGGCTGGAGCGCCTCATGCCGAGGTGAATTGTTTTGCTTCGGTACGACAGGAGGACGAACCGCTCCTATCTCAGAGTACCCTCTACGTGAGTTTGGAGCCTTGCTCGCATTTTGGCAAAACACCTCCCTGTGTAGACCTCATTTTGGAGAAAGGGGTTCGTAGGGTAGTAGTGGCAATGAAAGACCCTTTCCCCAAGGTAGCAGGTAGGGGCATAAGGAAATTACGAGAGGCAGGGATTGAAGTGCTTTGTGGTGTTTTGGAGAGAGAGGCAGAGCATATGAATCGCTTTTTCCTTACTTCGATACGGCAGGGGCGTCCCTATGTTACGCTCAAATGGGCAGAAAGTCAGGATGGATATATAGATGCTGTGCGTACATCGCCCAAGGACTCTCCTGTTGTCTTTAGCAATGCTATCCGTCAGAGAGAGGTACATCGTCTAAGAGCCATACACGATGCTATATTGGTAGGGCGTAATACGGTCGTTTGGGATAATCCCCGTCTTACCAATCGTTTGTGGAGGGGTAAGTCTCCTATACGCATTGTTTTGGATAGACATCTCTCTCTCCTCCAAGAGGGGCGTTATCATCTTTTTGAAGATACAGGTGTACCCACTTGGGTGGTTGTTTCGCCCCAAACGGATACAACTCTACTACCTACGCATATAAAGTTGATTTATTGGGACACGGAGCGAGGCGATCTTTCAGAACTTCTGTCTGAGTTGCATACCTTGGGTATACAATCTCTCTTGGTGGAGGGTGGAGCACATACGTTGCAGGCTTTTATAGATCAAAAGATGTACAACGCTGTCGATAGAGAAGTTGCACAGATAGTCTTACACAAGGGAGTAAAAGCTCCTATTTGGTAGAGAGGTATATACTCCGAAAAGAGAACCTATAAATGAAAGAGGATTGCGAAAGTGTTTTATAGTAATACACTTAAGGCTTATCTTAATTATAGGAGGAATAAATTGTATCTTTGTTCCAAACAATATAAACAATGAATGTAGGAGATAAAGTACCAGAGATTTTGGGCTTGGATCAAGAGGGAAATTTGCTAAAGAGTAGCGACTTTTTAGGTGCCCCTTGGATTCTATATTTTTATCCCAAAGACAATACATCTGGCTGTACAGCAGAGGCTTGCTCTCTGAGAGATAATATAGAGTTGCTTGCAGAAAGAGGGTATAGGGTAGTGGGCGTGAGCAGAGATTCTGCTCGCTCTCATCAGAAATTTATTTATGAGCACCAACTTCCCTTTCCGCTGATTGCAGATGTAGAACATACATTACAAGAGCAGATGGGTGTATGGATTAAAAAATCAATGTACGGCAGAGAGTATATGGGTACCGAGCGTACTACCTTTATTATAGATAGTAAGGGTGTGATTGTTTTTATCTTCCGAGGTAAAGAGATAAAAACGAAAGAACATGCCCTACAAATACTAAAAGCATTATAAATTATGAGTGTTGACAATATCAATTCTGAGGTTAAACCTGTGGAAAAAACAAAACCAGAAATAGATAAAAATAAATTGGAAGCCCTTAAAGCTACTATGGAGCGCATAGAAAAGAGCTTTGGTAAGGGCGCTATTATGAATCTTGCCAATGGTCAGGCGGAGAATATTAGTGTAATACCTTCGGGTAGTCTTTCTGTCGATTTGGCTTTAGGAGTAGGAGGGTATCCACGGGGGCGTATCATAGAGATATTTGGTCCAGAGTCTTCTGGTAAAACAACATTGGCTATACATGCTATTGCCGAGGCGCAGAAGTTGGGCGGTTTGGCGGCTATTGTCGATGCCGAGCATGCTTTTGACCCTGCTTATGCTGCCAATTTGGGGGTGGATGTAGAACGTTTGTGGATATCTCAACCAGATAATGGCGAACAGGCTTTGGAAATTGCCGAGCAGTTGATTCGTTCCTCTGCCGTAGATATTGTTGTGATAGACTCTGTGGCAGCCTTAACTCCTAAGGCTGAAATAGAGGGCGATATGGGCGATAAAAATGTTGGACTTCAGGCCCGCTTGATGTCTCAGGCTTTGCGCAAGATGACAGGTGCTGTGAGTAAATCTAATGCTGTATGTATCTTTATCAATCAGTTACGCGATAAAATAGGGGTTACCTATGGCAATCCAGAGACGACTACAGGGGGTAATGCTTTGAAGTTTTACTCTTCCATTCGCATTGATATTCGAAAAAAAGGGTCTGGAGCTTTGAAAAATGGAGAAGATATCTATGGGTATGAGACCAGAGTTAAAGTTGTTAAAAACAAGGTAGCTCCACCTTTCAGAACTGCAGACTTCGAAATTATATTCGGAGAAGGGATATCTTTAGAGAGCGAAATTATTAATATTGCTACTGAACTTGATATTCTCAAAAAGAGTGGCTCTTGGTATAGTTACGAGGGCACTAAATTGGGACAAGGTAAAGAGGCTATACGTACACTCTTGAAGGATAACCCCGAGTTGAAAGAAGAATTGAGAGAAAAAGTGCTTCAAGCCATAAAAGAATCTCATAAATAATGAGGTCATATAGACTTTAGAAGTAGATAATTTTAGAGAGCAAGCGGTAACTTTTGCTTGCTGGGGATGTTTTGAATGCCCGACATAGAGGTCATTTTAGATAGGAAACGTTACGAAGAGTTTGTCTTGGAGAATATCGAGACAACCTCTTTGTACTATACGCCATGGTGGTTAGATGCTATGGTGGGGCAAGCGAATTGGAGTCCTTATGTAATAACTTCCTCTACGAAAGAAGCTATAATACCTCTTTTTGAGCCTGTGCCAAATTGGATTATAGCACCTCCTTTCTGTCAGTCTGGAGGAATTGTTTACTGCTCTTCTTTGTGTGGTGATAATCGTAATAATCGCAAGGCACTGGTCAGAAGAAGACAGCTTTTGGAGTCTTTTTTAGAGTCTTATTCCGATAAGCGATTTTTCAAACTTCCTTTTTCTACTGATTTCTCCGATTGGTTGCCCTTTTATTGGAGGGGGTATAGCTCCTCTGTGCGTTATACGTATCAATTATCTCTATGTGGAGAGAAAGAGTTATTGAGTCGAGAAAGCAGTCATATTCGACAGAAAGTAGCGATAGCCATTAAGAGAGGGTGGAGCTATTCGGAAGAGGTTGCTCCGCAGGACTTTTTTGAACTCTTAAAGGTGCTCTATGAGAAGCGAAAAATTGCTACTAATTTAATCCCTTCTTTAGAGAGAGGGGTGTCGCAAGCACTATTGCTTCAAAAAGGGTTTGTGGCTGGAGTAACATCGGCAGAAGGACAGCTTTTAGCTACTGCTTTTATAGTTTACTCAGGAGGAGTAGGCTATTTGATTGCCACGGCCACTCATACCTGTGTTGTAGATAGTGCCCCTACGGCCTATCTTTTGCATCGTGTTTTGCTCTCATTGTATGCACAGGGATTTACTACATTTGATTTCGAGGGTTCTATGCTAAAAGGGGTAGAGTTTCTTTTCCGATCTTTTTCTCCCCAACAAGTGCCCTTGATAGAGATTTCCAAGGGTAAGATGAGTATTGCTCAAAGAATCAGGTTGCGATGTTACTATTCAAAAGCTAACTCTTGAAATGAATACCGAAAAAATAGTCCGATATATTCTATCTTTTCTATTGCGAGAGTCCTCTTTAGAAGGTACTCTTTCCAAATGGGTGGGCTATACATCAAAGAAGAGAGAATGGGGAGATTATAAGATTGTTATAGTTCCCTCTCGATTTTTTGAGATTGGTTTTTACGGTACGCAAGAGGCTTATCCTCAACTCCCTTTACAAGAATGGGAGGGGACTCCGCTTCTTTACGGCTTACCTCGAGTAGAACGTTGTAGCGAAACGGGGGCGGTTGTTGTTTATGCTGATATAGTTGCTTCGACTTATTTTCTCATTTCTCGCTATGAGGAGATGTATAGACGTTCTGAGAGAGACGACTATGGTCGCTTTTTAGGCAAGTGGTCGCTACCAGCCAAAGCTGGTTTTATTCATCGTCCTATTGTGGAGGAGTATGGAGAGCATCTTCGCACCTTACTCCAGAGAGAGGGAGTAGAGCTACCCTCTTATGATAAGAAGTTTAGCTACATACATCTCACGCATGATATTGATACCCCTTATGAGTATCATGGTGTTAGAAGTTTCTTTCGAGCTTTTCTCAAGGAACAGAAGTCGCTCAAAGAAGCTTATCGACTGGCTTTCCAACCTCTTCTGAAAGACCGTTTCTTTACTTTCGATCGTTTCTTGGAGTGGAATAGAGAGGTAGAGCGACGTATCCCAAATAAATGCTCTTCTATATTCTTTTATAAAACGCCAGGTAGTGAGCTTGAAGACCGACCCAATTACTCTCCTTTGAGAGGTGTTGCTCACAAAGTACATTGCTATGCAAAGAAATACGGGGTAGAGGAGGAGATTCATCTTCCTCTCGAGTGTTCTAAACACCCTGGGCGCATTGCCGCGCACACCAATCGTTTAAGGCATGACTTGAAGAAGAGTATAACCAAGTCTCGCTATCACTACTTGGCTTGTAGAGAACCTGAGGATTTCTTATTTCTATCAGATGCAGGTATTTGGGAGGACTTTTCTATGGGGTATCCAGATATGGCTGGTTTTCGATTAGGAACTTGCCGTCCAGTACACTTTATTCTTCCCTCTACGGGCAGTATTACTAACCTGCTCCTTCATCCACTCACAGTCATGGATTGCTCTTTAGACAGGTCCCAATATATGGGACTTAATGCGATAGACTCCCTTCGGTATGCTCATGGCTTGCTACTCCAGACTGCCAAATTTGGAGGCGAACTTAATCTATTGTTCCATAATAATCTTTTGGCAAAAGAGGTACACCCATTTCATTCAAGGCTTTATCGAGAGCTTTTGCGTACAATACTCCGCATCGAAGAGAACGCTCTCACCAATGTTGCTTTAGAAACGATTGCTCCATGTCTCGAAGAGTTTTAATCTTGGCAGATTTATATCCTCCTCATTTTGCCCCTCGTGTCTATTTTATGGCGAAGCGATGGCATGAAATGGGGTGGTATGTAGAGTTGGCCACCGAGCATATTACTGAGTGGAGTCAGGCTTCTCATGGTCTTGTTTTTCAGGAGGTTGTTGATTGTTTTGCAGTACATAGGATACCACTTAGAGAGAAGTACAATTTGTTAGAATCTTTGCAGGAGCTATTCTTTTTCTCTAAGAGTAGAAAGTTTGAATACGAGGTCGAGAAGAGAGTTGATATAGCCTCTTTTGATGTGTTGGTGGGATTTTCTTATCGTACTTTTCCGCTTCCTTCGGTCGCTCGACTGGCACAGAAGTATAAAAAGCCCTGTATTATGGATTGTCGAGATATTGTAGAGCAATATCCTCGCTACAAGTTTTTGCCTGTTTCTAAGGATAATCCTTCTTTTGTGTATAGAAGGTTGTTAGATGTTTTGCGGAGACTATTTATTGTTCAGAGAAATCGGGCTCTATCGAAAGCAACAGCTATAACTACCGTTTCTACATGGCATTGCGATAGGTTGAGAGGGTATTTCACAAATCACCCTATACAGCTCTTTTACAATGGATTCGATGGCTCGCTTTTCTCCCCTCGACATCCTAAGACTAACCTCTTTAGAATTGTCTTTACAGGGCGGATATTGTCAGTGGAGCATGGAGACCCTTTAGCGTTCTTCAAGATATTGAATTTGCCAGAACTTTTTCCTCTTCTAAAGTCGGGAAATTTGGAGGTAAGTTGGTATGTAGATGCCCATTCGGAAAAGATATTGCGAAGTCTTTTGAGGCATCTCCCAGAAAGTGTGCGTCAAGTACAACGTTTTTACACAATGATACCCTTTCGACAAGTACCCGATGTGTTAGCTAATGCTTCGATTGTGCTACTTTTAGCACAACCCAAAGGGGCAAAAGGAATTGTCTCTACAAAGATATTTGAAGCTATGGCTATGGAAAAACCTATCTTAATGGTACAGAGTGATAGAGCTATCCGAAGTGCAATTCTTAAGAAAGCGCAGGCGGGTTGTGCCGTAGAGGAGCAACGGGATGCCATTGAGTTTATCCATAAATATTATGCTTATTGGAAAGAAAATGGGTATACTTGTGCCAGAAATCAGAATAAAAGCTATGTAGCAGAGTTTTCTCGCTCAAATATTGGCACGAAATATGCAATGTTTGTAGAGCAGATTATATTTGCAGATAGATACAGAGTTATAAAGAATAATGAGGCAACAAAATAATTTGAACTCATCTACTATAAAGTTGATAGCAGGTCCTTGTAGTGCCGAGAGCTATGAGCAGGTATATGCTACGGCTCAGGGCTTAAAGCCCCTGGCTATTTCCCTATTTCGAGCTGGGCTTTGGAAACCTCGGACACAACCAGGATGCTTTGAAGGAGTGGGAAAAAAGGGCTTACCTTGGTTGCAAAGTATACAGAAAGATTTTGGATATAAGGTGGCTACAGAAGTGTGCTTGCCCGAACATGCTCGTTTGGCCCTAGAGGCAGGGATAGATGTTTTGTGGTTAGGAGCTCGTACAGTTTCCAATCCTTACGCTGTACAGAGCATTGCAGAAGTGTTGCGTGCCTCTCAAATACCCGTATTGGTAAAGAATCCTATTAGTCCCGACCTTTCTCTTTGGGTAGGAGCTATAGAGCGATTACAAGCTGTAGGTATTTCCAATATCAGTGCTGTCTTTAGAGGTTTTTCTTCGTATCCAACAGAGAGGTCTTTGTATAGAAATGTTCCCTATTGGAGCATTGTTTTTGAACTTAAACGTATTTTCCCTGATATTCCTATAATCTGTGATCCCAGTCACATTACTGGTCAGCGTACAGCTGTTGGAGCTATGTGTCAGCGGGCGATAGATTTGGGCTTCGATACCTTAATGGTGGAATGTCATGTAGAGCCAGAGAAAGCTCTGAGTGATGCAAGACAACAAATAACTCCCCTTGAGTTGTGCGATATAATGACTCATATTACCCCTCGAAATATATCAGTTTCGGAAGATGAGTACTTGAACCGTTTTCGTATACTTCTTTCAGAGGTAGACGAGCATCTTTTTTCAGTATTGGCTCGTAGGATGGCTATCTCTCGAGAGATTGGTCTCTACAAACAGTCGGCTCAAATCCCTATCTTGCAAGCAGAGCAATTTGCCTCTATCTTACAAGAACGGGCTTCTTGGGGAGAAAACTTAGGCCTTCAAAGGCAGTTTGTGGAGCATATTATGTCTATCGTACATGAAGAGTCTGTACGTATACAATCAGAAGAAAACAATAAAAATTCATTTAAGATATAAATGACAAATAAAGCGATTATAAGCATTGGGAGCAATTATGAGCGTACGCAAAATATACAAGCGGCCATTCAACGCTTACAGGCAGATTATCCCGATACGAGATTTTCGACACCCGAGATTACAGATCCTATAGATTTGCCCGAGGGTGCTAAACCCTTTCTTAATCTTGTTGCTGTTATTAAAACAGAGTATTCTCAAGAGATGTTTATCCAATATCTGAAAATGGTAGAGGAGGAAATGGGTAGAGAAGAACAAGATGAAGAAGAGGGTATTGTGGTCATAGACATTGATTTGATTGAGTGGAATGACGAAGTAATTAAACCTCACGATTTGGTACGCCCTTATGTAGTAGCAGGTCTTGAAGAACTTGATGAGTTTTAAGAGTTAGAGGCGAATATACAATGGCAGACCTTTTCCTAAAAGAACAACCAGAAGCAGCGGTAGATTACTTTTCTGAAGAGGAGAAGAAGCGTCTTTTAGAAGTGTACCGACGCCTCAAATTTTGTGGGCATTTGGAGTACAACTATAAAGCCTATCGTTCTCTTCTTACCGAGTTACTGCTTAAAGGGTGTTGGAGTAGGGATGAATTTGGCTATAATGGGTTACTACGTCATTTAGAGACAGCTCTAATAGCTGTCGAAGAGTTAGGGTTGAGTTCTATATCTGTTTCTGCCATTCTTTTTTATAGAGCCGTTCTTAAAGAGTTCTATTCTTTACAAGAGGTAGAATGCTTTACCTCGAAAAGTACAGCTGACTTGATTGGTAAGATGCTCCAAACGGAGAAGATTTATATGAGGCGCGCTTTTTTAGAGGGCGAACTATTTAGAGAACTTCTCCTGTCTGTAGCTGAAGATGCACGGGTTCTGCTTTTGATTATTGCCGATAGACTCTACCGAATGCGTACGGCAAAAGACTATCTCCCCCCTGAAAAGAGAAAAGAACAGGCTTTAGAGGTGGGAACTTATTTTCTCCCTCTTATCCACAAACTTGGTCTCTATGCTATTAAAGGAGAGTTGGAAGATTTATACCTTAAATACACCGATCCAGATGTATTTTACTGGATTAAAAATAAGTTGGGAGAGACCAAAAAGAACCGGGAAAAGTATCTTAATAACTTTTTATCTCTGCTGAAAAAACGTCTTGATGCTGGAAGAGCTTCTCGATGGAAATACACTATAAAAGCTCGTACTAAATCAATTTATTCCATACACAATAAAATAAAAACCAAAGGGGTAGACTTCGATGGTATTTTTGATTTGACGGCTATTCGTATTATTCTGAACGTGCCATTGAAGCATGAGTTAGAAGCCTGTTGGTATATTTATTCCTTAGTTACTGATGCTTTTGAACCTGATATCAAACGTTTGAGAGATTGGATAACTCACCCTAAAGATAATGGGTACGAGTCACTACAAATAACGGTTAAGGGACCAGAAGAGCGTTTCGTAGAGGTTCAGATTCGTACTGCCCGTATGGATGAAATAGCGGAGCGAGGTGTAGCTGCTCATTGGCGTTATAAAGGATTGAAAAGTGAGGGGCAGTTCGATAGCTCTCTAACCTCGGTACGTAAGTTCTTGGAAAAGTCTCCTAATGAATCTCGTATATCGGATGAAAAATATCGTATCAAAGCAACTGAATGGATCTTTGTTTTTACTCCTCTTGGGGAGTTGAAAAAACTTCCTGCCCAAGCCACAGTACTTGACTTTGCGTTCTCAATTCATGGGAATGTTGGTAGTAGGGCCGTTTCTGCTATTGTAAATGGTCGCAATGTTTCGTTACGAACCCAGTTACATAATGGAGACACGGTCAATATCATTACGAGTAAGAATCAATATCCTCGAGAAGACTGGTTGCAGTTTGTAGTTTCCTCTTCTGCTAAAGCTCACATTAGACGTAAGATAAGGGAACAAAAAGAAAAAGGTCTTGCAACGGCAAGAGAGATGTTAGATAGACGCTTTCGAAATAGAAAGTTGATTTACAATGAACGTATCTTCTTGCAATTAATCTACAGATGGAAGTACGCTTCTTCGAAGGAGTTTTTTATAGATCTCGGTGAAGGTAAGATAGATATAGCTACCTTTTTGAGCGAGTATGAAAAAGAGTATGAATTGCAACATAGTGCTTTAGAGAGCCAAGAGGAACAGAGACTTGACGCACCTCTAACTTATGAAGAGGTCAAAACTGGCGATGATGTAAACAAGGATAATACCATTACAGGGAAGGGAGATGGATCTGTGGTTATTGTCGATACTAACATTAAAGGTTTAGATTACATCTTGGCCAAATGCTGTAACCCTCAGTATGGAGACTCCATCGTAGCCTACCCAACTCGTAATGGGATACGCATCCATCGATGCTCTTGTCCCAATATGCCCAATCTTATTGAAAACAATCCCGAAAAAATATTACCAGCACAGTGGAATGGGTTAGGAGGCAATCCTACTAAAGCCCATATTCATATAGAGGGTATCAATAGTATGGAGTTGGTCTCTCGTATTATCTCTCTTTTCAATCATTCCATAGGAATACGCTTACTCTCTTATAATATAAAACCTAACGAAGCTCTGATGTATGGGGAGTTACTGTACAAGCCTTGCGACCTCATTTGAATGCTTTGCGCAATCGACTTAATGCCTTGTCAGGAATTCATAGTACCCGTATTGCTTAGTAAAAAACAATATGATGCCATTGTACAGATTTCAAAAGTCTGTTATAATGAATATTCTATAAGTCAAAAAAAGGGACTTCTCATAAAACAATCTATGGAGCTCGTTAGTGAGGCTCTTAGACTTGTATGTTGATCCTTATAGATTACGTCCAATCCACCAAATAATAATAAATAGTGTCATTAGAGCGATGCTTATTTTTGAGTTTATGAAAAGATAGCATTGCTCTGCCCATTTTTGTTTTTTTCGTATTCGGCCTATATAGAAAAGAAAGAATAGAAAGGGAAGAGAAACAAAGAGTACTGGATTGTAGTGCCATGCCAAGGTAAAGTTTCCCTGTAGTAAAGAGTGGGTAAATCGAAGAGAACCGCACCCCGGACATTTATAGCCTGTGACTAAAAGGAATGGGCATCGGGGATAAATGGGATACTGCTCTGGATTAAAAAAGAAGAGCAGTAGGAGGGCTATGATACCTACTCCGACTGCTCCATATTGTAACAATGTTTTTCTCATACTGAGTGAATTACCCTTTGGTAATGATACCCACAACAAGAGAGAAAACAGTTTATTTTTTTTCTCTTCTCATAGTGTCAAACCCTTCTCCATACACTCCGTGTACGATACCTTCGGAAACAAAGGCTTTGGGGTCAATTTCACGAACGATTTCCATAAGTTGTTTACGCATACTCTTACGAGCTACCACCATAAGTATTTTGGCGGGGTTTTTGCTGTATCCTCCTTGTGCTTCGATGATGGTACACCCTCTGTTCAACTTATTGATAATAGCATCGTTGATTTGTTCGTACTTAAGACTATTGATAAAGAATTGGATACTCTGCTTGTTGCTATTTAGGAAGAAGTCCATAGTTTGCGCCACAATGATGATTTCGACGAAAGAATAAGCCAACTTACCTAAAGCCATACCCCAGGGCATCCCTTTTGCGTAGTGGCTCACAAGGCATCCACTGACAACAATCACAGCATCTACCATTATCATAGCACGACCTAAAGAGATGTTTTTATACTTGTTGATGATGGCTACAATGACATCGGTACCTCCTGTAGAACCATTGACAGAGAAGACGAGACCCAAACCTAAACCGCAGAGCATAGAGCCTAATACGAGAGCTAAGAAAGGCTCTTCGGCGCTTAATAAAGGGCCTACGTTGGGAACTAATTCTTTGAGCCAGGGCCATATTTTGGCATAAACTTCAGAATCAGCAGGGGTAAAAAGTGCTTGACCTATGGGGAAGGTTACAAAAATCATTCCTACTCCGATAGCGGTGTGTACGGTAAATTTCCACCCCAAGAATACAAGAGCTAAGACCAAAAGCCCCACATTGATAATGTTGTAAGGGATAGTAGCTGGAATGTCTGTTGCAATCTGAATAATGGTAGTAATACCAGCTAAGCCTCCTGAGGTAATTTCTTGAGAAAGAATGAAGCGGTCCAGCCAAGGGTATAACAAAGAACGCCTAAAAACATTGTAAGAAGCTCTTTGGCTAATTCCAAAGATTTATTCTTACGAGGGGTAAGTTGCATAGTTGCTGCGTGTGACATACAATAAAATGCTTGTTATTAAAGTATTAAAGGATATTTCAAAAAACGATATTTACAATACGCCCTGGTACGACGATAATCTTCTTAGGAGTTTTATCTTCTAACCACTTTTCCGTATCAGGAGCTTCCAAAGCTATCTTTTCGACCTCTTCTTTGGAAGTGTCGGCTGGGAGAGTAAGGGTAAATCGTACTTTACCATTAAAGCTAACGGGGTATTTAACTGTGTTTTCTACAAGATATTTCTCTTCGAATTTGGGCCATTCTGCCGTAACGATAGAGCACTCTGCTTCGTGCATTTTTTGATATAAAAATTCGGTAAGATGCGGAGCAAAGGGAGAGAGCACAATCAAAAGTGGTTCTAAAATTTGCTTTGATGTGGTTTTTTGCTGTTGAAGCTCTCCTACACAGATCATAAAAGCCGACACAGAAGTATTGAAAGAGAATTGTTCTATATCTTGACCTACTTTGCGGATGAGTTTGTGCAGAGAGCGTAACTCTTCATTAGTAGGAGCAATGTCAGTAACTTTCCAAGTTTCATCTTGATAGAATAGACCGATTAACTTTTTTAGGAAGCGGTGTACGCCATCAATTCCCTTGGTATCCCATGGCTTGCTTTGCTCCAAGGGACCAAGGAACATTTCATATAGACGTAACGTATCTGCTCCATAGTTGCGCACGATGTCGTCTGGGTTTACCACGTTGAACATTGATTTGCTCATCTTTTCTACCGCCCAACCGCAAACGTAGGTACCATCCTCTTCCAGAACAAACTCTGCGGTGGCAAACTCAGGACGCCACTTTCGGAAGGCTTCTAAATCCAAAACATCGTTGTGTACGATGTTTACATCTACGTGAATTTCTGTTGTTTCGTATGCCTCCTTTTTCCCTAAAGTAACGAAGGTGTTGGTGTCTTTGATGCGATACACAAAGTTCGAACGTCCTTGTATCATACCCTGATTGACCAGCTTACGGAAAGGTTCGTCCTCACAGACAACCCCTAAGTCAAAGAGAAATTTGTTCCAAAAACGGCTGTATATCAAGTGCCCTGTAGCATGTTCTGTTCCTCCGATGTAGAGGTCTACCTGTCGCCAATACTCATTTTTCTCTTTACCCACTAAAGCATGCTCGTTGTGTGGGTCCATATAGCGGAGGTAGTAAGCACTACTACCCGCAAAGCCTGGCATAGTACTTAACTCATATGGGTAGCCCTCTTTAGTGTGCCAGTTGTTGGCTCTTCCTAAAGGAGGTTCACCACTTTCGGTAGGCAAGAAAGAGTCTATAGCAGGCAGTTGTAAAGGTAACTGCTCATCTGAAAGTAGGGTAGGAATTCCTTCTTTATAGTATATGGGGAAGGGTTCGCCCCAATAGCGTTGACGGCTAAAAGTAGCATCTCGGAGACGGAAGTTTACTTTGACGTCTCCTAAGCTCTGCTCCTTAATGTAATTGTTCATTTTGGCAATTGCTCCTTAACAGAAAGGTTGTTAATAAGAGGAGAGTTGATTAACTTACCTGCTTTGCTGGGTTTAGCCTCTTGCCAAGTAATTGGATTACTCGCCTCTTCTCCTTCGGGTACTACTACTTGTACAATGGGGAGGTTAAAGTGACGTGCAAAAGAAAAATCTCGTGTGTCATGTGCGGGAACAGCCATAATAGCACCCGTACCATACCCTGCCAAAACATAATCGCTGGTCCAGATAGGTATGAGCTCTTTCGTGATAGGGTGCTCTGCATAGGCACCTGTGAATACTCCTGTAACCTTACGCTCTGCCATACGCTCTCTTTCTGTTTTGCGTTTGGTAGCCATAAGATATTCGGCAACAGCTTCTTGCTGTTCAGACGTAACTACGCGTTCTAATAATTCACTCTCAGGAGCTAAAACAATGAAAGAGACCCCATAAATTGTATCAGGACGAGTGGTGAAGACGGTCAAATGCTCTTCGATAGAGGGGAGGAAAAAGTTAATCTCTGCTCCTTCTGACCGACCAATCCAATTGCGTTGAGTCTCTTTGAGAGACTCCGTCCATTCCAAAGTTTCTAAACTTTTCAATAGACGCTCGGCATAGGCAGAGATGCGCAAGCACCATTGTTTCATTTTGCGTTGCTCTACTGGGTGTCCGCCACGCAGGCTTAAACCTTCGCTCACCTCATCATTGGCAAGCACTGTACCTAAAGCAGGACACCAGTTTACAATAGATTCACCCAAGTAAGCCAAGCGATAGTGCATTAAAATATCACTCTTTTCATGCTCGGAGTAGCTTTTCCATTCTTGTGCTGTAAAAGAACATTCTTCTCCGCAAAAAGCAGATATACCTTTGCTACCATGCTCTTCGAAATGTGCCACAAGGGCTTCTATAGGACGTGCCTTTTGTAAAGAGATGTCGTAGAAACTTTCAAAAAGTCGGGCAAATACCCATTGCGTCCATTTATAGTAACTGGGGTCGCTGGTGCGGAACTCTCTGCTCCAATCGTAGCTAAAGCCAATTTTTTCAAGCTGTTCGCGATAACGCTTTATGTTGATATCGGTGGTAACCTCAGGGTGTTGTCCTGTTTGTATAGCATACTGCTCGGCAGGCAGTCCAAAGGCATCATACCCCATAGGGTGGAGCACTTCAAAACCTTTCAACCTTTTGTAGCGAGAGAAAATATCGGAGGCGATGTACCCTAAAGGATGTCCCACATGAAGTCCCGCCCCAGAGGGGTAGGGAAACATATCTAAAACGTAGAAGGGTGGACGTCCGCTTTGTTCAGAAACTTTGTAAATCTCTTTTTCGCGCCAGAAAGATTGTATTTGGGCTTCTATATCAGAAAATTTATATTCCATAGGGGTGAACTCGTTAGCTTAGCTACAATGTTTTTTACTGTAATTTTTATTTACCCAATAGAAAAGGGTTGTCTCGACTTCTTGAGAAAGCTACGAGAGATCTCTTTTTTGGTGGCTTTGGATAATAGGGGATATCGAGATGTCGAGGTTGAGAATCGAAGAAATAACGGACAATATGTTGGTAACTTCAACTTTCAATAACGACAGAGCAAATAGCCTATTATGCAACAACCTAAATATAGGGTAGGTACGATTTTATACCAAAGAGGTGGAGTGAAAGTAAGCATTATAATTCCCTTATTTACAGAGGAGAGTGCTACCGCCCTCTCCTTACTTTCCTTGTCTCTTTGACTAAAATCTAAAATCCGACTGCAAAGGTACTCAAAAGAGAGCATTATTCAAGCTATATAGCTCTATATCTATCGGAAAGCATTCTATAGTATAGAGCTTTTTGTGGTATTAGGAATATTAAAGTTATGGCATCTACTCGGAGACCTTTACGTTAGTTTCTGCTTTTCTTCTTACTAATACACAGAGTTATTTTCTCTACCATAGTAGTTAAATTACTCTCTTTCGCAGTGCCCGAAAGGTATAATGGCTACTAGCAAAACCCTCTGTCATTTATGTTTCAACCATTAATCCTTAGCAGAGAAACCTATGTACCTTTTGAAATTGCTGCATATACCTACCTCCACTGGTCTATCTTACATTGTATGAAGTTCAAAAAGCAATATCCACCCTCTTACAGATAAAATAAAAAGAGAGCAACCCTATATCCTCCAAAGGAAATGGATTGCTCTCTATTGCTTTTGACTTTCGTTATAGTCTATCTAATAGCTTTATACTGGAATTTTTTAACGGCTTACAACCAATCGATGGCTTGTAACCTTGTTATTGCTATCCCTTACTCCCAGCAAGTAGTTGCCTTCAGGTAAGTCATTGACATTAACAGTAACTTCCTGCGCTTCTCCTCCTCTTTGGGAAAGAACGAGCTCTCCATTCATAGAGAAAATGTCTATCGAAGAGATAGGAGTTGCATTGCTTATATGGAGAGTTGTTGATGCAGGATTAGGATAAACAGCAAGTTGGACACTCTCGGTGGCTTCAATCGAATTTGTACTAACAATTTTTGTCGTCATCTGAGTTGTTCCAAAGAGGGGGAGCAGTTCGTCCGCAAATTGATTGTTCAATATACTCTTTAGGAAAATTGTAACCCTTTTTCCCTTCATCGATTCTAACTGATTGTTGCTTGTAAATTCGGGAGTATAAGAGATTTCCTTGCCCTTCTCTATGCTGCTGAGAGGATTATTGCAGACAGCAAGTACACGAGGATATCCTTGTATTTCTCCAACAATAAAAGCCATAACTCTGGGAGAATTAGCATTGGAAGAGAAGGTTGCTCCTCTATTTTCTACCTTGAAAGTAGGACCATCAAAGACACCATTGTATATGTTGATACTTGATGTGTTTTTTGTTGGAGTAAAAACAAGCGTTGTTTTTGTATAGTCTGCAGGTCTGACAATGCGTATCTTTTCTGCACATAAATGGGCATAAGAGGCATTAAAACGGCGGGTATGGTGCGCAAACTCATCATCGGCTTTGTTTTTATCTAACTGTGAATATTGAACAAAAAGATTGACCTCTTTCCCATCATACTCATTTAGAATAAACTCATCAAATGTGTGCATCACCGTTTGCTTAGCAGGGATACATACAACAGCCTCTGCTATCACAAGTTCTCTACCTGTAGGTATGAGGATAGAAGAAGTATTGACAGGAGTAGCAAGTACTTTAATAGGACCATAGTACTCGCGTTCCGACAGATTTTGTATACTAATGGTCAATTGGCTTGAAGAGAAGGCTTGAAAATTGGCAACAGCTTTGGTTTTGTCAAAAACAAGATTGTCCATGGCTACATTGTAGTTCCACTCTGCCAATTTTTTATCCTTTACAGTAAAGAACACTCTATCAGGTTCGTCAATATACATCGTCAATGGCTCATACTCGGATCTTGTTGTTTCTTTCCACTCCAAGAAGAGTTCGTAGGCTCCATCGTTGTAATCTTTCAACATAATAGGTTCTTCAAAGCTGGCTGACTCTCTGAAGTTCACAATCATTTTTTTCTCTGCAGAAAACTGGGTCGTTGCATTATCTTTATTTTTGACAGAAATACGAAGAGTCCCAATCATAGCATCCTCTGAGCGTTGGAGTAGGTTCCCACTTAGAAGGATAGCTGATTTATCTTGTGGTTCTTTTATACGTATAGAAGCTGCGGGAGCAAGTTTAGGTTCTGGTTGAGAATTCCCATTTTTGTCGGGAGTAAAGTTTACAATAATAGCTTGAGCCAAGCTATAGTCTCCCAACCCAGCACCAATACCTAAAGCAGAAGGTTTTAGAGCAGTTAGACGGAAGTAACCGTCTGCCATACCTCCCCAACCCCAGTTGAAGTGGTAAAGACCGTCTTGACTGTATCCATCGCAAACAAAGGCATGTCCTCCACCTTTTCCGTATCCAGTGTAAAAAACAGGACGTTGGGCTTGGAGTTCTTTTTGAATGAGTTCTTCCCATCCCTTTGCATGATAGTTATGACGAATTCTGAGTGATAGAGATTTGTCGTATTTGAAGTTCCTACGAAGCGTTTTTACCAAATCGTGTTCCCAAGCACCACTTGCTTGAGAAGAGTAGTTCATTTGTGCAGCGAACCCTATGTCTCTTAATAACGAACCTATTTCTCTTACATTCTCTTGGGTGTAAGTGCCATCTTTGGGATCATAATAATCACGCATTTTGTCCCAATTATACTTTTTCCCAAAAGATGCTGTCCTTTCAACCCTGGCGAATTCGTCTCTGTAAGTGTAAGATGCTCCTACACTCTGATCGGGCCATTTGTGGTAACGCATAACTTGAGCAGCTGCAGTTGCTACACATCCTGTAGGCATATTTTGTCCCGTATAATCAGTAGGGGTGGAAAAATTGTAAGGATAGTCTTGATTCCACTTTATACCACCTAATAGGGGTTGTATGGAGGGATAGTCTTTTTGCGATTTGAGGGAGGAGTTTTTTCCTAAAGAAAGGTCTGGCATCTTCAATAACTGCTCGATAGTACTATCATATTGACTCATCCAAGCCTTGATATGTTCGGGGGCATTTTGCATATCGAAATATCCTTGGTCGGCATAAGCCAATACCGAGTACATACGATCGTCTCCAGAGATAATTGCAAAGCCCTCTTTCTTACCACGATTGAAAATGTAGTAGTAGGCTTGTGCATCTCCTTCGCCTTGACGTAGTGTGTGCGGAGTATGGGTGTACGTTAACTCAATGGCTCCTCCTGATCTTAAGGAAGAACTACCGAGTGTCTGCTCGGCTATGACCTTCGCTTGCTGGGGCGAGACAGGACCAGCCGTAAGCAATAGATGAGTCCCAATGAGGGACGCAATAGTGGTTACGATTTTTTTCATAGATGGTCTTGATTGTTTGTATAGATAGTTTTTATTATGTATTTCTTTTTAGAGAAAGGATTTTGGTTGTTCTCGTTATGACAAAGATAAAAACTTTAGCCTCACAGGCAATAGCTCCTTTGTCTCAAAGGGGGCTTATTTTGTTTTTATAGGATTTACTGCTACCAATGTTAAGAAAAAACACTATTCACTATGGTGAGGGGTGAAATAAGGAATACCCCAATGATATTTAGCAGCCAATATACGGAGTATTACGATAGAAACAGCCGATACTCCTTGCGCCCAAAAGGCAGAAAAGTGCAAGTATAACATAGCGAGATAGATAAAACTACCTATGAGGCATGCAACAGCGTAAAAGTCTCTTCTAAAAATAAGGGGTACCTCATTGATGAGAATGTCTCGTATCATTCCTCCAAAAGATCCTGTTATTGTTCCCATAATAGGGGCTATCCACCAAGGAAAACCACTACCTAAAGATTTAGCAACTCCTACAGCAGTAAATAATCCCAACCCGACGGCATCGAAGAAGTAGACAGTGTTGTTAAGACGTACTAACCATTTCCGGAATAGAATGGTAACGACCAAAGCTAACGAGGTGATAAGTAAATAAGAGGGTTCTATTAGCCAAAAGACAGGTAAATCAAGCATTATATCGCGAAGAGTACCCCCTCCGACAGCGGTTACCAAGCCTACTACAAAAGCTCCAAACCAGTCAAAGCGATGCGCCGCTGCAAGCCTTATACCGCTTATAGCAAAGGCAAAAGTACCTAAATAATCGCACCAACGTATGAAATCGGCTATATTGCCTTCAGAAAAAAGGGTTCGCATGGGCTTAAAGATTATATTTTGATGACTCTCTTTACTATTTCTTCTTTTGGGAGAGGTAGGCCGAACTCATTCGGGAAGACTTTTTATAGGGAGCAATCTTTCTATGTGATTATGACGAGCTAATTCATAGCCAAGTTCCATAATGTCCTTGGCAGAACTAACATCAAACATTTTATATTGCATTATGGCATGGGTCTCTAAAGTCAGATCACATACAGCTTTATCTGCTCGGGTATTTTGGCGGAAAACCAAAGACCAGGAGCGTTCGGCCACGCCTCGTAAAGTCTTTTTACATTCCTTGGTTTGTTCGGGTCCCAAATTAACACCCAATACCTTAGCACACTCCTGACGTATCACAGTGACGGGATAATTTCTAAATAACCCCCCATCTACATATGAAATACCTTTAATAACCTTGGGTTGGAAGAGTACGGGAATACTGCATGAGGCTGTTATGATTTGAGATAGAGGGCCTGAAGTAAAAACATGCTCACAACCATTATCCAAATCTGTGGCTACAATGCGTACAGGAATAGGCAAATCTTCCAGCCGACGATGTCTGAGGTTGTCCTTCAAAAATTTAGTGAAATTACGAGTAGAAAACATCCCCCCCTTGTTTGGATAAAGTGATGTCATACCTTTGAACCCTATTGAAGAGAGGCGTTCGAATATTTCATCTGGAGAGTATCCGTCCGAATAAAAAGCCCCAACAATAGAACCAGAACTAGTCCCAGCAATAATATTGGGACGCAACCCGACTTCATCCATATACTTTAGTACGCCAATATGGGCAAAACCTTTAATACTCCCTCCACTAAGAGCTAAGCCTAATGGGTATTTAATCTTAGAGGTATCCATATCTATAAATCATTGATTTACTGTAGTCATGAGGGGCTGGAGTAGATTGGCTTAATGGCTGTTATATGAAAGCATGCTTGCTTTTTTTCATGCTTGATATAGCAACGATGTGCCTTTTGATACTGCTGTAGTATAGAGGCTAATACCTTTTTAAGAATGGCATCGGAGATATGTTCACTCTGTTTGTGTACTTTATCAAATCGAGACCAAGAAATGTCGAAAGTCGTACCATAACTATGAGAAGACTCTGATGCCGCATTTACATTTCTTTTAGAGAGTCTTTGTTGCTGTTGCTGAGTACGAGTCAGACTTGTAACAATAATACGGTAGGGGGGAATACCTCGTTCTTGAAGAGCTATAGTGAAGTCCTCTCCGATTTGGTCTAATAAGGTCTTTGCTTCGGGTATGAGATAGGGTATGGAGTGAGTAAGACGATCTACTCGATAGAAAGGATTGCTCTCAATTAGAGCAAGAGTCGAGAGTTCTTTTTCATTAAGCTCTCCCTTAAAAGGTGTGCTTTGTAAGGCTCTTGCAGCTGCCAAGTGTAGCAAATTATCATCTGCAAAAGCTCTTGAGTAAGAATCTCTAAAAACACATTGATAGTCGATGCAAAGTCGCTCTGCACCTACCTTTTCTTCTACCGATGTGGGTTTACAACGCCGTACAATAGATACTATAAGAAGAATGCAGATAAAGACAACAGAAGCTAAGACAATACGCCAATAGGGTAGTATAAGGAGCTTCACTTGACGAAAAAGCGTACTAAGATTAACCTGTTTGCGAACCATCGGAAACAATCTTTTGCTTCCTCTTTACCTACTATAGCTCAGATTAATAGTAAGCAAAGAGGAAGATTTTTGTACGAATTATATACCTAATTGATGAAATATTTGTTGAAGTCGCTCTTTAGCCTTAGCTTCGGCTTGCGATAGCTTTTCTGCTTTCTCAAGCATCTCTCTTACCCCCACATAATACTTAATCTTGGGTTCTGTTCCCGAAGGGCGGATAGAGAGTTTCGAGCCATCTTCTGCAATGTATTGGAGTACGTTACTTTGGGCTGGCATATCAATGTTGAAAGTTTCGCCTGTTTTAAGAGAACGTCCCTTGAGAGAAGCGTAGTCGATTATGGTAACTATTGGAGAGCCTCCAAGATCTTTAAGAGGAGTTTCGCGGTAAGCGGTCATCATCTGAGCAATTTCTTCAGCTCCCGTTCGCCCTGGTCGCACAATATAATGCCCCTTATCTAAGAAATATCCATAGGTAACATATATGTGGGTTAGTAACTCATCGATAGTAAGTCCCTTTTCTAAAGCCCAAACAGTCATTTCTGAAAAAAGGGCACACGCCGAAACAGAGCTCTTATCTCGGATAAAGTCTTCCCATAAATAGCCATAACTTTCTTCGCCTCCTCCGATGTAGTTCAATACTCCTTCATTGCGACGAATAATATCAGCAATCCATTTGAAGCCTGTATAGCAGTCATATAGCTTAACTCCTTCTTTTTCCGTGATAAACTTGATTAAGTCTGTTGTAACAATCGTTTTAATAACGTAATCTTTATTGGTCAATATACCCAATTCCTGACGACGTTTAATAGAGTAGTAAGTGAGTAAAGCACAAATTTGATTACCATTGATGAGTTGCATCTTACCCTCTTTGTTGCGAATAGCTACCCCTATACGGTCAGCGTCAGGATCTGAAGCTAAAACAAGTTGAGCTTGTGTCTTTTCTGCTTGCTCCAAAGCCATACTAAGGGCTGCAGGCTCCTCAGGATTAGGCGAAACTACTGTGGGAAAATCTCCGCTCACGACATCTTGCTCGGGTACATTTATGATGTTGGTAAAGCCGAAGGCTCTCAGAGCTTCGGGCACTATTCTTACCCCCGTACCATGTATAGGAGTGTAAACAATGGCAAGATTATGGTGCTTTTGAATAGCTTCAGGAGAGAGGGATAGAGATTTTACTCTTTCGATAAAAATACGATCAATCTCCAGACCTATTTCTTTTATAAGAGACGGATTGCCTTCCTGTACCACTGACTCCATAGAAGTAATTTTTGCAACTTCTTTTATCGTATTTACATCGTGAGGAGAAACCATTTGCGCTCCATCTGCCCAGTAGGCTTTGTAACCATTGTATATAGGAGGGTTGTGAGATGCTGTAACCATAACACCACTCTTACAGTTGAGATGTCGTATGGCAAACGATATCTCTGGAGTAGGGCGTAGAGATTCGAAAAGATAAACCTTAATGCCATTCCCTGAAAATACATTGGCTGTAATCTCTGAGAAGTAGCGGCTATTATGTCTACAATCATAACCTATTACAACAGCTATTTCTTCATCGGGATAAGTTCTTTTAAGATAATTCGCCAATCCCTGTGTAGCCATAGAAACGGTGTAACGATTCATTCTGTTAGTCCCGACTCCCATAATACCTCTCAGACCTCCTGTACCAAACTCGAGATTTTTGTAGAAAGCGTCTATTAGTTCTGCTTTATCGGGATTGTCCAATAGAGTTTGTACTTCATTTCTGGTTTCTTCATCGAAAGAGGGTGCTAACCATTTTTTTGCTGCCTCGGTTACTTTATGTAAGATGTCTTCGTTTGCACTCATACTAAAATTCTGTTTCCTTGTTTGACGATAGAGAGCTTTTTTCCATATTAAGGATAGAACTCCAAATCGTACTATCTGCAAAGTTACACTTTGTTAGAGGATTATTGGAGGTGTATTAAAATCCATTTTAAGCTCGTCCTTCGTTAATGTGTTTCAGAGGATATAAAGTATAATACATTAATAATGAGGCTAAAGGAAGTGTCGTCGAAATACGAGACCAAACCCAAATGTCGCAAGTAATATCTAATAAGTGTACTACAAACACTCTCGCCAAAAAGGTTGTAATAGCTAAACTTGAAGAGAAGATTCTTCGAGGGGTGTTTCTTTTGACTTTTCTTCGAGTTCCTGCTGACGAATTTTATACTTACGACAAAGTTCATGAATATCATTTTCAGAAATAGGGCGCTCGTTCGTCAAAAGGAGTTCTTTCATATCCAAAAAGTTGCCAAACTCGTTACAGAAAGAGGCGAAGTCTGTATAAAATCGTCGAGGTTCTATTCCGATGGGGAGGAGAAACTGAAACCTAAAATAATTTTCTCCTACGAGAATCTCCTCGACTTCTCCCTGTAGTTTTTTGACTGCTATAGGGAACTCTTCTTGCACCATATCTATTTGATACTTTTCAAGAGGAGTCCATTGAGGAGTATGAGCCAGTGCCATAATGCGTAGCAGTCCCTTTCTTCCTCCTAAACCAGTGGTGAATATAAAAGCCCTCTCTTGCTCTGCCAAACTACTATGTAGATGGATGCGAGCTTGAAACTCTGACAATAGAGTCCAATAATACATAGAGGGAGGAGCTATTTGGAGAAAATCTTGAATAATTCGATAGGCAGTAATTTTATTGGATATAGCCAACTTTACAAGCTGTATCTTATGTACTCTTCGGGGATGGATTTTAGATAAAGAGTTTGTTCAATGTCCGAAACCTCCTCCTCACTCAGCTTTGAGTTAGGGGCGGCTATCATAGTTCGAGAGAGGTTAAAGTATTCCTGCTGGATACCCAGTGGAACATAAGCATCTATTTGGAAGATAGCTGCATCTTGAATACCTTCTAAAAGTTCTTCTAAGAAATTTTCTTGCATGCCATTATTCGCCATTCAATGCCTCCTTTCTTTCTTTTATATGAGGTTGTATAAAGAAATCTGCCATCACGGGCAAGTGGTCACTTACACCGCCTATATACTGTGTACCTCCATACGTACGACGAGGAAAGTAGCGTCCGTCAGCACCTCTTCTCATCCAACGTTTTATCATTACAGAGCGAGCACTTCTCCATTTGTAGACCAGAGAACCTTGTTTGCTTTTATGATTGACCAAATTGCCACTCACTATGATACGGTCTATCTGTTCCCAAACACCACGAAACATATAACTCCCTGGGATAGCTCCTGGAGCTAAACGAGAGGTTACATCATACATTAGGTCTTTTCTGTAATTGTATTTCTTTGAAGTTAGAGGGTGGGCCCATCCTCGTGATATAGGATCCCGAGGCTCACTGTTAAAGTCGCCCATTACTATGATATTAGCTTCTGGGTCTGTATTGAAAATACTATCACATTTACTTTGTAAAAGTGAGATTACATTTTTTCGAAAAGGGTCTGTTCTTTTCTTTCCCTCTCTCCTTGAGGGGAGATGTACCATCATAAGGTGTAGATGTTGTTTATTAAAAAGCGTACCCGAAAGGTGTAGAATATTTCTCGATTTCTTATGAGGATGGTTAGGAAACAATACACTCCACTCATTCGTCTCTTTGAGATGGAATAAGTCGGGAAGGTAGAGCAGGGCTACATCAATACCTCTAATATCATCGCTCTCAGAGATAACATACTTATATCCCATACGCCCCAAAACGGTCCTCTGTAAGAGTGCATCCATGACATTTTTGTTTTCTACCTCTACTAAGCCAATAAAGAGAGGCCACTCCTTTTCGCCGACATCACTGATGATTTCTGCTAAGTTGTGTAGTTTCTTATTGAAGCGATGGTCGGTCCACTCCAAAGCACCCTCAGGAAGGAAGTCATAGTCCTCCTTGCCTTCGTCATGGAGAGTGTCGAAAAGGTTTTCGACGTTAAAAGTCATCAGCCTAATGTGCTTTTTCTGCGCCTTCATTGTAGAGGGAAAGAGTATGCTAAAAAGAAAAACAATTATGAAAAATAGAGTAGTAGGTCTTAAGTTCGATGAATAACACTCTGAGTATTGCATATTCTTTTGTCATGGAGACACTCTTTTTCTAAAGACTTGTTTATAACTATTGGGAGAGTTTTTAGAGAATCTCCCTGCACACAAAGATACCTCTATTTTAGTAATTTTTCTGTGGGCAGGGAGGCATCGTAAAAAAGAGAAAGAGGCTATTACACCTCTTCCTCTCTACAAGGTTGTCCTTTCGAGACTATGTAAGAGTCTTGAAGGGAGAGCTAATAGACGTAATGTCTACTTGCTCATGTAATATTTTCAAATAGCTTTAACGCTCCAAGGGAATAAGCGTATTTATCAGATCATCGTCTGCCAAGTAGGGCATAGTGATATGATAACCATCGGCATGCGTTTGGTTGAACTCAGCACTGGTCTCAATAGCATGCTCATTGCAAGCCCAAGCACGTCGAGCCACTCCCCCATAACGTCCCAAGTCATAGCAGAGCGCAATATATGGTCCACGCGTTCGCTACCATCCAACACCATACCGAAGCCTCCATTGATAGACTTACCAATGCCTACACCACCTCCGTTGTGAAGTGCTATAAGGCTCATACCACGGGCTGCATTCCCAGCGAAGCATTGTACTGCCATATCTGCCATTACATTACTTCCGTCACGTATATTAGCAGTCTCTCTGAATGGAGAGTCGGTACCACTTACATCGTGGTGATCACGCCCCAACATAATAGGACCTACCTCTCCGTTACGAACCATTTCGTTGAATCGGAGTGCAATAGCCAAACGACCAGCTGCATCTTGGTAGAGGATGCGAGCCTGTGTACCTACTACAAGTTGGTTCTTTTTGGCATCTCTAATCCATATATAGTTGTCTCTATCTTGCTCTCTGCGATCGGGGTTGATACATTCCATTGCCGCTTTATCGGTCTTTTCCAAGTCTTCGGGCTTATTGGATAGACACACCCAACGGAAAGGACCATATCCGTAGTCAAAGAGTTCGGGTCCCATAATGTCTTCTACATAACTGGGCCATATAAATCCATCCTTGTCATCAACACCATTGCGGAGAATCTCTTTGATGCCAGAGTCGTACACAGCTTTCATAAAAGAGTTGCCATAGTCGAAGAAATAGGTGCCTCTTGCGACCAATGTACGGATAGCCTCGAAGTGAAGTTTAAGTCCCTTATTTACCTCTTCTTCAAACTTGTTGCGATCTTCTTTGAGTAGTCGTGTGCGTTCTTCAAAAGAGAGTGTAACAGGGCAATAACCACCTTCATAAACAGCATGACAGCTGGTTTGGTCTGAAAGAAGGTCTATGTGAATATTGTGCTCAATACAGTAGGTAAGCAAGTCTACCACGTTGCCTTCATAGGCAATAGAGCAGGTCTCTCCTGTTTTGAGAGCATTAGATGCCAATATAAAGGTCTCTTCGAGAGAGCGACACACATGCTTTACCCAACCTTGGTCGTGGCGTGTTTTGATACGAGAGGGGTCTACTTCCGCTGTTATACTTACTGCTCCTGCAATATCTGCAGCTTTGGGTTGAGCTCCACTCATACCTCCCAATCCAGAAGAGATGAAGAGCTTCCCTGATAGATTCTTCCCTGTGGGGATATTCAATTGCTTACGACCTGCATTGAGAAGGGTGTTGAAAGTACCATGTACAATACCCTGAGGTCCGATATACATCCATCCTCCAGCTGTCATTTGTCCGTAGTTGGCAACTCCCATTTGGGCTGCAATCTCCCAATCTTTGATGTTGTCGTATATACCCACCATCATAGAGTTAGTAATGATAACACGAGGAGCATCGGGACGAGAAGCAAATAACCCTAAAGGATGTCCACTCTCAATAACCAAAGTTTGCTCTTCGGTCATCTCTTCGAGGTATTTCATAATAAGGCGGTACTGTAACCAGTTTTGGCATACTTGTCCCGTCTCTCCATAGGTAACCAACTCATAAGGATAGAGGGCTACATCAAAGCAGAGATTGTTTTGAATCATTACTTGAAAAGCCTTGCCTTCTAAGCAACGCCCCTTGTACTCATCAATAGATTTTGCTTTGAGGTCTCCCTGTGGTCTGTAACGATAGGCATATATTTTGCCACGAGTGTAGAGCTCTTCCAGAAACTCTGGTGCTAACTGTGCATGTAGTTCTTTAGGAACGTAGCGCAATGCATTGCGAAGTGCAGTGCGTGTCTGTGATGGGGTTAAGCGATAACCTCGGTCTGGAGCACGACGTATTCCCTCAATAAAAGAGGGGTACTCAGGTAGAGTGGCGTCCAATGTAAAAGATATATTCTGTTTTTCCATAATCCTTGTAAGATGTATATGGTGTTATAATCAATCTGTAATAACGTGATGCATGAGAAAATCCCATGTGTCATGAGGCAAGTGAGGCAAAAGTCGATAGCGGAAAGTTACTCCGATAAGAGTAGCCTGAGTTTGAGGTAAAAAGCGGTCATAGTAGCCTTTACCTCTGCCCATACGCACCCCGTTAGGAGTAAAAGCTACTCCAGGTATGATGATTAAATCTAACGTTTCGGGCAAAACCGCTAACTCTTTTTGAAAAGAGGGCTCGGCAATACCATAGGAGCCTATACTCAAACTCTTCTCCTCAAAATAGGGATAGAAAGCAATGTCTTCTGCATCCTCTACTTTGGGTAAGAAAAGTTGCTTACTGGTTGCATATTCCGAAAGCAGAGGGGTTAAGTCTGGCTCATCGGGTAGGGCGTGGTAGAGTGCTATCTTCTCAGCTTGCTCCCAGATGGGAAGTGTCTTTAGAGTGTGGCATATAGCCAAAGAAGCCTCTGCATAGTACGAAGAGGTTAAGCACTGCTTGTTGATTTGCCGTATGGCATTGCGAAGATTTTTCTTGTCTATGCTCATAGCTCTTCTTCGTTTTCTTGATGCGCTTTGTTCCCTCTATTTCTATCTAAAGTATAAGAAGATAGCGACTGTAGAGGAGGTCTCTCTTGAGGATAGAAATGTCGAATAGCTGCCAATATGGCCTCATCGCTCTCATTGAAAATCTGGTAAGCAGCCTCCATTCCTAAGGTATAGTTTACAATCTTCCCATAGAGAGCTTTTCGTAATAAATTACGTGATTCGTAGAGCATTCCCGAGCGCATCTGTATCCCTTTAGAGGAGGCAAAGTAAGCATAGTCGTAAATTAAGCCTTCTTGATAAGAGAGGTAACTGCCTAATTGCTTAGCATCGCTAAAAGAAGAGAGCTTCTTCCTATTTTTATCTACATAGCGGAAGGCATATTCGTCCATAGTGCCTGACTCCAACAAGCGGAGGTAGTAGGAGTTTACGCCAGCACTATCTACAGGGATAAATACTGAGGGTAAGATGCCAAATCCTCCGTAAACGATGTGCCCTGCATCTGTTTTGAATTGCTGAGCCCCCTTTAGTAGAAGGGAGTCGGTATGATACATCTCTCCAGACTCATAGCGCTTTACTAAGTCCATTTGGTAAGATTCTGTATCGCCCATAGTGTATTGTTTCTGTATGCAACGCCCCGATGGGGAGTAGTAGCGGGCTATAGTGAGTCGTAGCTGAGCACTGTCTTGTAGGTAAAAGGGACGTTGAATAAGCCCTTTACCAAAAGTTCTACGGCCAATGATGGTTGCTCTGTCGTGGTCTTGCATAGCTCCAGCGAATACCTCACTTGAACTGGCAGAAAATTCATTGACCAAAACGACCAAAGGAATATCTTGCATCAGTCCATTGCCCGTTGCTCTAAAGTCTTCTCTTTCGCAAGCTTTACCTTGAGTGTAGACGATAAGCTGTCCTTTTTTTAGAAATTCGTTGGCTAAACGTATGGCAGGCTCCAAGTATCCTCCTGAGTTATCTCGCAAATCTATAATCAAAGATTTAAGACCTTGGTTCTTTAGACGAGCATAAGCAGCTCTAAACTCTTCGGGAGTGTTGCGCCCCCACTGCACAATACGTATAAGTCCTGTCTCCTTATAAGGTATAAATGCTACATCTACACTGGGTACAGGCACATCGCTTCTTACTACTTGTACAGAGATAGGTTCATTGTTTCTTAGTAAATCTAATCGAACCACAGAGGCACATTCGCCCAAAAGTATTTGACGAACAGAATCTGCCAAGAATTTTTCTCCTGTTAGAGATTTTTGGTTGGCACGCAAGATGCGATCTCCTGCTCGCAACCCCGCATACTCAGCAGGACCACCAGGTATAATATCCACAACAACGGGAGTGTCAATAATCGTGTTGAACGTGATACCTATACCACAGAAAGAGCCATCGAGACGTTGATTTTCCCATTTACTCTCCTCTTGAGAAATGTAGGCAGAGTGAGGGTCCAATTTGGTAACGAGTAGAGGGAGTATCTTTTGTTGCAAATCGGACATATCTACAGAGTCTACATAGTAGTGTTCTATAAGCTCCAGAACCTGTTCTAACTCCGTTTTTGATCTCCTTGAGAGTTGAGTTGCCAAAAGCCAACTGATGATAGAGCCGACTAACAGCGTGATGGCAGATACAATGATTAGTGTTAGCGTAGAGTGGCGTTTCATGAAAGGGTGGTGTCTACTGTAAAGTAAGATGCTAATTAATCAATAGGTAAGTATATAACCTCTATGCCTGCTCTTCTAAGCAAATCGACACCATCAGTTAGGCGATACTCTTCACTATATACAACGCGGGCTATGTTACACTGGATAATGAGTTTAGAGCACTCTATACAAGGAGCGGCAGTAATGTATATGGTTGCTCCAGAGCTGTTGTTGGTAGAGGCAGCCACCTTGGTAATAGCATTCGCCTCGGCATGTAAAACGTAGGGTTTGGTAAGCCCTGTATCATCTTCGCACACATTTTCAAACCCAGAGGGGGTGCCATTGAACCCGTCTGAAATAATCATTTTGTCTTTTACAATCAAAGCCCCGACTTTACGTCGTACGCAGTAAGAGTTTTCCGCCCATATGCGTGCCATCCTGAGGTAGCGACGGTCAAGCTCTAATTGTTTCTCGTTGTTGAGTTCCATATATCAACAGATGCTACAAAAAAGTATAGCTATAATTCTTCACAAAAGTAGTAGTAATAAAGCAATTAGGCAAACGATTTTTTTGCGATGACAGAGTCGTTTACAAAAAAAACTTATAACACTGTAGACAATGTTTCTATGGTCTTGGTGCTTCGGTCTTTTTGCACTGATTTTGATTAGGTATAATCTTTGTTCAACAAAGCATTAAACCTTCTGGAGAAAAGTATCTGTGCAAACTCTCAAAACCATTAACCCTTTTGATTACAACCATTAACCCTTTGTATAAGACCGTCATTATGTACATACTCCCCCTTTGCTTCTTGTCTCCTTTTTCAATATACCTTGAGTGCATTACTTGAGGTCATAAAATTGGCTGTGACGAGCTTTTTGTAAGAACTTGTACTATGTTGTAGTTATAAGTCTTTGGCAACTAATCTAAAAGAGACGTACACAAGGGGCTTTTCTAAACTTGGGTATTGGTAATTACGCAATGAGTTCAGTAGTATGCAACAGTTATATCTTATTCTGAATAATCCAACCATTAAGCAACAAGCTTTTTATACCTTTGCAAAAATAATATCTTAAATTAGCGTACAATATAGCGTACAGAAAAGAATGGATAACGAAACAGTTTACAATCCCTCCTCGATAGAGAAAAAATGGTATCAATACTGGTTGGACCATAATCTCTTCTCTTCAACCCCCGACAATCGTCCTCCTTATACTATTGTAATACCTCCTCCTAACGTTACAGGGGTATTGCATATGGGGCATATGCTCAACAATACGATTCAAGATATTCTTGTACGTCGAGCTCGTCTATTGGGCTACAATGCTTGTTGGGTGCCTGGCACCGACCATGCTTCGATAGCTACGGAGGCAAAAGTGGTAGCCCGTTTGGCAGAGCAGGGTATCTCTAAAAATTCGCTTTCTCGCGAGGAATTTCTCGAACACGCTTGGCAGTGGACTCGCGAGCATGGAGGTATTATCTTAGAGCAGTTGAAACGTTTGGGAGCCTCTTGCGACTGGAAACGAACTGCTTTTACGTTGGACGAAGAGCGCTCTAAGGAAGTTGTCAAAGTATTCTGTGAGTTGTTCAATAGTGGTCTCATCTATCGTGGCATACGTATTGTCAATTGGGATCCCAAGGCCAAAACCGCTCTCTCGGACGAAGAGGTTATACATCAGGAAGCACAGAGCCATCTGTACTATTTGAAGTACAATATAGAGGGGAGCGAGCAATTTTTGACCATTGCTACCACTCGTCCAGAGACGATTATGGGAGACACGGCTATCTGTGTACATCCAGAGGATGAGCGTTACCAAGCGTTCATCGGCAAGAAAGCTATTATTCCTATTGTTGGCAGGGCTATCCCCATTATAGCCGACACGTATATAGATAAGGAGTTCGGAACGGGCTGTCTTAAAGTAACACCTGCGCATGATGTAAACGACTATTTATTGGGGCAGACACACCAATTAGAAACAATTGATATCCTTAACGACGATGGTACACTCAATGAGCTGGGAGGTATTTATGCAGGTATGGATCGCTTCGAGGTTCGCGAAAAGATAACCCAAGACTTGAAGGAAAAAGGTTTGTTGATTAAGGTTGAAGACTATGTCAATAAAGTAGGATACAGTGAACGTACCCACGTTCCCATCGAACCCAAACTCTCTATGCAATGGTTCCTTAAGATGGAAGACATTGCTCGTCCAGCCTTAGAAGCGGTAGAGAAAGATGAGATAGCCTTATCCCCTCCAAGTTTAAGAATACCTATCGTCATTGGATGGAGAATGTCAAAGATTGGTGCATCAGTAGACAACTTTGGTGGGGACATAGAATACCTGCCTACTATTTGCCCGATGGCTCTTTCGTCGTAGCACCCTCCGAAGAGGAAGCTCTCGAAAAAGCTCGCTCTTTGAGTGGCAATAGTCAGCTTCAAAAAGAAGATCTTAGGGCAGAAGAGGATTGTTTGGATACGTGGTTCTCCTCTTGGTTGTGGCCAATGAGTGTGTTTGGTGATATTACTGACTCCGACAATAAGGATTTGAACTACTATTACCCAACCAATACCTTGGTAACAGCACCCGATATTCTTTTCTTTTGGGTAGCTCGTATGATTATAGCGGGTTATCGCTATAGAGGAGAGCGTCCTTTCAAAGATGTATATCTAACAGGTATCGTGCGTGATGCCTTAGGGCGCAAGATGTCTAAAACGTTGGGTAACTCTCCCAATCCATTGGATTTAATAGACAATTATGGAGCTGATGGAGTGCGTGTCGGGCTTATGATGGCAACATCGGCAGGTAATGACCTGCTCTATGAAGAGGCACTTTTGGAGCAGGGACGTAATTTCTGTAACAAGATATGGAACTCTTTCCGTCTAATCAAAACTTGGCAAGTAGATGCTCAACACTCCTCTCCCGAAGAGAGTCGCATAGCTATAGATTGGTTTGCTCATCGCTTGAGTGAAGCTGTTGCCGAGATAGACGACCTGATGGAGAAATACCGCATCAGTGAGGCTGTAACAGTGGCTTACAAGTTATTCAGAGACGACTTCTCTGCTTTCTACTTAGAGGCTATCAAACCTGCTTATGGTGCTCCGATAGATGGTGTTACTTTGGAGAAGACGATTCTCTTCTTTGAAGACCTTTTGCGCATCCTTCATCCTTTCATGCCATTTATTACTGAAGAACTTTGGCATGAATTAAGAGAGCGTCCAGAGGGTAGTAGTATCATGTATTCTTCTTATCCTCAAAAGATAGAGCTTAATGCAAGTTTGTTGAAGACCGTGGCAATAGCAAGAGAGGTCATCACACAGGTGCGTAATATACGTACTATGCACAATATCCCTCGTCAAGAGCTATTGGACATCTACGTACAAGAGATAGAGCATAGTGAGGCAGACTCTCTCATTATGAAGTTGGCAAGAGCTTCGGTACAGAGAGCTAAGAGTGCGCCCGAAGGAGTATCTTCTGCCTCATTTATCGTGGGGACAGTTTCCTATGCCGTACCTATCGAAGCCTTTATAGACAAAGATGCCGTACGTCAGAAACTCGAAGCCGATTTGAAACATCAAGAGGGATTTTTGATGGGAGTACGCAAGAAACTTTCTAACGAGAAGTTTGTCAACAACGCCCCTCAAGATGTTGTCGCCATAGAGCGAAAGAAAGAGGCAGATGCCCTCTCTCGTATAGAGACCATTAAGAAGCAACTTAGCACTCTATAAGGAGTATAAAAGATATGGATAAGGATAAGATTCAGCACCTTCTGCGTAAGTTTTTTGTTCATGTAATTGATGCATGCTCAAAGAGTACGAAGACCTATTACGATTTGATGGTCTCTATCAACTTTGCAGAAGGGCGTATTGTTGTCTCTGACGATGACGACAAGGTCATAGGAGAGGAAGTAATTTTCGGATTCATAAGCAATGAAAATAATAAAGGTATAACCTCCGAAGAGGTTATACCCTTGCTTCGCAATCAATTGCATCTGCTTTATACAGACGGCCTCTTCAATGAAGACTTTATTGGAGAGCCTTTCTCCGTAACTTACGTGACGGACGAGGAGCCAGTAGAACTGCTTTTCGTTTACGAAGATCAATTGCTATTAGAAAGACCTCTTCTTGAGAATATGGGAGAAGAGTTGGATACTTTCTTCAACAATCTCTTCGCAGAATAAATTTTAATTAGTACCTTTGCAACCCGAAAGACAAGGGCTAAAGCTCTTTTACCTTCGTTCTTTCTTTGATTAGAGGTTTGCCGAAATAGCTCAGTTGGTAGAGCAACTCATTCGTAATGAGTAGGTCGCCGGTTCGAGTCCGGCTCTCGGCTCTCTCTGAATCTTTTGTAATCTATTTTGCGAAGCATACATGCCTTAGAGGCTAAAAGGAGAAGTAATAATCTTTTTCTTTTAGTCTTTCTTAGTTTTTATGCGAAACATAAAAGAACGTCTTGGCTAAGCAACAAACTTCAGAATCGAAGCAAACTATCACTGGGTAGTCTTTTAATAATACAAAAAAGAAGCTACTAACAGAATTAGCTCCTGTTAGTAGCTCATCAGCTCAGGTTTATTCTATTTCTATCGATTAGAACTTGTAGCCCAATGTGAAAATGGTTTTTAATGTGTTTTCACTCAAACGAATACTTTGAGGAGAGGTAAAATCTCCGATAGGGTTACCCTTGCTATCCGATAGAGTTGGAAAACTATAGACGTGATTGATAGTTTTTGAATTGACAAACGCTAAGTCGATGTAGAAAGAACGAGACATCCTATAACCAATCCCTCCTGTAAATGTCAAACTGCCCGTAGGTATCATATAGTGGGGGAGTGTACCTGCGGTTAGAATGGGAGTGGTGTTCTTGTCGAATGAGGTCAGGCCTTGTCCCTTTTTCATAGGAGAGGTAGTAATAACGCTTCCTAATCGTAAACTTAAGCGAGATATAGGCTTATATTCAGCTCCTATACGTATGGTTTGAGCTAATCCATAATGTTTTTCTATGGCTTGGTTGTCTACAGAGAAGTAAGACTCTCCTTGCATATCTCGCAAAGTCATAGTGTTATAGGGAGTAAGTTCGTAGTCTAAACTGATTAGCCCTTGACTGCCGAAAGTGTAGCCTAAGCCAACAACAAAACGACTAGGAGAAGAGAGACGGTAAGAGCTTGTAGCGTCTTTAGGGGTTTTTCCGTTAAGGATCCACTGATCCTTAGGAACTGGTTTGCCTTCGTTATCTAAGGCATGAGAATAGCGAGACTTAGCAGATGCAAAAAATCCATCTTGCAACACCATCCAAGTAGGAGAGAAGTAAGCCAATCCTACACGCAATCCGCCTACGGGACGAAGGATGGTTCCTAAGCTAACAGAGAAACCCCCTCCTCTTGTCCATAGTTCATTGCCCAAAATAAGATAGTCGCCATCCATAAAATCTTCTGCATAACTACTGGCAAGGGCATATTCTATGTCTGTATAACGTAGGGAGAAGCCGAAGTAGTAGCGGTCTCTATGGTTAAATCCAAAAGTAAAATCATAAGCCTCTACACTTCCTTTCTCTCTCCAATTTATATGAGCTTCGGAAGGTCCAAAGGGGACATAGTTCCCATTTCTATTAGGGTAGAAAAACTGTGTTTCGTAGGCTCCCTGCTTATTTTTTTGTGTCCAACCTGCTTCGTACGCCAATATAGATAGCCAAGAATAGTTACTTGATTTGTAAGGATCAAAGTTAGTTCTGGGGAGTAAATCTTCTGGTTTAGCCTGATCTGGAGTAATTAGGGCAGCATAATCTGCCAAAGAGAAATCGATAGGCTGTCCACTTGAAATCTTGAAGCTACGATTGTATCGAGCTAAATTCTGCCGATTAAAACCGAAGGTAAAACCATTGCCCGAATAGCGATCATAATAGGAACCTATTGCTGAGAAGTTGGGAGATCGAAAGTAGGATGTCTTATGCTTCGAGTTATTGTTGTACCAATTAGCACGATTCATCTGGCTCGTATTATCAAAAGATATTGATATTTCAGAGTTCCGATAAACCCCAATACCTGCAGGGTTTTGCGTTACGGAAGAGGGGTCTCCTCCCAGTGAAGCAAAGGCTCCACCCATAGCTTGAAAACGAGCTGTACCACCTAAGGGAGCAGTATGACTTAAACGAAAAGCATCGGTCTCACTTTGTGCTTTTGCCTGTTGCATTCCCCAACAAGCTGTCGCTAAAACAAGAGTTGCAATATACTTTCTCATGATTTTATATTGGTATGTTTCTGTTGTTATTGGTAATGTTATTTATTAAGTTAAGTTATGCTATCAACGTCCTCGACGACCTCCGCCAGAGCTATTTCCAGAAGAGGAGCTTCTACCACTGTCATAAGAACCTCGAGATGAAGAGGAGGAACTTCTACTTTCGTAAGAACTACCAGCCGAAGAGTTACTTCGCCTATTTTCATAAGAGTTGCTGGAGGAACGTCTGCTTGTAGCACCATTGTCGTAACTTCTACTATTATAGCGATTGTTATCGTTGCGCTCAATAGGTTTTACGGACGAATTGATACGTTGCTGGCTACCACCCCTGTCATAACTACCTCTATCGTAGTCATAGCTTCCTCTATTAGTACGCTCTACACGACGACTGGTAGAACGGTTGTTCGAATTGTCTCTTGGAGAAGTTTCTATACGTTGTGTTTCTCTTTCTGATGAAGGACGAGAGAGGTTTCTGCCCTCAGAATAATTGCCTCGGTTGCTTCTGTTGTAGACGGAGCTATTACCTCTGTAATCTCTTCTGTTAAAATTCTGGTCATTGTCAGTAACGCGGTTTGCTTCGTTGCTCCAATATGTACCTCGCTCATAATTGGAGGTGTTGTTTCTTCGTACTATGCTTACATTGTCATTGCTTCTTGCTGAGGAAGAAACATTTCTACTATTCTGGTTGCGACCTTCATTGTATTCTGCTCCGTAGGAGTCATTACTACGTCTACCTTGCTGATATTTATTGCTACGAGGCTTGTAATGACCTACGTAAGGGTCATAGTAGCTACCTCCATAACGACCTCCATAGCCGTAGTAACCATCTAAGTAACCTTGGTAGTAGCCGTCATACCAAATATCACGAGGTGTAGGGTAGTAGCCGAAACTATTCCATCTCCAATTCCACCCTCTATTATACCAATATCTATAACGATGATAGTAGGGAGAGTAGTAGCCATAGTAAGACCAAGGAGTCCAGTAATCCCACCACGAATCGTACCAAGGATAGAAACTATTCCATCCTCTGCTCCCGTAGTAAGAATTTGTTATTATATAGACATTGATATCTGTATCATCGTCATAGTAGTATCCATTGTCATAATTACTACCGTAGTACTCATCATCTACATATACTTCCACACGGTCAACCCCTTTGATAACTATTGTGGAAGGATCGTGAAAACGAGCTATACGATCGGAATAAATGCCTCGATATTTTCTCTGTTTTCTTTTTTTCAAAGCACGCTCTTTAACGATGCTCCGCTCCTTTTTTCGAGAGGTGTAGCGATCCTGTTTGCCCTTACCTTTATCTCTGCGATTGTAGGAGTCAATCTCATCATCGCTTATTTCATTGCCATCTGTATCGAAGTCCTCGTATTCGTAAGCATCTTCGTATCGCTCTCTTTCGAGACGCTGTGCATAGGCTCTTTCTCTTGCCATACGATTCTCTTCAATGGCCTTAGCTCTTGCCTTTTCAGCCTGCTCTGGAGAGATGTAGATAGCATCGTCAACATCTTCATTCTGTGCCCATCCGCTAACGGAAGTCAACATGCAAAATCCTAAGAGGACTATCAATTTGTTCCATTTCATAGCTGTACGTATTTAGTTGTGTTGGTTATTTACTTTTTGCTTTTCAGTTGTTAGACCTCTAAAGTAGGGCTATGGTTTAACGTTATCTATGGGGAGAAGAAACGCTCTTCTGATCCAAATATAATGATTTTTTAGTTCTGTGCAATACTAAGTTTCATAGCACTCCATTCCTCTTTTCTGAAAGTCTCTTGAGAAACAAAGCCTAAAGCGGTAAAGTGAGATTTTATTTGTTCTTCATCTTCTCGAAGAAAACCGCTTATAAAAAGGTTGCCATTCTCGTTCAACAAAGAGCGATACCTAATGGCATCATGTAGGATAATATTTCGGTGTATATTGGCACATATAACATCGAAACTGTGAGGAGGAAAATAGAATTCCTCCAGTATACCTGTGTAGACCTGATGTTCTTTGTCTGAAGAGATAGCATTCAATCCTATATTGTGTATTGTGTTGGCAGTAGCTTGCCTATCAATGTCTATGAAAATAGCCGTTTGAGCTCCTCTCAAGAGAGCCAGTATACCCAATAGTCCCGTACCGCACCCTACGTCTAAGACCTTTTTTCTCTCGAGGTTTTCGATCAAAAGTGAGTTCAACATAAGCCATGTTGTGGCATGCTCTCCTGTTCCAAAAGAGCAGGCTGGCTGTATAAAAATTTCTAACTCTACCTCTTTTCTGGAGGGGGGCTGGAGGGGAGTGCGAATAAATAGTTTAGTCCCTATCTCTATGGGGGTGAAAGACTCTTCTTCCCAACGTCTATTCCAATTCTTTTCAGGACAGAGAGAGGAAGTATATATGAAACTAACTTCGGGAAAAGAGAGTGTATAGATTCCTTTTTCGTCCATCTGTTCAAAGTTACGTTCGGGCAGATAGGCTATTAAAGAACTATTTGTTTGCTCTACAAAGCTATCGAACCCCAGCTCTGCCAGATCGTTACTTAAGAGCGGTAAGTACACATCTTCTGAAAGTTTCGTAGGGGAAAGCAATGTAAAAAGATACTCTTTGTACTGCATAGTATTAACTTGAATGAGACGTTGATAGAGTTTTTATTTTAGATTTAATGTAGGGGAGAGAGGCAATGGCGATGAGTCCTTTGAGCATAGAAGATAGAGAAATAGCCCACCAAACGGCGTTCAGTCCCCACCCCCAAGAGAGAAAAAGGAAGGCCATAGGTATGCGCAATAGGTTACCCACAATGCTGATAGAAGCTGGTATTATACTCCGTCCTGTACCATAGAAGAGTCCTTGAAGAGTAATTTCTACCATCATAAAAAGCTGAGAATATGCAGCGATACGTAGATAATTGCCTCCTTCGATATAGGCTTCTGGGTCGGGTACAATGAGGGCAAAGAATTCTTCGCCCCAGAAATAATATAGAAGTGTAGCAATTACTCCGAAAATGGAAGTAAAAAGGATACAAACTTTGAAAGCCTTAAAAATACGTTTGTACTGGCGAGCTGCATAGTTCTGCCCCACAAAGGCTGCGAGAGCTGTACCAAAGCCCTGCGAAGTATTCCACGTAATAGCTTCTAATTGACCACCTGTATTGATTGTGGCTACTCCGATATGTCCCCCTGCACGTGAGGCTATGCTACCCATAGTGAGTGTTATAAGAGCAAAAAGTGAGTTCAGAAGAGCTACAGGAAGTCCTAATGCCAAAATGTCTTTAGACTCTTTTCGATGAAGCCTTCCAATAAGAGCCCACTTGCCCAAAAGTTGTTCCTTTATCTTTATTCTGTAATAAAAGACCACGAAAACCAAAAATTCGGATAGGAAAGTAGCCCAAGCTGCCCCCTCTACTCCATAGTCAAATACAAATATAAAAAGAGGATCAAGCAGGATATTAGTTATAAGTCCTATGCTATTGATTATAAAGGGAATATTACTCCTTCCAGCAGCAGTATAGATACCTCCAAAAGAAAAGGAGAGAAAGAAAAAAGGAAAGCCTAACGATGTGATTCGTAAGTATTGCTCCGCCATAGCACTAATGTCGGGTTCTAAGGCATATAGGGCAATAATTTTGTGACCAAAGAGTTGACATAGAAGTAAAAGAATTACAGAAAAATACACTGCCAACGTAGTGTTGTGTCTCGCATAGCTACGTGCCAATGACGAATCGTGCATCCCAAGTCCTTGAGCTACACAAACTTCTGAACCCACTTTTACGATTGCTCCTATTGATCCTGTTAGCCATACTAAGACTGCCACAACCCCCACGGCGGCAATCTCTCTACTCCCAAGTCGCCCAATCCATGCCATATCTGTAAAAGAGTAGACTACATGGATGAAAGATGTCCCTATAATAGGGGCTGCCAAGGCTATAATTTGTTTACTAATCTTGCCTTGAGTCAAGTCTTTTATCTTGCTTTTTTCGAGAGTCATTTTTATTTGAAATAGGAGGCTGAGTGGTAGGAGTTTGGGTTAGTAGTGTAGTGTTGTTTCTGGAGTATCCTTGTAGAGAATAAATGTTTCCCTCTAAAACAAGGGATAGAAAGGTTTCTCTTTTCCAACACTTATGCAGAGAACCCTACAAGCTAAGGTGTAAATTCTCACAAATAGGGGTAGTATGAGATAGGTCTACTCTTCAAGAGCTTTACGTAGTTCATCTATGGAAATATTTTCGTGGATTTCTCCTCGATAGGCATACGATATAAACCCTCTCTCCTCACTCACTATAACCACTTTGGCATCGGTCTCCTGAGAGATGCCCAATGCCGATCGGTGACGCAAACCAAGATCTTTGTTCAAATCTTCCGAAGAAGATACTGGCAAGATGCAACCTGCTGCACAAATTTTTCCATCCATAATAATCATAGCACCATCATGCAGGGGACTATTTTTGAAGAAAATATTTTCGATAAGACGGGCATTTACCTCCGAACGAAACATTTCTCCCGTATGAATGTAGTTGGAGAGGTCCATTGATTGACTTATGACGATAATAGCTCCTGTCTTTTTCTTTGAAAGATTGAGCGTGGCCAACACTACAGGAGCGATGTATTTGCGGTCTTCCGTCTCCCCTTTGCGTACATCTTTGGAAAACCATCTGCGAACAAACCTCCACTTTCGAGTAGAACCCAAACCGACCAAAAACTTACGAATCTCATCTTGGAATATGATGATAATAAGTAGTGTCCCGACATTTACGAATTTGTCTAATATGGCTCCCATGAGCTTCATTTCGAGCAATTGAGATACCAATACCCATAGAATAAGGAAGGTGAATATGCCTAAGAATATAGCTTTTGAACCAGAACTTTTCAAAATCTGGTAGGTGTAAAATAGAAAGAGTGCAACCAATACAATGTCGATTACATCTTTGAATGAAAAAGGCATCCAGAGGGTAAACATATTGAAATTGGGGGTCTAATAATTGTACTGTATAACTTCGCGAGTCAATATAACCGCTTCTACGGCAGCCCGTACATCGTGTACTCGGAGGATGCTGACCCCTCCTTGCAGTAGAGCTATGGTATGTAGTATGGTGGTGCCGTTTAGCGCTTCTTCTGGGGTAATGTCCAGCGTTTTCCAAACCATTCTTTTACGAGATACCCCTACGAGTATAGGGAGCTGTAAGGAGGTTAAAGACTGATGGGCAAGGGCAAAAAGTCGAAAGTTGTCCGACATAGTTTTAGAAAATCCATATCCGGGGTCAAGGATAATATCTTTCACTCCTAATTTTCTGAGGCGATCTGTACGTTCTATAAAATAGTCCAACACCTCCGTTTCTACATTGGGGGTGTAGGTATGTTGGGCGTGCATATGTTCCAAACCTCCTTTTAGGTGCATCAAAATATAGGGTACTCTTAATTGAGCACTGTAGCAAACATGTTGGCATCTCCTTCACCGCCGCTTATATCATTTATGATAGAGACTCCGTACTCTTCTACTGCCATGCGAGCAATGGTACTGTGAAAGGTATCTACCGATACAATCAGGTCGGGATACTCATTTCGCAACAAACGCAGAGCTGGTATGAGTCGCTCTTTCTCCTCAAGCATAGAAGGCTGTTGGCTACCTGGTCGGGTAGAGCATCCTCCAATATCTATCATTGTAGCTCCTTCCGAAATAATTTGTTCTATGCGCTCACGCATAGCTTGCTCTCCTTGTACTCGGCTGTCGGAATAGAAAGAATCGGGTGTAACATTCATTATCCCCATTACTTGTGGGGTAGAAAGAGAGCAAATCTTTCCTTTTAGATTGAGAGTTTGTTGTTGCCTCATAAGCAGTTATTAGCTCTATTGTGTGAGATGGGGTTGTACCTCTGCTTTCTTGCACCTCAAAAGTACTTATTTCGTCCGATATTGCTTCGTTTTTAGATTTCGAATATAGGGGAGTACAAGAGTTTAGAAGAAAGAAAAGAGAAAACGAAAGCTGCCTTCGGAAAGGTATATAACGAACTTTCAAAACCCTCTGTGCAAACGTTTGAAACCTTCTGTGCAAACTCTCAAAAGGGTTATACCTTTTGATTTTTGGGTAAAGAGGCAACTTCTCTTCCGCTCTGGGAGGAATTTGCACAAGACAGAAGGGAAGAAAAATGTTGATGGATATTTTGGTGCATAAGAGGGCATAAAGTGGCTGATACAGAGAGATACAAAAGGGTACAAAGATGTGTGATAAGACACGACAGGTAGGAATGAGCTAACAGGTACCTTTTTAGAAAAGAGTCGTTACCGTTTTTCTCTATCAACAATATCTCCCTCTATCCGCCTTTTTTTCTTTATTCTTTTTGTTTTTCAGTGGTACAAGAGAGCATAAAATCTACTATCTTTGCTCTACTTAACTACAAACGAAGCAACATTGCGCTCCAGAGCGATTTATGGAAAAGATAGAAAGAAAAATAAAACGAGCACTTGTCTCCGTGTATCATAAGGAGGGCTTGGAGGAGATTATTCGTGCTCTTCATGCCCTTGATGTCGAACTGGTTTCTACAGGAGGTACGAAGGATTATATCGAATCGTTAGGTATCCCTGCTACTGCAGTGGAGGATTTGACACAATATCCCTCTATGTTAGGAGGTAGGGTAAAGACCCTGCACCCGGGGGTGTTCGGTGGTATTTTGGCTCGTCGCGAACACGAACAGGATTTAAAAGAAGTGGCAGAGTTCAATATCCGTCTGTTTGACTTGGTTATTGTAGACTTATACCCTTTTGCAGATACTGTAGCCTCTGGAGCGAGCCAAGAAGACATTATCGAAAAGATAGATATCGGTGGTATATCACTCATCAGAGGGGCTGCTAAAAACTTCCAAGATGTACTCATTATATCATCTGTGCACCAGTATCTATCCCTCTTGGATATTCTTAGAGAGCAAAAAGGTATCACTTCTTTGGAAGAGCGTAAACATTTTGCCAAACTTGCTTTTGCCGTTTCTTCGGGCTATGATACCGATATTTTTCGCTACTTCGACCAAGGAAATTTATCAGCCTTCCGTGTTGCAGAAGACCATCTTAACGTGCTGCGTTATGGAGAGAATCCTCATCAAAAGGGGTACTTTTTCGGCAATTTAGAACTCTATTTTGACAAATTGCAAGGCAAGGAGATTTCTTACAATAACCTACAAGACATCGCCGCAGCGTGCGATTTGATTGCAGAGTACAAGGCTCCCACTTTTGCCGTACTGAAGCACAATAATCCTTGTGGTATAGCAACTCGCGAAACTATTCAAGAGGCGTGGGTAGCAGCTTTGGCTTGCGACCCCGAGTCGGCATTCGGTGGCATTCTTGTAGCTAATCGTCCTATTGATGTAGCTACGGCTCAATCTATCGGAGATCTATTCTTTGAAGTGTTGATTGCTCCTGATTACGATAGTGAAGCCTTGGCGATTCTTACCCAAAAAAACAAGCGTATATTACTTTTACAAAAAGGTGAAATCCCTTCTAACTACAGTTTTAAGTCAGCCTTAGGAGGAGTATTGGTGCAAGAGGATGATAATTATAATGAAGATCCAAAGGCCTTTGAAGTGGTAACACAAAAATCTCCTTCCGAAGACGAAGTAGACGATTTCGTTTTTGCTCAAAAGGTCGTTAAGCATTGTAAGAGCAATGCAATAGCTCTCGCCAAAGATAGTTGTCTTTTAGCTGTAGGCATTGGACAGACCTCTCGAGTCTCTGCACTCAAGCAAGCTATAGAGAAAGCGCGTAACTTTGGATTTGACCTCCAAGGAGCTGTGTTGGCAAGCGATGCTTTCTTCCCATTCGACGATTGTGTCGCTTTGGCTGCGGAGGCTGGTATAACTGCGATAGTTCAGCCTGGAGGTTCTCTCCGAGACAAGGATAGTATAAAGAAAGCAGACGAACTTGGCATCGCTATGGTTATGACAGGAGTTCGTCACTTTAAGCATTGATTAACAAGTATAAGCATCTGTATAGAATAAGATTATCATATGGGACTCTTTTCTTTCAAACAGGAATTGGCAATAGACCTCGGTACCGCCAATACCGTAATCACTAAAGACGGAAAGATTGTGCTTGACGAGCCGTCGGTGGTGGCTTTTGACCTCCGTACCAACGAAGTGTTGGCTATAGGCCATGAAGCACGAGAGATGTACGAAAAAGGACATGCTTATATCCGCACAGTGCGTCCTTTAAGAGATGGAGTGATTGCAGACTTTAGTGCCGCAGAACAGATGATTAGAGGGATGATTAAGAGCCTAAATAAAAAGTCTCGTAGACTCTTTAATCCGTCTCTTCGTATGGTAGTTTGTATCCCATCGGGAAGTACACAGGTAGAGATAAGAGCTGTGCATGATTCTTGTGAACATGCAGGAGGTAGAGAGGTGTATATGCTTTTTGAACCTATGGCGGCTGCAATCGGAATTGGTATAGATGTCTTAGCTCCTCAAGGTAATATGATAGTGGATATAGGTGGGGGAACAACCGAAATAGCTGTTATCTCTTATGGAGGGATTGCTACTAAGCAATCTATTCGTACGGCAGGAGACGAGTTTACCAATGATATTATGAACCATATGCGCCAAAAGCACAATGTTCGTATTGGAGAGCGTACGGCAGAACAAATAAAGATAAATGTAGGAGCTGCTATTAGGGAGCTAGAGGATACGCCCCCCGATTTTGAGGTTTGTGGTGCAGACCAGATGGATACCTTGCCTCGTAAGATACTCGTTTCTTCGGCGGAAATAGCAGGATGTTTGGATGCTTCTATAGCCAAAATCGAAGCCGCAATACTTAAAACATTGGAAGAGACACCTCCTGAACTTTATGGAGATGTTATTAGCAATGGTATCAATCTAACGGGCGGTGGAGCTCTACTAAGAGGCTTAGACAAACGTCTTACCGATCGCTTCGGGATTAAGTTTATTGTACCCGAAGAACCCCTTCATGCAGTGGCCAAAGGTACAGGTATAGCTTTGAAAAATATTGAAACTTTCAACTTCCTAATTCAATAGTACTGTTTTGTGCCCTCTTGATTGAAGGCTTGATACAAAGTGCAAAAGATATTTGAGTTTATAACGAACAAAGCGCATTGGCTACTCCTCATACTTTTTGAGGTGGTAGCTTTTGCTTTGTTATTTAATGGCAATATCTATCATAGATTTATAAACTTAACCTACTCGAACTATATAGTGGGTTCCTTTCTCCAAGTATCTGGAGACCTTACAAGCTACATCAAGCTAAGACAGAAAAATGAGGCACTGCTCGAACAGAATGCTCGTTTAGAATCGAAATACTTGTCCTTAAAGCAACAGGTAGAGCATGCTGCGGCCGATACCATAATACCTTTTGCTTTTGTGACCGACTCTCTCATTGCTCCCACTCCTTTGGAATATATAACAGCTCGGGTTATTAGTTCTTCTATCAATAAAACTCATAACTTACTGGTAATAGACAAAGGAGAGCGATCTGGTGTACAAAAAGATATGGGGGTTATGTCGGCTCATGGAGTAGTGGGTATCGTCTCCTCCGTCTCTCAAAACTATTCGGTAATTGTACCCCTGATAAATCCGACAATAAAGTTGAGTTGTAAATTGCAAAACACGGGACACTTTGGTTACTTGTCTTGGAATGACCCTGGAAAAAGTATTACACGATTGACAGATTTGCCCAATCACGTCTCTTATAAGAGTGGAGATACTATTGTTACCAGTGGCTACTCATCGGTTTTCCCTCCTAACCTTTTTGTTGGCACAGTGGGAGCAGAGTCTCAAACAAGTGATGGTATTGCTCTATCGTCTTCTTATATACCTGTTGTTTTGGGTACAGATTTTGCCACGTTAGATTTCGTATATGTGATTAGTGGTGGGGTAGTATTGCCTCAAAGGGAATTAGATTCATTGCTAACACCGAGAGATTTATGACGATTCGATCTATAATTATCTTTTTGCAGGCTTTGGTAATCTTATTCTTGCAAGTATGGGTGTTTAATCCTCTCTATATATTTCGTTTGGCAACCCCTTTCCCCTATCTTTTGCTTTTGTTCCTTTTACCAATTGGATTTTCCAAGGCTTGGGTTACTTTTTTCAGTGCATTGTTTGGCTTTGTTTTAGACATCTTTTCGGGTACTCCAGGATTACACTTAGCAGCTTTTACTGCGACAGGTTTTTTGCGTAACTACTTAATCAAATTTTTCATAGATGCCGAGACTGATCCTCTTCTTTCTCCTGTGAAAGGGATACGAGGAGGGAGTATGGCTTTGTTGCTACTTATTATAGTATCGGTACATCATAGTATTCTTTTTGGATTAGATGCTTTTTCCGCCTTTCATATAGGTTATTTCTTAAAACGTTTGGGAAGTAGCCTTTTGACCACTTATTTGATAGTATTAGTCGCTATACTACTCATGGGACAACAGGCTAAAAAGCATGCTACCAACTATCAAGGATAAGCTCTTTATTTGTCTTATTAGGCATGAAAAAGGAGAAGGGAAGTGAGTTACAGAGGATAATGTTTTTATCTCTCATTGCTATACTCATTGTGATTGGGTATATAGTAAGGCTTTTCTATTTGCAGATATTAAGCCCTGAATATACAGAAAAAGCCGAAAGGAATGCTTTCTATTACCGAACGATATATCCCGAGCGAGGAGTTATATTTGACCGAGAGGGGCGTTTGTTGGTCTTTAATGAACCTGCTTATGATATATTGGTAGTCAATAAAGAGGTTAAAGATTTAGATACGTTAGAATTCTGCAAATTTCTCGGTGTAGATATAGAGTTAGTGCGCAACCGTTTTCAATTTATTAAGAATAGAACCTTAAATCCAGGGTATTCACCATATACTCCGCAAACATTACTTACTCAAATAAATGTACAGAATGCTGGGCGGTTTCAAGAACATCTCTATAAATTCCCTGGGTTCTTTGTACAGCATAGATCGGTGCGCAAGTATGATACCTCTGCTGCCGCCCATGTATTGGGCTATCTTTCTGAGTGTAATCAAAATGAAATAGCTAAGGATAGTACTTTGGCTTTGGGCGATTATATTGGCAAATCGGGAGTGGAACGATTTTACGATCTCTCTCTTCGGGGGCAAAAAGGCTACCAAATAATGCTTCGAGATGCTCGTGGGCGCATAAAAGGTCGTTACAATAACGGGGCTAATGATATCTCTGAAAAGCGAGGTAGTAATATTACTCTTAGTCTTGATATAGAACTACAAAAATTAGGAGAGGCTCTAATGCGAGGCAAACGAGGGGCTATTGTGATGATAGAGCCACAAACTGGCGAGGTGCTATGCCTTGTTACAAGCCCTAACTTTGATCCTTCTCTGCTTACAGGACGTGATTTTGGGAAAAACCATATTCTTTTGGAGCGAGAGAGAGGAAAACCTCTTTTTAACAGAGCTATACAAGGGGCTTATCCTCCAGGATCTACTTTCAAAACAACACAAGCGGCTATCTTTCTGAATGAAGGGATTATTACAGGTAACACCCAATTTACCTGCTATCATGTTATCCCCGTTTACGAGGAAAACCAGCCTGCCACTCTCATTACTCTCCGTTGGCAGTGGAGTATGCTTTAACCACATCGTGCAATGCTTTTTTCTGTTGGGGGCTTCACTATATGCTTGACGATCGTTCTCGTTATCCTTCTGTACAGCAGGCTTTTACTCAATGGAAAGATTATATGATTTCTTTCGGTTGCGGTTATCCAGTTGGCATTGACTTACCAGGGGAGAAAAGAGGCTTTATCCCTAATAGCGACTACTATGACAAGTGGTATCAAAAGCGATGGACTTCCTCCAGCATTATCTCTAACTCAATAGGGCAGGGCGAGGTGCTAATGACTCCTTTACAAATGGCTAATATGGCTGCTATAATAGCGAATAGAGGTTACTACTATCGTCCTCATATGGTACGAGAGATTGCTGGAAACGAGTTGGATACCGCTTATACCAAAAGCATATTACCGCTGTGCGAAAAGAACATTGGGAACTTATTGTAAGCGGGATGGCAGGGGCAGTTACAGCAGGTACCTGTCGAGCAGCCAACTTTGCTCCTGGAGAGATTGAGGTGTGTGGCAAAACAGGAACAGCAGAAAATAGACATGGTAAAGATCATTCTGCTTTTATCGGATTTGCTCCTCGTAATAATCCTCAAGTAGCCATAGCCGTATATGTAGAAAACGGAGGCTTTGGGGCTACCTTTGGAGTGCCTATTGGCCGTGTTATGATGGAATATTACCTTCGAGAGGGCAATCTATCAGCTTCCTCTTTGGGAATTGTAGAACAGATGAAACATCAATCGTTAGCTTATACGTATGAACCCTAATCAAGCAACTTCTTTTTTTAAACGATTAGATTGGTTTACGATAATTATTTACCTCCTACTTGTTGTTTCGGGGTGGGCTATGATTTGTGCCGCAAGTTACAGCTATGATACAGAGCATTTAGTAACTCCAGGGAGTAGACCAATGATGCAACTAATTTGGATGGGGTTAAGTCTTATACTTATTTTCATTCTTCTAACAGTTGATGTAGGCTGGCTTGAGAGCCTAACGCCTATTTTTTATATTGTTATGCTGGGGCTTCTATTTATCACGATATTTGTTGCCCCTGAGATAAAAGGCTCTCGTTCTTGGTTGGTCTTAGGCCCATTGCGGTTACAACCTGCTGAGTTTGCAAGATAACAACCTCTTTGATGCTCGCTTCGACTATAAATCGCTATGCTTCAAGCTCTCTTCTTGGCGCTCTTATGCCGAAGTGTTTGGAATAATTTTACTGCCAGTTTTTCTTATTTTTCTTGAAAAAGAGACAGGCTCTGCTCTGGTCTATACAGCCTTGTTTTTGGCACTTTATAGAGAGGGGCTATCGGGCATTATCATTGGGAGTGCTTTTCTTGCCGTTGTACTCTTTGTTGCCTCTCTATCGCTCAACGATGTATATTGGGGAGACACGCAGGCACAGATCTGGAGCCTTGCCACTATTATTATGCTTGCTGTTTTTGTGCTACTTCTACTACGCCCTGCCAAGAATAAAAGGCTTTTTCATTGGCTTATTGTTTCCGAATTGGCACTTTATGTTATTGCTTGGGGGGGGAGTTTTTTCTTTCCTATGAACTATGCCTATGTGGCTATCTTACAGCTCGGCTTGCTTCTTATCTATTGTTTTACTCAGGCATTTCGCTATTATGCCCGTCGTTATTTCTTAATATTATTTTTTGCCATTGCTTGCATTCTTTATACACTATCTGTCTCTTTCGTATTCGAAAAAGTATTGCAACCCCATCAACAGGTACGTATCTCGGTAGCTTTAGGACTCAAGGAAGACCCCAAAGGGGTAGGGTATAATGTAAATCAAGCTAAGATAGCTGTTGGCTCTGGAGGCCTTACAGGTAAAGGTTTCCTCCAAGGTACACAAACCAAACTTAACTACGTGCCCGAGCAAGATACAGACTTTATTTTTTGTACTGTCGGGGAGGAGATGGGATTTATTGGTTCCTCCGCCCTACTTATCGTCTACCTCATACTTATATTGCGTATATATTATCTTGCCGAGCGACAAACTACAGCTTTCGGTCGAGTATATGGTTACTGCGTAGGTTCTATATTCTTTTTTCACTTGTCGATAAATGTGGGAATGGTAATAGGTTTAGTACCCGTTATTGGTATTCCTCTTCCCTTTTTTAGCTATGGAGGGTCCTCTTTGTGGGGATTTACTATTCTCTTATTCCTTTTTTTACGGATAGATGCCTCTCGCAAACTGGAGAGTACCGCCTCTTCTCCAGCTCTAAGAGGGCTTGTCTAAATCTCTCACAACCCTTTTTCTATAAAGGCTATTAGTTTATGGTTATACAGCTTACTGTATGAGGGTACTGTGTAGAGTTCTAAAAGCTATAACCCTTTAGAATGTTTGTATAGATGGTTTTGAAAGTTTACACGGATGGTTTTTCCGCTTAGGTATATACCTTGGGAAGCTATGGATTATTTTAAAGAGAGATATGCGCCTTTGATAAGGCAGTAGGGCATATTTCATTGCTCGGGTATAATATTTTTGTACCTTTGTCCAACTCTTTTATACAGTTCTTTATATAAGATGCGACGACAAGATATTCCCAAGAAGAAAAAAGCGTTTCACACTCGCTTTATAGCGATTATCAGTATAGCACTCCCTTTATTTACTCTCGCATGGATTGGGGTAGTAGAGGCTTTTCAGAGAGGGGTAGACCGTGAGAGTCGAGAAAATCTTACATTCTCCATCACCTTGAATAAAGAACTTTCCGATAAACAGGGAAAGGAGTTTTTACAGTCGTTACAACAACAAACTTTTATCAAAGATGCTCGCTATATATCACCCGAGCAAGCAGCAAAGGAGTTAGAAGAGGAATTGGGGGAAAATCCAGAAAAGGTATTGGGCTACAACCCCTTGTTGCCATCAATTGAATTGCATCTGCATTCTGAATACACCCATCCAGATAGCTTAGTGAAGGTAGATGCTGTTATTTCTCAACTCTCCGGTGTCGATAAGTTTTCCTATCGCTCTGATATGTTCGATATTGTCTATGATAGGATGCAGAAGTCTTCTTACATTCTTTGGGCACTCTCTGCACTTCTTCTCATAATGGCTATAATTCAAATAAACAATACAACACATCTGATGATTTACTCCAAGAGGTTTTTGATTCGTTCAATGACTCTTTTGGGGGCAGATAGAGGGTTCATATGTCGCCCCTTTGTACTTTACAGTGTTGGTAATGGCTTTTGGGGAGGGGTACTCTCGGTAATCTTTTTTGCTGCTTCTGTGTCTGGGCTTAACTATTATATGCATCTGCCTATACTCCAATATATATCTTGGATTGAGTTAGGTATAATAGCAGGTATTATGATTGTAGTAGGTGTTCTGCTTTCTACCATATCATCTTTCTTTTCTACTTTGCATTACCTTCGTATGGATAGAGGTCGCATAACCCTCAGTTAATAGAAAAAAGTATAAAGAAATAGAGTAGAGATTTATATCCCCAACAGTAAATACTATGATTTTTGGAAGGAAAAACTATATCCTCATAATAGCTTCACTATTGTTAATCATCTTTGGGTTTATCTTAATGTCAGGAGGAGGATCTGTAGATGGAGTAACCTTTAACCCTGAGATATTTAGTGTTAGGCGTATTGTGATAGCCCCGATTGTTTCTCTGTTGGGCTTCTTGCTTATGGTAGTGGCAATAATGCTACCCAATAAGAATAAAAAAGGAAACTCACCTAAAGCCTAACTGCCACTAAAATGACTTTGTTACAAACGATAGTACTTGCTATCGTAGAGGGATTGACGGAGTTTCTCCCGATTTCCTCTACGGGGCATCTTATGCTCACACAAGCCTTTTTGGGGATGGAGTCTACCCCCTATGTCAGAGCTTTTACAGTATTTATTCAGTTAGGGGCTATTCTTTCTGTTGTAACCCTTTATTGGAAACGATTTTTTCTGCTTCCCAAAAGTCAGATGTTACAAACGGAAGAATCTTCAAGCAATAAACATCGCTGGCAAGCACTATTCTATTTTTATCTTAAGCTGGTTGTTGCTTGTTTGCCTGCCGCAATAGCAGGATTTTTTTTCGAAGAGCATATAGATGCCCTTCTCTCTAATGTTTATGTTTTCGCTACTATGCTTCTACTGGGAGGGGTATTGATGCTTTTTGTAGATAGAATATTTGCTACATCAAAGAGAGAGAAGGTTTCTTTTTCCAATGCTTTTATGATTGGACTTTATCAATGTATTGCTATGATTCCCGGTGTATCGCGCTCTATGGCAACTATTGTAGGAGGACAGCAACAGGGATTATCTCGCAAAAGTGCAGCCGAATTTTCTTTCTTCCTTGCTGTACCTGTAATGTTTGGTGCAACACTTTTAAAAGCCTATAAACTTTTCAAACAGTTTGGTGTAGATATATTTGTAGACAATGCTGTGTCTCTCATTGTAGGCAATGTGGTGGCTTTTGTTGTTGCCATATTTGCTATGCGCTTTTTTATCAATTTTTTGACCAAGTTTGGCTTCAAATACTTTGGCTATTATCGAATTGTTGTAGGGCTTCTTATCCTATGTCTTCTTTGGAGTGGCTTTCCTTTGGATCTTAAGTAATCGGATATATGATACACTCTAAGAAAGAAGAAAATCAACCTCTTTTGTTGCGTTCGGGAGCTATTATACCCATTGATAAACCATTAGATTGGACTTCTTTTGATGTGGTCAATCGATTTCGTATAGCTGTAAAACACACTTTAGGTCTCAAAAAAATAAAAGTGGGGCATACGGGGACATTAGATCCTAAAGCAACGGGATTACTTTTACTTTGTACAGGACGAGCTACCAAACGTATTGAGGAACTTATGCTCAACTCCAAAGAGTATGTAGCTACCCTAAAATTAGGAGCTACAACTCCCTCTTTCGATACGGAACACCCCGAAGATACCATCTATTCTTATGAACATATAACTCGAGACAAGATAGAGGAAGTATTACCTAAATTCCGAGGAGTTATAGAACAAGTACCCCCTATTTTCTCTGCTGTCTCGGTCAATGGAAAAAGGGCTTATGAATTGGCACGCAAGGGAAAAGATGCAGAGTTACCCTCCAAAAAAGTAATTATTCATTCCCTTGAAATAGAGAGCTTTCAACTTCCCTATCTATCCCTTCGTATAGTGTGTGGTAAGGGTACTTACATACGTTCTTTGGCAAGAGATTTAGGAGTAGCTCTGCAGAGCGGAGCCTATCTAACTGCACTAAGACGTACCCATTTAGGAGCTATTTCTGTAGAAGATGCCTATTCGATAGAAGAGCTCCCGAAAATGCTCTCCCAAGTTGCTTTGCAAGAAGAGGGCTTTCCCGATATTACCCCTCCCAATGGGAAGTAATGAACGAATCCTGATATTGGATTGTTTTCAATATATGTGCATATTTATAACTAAGAAAAATATACTTGATGAAACTTTCTGAGTTCGACTTTAAACTGCCTGAGCATCTTATAGCTTCGCATCCTACACAGCATCGAGATGAGTCTCGTTTAATGGTCCTTAATCGAAAAGATGGCTCTATTGAGCATCGGGTATTCAAGGATATTATCAACTATTTTGGCAAGGGAGATACATTCGTTTTTAATAATACCAAAGTTATCCCTGCTCGCTTTATGGAAAGAAGGAAAAAACTATGGCTCGAATAGAGGTTTTTCTCCTTCGAGAACTGAATAAAGATATCAAACTTTGGGATGTATTGGTAGACCCTGCTCGCAAGATAAGGATTGGTAATAAACTTTATTTTGGTCCCGATGATGCTCTTGTGGCAGAAGTTATAGATAATACTATCAATGGAGGACGTACTTTGCGTTTTCTCTATGACGGAACGCACGAAGAATTCAAGTCTTATCTCTATGCTTTGGGGGCAGCTCCCTTACCTAAGTATATGAATCGAGAGGCAGAGGAAGAAGATTTGGAGCGTTTTCAAACGATTTATGCTTCAGAGGAGGGAGCCGTTATTGCTCCTGCAGCAGGACTTCACTTTAGTAGAGAGTTGCTCAAAAGGCTTCAGATAGCTGACTGTAATTTTGCTTATTTGACCTTGCACAATGGATTAGGCAACTTCGAAAATCAAGACATAGAAGACCTTTCCAAACATCGTAAGAACAATGAACAGATGATTATTACCAAAGAGTGCTGTGATATTGCCAATAAAGGTAAAGAGGGCGGAGGGCAAATTGTTGCCGTAGGAACTTCTGTTCTCAGAGCCTTGGAAACGGCGGTCAGTACCGATGGACGTATAAAAGAGTTTGATGGATGGACTAACAAGTATATCTATCCACCCTACAACATAGCCTTTGCAACTTCTTTGATTACTAATTTTCATATGCCTTTGTCTTTGTTACTTATGATGGCAGCTTCAATGGGAGGCTATGAGCATGTAATGAATGCCTATGAGATGGCTATCAAAGAAGAGTATAGATTTGGTGCTTATGGAGATGCCATGTTGATTATCTAATCCTCTTTACTCTTTCTCTTTAACGCTATGGACAAGAGAAAAAAGTCAACCATCGTATACCTCGCTTTGGGAAGTAATCTTGGAGCGAGGCATGTTATATTGTCACAGGCTATAACACAACTCTCTGAAGAAGTGGGTAGTGTCCTTTCTATAGCTTCTTTTTATGAGACGACTCCTTGGGGGTTTTCTTCTGAATATCAGTTTCTCAATACAGTTATAGCCCTACGTACTGAATTTTCGGCGGAAGAACTACTGGCCGAAACACAAAGGATAGAACGTTCTTTGGGACGTACTTCGAAACATCTCGTAGGAGAGAATTATACAGATCGTACTATTGATATAGATATTCTATTCTATGGAGAAGAAGTTATCCATTTAGAAGATCGACTTATTATTCCGCATCCACTCCTACACGAACGCCTATTTGTATTGGAGCCTTTAGTGCAAATAGCCCCTAATTTAATACATCCCCAAAAGAAACAAACTATTCTTACTTTGTTCAAAGTAAGGAACTCCTTATAGATACTATGGCTGAAGACTTGTAAACGAAGCTAAGAGAAGAGGGGTATAGAGAAGAAGCGAGGGTATTCAAAGGGATATGAACTTTCTGTTTCTCATTTGTTACTACAAGGTTTAAGATCGACGGGGTTTACCCACTTTTTTAGGATGGTATTCACTTTTTTCGGACTCTACCGATAGTATCAAATAAAAACTTGAAAAACATTGAAAAAGATAAAGGGCTGACTTTCTATTTAGAGAGTCTGCCCTTTATCTTTTCCTTTTTACCCCTTCTAAATTAGCGTATCAGTTTAGACTTATATCCTTCAATAGCATAGTACAGCATATAGATTTCGCCTATAACAACCAAAATCCAAGTCCACTTCCAATTACCTACAAAGTCTGCTAATGCTCCTTGCAGGAAAGGCATAATAGCCCCTCCGATTACCCCCATAAGAAGAGCTCCTGAGGCTTGTGCAGTGTATTTACCCAATTTATCGATAGCTAAAGAGAAAATAGCCCCCCACATTAATGAATGTAACAACCCTACTGCAATCAGAATCCTTGGTTCTTTAAGTAGCATAGAGAGTGCTATTAATAGAGCGGCACATAGAGATGTTACCAGCAACTGTATATTGGCTCTAATCATCGTTAAGAAGCTACTTAGAAAACGTCCTATGAGCATAGAGAGCCAATACAAGCTACTCCAAGCTACAACCTCGGTATAAGACAATCCCAAATCCTGCTGCCCATAGTGGATGATATTACTACCAATACAGACCTCACAACCAACATACATAAAAATGGCTATAACCCCTAAACGGAGATGTCTAAACTTGTATACAGAGTGTTCTAAGGCTTCTGTTGTACTATCTGAGTCGGGAGTTAATTCTGGTAATCGGATATATTTTATCCCCACAAAAAGCACTCCTACGAAAAGAATAAATAGAAAAAGGGGAAGTACAATAGAGGTTACTTCTACATCTGCACCTTCTTTCCCTCTAAAGAGTACATAACCTACGAAAATGGGGCCTAACGTATTCATTAAAGAATTGGCTGTTCCAGCAATGTTTTGGCGAGTAACTCCGGTTGTTCTAGGTACTGAACAGACGATAATGTAAGGGTTAACAGAAGCTTGTAGATAAGTCAATCCTGTACCAGACACAAATGACCCAATTAAGAATATAAAGTAGCCTATGGGAAGGTATATTCCATTACTAAATGGTATTGCATTCCACCTCATAAGAGAGGTGTTTGAAGAGAACCATTGATGAGATAAGGCTGAAAGTTCAAAAATCGCCAAAGAAGCCATTACAATAGCGGTTCCAAAAAGAAGAGTCTTCTTATATCCATTCTTTTGAAGGTATTTTGCGCTTGTAGGCCCCATAACAAGGTAGGCTAAGAAAAAGGCAAAAGTCAAAAGTGTAGTCAAAGTATTTTCTAAAGAGCCTGCCTGAGCGAGAAAAGCAGCTTTTAGTGGAGCTTGAAACTGTTGATTGATACTCGTAATGAGACCAATCAAAGCCATTAAAACCACCATAAAGATGAAAGCGGGGAAATCGTTTCTTATTCCCCTGATTGCAGTAGTACTTGAAGTCATAATGTATTAATAACTCAGAAAATAGTTACTTGAATTGACGAAAAACCTCGGGTAGAGTTTTAATAATGTCAGAAGCGGTTAGAGAGAAGTGTGCATATTTACCTATGTAAAGATTACAAGCTAAGCCATAAAGGTGAGGGGCTATTATCGAAGCTGTAAAGGGGGAATAGTTCTGTGCTAAAAGGGATAGGACAATCCCCAATAAAACGTAATGCCCCCCCTGCACCTCCTTTTCATTAGTACCGCTTGTATTGAATATCACCTTACCATCAGGCATGCAAATAGCAGTTCTATAGCCTTGCAAGATTATATAAACCATTTTTCTCTTTGCAAAAGCACTTGCTTGTTCTACACGTTGCTCTTCCGTAGTACTTATTACTTTGAAGAGTCTATCAAAAGCACTTCCTGAGAGAATCAATATTGACTTCTCGGGAAGCACATCCAATAAATCATCGTCTTCGGTAAATATGCCAATGGCTTCTTCATCGAACACAAATTGCTTATCTGATAGGGAGAAAAAAAGATTCTCAAGGTATTGCTTTACTGTTGGATTTCGATCAAGCCCTCCGCCTAAACCTATAGCAGTATAAGAATGTAAAGCCGATATTTTTGAATGTATGGAATCTTTTTTGGTGGTAACTTGAGGAGAGGAGTCTTTGTATTCCAAAGGAAGAGAATCTATAACTTTGACCTCTGGAATAGCCATTTGTAACCAATATTTTTCTTCTTCTGTTGTTTGAATGGCTACATGAGAGACTCCTGTATGCAAGCAGCCTCTGGTTGACAAGATTAGAGAACCGATGCTCTCAGAACCTCCTCCAATGAGCAGAGCCTCTCCTTTTGTAGCTGGTAAAGCAGGAGAAAGTTTGTTTCGTTTTAACGAAAGTACTACATCATGATCAGTAGTTTCAAAGTAACGAGTGTCCAGCTGTTTTTCTACACGTTCGCTCAGTTTGAAGTCCAAAATTCTTAGTTCTCCATAAAACTCTCTGTTTTCTCCGAAAAACGAAGACAGTTTCGGGAAATCCAAACAAAAGGTATGAGTGGCTTGTATTGCACACCCAGGGTGTAAATCTTGGTTACTATCGGAAGATAAACCAGATGGAATATCTACAGATACTATATTTGGTCCTTCCGATTGATTGATGTATTTGATAAGTTTCCCAAATCCACTATCAGGTTTCAATGGAGATGGTAAATCCGTGCCAAAAAGGGCATCAATAATAATATGCCTATGCTCTATTTGAGGGGGAGTAAACTGATTGTCAATTTCATGTAGGAGAATATTGGGTAGCGTTAGCAACTGCTCTTTTAAGAGAGTTGCTTCTTTAGAAAGCCCTAAAGGAGGTTTGAATAGAAAAATTTCTATCTGATGTCCTGCTCTGATTTGTTCTGATAGAATTAATGCGATATTTAGCCCAATAGCACCATTATAACTTGGACCTGAGAAGATAATGAAAGGACGAGAAAGATAATCTTCATAACATACTCTTAGTTCTGAAACGAACTGAGAAGCATGAAAACTTATAAGTTCTTGAATGGTGCATATTCCTTCTTCTAAAGACTCAGAATATATCTTTTTAATGTTTGCTTCTGTGAAAATCTTTCTCATCTCTCTCTCTGCAAAAACTACAAGTTACTATCCTTCTTTATTCGAGATTGCTACGGACGATACCTCTCTCAGACTCCTTTATAAAATGAAGTATTAAGTCTCGCTCGGCAGAGGAGGGATAGTCTTGCTCTATTGCTCGTAGGGCATCTGTATTATTCAACCCTTTGAGGTAGAGCGTGCGGTAGATATCTCCAATCAAAAATATTTGTTCATTAGTAAAACCTCTACGACGTAAACCGACGATATTAATGCCACAATAAGCAATAGGATCTCTACCCACAATAACATAAGGAGGGATATCTTTAGTCACTTTAGATCCACCTTGTATCATCACGTGTTGAGATATATTGACAAACTGATGTACCAGAACTCCTCCACTTAGAATAGCAAAATCATCTACTTGTACTTCACCAGCTATTTGTGTAGCATTGCCTATTATAATGTTATTGTTGAGTATACAGTCATGTGCTACATGGCTATAGGCCATTAGAAGGCAGCGGTCCCCCACTTTAGTAAAACCTCTCGAGGCTGTTCCTCGATTTATTGTGGCATATTCTCGTATGGTTGTATCGTCTCCTATGATAGCCAGAGTTTCTTCATTCTTGAATTTAAGATCTTGTGGAATACCTCCTATTACAGCTCCTGGATGGATGTTGCAACGGTTACCGATACGGCTTCCATTACGAACAATAGAGTGGGGATGTAGGGTAGTATTGTCTCCTATCTCTGTATTTTCTTCTACTATAGCAAAAGCATCGATGTATACCCCCATCCCAATTTGAGCCCTAGGATGTATTAAGGCTTGGGGATGGATAAATGTTTCCTGTGTCATAAGGTGTGTTGTAAGTTATTGAGGATTATTTTTTATAATCTGCGCCATAAACTCTGCCTCGCAAACCAATTTATTGCCAACAAAGGCTAAGCCTCGCATATTAGCAACTCCTCGGCTTATTTCTGAAGTCATACGTAACTTAAAGAGCAATGTATCTCCAGGTACTACTTTCTGTCTAAACTTTACGTTATTTATTTTCAAAAAGTAGGTAGAGCATTTTTCATTTCCCATAGAGTTCAATACCAAAAGCCCCCCCGTTTGTGCCATAGCTTCTACAATTAGAACCCCTGGCATAACAGGTTCTTCTGGAAAGTGCCCTGGGAAAAAAGGCTCATTGCAAGAAACGCTTTTAACACCTACAATAGAATCTCGTTTAATTTCAATTACTTTGTCAACTAAAAGAAATGGAAATCTATGAGGTAAAAGTTCCTTGATACGATTTATATCTAACAATGGAGGAAGATTAGGATTGTACTGAGGTGCCTGTTCTTCCATTTGCTTAATGTCTTTACGGATCAAACGAGCCATCTGATTGTTAATACCATGCCCTGGACAGAAAGCGATTATATGCCCTTTTAAAAAACGACCACAAAGAGCCAAATCTCCAATGACATCCAACAACTTATGACGAGCTGGTTCATTAACCATCAACGGATTGGGGTTGATACTGCCCAAATGTTCTGGAATAGTATAACCCTCTCCTAAGTGAGTTTGCAGAGCTTTCTTCTTATCCTCATCAAGCTCTTCGTCATAAATTACGTGTGCATTGCTCAAATCTCCGCCCTTTATAAGACCTTTTTCTAAAAGAGGAAGAATCTCACGAACAAAAACAAAGCTACGAGCTGGTGCTATCTCTGAAGCAAAATCTGTATTGGCATCATAGGTGGCAAATTGATTAGAAAGAGCAGGAGATGGATAAGAAATATGCACATCTATAGAGAATTGATCATCAGGTAATGCAATAAGTTTAGCTCCCGTTTCAGGATCTGTTACTTCCATTCTTTGCTTTACATAGTAGTACTCACGATCTGCTTCTTGCTCTTTCAGTCCAACTTTTTGAATAGCTTCAATGTAAGGTAAAGCACTTCCGTCCAATATGGGACATTCTGGAGCATTTACTTCTATGATACAGTTATCTACTCCTAAAGAATACAAAGCACTCAATACATGCTCTACAGTACTTATGCTTAGTTCTCCTTTTTTTATAACTGTACTACGCTCAGTAGAGTTTACCAACTCTGCCAATAAAGAAAAAGTCTGTCCCTCTTTGTCTGCTCTACGTACCACATACCCTGTATTGGCTGGAGCAGGTAGTAGAGACATAGATATATCTAATCCTGTATGTAACCCTTTACCACTGAAGTGCAGTGGAGCGCTTAATGTTTGTTGTTGCATAACTCTGATTCTATTTGTGTTAGTTTTTTTTCTAAATCACTCAGACGAGTATATAATTCTGGCAATTTGGGGATGATTGTATAGGCACGTAATGCTTTGGATACATCCATCGCAGGAGAACCCAAAATGGTTCTACCTGATTTTATGTTTCCAAGCACTCCTGTCTGTCCTCCCATATTAACTCGATCTCCTATAGTTATATGACCAGCAATGCCAGCTTGCCCACCTACCTTACACCATGAACCTACATGAGAGGAGCCTGCCATACCTGTCTGAGAAGCCATTACAGTATGCTCGCCGATAGTACAGTTATGAGCCACTTGGATAAGGTTGTCCAACTTTGTACCCTGCCCAATGATAGTTGCTCCCATTACAGCTCTATCAACACATGTGTTGGCCCCAATTTCTACATAATCCTCGATTTTAACACTTCCCAATTGAGGTATTTTGTCATAGCCTGTCTCGGTAGGAGCAAAACCGAATCCATCAGCACCAATGACTGCTCCAGAGTGAACAATGCAATGCGAACCAATTGTACAAGTATGGTAAATCGAAACGTGAGGATAGATAATGGTATTCTCTCCAATCGTAACATCTTTTCCGATGTAACAATGAGGTATATAGAGCACCCTTCTCCTAGAACGACTCCTTCTTCAATATGTACAAAAGGTGCTATATAGCATCGCTTCGGAATCTTTACAGAGGGGTGTATAAAAGCCTCTTGAGCTATACCCTCTTTTTTAGGATTTAGCTCTTCGGCTACAAACTGCATTAACTTGGCCAGCGAGGCATAAGGATTTTCTACCCTTATAAGAGAAGGTTTATAAGGTTGTGCTGGCTCAAAATCTTTGCTAACCAATACTGCTGTAGCCTGTGAGGTATAGAGATATGACTCATACTTTGCATTGGCTATAAAAGAAAGTTCGCCCTCCTTGGCATCTTCGATTTTCCCGAAAGCGGATACCGTTGCTTCGGTATCACCTTCAACAATTCCTTCTATTAAAGAGGCAATTTCCTTTAAAGTGTACCTCATACTTTATCTGTTAAATAATCCCTTTATTAATGAGGGCTATTTCCATTTTTCGTTTTAGAGTTTCTGCTTCGTGAGCGGCAGAAGAGGCAAAATGCTCTGATGAATCAGCATAAATAATTCCTCGAGAGGAGTTAACGAGTAAACCACAATCATCATTCATCGCATCATGTACCAATTGGTCAAAATCTCCCCCTTGAGCACCAATACCAGGTACTAAGAGAAAATGGTTCGGCACGATAGTACGTACTGCTTTGAGATATTCTGTTTGTGTAGCACCCACTACATACATCATTTGTTTTTCATCACCCCAAGTAGTACTTTCCTCTAGGACCTTTTCAAACAAATACCTGCCATCTTCCATTTTTTGTAGTTGAAAATCATTCGCTCCGGGGTTAGAGGTTAGAGCTAATAATACAGCCCATTTATCGGAATACTCCAAAAATGGTTTTATACTATCTACTCCCATATAGGGGGCTAACGTAATAGCATCGGCTTTAAAATATTCAAAGAATGCCCTTGCATAGTGAGTGCCTGTATTACCGATGTCGCCTCGCTTAGCGTCTGCTATGATGAACTGATCGGGATACTTTTCTTTGATATAAGAAATAGTACTGCTTAAAGCTTGAATACCAAAAGCTCCCATTGATTCATAAAAAGCAACATTAGGCTTGTAAGCAACGCAATACTCAGCTGTAACATCTATTATAGCCTTATTAAAGGCAAGAATGGGATTCTCCTCTTGCATAAGACATTCGGGTATTTTACGAACATCTGTATCAAGTCCTATGCATAAAAATGAGCGTTTACGTTTGATATTATCAATGAGTTCTTGTCTTGTCATGTCTATCTTCTTTATTTTGATTTAAAGCAACGAAGCTTCGCTTAATCTTTCACTATTTTCTGCCATAGCAAGCGCCTCTAATACAGGCCCTATCTCTCCATCCATAATAGAAGAGAGATTGTACAAAGTAAGTCCTATTCTATGGTCTGTTAATCTCCCTTGAGGGAAGTTGTAGGTACGTATTTTAGCTGATCGATCCCCTGTCGAAACCATTGTTTTACGACGGGAAGCTACTTCGTCAATATATTTCTGATGCTCTTGATTGTATATTCTACTACGGAGTTCGATCAAAGCCTTTGCCTTGTTCTTGATCTGAGACTTTTGGTCCTGACATTGTACCATAATCCCAGTAGGAATATGCACTAATCGAACAGCTGAATAAGTAGTATTTACCGACTGCCCTCCAGCTCCACTTGAGCAGTATGTATCAACCCTGATATCAGACTCTTTTATCTCGACATCGAATTCATCAGCCTCAGGCAGTACTGCTACGGTTGCAGCAGAAGTATGTACACGTCCCTGAGTTTCTGTTTCTGGTACTCTTTGTACTCGATGTACTCCGGACTCATATTTCAAAATCCCATAAACAGACTCTCCAGAAACAGTAAAGATAATCTCTTTATATCCCCCAAGACTGCCCTCCGTGAAGGAACTTATCTCTACGCGCCACTTTCTACCTTCACAGTAACGAGAGTACATTTTGAATAAATCTCTTGCAAATAGAGCAGCTTCATCTCCCCCTGTCCCTGCACGAATTTCGACAATTGCATTTTTTGCATCCTCAGGGTCGTCGGGAAGTAGTAAGAGAGCTATGGCTCTCTGTCTTTCTGGAAGCGCTTCTTCTATTTGGGTCAACTCTTCTTTGGCCAAAGCTTTTAATTCCTCATCTTCTGAAGAGTGAAGTACCTCTTGCGCTTCTTTTCGAGTCTCGCATAAGGTAATATATCTTTTATGTGCCTCATGGAGTTCCTCTAACCTGCGATACTCTTTGCTAAGACGTATAAATCGCTTATCATCAGCTATAACAGAAGGATCCGTTATAAGTAAACGCACCTCTTCGAAGCGATCTTCTAAACTATTTAAGTGTTGTAATAGTTTTTCCTCGTTCATTAGTAGTAAAGTTGTCCGTATGGAGTATCTAACATAAGGCTATTTTTGCCTTCCCCTTCTTCCACATGGCCTATAATTTGGGCTTCTACTCCAAAGCTATTACTTATTTCTATAATACGTTGGGCATATTCCTCAGTAACATAAAACTCCATACGATGCCCCATATTAAAAACTTTGTATAGTTCTTTAGGATCTGCTCCACTCTCTGTAGCAATAAGTCTAAATAGAGGGGGAACAGGAAGCAGATTATCTTTTACAATATGTTTATTCTCAACGAAGTGGAGTACTTTTGTTTGGGCACCTCCTGTACAATGGACCATACCATGAATAGCAGAACGCATCTCCTTGAAAATAGTGCCTACAATGGGAGCATAGGTTCGTGTAGGAGAAAGAATCAACTGCCCTGCATTGAAAGAGGTTCCTTCAACAGTGTCTAATAATTTACAAGAACCGCTGTAAACCAAATCGGAGGGAATTGCTGAGTCAAAACTCTCGGGATACAATTTAGCAAGGTAGTTGTTCAATACATCGTGGCGTGCAGAAGTCAGTCCATTACTGCCCATACCTCCGTTATAGCAGTGTTCATAGGTTGCTTGACCATAAGAGGCGAGCCCCACAATAACATCTCCTGCTTGAATGCGGGCATTGTCTATTATATCGCTCCGTTTCATACGACAAGCTACTGTACTATCCACAATGATAGTACGTACCAAGTCTCCTACATCAGCAGTTTCGCCCCCCGAAGAAGTAATACCAATGCCTAAACTACGCAGCTCCTCTAATAACTCTTCTGTTCCATTAATTATAGCAGCAATAACTTCACCGGGAATTAATGCTTTGTTACGCCCGATTGTGGAAGAGACTAAAATATTGTCTGTTGCTCCTACACAAAGCAAGTCATCCAAATTCATTACCAAAGCATCTTGGGCAATCCCTTTCCAAACAGAGAGGTCTCCTGTTTCTTTCCAATATATATAAGCCAGAGAGGATTTGGTGCCAGCTCCATCGGCATGCATCAAGTTGCAATATTCTTTATCTCCTCCCAATAAGTCGGGTAAGACTTTACAAAATGCCTTAGGGTAAAGACCTTTGTCCACATGTTTTATTGCATTGTGTACATCTTCTTTTGCAGCAGAAACACCTCGCTGCATATAACGCTCTTGGGTCATACTATGTATTAACGTGTCTTTGGTTCTTATCGAGAGTTGCGTAGTAGGAGTACATCTCCCTCCTCTGGAACATAGGTTTCTGGATCTAATTGGTTTATTCGGTAAAGGTAATCTATACGTATACCATATTTTTGAGCTATGCTGTGCATGGACTCTCCTATATTCACCACATGATCGGGATATTCTTCTGTAGCTTGTTTATTCTTTTTTTGTAGATAAACCACATCGCCTTCCTGCAAAGGGAAGTCTAATGGAACATCGTTATACTCTGCTAAAGTTTTATGTTTGATATCCATTTCATTGGCTATAGAAGCATAAGAGTCTCCCTCTTGGGCTATTACATAAAGCAAACCATAGCTGATAAATCCTTCATGCTTTACAGTAGAAACCAATTTCTTATCTTTTTTGATCTTGTTATGTTTATGTTTTTGCGAAGAGGTCTCCTCCATCCAATAAGGATAAGACTCAGAGTCCAATTCATACAAACCATATAGCTCAATAAGGGAAATTAGTTTATTGGCATAACCTTTATCAGTAGCATATCCAGCTGTTTGAAGCCCTTTCGCCCATCCCATATAGTCTGTTTTTTTGAGGCTATACAATCTCTGATAGCGAGGTTGCTTTAAGAAATAAGAGTGATCTCTAAAAGAGTCTAAATCCTCTTCATAAGTGCGGAAGCATTCATTAGCTTCATCGTCATCTCTATAAGTACGTCCTCCTTGCCAAGAGCGGTGGCATTTGATACCAAAATGGTTGTTGTGTACAGCCGCAAGCGTACTGCGCCCGGCATTGGACTCCAATAATCCTTGTGCCATAGTGATGCTGGCGGGTATATCATGAGTCCGCATTTGCTGAATACATTCAAAAGCATATTTACGGATGTATTCCTTATAGGCCTCATTCATCTTTTGTGCGCTGGCAGAAGTTGCTACAAATAGCACAATGACTATGTTTATCAATAGTCTTTGTATTATAATGCTACCTATTTTATTCTTTACCTGCATCATTGACTCAAATAATTCTTCCAAAAGAATCTCTTGGTAAACACTACACCAAGAACCTCTTCACTGGATATATTCTTTGCAAATATACAACTATTATAGTAGAGTTTAGATGCAATAGAGATTGACCATCTTCATTTAGAAGTCTGTTAAATGAATCCGTCCAAATCGTTGTATAAAGTTTATAATCGCTATAGGAATATCTTCGACTAATTCATTCGTTGTTTTAGGAAGCGTGCTGTAGTTGTAAGAGACTTTTGTTTAATCATGTCTTCAGGGGTGCCTGCAAAAAGTATTTTACCTCCATTACGACCACCTTCGGGTCCCATATCTATAACATAATCAGCACTTTTTATTACATCAAGGTCATGCTCTATAATGAGGACAGTATTACCTTTATCAACCAATTGCTGAACTAAAGAGAGTAGTACTCTTATGTCTTCAAAGTGTAGTCCCGTGGTGGGTTCATCCAAAATATAGAGAGTGCGTCCAGTATCTTTTTTTGAGAGTTCTTCTGCTAACTTTACACGTTGACTCTCTCCTCCCGATAGCGTAGTAGAGGGTTGTCCCAGTTTGACGTATCCCAAACCGACTTTACGAATCATCTCTAAACGATTATGTAATTTAGGCATGTTTTCGAAGAATTCGGCAGCTTGGTTAAAGGTCATATCCAATACATCTGCAATAGACTTGCCCTTGTAACGCACCTCTAACGTCTCTCGCGAATAACGCTTACCGTGACACACTTCACAAGGAATGGTAACATCAGGTAAAAAGTTCATAGCTAAAGTACGATAGCCATTTCCTTTACACTCTTCACATCGTCCTCCCGATACATTAAAAGAGAAGCGACCCGCTTTATAGCCTCTTGCTTTACTCTCGGGTAGGGAGACAAAAAGTTGACGAATTTCTGTGAAAAGTCCTGTGTAGGTAGCAGGGTTACTGCGTGGAGTACGTCCCAAGGGAGATTGATCTACAACAGCTAACTTGTCTATATGCTCTAATCCTTCTATCTTTTTATAAAGCAAAGGAGTAGCTAAAGAACCATACAAAGATTTAGCTATGGCAGGAACGAGAGTTCCGTTGATAAGAGATGATTTACCACTACCAGAGACCCCAGTAACACATATAAAAGTTCCCAAAGGAAGAGAGAGTTTGACATTTTTGAGATTATTGCCCACAGCACCCGAAAGAGTTAGAAAATTGCCATTGCCTTGACGTCTTTTGTTGGGTATGATGATATTTCTAATACCATTGAGATAGTCCGCTGTTATGGTATGGGTTGAAGGCAACTCTTTTGGTGCCCCTGCAAAAACGACCTTCCCGCCCAAACGACCTGCACCAGGCCCCATATCTATAATATAGTCAGCAGATAGCATCATATCTTGGTCGTGTTCTACTACAACAATGGTGTTTTCTCCATCTCTTAGCTTCTGCAATGAGGCAATAAGTTTATTATTATCACTTGGATGCAATCCTATTCCTGGCTCATCAAGTAGATAGAGCACCTCTACAAGTCCAGTTCCTATCTGTGTCGCTAAACGAATTCTCTGACTTTCTCCTCCAGATAGAGTGGAGGAGGCCCTTGACAGACTTAAATAGTAGAGACCCACATCAAGTAAAAATTGTAAGCGTGTTTTAATTTCCTTGATAATCTCAGCTCCTACAGGTCGTAAGTGAGGAGAGAGAGAGTTTTCTATTTCGGGCAATGTTCTATAAAGTTGCTCTAAATCGAGAGCTGCCAGTTCATGAATGCGCCACTTATCGATGAGATAGCTCTGTGCAATTTTATTCAGTCGAATTCCATTACAAGTTGGACAGATTTGTTCGGTGTGTAAATCTTGAAGCCACTCTTTGGTTTCTTCGTCCAAAAAACCCATAAAGTTATCAATGTCCAAGTAATACATTATTCCTTTGAAACCCTCTGAATCTTCTCCGTCCAGAACCCCATAAAGAATGGTGTTTAGGACTTTTTCTGAAAGTAATCCTACGGGTGTGTCGGGAGTGTATCCATACCCTTCTAACAATTGTTTAATGTCGTCATAAATAGCTCCTTTACACCACTTCCCCAGCAGTTTCAATCCTCCCTTCCGTAAAGAGAGTTTGGGATGTGTAATGAGCTTGTCTATGTTAATTCTATTGACAACACCCATTCCCCTGCAGTGCGGACAATACCCTTGAGGAGAATTAAATGAAAATGTAGAGGGAGAGACTTCTGGATAAGCTAATCCATTCTCAGCATCCATTAGCTTAGAAGAGAGGTGCCGTAGTTTACTATCGTTTCGTTTTCGTACATCCAGCATACCGTCGCCATAGTGAAGAGCAAGAGTTATGCTCTGTTGGAGACGTTCTTTCATTTCGTCCTTTACAATCAATTTGTCTATGACAACAGCAATGTAGTGTTTTACATACCTATCGACCATCAACCCCGGACGTAACTCCTCGATAGTTCCATCTATGTAAACAGAGGTAAAGCCTTTTTTGCGCAAAGTCTCAAAAAGTTCTCTGTAGTGTCCTTTTCTATCTCGAATAACAGGAGCTAATAGCTCTATGCCTTGCAGATTATAATCTCGCTCTATCAGTTCGAATAGCTCTTGTTCGGTATATTTACGCATCTCTTTTCCCGTGATATAGGAGTGAGGAACCCCGACACGAGCATAGAGAAGCCGCAAGAAGTCGTAAATCTCTGTTACTGTTCCTACGGTAGAACGAGTATTGTTAGATGCTGTTTTCTGTTCGATAGCCACAACGGGACTAAGTCCCTCTATCGACTCTACATCGGGACGAGTATTATTGCCGATAAAGCTCCTTGCATAGGTAGAAAAGGTTTCGATATAACGTCGCTGTCCTTCTGCCAACAGCACATCGAAGACCAGAGAGGATTTCCCACTACCACTTAGACCTGTTACAACGGTCAATTTGTGTCGAGGAATAGATACATCTATATTCTTAAGGTTGTGTACCTTGGCTCCACGCACCTCTATGGCTCCTGAAGAGAAGAGATTTCTTTCTTCAGACTGTTTTTCTTGTACTATTTCTTTTTTATTCATAGGGCTATATTCGGGCATTCAAAATTAGAGATAGTTGTAGTGTGTGGGGGAGAGTGGATGGATAGAGTCTGTTGGAAATCTCTTTTGTGCCACAAGACACTTTTCTTTTCTCTTCAAAATCAACTTCTGAGAATCCCTATCTTTTTAAGTCTCATGAAAACTTACCCAACTTTTCAATAGCTTCCACAACTACGTCGGTCGGGTAAAAGTACAATATTTTCTTCATCCTACTTTCAGACTTATGCCATAAAATCTATTTGAAATCCTTGCATGATAGCTCGTTTACTGCGCTTCTTTCGTGACTTGGACGTGTTCATATACATTCATAGACGTGCACAGTTTTCACTCCATACGCCTCCAGTTCTTTATATTCAATCTGCGTGTAATTATATTCAATCTACGTATGGATATATTTAATCTTGGTGTAATTATATTCAATCTACGTATAAAGAATTCTACACTATGAAAAAAGAAAGTAGTGGCGTACAAACAGTAAAATATACTCGTGTGTACGAACAAATTAGAGCCTCAAAAGGAAGGCGAGAGGAGCTATTATGTGAAGGGTTCTATCTGTCTTTTTCCAAAAGGCTTCAGAATAGATTCGTGTAGGAGAATAAAAAACACCTCCTGATTCAATACTACTCAGGAGGTGTTGGCTATGGGATAGTGTTGTATACTACCTAATTCGATGCATCATTTTCGGCATTCAGCCTCAGTCATATCTTTAATTGTATGCTTCCTTCATTTTTCATCTCAATGCCCTCTGATTCATAATTGCTTGCCTCTGCGTAGCCTGTAAACTTGCTCTGCTTTCGTCCTATGTAATCACTATGATTACAGCATGCTGCAAGGCCTCATGAAAAACTGGGCAATGGTGTCTTTTGTAAAGAATGAAGTGTACTATTTAATAACCCGCTTTATTAGTTTTTTATGATCTGCTGTTTGTATGTGGAATATGTAAGAGCCAGAGGGGAGATTAGAAACATCTATAGTTTCATGGTTATTCAGCCCTTGGAATATGTACTCTTGTAACCGAACCCCTTTTATGCTCCATACTTCGATAGCATAGATTTTGCTCAATGCTTGAATTTCAACTCTATCTGCTATCGGGTTAGGGTATATGCTAATCTCATTGGCAGAAGTTGTAGGAGTTTCAATGCCAGTAGTATGGTCGGTGTAGTAAGAAACCTTGGTCAGAGGAGTTCCAAACAAGGGTTCACGTTTATCTGCATAGCCCACAGGAACTCCCTCTTGTGTTACATAGAGAGTTCTTAGCTTAACTATTCCATCCTTACCTGTTGCTTGCTTGAAACGAGGGTTAAAAGGACCTGTGCTGAATATAGGTCTGAACTCAACCTTAGTATTAGAAGCAATGGGGTCAGAGTAGTATTCTGAAGAAACAGCCACCAAGCGATCTGTTCCTCCATCTGACGCATAGGCTACACCAACTATACCTATTACAATACCATTAGGGAGCATTGCGCTAAATCGAGTGCCCTTGTTTTCAATTTGAAATTTGGGACCTTTTACATTGTCATTAGCCAAGTTCATACGTATATCTTCTTCCAAAGGGCTAATGAGAAGTACAGGATCGGTATAAGCAGTAGGTGTTTTTACTTTTTGAAGCATAGCTACAGAGTTAGCCCATGACACAGTACTACGATCAGATAGATAGATAAAATCTTCTGTGGGTACTTTCAAATCAATATCGGCAAAACGGATGTAAAGATTCATCTTTGTGCCTTCTTTTTCATTGATGAAAAAATTATCGAAAGTAAGGGTCGTCTCTTCATTGGGCTTCAGGACGGCTATCTTAGACTCTGCTATGGGGTCTGCATCTCGAGGCACAAAGGCTGCATTACCCTGATACTTATCTCTTAGACAGTAGAGATAGGCAGGTCCATAGTACTCTCTTGTACTATTGTTTTTGACCTTGAAAGATACTTTGCTACGCGCATAGGCAAAGAGGTCGCATGTCGTGCTATTCTTTATAATCTCTATTTTACCAGCACCTATGTCATATGAAACAGAGGTGAATTTTCCATTCTTAACAGTGAAGTAGAGTTCGGAGGGTTCGTCATAAAATAGTAAGCATTTTTCAAAAGAGCTTGCTCCGTTGTGTTTCCATTCAAATCTACCGACATAGTCTCCATCTTCCAACTGTATGCCTTGGCTGGTTACATTCTTGAAATCGCCCTTAAGACTCATCGGATTCCCTCTCGTTAGTTTAAGGTCAAGAGCCTCTACACCAGAAGCAAGTTGATTGTTTTTGTAGAAGGCAAAGCGCACCTTGCCAAAAGCCTCATAGATAAAGCGTTGATAGAGATAACCATGTAGTTTAATGGTCGTTTTGTCTTCTGAAATGACCCCTCTTATAGTCGAGGTTGGTTGCTCCAAGGCTGGAGCTAATCCCGGATTATTATCCCTATCGGGAATGATGTTAATGATTATAGATTGACCATAATTATAACCTCCGAGTCCCGCACCTGTACCCAATTGAGCTGGGTCTAAAGCTGTGATGCGAAAGTACCCATTAGCTATACCAGACCACCCCCAGTTAATATGGAAAAAGCCCTCTTTATTGTAACCATCGCAAACGAAGGCATGACCTCCTCCTTCTCCATACCCCGAGAGAAGCACTGGGCGTTCGGCATCTAACTCTTCACGAATCAAGTTTTCCCATTCCGTTGCCGTATAGTTATATCGGAAAAGGGTCGTCACGCTCTTTTTGTACTTAAAATGTTCCCTAAGTGCTCGCACCACACCTGTTTCAAACGCTCCGCTACCCGAGGCTCCATAAGACATATCAACCCCAAAACCAACATCTTTCATAAAGCGAGATAGCTCTTTGGCATGCTTTTCGGCATCGGGATGCGTTTTAGAAAATGTGCCTGGCATATCTGCCCAATTATACTCATGCCCGTATTGCACTGAACGAGATATGCCGTTATCTGTATAGCTGTGAGAACCGACAGCAGCATTTGGCCACTCGTGAAAACGAAGTATTTGTGCCATTGCAGTAGCTACACAACCTGTTGGGCATTGGATATTACCTTCAAAGGGGCATTGTAGATTGTAAGGATACTCTTGGTCCCACAAAATCTTCTTTTTATCCAAAAGGGGAAGTACCTCTTTAGTTCCTCTTGAAGGAGAAGCTCCGATGGGAACTATTTCAGGTTGGGATAGCATTTGAAGAATACTCTGCTCGTAACCAGCCATCCAATAGCGGATTTGTTCGGGAGCATTCTCCAAATCAAAATAACCACTATCTGAGTAAGCTAACAGAGGATATAAGCGATCGTCTCCTGCAACAATGGCAAACCCTTCTCGTTCGCCTCTGTTGAAGATATAGTAGCCTACAAGATTGTTCTCTTGTAAAGCTCCATTTCTGAGTCTATTTTCACCTTTTAGGTAGTGGGTGTAAGTCAAACGAATGGGAAGATTGCTTCTCAAACCATTTTGAGAAAAATAAATCTTCGCAATTGCTTCCGCCTCAAGAGGCGTAATGGGGGCGGCATTACCTGTTGTTATCCAACCCATAAGAAGCAATAGAATAGAAAATAAAAGTCTTTTCATATACATTTTCTCCCTATATTTTTTTTGTTTTATTGGTACGATTTTGTTTTTGTTTTGTGTGAATATAAGATGACTATGTACAAAGATAAGGATATTAGATGTATATATCAACTACTTCCAAGATAGCATATCTTGTATTTCTTTTCTGTAGATATAGGTGTTAAGAAAGGAGTATGAAAGTAAATTGGTTTGTATTTCATTTAGATATACTTTTTTAGTACAGATTATAACAAATAAAATTGTTAAAAATAGAAGTGGGGTATCCTCTCCAACTAATAACTATTTTCAGTATATGTCAAAGGTATAATGGGTAGATTCAAAAGGTCTATAGGTTTCATTCAAAACCATTAATCGTTTTCCTGAAAACCATTATACCTTTGCTTCTATTGCGTAAGGGGTTATATCATAAGTTTAAGTGATAAACATTAGTAAAGTAGTAGTATCTTTGCACAGCTATGAGTTCACAAAAGGGTAGACATCCCTCCTCACAAGGAGGTAAAAGAGTTAGAACCTCTCCTACGACTAAAGGAAATATGGATGCAAAAAGGGGGAAAAAGGAAGTTAAGAAGTCTCTTTTTGCCTCTTTTTCTACAAGTAAGTATGCACCTCTTTATCGCTTTTTAGGAGGGCTTGTGCTACTTTTTGTTACACTTTTCTTACTGATTTCTTCCTTCTCCTACCTGCTCACAGCCTCAAAAGACCAAAGTGTCCTTTCTAATCATGAAACATTTTTTTCCGCTATAAGAGAGACCAATAAAATCAGTAATATCGGAGGATTGCTTGGAGCTTACGTTTCGGATTGGCTTGTTAATCGCTTTTTGGGAATAGGAAGCATCGTTTTACTTTTCTTCCCTTTATGCTATGCTCTTCGTGTTTTTAACCTGCCCAAGAGTTATAAAATATCTGTGGTGAAAATCTTTTTTATCACCGCTTTTTCTTCTATTTGGTTAGCTATTTTATCTACCTACGTCACCATTCTTTTCGATATAACTTTACCATTTCAAATAGGAGGTAGTCAAGGGGTACATTTAACTCTCTTTTTGCTTACCCATTTGGGGCATGCGGGCATTGTCTCATCGATACTCTTTGCTCTCATTGTGATTGTCGTTTCTGTTAGCCAACAGTCTGCTCTTTGGCTACAAAACTTTCTCTCTTTTTCCTGGCTGAATATACGTATTAAACGTAAAGCTTTTCCTTCTGATAGGGAAGTTGCAATGGAAGAAGTGGCACAAGTATCAGTGGGAGAGGATAGGGTAGAGCAAGCCATGGAGGAGGAAGCTAAAACAAACTTACAAGAGGAGAGGCAAGAAACTGTTGTTGAGCTGGGACACTCTATGCCTCATGCTCAGATTGCAACAAAGCCAGAAGAAGAGCAGCAAGACTCTATGACGGCAACTGCTACCTCTTCTCTCATTATAGAGATTCCTCAAGAGGAAGAACAGCAGGAGTATGCCCCTCAATCAGCAACCTCCTCACGAGGTGATTTAGAACTACCTAACTATGTTTTTCCCTCTTTAGATTTGTTGGAGATTTATGAAAGGGGTGATAATACTCCCGACTACGAGGAAATTGCCAGCAATGAGCGCCAAATCATTGAAACTCTTGAGAGTTTCAAGATAAAGGCTCGTCCTACAAAAGCAACTGTCGGACCTACGGTAACACTTTATGAGATAGAACCCGATGCCGGCATAAAAATATCTCGTATCCGTAATTTGGATGATGATATTGCTCTTAGCTTAAAGTCAGAAGGAGGAATACGTATTATAGCTCCTATACCAGGCAAGGGTACTATAGGCATAGAGGTTCCTAACAAGCGCCCACAAATAGTTTCATTCCACTCGTTGCTCTCTTCTCGCAAATTTGCAGAGAACAAAATGGAGCTACCCATTGCTATAGGTAAGACCATTACTAATGAGGTTTTCATGTTTGATCTTACCAAGATGCCACACCTTCTTATTGCAGGTGCTACGGGGCAAGGAAAGAGTGTGGGACTGAATGTTATGATATCCTCTCTGCTATATAGCAAACATCCTTCGGAGTTGAAGTTTGTGATGATAGACCCCAAAATGTTGGAGTTTTCTGTCTACGAAATGCTGGAAAGACACTATTTAGCTAAACTGCCCGAAGAGGATAAGTGTATCATTACGGATATGTCTAAGGTAGTACCCACTCTCAATTCTCTTTGTGTAGAGATGGACAATAGATATCGGCTACTTACTGAGGCTCGTGTACGTAATATTGCCGAATATAATAAACGTGTTCAGAGCGGGGAGCTTGCCTTTTCAGAACATCATAAGTTCTTGCCTTACATCGTATTGATTATTGATGAGTTTGCCGATCTTATTATGACTTCGGGAAAAGAGGTTGAACGTCCTATAACACGTATTGCGCAAAAAGCACGTGCTGCGGGTATTCATATGGTGTTGGCCACGCAGCGCCCCACAACGGATATTATAACGGGAACTATTAAAGCCAACTTTCCTGCTCGTATCGCTTTCAAGGTCTTTTCAGCAACCGATTCTCGTACCATTTTGGATGGTCCTGGGGCAAACCACTTGGTGGGACGTGGAGATATGCTTTTCTATCAGGGTAAGGATATGCTCCGCCTACAATGTGCATTGATAGATACCCCAGAAACCCAACGAATAGTGGATACTATATCGAGCCAAGCCTCTTTTACGACTCCTTATAATCTTCCCGAGGCTCCTGTAGAAGAGACAGATGAGGGGCGTGTAGTTTCTCTTGATCGTAAAGATGCCCTTTTTGAAGAGGTGGCTCGTATGGTGGTAGAAACTCAACAAGGCTCTACATCTAAAATTCAAAGGCATTTTGAAATTGGATTCAATAGAGCAGGACGCATAATGGACCAATTGGAAGCTGCTGGTATTGTGGCTGCTCAACAAGGGAGTAAGTCTCGAGAAGTTTTAATTCCTGACCTCTATGCTTTACAAAATCTATTGGACTCTCTGAAATGAAAAAGTTTTTTCTTCACTCGTTAGCCCTTATTTTTCTCTTCGTTAGTTTCCCCCCAATCTATGCCCAGAGAAGTCTTGGCTCTCAACAAATGCTCAGTCTTAAAAAGAGATTAGAGCAAGGGGCAGAGATTACTTTTAGCTCCAAAACTTATGCTGCTTCGGGGGAGTTGCTTTCGGATGATAGAGGGCAGCTACTTACCCATCAGGATAAGTTTAGGTTGACTTATTCTATATTTACGTCTACCTACAATGGAAATCTTTTCTCCTACTATAACAAGGCTGAGAAAACATTTACCGTTATGCATCCAACTAAAGAAGACTTGGCAACCCTTAATCCTTTAGCTTATCTTTCCACATCACAAGAAATGTATACAGTGAGAGAGCTCCCCGAAAGTAAAAAAGGTAAAGTCTTTGTGTTCACTCCCAAAAAGAATTCGATGAATATACAGCATATAGAACTCTGCTTTAGTAGAAAAACAGAGCTCCCCACAGAGCTTATGACTCTTTTTAGCGATGGTACACGTGTGGTAATGTATATAGAATCGTTGATCTCTAAGAAAAATATTTCGAGTCATCTCTTCTCTCAAAAGCACACAGATTATCCTGGTAGCGAGTTGGTGGACTTACGATGAAATACGAATCAAGGAAACAAAAAAAGAAAAAGAGAATATGTTAGTACAGGTACTAAAGTCTAAACTACACTGTGTACATGTTACCGAGGCCAATCTAAACTATGTAGGCAGCGTAACCATAGATAAAACTTTGATGGAGCTGTAAACATACTGCCAGGAGAGAGAGTACAAATTGTAAACAATAATAATGGCGAACGTTTCGAGACTTACGTTATAGAGGGCCCTGCAGATACTGGTGTGATTTGTCTCAATGGGGCTGCTGCTCGCTTATGTCAGCAGGGTGATGTGGTGATTATTATGGCTTATGCTTGGATGGACATGGAAGAGGCACGTACTTTTCGCCCCGCTCTCGCTTTTCCTGACCAAAACAATAGAATTACGAAAGAATAATATCAATAACAAAGACTCTTGAACACTATACAATATGTTTGAAAATCTTAGTGAACGCTTAGAACGCTCTTTTAAAAAGCTAAAAGGCGAAGGGCAAATAACCGACATAAACGTCGCAGAGACCCTAAAAGATGTGCGCCGAGCCCTTATAGAGGCAGACGTAAACTATAATGTAGCGAAGAAGTTTACTGACAATGTTAAAGAAATAGCACTTGGCCGTAATGTATTAACGGCGGTACGCCCCAGCGAGATGATGGTTAAAATCGTACACGACGAGTTAGCCAAGTTAATGGGGAGCGAAGCTGTAGACCTAAATCTTAAAGGAGAGCCGACTATAATTTTGATGTCCGGTCTTCAGGGGTCGGGTAAAACGACTTTTTCTGGGAAACTGGCAAATCTTCTTAAAAACAAACGCTCTAAAAATCCTCTATTGGTAGCCTGTGACGTGTATCGTCCTGCAGCTATAGATCAGCTTAAGGTATTGGGAGAGCAATTATCTATTCCTGTTTATGCAGAGTTAGGGAGCAAGAATCCTGTGGAAATAGCTCTCCACGCTATCGAAGAAGCTAAGGCAAAGAATCACGATGTGATTATTGTAGATACCGCTGGTCGCCTTGCTATTGATGAGGAAATGATGAATGAGATAGCTGCTATTAAGCAAGCTATTAAACCTCACGAAATCCTTTTCGTAGTTGATGCTATGACGGGGCAAGATGCTGTTAATACAGCTAAAGAGTTCAATGAACGGCTTGATTTCGACGGAGTTATCCTAACCAAATTGGATGGAGATACTCGAGGTGGAGCTGCACTTTCTATCCGAACGGTGGTAGACAAGCCTATAAAGTTTGTTGGTACGGGCGAAGGGATGGAGGCTTTGGATGTTTTCCATCCTGAGCGTATGGCAGATCGCATCTTGGGGATGGGAGATATTGTTTCTCTCGTAGAGCGTGCTCAACAGCAGTATGATGAGCGAGAAGCACGTCGTTTGGAAGAGCGTATTGCTAAGAATCAGTTCGACTTTAATGACTTCCTGAAACAGATTCACCAAATCAAAAAGATGGGAAATATCAAAGACCTTATAGGAATGATTCCAGGTGTAGGCAAAGCCATTAAAGATATGGATATTGATGATGATGCTTTCAAGGGGATAGAAGCTATAATATATTCTATGACACCTGAAGAGCGTTCTCATCCCGGTCTTCTGAATGGTTCGCGTCGTAAGAGAATTGCGGATGGTAGCGGTACCTCTGTACAAGAGGTAAATCGCCTTATTCAGCAGTTCGATCAAGCACGCAAGATGATGAAAACAATACAAACTATGGGTAAGAACCCTAAAAAAATGGCTCGTTTGCGCCACAAATAATATAGCAATATGGAATACAAAATATTAGATGGAAAGAAAATTTCCGAAGAGATAAAGAAAGAAATTGCTTCGGAAGTAGAAAATATAGTTCGCAATGGAGGTAAGCGCCCTCATTTGGCTGCTATTTTGGTAGGACATGACGGAGGGAGCGAAACCTATGTAGCTTCTAAAGTAAAGTCTTGTGAAGAGGTAGGCTTTGCCTCTTCTTTGATACGTTTTGAGAGCGATGTTACAGAAGAACAATTATTGTCAGCTATTGATAAACTTAATAAAGATCCAGAGGTAGATGGATTTATTGTACAACTTCCTTTGCCTAAACATATCGATGAGCAAAAGATTATCGAAAGAGTGGATTACAGAAAAGATGTCGATGGTTTTCATCCTATCAACGTCGGGCGTATGAGTATTGGGCTTCCCTGTTTCATATCGGCTACTCCTCAGGGCATTGTGGAGCTTCTTCGTCGTTATGAAATACCGACCTCTGGCAAACATTGTGTTGTTTTAGGGCGGAGCAATATTGTGGGCAAGCCTATCGCACAATTAATGTCTCACAAAACCTATCCAGGCGACTGTACCGTAACTATTTGTCATAGCCGTACGCAAGGCTTAAAAGAGATTTGTCAGACGGCTGATATTATTATAGCAGCTTTAGGAAGTCCTGAGTTTCTCACCAAAGATATGGTTAAAGAGGGAGCTGTTGTTGTAGATGTTGGTACTACCAGAGTACCAGATACTACCCGTAAGAGTGGATTTCGCCTAACGGGAGATGTTAAGTTTGAGGAGGTTGCCCCTCTCTGTTCTTACATCACGCCTGTGCCTGGAGGGGTAGGGCCTATGACGATTGTCTCTCTTATGATGAATACATTGAAAGCTGGACAGAAGAATTTGTTCAACGATTAAAATTTTAATCCCTTTGCCCTTTCCGTTGTCGAAAGGTCAGAGGGGTTTGTAGATGCTTTCGGAGATAATTGATGGGTAGTTTATACTAAAGAGTAAAGTCTATGGCGAACGTTCTTATTGTTCAACCAGCATCTCTTGGGGATATTTGTTTGTCTCTCCGTTTGGTTTATTCTGTAGCAACAAGTTCCCCTCAACACCAATTTACCTATCTCCTTAAACCCTCTATTACGGGTATAGCGGTAACACCTCCTTCTAACTTGGAGCCTATGACAATAGACCTCAAGAAAAAAGATGGGACACTAAGAGGATTATTGGCACTTGGTCGTAAACTTCTTTATGAAAGATTTGACTATGTCTTTGATTTGTACAATAGCCGTCATACAAATTTTTTAGGGAACTACCTTCGTCTCTTTGGTGGGACAAAATATTATTCAGTACCGAAAAGATATTCTGTTCGCTCCTCTTTTTTCGAAGATCATATCCCCTATACCAAGGGGGAAGAGTATCTAAGGGTTTATAAAGAGCTTTTCATCAAGGGAGGATTAGGACCGAATAAACCGTTGTCAGAAATAGGTATCAATCTAAAAAGTATAATCTCTTTTCCTTCGAAGGCCGTAGGATTTTCACCTCAGACTAAACGAGATGAGTTTTTGTCGTGGGAGGATTTGTATCGTTCTGCTAATTATATCATTGACCTCTTTTCAAAACCCGTGCTTATTTTTGGCTGTAATAGGAAGGATGCTACAATACCACCAGAGGAGCTGAGGGCTAAGCATAAAAACGTATACTTTGTATCCAATCTTTCTTTCTCTCAAGAGCTATCTGTATTAGCTTCTTTAGAACTGTTTATTGGGGTAGATTGTTCCTCTATCAGAATGGCAGAATTAATGAATATACCGATATTTTATCTTGAAGACTTCTCCAGTATGGAAGACAAGATATTTTCAGCAAAAGAGCAATTAATAGAGATTATAACTCAGCAATAGAATACACTCCATGAACATGAGAATTAACAAACTTCTAAGTGAGACAGGATTAGGGTCTCGAAGAGAAGTTGAGCAATTAATAATAGAAGGTCGAGTAACCGTAAACGGAGTTTTGGCGGAGCTCACAGACATTATTGAAGAGGAAGATGTTGTAACCCTTGATGCGAAGAATTGCCTGTACGAGACTTAATTAGAGAGTTTGCTGCTGAGCAAAAAATGCTTTTGGCTCAAAAGGCATCTGTTCGTATAGGGACAGAATATATCGATTGGGAGGATGACCAAACTCCTCGTCGTAAAAATACTTCTGGACGAAGTAATAAACAATCCTCCAAAGAGAGCAAGGGGGGACGATCTAAACCATCAAATAATAAACCCTCAAAGTTCAGAAAACACTGGAGGATGATGAGCAAGAGCAACCCTCTTTTAAGAGACACTTTTCCAATAGTAAACCCATACCAAGAAATAACAGACAGGAAAAGTCATTCAATCCTTCTAAAAAAAAGGGTAGATTCTAATGAATACTTTTGCTAATTGTACATTAGGGACTTGTCTCAAAAAGAAGTTTTAACCTCCTATGAAAGTCAGTTTAATACGTCATACATCAGTCCTTTTAAACGGTAACGAGTTTTGTTATGGAGTTACGGATGTAGATGTTATTCCAGAAAATTTTGAGCGTGAAGCACAAATGGCGAAAAGGGAAATAATAGAACTTTCTCCCGATGCTGTATTTACCAGTCCCCTGCAAAGAGCTGTAAGGCTGGCTTCCTACTGTGGCTATCCCCAAGCGCAAAGAGACGATCGACTCAAAGAAATGAACTTTGGAGACTGGGAGGGAAAACCGTGGGCTGAAATTCTTACTACGGAAGATATCCCTAACTTCTTCTCTTACTATATTAATAACCCTACTCCTAATGGAGAGTCTTTGCAAGATCAACTCAATCGAGTACAACACTTTTTTGAGGAGAAGAAGAGAGAAAACTATCGTCATATATTGTTGTTTTGTCATGGAGGAGTTATAAACTGTGCTCGTACTATTGTAGGGCAAGCAACCATAGAAACTGCTTTTGCCTCTCTCCCTGGTTTTGCTTCTCACACTTTATTAGAGTTTTGAAGAGAAGAGAATTATTAGTCTTAAAAGAGTTATACTAAAAACACGACTTTCATTTCCACTATGGGAAGGATATTAGCTATTGATTATGGAGTAAAGCGGACAGGGCTGGCAGTTACAGACCCTTTGAGGATTGTGCCAGGAGGACTCTCTACTGTGCCAACAGCGCAACTGCTTACCTTTCTTTCGGAATATATAGCTTCGGAAAAAGTAGACCTAATCGTTGTTGGGCATCCTACCCAAATGAATGCGGAAGAGAGCCAGACGATGCAAAAAATACGCCCCTTAGTAACGCAAATAGAAAAGAAATTCCCAGATATCAAGGTGGTTCTGTACGACGAACGTTTTACTTCCAAATTGGCTCAAAGAGCTATCTTGGAGAGTGGTATGGGGAAAATGAAAAGAAGAAATAAAGCACTGGTCGATGAGGTTAGTGCCATTATCATACTTCAGTCCTATATGGACTCTCTTGAGTATCAACAGTTAAATCAATAAATAATATGTTACCAGTATACTTATATGGTCACCCTGTTTTAAGAGAGATGGCCCAAGATATAACTCCAGAATATCCTGGACTTAAGGAACTTATAGAGTCTATGTGGGTTTCTATGTATGAGTCCGATGGAATAGGTTTAGCAGCTCCCCAGATAGGAAAGTCTATTCGTCTTTTGGTGATTGATGCAACTCCTATGGGTGATGTTTTCCCAGAATGTAAAGATTTCAAGACAGTGATGATTAATGCTCACATAACGGAGCGTAGTGAAGATACCTTGTCTGAAGAGGAGGGATGTCTCAGTTTACCTGGTATACATGAGAAAGTAATTCGTCCCAAGAGTATCACTATTGAATATGTAGATGAGAACTTTGAACCCCGAACTCAAACATTCTCGGGTTTTGCTGCACGAGTTATACAACACGAATATGACCACTTAGATGGAGTCCTTTTTACCGATCATATTAGTCCACTGCGCAAGAGGCTGATTAAGAATAAACTTTCTAACATAGAGAGTGGACGTATTCGCCCTCACTATCCTGTGGTTGTAGCTCCTCCTAAGAAGAAAAGCATAAGATAGTACTCTTATTTCTGTTTTAATGAAAGCTATTCTCTCTTTTTGCATGGCTCTATTGTTGTCGTTATCTGCAAGTCTTGCGCAGATTGACGTAAATAGGGTAATGACTATTGGGCAGAATGCTCTCTTTTTCAATGATTATTTAGTCTCAATAGGCTATTTTAATCAAGTTATAGAGCTTCGACCTTGGATGGCGGAACCTTATTACTTCAGAGCTTTGTCTAAGTTTATGTTGGAAGATTATAAGGGGGCTGAAGAAGATGCAAGATTAGCTATCGAACGCAATGCATTTATAGCTAAAGCTTACTTTCTTCAGGGGTTGGCACAACGAGCTCTGAAAAGTAATAAAGAAGCTGTGCTTAACCTAAAAAAAGCATCTGAATTCCTTCCAGACGATACTGAGGTTACCCTAAGTCTTGCCGAGGCGCAATTTAGTAACAAGCACTACAAAGAGAGTCGAGAGACTATCGAAAAACTATTACAAAAGGATAAAAAGAATAAGTATGCTTATTGGCTAAAAGGAGATATATTGTTGCAGGAGAGAGATACCTTGGCTGCGATAAAAGCTCTAAACCAGTCTCTTACAATAGATTCTACTCAGGCACAAGTCTATGCTTCTCTTTCCTACCTCTCTATTCAAAAGAAAGAGTACAAAGAGGCTTTGGCTCTTCTTGATAAAGCCATTCAATACGAGTCTAACGAAAAAGCTTTTTTCATTAATCGTGGGTTAGTAAAATACCATTCTAATGATTATGAGGGAGCCATTGATGATTATTCCCAAGCCATTCTTATAGCCCCTAACGACATAACTGCTCTTTACAATAGAGCTCTGTTGCGAGCCTCTTTGGGAGATGCTAATAACGCTTTAGAAGATTTCAACAAGGTCCTCAAATTACACCCCAATAATTATATGGCTCTTTATAACCAAGGATTATTGAGTATGGATATTGGCGATTATAAAACAGCTCTTAAGAGTTTGGATAGAGTTTTGAAACGCTATCCCTCCTTTCAATTGGGACTTTTGGCAAGGGCAGAAACGAAACGAGCTCTCGGGGATCTTGCAGGGGCAGATAGAGATCTTTGGCAAGCAGAGCGCCAACAAAAGCAGAAAAGGGGAAGGAAGAAAACTTCTACTTCAAATACTAACAAAGAGACACGAAAAGAAGAAGATGAGAGTATAGACTCATATAACCAATTGATTGAAACCTCGGCATCCTCTCTTACTGAAACATCGGTACATTTACCACAGTCATTGCGAGGGAAAATACAGAATAGAGAAATCGTTGTAGAGGCTTTAGATTTCTTTGTTTTAAGCTATTTTCCATCGATTTCTAAAGCAGGACTTACTCCTCGTCTTTATTATAGTCCTATTGCAGAGGAGATGAATAACAAGTACAATCTACCCAAACGCCTCTCTTTTGTGCCCTCGGGACAGATTATAGATACCTTAGATATTGTTTTTCTGCAAGAGGAACTTAGGTTTCTTAATGCTATTAGTAACAAAAAAGAGGAAGATTTTTTCCGATTGGGAATAGCTTCTTTTCTTTTGCAGGACTTGGAATTAGCAGAATATTCCTTATCTGAAGCCATTAAACAAAATAACCAACAGCCCCTATTCTATTTATTGCGTGCCGTGGTGCGCAAACGTAGCTTAGAACTTATAAAAGGGGAGTCTTATAAGGAAGCTCCTTTCGAAGAACGTACTAATAGAATTATGGGGTATTCCTCTCTATCTAACCCACTTTCTCCTAAAAGTAAGGATTCGCCGCTGAGCTACGAACGTATTCGTATGGACTTAGACAAAGCTCTATCAATAGCTCCTAAACTCTATTACGCTTACTACAATAGGGCGATAATTTGGGAGAAGATGGGGCAAAAAGCTCTTGCTTTGGAGGATTATAATCATGCCTTAGAGGGATTAGAACACCCTGAAATCTATTTTAACAGAGGACTGTTACTCCTTTCTTTAGGAAAAAAAGAAGAGGCGATTAATGATTTGAGCAAGGCTGGAGAAGGAGGTATATATCAAGCATATAGTATCATCAAAAAGACTCGACAATGATTGCTGTCAATCATCTTACTGTAGACTTTGGAAAGCAACTACTCTTCAACGATGTAACATTTGTAATTTCTACTAAAGAGCGTGTAGCTCTTGTTGGAAAAAATGGTGCAGGAAAGTCGACACTACTAAAACTAATCGCAGGCAAAGAGGAACCTTCCAGTGGTTCCATAGCTCGTCAAAAAGACTTGACCATTGGCTATCTTCCTCAGGTAATGTCTTTGGTAGACGGATGTACGGTGCTGGAAGAAGCTGAAAAAGTATTTGCCTCCATACAACATTTGCGCAAAGAGGTGGAGCGTTTGAGCTTAGAGATGGAGCAGCGTACAGATTACGATACAACAGGATACAAGGAGTTGATAGAGCATTTCTCCCATCAGAGCGAAAAACTACACCTCTTGGAGCAGGGAAACTATAAGGCAGAAGTAGAGCGAACGCTTTTAGGTTTGGGCTTTGAGCGTTCTGATTTCGAAAGACCCACCCGAGAATTTAGCGGAGGGTGGCGTATGCGTATTGAATTAGCAAAGATTTTACTCCAAAAGCCAGATCTCCTTTTGTTAGATGAACCTACTAATCATCTTGATATTGAGTCTATTGAATGGCTGGAGCAATTTATCAAAACCTCCGGAGTTACTTTGCTTTTAGTTTCTCATGACCGTGCCTTTTTGGACGCCACTACCACACGAACCATAGAAATAGAGTTAGGGCGTATCTACGATTACAAAACACATTATTCCCACTATGTAACCTTACGACAGGAACGCTTAGAACAACAGCGTAGAGCCTATGAAAATCAATCTAAGATGATTGAAGAGACAGAAGCCTTCATTGAGCGTTTTCGTTATAAGGCGACCAAATCTGTTCAGGTACAGAGTCGTATAAAACAACTCGAGAAGGTGGAGCGTATCGAGCTTGATACTATGGATCAGAGTGCTATGCATTTTTGCTTTCCCCCTGCCGAACGCTCAGGAGATTTTCCCCTAATTATAGAAGACTTGTCTAAGAGTTATGGTGAACAAGAAGTTTTTTCTAAGGTTGAAATGACACTTCGTCGAGGTGATAAGGTGGCTTTTGTTGGTAAAAATGGAGCAGGAAAATCTACTTTGGTCAAATGTATTATGCACCAGATAGAGGATTATACGGGACACCTCAAATTGGGGCATAATATCCGTGTAGCCTATTTCTCCCAAAACCGAGCGCAAGAGTTAAACCCGCATCTTTCCATACGAGACACTGTAGATAGAGTGGCTCGAGGTCCTGTGAGAGAACAAATAAATAATTTATTAGGAGCTTTTATGTTTGGGGGAGAGATAGCTGATAAACCGTTTCCGTGCTTAGTGGGGGCGAGCGAGCTCGATTGGCTATTTTGATACTGCTACTCGAACCAGCTAATTTGCTGATTTTAGATGAGCCGACCAATCACTTAGATATGCGCTCGAAGGATGTTTTGAAAGAGGCAATTCGAAACTTTGAAGGTACTGTTATTGTGGTTTCTCATGATAGAGACTTTCTTGATGGCTTGGTAACTCAAGTCTTTGAATTTTCTCATGGAAGGGTAGCTCCACATTTAGGAGGTATTTATGACTACTTGCAAAAACGTCGCATAGAGACGCTTGCCCAGTTAGAAGAAAAATCATCCCAACCTCCCACAATAGACAAAGAAGTCAATAACGTACAGCGAGAGAACTATCAAGCCCAAAAAGAGAAGGCACGCCAACAAAGAAATATAGAGCGAGCTATCGAGAAAGCAGAGGCTAAAATTGCCGATTTGGAGAATACATTAAAGGCGATTGAGGAGGCTATCGCTAAAGGGGATGGAACTTCTGACCCTAAACTTTTCTCTCGTTACGAGGCTGTACAAAAAGAGTTACACCAGACTATGCAAGAGTGGGAAAAAACAATGCTCCAATTAGAATAGAGAGTGTATAGTAGCCCCCTCTTCGATATGTTGGAAAGAGAGGTAGAGTTTCTATAAATCTCTCAACAAGAATTTGGAAGTTCTTTCTTCAAAACACTTTGCCTTCTTATGAAGTTTCTATTTATCTCTCTTTTGTACAATGTTTTGCTGAAAAAGGTGTGATAAAGTACGAAGACAGACTTTTTTCACTACCTTAGTGTTGGATTAACCAACATAATACAGATTGTTATGAAAAAAACATTTACACTTTTATTGACCCTTGTTGCAAGTTATTGCTTAGGTACAGCGCAACACACAAAAAATACGCCCCGAGAGGCAACAGAGAAGTATTTCTTAACCTCTATTGTCAGTTCGGACAACTTCGAAGACTTCCATTTTCGTTATGACGAAAATAATCAATTTTTTGCGAGAGATCGCTTCTTGAATGGTCAGAGAAATACGACCGATTCTCTATTCTACAATGATAAAGGACAATTGGTTCGTATGGATCGTTGGGCTAGCTTTGGTTCTACAGCAGGTGAACCTATTTTTGAAATTCGCTTTCAATACGAATACGATCAAGATGGAAGGCTCAGTAAACGTACTCTCTTTATGAGACCTACATTTCAAACCCCTACGACCATCACAACCTTTCACTACAGACCAGATGGTAAGCTTGATTATTCCAATGAGATATCGGAAATAATCGGATTAGACTCAAAAACAGTTTACTCCTACAATGAGAATGGAACAATCAGCAAATCTTCTTTGCAAGAAAAAAGTGGAGATGCTTATGTAGAAAAAGCTTTTACCCAATTTGACTATCCCGAAGGTAAACTACTTCCTTCTGAAATTCTTTATTCTGTTATTAGTGCGAGTACTGGAAAATTTAAGATACTTAAGATAGATAAGTATACCTACTTGGGTAACTCGACTCTCTCTTACATAGCAGTTAATGGAGTTGATACAAAAGTATATCGTATTGATTATAACCTCAAAAATACGGAGGAGGAGAATAGAGATATTGTTGCTCCACTAACTCCAGAAGACGACTATACTTTCTATCGCCATGGATTTGATGGAGATCGCATCTCGGAAAAGTATAGTTCCTATCAAGGAGACGCTACTACTTATATAAGAGATAAGACATATACTTACGAAAAAAAGGTACTTGCTATAGAAACTCCAGAGTCTGTAAAGACCTCTATAAAAGTATATCCCAATCCAGCTACTGAAGGAGTATTTATTGAGGGGGTAGACCTTAAACAAATCTCTCTCTTCAATGCTAAGGGTGAAATGGTTAGAAATCTCTTTGTCGAGGCGGATTTGGTAAATATGGGGGTTGCATCTTTACCACGAGGAACTTATTTTGTACAAGTGAAAAGTGCCTCTGGAGTGGCGTCTTATCCTGTGCTACTGCGCTAAGAAAATATTATGAAACAAGAAGAGTACAAATAAATCGATATCTTGTTTGAAAGCATTGAAGCGCACCCCAAAAGTTGTGTAATCGACTTTTGGGGTGCGCTTTATTATCTGTTCAAATGAGTTTTTTAGCAGAGAGAGTAGAGTCTTTCCTTTTTGGGTATCTTGTGCTGTTTATGTCATAATCGCATTAATAATCTGGCGACTATCTGGGCAAATAGGAGCAGATTTGTTCAAGAATTGTCTCTTGAGGTAAAGTAGCATCCAAGAAAATAGGGGTAAAACCTCTGCGTTTCATTCCTCTGAACCATGTCATTTGACGTTTGGCGAACTGACGAATAGCAATCTCTAACTCTGAAATCATTGTATCTAAGTCGAGTTTCCCCAATAAGTAGTAGGTTATGTATTTATACTCCAAACCATACTGAATGAGAATTTCGGCAGATACTCCCTCATTAAGTAAAGCTCGCACTTCTTCTATCATACCCTCGTCAAGCCGACTGCGGAGACGTTTCCCAATACGCTCCCATCGCTCTGGGGCTTCCATGGAAAGGGTGAATAGGTAGTGAGGAATTGACATCTCATTTTTTTGAGATATTGCTATGGGTAGTTTGTCTGTATAGCGTTCGTAGTAGGAAGCTATTTCGATGGCGCGAATTGTACGGCGCACCGAAGAAGTGTCAGTTTGTGGTATTCCCTTAAAGCGCCGCAAGACTTCTAAAAGATCCCTATGAGAAAGATGAGAGAGCTCATTTCGCAAAGCGATATTTTTAGGAGCTTCTGTCAGAGAGCGTCCCCCCAGAGCTGTTTCCACATACAAGCCCGAACCGCCCACCAAAATAGGAGTATTATCCCTTTCTTGAATAGCAAGAAGGGCTTTATTAAAAGATTTTTGCCACTGATAAAGGTCGTATACCTCTCCAGGCTCTACAATATCAATCAAATGATAGGGGATAGTAGTACCATCGGGGAGAGTATATTCATTTAAATCCTTACCTGTACCGATATTCATTCGACGGTACACCTGACGGCTGTCAGCACTTAAAATCTCTCCTGATACAAGAGAGGCAAGACGTACCCCAAGGGAAGTCTTGCCTGATGCGGTTGGACCAACAATCGCTATTAGAGGACGGTCATTAGTCATTTAGAAATATCTCTCGATAAAATGGAAAAAAGGTAGATTAGTTGTGCTCCTTCAATATTACATCATGAGCTCCTCCCTCAACAATACTAGTAGCAGAGACGAGTGTTATCTTGGCATTGTTACGTAGTTCGTTCAAATTAGCAGTACCACAACTAGACATAGTAGCTTTTATTTTCATCAGAGTCTGATCTAAATTGTCCTTCATTGGACCTGCATACGTTACATAGCTATCTACCCCTTCTTCGAACTTCATACCTTTAGGGTCAGCATCTCCACTATCATAGCGTTGCCAATTTTGGGCGCGATTTGAACCCTCGCCCCAGTATTCTTTTACGATATTAGGACCTATTTTGAGCTTACGTGTAGGCGACTCGTCGAAACGAGCAAAGTAGCGGCCCATCATAAGGAAGTCCGCACCCATAGCTAAGGCCAAGACCATATGATAATCATGTACGATACCACCATCACTACAGATAGGGATGTAAATACCCGTCTCTTTGTAGTACAAATCACGCTCACGGGCTACATCAATAACTGCAGTTGCTTGACCTCGACCGATACCTTTTTGTTCTCGCGTGATACATATAGAACCACCTCCAATACCAACTTTTACAAAATCGGCACCTGCTTCGACCAAGTAGCGGAAACCTTCTCCGTCTACAACATTACCAGCTCCAACCACAATGCGGTCACCATACTGTTGTTTAATCCACTGCAAGGTCTCTGCTTGCCAGATGGAGTAGCCATCTGAAGAGTCTATACACAAAGCATCTGCACCAGCTTCAATAAGTGCAGGAACACGTTCCTTATAGTCACGAGAGTTTATACCTGCTCCGACCAATAAAGTTTTGCTTACAGGGTCTAAAAGTTCATAAGGGTTTTCTTTGTGGCTATCATAGTCTTTTCTGAAAACAAAAGAGAGTAAGCGTCCCTCTTCATCAATGATAGGGAGCGTGTTGAGTTTGTATTTCCAGATAAGGTCATTCGCTTCACTGAGCGTTAAGCCTTAGTGCCTACGTGAAGTTTCTCTAAAGGAGTCATGAACTCCGATATTTTTCTATCCAAAGGTCGGTACTCAAACGATAGTCTCTTCCTGTAACAATCCCCTTTAAAAAGCCATTAGGACTACCATCATGAGTAATACCTATTGTAGAGTGCCCTGTCTTTTTGGTCAATGCTATAACATCGCTAAGAGTCTGATCTGGGTTCAGATTAGAGTCGCTGGTAACGAACCCAGCTTTAAATTTCTTAACTCGGCGCACCATTTCAGCCTCTTCTTCAATAGGTTGGGAACCATAGATAAAAGAGAGTCCTCCATTGCGAGCCAACTCTATAGCCAGCGTGTCGTTAGAAACAGACTGCATGATGGCAGAGACAAAGGGAATGTTAAGACTAATCTTTGGCTGTTCTCCACGCTTGAAGCGAGAAAGTGGTGTACGCAATACTATTTTGTCTGGGGTGGTTGCGTGGGTTGTTAAGCCTGGTACAAGAAGATATTCACCAAACGTATGCGAGGTTTCTTTTAGAAAAATAGCCATAGATATGAGAATGCTTTTTAATAGTCAAATAGTGTAAGAAAAACTAACGCAAAGAGAGCTTCATAACATGATAATACTCCTTTTAGCGGATGCGATTACTGATACGTACCAAGATATAATCTTTGCGAATGCCTTGATACGCCAAGAAAAGCAGAATGGGGGTTATAATTGGAAGGGCAATAGCGAACTTAAAGCTAAATGAAGCCTCTAAACTGCTTACAAAGCCAAAGGCTAAAAACGCTGCATAACCGATAAACCCAATAGAAAGAAGCAGGGTAAACATACAAACTCTCATTTGCAACTTTCTGTTTTTGAAGAGGAAAATAGTCAGAAAAGAGAAAACGACAATCAATACGTCCAGGGCAAACAATCCCCAAAGTATTGTCTCTTTTTGCCCTGTAAAGATGTTACGAAGCCATATACTGGTCATCTCAAAGTTTTCACTTCCGATAAGCCCACTTTTGGTAAATAGTGCCATTGGATATACGAGTACCAATGTCATAGCAACCCCTGCGAGGAGTAGCCAAAGAGTCTGTATTCTCTGCCACATAAACTCTCTAAATTTAAATTAAAGGAAAATCCGATGAATTATTTCTCTTTACGCTCTTCTTGCAAGCGATGGTAAATCTCGCCCTGATCATACTCATAGGTGGCAACAAGGGTAGGCTTAGGTAAGCGTTCGTAGTAACTGGAGAGTTCTATTTGTTCCTTATTTTCTTGTCTTTCCTCAAGATTATCCACACCTACACTCACTTCTTCCAATTTAGCCTTTAGCTCTTCTTGTTGCTCTCGAGCTATTTGGTTGGCTCGCTTGGCAATAACTACAACTGTTTCGTATAGGTTGCCTGTAGCTTCTGACATCTGAGAAGTAGAACGTGTTATAGCCTCCGTAGGAATGGCATTTTTCTTCTTGCTATTCATGTATATGTATAATCTTAGTTTTAATCAATTGGAATGTAGGGATAGGGCCGGGGCAAGCGTGTAATTATTTATGTTTACAAGTCGTTATTTATTAAACTTGAAACCTTTTGGTAAATCTGCTCTGCCTCTTTTTTATACTTTCCCTCGGGGAACTCGTTGATATAAGTAAAGTATCTATCTGACACATTACGTAAGCGAGCTTGCATACGAGACTCAACACTATTCAGAGCCTCCTTGTAAGAAGCTCTTAATATCAATATTTGTAAGTCTTCTCTGTATTTGGTGTAGGGAAAGTCTTTCAACGCATTGTTGGCTGTAACAATGGCGGACTGATAGTTATTGCCCAAGTACATCCCCATATCGTAATAGAGTTTTGCAGCGAGGTATTCCTTGTAAGAGAGTTTGTCTTGAAGATCAAAGAGCATAACCTCTACCTCCTTACGAAACTTGCTATTGGGGTAGTATTCGATAAAGTTTTGTAGCTCTTGAATAGCCACATAGGTGGCGTTTTGGTCAAGCTTTGCTTCGGGAGAAATGTTGTACATAGCTACTCCAGCTTTATAGCGAGCCTCTTCTGCTTGAGGTCCTTTGGGGTAAGTGTTGTAATAACGACGAAAACACTCGGCAGCCGTCTCTCCTTGATTTTGTTTTAGAGAGGCATCTCCTAACATAAAAAGAGCCTGCGCCCCTTCATTAGTACCATCATAAGCCGATACTACATCGACTAAAAGGTCTGCAGCACGAGACCACTTCTTTTGGTTGTAGTATTTCTTAGCGTAGTCGTATTTTAGGGCTGTATTGGTAGATTTCTGCACTCGGGTAAACTCTCCACAACTTGGAAGAGAAAGCATCATCAGAGGAAGCAACACTCCGAGGCACAATTTATTAAGTCTTTTCATACTTCGTACATTAATTTCCCAAAACGGACTTCCGCCCAGTATTGGTTTACAAAGGTAGGGAAATTTAGATAAATAGTAACAGCCCCTCTCTGCAAGCAGTATCTATTCTGTAAAAAGGGCCTTGTATGTATGCTTCGAAAAATTACGACAGAGCTTCTATCCCCCATACCTATATCCCTTTTCAGAAAAAGCATTATAGGTTTTCTTGCAGAGCACTATACCTTTTGAAACGAACCTATATAGTGCACATTTATCCTCTCATTAATACACTTATTCAAAGTAAGCTCCTTCGGAAATGGGGGAGCCATTCAAGAAAGCAGAAATGGGTAATCTCTTTTTGCCAGGAGCTTGTAGGGAGAGTATTGAAAGGGCACCTTCGCCCGTTGCAATATACAAATGTCCTTTGGGAGCAGGAAGAATAGTGCCCGGACGAGGCGTTTTTTTGAAAGTAGAGAAGTTATAGTCCTTAACGACCTCTGTCTCAAAAATCTTGTATACAGAGGGTGGAGTAGAGGCATTCCTTTCAATCAGCGTAGTCCAAGCGGTAGGTATTGGCGATAGCCCTCGCACCAAATTGTGAATTGCTGTAGCAGATTTGTTCCATAGGACGCGAGTATTTTCTTTGGTGAGTTTATGCGCATAGAGAGGTTCTCCCTCCACCAACTGCTGTGTCCCCTTGGGCAAGCTCCCCTTTGATACGGTTTCTTCCAGTACCTCTTTAAGCAAAAAGACTCCTTCGTGAGCCAAAAGGTCGTGCGTCTCTCCGAAGCAAGCCGTCTCGGATAAGGCAATGGAGCGCATACCTATGACGTCTCCTTCATCTAAGCACTCGGTAAGAGAGAATAGAGAGACTCCCGTTTTAGTATCTCCAGCCATCAAAGCATGATTGATAGGGGCAGCTCCCCTCCAGCGAGGAAGGAGAGATCCATGCACATTCACAGTTCCCATAGTGGGAAGTTGCCATACTTGCTTGGGGAGCATACGAAAAGCAATCACAATACCCAAAGTCGGATTTAATGCTCTAATTGATTCTAAAAACAATTCATCTCGGAGCTTTTCGGGCTGAAAAATAGGAATACCTAAATCTATGGCAAACTCTTTAACGGGAGACCCTTTCAACTTATGTCCTCTTCCTGCAGGCTTGTCGGGTGTTGTAACAATGCCTACCACGTGATAAGCCTCCTCTACTAAGAAACGGAGATGTTCAACGGCAAAAGATGTAGTACCTAAAAAAAGTATTCGTAAATCCTCTTTCTTCATATCAATCTGTGTTTAATCTCCCTGAGAGAGCTGTGTGAGTACTTCTCTGTAGGTGTTGAAAATTTTCGACTTAGAAACGAAGCCTAAGTAGCATCCATTCTCGTCTATAACAGGCAAGTTCCACGCTTTGGTCTCATCGAATAGTTGCATAATAACATCCATAGTCATAGTAGAAACTATTTTTCCAGGAGGAGAGACCATAAATTTAGAAACATGCATCCGGTCGTACAGTTCGGGACGGAACATGATGTTCCTAATATTGTCCAAAAGTACAATACCTTGAAGGACATTATTAGTATCCACGACAGGGAAAACATTGCGCTTACTATTGCCTATTACTTGAACGACATCTCCTAAGCTCATTTCAGGGTTTACGGTTCTAAACTCCGTCTCTATAACACTATCTAAATTCATAAGCGTTAAAACTGCTTTGTCCTTTTGGTGTGTTACCAACTTACCCTGCTCGGCAAGGCGGAGAGAGTAGATACTATGAGGCATAAAGATGCGAATTGTAAGATAGGAACTTAGAGAGACGAGCATAAAGGGTAAAAAGAGATTATACCCTCCTGTCAGTTCGGCTATGAGAAATACCCCTGTTAGAGGAGCGTGCATGACGGCGGACATCATACCTGCCATACCCATAAGCGTGAAATTCTTTTGAGGAAGATATTCTTTGATGAAAGAAAAGTAGTTGAGTACATACGAAAAGACAAATCCGCTCAACGCCCCAACAAAGAGGGTAGGAGCAAAGAGCCCGCCACATCCTCCTCCTGAGTTAGTCGCCACAGAGGCAAATACTTTGAATAGAAGAATAAGAGCAAGAAAGGCAAAGACTGCCCAATAAGAATCGCTCCAAGAAGAGAAGAAGCTACCATCCAATATAGCTGGATATTGCCCAGAGAGAAGAGAGTTAATTGTATTATAACCCTCTCCATAGAGAGGGGGAAAAAGAACAATTAAAAGACTTAATATAATGGCGGACACCAAGAATCGATAGCCGTATAATTTGACCTGTTTTAGGCGTCGCTCAAGATAAAACATGAGCTTGGAAAAGTAGAGAGCTATTAATCCACAAAAGATACCCAAAAGGATAGCATAAGGTATACGAGAAGATACGAAAGGATCACTCTGGTAAAAGCTAAACATTGCTTTGGAACCTGTCATGATATACGCCAATGAAGCAGATGTAACAGAGGCTGTAAGCAGAGGTAATACACTGGTTAGTGTTAAGTCTAAAAGTAGTACTTCGACAACGAACACCAGCCCTGTAATAGGAGCTTTGAAAATACCAGCAATGGCTCCGGCAGCACCACAGCCAATTAAAAGCATTAGATTGCGTTGTTCCAAACGAAACAATCTTCCCAAATTGGAACCTATTGCTGCCCCTGTAAGTACGATAGGAGACTCCGCTCCGACTGACCCCCCTAGCCCAATAGTAATAGAACTGGAGAGAATAGAAGACCACATATTATGGGGCTTGATACGACTCTTTCGTTGAGATATAGCTATCAATATTTTAGTAACTCCATGACTAATATCGTCACGCACCACATAGCGCACAATCATAGCTGTAACCAAAATCCCGATAGGAGGGAATATGAGATAGAGATAGTTGCGCTCAATGGCCGCGTTTGTTACTTGATGCTGTAAGAAGTGTACTAACTCTTTGAGTAGGGTAGCGGCAAGAGCTGTGGCAACTCCTACTATGAAACTAACTATAAGAACAAAGTAACGCTCTTTTATGGTGCGTTCTCTCCAAAAAATAAAACGCATCAACAAAGAAGAGAGCTGTTGCATAATCTTCTTTTTCTTCATTTACCCGCTCCTTTTAGTAAAACACTTATTGTGTAAAAAAGTACCGTTAAGTCCATTTTTAACGACATATTTCCATAGTATAACCAATCGTATCTAAGTCTCTCGGTCATCTCATCTAAATTAGAGGCATACCCATAGCGTACCATCCCCCATGAAGTAATCCCCGGGAGTACATTGTGCAGCAGATAGTAATAGGGGGCTTTATCTACTAATAAATCAATATAAAATTGCCGTTCTGGCCGAGGTCCTACAAAGCTCATATCCCCTTTTAGGACATTAAAAAGTTGAGGCAACTCGTCCAAACGATATTTTCTCAGCACACGTCCAATGGGGGTAATGCGTCTATCTCCATCATAACTTAACTGAGGTCCATTCTTTTCGCTATCTACATACATAGTACGAAACTTATAAATCTTAAAAGGCTTACCTCTCTTGCCAATGCGTTCTTGAGCAAAGAATACAGGTCCTTTAGAAGACTTACGTACAAGAATGGAAAGAAATAGAAACAATGGACTTAGTACCATTAAAAGAAGGAAAGAGACCACTCGATCCCAACACCATTTTATATTTTTTGCCCCCTCGCTCATTTTGGTTTCCGTAACATCTACGAGAGGGATGCCTTGCAAAAAAGTAGTTTCGATAAAAGGCAAAGGCATCATACCTTCTGCTGTAATCTTAATAGGGGTGCGATAGGGATAGAGTTTGTAAAGAAGATGTCCTACATTGGAACTTTCTTCTTGGGTAGAAGCTAAGTATATTTCGGAGGGTGGGGCACTCTTGAAGATTAAGGCAACAGCTTTGTCAATTTCCTCTAAGGACAATGTTTTCCCATCTTCTCGGTAATAATCTTCAAAGAAGAGCTGTTGCTGGACAATAAAACGCATTTCGTGCGAGGCTTCAGCCACTTTTTCTACCTGCTCTCTCGTTCCTACGAGGAGTACTTTAGGCCAAAATTCTTTTCTCCCTCTCTGGTGGATGGCGTAACGTGTTACCCCAAAACGAAAGAGGTACACTAAAAAGAATGTACTAAGTAAGAGTAGAAGGTAGAGTTGTAGATAGACTCGGGTATCGTGTACCTGATCGTCTACTACCAGAAGCAAAAATTCGACTCCTGTACCTAAAAGTACTGTTGAAAAAGTTGTCCACACATCTTCGATACGACTCTTATTTAGAGGCTTGTTATAGTAGCCTGATAGAGTGAATAGGAGTAGCCAAAAAAGCCAAAGGGAAAAATATACGAGGTAACTTTTTGTATTAAACAGGTAACTTCCCAAGGTCGCCCAAACACCATTAGGATCTTCCCAATAGAATCGAATCATATTGAGAAGTAGGGTACCTATCAGTATAGAAAAGGTATCTGCTATAAGATAAAAAAGCCGAAACTTGCTTTTACGAGTCATGAACGAATGATTTTAACTTCGCCATGTATGCCTAAGGCAATTATTTCACTCGCCTTGGCAGGTTCTGTTTCCTGCTGACGTATAGGTACGACGTAATCTACAGCCTCCTTTATTTCGTCCGAAATCTCAGAAAAAGTAGTAGGAGAGGGATCGCCTGAAATGTTAGCAGAGGTAGAAACTAAGGGAACTCGTATAGCCTTACAGAGAGCTTGTGAAAAAGTTTCTTGTGTGATACGAATACCTATTGTACGCTCCTCTGGGAGCAAAGAGGGTGCTACGTTGCGCCCTTTGGGATAGATAATAGTCAGAGGTTTGATGGCTGCATCTATGAGGTCGTAAGCTATAAAAGGCACCTCCTCCATTAAGCCTGGAAGTTTTGCATCGGTATCAATCAAAATTAGCATTGATTTACTCTCTGCTCGCTTTTTTATCTGATAAATTCTCTGTACAGCTTGCTCGTTAGTAGCATCACAACCTAAGCCCCAAATTGTGTCGGTAGGTAGAGAATTACACCTCCTTTTTTTATAATCTCGGCAGCCTTTCGCACCGCATCTTTGTAATCTTTGGGTAAAGATTCCATCTCTTTTTAGCTAATTAGAAAATCTATGTGTACAAAAATACTCTTTTTATAAACTATAATAAATAGGTCGTGTGTACCTATTAGAACTAGAACTCCGAATAATATCTGTGTCCAACTTTATTCCCAACCCAATCTTCTTTGCATTGATAAAAACTTTGTGGGATTTCCTATCATGTAATAGGGAGGGGGTAAATCATAAAAAGAGGCTTTTTGTTAGAACTGAAGAATCCTCTCTCTTATTTATTATTAAACATAATACTCATTATAGATATGTGTGCATAGAAATACTCATAAGGAGGTTTTATCTCATGTTTTGGTTAGGAGGTCTCAAGAGCTCCGATAAGTTGGTCAATAGAATTTATATGGTGCCTATTCATATAAGTCTTTAGTTCGTGTACCAAAGCTCCTGATATAGATGGATCAATAAAATTGTAGCAACCTACTTGTACAGCCGAAGCTCCAGCTAAAAGAAACTCTACAACATCAGATATAGTCGCAATACCACCCATACCCACCACAGGTACTTTAACTTTTTGAGCCACTTGCCAAACCATACGCAGAGCTATTGGCTTGACACATGGACCCGATAAACCTCCCGTTATAGTAGAGAGAATAGGACGCCTGGTCTCGGCATCAATAGCCATCCCCAATAATGTATTAATGAGGGAGATACTATCAGCTCCAGCCTCTTCAACAGCAAGGGCAATCTCTGTTATGTCTGTAACATTGGGAGAAAGCTTTACCATCAAGTGCTTAGAGTAAACTTCTCGCACATTTTTTACTACTTCGTACGCTCCTTTGGCAGTAACACCAAAAGCCATCCCTCCCTCTTTGACATTGGGACAAGATATATTGAGTTCTATCCCAGGAATTGATTCTAAAGCATCTATTTTGTGCGCTGTCTCTCTGTAATCTTCTATTTGAGAACCACTTACGTTAACTAAAACGGCTGTTTTATAATCTTTTATCCGAGGATAGATATGTGATACAAAATAGTCAACGCCTTTGTTTTGAAGTCCTACGGCATTGAGCATTCCTGACGGAGTTTCTGCCATACGAGGATAAGGATTACCCTCTCTGGGTAAAAGCGTTGTACCCTTTACGACAATCCCGCCTAACTCATTAATATCTAAAAAGTCGGCATACTCTTCTCCATAACCAAAAGTACCCGAAGCAGTCATTATGGGATTATTGAGGTATAATCCCTTACCTAAATTAACAGATGTCTTTAGTTCCATAATAACTTTTCTCTATTGAATACAGGTCCTTCTGTACAAGCGCATAGATGCCCTTCTGTGGTCTTTTCTACACAGCACAGACAAGCTCCTATACCACAAGCCATTCTATTTTCCAAAGAGACTTCACAAGGATAATCATCTTTCTTAGCAAGTGCAACTACAGCCTTCATCATAGGTAGTGGACCACAGGTGAAAATAGATGAATGTTTACATTGCCAAACAGAGTGATTGGTAACAAAACCTCGCTCTCCCTTGGAACCATCTTCTGTTGTATAGAAAAGACGACCATATTGGGCAAACTCTTCTTCCAATACAATCAAATCGCTTGTTCGCGCCCCCAATAGTATATTGGGAGTTATCCCCTGCTGAGAAAGTCGTTTAGAGAGATACAATAAAGGGGCTATCCCAACACCACCTCCCACCAATAAAGGAGAAGTGCCTACCCATCCAGACTCCAAAGTAAAACCTTTACCTAAGGGGGCAATCAAATCTATTGATGCGCCCTGCCCGTAATCTGCCCATTGATGAGTAGCAATACCGACTTTTTGCACAAGGAGGTCTAAGAGTCCTTTATGCTCGTTAAAGTCACATACTGATATCGGTCTCCGTAGAAAAGCCCCCGATACATCTGCCTCCACCTGTACAAATTGCCCAGGCAAGGGTAAAAAGCCCTGTTTTAATACCTCTGGGGCAATAACGACTCTAAGAAGATAGTAACTATCATTGAGAGATCTATTCTCTACGACGGTTCCCTTTAGGATAAACTTTTTCATCTGAAATACAAATTCCCTTTTCGTGTACTACAAAGGTACAATAAGGTTTCCGTTAGGGTTATTCTTTCCTAACAAAAGATTCAAAACTTCCGTCTGTATAGAAAATTTTTATTTCTTCTATCTTCCGTTGATTCTCTTCTGTGGTAGCTTTGAGAGTATCCCTTACAAGGAGGGAGAGTTGTTCCGAAGTTACTAAAGAGTACTCTTCTTTGGGAAACATCTTGTGCGATCGGTTTACTTCGCCACTGAATTGAGAGCTTAAAGAAGTGTCTGTCGTATCAAAGGAGTCGGAAGAGAATAAACTATCTGAAAAATCGTTTTTTGGGGATGAAGAGTTTATTTCACCAAAAAAAAGCCAAATTCGGTCGTATTCGGGAAAAGCTACAGAGATACGGTTCAATATCTCTAAAGAGGGCTTCACTTTACCTGAGAGTATCTGGCTCAATGTGCTTCGCTGAATATTTGCCTTATCCGCAAAGGTTGCAGGGGTAATATCTAACTTTTCAATCATTGTCTTTATTCGAAGAGTAATCTCATCAAATTGAGTAATAAAATCTGCCATAATGTCATTCTCTAAAAAGCCTTTTTTCTAATTGCAAATATACAATTTGTAATCATGAATGAAAATAGTAGAGATGAAAATATATAAAGGAGGAATAGTAGAAAAACTGAATTTAGACTCTCGAAATATTGTAGTTTTCTCGCAAATAATTCTTTAGCGAATTCTTTGTTTGTAGCATAAGTTTTTGTTTATTAGTGTATTGTACCTAATAGTATAATTTGCTTATATCTTTTTGGATACAAATGCCCTACCCTATCCTCTATATCTATATTTTTCTTTTGTATTTATATGTAATTGTTTGTATTTCAAGGTTATTGTTGAAACTAATAGTGTTGATTGTATTTTCGTTTGTTATTTGTGAAAATATTTATTCGTAATTGCGAATGAGAAATTCTACACCTTCATTGTGATAAATAAAATTGAATTTTCAAGAGGATTGATTACGATTTGTGAATCTAAATGGTGTGTGATATAGTAAAATGACCACTTTTTGTTTGTGAATTCAAATAGCCGTTTTGGGAATAAATATTTGTAATTGGTAATTCTGTCACACATTATCTCAAGAGCATACATCCCACTACTAAAAAGTAATAAGAAGACCTTTTTACAAGACTTGGCAAAGCTCTCATCAAGCATCGCTCTCTATTACGGGCAGGAAGTCTCTCCCTATTCCTCAAAACCATTAATGCTTTTTTCTCTATTCATTAACCCTTTGGGACAAAAGCATTAGTCCTTTATGGGCAAACCATTGACCCTTTTAGAAGCTAAAGAGGAGAGGATTAACTCTTCCCTTTCTCGAAGAAATTGCCCTCCTCTCCTATATAAGTAGAATCTATACGTGTGAAAACTGCTATCTTTGCTCTAGTAAGAAGTAGAGGTTAGTAAACAATAATGAAACCCATATTTAACACGTTAGATCGCTATATTATTAAGCAATTTCTGGGAACTTTCTTTTTTTCGATTTTACTAATTCTCTCTATTGCAGTAGTATTTGACATCAATGAAAAGATTTCTCATTTTCTAAAACCTGACTGTACGCTGTACGAAATCATTTTTCACTACTACATCAACTTTGTACCCTATTACGCCAATTTATTTAGCTCACTTTTTGTATTCTTGGCAGTAATCTTTTTTACGACCAAACTGGCAGAAAAGACAGAGATTATTGCTATGCTTTCGAGTGGAGTGAGTTTTAATCGACTACTGCGCCCCTATATGTTTTCGGCTGCTGTGATAGCTGTTTTCTCTTTTCTTCTTAGTAGTTTCATTATCCCCCCTGGTAATGCTGTACGTACTAAGTTTCAAGACAAATACATTAAAAACAAATTGGTAAAAGAGGCTTCAAGCATCCAACTCGAAGTAGAACCTGACATTTATGCCTATATCCATTACTATAATAGTGATCGTAAGAAGGGCAATAATCTCGTATTGGATTACTTTCAAGACAATACCCTACAAAGCCGACTCACAGCCAAGGAAATTGAATACGATACTCTCTACCAATGGCGTTTGAGTGATTATACGATAACGCATTATGGTAGAGTACGTGACTCTTTAGAGAGAGGCTCTTCTCTTGACACCTTGATACATCTGCAACCGAGAGACTTTCTAATCTCTTCTATTGGAGCAGAGACTTACACAACTCCCGAACTTCATAGTCACATTAAAGAACTAAAACAGCGAGGGGCCTCCAACATCAAGTTGTTAGAAATAGAGCTTCACAAACGCTATGCCTCCATTCCCGCAGCCTTTATATTGACCCTAATAGGCGTGTCGCTTTCTTCACGCAAACGCAGAGGAGGCATGGGGCTCTCTTTGGCTTTGGGTATAGCCTTAAGTGTCTCTTACATATTGTTTATGACTATTGCCTCGACTTTCTCTGCATCAGGCTCTCTTTCCCCTATTGTTGCGGCTCAATTGCCCAATGCGATTTATGCCTTAATAGCTCTCTACTTGTATACAAAAGCTCCAAGGTGATTCGTTTCTTAAGGTAAGAAGATTTATACCATATATAATAGGAATACCTATCTCCACAAAATATTTATCACAAACATTTATGAAGTACCGCGAATTAAAAGAAGTCAGCAGTTTTCTTGCAGAGTATGCCGCCTGTTTATTAGGCTCTGGGGTACATACCTCTCGTACAGAGCGTAATACTAAACGTATAGGACTCTCTTTGGGGACAGATGTTCACCTCAATCTATCAATGAAAACGATGACTCTCACCGTGCGCAATATAGAAACAGGAGAGTCTATAACCGAAGTTATAGATGTACCCCATAAACCAATCAAGTTCTTTCTGAACTCAGAGTTAAGTGCCCTTAGTTGGGAAGTACATGACCGCTCTTTGAACATAGATGAGACCAAACAGCGTTACGACGAGATACTCCTTCGCTCTAATCGACAACCTTTTTGGGTGGCTTGGTTGCTTATATCTCTTTCGAATGCGTGTTTTTGTAGACTCTTTGAGGGAGATTATCTTTCTATGTTAATTGTGGCTATTGCTACGGCCATGGGTTTCTATACTCGTCACTTTGTCGTGAAAAAGCAAATCAACCTTTACATAGCTATTACACTTGCTGCCACGGTCTCTTCGGGGATGGCAGTCTTGGGAGGACATATCTTGCCTACTTTGACAAGTGCTACAGCGGTGGCAACCTCAGTGCTTTACCTTATCCCGGGGGTACCTCTTATCAATGGGATTATTGATATTGTAGAGGGGCACACACTATCGGGAGTTTCTCGTCTCATACAAGGGGGACTTATCGTGTTAAGTATCTCTTCAGGTATGGCTATAACGTTACTATTAACTACTGGTTCCGTTTCTTAACATCTTTACCCTTAGCAAGTACAACTATGGATACTTTAATAGGATTTCTCTCTGATGCTTTCTTTGCAGGCATGGCAGCCGTAGGATTTGCGGCGGTCTCGGTGCCTCCACGTCGAGCTTTTCCCCCGATTGTTGTTTTGGCAGCATTGGGGCACGCTATCCGTTGGTATATGATGCACCATCTTCATACTGATATTGTTGGAGCCTCTCTTATAGCGGCTATTTTGATAGGCTTTGGTAGCTATATCTTTGGTCGATGGTGGGTACATTGTCCGATGACAGTACTCTACATTCCCGCTCTACTTCCGATGATTCCTGGAATGTATGCCTACAATGCAGTGCTTAGCTTAGTACGCTTTGTCATTCATCATAAAGACCCTATCCTCTCGGTACAGTATATGCAAGACTATCTTACCAACTTTACAATCGCAATTACTGTTCTATTGGTTTTGGGTATCGGGTCTATACTTCCTGTCTTTCTCTTGCACAAATCCTCCTACACGCTTTCTCGAAGAAAGAAGTATTAAAGAACGATTGTGTACGTCTCCCAAAAAGGTAATATTGAACCTCTTTTGGGAGACTTTACGAAATAGGCTAAAGTATTCAGAATATACCTTCTATCACATAGAACTTCACTACAAAAACATTCTCTTAAGCACTCTATACAGATGAAAAATTGGACTAAAACAGTTATTATAGTTACCCTCTCCGTACTCTGGAGTAAAGGATATAGCAGTGCGCAGCTAACCTTTGAGGGTGCAGCTTCTACTAAGGTAGAAGTAGTCGCTCCTGGTGCTGGGATAAACGTCTATATGGTCTATCCTCAAGATGGCTCTTTTACCCTCCGTATAGAGGGCAAGAGTACTGATGTTATTAAAAGTTATAAGCAACAAGCCGACGAATATGAGGCAGTAATGGGTGCAACCTTCAGTAATGGAGTGTGGAATATACCTAATGCTCCCTTGGATAGAGGCTACATTGTAGAGCGTACTACCCCATCGGAAGTCTTTTACTTTTGGTTGGTAGACTATCGACGCTACCCTATTCCCACAGAGGGATTATCAATTTTCTATGCTCCAGAGGCACCCTGTCAGCAAGTACAAATTACGGCTTCTACCCCTTTTCAAGATTTTTATTGCTTCTCTCCTAAGGGTGATTTGATACCTATAAAGCGCAAATTCATAGTTCATTTCGATGATTTACTCTACGATGCTACAGAGAAGAAGTTCATACCGAAAGAAACCACGCTTCAAGTAGAACAAAAAGAGGGAGGACTTTCTTTTATCTCTTCTCTAAAAAACACTACGTATAGCGTTAAAGGAGATGACTATACAGAGCTACTGGGAATACAGCAGAAAGTGGTTACGACTCCAACTCTTGCTCCCAATCGACTGGAGATACACCCTCATTATAAGTTAAATGGAAAAGAAGTAGAGGGCTGGGGCAAAGAACTTTCTGCCCCTGTTGAACTTCAGATGGAAGCTATTGTTAATGCGCCTTCTTCGACTTTAGTATCTTGGCGTATTGTGCAGGGCAATCAGGTGAGCAAAGATGCTCCTATTGTTATGCAGTATAATGGGCTTAGCACAGTGCATCGATTTGAGCAAGCTGGGGGATATACGGTGATTCTCGAAGCCTCTTCACAAACGGCTACCTGCCAAGTCGCTGCAGAGCCTGTAACACTTTATATACAAACCTCTCAGCTGGAAGTTCCTAATGCGTTTAGTCCTAATTCTTCTCCTGGAGTAAACGATATTTTTCGAGTTGTACACAAGTCAATCGTTAAGTTCGAGGCGAGTATCTTCACCGAATGGGGCAATCTTCTCTACCGATGGAACGACCCAAATGAGGGCTGGGATGGCACTTATAATGGGCGTTGGGTAGAAGGTGGCGTTTACTACTATATAATTCGAGCCGAGGGAGCAGATGGAAAAAAGTATGACTTGAAAGGTCATATCAATATCTTACAAACTGATTTGCAGCAGCAAATGCCTACACTTTGATGGAAAAACATAGGAACTGCGAGTTAGTATCTGAAAATGAGTGCAAGATTAGTTCTTTCTTTTTTGGGGACACTACCGAATACTTTGACTTTTACATATAAAACTCATTCCTCTGTCGATGAAAAAAGACCGCTACACGAGTTGCTCTGTTCTTTAGAGCTTGTGTAACGGTCTTCAGTCTACTTCTTTCCTCTCAAGCAATGTATTATAAACGCTTTTGAAGTTGTGGTATCATAGAGGTTTTCCATTGGGTAAATTGCCCTTTTTTGATGGCTTCTCGAGCCTCTGCCATTAACTTGATATAAAAAGAGACATTGTGTATTGAAGCGAGTGTTAGCCCTGTTATCTCCTCTGCTTTGAAAAGGTGGTGCAAATAAGCAAGCGTATAACGCTCATCAATAGAAGAGGCACCTCCCAACTCTATCGGTTCAAAGCAATCTTTCCATTTAGCATTCTTGATATTTATAATCCCATTGCGGGTAAACAGTTGACCATTACGACCATTGCGGGTAGGCATAATACAATCGAACATATCTACCCCTCGTTCTATAGCCTCTAATAGATTGACGGGAGTTCCTACTCCCATCAAGTAACGGGGTTTATCTTCGGGAAGTATCTCGTTGGTAACTTCTATCATTTCGTACATTTTCTCTGTTGGTTCTCCTACTGCCAAGCCTCCAATAGCATTGCCATCCGCTCCCAAACAAGCTATATTTTCTGCAGCTCTTCGACGCAAGTCTGGATAAACACAGCCCTGTACGATAGGGAAGAGAGATTGTTGATAGCCATACAGAGGCTCACTATGAGAGAAGGCCTCCCAGCATCGATTTAGCCATCGTTCCGTAATATTCAAAGAGTTTAGAGCATATTGGTACGAAGCATCGCCTGGGCAACATTCGTCAAATGCCATTACAATATCTGCCCCGATGATGCGCTCGATTTCCATAACTCTCTCTGGTGTAAAGAGATGACGAGAGCCGTCTATGTGCGAAGCAAATGTTACCCCCTCTTCCGTAATCTTACGACGATGTGCCAACGAATAGACCTGAAAACCGCCACTATCGGTAAGAATAGGTTTCTTCCAAGTGCCGAATTGATGTAATCCCCCTGCTTGGCGTAAAATATCCAAACCAGGGCGAAGGTATAAGTGATAGGTATTGCCTAATATGATTTGTGCTTGGGTAGCTTCTACCTGTTCCATAGTCAGAGCCTTCACGGCTCCAGCTGTGCCAACGGGCATAAATATGGGTGTTTCTATTGTGCCATGCTCTGTAGTAATAAGACCCGTTCGTGCCGAAGATAGAGGGTCTTTGGCTAATATCTCGTATTTCATGAGCGCAAAGTTACCCTTTTTTGCAGGAAATAGAGATAGAACTATACAGAGACAAATTAGGGTTTCCTCCGTTGCTTATAAATAGGCACGAAGACCAAAATGCCCGATACGATAATTGAAAAGATAGTAAAGAAATTAAGTTGGGCATAGAAAAGTACCATTAGTACGAGGATAACCCAACAGAAAGTGAGGGCTACAATTTGAGAGGTGGAGAGCTTTTTTCGAGGAGAACGCATACAAAAAAGAGCTATCAAATAGATACTTTAGGCAACATATGCTTTTTGACCTCTTCAAAAAGTTCAGGACGAGGTAACCAATAGCGCAAATCTCTGCCTGCTAACAACGCTTCTCTTATTTTAGTAGAAGAGACTTCTATAAAAGGGGCATCTATGGCATAAACAACTTTTGAGGAAAGGGAAGCATCAAAACCAAAGCCATGGCGTGGGTAAACAACCACGGGTAGCAGATCTAATAATGCCTCCCAACGATACCACTTATCAAAGCAAGCCCAGTTGTCCGCTCCGACAAGAAGAGTAAATCTGTGGTCGGGATACTGCTTTTGAAGAGCCAAAATAGTGTGAATAGTATAGTAAGGAGCTGGTAACGTCTCCTCTATAGGACAGCAACGAAAGCGAGTATCTCCCTTGATTGTGGCTTGTATCAATCGACATCGAGCATCGAAATCCAATAAAGAGTGATGTGCTTTCAACGGATTTTGCATAGCTGGTACGAACCAAAGTTCATCGAATCCGAAATCTTCGGTTAATAGATAGTTAGCCAATGCTGTGTGTCCGATATGAATAGGGTCGAATGTACCTGCAAAAACGGCTACTGAAGTAAGATTTTCTTGAGCATACATTCCTCTTGTAGAGGCTCTATTTATAGAATGAACTCCCATTCTGTCAATCCTTCGTATTAATGTCCAATGTACGACAAGCTAAATCTATCTCACTACCCTCTCCTGTATACTTTCCCTTGGCATCGCTAAGTTTAACACACTGTCTCCAAGGCTCTTTTTCGGTCATCTTACAGCGCCATAGTTTCATAACGATATTAGAAGGTTCCGCACCCGTATCATTCGTTAAATTAGTCCCTATTCCAAACGAACAACGAATACGGTCTGCACAATAGTTCTTGATTTCAACCGCTCTATCGACATTAAGTCCATCCGAAAAGATTATATACTTAATCTTAGGGTCTACCCTTAGTTCTTTGTAGCGAGCAATAGCTTTTTCAACAAACTGAAAAGGATCTCCACTATCGTGCCGTAAACTAGTATATAAGAGTGCGTGTTTTTTACTAAAGTTGCTCAGAAAAACATCGGTCGTATAGGTGTCGGTCAGAACTGTTCCCAAATCTCCATCATATACGTTAATCCAATTTTCCATTGCCATGTAATTGGCCATTTTATACCCATAAGTCGCACCGTGAAACTGTATCCATTCATGAGGATGGGTCCCCGATACATTCAACCCATACTTATGAGCAAAATGGACATTACTTGTGCCAAAAAAATGATTGGGGGCATACTCTTTCATGATACGGGTAACTTCGTCTTCAACTTCATAACTAAAGCGACGACGCATACCAAAAAGCGAGAAATCCAAATGTTCTACTTCCAATTTCTTTGCTTTTTCAATAGCTCTATTTCGAGTTTCGGTATCAGGCTCTATGCCCAACTGCTCATAATACAGCTGGCTAACTAAAGCGAGAATTGGAGTTTCCCAAAGCGTTACTCTGTAAAGAGGACCAATGGCATCTATCTCCAAATGTCCCTCTTTGTCCAACCTAATTGACAATTCTTCCGCATTAAAGCGAAATCCTCGTAGCATATCAATGTGAGTGGGTGGTATATAGGGCATACGAGAAGAGATAAAGGTAGCCTCTTCTTCCGATAAAACAATTTGAGACATAGCCTCTACTTCTCGACGCAATAGGCTATCAAACCCCTTGGGATAAACACGATTGTTACGATCTATAAACTTAAAATGCCCAAAAGCATAAGGGAATAACTTGGCATAAGCATATCCCGTTGTAAACTTATAGAGATCCGTATCAAGAAGGCTATTAATAATGGGCATGGTTGTAGATAGATTTAGAAATATAATCGTTTTTCAATCCACATTGTATGTATAGAATTGAGAGACGAAGAGGTGTTTACAATTTCTTCTTCTAATGCACACAAATCTTCCATTTTAGTCTTTTCTGCAATCAAGAGTACAATAGTCGTACTTGCTTCTTTCTGTAACAAAGCCACTTTATCAGAAGGTACGATAAACAGAGAGATGACTTCTTTCGCCTTTTCTTCAGCTAAGAGAGACACATCCTGTACAAAAGCATCAGACATTAAATATCCTGTTCTTAACATTATAGTGTGGCTGTTAGGATAAGTCTTTGTACTGTCTGAATTTTGTAATTCTATAACGCGCACTGTTCGTTCTGTTGATTGGAAGGCTTCTACAATTTTTTCAATCCAATAGTTTGCCTCCTTGGTTGGGGTAGGAGTGGTCAAAATAATACTTTTATTGGGTAATCGGTACTCCTCTAAAGAAGACGTTTTTAATTTGAAGTCTTCATTAATGCGATACAAAAGAGTATCTATGGTCGAGTCTGTACAAGCTCCTCCCTTAGATGTAAAGGAGAGAGGCATGGTCTTTTTCCAGAACTTTGAAAGCTGAGTTTTTTCCAGTATAGTATTTCGATAGCTCCATATTAAGTATATAATTCCTATTGGAATTACAATGGCGAGAAGTAGTAGTATTAGTTTTACATAAAAATTTCCCGGAGGAGCTGGTTGTATCATAGGAGGGTCGGTAACCTCTATCATACGCTCATACATAGCAATTCCTTGATTGGCAATATTTTGAGCCAAATATTCTTCAAATATTTTTTTCTGTTCTCTCTTGACTTCTGGAGAAAGAGAGGTCGTAAAGGGAGAAGCAATTGAATCAATGGAAGCCTGTAAAAGTTGATGTTCTTTGGTTAAATCTTCCATGATATGACGACGTACTACCTCGTTGCACTCTTCCAACATAGCTGATAATACTTGATAAGAGCGACGTTGAGAGCCCGATGTTTTAATTTTTAGGGTAAATACGGTACCATGATGCAAGGAGAGGTTCATATCCCAGTCATACTTAGCCCTTATATCAATTCCTCTTAGGCGATGTACATTAATTGTTTGAGCTAAGTTAAGAGGTGTTCTATCGTACTCGTCACTACCAGGATTATCTGCCATAAGCACGCGACCAAAAGGGGTATCAGCGATTTGTCCAACCCCCTCTATTGTACACTCATGCGCAATATTTATTTCTTGCCCCCTGAAGGTTCCTCTAAAGTTGGACAATTTAGCCTTTCCCTCAGAAAGAAGAAGGTCTAAGGAAAAAGTATCCATATCCTTGGCATCGAGGAAGAAAAGGCGAATAGGCATATTGTTATACACGTCAAATCTCCCCCAAAAATTCTTTTGTGAATATTCGACATCGAACCCCTCTTTCAATCCTGAACGATATATGATATCTGCCGATACCAACCAGCCATATATTTGAGAAGGAGTATAGGCGGGTTTCATACGCCAAAGCAACAGAGCTGATTCTTTTCTGTCAAGATTTTATCTTCCGAAGCCTCGGAAAAGCGAACCATCAAACCAACCTTATACTCCGAGTTTCCAATAACAGTTCTCTTTCCTAAAACGAATATAACTCCTAAAAAGAAGATTATAGAACATAAAAACAGAGGCCATCTATGGAGCATTAGTCTCACAAAAGCCAATAAAGATATCTGTGGGGGGTATTTCTTTTCATCTATTTTCCTTTTAGAAAGTAACGTTGGTTATGAATCTATTATTGTTGTTTTTTGGTCATTATATCTAAAACGAGTCGATCTGTTTCGTTCATTCCTACTCTTCCAATCCCTGTAAGGTTCTCAATGGTACGGTCTACATCGTCATCAACAATCCCCTCATTACTGGTTACCACCTTATGCTCCATTGCTAATAATGCAGAAAACATAGCTGTAGAAACACCACTGGAGACCTTCATACTACAACTTGGTTTGGCTCCATCACAAAGCATCCCTGTAATGTTACCCACCATATTCTTTATTGCAAAACCCACTTGCTCACGAGTGCCACCCATTAAATAGGTAAGTCCACAGCTCGAACCTGTTGCCGCTACCACGCATCCACAAAGAGCGGATAGACGTCCTAACTTTTGCTTTACATAGATAACCATTAAGTTGCTTAAAACCAGTGCTCGAACAGTTTCTTCGTGCGATTTATTCTCCTTACGAGCAAAGGTCAAAACAGGAAGAGTAGCTGTAATACCTTGATTTCCACTACCAGAATTACTCATAACGGTTACAGGCGCTCCATCCATACGAGCATCGCACGCTGCACTTGTATAGGTGAGCATTTCGGTAAGGGAAGAAGTGCCGAGGTAACGCTTACCAAGCTCTCCTTGTATCATTCTGCCCACAGCATGTCCATACTCGCTTTTTAGAGAGTATTCGCTTGCAGCCTGATTGAGGCGAGCAGCCTCCATAATGAACTCTATCTTCTCTAAAGGCGTTTTTGTGGCAAAGTCGTAAACAATACCAAAGGAGAGTTGCAATTCTTCTTTGTTGGACTCTTCTTTGTTAGATGCAGAAAGTAGCGTGGCTCTCTCTCCGAAAAGAGTTTTGTTATCCCTCTCCACAAAGATGATGTTCCTGTGGTTGGAAAGGATTATTACGGAAGAAGAGTGTTGCGCTCCCTTCAGATTGACTTCTATATAGAGCTTGTCTACCTCGCCCTCTTTGAGTTTAATAGCAATAATTTTCTTCTCTACCAAACGTTTAGCTGCCTCAAGTTGTTCTTTAGAGAAATCTTCCAAAACGGTCAACTCCTTTTCAGGTTCAGCAATTATAATGCCGAGAGCTATGGCAATAGGAAGCCCAATCATTCCCGTACCAGGGATGCCTACTCCCATCGCATTCTTTAGCATATTGGCACTAAGAAGCACCTCTATTTCTTTGGGCTCTTCTCCCAGTACTGCAGAGGCTTTAGCGGTGGCTAAGGCTACGGCAACGGGTTCAGTACATCCTGTTGCAGGTATAACTTCGCTCTTTATTAAGTCGATACACTGTTGTTCTATTGATATATCCATTGCTTTATTTCTCAAAAAAGATCTTTTTTCTAACGTCAATTAAGGTTTTGTTATTGTTGCTTTGTACCAGTTGTATAGGAGTGGTATGCCATCCTCTAAGCGAGTCTTGTAAGACCAACCCAAACTATCGAGTCTACTTGTATCGACACTTTTCCTTAAAGTACCATCGGGATGGATACCATCAAAGAGGATAGACCCTTTGAAACCTATTGTTTCGGCTATGATATGGGCAATATCTCTAATAGAATACTCCACTCCTGTAGCCACATTGATATGACAGTTGCGAACAGGTTCGGAGACATCTTTTGGGACAAGGTCTTTGAAAGAAACCTCATTCATTACAAATAGAGAAACCTCGGCTAAGTCATCGCTCCACATAAAGTCTCTAAGTGCTTGCCCCGTGCCCCATAGCTCTACCCTATTAGGCGCAATTCCAAAAGGAGAAAGTAGTTGTACACAATCTTCGATAGAGGTTTTTGGCGTTACCTTAAAGTCCGAAACGGGTCTATAGGTTAAGTCTTTTCTCAAAGTATCTATTTCTCCATTATGTAGAAGATGTGCCAAGTATATTTTGCGCATAATAGCAGGAAGAACATGGCTATTCTCTAAATGGAAGTTGTCTCCCTCTCCATAGAGATTAGTAGGCATAACAGCTATATAGTTACACCCATATTGGAGATTAAAACTCTCACACATTTTTAGCCCTGCTATTTTGGCAATAGCATAGGGTTCATTGGTGTACTCTAAGCTGTCTGTCAATAAATATTCTTCTTTGATTGGTTGAGGGGATTCTTTCGGATAAATGCAGGTACTTCCCAAGAAAAGGAGCTTTTTCACACCATGACGAAAGCTTTCTCCAATTACATTCTGTTGTATTCCTAAATTATTATAGATAAAATCCGCACGATAGCGACTATTGGCACCAATACCACCCACAAAGGCAGCTGCTAAAAAGACATATTCGGGACGCTCTCGCTCAAAGAAGCAACGTACCGCTACACTATCCAACAAATCTAACTCTTTATGCGATCGGGTGATGAGGTGTGTATACCCTTTCTTTTTAAGAAGCCTGTATATAGCACTGCCTACAAGCCCCGTATGACCTGCTATATATATGCGTGCATCTTGCTCCATTGCCATAGCTCCAAAACCTTTACTCAAAGAAGTTACATATTTTGAAACCTCCCTGCTGGAGGTAAGATTCTCGTTTCATTAATTGGATATCGTGCGCCATCATATCGGCAACAATATCTTCCAAAGTATATTCTGGCTTCCATAAAAGTTTCTCTTTTGCCTTAGTAGCATCTCCGAGCAGGAGTTCTACCTCAGTGGGTCTAAAGTAAGCAGGGTCTACAAAAACCAATGCTTTGCCTAATAGAGAGTGTACTATCGAAAGATACTCCATACCCACTCGTTCTATAAAAAGGGTGTCATTGCAAGCGATAAGTATGCCTTGTTCTTCTAATCCCTTACCTCGAAACTCGATGGTCAACCCTATTTCGGCAAACGAAAGACGTACAAACTCACGCACTTCAGTTGTTTTTCCTGTGGCTATAACATAGTCATCAGGCTGCTCTTGCTGGAGGATTAAGTGCATTGATCGCACATAATCTTTAGCATGTCCCCAATCTCTCTGTGCCGAAAGATTGCCCAAAAAGAGTTTGTCTTGAAGCCCCGTAACGATACGACTCACAGAGCGTGTAATCTTGCGAGTAACGAAGGTCTCGCCTCGCATAGGAGACTCATGGTTGAAGAGAATGCCGTTACTCGCGTGTATTCCATATGCTTCACGATAATTGACCGTAATCCAGTAAGCAAATAGTTTTGCACAAGCATAAGGACTACGTGGATAAAAGGGAGTCGTTTCCTTTTGAGGTATTTCCTGCACCAAGCCGTATAATTCGCTGGTAGAGGCTTGATAGTAACGCACCTCCTTTTCCAACCCTAACAGGTGAATAGCTTCCAGCAAACGCAAGGCACCTAATCCAACTACATCTGCTGTATACTCGGGCAGTTCAAAGCTAACTTTTACATGACTTTGGGCACCCAGATTATAAATTTCCTGCGGTCTAATCTGATCTATCAAACGAACCAAACAGGAAGAATCGGTAAGGTCGGCATAGTGTAGATAGTAGTTTTGTTGCTCTACATGAGGGTCTTGGTAAAGATGATCTATGCGCTCGGTATTGAAAAGTGAAGAGCGACGCTTAAGACCATGTACCTCATATCCTTTTTTGAGAAGATATTCACTTAAATAGGCTCCATCTTGCCCTGTAACTCCTGTAATAAGAGCTTTTTTTCGCAAACCATTCATCTCTTTGCAATACTATTTTTGATAGTAGATTATAGAGGTCGCTCCAAGGGTTATAACATCTCCACTTACCAAAGTGTAGCGCTCTCCAGGATCCAATTCTCGGGTATTAACAAAGGTACCCGTCATACTATCATCATCCATAATAATCGCTTCTGTACCCTCTGGTGTGAGGGTTACTGTGATGAGCGTATGATTACGATCCATACTGGGGTCTGAAGAGCGGATAGCTACCTCCAAATCGGTATGCTTATCATTGTATCTGCCCACCCTATTTAAGCCCTCAAAGAGGGGGTAAACAGCGGCATAGCCAAATATATTTTCGACCACGCGTAGCTCGGCTAAAACTTCCTGAGATGAAAGTTCACCCTCTTTTTCTGTCTTTGTCTCCTCTAATGCTTTGCCTTGTGCAGAAGGTAGAGAAAAAGCCAAACGCCTTTTGCATCCAGGACAGGGCATTTCGACATGCCCCCTTTTGTCCATAGCTGCACGAATCAGCCTAATTCTACCCTTTTCTTACAATAGGGACAAACTATATACTTTGCCAATTGAAAATCTCCTCCTCTTATAGTTCAAAATATGTAGAAACTCTTACAGCATATCAAAAGTAGCTATTTTGGACGACATACCCTTACAGAAGCTATATTTAGCTGTATCCTTGCTCGAAAAGAGTATTAAGGCTTTCCAATAGGTTACGTATTTGAGGCAGGAGCGGAGAGCAAGCCGAGTTGTTCACCTTAAATAGGGGGATAGATTGTTCTTTGGGAGAGATGCCCTCTTGCGCTTTTATGCGTTGTACAATCTCCTCTTCGGTGGCTTTATCGCGTAGAGCGATACGCTTTATACGTTCTTCTAAAGGAGCCTCAATCCACACTACGGCATTGCAAAAAACATCCAATCCACTGGGAAAAAGTATAGCACTCTCCAATCCTATCCATCTCTTTTGCTGCCTCTCTCGAAATAGTTCAAAACGTTTCTTAACAAGAGGATGTATAAAACTCTCGACTAAAGCACGAGCCTCGGGTCGAGAAAATATAAGTTGTGCAAACGCTTTGCGATTGAGAGAGCCATCTGAGGTGGCATAAAACTCTGTGCCAAAGTGTGTACTGACAAAATCCTTTACCTCTCCTTCCCCATATAATAACTTAGCTTCTCGGTCAGAGTCGAAAACGGGGATGTCGAAAAAGGACAATAGGCGAGAGAAGACCGATTTGCCACTACCAATACCTCCACTTATCCCCAACACTTGAGGAGTAGTTGTTCTTTGCCCTTCTTTCATTTCGCCTCTTTTTCTAATATATATTGTACCCGAGCTGGTGTTACAGCATATCTAGTAAGTCCTATGGGGGGCTCTTCTATAGAGATAGGCAATAATTGCTCTTGGGTGTTACCATTGCTATTTTGTAGCTGATTATAGTCTACGAAAAGCCTAAAATCTGCTTCCGAAATGGAAGTGTAAAGCGATTTAGGCAATGTAATACGAAGATTCGCTTTGGAGGGGAGCAAACGCAAACGATAGCCCGATGGAAGGTTTTTAACATTGATTGTCAGATCAAAATGCTTTTCTGTAAGCTCTTCAAAAGTAACATTGGTTTTAATCTGATGGGTAGAAAATCGGATATTGGGTATATCTACCAACCCCACGATCGCTTCTACACTGTTTTTTCCCTCTAATTGTTTTATCTCTATTTTTTGAGTTAAGACAGAGGTAATGCTATCGACACCTTGTTTGCTACCATATACTTTTACCATAGAAGGTTCTAATAGTACTTTGGTTATCAGAAATCCATTTTGAGGAGCAATCTCTAAAGCAGATTTTATGGGTACTTCTTTGGTATGCAATCTTGCAAGCTCTACGGATATTTCTCTGGGGTATATAGTTTGTATCTTGGTACCCTGCTCTAATTGTTTCTGCACCCACTGTTCCAATGTGGCATACGACACATAAAAGCGATTTTTAGAGCCTCGTAAAGAGGGAGAAACCACCTTTATATCTATGGGTTGTATAGGGCGAAATGTATAGTCAAAAAGAAGTTCAAACCCCGTTCCCTCAATCTGTACATCAATAGCTTCGGGCAATACTCCCTGCACAGAAAACTCGTTTAGAGATGTGTAGTTTAGAGGTATTTTCAGACTTTTTGTATATGTCATCTGCAAGCTTGTTATGGACCACCAAATAGAAGAAATCAATAAAAAGAATAGGAAAGTCACAAATTTCTTACCCCTGGTTGTTTGTGGTTTTAGAGAAAAGGGGGTATTCTCTTTCTTTCTTTTTATCGTAGTCTTTTGGGTAAATAACTGTAGTTTCATAGCAGATGCCTCTTATACTGGTGATATACTAACAAAAAAGAGTCTAAAATACTACAATGTACCTTAGACTCCTCTTTTTCTATAGTTGGTTATTACTGCTTGGCTACATCTTCAATAGCAGCGTAAACCGATGTCTTTTCTACTCGAATGCGCACATCTTTCGCTATTTCTATAAGAAAATCACGCTCGTTTACTTCGCTAATCTTTCCATGTATTCCTCCTGCGGTAACCACCTTATCGCCAGGTTGCATAGCCTCACGCTTTTTTTGAAGCTCTTTTTGGCGCTTACTCTGAGGACGAATAAAGAACAACCAAAAGATAACAATAAGGACTACCATCATAATGATGGTACCGATGGAACCTCCAAACAAACCTCCCTGTGGAGTTCCTGCAGCTGCAGCGTCTAAGAAAAATAAATTCATCTTCTAAGTAATTAATAATTTCTTTTGCAAACTTACGGAAAAAGTACAAGATAACATCGGATGTTTTGCAGAAAAATGGAGACTATGTGCTATACTCCATATTAAGCTGCAAACATTCCTTTCATTGCCTTTTCCTCTTGACGGATGCGTACAATCAGCAGGGCAATATATATAGGAAGACCCACACAGAGCGTAATCCAAGCATTACAAAGCAAGGCAACACCGATAAGTTCGGGGATAATGTTTAGGTAATAGTTCGGATGACGTACAGTTCTAAAGAGGAAACTCGTCTCTATACGCTGATTGGGTACGATATAGACCTTAAGGGTCCATACATCTCTCAACTTATAGATAACGTAGAATAGCATCACATAGGCAAAGCCCATAAGAGCCGTCCCCCATAGAGAGAAAGAGTTGAACTCTTTGCCCAAAGCATACGCCTCATACAGAGCACTGAAATAAAAGGCAATATGTGCCAATGCCAGGAAGAGGGAGTTTAACTTGCCGTGCTGAACGGCTCCCTTTTTCTGAATATGTTTTTCGTTGCGGATAGAGAACCCAAGAGATGCCAAACGCAAGGCGAAGAAGATAAAAAATGTGATTGTAATGAATTGCATATTAGTTATTGGGTTAGGTTATTCTTGTGTTGTAGCCAAGTAAAAAGCAAGGAGCTTTCCCTTGCTTGGTGCAGGTTATGCAAATGCAAAATAAATGAATTCTCTAAAAATAGAGACCCTCCTTTCGCAATCTCCTAAAGAATAGAGCAACAAAATTGTACTCTGTACCTTCTCTCGAGCCATCCGAACAAACTCTTCTAACCCTCCGTGCTAACTCTTAAAAGGCTTAATCGTTTTGCGCAAAAGGTACGATGGTTGAGCTTGTGCTCTTCACTCTTCATAAACTTTGATTGTTAGGATGGTTATATCTGTTCTTGTACTATCTGATTTGTATCTTCGTACTCCACCAATCTCTTAAGCGTTCTAAAAGCATTCGTAATCAAAAATTCAAAAGGTACCACAGTCACATAAAAAAACAACTTGCCCTATACTAATAAAGCAAGTTGTTTTTCCTTTTTCGTTGATGCGTTACCTCTATCTCAACAACTATTTAAGGGGCGACTAAGTAGGCTTGTAGTTCTTCGGCTGTAATGGAGGCAGGCACTTGGAGGTAAAAATCCGTTTTCTTGAACCATGTTATTTGCTTACGGGCATAGATGCGTGTGTTGCGTGCTATTTGATGTATGGCTTCGTCCAATGAGCAGCGTCCTCCAATATAGTTAAATAGCTCTTTATACCCGATGGTATTAAGGGCATTCAAATGACGATACGGATAGAGAGCCTCTGCCTCTGCCAACCAGCCCGCCTCTAACATTTGGACTACTCGGCGGTTAATGCGCTCGTAAAGCTCCTCACGGGGGCGTGTGAGCTCAAAACAGATTATATCAAAGGGGCGCTCCTTAATCTGATGGGTGTGAAACGAAGAGAAAGGTTGCCCCGAAGAGAGGAAAACCTCCAAACCATGGATAACGCGCTTATAATTTTTCTTGTCTACCCTATCGTAGTAGTCTGGATCTGCCACTTTCAACTCTTCCAATAGAGGTTCTAAACCTTCGTCCGCCCAACGCTGGTAAAGGGTTTGACGGACATCTTCTGCAACATCGGGCACATTGTCAATTCCTTTTACAATGGCATCTATGTAAAGCATAGAACCGCCTACCAAAAGCACGTAGGGATGCTGTTCTAAAAGACTTTCGATAAGGGGGATAACTTCGGCTTCGTAACGTGCAGCACTATAATGTTCAGAGATAGAGGCTATCCCCACCATATAGTGTGGTACTCGCTTCTGCTCCTCCTCGGTAGGGGCAGCCGTACCAATCGGTAGCTCTCGATACAATTGGCGAGAATCTGCCGAAATAATCGGAGCATCGAGTACCTCTGCCAAAGAGAGTGAAAGCTCGGTTTTTCCTATCCCCGTAGGGCCTACGAGGACAAGCAGTGTACCTTTTTTTGCCATACTACTCCATCTTAATTAAAACTCTGTGTACAAAAAAGAAGTCCTTTCTCACTATCCCTTCAAAAGAATAAGTAAGAAAAAACTTCTTTGATTTTAATAGTTCGGAAGAGATAAAGAGCAATTAATAGCCAAAGTCTTCATCTCCTTCAAAAGAAGGGTATTCGATATCTTCGTCGAAGTTTTCATCCTCGAGAAAAGCATCTTCGTTCATCTCAAAAGGAGTGCTTTCTTCCAGCAAGAAGGATTCGATCTCTTCGTTGGTCAATTGAGGAGAGGGAGCCTCACCCTTTTTCCGTATTAATAGAGCCTCCTTAATAGCAGTATTGTTTGTCTCCACCATTTTTACATAGAGGCAACGCTCCAATAGAGTATCGAAAACGTATAGTAGGTCTCTCTCTTCATCTTCAAAGGCAGAGGCTACTGTTATTTGACGTTCACGAGCCTCCTCTAAAGTAATCTCCTCCTGTACATTGAAACAAGCATCAGAGTAGATAAAAGAAGTAAAGAGGTCTTGAGGATACTCCAGCAATTTGAGGATAGAATAGTGCAAATCTTCCAATGTAGCTTGGGCGTCTATATCAAATACACACTCAAAATCTTCCTTTTCGGGAGAGAGCAAAATGAGACGATAGGTCATAGTACTACGGATTGAGAGATGGTTAATAACGGCGGATACCGATGAGGTTCATAAACTCTTCGCGTGTAGAAGCTTCTTCAAAGGCTCCCGTAAAATCGCTCGTTGTAGTTAGCGAGTTTTGCTTCTCTACCCCTCGCATCTGCATACACATATGTTGCGCTTCAATAACTACAATAGTACCCAACGGATTAAGAGTTTGCTGGATGCAATCTTTAATTTGAGTGGTAAGTCTCTCTTGCACTTGCAATCTTCGAGCAAACACATCTACCACTCTGGGTATTTTACTTAGCCCTGTAATGTATTTATTGGAATATAACCAATGTGAGCCTTGCCGAAGAAAGGCAACATATGGTGCTCACAGAGAGAGAAAAAGTCGATATCCTTGACAATAACCATCTGCCGATACTCCTCACGAAACATGGCAGAGCGAAGGATTTCTTCGGGATCTTCTCTATAGCCTTTGGTAAGGAAGCGGAGCGATTTGGTTACTCGTTCGGGAGTTTTTACAAGTCCTTCTCGAGCAGGATCTTCTCCCAATAATTCTATTATGCGACGATTTAAGTCTATCATCTCTCTCATTTCTTCTGGAGAGAGCTGAGGGTCAAAGGTAGATTGCTTATTCATTTAGTATAAAGCACGTATTTTATCTCGAACAATATATAACTCCCCCGCTATTTGGGGTAGTAAACGTTTCATCTCGTGTAGCGAAGTCTGCGCCTCCTCGTATGTACGAAAGTCTCCCACTACTAAGCGCCAAAAAGGAGCTTTATAACTGACATAACAGGTTATATCAGGAAAAGTTTTATTTACCGTTTGAGCTCGGCGATAAGCTCCTGTTTGGACGAAGTTAGGTTGCCATTGAACACCTGAATACGGAAGCCCTGAACAATCGTTGCCGAAAGTTCCCCTTCGTCTACGAAAGCTCTCCTCTGAGAGGGACGAGCTACTTGTTTTTTGATGATATCGGGTTGATGGACAATAACCGTACCTAAGCCATTTTTTGAGAGTGAGAGTACCTCAAAAATATCATTCGAAGCACTTATGGGACGGTCTATAGTTTGCTGGGCATAAAGAGGATGCCAACCCAGCATCGCCAAGCAAAGCGTTAAACTCAAGTATAAGAGACGGCAAGTCATAAAACAATGGTGATAAAACGATTACTAAGGGTCTCTTCTCCTGTAATAGTGGAGTGTATAGTTACTCTGCAAAAGCTTCTATAATGGGAAGGAATTTCGCTACTTCCAAAGATGCACCTCCAATTAATCCTCCATCGACATCGGGATTTGCAAAGAGTTCTTTAGCATTAGAAGCATTGCAACTACCACCATAAAGAATAGAACAATTATCGGCGACCTCAGTGCCATACTTATTGGCAATAGTTTGGCGGATATGAGCATGCATAGCTTGTGCTTGCTGAGGAGTTGCCGTGCGTCCAGTACCAATAGCCCATACAGGTTCATAGGCGATGATAATACGTCCGAACTCTTCAGCAGAGAGAGAAAGTACAGATTGTTTCAACTGCTCCTCAACTATTTCGAAATGGCGCTCTTTATCTCTATCTTCCAATTGCTCTCCCACACAGAAGATAGGGGTCAAACCATGCGCCATGGCCATTTTTACTTTTTTAGCCAAAAGAGCTCCATCTTCATGGTAGTAAGCCCTGCGTTCAGAGTGTCCCAAAATTACGTGACTAACACCAGCCGAAGCCAACATTGCCGCCGAAACTTCTCCCGTATAAGCTCCACTCTCCTGATCGGCACAGTTCTGAGCTCCAAGAGCCACAGTTCCCTTATTCAATACCGATGCTACAGAAGCCAAGTGTAGATAAGAAGGAGCTACGATAACTTTACAAAAGAGTTTCTTCCCCTCCAAAGCCTCTTGTAGTTCTTTACATAGGGCGACTCCCTCTGCGAGAGTCTTGTTCATTTTCCAGTTTCCAGCAACAATTTTTGTTCTCATAGTAATGTTTATTTCTCTTCTAATTTAGTTTCCCGTTCAGTAGAACATTGTATCGCACTCTTTCTATTGGTAAACAAGATCAACGATATAATGGTATAGATAAACCAAACAACCAAGGGAAGAAGGCGCAATAGATAAGGCTCTTTGCGCAATCCTTGGGCGTAAATGCTATCTACTTGATCTCTTAGAGATTCTTCTCCCTGTTTGAGGTCTCTTGCATTCAGCTTGGCAGCGATGACCCCATCTTTAATAAAGAGAACAGAGGGAATAGCCCTTGCAATAGTTTTGATTGTTGTAGCATCCAAGAAAATCAAAGGGTACTCTGTATTGGTACTATTACGCCATCTACCCTCTTCAGATTTTGTAGAGCTAGATATACCATACAGTAATATGCCTTGGTTCTGTGCCACCGAATAAAGAGTATTCAAAGAGGGGGCAAAAGACTTGTTAACCTCTTCCCAATTAGGAGTTAGAATCCAAATCATCAACCCCGGAGTTTCAAGTATCTCCTTGGTTACATCAGATGTAGCTACAAAGAGAGAAAAGTCCGTAATAGGGGGCGTATAGCCCTTGGAAACCAACTTTTCGTATCGCTCTACATAAGTCCACGTTTCATCAGGGAGATTGTTCATGTCGAACGTTTTTCTCTCTCCATTTCGCTCATATACAAACTCATAGGTATATTGATCACTTGGAGCCCCTTCTGGAGTCAAAATCAATTCTGGGAGAGAACTCCCGACCTTATAAGGACGAAAATCCAACATAGGCAAATGCCTATAGTTCATATAAGCGAAGAAAAGGAATCCTCCAATGGAAACGAAAAATGGTATAGAGGCTTGGGGGCAAGAAAAGGCAGAATTTGCTTTTCTCCTATTTATCAGAAAGATATAAGAAAGAATAATCAGAAAGACATTCTTGTAGAAAGACTCCCAATTGGTTAGCTTAACAGCTTCTCCAAAGCAACCACAATCGGAGATGGCGTTATACAAGGCCAAATAAAGAGTCAATGAAGTCATAAAGAGCATCGTGACGAATGTGAACCAAGCTGTCATCTTTCGCCAAAAGCCCATTAGTAACAGAGCTCCTAAAGAGAACTCAAAAGTTGCCATGGCAATAGCCAAAATCATAGATAGGAAGCTATCCACGGGCAACTGAAAAGTGTGAAGATACTCAGCCATTTTCAACCCTGCACCTACAGGGTCCACAGCTTTTATTCCACCAGAAAAAATAAAAACAGCGGAAAGAATAAAGCGAGAGGCCTCTACTAATATTCCACGAAAAGATGGTTTCATTCTGAGAGTCTTATGAGTGCGAAGATAGCATAATTTACCATATCCATATAATTAGCCTCTACACCTTCAGATACGATAGTTGCTCCTCTCTGACTTTCTATGTTCTTGGTACGTAAAACTTTCGTGAGAATTAAGTCCGTAAAAGAAGAAATTCTCATGCCTCGCCAAACCTCGTCATAATCATGATTTTTATCCATCATTAATCGGAAAGTCTTTTCGGCTATGGCATCATAGTGCGCTAAAGCCTGCTCGGCGGATATATCTACAATGTCAGAAAAGCCTAAAGCTAACTGTATTTGACCTATTATTGCGTAGTTAACGATACCAACAAATTCGGGCTGTATCCCCTCTTGTACACGAGCAGCACCTTTTGTCTCTAAGTTGCGAATACGCATTGCCTTGATATATATCTGATCTGTAAGAGACTCTGGACGTAAAATGCGCCATGCAGCACCATAATCGGACAGTTTCATCTCAAAGAGGGAACGACACTGGGTTATTACCTCTTTATATTGCATGGTAGTTAAATCCTTATCGTATTCCATAGCATTCTTAGGAGTTATTTGATTTGCCTATAAATCTTACTTGTTTGCCAAAACCTCTTTAGGTAAAAGAGCCAATTCAAGCACCTCACTAACATCTTTCACATAATGAAAAGTGAGACCTTTCCTGTAGAGTTCATTTATCTCCTCAACATCTTTCTTATTTTCTTCTGAAAGGATAATCTCTTTAATCCCCGACCGCTTGGCAGCTAATATTTTTTCTTTAATTCCTCCTACAGGTAGCACACGCCCTCTAAGCGTAATCTCTCCCGTCATAGCGATGCCCAGCTTTACCTTTCTTTTGGTAAAAGCAGAAACAAAAGAGGTAAGCATCGTAATACCAGCCGAAGGTCCATCCTTAGGGATAGCTCCTTCTGGAACGTGCAAATGCAAGTCTTGTTCAGCTAATTGCTCGGGTTCTATCCCTAAGTCTTGAGCATGAGCTTTTATGTAGTTTAGGGCTATGGTCGCAGACTCTTTCATAACATCGCCCAGGTTACCGGTCAGCGTAAGTCGGCAATCTTTCCCTTTATGTAGGCTAGATTCAATAAAGAGTATTTCGCCCCCTACACTGGTCCAAGCGAGACCTGTTACGACTCCGTAGTAGTCATTACCCTGATAGAGGTCTCGGGTATAAGTGGGTACTCCTAAGAAGTCCTTTAAGTCAGAAGGCTTAAGAGTTTGAGAATAAGTAGAGCTATTCTCTATGCGACGAGCAAACTTTCGCATTATACGAGCAATCTGCTTTTCTAAGCCACGCACTCCACTCTCTCGGGTATAAGACTCAATGATAATCTCCATTACAGCCTTAGGTATTTTTAGAGTATAATCTTTTTGGTCTATACCATGCTCTTTCGATTGTTTGGGTACTAAGTGTTTGCGAGCAATTTCTAACTTCTCTTCCGTGATATATCCACTCACAGGGATAAGTTCCATACGATCTAGCAGAGGTCGAGAGATTGTACTTAATGAATTGGCTGTGGCAATAAACATCACGTTGCTCAAGTCATAGTCTATGTCTATATAATTGTCATGGAAACTTTTGTTCTGCTCGGGGTCTAAGACCTCTAATAGGGCAGCAGAGGGGTCTCCTTTGTGACTTGCATCTATCTTGTCAATCTCATCAAGAACAATTACAGGATTAGATGTTCCTGCCTTTTTGATAGCTTGAATAATACGCCCAGGCATAGCCCCTATATAGGTGCGTCTGTGACTCTTATTTCAGCCTCGTCGTGCAAACCTCCCAAGGAGATGCGTATGTATTTGCGTCCTAAGCTATCAGCAATGCTTTTTCCCAAAGAAGTTTTTCCTACTCCTGGAGACCCCCACAAACAGAGTATAGGGGATTTCATATCTTGTCGGAGACGTATAACAGCCATGTGCTCCAGGATACGCTCTTTTACTTTATCAAGTCCAAAGTGATCCTTATCTAAAACCTTTTCGGCATGAGAAAGACTGAAGTTATCCTTAGAGTAGACACCCCATGGCAATTCGAGTAAAGTTTCTAAATATTGGAATTGTACAGCAAAGTCTGGGCTATGAGGGTTCAGATTATCTAAACGTCTAAGCTCTTTATTGAACGTTTCTGCTACCGATTGAGGCCATAGCTTTGCAAGTGCCTTTTCTCGTAGTTCATCACTGGGTAGCTCCATTCCTCCACCTCCAAGCTCCTCTTGCATTACTCGTATTTGTTGTTGCAGGAAGTATTCTTTTTGTTGCTTATCCATATCCTCACGAGCCTGCGAACGTATCTCATCTCGCATTGTAATTAGCTCTTGCTCTTGATATAGATAGCTCAATACCTCGGTAACTCTTTCCGATAATGTGTTAATCTCCAAAAGTTTTTGTTGTAAAGGAGTTTTTAGGGCACAGCAAACCGCAGCAAAATTGGTTACATAAGTAGTATCTTCACAACCCTTGATAGAGGAAAAAACCTCATTCGGTACACGATCGTAACGTCTGGATAGATTCTTTACGAGAAGCTCTTTGACCTCTGCAATTTTTAGAGCCAATTCTGCAGAAATTCCTTTCTCTTTGCGTCGTGTCTCTTTCTTTTCTTCTCGTGGTACAATTGTAACTTCTGGATAGATTCCATCCATTGTCGTCTTGGAGATAGCAACACGCAACACGCCTATAACGAGAGCGGAAGACAAATCTTCCTCTACAGAAATAACCCTTGCCACTTGACAAAGTACAGCTACACGACCTTCTAAGTACTGTGTCAATTCAAAGCCCTCTAAATGAGAGGGGGTGTAAACTGCTACAAAATAAGCACCATCGTCCTGTACCCTTTTAAGCAAAGCTTTCTCCTCAGAAGTGGTAAAATCCATAGGAAGAGCAACCTTCGGAAAGGTAACTCGGTCTCTTAGAAGCAACAATGGCAATCTTTGCTCCAGAGCATCAGGGATATTTGTATTTTCCACATACTCATCGACTATAACCGAGGGGAGTGGAAAAGGTACTGTTATATTAGCCGAAAGGTCAAAGTAATTAGACCACAGGTTATTTTTATTGTCACTCATTTTATGTTTCATCTCCTGTTTATTGAAAGAGCACTTATTTCTGAATATCGATAAAAAGCACTCCAACTTTTTATTCTATTTCCTCCTATTTACAAACACTTACAACTCAAAAATGGTTCAGGATAATAGAACGTTTGTGTAGTATAATAAAAAGCAAAGACCTACCTGCATAATAACAAGTAGGTTAATTCTGTGCAAAGTTACTATTTGTACACGAAAGATATGCCACCCTACTCTATTCGTAGACTTCTCTTATTTACAAGTAACGGACTCGAGTGAGAGTTGTGTAATATTCAGTAAATCAAAGTTTCAAAGTCTCCTTGCCTCGACAAATCAATATTCGACTTCTTGCTCTCGGTTGGATAGTTCCTTTACTTCGATTGATAGATTGATAGAAGACGACTCTGAAAGAGGAGAAAAATTATCTTTTAGATTAGGAAACATGTTGCTACCCAGCCAGGAGAGTTTTTTCACCCTGATTGTATACTGATTATTTCGCACCAAACCATAACGACCAAAAGAATCATTTTTAGGAGCTTTACTATCATCAAAATGCCTCAATGGCCATGCATAGAAATTCAAAGATTTCCAATAAAAGTCAATCCCTTCTAACGAAAAAGGTTGATCCATTTTAGTGAGCAATTCATTTTCTTTTATTTTCCGAACAGCTATTGCAAACTCTTCTGGCATTCCCTCGGGGAGAGGAGGATTGGTATTTGCTCTTACCCCTGCAACATAATTCACAAAATCCTCTTCGGTTAAATATTTTCCCTCAAAAGCAATCCAACCTTTTCCTTGATTAACTTTCAACTCGGAAGGATATATTGGATAAGCAACAATAATATGAGGAATAAATGCTGTAAGGTAATGTTGTGGGTCGATAGTTGTCTCTTTACAGTACAATGAAGACTTCTTTAGATCCTGTTCGACAGAAGGGTCTGCCTCTATTGAATACTTCAAAAAATTATTAGCTGTAGAGTAAAAAGAACGATATTTCTCTATTAATTCGTGGTACTTCTCTTTTCCTGTTTCCTTTGCAATCAATTCATATCCAGGGGAGTAGGCATATTCTTCTTCATGCTGTTGGGGAGCTGATTTATCCGATTGCGAAAGTTTTATTTTACGTAGCCAATAAATTTCCTTGGAAAGACCTGTTATCAAATATCTTGGATGAACCCCTTCTTGCATCTTTAGAGAACTGTTCTCTATTTGTGGAAGAGAGGCATTCAATAAAACTCGGGCAGCAATTGATTCTAATATTAGACGTACAGGACGACTCTTTTTTTGTTCTGTTTCGTTTTTAAAATAATTGCTTTCATTTATGGGAACAAGCCCTTCTGCATTAGTCATCATAATAGCCCCTTTAAGCTCCTCAGAAGAGGGTTCTCTACTCATTCTTCTAGTTAATATGGGGAACTCTTTGTGAAGAAAGACTTCTGCTTTGCATCCTTTTCGTATAAGTTGCTTTACCTCTTTGGAGGCATTCGCAATACAAAGGAGGTAATACTCCTCTTTTTGAGGTAATTTCACACAAATACCTTCGCTTGTATTGATGAACTCATTTATCTCTCTTATCTCTACCAATTGACTATCAGAAGAATTCCCATCGAAGAAAAGCATAGAAAGCGATTCAATGCTCCGCATAGGGTCGTCCATACTTTTCTCTCGCATGGTTTGTTGAAGAATAGGGATCTCTACTTGGATGTATACTTCTTCCGAAGAACTAGGTAAAAACTGGGATTCTTTTTTCTTACAGCTCCCCAGAAACGAAATAAATAGTAGAATCGATATAAACCGATAAGCCAAAGATAAATTCATATACTCGTACTTGATTTAGTTTTTAATGTGTGGCAAAATTACAGAGAAAATAGAGCAAGGCAAAATTTAAGCTTTGGAGTATCTCTTGTAGATTGCGGTATCAAGTGCGAAGTTGTTACATAGTCGTCCCCTAAAAAGCCCTAATAAGCGAGATGCCATGGATGGATGACTTCCCGCTTATTAGGG